>NZ_CP033924.1:0-1404553 GCF_003815875.1 Chryseobacterium lactis
TTGAAAAAAGAATATTAATAAAAAAATCGGTTCCCCAACTTTCAACTTCTTCAGTATTTGTATACTGCCATGCATATAATCCAGTATCAGAACCAACTTCTAAATCTCTAAATCCAAACAATAATATAACTGCTCCGATATATAAAAAACCTAGTTTCACGAAATTAGATCGCAAATTGTTTTTATCAAGTATACAGGCAAGTAAGAAAGCTATCAATGCACAGCTTCCATATAGAATGTAATATGTACTATTAAATTTATCCATTCAAAGAAACTTTATTTAAAATTTCTTGATATTTCCTGCATTCTGGTAATTCAAGCTGAGAATACCTTCTTTTCAGTAATAAGTTTTCCTGATTAAAAAATTCCAAAATAGAATACATATAAAATTTAAGATTTGAAGCAAGCATTATCTTATTTTTAAAAATAAAATGATCAGGAAAATATTTTTGAGTAAAATTAAACAATCCCTTTCTCATTTTTTTATGCTTGATAGAAATCTTTGTACTTTCTTCTCTATAAAATAATAATGGTTCGTTGATATTAAAAAAATTATAATTCTCAGCTAGTCTATACCATAATTCCATGTCTTCCATTTGAAAAAAGCCTTCTTGATAAGGATTATCCAATAGAACATGCCTTTTAATAGCAACAGAAGGATGGATTGGAGCCCGACCTTCTAAAATATCTTTTTTGTTCTTAATAAGATAAGATTTTTTATATCCCAGTACTTCATTCTTATTATTTATACTGATTGCATCGGAATAAATAATATCGGCATTTCTATTTGTATTTAATATTTCAATTTGTTTTTCTAGTCTGTCTGGAAACATAATATCATCAGCATCCATTCTAATAAAAAAATCATTTTTAGATAATTTCACCAACTGGTTCAGTCTAAATATGAGACCTTTATTTTCTTTATCATCAATAAATACTATTCTGTCATCATTAAACTTCTTTATTTCATCAGAGGTATTATCTGTGGAACCATCATTTATGATAATCAACTCAAAATCTCTATAGCTTTGCGCCAATATAGATTGAATTGCATATTTTATATATTTTTCAGTATTATAAGCAGATATACCTATACTTATCTGTGACATATTATTCTAATTAAAATTTTTCAAGACATTATCATTTACTTTCATGAACTGTCCCCAGGAATATTGTTCCAGGGCAAGTTTTCTGCAATTTAGCTTTATTTCATCTAAATTATCATCCAGTAAATTTTCAACTGTATGAGCTATACTTTTTGGATCTGTAGTAGATATTCTTCCTACATTTTGACCACAATAAGTATCTTCAATCATATATATTTCTTCATCATTATCAGCAAGCATTATAACAGGAACTCCACAACTAAAAGATTCTAAAGTGACCAAGCCCAGATTGGGACCACTTACAGTTTGTAAATAAATATCAAATAAAGGAATAACTTCGTTCACGTTATCGATGAAAGGACGTAGAAAAACTTTATCTTTCAAATTATAACGGTTGATTAGCTCAACCAATCTATCATGTTCTTCTCCTTCTCCATAAATAACACCTATCACATTCTCATCCTTCAGAAACCTGAATGTTTCGATAAAGAGGTGTACTCTCTTTTGAGGATGGAGCCTGCAACATACACCTAGTATTTTTTTATCCTGTGGCAAATTGACATCTCTTCTCTTTAATTTTGTTTCTGGAGAAAACTTTTGTGTATCTACTGGTAATCGGTTAGTAAGTACCTTTTCTTTGCTTACCTTATTTTTATTAATTAATTGCTGAGATAAATAATCGCTCAATCCAAAGAATTTATCTGTGCTTTTATTGGGTAATCCTGTTTTCCATAAAACCTTTTCATTTCTAACTGCATTTTCATACACATGCATGGTAATATAGATAATTTTAATCTTTTTGTAAAATAATTTAATAAACCAAAATACCAACGCTGAAGGTGGCATAGAAGAGTAAACAACATCAATCTTATTAAGTTTAATATACTTATATACTTTAAATGTTTGAGACAGCATAGATAAAAATCCCTTTGTCCCTTTATTTGTTGAAAATACCTCTTCAGATTTAATATCTGGAAACCTTTCTAATATTTTTGTATCATCCGAAAATATTAAGTATCCAGTATTATATGATTGTTTTAACTTTTCATATAGTTGAATGGAAAAACTTTCTGCCCCACCATAACATAAAGAATTGGTACATATTAGGATATTCATTGTTAAATTTTATTTAATTTTTTAGAATATAAGGCAATTGCGCCTATAAGAATTATATACCAACTGTATGTATATAAAATCAATGAAAATATAGCTCCTTGTAATTGCATTAAGTATGAAAAGCTTATATAGACAACAAGGGCATATATAAATAATGAAATGGAAAAAATAAGTGCCAGTTTATTTTTATTTATTACTGTAAAATAATAATTTACCGGGACTTGTAAAAAAAGAGGAATAATAGAAATTAAGGCTAATTTAAGAAAGCCAATATAATGGATATCAAAATTTTTAAAGACAAGAGTAATATAATCACTCAAAATAAATGAAATACCATAAAATACTATTCCTACAAGAAGAAAAGCTATCGATTGTTTTTTTATCAAATTAAGATAGCCATGGTATGAGTTCTTGAATACAATTATCTGATTGTTGAGTATAAAACTACTCATAGCAGTAGCAAAAATTGAAAATATACCGATGATACTAATTATGATACTAAAAATTCCATATTCATCAGCTGTACAATATTGTTTAATCACCAATACATTGATTCTGGTACTGAGAATATAGACAAACGTACTTAATAAAAGAGGAAACATTCTATTGAAAAAACTTTTTAGATATGTACTTTTCCAATGTATATACCTGTTTATCTTTTTTTGAGAATAAACCATTGATAAATTCAGTAACAACCAAAATATACTGTTTGCTATAAATACATATCCAATAAGATATATAGAAGATAATCCTATTAATTTTGCAGTAATAAAAAGTAGTACGAGTAAACAAATATAATGACTGCTTTTTATGATGGAAAACCCTTTAAATTTATTCTTAGAAAGCAGATAATAATAATGTGTTTCACTTAATGAATCTATCAGCCTAGCCAAAATCATCAAAAATGAGAGGTAATCTATCAGTTTTATAGAATAAGATAGAATAAGAATTACAGCAATACCTAAAAATAATACTATTCTTGCAAAAAAAATGGTCAGAAAATATTTATCACTAATGGCATTAGAAAAAGCAAAATCTCTTCTTAATACAGTTAGTATCGCAACACCAAAAATAGCAGCAGCTGTCTGCCCTAAGGTGTTGGCATATGTAAATTCTCCAATATCAGCAAGACTTAAATTGTGAGATAAGAAAATAAGGATAATAAAAACAGAAAAACCCGCAATATATTCTGGTAAAGAAATATACATCAGGTTCAAAATAGATTTTAACTTTTGTACCATTTTAAATGGAATTATTTTGCAGGATTCCCCTTAACAATAATACCGGATATTAAATTTTTAACAACATTACTTCCAGATCCCAGTAAAACCTGATCACCAATACTTACTCCATTCCTAATTGTAGAGCTTGCTCCTAAATAACAGTTTTCACCTATAGTCACATCTCCACAAATTGTATTATTTGCAGCAACAAGGGTATAGTCTCCAATCTTAGAATCATGATGAATAACTGTATTGGGAAGAATACAAATATGACTACCTATTTCAGCATTGGCTGTAGCTACTACTCCAGCCATCATAAGAACATTAGTTCCAACCTTTACATTATTCCCGATAATTGCCTTGGGATGTATAACAGTTGTAAATCTGTTAATCTCGATCTCAAGACCATCAATGATTTGCTTTCTTCTTTGGAAAGAAACGGGACTGCCATTGACAGCAATAACTTTAGCATCAGGAAATTCCTGAAAAGCATCTCTGCCATAAATTGTAATGCCATATTGTTTTGTTCCGATAATTGATATATCATCGGAAATAAAACCTATACAACATTGATCAGCAGAAAGGCAATCTAATGCCTCAATGCCAGTCCCGCTATAAGGAAATATTAATATTTCTTCTTTAGTTTTCAATAGACTTAAAGTATTCAGCTGTTCTTAAGATACCTTCTTCAAGATCCACTTTTGCTTCAAAACCTAAGATTTCTCTTGTTTTTGTTACACTTGGAATTCTCATCTCGATATCAGCACTTAAAGCTTCTTTAAAGATAATTTTACTGGTGCTCTTTAATACTCTGCAAACAGATTCAGCTAATCCAAGAGTAGTAATAACTGTTCTCTGGTTTCCTAAGTTGAAACTTTCTCCGATCGCTTTAGGATCTTCAATACATCTGATCAAGCAATCTACGAAATCATCAACGAAGCACCAAGCTCTGATCGCTGTACCATCCCCGTAGATATAGATATCTTCATTTTTAAGCGCTTTTTTGATGAAAATCTGTAAAGCACCTTCTCCTGTTTGTCCAGGACCATATACGTTAAAAGGTCTTACCGTAACTACCGGAAGTGCGTGTTGCTTGAAATATGCGTGAGCTAAATGCTCTCCTGCAAGCTTACTTACAGCATATACCCATCTAGCTTCTCCTACGCTTCCAGAAACTGCTGTATCTTCCTCTCTGCTTTTGAAAGCATGGCTACCAAAAATCTCAGAAGTACTGAAGTCAACAAATCTGTCTGTCACTCCGTTTACTTTTGCAGCCTCAAGCGCGTTAGCAGTTCCGATCATGTTTACGCTCATTGTTCTTACAGGATCTTTAATCACAGTATCAATACCGGCAATACCCGCAGCGTGAACAACAATATCCGCACCTTTCATGCTTTCTGTCAAAAATGGTAAATCAAGAACATCACCTTTGATAATCGAAAGGTTTGCATGATTTGCAACATTACTTGAGCTCAATGTATCTCTGTGAAAGTTATCATAAACAACAATTTTATTGTTTTCAATATAATGCTTAATTAGAGTATTAGCAATGAATCCAGCTCCTCCGGTGATAAAAATCGTTTTGTTACTTATCATTTGAAATAATTATTTTTTTGATTAGTTATATTGTATTTAATATTTGTGAGATCTTGTATACTGTATCTTCATTAAGTTTTTCATATAAAGGTACTGCTACACCCTTTGTATATGCCTTATAAGCATTAGGGAATTTTTCTTTGTAGTCTAAGCTATATTTTTCTTTGTAGTATTTCATAGCAGGAATACATTGGGCTCCATAATTTGCACCAATTTTATTATTCCTAAGAAACTCCAACACTTCACTTTGCTGTAAACTATCGTCAATCAAAACATGAAAAGTCTGCCATGTATGATTTCTACCTTCAGGTACTACCGGCAAAGTAATTTTCGGATTTTTGATTTCCGATAAATACACATCTGCCAACGCCTGTTTCAGTTTAAGGATATTATCAAGTCTTTGTATTTGGCTATGGGCCAAAGCAGCTTGAAAATCTGTCATTCTGTAGTTATATCCAGCCGCCACAAATTCCATTTTACCATCCTGCATCTCAATCCCATGATTTCTAAGGATTTTAATTTGTGCAGAATAATCAGAATTATTAGTCGTCAGAATACCTCCTTCACCACTAGTTATACTTTTACGCGGGTGTAATGAAAAGGAACCGAAGTCTCCGAATGTTCCGACTTTTTTATTATTCTGAGTAGCACCTAAAGCACACGCTGCATCTTCAATTACATACAGTTTATGCTCTTTAGCAATACTCATTATACTCTCTATATCACAGGCTAAACCGAATTCATGAACCGGAATAATTGCCTTTGTATTTGGAGTAATGGCTTCTTTTATCTTATTGACATCAATATTAAATGTATTTTCATCAATGTCTACAAAAATACACTTTGCACCTACCAGTTCTACAACATTCGCAGTAGCTACATAACTGAACGCAGGTACAATAACCTCGTCTCCCGGACCAATGCCCAAAGTAACTAATGCCAAATGCAAGGTTGATGTACCGTTACTTAAAGCTGAAGCATGTGCAGCTCCCAAATAATCAGAGAAAAAGTTTTCTAGTAAACCTACATTCTCTCCCTGCACCAGCATGCCTGATTTCAAAACATTCACCACATTGTTGATGTCTGTTTCATTAATATCAGGACTTGCCAATGGAACAAAATTAGACAGCATATTTAATTTTTTAATTGGTAAATTCTTTCAATAATATCTACTACCTTCAAACCTTCAAGAGCATTGGTAGTAATGGTATTTCTACCTTTCAATACATCCACAACATTATCAATAATATAGTGGTGATTAGCCGCAGAACCTTTATAAGCACCATAGTCATTACCTGGGTTAGTAGGAGGTAATTCCGGCATGATATAATCTTTCACATTACAAACTTCCACTTTATCCATATATTGCCCTCCGATTTTCACAGCTCCATTTTCAGCAATAATTGTCATTGAACTTTCAAGATTTTGGTTCCAAACTGAAGTTGAATAGTTTAAAGCACCCATTCCCCCGTTTACAAAATCAAAGCTTACAAAACCTGAATCTTCAAAGTCCGTAAGTTCTTCATGATTAAAGTCTGCAAACTTTGCCTGAATATTGGTAATATCACCGAATAACCAGTACATAATATCAATAAAATGGGAGAACTGCGTGAATAATGTTCCACCATCAAGTTCTAGTTTTCCATGCCATGATTCAGGTTTATAATATCTGTTATCACGATTCCAATAGCAATTAAGCTGCACCATATATATTTCGCCTAATCTTCCGCTCTCTACCATTTCTTTTACCCATGCAGAAGGTGGAGAATAACGGTTTTGCATCACGGCAAAAACCTGTTTGTGTTTGTGCAATGCCTGAAAAATCAGTTTTTCTGCATCTTGCTTGTTCAAAGCCATAGGCTTCTCTACTACAATATGCTTTCCGGCGTCAATTGCTTTATAGGATTGTTCGAAGTGAAATCCGTTTGGTGAAGCAATATTGATTACATCAACATCAATTCCTGATTTTAAAAACTCATCTAATGATGTAAAAAAAGGAACGTCATAACTTTCTATTCCTAAAGCAGACTTATCTTTTACATCTACCAATGCCATCAGTTCACACTCTGCATTTCTTGAGATCATTTCGGCATGTCTCTTTCCGATATGCCCGCAGCCAACTACTGCAAATTTTATTTTTTCAGACATCTGCAATTTTTTAAATTTTCGAAACTTTATTATTTTCTAATTTGTATTGTTCTCCACTTTCTTCACATACAGCAATCCCGTCATCATTGAAATTAAGACGATGTCCAAATTCACTCATCCATCCCATTTGTCTTGCCGGGTTTCCTACCACTAAGGCATAATCAGGCACTTCTTTTGTAACAACTGCTCCGGCCCCAATGAAAGCAAATTTTCCAATGTCATGACCGCAAACTATGGTTGCATTGGCTCCAATAGATGCTCCTTTTCCAACATGAGTTTTTAAATATTCATTTTTTCTGTTGACAGCACTTCTGGGATTGATAACATTTGTAAATACCATAGAAGGCCCCAAGAAGACATCATCATCACATGTTACGCCTTCGTAAATAGAAACATTGTTTTGAACTTTCACGTTCTTTCCTAAAACTACGTTAGGTGAAATCACTACATTCTGACCGATATTACATTTTTCTCCTAAAACACATTCCGGCATAATATGTGAAAAGTGCCAGATTTTAGTTCCGGTTCCTATAGTACAACCTTCGTCTATAACGGCTGTTTCGTGTGCAAAAAAATCCGACATATTTATATTGATTGTTATAAATTAAAAAAGTTTTTAATCTCAGAAATAACATAATCCGAAGATTCCTGATCAAATTCAGTGTGTAATGGAAGTGAAAGCACTTCTGAACAAAGCATTTCTGTCACCGGAAGGCTGAAACCTTCTGATACATATTGCTGGAAAGCTTCCTGCTTATATAACGGAAGAGGATAATAAATCATACTTGGAATATTCTTTTCAGCAAGATATTGCTGCAATTGATCTCTTTTTCCATTTTTCACTCTTACTGTATATTGATGAAAAACATGAGTAGAATTTTTTACTCTTCCAGGAATCTGAAGTTCAGAAATACCAACAAGATTTTCATCATAGTAAGTTGCCATTTTATTTCTGGCATCAGAGTATTCATCAAGTTTTTTCAACTTAACTTTGAGTACAGCAGCCTGAATGGTATCTAATCTTGAATTACATCCCAAAACTTTATGATGATACTTTTTTTGCTGACCGTGATTTGCAATCATTCTTATCTTCACTGCAAGGTCATCATCGTTTGTCATCAACGCTCCGCCATCTCCATAGCATCCCAAATTTTTTGAAGGAAAGAAAGAGGTACAGCCTATATGTCCAATAGTTCCTGTTTTTTTCACAATTCCATTTGAAAAGGTATAATAGGAACCAATAGCTTGGGCATTATCCTCAATAACAAAGAGATTATGCTTTTCTGCAAATGCAATAATCTTTTCCATATCAGCACTTTGTCCGTATAAATGAACGGGAACAATTGCTTTTGTATTTGGAGTTATATATTTTTCAAGATTAGTAAGCTCTATATCAAAGGTATTTTCATCAACGTCTACCATGACCGGCTTTAAGCCTAAAAGTCCTATAACTTCTGCTGTGGCAACGTAAGTAAAAGCCGGACAAAGAACTTCATCCCCAGGTTTCAGATCCAAAGCCATCATTGCAATCTGCAACGCATCTGTACCGTTTGCACATGGAATAACGTGCTTTACATCTAAATATTCTTCAAAATCCTGCTGAAATTCTTTTACCGCAGGACCATTAATAAATGCCGTATTATCAATACATTCCTGAATTCCGGCATCAATTTCGTTTTTTATTTTCTCATATTGACCTTTAAGATCAACCATTTGAATTTTCATATCTATATCTGTTTTTGGATAACACCCAGAAAGTGTTGTACTTATTTTTCTATAAGTTCACTTATCTTATTTCCGATGGCAAAGCAAGATGTTGCTGCAGGAGATGGGGCATTTCTCACATGAATGATATTTCCGTTTTTCACGATATCAAAGTCATCAATTAACGCGCCATTTCTGTCACAAGCCTGTGCTCTTACTCCGGAACCACCTGTTACAAGGTCACTTTCCTGTATTTCGGGCATCAATTTTTGTAAAGCTTTAGTAAATGCAGATTTTGAAAGCGAACGGTGAACTTCTCCCATTCCTGTTTTCCCATATTTTGCAACAATTTTTCTGAAACCTGGCCACATAAGGGTTTGCATTGTTTCATTAAAATCAAAGTCAAAAAACTTATATCCTTCTTTACGAAAAGCTAAAACCGCATTAGGCCCTGCTTCAATATTTCCATCGATCATTCTTGTAAAATGAACACCAAGGAAAGGAAAACTAGGATCGGGAACAGGATAAATCAGATGTTTTACAAGATGCTTCTTTTCATCTTTTATTTTATAATATTCACCTCTGAAAGGAATAATAATCACATCATTCTTTTCGTTGGTCATTTTTGTGATTTTATCTGAATAAAGCCCTGCACAGGAAATCAGTTTTTTTGTTTTGAATTCTGATTGACTTGTTGTGATAATTACTTCAGAATCGGTATTAATAATGTTTTTTACTTCATTATTAAACTTCACTTCTCCACCAAGTTCTTCGAACAGTTCTTTTATCTTTTTTGCAACTCCGGGGTAATCTATAATTCCGGTCTGAGGAACTTTAATCGCTTTTATTCCTTCACAATGAGGTTCAATTTCACGGAACTCTTCTCTGGAAAGATATTTCAGATCCTGAAGTCCGTTTTCAACGCCTCTCTTGTAAATATTATCTAAAAGCGGAAGCTCTTTCTGTGAACTAGCTACGATAATTTTACCACAAAGATCATATTTGATCCCATATTTTTCGGCAAAATTAATTACTGAATGATATCCTTCGATACAATTTGTTGCTTTAAGACTTCCTGGTTTATAATAAATTCCGCTATGAATTACTCCACTGTTATGTCCGGACTGGTGTAATGCTACATCATCTTCTTTTTCTAAAATAAGAATCTTAGAATCTGGGTTTTTAAGTTTAGTCTGATAAGCAGTTGCTAATCCCACTAAACCTGCACCAACTATTACAATATCATAATTCATTCTCAACTACAGTCTTGCGTCTACCAAATTTCTGTCTAAACATGCTTTGGTATCAAATACCACGGCATTTTCTTTTTTAAGGGTATTAAGATCCATCTCTAGGAACTCGTTATGAGAAACAGCAATGATAAGAGAATCATATTTTTTTCCTTCTATAAGGGTATCGAGAATATTAATACCATATTCATGCTTCACTTCGTCTTTACTTGCCCAAGGATCATAGATATCTACATGTACTCCATAGTCTGAAAGTTCCTTATAAATATCCACCACTTTTGTATTTCTTACATCCGGGCAGTTTTCTTTAAAGGTAACTCCTAAAATCAAAGCTTCTGAATCCTTAATTATTCCTCCTTTTGCAATAAGAAGTTTTACTACTTTGGAAGCAACAAATTTTGCAATTGAATCATTTACACGTCTTCCGGATAAAATAACATCTGGATGATATCCTAACTGTTCAGCTTTGTGTGCCAGGTAATAAGGATCTACTGAGATACAGTGTCCTCCTACTAATCCTGGTTTATATTTAAGAAAATTATATTTTGTCCCAGCCGCCTCTAACACATCATTGGTATCAATACCTACTCTATCAAAAATTAAGGCCAGTTCATTAACAAAAGATATATTAACGTCTCTTTGAGCATTTTCAATAGCTTTTGAAGCTTCTGCAACTTTAATACTTGGTGCTTTGTGGGTACCTGCAGTAATAATTTTTTTATACAAATTATCAACTTCTTCGGCAATATTTTCTGTAGATCCTGAAGTTACTTTTTTAACACTTGTAAGTGTATTTACTTTATCTCCCGGATTGATCCTTTCAGGAGAATATCCCACGTAAAAATCTTCATTAAATTTCAGACCTGAATATTTTTCTAAAACAGGAACGCACTCTTCTTCCGTACATCCAGGGAAAACAGTAGATTCATAAATAACAATATCTCCTTTTTTAATGATTTCACCTAACATCTTTGAAGCGGAAATCAAAGGATTTAGATCTGGTGCATTATATTTATCAATAGGTGTAGGAACTGTAACTATAAAAACATTTGCGTCAGAAATCTCAGAAAGCTGACTGGTTGCCTTATATCCTACAGAACCGTTAGATTCTGTATATTTCTTCAGCCCGTCATTTAACTTATCCAGATCTGCTTCAAGTGTTATATCTTGTCCGTTATTGAGTTCATTTACACGTTGTGCATTGATATCAAATCCATATACAGGATAGTGACCTGCAAATTCAAGAGATAAAGGAAGACCAACATAACCTTGCCCTATAACTGCTATTTTATAAGTTTTCATCATTAGCTAAATTTATTTTTTAATTTTTGAAACCATGTCTGATCTCCCTGATTGTTGTATCCATAACCATATTTGTTACTGTATCCTAAGTTTTCTCTACTTACATCATTAAGTACAAATCCAACATTTTTGATTTTCTTCTGATCAATATTGGTATTTGCAAATTCCAACAGTGCTTTTTCCGTATATTTTGATCTGGATACATAAATTGTTGCATCAGCAAGCTCTGCAATAAGGAACGTATCTGTAACTAAAAGTAATGGGGCAGTATCCAAAATAATATACTCGTATCTCTCCCTTAATTCATTTAAAAGATTTTCATAACGGCCGTTGGATAATAACTCTGTAGGATTTGGAGGAATCATTCCTGAATAGATGACATCAAGATGGGGATTAAAAGAGGATACATGAATAATATCTTCCAGTTTAGTCTGATCACCATACAAATATTCTGTAAGTCCTGTTAATCCTTTTCGTGCCGGATTGTATCTCTGCAACTGCGGATTTCTGATATCAGAACCTATGATAATTGCTTTTTTCTTAGGATTCGCTAATGTCAGAGCTAAATTAACAGAGGTAAATGTCTTTCCTTCTCCCTTTACAGTAGAAGTAACAAATACAATCTTCCCTTTTTTGTCTTTAGGAAGCATAAAATTCATATTGGTAATAAGAATTCTGAATGCCTCAGCCATAGGAGTAATATCATTTACTTTAACGATATCCGAATCTCCTTTTTCAAGACTTGGTAATTCTGCTATTACCGGTGCATGAATAAGTTTTTCAAGGTCATGCTTAGAAACCACTTTATTATTGAAAAGCTGGAATAAATAAACAATTATAAAAGGAATTAAAAGACCAATCAACAATGCAATAATAAAGAATATGTTTTTCTTTGGAGATACCGGAACCGGCGAAGCATATGCTACATCTATTACCTTGGCTTTAGGAGCGTTAATAGATTGAGAAATAGCTGTTTCTTCTCTCTTTTGTAATAAAAGAAGATAGAGATTTTCTTTTATTTGCTGTTGTCTTTCAATACCTCTAAATATTTTTTCGATGGAAGGAAGTTTAGATATTTTTCCGGAAACTTTGTTTTGCTCTCCCTGATATTCATTTCTGGCAAGCTCAAGGCCATCTTTATTTCGTTGTAAGCTTTGTACAATGGAAGTACGCATTACATTAATTTGTTTTGTAATATCTACTACAGCTGGGTTCTCGGGAGTAGCAGATTCAAGCAATCTGTTTCTCTGCAGAATCATTTGATTATAACTGGAAATCCCTGAAATTGATTCCGGATTATTAAGTCCTACATTTGATGGTAATGCCTGATACAGACCTTGTCTGGACACGAAATTAATTAATGAATTTGTTAATTCTAATTGAGCATCTACATCCAATTGCTTAGCTCTTGCTGAAGCTGAACTTTCTAAATTTATTTTAGCTTCCGTCTCAAGATCTGTTAGGTTATTTTTTGACTTAAAAGTCTCTTTTTGGTTTTCTACATCACCTAACTCTCCCGTAAGTTTTTTGATTCTGTCTTCAATAAAATCCAATGTCTTTTTCGACTCCGAATTTTTATCTATAATAGCATCATTATTATAAGCAATTACTAAAGTATTAAGGATATCCTCAGCTTTTGAAACTTGTGGATAGCTCATATCTAATTTAAGTACAGTTGCCTCTTTATTAATTAAACTCACTCCAAGAGCTTTTTGCAAAAGGCTAACTTTATTATCCACACTTGAAATATAAAGTTCCAGATTGTTTAAATCTATTTGAGCAGCAGACGGGTTATACTTTGGATTTTTAGTAATAATTATATTGACAAAAGGAAGTCCAATAGTTCTTCCGTAAGTTGTAACAATATCTTTTTTAGGTTTGTCGGTACTTAATGTAAGTTTATTTCCTTCAATTTTCAGTTTAACGATGTTAAAAGGCTTTTCACTAGGTTTTTCGTTAATAACTCTTATTTCAATTGGAGAACTTTCTTTATAAAGTTCAATATTTTTAAAATTGGATTTTGTAAAAATATCTACCTGGAGGTTTTTATTAATGATGACCTCTTTCATTAACTTTTTAGATTTTAGTATCTCAATTTCGTTGGCGATACTATTGGTCTTTAATCCTCCAAAACCAGAAAAATCAGGTAAAACACCCATTTCGTTACTGATAGGTAGTGCTGGATTATTTTTAGCATCTTTTATAAGTACTGTAGTCTGTACACTATAAACCGGAGTAATAAATTTTAATACCATATAGCCTACCACAAGTGCTATCAATGCACTAAAAAGAAACCAGGGCCATTTTCTCAAATAGGGTTTTACTATTTCATTAAGATCAATACTATTTGAATTTTCTACTTCTATAGAATTTGAGGACTGTTCGGTGTTCATTAATTTCTTTATTTCTTAAATAAACTTACTACTACTGCTACGGCTGTGATTGCGATGGATGCTGCTGTCAGGTAAAGCCCTGTATTGGGATTTTGTTTTGCCATAACATCTCTCGTATTATTTGAAGAAACAATTATTGCGTCTCCCTGCTTAAGATTATAGTATGGAGAATTGATCAAATTAGCATCTTGAAGATTTATACGACCATGCGAAACCACACCATCTTCGGTTCTAATAACTAATACTTCATTTCTTTTACCATATTGTGTTAAATCACCAGCAAGTCCCAATGCGTTTAGAATAGTTCCTTGGCCATTGGCTATGGTATAATCACCTTGTCTGTTAACTTCACCTAATACTGTGACTTTAAAATTTGATAATCTAACGTTAATCGTTGGGTTAATCACATATTTCATCATCCTTTCCTTTAACTCCCCTTTAAATCCAACTAAAGTTTTGCCTGATGTATTTAGTCTCCCTAAAACAGGAAAATCAATATCACCATTTGCATCAACAATATAGGTAGGCCCGCTAATAGAAATGTTTCCTTGATTAGGTGTATTTCCTCCTGCCAGAGCGTTTGATTGAATCAATTCTGAGGAAGAGTAATTTTGATTAAATGGTTTTACCACATCCATGTCCTTTGCAGTAATCAGAATAATAAGCTGATCTCCAACCTGTATTGTATTGCCTGAATTTTTAGCCGAAGCATTAATTGCCACCTGCTCTATATTCTGCATATAGTTCAAATCATTCTTAGCATTGGAATTCACCTTACAGGAAACCACTAAAGATGATACTAATACTACTGCCAATATTTTTCCTTTCATTATATTTTTAAAATTGTACAAATATACATTTATATTTTTTCTACTTATCTAATGCCTCGTATATAGAATTATTACTTCTAAACTCCGGGACAATTGCCTTTAAGATTTTCACCACCTCTACCTTATCTCTTCGTAAAGAGGCTTTGGTAATTTGTCTTGTTAATAAATCTATTTCTTCAAATCCAATTGATGGATCTTTGGATACCATAATCTTGTCATTATGAGTAGGAAGTGTTTTTGCGTTATCACTTAAAAGCTCTTCATAAAGTTTTTCTCCTGGTCTTAAACCTGTATAAATTATTTTAATATCTATATTAGGTTCAAATCCTGATAATTTTATCATTCTTTTTGCCAAATCTAAGATTTTAACCGGTTCACCCATATCAAAAACAAAAATTTCGCCTCCCTCACCCATTGTGCCTGCCTGAAGAACCAGTTCACAAGCTTCGGGAATAGTCATAAAGTATCTCACAATATCCGGGTGGGTAATTGTCACCGGACCTCCGGCTTCAATTTGTTTTTTAAAATGTGGGATAACAGATCCATTCGATCCCAATACATTTCCAAACCTTGTGGTAATAAATTTAGTAGTATTTCCTTCTAAATTCTGGAGTGATTGTACAAAAAGTTCAGCAGCTCTTTTTGACGCTCCCATCACATTGGTGGGGTTTACAGCTTTATCTGTAGATATCATCACAAAACGATTCACCTTATATTTACTGGATAATCTCGCAATAATCTTAGAACCTAAAATATTTACAAAAATGGCTTCGTGAGGATTTTCTTCTACTAATGGCACATGCTTATAAGCAGCAGCATGATATACCATGGAAAAATTATAGTGTTGGAACAGAGATTCCATTCTATGCTGATTAGATACATCTCCTAAAACAAACTTAAATGCAATATTAGGATACTTAGCTCTCATTTCAAGCTCAATCTCATACAGTGGAGTTTCTGCCTGATCTAATATAACAATTAGAGAAGGGTTAACCAGCGCAACTTGCCTTACAATTTCACTTCCTATTGAACCCGCTCCTCCTGTTACAAGCACTACCCTTTCAAAATGTCTGCTTTTAATTTTTTCGTTTTGGATTTTGATTGGTTTTCTATTTAAAAGATCTTCTATCTGAAGGTTTTTGATAGACCCTCCTAAATCACTATCCCTTAATTTCTGCACAGATGGTGCTTTGAAAACATTTAAATCTTTTTCAAGAAACAAATTCACCCAGGAATTCATTTCATCCCTGGCCATCATTTCTTTAACTACTAGTACACCGTCGATGATCAGATCTTCTTTTGTATTTTCTTCAATTTTCTGCTTTTCATAAATAGGTTTCCCTAATAATGATGCTCTTTTAGAATCTGTTCTTTGGGTCAAAAAACCTACTACCTGATAGGGTAAACTTGGATTATCCAGAATAGCACGCGCAATGGCAATGGATTGTTCATCAATACCTAATACCAAAATTCTTTTCTTCAAAGCACTTCTTCTGTATTCTCTTACTACGTGAAAAAATTCCTTAACATAAAGTCTGAAAAGAAATAGTCCCATAAAAGAAATTACAAAATAAAGGATTAGATAAGGAGTCAATATAAACTTACTTCCTGTACTCCAAAAGTAGAACATGTTAATGGTACCCACAGCAAACATAGTACAGAAACAAGACACAAGCAATTTGAAAAGGTCTATAAATGTGGAGTGCCTTATAATACCAGCATACGTCTTAAAAAAATACATAAAGACTGTATTGACAATGATAATAAAAGCAAAAACAGTACTTTTATCCTCATGGTAAATAAACTCTCTTTGAGTGATTTTTTCGATAATATAAGTTGAAAGAAATAGTGAGACTACCAGAATAATAATATCTATTATGAGTATTATCCATCTGGGTAGATATCTTACATCTGAGAGATTGACAACATTATCTCCTCCAAATATTTTTTTCCTGAAAGAATTATACATTGTCTTTATTTGTGTTCATATGTTATTATAATACGGTACGGTCTTGGTTATTAATTTAAAATACTTATAAGCATTTCTGCAAAATTAAAATAAAATCCCATCTATGCTTTAGATTTTAAAAAAATATATTTTAACTTCTGAAACTGATCAGAATGTTCCTTATTTTATCCTTGTCACCATCAGTCAAATTTGTTCCCGACGGTAAACATAAACCCCTGTCAAAAATTATACCACAAACATTGCTTCCAAAAAATTTATATTTCTCAAAAAGTGGTTGCAGATGCATGGGTTTCCATAAATATCTGGTTTCTATATTATTCTCTGAAAAATTTCTTTTTAAATTTTCTTTTGTAATTTCAATATTATTTCCTTCAATGGTGATTGTATTCAACCAATAATTAGAAAAAAAATCTTTTCCGGGTTCTTCAAAAAGATTTATATTCTCCCAATTCTTAAAAATCTCTTTATAAAAATCGTGATTTTCTCGTCTTTTCGAAATCCTGCCTTTCAGGACTTCCATTTGTCCTCTTCCTATTCCCGCAGAAATATTACTCATTCTGTAATTATATCCAACTTCAGAATGACTGTAGTACTTTCTGTTTTCTTTTGCCTGTGTTGCAAGGTAAAGAGCTTCGTCTTTATACTTTTGATTTCTTGATACAAGGATTCCTCCCCCTGAAGTTGTAATGATTTTATTACCATTAAAACTAGTGACTGACAGATCACCAAAAGTACCACAAGGCTTATCTTTATAAGTACTCCCTAACGCTTCAGCACTATCTTCAATAATAGGAATTTCATAGCGCCTGGATATCTCCAGAATTTCATCTACCATGAAAGGCATCCCATATAATGAAACAGTAATGATTGCTTTTGGTTTTTTGCCTTGTTTCAAACAATATTTAATAGCGTCTTCCAATGCATTTGGACACAAATTCCATGTAGAAGTCTCGCTATCTACAAAAACAGGTATTGCTTTTTGGTAAAGAACAGGATTTGCAGAAGCTACAAAAGTAAATGACTGGCATATCACAAAATCATCTTCCTCAACATTCAGCAACCTTAGTGCAAGGTGTATTGCTGCCGTACCGGAAGATAGAGCTGTTACGAATGAATTATTCCCAAGATAATTTTCAAGCACGCTTTCAAATTCATTGATATTTGATCCATACTGGGAAATCCAGTTGGTATCAAAGGCATCCTGTATATATTTCAATTCGTTTCCTCCCATATGCGGAGGCGACAACCAGATTTTATTTTCTCCCAATCTTTTTTGTGTGGTGTTTATTTTTAGTCAAAAATATCATTTATTTTCTCATATTCAAAACCTCTGCTCATGAGATATTTTATGGTCTTGGATTTTTTCTGATATTCCTGCAGTCCTTTCTGCTTAGAAAAGTAATCTTCGTAAATTCTTGTGATGGTCTTCAGATAGTCATCTTCATGTATTTCATCAAAGCACATATTCATCAGTTTTTCAGAGATTTGCTTCTGTTTCAGATGCATTCTGATTTTGGTTTTCCCCCAATGTTTGATATAGAATTTTCCTCTGATATAGCTTCTGGTAAAGCGTTCTTCATTCAAAAAATTTTCTTTCAGAAGATATAAAATAATTTCTTCTTTTGCTTCATCAATGAGCAGAAACTCTCTCATTTTTTGTTCCACTTCTGCATGACACCGATCCTGGTAAACACAATAATTGACCAATTTCTGTTTAATCTCATCAAAAGTAAAAGACTTTTTCTCCATGTGTATAAAAAAAGAATGAGCAATCCGCTCATTCTTTATATTGTATAGTAATCTCTATTAGTAATTAAATAAAGCTTTACCTTCCATTAATTCGTTAACTTTCTTTCTTACAGAGGTAAGAACTTCCTCATTTTTAATATTACCTACTACTTCAGAAATTAATTCTGCAATCGTATCCATATCATTCTCTTTCAGTCCTCTTGTTGTAATAGCAGCTGTTCCTAATCTGATACCAGATGTTGTGAATGGTGATTTATCGTCGAAAGGAACCATATTTTTATTACAAGTAATGTCAGCAAGTACTAAAGCTTTCTCAGTTTCTTTACCGTTTACTCCTTTGTTTCTAAGATCTACCAGCATCAGGTGATTATCCGTTCCGCCACTTACAATATCAAATCCTCTTTCGATCATTGCTTTAGATAAGGCTTGAGCATTGGATCTCACCTGTTTTGCATATGTTTCGAACTGTCCATCCAAAGCTTCTGCAAATGCCACAGCTTTACCTGCAATCACATGCTCCAGCGGTCCTCCCTGAATTCCCGGGAATACAGCACCATCCAATACCTGGCTCATCATTTTGATTTCACCTTTTGGCGTTTTGTGACCATATGTATTTTCGAAATCTTTCCCCATCATAATCATTCCTCCTCTTGGACCTCTTAAAGTCTTATGAGTGGTAGTTGTTACAACGTGACAGTGTTCGAATGGAGAGTTTAATAATCCTTTGGCTACTAAACCGGCAGGGTGTGCAATATCTGCCCAAAGTGTAGCTCCGATTTCGTCAGCAATTTCTCTGTATTTTGCATAATCAAGATCTCTTGAGTAGGCAGAGAAACCTGCGATCATCATTTTTGGTCTTTCTCTTAAAGCAACTTCTCTCATCTGATTGTAGTCGATAAGACCTGTTTCTTTTTCTACACCATAAGAAACTACCTGATATTGAATTCCTGAAAAATTCACTGCAGAACCATGAGTAAGGTGTCCTCCCATAGAAAGGTCCATTCCCATAATTTTATCTCCAGGTTTCAAAACAGCAAGATAAATGGCAGCATTAGCCTGAGAACCGGAATGTGGCTGTACATTTACATAATCTACTCCGAAAAGTTCTTTTGCTCTGTTGATGGCTAAAGTTTCAACCTCATCTACAACTTCACATCCTCCGTAATATCTTTTTCCGGGATATCCTTCAGCATATTTATTTGTCAGTACACTTCCCATTGCTTTCATCACATTTTCAGAAACAAAATTTTCTGATGCAATAAGCTCTAATCCATGAGTTTGTCTTTCTCTTTCTTTTTCAATCAGGTCGAAAATAATATCCATTTTACTTTTAGTTTTTGAAATTTTTCACTCCAAATGTACGGATTTTTCGTCGAGATTTTGATATCAAAAAATATGATTTTAAACCTAAAAATTTGCAAAAGTTTCAAAAAACTGCACATTTATAAATTTCCTGCAATAAACAATTTGCAATAGTTTCTGATCTGTTCACGAACTTTTCTGAATTCTTCTCTAACTTCTACCTCTGTTCCTTGTGCTTTCGCCGGATCCGGAAAACTTTGATGAAATCTCTTTGATCTTGCCGGAAAATGCGGACAGCTTTCTTTTGCATGATCACAAACTGTTATTATAAAATCAAATTCTATCTGCTGGTATTCATCAATATTATTTGAAGTCTGGGCAGAAATATCTATTCCATCTTCAAACATCGTTTCCACAGCCTTGGGATTGAGCCCGTGAACTTCGATCCCAGCACTATAAACATCTGCTTTATCTCTGGCAAAATACTTTAGATAACCTTCTGCAATCTGACTTCTACAACTGTTTCCTGTACAAAGAACCAATATTTTTGTTTTCATATCTGGGTTTTTATTAACAACATCCTGATCCAGGACTACAGGAGTTCTTTTGACTACCAGTCAAATCTTTTAAATCCATTTTTTGCTTTTGCGGTGGAATTCCACAAGCATCAGCAGCTAGACATGCGGTCAACTTATTTTTAAGAACAAAGCTTTTACCGTTAAATTCCAAATCATATTTTCCAATAGTGGAATCCTGGTATTCTACTTCGATTTCAAAATCACCAATTCCCAGTTTCTCTTCTGATACCTGAATAATGTGTAAAAGTTTTCCAGGTTTTAAACGATGCTCAAAGTCATTGGCATCCCACAACTGAAAATTAACTTTTTCTTCTGTTCTGATTACTCCTCCACAATCAATAAAGGTTTTAGTACTCATTCCAATTTCCGTAACATGAAAATGCTCTGGAACCCAAGTTTCATTTTCCAACTGAAATTCAACATTCTCTAATTTCGGTAGTATTTTTTTTATTTCTGATAGATTCATTACTATATATTTTAATTGTTATAATGCAATATTACGATATACTGGTTGAAAAAAATTTTAACAGCAGTTCTGCTTTTTAACAGTTGTAATAACATTTGAAAAATAAAGGTTCAGATCCTCAAAAGCCTTTTCATCAATACAGTAGCATATTGAATTCCCTTCAACATTCCCTTTAATAAGACCAGCATTTTTCAACTCTTTTAAATGCTGGGAAACGGTAGGCTGTGCAAGAGGTAATTCATTAACGATATCACCACAAATGCATTCATTTACCTTTAGCAGATATTCAATAATCGCTATTCTGGCAGGATGCCCCAGAGCCTTTGCAATAAGTGCAATCCTATTTTGTCTATCTGTAAAAAAATCTGTTTTTGTCGCTCCCATAATTCAAAACTATATCGCAATATTACGATATTAATTATGTATTACAAAATTTCCATGAGATGTTTATTATAATTTTGTAGGACAAACTCCTAAAATTCTTCATCAACTAGCTCTTTATTAGCCATAGCTCCGGCAAAATTACCTTGTGCAACGGCATTTGCTACCGATCTCATCATTGTTACATTATCTCCACAGGCAAATACTCCGGGTACTGTTGTTTTGTGCATGAAATCAACCTTAATAAATCCCTGTTCTGTCATTTCACATCCCAATTCTCCGGAAGCATTGATGTTTTGTACAAAAGGAACTTTGGCATATAAGGCTTTTAAAGAAAGATTCTTTCCGTTTTTAAATATCACTTTCTGAATATATCCGTTTTCATGCTCAATACGTTCAATTTCACCTTCATTTATCTGGATCTTATTCTGACCTAATTTTTCAACTTGTTCATTACTTAAAGTAGACTTTCCGTTAGTGAGCAAAGTCAGGTCTTTTGTCATATTAAAAATAAGCTTTGAAAATTCAAATGCCATATCTCCATCAGCAAGAATTCCTGTCGTTTCATTTTTCACTTCGTATCCGTGACAGTACGGACAATGTAATACAGAAATTCCCCAACATTCTGCAAATCCTGGAATTTCAGGCATCATATCCTTTATTCCTGATGCCAAAATTAGCTTTTTAGCCTGAAAAATTTCGTTACCTGATACTTCTACTGCGAATCCGTTCTCATTTTTCTTCATTTTTAAAACAGTTCCATCATAAAATTTTACGGTGTTGTATTTTTTCACCTGTTCTTTTGCTTCCGCAGCAATTTCTTTTGGCGTTTTGCCGTCGTGGGTAATGAAATTATGTGAATGTGGAGTCTGCCTGTTACAAGGTTTCTCATTATCAATAATCAAAACATTTCTTAGAGACCTTCCTAAAGCCATGGCTGCAGATAATCCCGAATAACTTCCTCCTATAATAATGACATCAAAGTTTTTATTTTCCATTTTTTTGATTGGTAATTGAAAGGACAAAGGTAAAACAAAAAACAACTAACGCAACAAAATTGCATTAATTATTTTTTAAATAAAAAAGCCACTTCATCTATCAAGCAGCTTTATGTTTTCAGGATCATTCATCTTTAAAAAGATTAATGGTATAATCCAACAACTTTATTCCCCCGACGTCACCATGTCCGGGAATAACGATACGGACATCAGGATACTGTTTTTTTATCTTTTTCACTGTTCCGGACCATGCTTTCACATTTGCATCTCCAAGATAGCCTTTTGTTGCACCAATTTCTTTAATCAAACAACCTCCAAACATAACTTTTTCATCAGGAAAATAGGCTATAACATTATCTTTGGTATGCCCTTCTCCAAAATATTTAACAAAAACATTAGTCCGCCCTACCTTTAATGTCAGATCGTTATCAAAACTGTGCTGAGGAACATTTTCATTATTCTTTTTCGCTAATTCTATAGTTCTTGTGCTGGCGTAAGAGGAAATTTTATTTCTTTCAAATTCCTTCAGACCACCCAAACAATCACTGTGGAAATGGGTGGCTACTACGGCATTGATATTGACATGCAGGTTATTCTTAATCCAGCTAATTAATTCTGCTGAACTTTTATCATCGGAAGGCGTATCAAAAATTACTGCTTCACCGTCTTCTTTAACAATCATTCCGTTGCAGGGAACCCGGCCAAAAGAATCTGTATTTAAATATGAAATATGCTGATAGACATGATCCGACAGTTGGATAACAGAAAGGTTATCCGTCTTGTAGAGTACTTTTGGCACCTGAGCCGGCTTTTTAGTATTACAACTTACAAAGAATAACACTAAAGAAAGCAAAGACAGGATAGATAGGGACTTCATAAAAAATTCTTTAACAATCTAACTAAGTTAAAGATTCTTTCCTGACAGCACTCCTTTAAAAAAGTTAATTATCTGTTAATACGCCATTTAATCTCTTTGATTTCATCTTCAAGCCTGTTTCTTATATCAATCTTTGCTTCTTTAAAACCAAAAATAACCGTACCATTTTCTCTGGCAAATGGATTCGTAACAGAACCGACCAATAGAGATTTTTTAAAAAAAGCACCGGTCTTTTCAAGTTCATCTTCCGGACGGTCCTTCACTCGGATTAGGTTTTTATATTTTTTGCTTAAATCAAACCAATTGATATAGTCTGCATTAAATGAAACCGCCTTTATCCCAAGCTTGGAATAGTAATTAATGGCTCCTGCCTGGCCATAATTATCACACAGCACCAGAGTGTTTCCTGTCTTGGATAATCCGGAATATTCTTTGTCTACTTTTTGAGCCAATTCTTTCCAGCCCAGCATATCGGCAAAATCCTGATGAATAGGATGATCTTTACCATCTTCCCAGCGAAGCAGACCATATTTTTTATATTGATCCTGATGACTTACAATAAATTCAGGACTTTTGTTTGGAAACAGGAGGTTGTATTGAGGTATAAATAAAATAACAGGATGTAAAATACAGATCGGTTTCAGAAATCTCTTCCATCCTTTATCAAGAAGAACTCCCAGATAAGCGGCTCCAAAGGCAACATAAACGGGATAAAGTCCTATGGCATAATAATCTTTCGCCCTGAAATACATAAATAAAGCAATTGTCATCAAATATCCCCAAAAGAAAAAACGGTATTTTTTAAAAGAACTATCAAATAACAGAGCATATAATCCCGCAACAATAACAAAAGCCACTCCTATAAAAAACAAGGCCTGTGATTTTAAGAAGTCAAATCGGTTTACATTCACCAATTGCCTTTCTGAAAGCTCCTTCATGTGATGAACAACAGGAAAATGGTTATTATACTGCCAGATAAGATTGGGCAGAACAATAATCAAAGTTAAAAAAGCTGCTCCATAGACATGTTTATTGCTGAAAATCCGTCTCTGGTCACTGATCAAAAGTGCAGGAATAAATCCTAAGGCTAAAAAGGCAATATTGTATTTATTCAACACTCCGAATCCAAAGATAATCCCAGCCCAATACAGCCATTTTACCTTTTCAGTGTTAATATATTTAATTAGAATATAAAAGAATAAAGTCCATAAAAGTACTTCTAAAGAATTGGGTTGAAAAAGCGTATTTAACCGTAGAAGTATTGAAAAGAGAATCCCTAAAGAAGCTAAAACCTTGGCAAATAAACTTCCCTTCAATTCTTCTATAATTTTCCAGACAACAACCATTGTGAGTGCTCCAAATAAAGCAGGAAAAAACTTAACCCAAAAAACCGAGCCTCCTAAAATCCTGATGAGCCATGCGAACCATGAGGTTACCGGCGGAACGGACAAATATCCAAAGGCAAGATGATATCCCTGATCGAGATGTAGATATTCGTCACGCTGCAATTCATACTCCGGCGCAATTAACGAATATTGAAGAACAAACTTTGCAACGACAAAAAGAAAGAGAATCCAATAGTCTTTTTTCATGGTTGAGGATTTGAATTTAAAAATAAGACATTTTAAGGATCTTTTTTATTACATCTTTTTTCAGGACTGGTCATACGACAAAAAAATCCTGAAGAAAATTCTCCAGGATTCACAGTTTAAAAACTTATAGTGTTAGCTTATTATTTTTTCTTCGCTTTTTCTTTTAATTCTTCTTTGTCTTTATCTGAAGGGTTCCATACTTTCACTTCAGAATCTTTGGTAATATTTGATCCCGGAAGAACCTGAACATTAATACCATCACTGGCACCTAATTTCAGGTATACTTTTTTAAACTTTCCGTCTGTTTGTTTTACTTCTACAAAAGGAACATCTTTTCCTTGTTTCTTTTCGTACTGAACTAAAGATTCGTCAAGCAATAAAGCATTTTTCTGAGAGCTCAATACAATTTCTCCGTTGGCAGAGAAACCTGCTCTGATATATTCATTATTGGGATTATCTACGTTTCCTTCAACCGGGAATTTGATGGTTCCGGCGTTGTCTTTTCCTTTAGGAGCGATCATTGTCAATTTTCCCGGGAATGTTTTATTTTGCAATGCACCGATCACGATATTCATCTCCATACCCTGGCTTAATTTTCCGGCCTGTGCTTCGTCAATTTCTCCTTTGAAGATCAAAGAGTTTAAGTCTGCTACAGAACAGATGGTTGTTCCGGCGTTGAAGTTATTAGCTTCAATTACCTGACTTCCTAATTTTACAGGCACTTCAAGAACGGTTCCTGACGCTTTGGAACGAATTTGAGTTGTCGCCAACCCTTGTCCCTGAAGTTCAGGTGTAGCACCCGTTTTTGCGATTTGCAATCTTTTTTGTGCCGTATTTAATTGTTGTTGAGAATTTTTAAGAGTCTGCTGCTGAGTAAACAACTGCTGCTGAGAATTAAGATAATCCTGCTTGGAAACCACTCCTTGTTTGTAAAGCCTTTCCTGCATGTCGTATTGCTTCTGCATATTCCCGACATTCATCTGAGCATTGTTGATCTGAAGCTGCGCATTCTGAACTTCCTGTTGTGCGGCATTTACTTCAGAAAGACTTGGTACAATCTTTACGGTAGCAATCAACTGTCCTATTTCTACCTTATCGCCTTCTTTTACTAAAATTTTATCAATAATCCCGGTAATATTGGGTTTGATTTCAATTTCTTCTTTTGGAACAATTTTCCCGGTCGCCATTACTTTATCATCCATATTCTGGACGGATGGTTTACGGGTAAGGAAAGCTTCTCCTTCCTGCGAATTAGATTTGATTAGATAGCCAATCCCTGAGAACAATGCCACTGCAAATAAAAGCCCCAACACTATATAAATGGCTTTTTTCCAAGTGAATTTCTTTTTCATATGTATAGTTTATTTTTTATTTTAAGTTTGAAGGATTTAAAAATTAAAAGGATTGGATCATTTCAATTTTCAAACTTTCAAATTGTTTCATTTTCAAATTTATTATTCTGTTCTTAATGCTTCAATCGGTCTGATTTTTACGGCTCTTTGGGCGGGAATCATTCCGATGATCAACCCCAGAACAACCATTACCCCCATTGCAGCGAATACGTTTCCATAATTTACAGTCGGATTATAGAAAGGGAATGCATCCTGACCTTGCGTTACCGCATTTAAAATCATCAATACAAAAATTCCAAACATAAAACCGAGCAGTCCTGAGGAAAGGGTAATCACCACACTTTCTAATAAAATCTGATTTCTTACTTCAGAGGGTTTTGCTCCCAACGCTCTTCTGATTCCTATTTCTTTTGTCCTTTCTTTTACTGTAATCAACAGGATATTGGAAATGGCAATAACTCCTGCCAGAATCGTCAATGTCCCTACAATAATGGTTAGCAGCTGCATTCCGGTAAGGAAACCTGTTAATTTTTTAAATTCTTTTCCTAAATTGAAACTACCGAAAGCGTTGGTATCTTCAGGAGAAATTTTATTTTTAGATTTTAAGACTTCTTTTACGTCCTGCTCTACCGTTCCTACATTGGCATTAGGCTTACTCACAATAGCAAACATGTCAATCTGCTCACCGGCATTGTACATTTTCGTGTAGGTAGACAATGGGATAAATGCGGTTTGATCATTTTCAAATCCACCACCCTTTTTCACCCTGAAAACTCCGATTACATTAAAGAAAATACCTTTGATATTAATGGATTTTCCAATAGGGTCCTCTTTTTTCTTGGAATCAAAAAAGTTCTTGTAAATTTCTTCTCCGATGACTACTACATTTTTATTTCCTGAAACATCCGCATCATTGATAT
Organism: Chryseobacterium lactis; assembly: GCF_003815875.1. Taxonomy (NCBI): domain Bacteria; kingdom Pseudomonadati; phylum Bacteroidota; class Flavobacteriia; order Flavobacteriales; family Weeksellaceae; genus Chryseobacterium; species Chryseobacterium lactis. The sequence continues at coordinate 26,853 of NZ_CP033924.1, forward strand.
ATCGGCCGAAAATAAGTTTCTTTTCTGAAATTTTATTTCCTACAGCATAGTCCCCGGTAAGAGAGTAAGTCCCGTTTTTACCATTTCTGGACATAGATTCCCCGGGTGTTCCTGTAAAACTACCTCTTGCATTTTGCGGTGATATATAATCTATAGCGGTTACTTTTCTTTTCAGCATTTCCATATCAGATAATTGCAAATGCACTTCTCTTCCTTTAGGAAAACCCTCATAAGGAATAGATGTCTTCTGTGCCCACAGAAAGATCGAATTGGTAGCAAACCCTGAAAATAGTTTATCAAAACCGTTTTCCATTCCTTTTGCTGCTCCCAGAAGGCTTACATACAAAAACATTCCCCATCCTACACCAATCATGGTAAGAAATGTTCGAAGCTTATTATTCCTCAATGAATAATAAATCTCCTGCCAAGTATCTTTTTTAAATATGATATTCACCTTTCTGAATTATAAATTATTACTAGTTGTAAAGGCGTAAATAAGCAAAACTGCTGTCATTACTACATTTTCAAATTATCTTATTTTCAAATTATTATTCTGTTCTCAATGCTTCTATCGGCTTAATTTTCGAAGCTCTGTATGCGGGAATAAATCCTGCAATCAGTCCTGAGAAGATCAATGCTATAAAAGCCATTAGGATTGATCCCCATCCCACACTAGGATTTTTAATAAAAAACTCTTCAAGACTATCTCCGATAAGATTTAATGTTAAAACTCCGATTCCAACCCCTACAAGTCCTGAAACAACGGTAATCACAACACTTTCCTGAACAATCAGAGCCACAATTCCTCTCGGTTTGGCACCTATTGCCTTTCTTACTCCGATCTCTTTAGTTCTTTCTTTTACGATATACACCATAATATTACTGATCCCGATAATGCCTGCCAATAAGGTTCCCAATCCAATGAACCCTACGATTGCGGTAAGAACTGCCATAAAAGTGAAGGTGTCATTCATATTTTTGGCATTATTCCAGACACGAACTCCATTTTCGTCATCAGGAGAAACATTTTTTCTTGCTTTTAATTTATTTTTCAGTTCATCACCATACTTGATGGCCTGATCCGGGGTCAGTTTATCATTATAGGTAATATAGGCTATATTTACTGTATCGGATCCTTTTTTCATCTGCTGTAAAGTCGTAATAGGAACAGTAATATGCCTTTCATCTCTATCTCCTCCGTCATCTGAAAAAACGCCGATAACTTTATACATTGTTCCGTTAATATCCAGCTCTTTTCCTATCGGGCTTCCATTTTTGATCAAATCCCGCTGAACCATTCTTCCAATAACAGCAACGTTTAATTTTCTTTCCAAATCCATGGCTGACAAATAGCGGCCATCAATAACTTTTCTATTTTCAATAACCTGCTCCCCAGGCTCAGCTCCATTAATCTGATAAAGACCACTCTCTTTTCCATATTTCACCATTAAACTGGCACTGTATCTGGGACTGGAAGGCCCTGCTTTTTGCTTATCTGTATTAATTAAAAAGTCATAGTCTGAGTTATTCATTGTAATATTTCGATCAGACTGCAAACCTTTATAAGCCAGGTTGGCCTTTCCTGTAGAAAAAATAATCAGGTTTTTGGCATCTCCCGCAAATCCTTCAGAGAATGCATTTTGCAGCCCTTTTCCGATTCCGAAAAGCACGATAAAAATAAACAATCCCAAAGCTACCGTAAACCCCGAAAGTACCGTCCGAAGCACATTACTACGGATAGAACTGAATATTTCCTGCCAACGATCTAGGTCAAACATATTTTTTATTTTTTACTTAGTAAAAAAGTCAATGAGCTAAGCTCACAATTTTCTTCGAAGTCAATTAACGTTGTTGTCAATTTTCATTTTGAAAGAAATAACCATTGACATTTCCACTTTTTATTTCAACATTTTACTTAATAAAATAAATGTCGTTTTTATTAAATTTTCAATTTTTCTCAATTCTTCTATTTTGATATAATTACACTCTATTACTATATCAAAGCAAGAATCTAACTCAATCACTGAACCTCTTGCAATTTCAAAATATCTTTTTCTTTCCAGTTCCGATTTTCTGGAACAACCTTCAGTAATATTTAAGACAACTGAAGTGGAAGCTCTCCGTATTTGATCAATTATATTAAATCTTTCAGTGTCCGGAATTTCTGATAAAGTTTTATAACATTCAATTCTCAACTGTCTGGCTGATTTATAAACATCAAGTTTATAATGATTCAGATTTAAAAACATTTTTATTTTTTTTCAAATTCATTTGTGTTGTTTTCCATCAAATTCACTTGCGAAGCAAAATTGACTATTCACGATTGACTTTTAAAGTACAATCTGCTTGATAAACTCATCACTTTCGATGATTCCGTCTTTCAGCACCACATTTCTTTTGGTTTGTGCAGCCACATCAGGTTCGTGAGTTACGACGATAATTGTTTTTCCTTCATTATTAATATCCTGAAGAAGTTTCATAATATCGTGAGTCGTTTTTGAATCCAAAGCTCCGGTAGGTTCATCTGCCAGTACTACTTTAGGATTGGTAATCAAAGCCCTGGCAATAGCGACTCTTTGCTTTTGTCCTCCGGAAAGTTCACTTGGGAGATGGTTTGCCCATTGTGCAAGACTCACTTTTTCAAGGTATTCCATCGCTTTTTGATTACGTTCTTTTCTCGGTACATTTTGGTAATATAGAGGAAGTGCTACATTTTCCAGAGCGGTTTTATAATTGATAAGGTTAAAGGATTGAAAAATAAATCCCAAAAATTTACTTCTGTATTCCGCTGCTTTTACTTCAGACAAGTGCTCAATAGGAACTCCATCCAATTCATAGGTTCCTGAGTCTTTTTCATCCAGAATACCAATAATATTAAGAAGAGTAGATTTTCCGGAACCGGAACTTCCCATGATAGAAACAAACTCGCCTTCTGAAATATTCAGATTAATCCCTTTAAGAACATGGAGCTTGCTTTTTCCTGTATCGTATGATTTATGTAAATCCTGAATTACTAACATTAAGTGATGTATGTTTTATACCCAATAAGTAGATGATATTTTCAAATTGTTACAAGAATAAAAATTTATTCAAATATTTTTTTGTTTAATATACTAACCCTTTATTTAAAGTAGTTTATATAAAATTGTTTAACTGTAACTAAAGTTTTCCATCTATTTACCCTCTGTAATGCTGTTCAGGCTATTATTCGAGCCTGTTTCATGTAAATGTGGAAAACTTTTACAGCTAAAAGTCAGCCTATTAGTATTTACCTCTTTCAAAATCAGTTCTTTTTTTCGAACTTTGTATTTAGATTTTGATCAGAAACACAAACTTACCATGTGAATAAATCATATTCACAACCATCACAAAAACAAAAAGTTAGAAACTTTCTGAACGTTATCCACAGAGATCTGAATTATTTAATTATAAAGATATTTTAATATGGGAATTTTTGATAAAAGAGTAAGCTATAAGCCATTTGAATACCCGGAGGTGCTTCAATTTGTAGAGGCTATCAACAAATCGTTCTGGGTACATTCGGAAGTGGACTTTACTGCAGATGTTCAGGATTTTCATTCGCAGTTGGAACCACATGAGAAGCACGCTGTGAAAAATGCGCTATTAGCCATTGCACAGATCGAGGTGTCTGTAAAGACATTCTGGGGGAATTTATATAACCACCTTCCAAAACCGGAATTTAATGGATTAGGATCTACTTTTGCAGAATGCGAGTTCCGCCACTCTGAAGCATATTCCCGTTTATTAGAGGTACTAGGATATAATGATGAATTCCTTAACGTTATTGAAATTCCTGCTGTAAAAGGAAGAATTGAATTCCTTGGAAATGCTTTAAAACATGCGAACTCTGCTACTCCTAAAGAGTATGTATCTGCTTTATTGTTATTCAGTATTTTAGTAGAAAACGTTTCTCTTTTCTCTCAATTTGCCATTATCCTTTCTTTCACTAGATTTAAAGGATTCATGAAAAATGTTTCCAATATCATCGCATGGACTTCTGTAGATGAGCAAATTCACGCTAATGCAGGAATTTATCTGATCAACAAAATCCGTGAAGAGCAACCTGACCTTTTAACAGACAGCGATATTGAAGACATCTATACTTTGGTAGACGAATCAATCGCAAGAGAAGGTGATATCCTAAGCTGGATTTTTGAACTGGGTGAAATCGACAACGTATCTAAAGAAGATTTATTAAACTTCATGAAATACCGTGTTGACGACAGTTTAAAGAAAATCAACATGAAGACAAGATACAACATCACCCCTGAACAATACAGACCAATGGTATGGTTCGAGGAAGAAGTTTTCGCGAATTCATTAGATGATTTCTTTGCAAAAAGACCTGTAGATTACACGAAACACGATAAAAGTATTACAGCGAACGATTTGTTTTAAATTAAAAATTTATTACTATGGCAAAAAACACAAAACAATCATCTGAAGAAGTTGCACATTTGGCTTCTACAGTATTAACAGATCATAATAGCTCAGCTACAGCAAAAAAATTAGCTGGTTCAGTTTTATCACAAACCAATTCTGATAACCAAACAGGTAAAGAAATGGAAACTTTAGCCTCTAGTGTTCTCCAAAGTTCAAAATATAGTGAACAAACTAAAACACTAGCTGCCTCAGTATTGTCTCAATCCAACAAAAAACGATAATACTTTAAAAAATAATGATCAATGTAATTGTAACCTATACGGTAAAACCTGAATTTGTTCCAGCCAATAAAGCGAATATTCAAAAGTTTTTGAATGACTTTAAAAACTTAGATCAATCCACTTTTGAATATAAAGTATATGCCAAAGAAGATGGCGTTACATTTTTACATTATTCAAACTACATCAATGAAGAAGTTCAGCATGAAGTTTTGAACGTACCATCTTTTAAGGAGTTTCAACGATTAAGAGATGAAAGTGGGTTAAACGATTCCCACAAAGTAGAATTTTTACAATCAATAATATAAAAAATACAAAATTCCGGAGTGATAATCTCATTCCGGAATTCGAAAATATAACATCTATGGAAGAGCAAAATTCAAATATATGGTGGCTCAATGAAGAGTCTGAGCAAATGCTTAACAGAGGATATCTGTTGAAAGGTGAAACGGTAGACGGAGCTATCGACAGAATTACCACTGCAGCAGCAAAAAGGTTATACAAACCTGAGCTTCAGGCGGCTTTCAAAGAAATGATTACAAAAGGATGGATCAGCTTCTCATCGCCGGTATGGGCGAATATGGGAACACAAAGAGGTCTTCCTATCTCATGTTTCAACGCACACATTCCGGACAGCATTGAAGGAATCACTCATAAAATGGGTGAGGTTATCATGCAGACCAAAATTGGTGGAGGAACTTCAGGTTATTTCGGAGAATTGAGAAACAGAGGTACTGCTGTAACCGATAACGGAAAATCTTCAGGAGCCGTTTCATTCATGAAGCTTTTTGATACAGCTATGGATGTTGTTTCTCAGGGAGGCGTGAGAAGAGGTGCTTTTGCTGCTTACTTAGATATTGACCACGGAGATATTGAAGAATTTTTATCCATTAAAGATATTGGTAGCCCAATTCAGAACCTGTTTACCGGAGTATGTGTTCCAGATTACTGGATGCAGGATATGATTGATGGTGACATGGAAAAACGTAAAGTTTGGGCAAGAGTACTGGAAAGCCGTCAGCAAAAAGGTCTTCCCTATATTTTCTTTACAGATAACGTTAACAGAAATAAGCCACAGGTATATAAAGATTTAGGAATGACGGTTAATGCAAGTAACCTTTGTTCTGAAATCATGCTTCCATCTACTATGGACGAATCTTTCATCTGCTGTCTTTCGTCTATGAACCTTGAGTTGTATGACGAGTGGAAAGATACTGATGCTGTAAAACTGGCTGTGTACTTCCTGGATGCCGTTTTATCTGAATTTATTGATAAAACTGAAGGAAACTACTACCTACAGGGAGCAAGAAACTTCGCAATGCGTCACAGAGCTCTTGGATTAGGAGTTTTAGGATACCATTCATATTTACAGAAAAATATGATTCCTTTTGAAAGTTTTGAAGCTACGCAATTCAATGCAAGAGCATTCAGACACATTAAGGAACAAGCTGAACAAGCTTCAAGAGAGCTTGCCAACATCTACGGAGAGCCTGAAGTATTGAAAGGATATGGTTTGAGAAATACCACTACAATGGCTATTGCTCCTACGACTTCAAGTTCTGCTATTTTAGGACAAACTTCTCCTGGAATTGAGCCGTTCTCTTCCAACTATTATAAAGCAGGTCTTGCGAAAGGAAACTTTATGCGTAAGAACAAATACCTTGCAAAATTATTAGAAGAAAAAGGATTGGATAACGAAGAAACATGGAGAACGATTATGTTGAACCATGGTTCTGTACAACACTTGTCTGAATTAACAGACGAAGAAAAAGCAGTATTCAAAACATTCAAAGAAATTTCTCCGATGGAGATCATTTCTCAGGCTGCACAAAGACAGCAATATATTGACCAGGCACAATCACTGAATCTTCAGATTCCTTCTACAATGCCTGTAAAAGATGTTAACTATCTTTATATTGAAGCCTGGAAAAAAGGAGTAAAAACATTGTACTACCAAAGAAGTTCTTCTGTTTCAAAAGAAATGATGGTGAACTTTGTGTCATGCTCAAGCTGTGAAGCTTAGACTCAAGTAATAAACACGCTATATTAGAAAGGCACGCCGAAAGGTGTGCTTTTTTTATTTAAAACGGTGAATGGTTTATGTAAAAACAGGTTTTGGCTAAAGCCATTTGAATTTATTATTTAATTTAAACGGGCTAAAGCCTAGTGGTGGTCGGAAGAATGTCCGACCATTTTATTTTAAGTTTTAAAGACTTTATCAGGATTTCCACCTGCCCCTATTATTAATATGGATATGGCAAGGTTTCTTATCTCCATAGCAAATCTTCTTTTGGCTGTTTTATATCCTATATTATTTGCTTTTTTATAGATCAGTATAAGCATAGCTGTAATAAGAGTCATGTAAATCATTACTTCTATACCATTTTTATTGAGTGAAAGAAGATGACTTGCATGAAGTTCCTGTTTTAGAAATCTAAAAAAAACTTCAATATCCCATCTTTTTCGATAATAATTCGCAATATCTTTTGCAGAGATTTGAAAGTCATTGGTCAGAAACCAAAATTCTTTTTCAGGTTGCTGTTTGCTGCTTACTACAACCAATCTGAAATGTGTTTCAATTTGTTCCTCTTTATTATAAGTTTTCCCTTTTTGAGTTGGGACAGGTTTTGACGAATATAGCTTTACTAAACTGTCTTTTATCAGTACAATTTCTCCTAAGTCGATATTCTGATCTTTTTCAATAAAAGACTTTATTTCTTCATGTTTTCTATTTTCTTTAGATCTTATAACAAAAAACACCCCTTTATCATCAAATTCTTTCATTCTTTGGGCAGAACCCAATCCTTTATCTATAATATAAATATTGGCATGTTCTTTTTCTCTTTTCACATGTTGCAATACAGCTTCAGAAAGAGCATTATCTTCTGCACAGTATTTGGGAGTATTGTAAATTTCAACTCCGCAAGGAAGTAGTCCATCAAATAAGACACTGTACTTAATAAATTTCTTACCTCCGTTTTGAGCAATGCCTTCTTTTAATTTTCCAGCGGCTTCACCAATAACAGTGCTATCTGTTCTTATTAAATCATATTTTTCTCTTTCTGCCGGGTTATAGGAATCACAGAACATATTATAAATACAATCGTAGATTTCTTTAAAGTATCCTGAATCGATTTTCGAAAGCCTCTCAGAAATAGAACTGCGTCTGACAGTTTCAGTTTCATCAAGATTGAATAAAGCCTTAAATACAGGATCTTTAAATGTGTCTTCCAGTGTTCGCTGGCTTAATTTTTCACTGCTGGTAATGGCAAATAATAGAAGATAAAACATCTTTCTGCCTTGAAGAACTTTAGAATAATGATCTACTTTAGTATTGGCTGAAAGATGGGATAAAAGGGCTTCAGGAATAAAGCTTAACAACTGGGAAACTGAAATTTTGTGTTCGTTGAAAATGGACATATTAATAAGTATACTTATCAAAGATAAAACTTAAGTAACCAAAAATGAAAATCGGAAGAAAAAATCTTCCGACCACCACTAGGCTTTAGCCCGTTGCTATTCATTATTTTAAAACCGTCGATTTTCATTGGTTAAAAGAGATTATTTCATGTAGAATCTCATCAATTTCTTATTTACTCATATTTATTATATCAACATAGCCATCATTGATCTCTCATCATCTATCAATTATAAAAAAAGGCCCGGAAAGAAAATCCGAACCTTTGAAAAAGAATTGTATTGAAGTAAAATAAAATCGTTATTAAAAATTGTATCGGACTCCCAGTTGTGCCTGGAATCTCGATGCAAACTGGTCGATAGTGTAAGGTAATCCCGGTGTTTTAAAATTATACGTCGGATCTCCTGCTGAAGGCTGGCCTGCAGCTACATTCCCTACTTTTGTCAATCCTACACTCGCTGTAGAGTTGAAGGTATTCGGTACAAAATATACCTTCCCCCAATCTTTGTTTAATAAATTCGTAAAGTTGATGATGCTTAATGAAATCTGCAATGTGTTTTTGGATTTTTCACTCAATTTGATTTCATCCATAATTCTGATATCAGCCTGAATATTCCAAGGAGTAACATCACCGTTTCTTTCAGTGAACTTTCCTCTTCTGGACTTTAAATAATCATTATTGTTCACAAAATTCTCATAATCTGCAATCTGCTGTTGCGCAGTTACCAAAACATTTCCTGCTCCATCTTTGATCGGAACAATATATTTAGCAGCTTCACCAGCATCTTTAAAGATATAAGAAAGACCTGCTGCCTGCCCCGTATTGGCAATTGTGCTATTTACAAATCCCCAGCTGAAAGGATTTCCGGATTGTGCATTAAAGTACAAATTGGTATATAATCTGTTTGATTTAGAAATATTAAATGCATATCCAAGATTGGCCACTACTCTATTTTTGATGGCAAAGTTTGAAGTTGTCAACTTCGGGTCATTCGGAGTTAAAGATTGGTTCATCTGCCAGTTACTTTCCATAGAGTTTCTGATTCCGTTGGTAATATCTTTAGCATCTCCATAAGTGTAAGCAACAAAGAAATTAAATCCGAAATTGTATGATTTTGAAAGTTGCGCCGTCAGATTGTAACGGTACCCTTCTTTAGTATTGGAAAGAAGATAAGCATTAGAGAAATTGCTGTTGATATTGGTCGTATAGATTGGCATCTCATGATTCACATCATAACTGTAATACGTCACATTATCTGTTTTATTCACCTGCTGGAACTTCAGGTCATAAAGCACTTTAGTATAAATTCCTTCTAAAGTAAGTTTATATCCTTTTAACGTATAATCAAAAGCCAGGGAGCTTCTCCAGACTCTTGGCATTTTAAAATTATTATCAATAAGATCCACCTGTACCTTCGAAGAATTCTGCCATTTCGGGAAATTGGAACCAATCAAAGGATCTCCGTTGGTAGCAAGCTGAGTAGCAGTTGGTCCGTTATAATCATAGCTTCCAAATCCTACTCCGTCATTATAGTAAGCATACCCTAACCATGCAAATGGAATTCTTCCGACAAAAATCCCGGAACCTCCTCTTAATACCATAGATCGATCTTCTGTAACATCGATTGTAAACCCTAATCTTGGAGATAATGTAGGTTTATTAAGATAAGTATTGGTAAGCTGACTTAGCGGAGTATAGGTATAGGTATTTCCAAAATTAGGATCCTGAGGTGAATTATTAACCAATGGACTTAACTGTGGTTTATTAGGTAAATCGGTGTAATCTACTCTTACTCCCGGAGATAATCTTACTCTTCCCCAGTTGATCTCATCCTGCAAATACAATGAAAGAAGATTTACTTTGTACTGAGCATAAGGATTGTCAAAAAGTGTTTGTCTGCTATCTCCTCCAAAAGGATAGGTTCCTCGTATTCTGGCCGGAGTACCTGCATAGAAATCATTTAAAGATTTATAGGAGATTCTTCCATTTAAAGCATTAACGAAACCATAATTGATATTGTAAAACTCATTGTGAGTTCCTAACAAGAAGGTATGATTTCCTGTTTTGTAGGTAAGGTTATCTGTGATTTCCAAGGTCTTCTGTTTCATGTTGAAAACAGTTGCCTCCCTATCATTACCCAATAGGATAGTTCCTCCGTTATAACTGATTTCCACTTGTGGAAACATCGCGTTTCCAGAAGTTGGATCCCTGTAATCATGAATAGAAGAATATCCTGCTACGAAATTGTTACTCCATTTATCATTAAAACGGCTCTTCAACTCAAGAGTTGTTGTAGACGCCGTATTTTTCTGAACGAAATCCATACTGGAGAATCTGAAATTGGCACCATCTCTTTCAAGGTTGGATGCCTGAGAAAACACGGTATTATTCTTAATGGATAATGTGTGTTTATCATTGATCTTCCAATCCAGTTTATTGAAAAGCTTGGAGCTTTCCGAAAAGTTATTGTATTGGTTGAAACTTCCTACGTTGAAGCCATATTTATTTCGGACAAAGTCTGAAATCTGCTGTGCCACCGCATCGTTTACCAAAGCGTTAGGATCATTGGCATTATAAAATACAGGATCTGTTCTTTTCGTATATTCTAAATTGGTAAACAAAAACACCTTATCTTTCACGATCGGTAGTCCTACTCGCCCACCATAGATAAAATCAGAAAAATCTTTCGGCATTTTCGAATTATCTCCTACTCTGTTATTACCGGTAATAGAGGCATTTCTTCCATATACATATAACGATCCTGTTACATCATTACTTCCACTTCGGGTTACCGCGTTGATACTTCCGCCAAGGAAATTTCCAAGTTTCACATCATAAGGTGCAATATACACTTGTACATCCTGAATAGCATCCAAACTTATGGAATTGGAACGGGTACTACTTCCAGGCATCCCTGAAGTTCCTGTCTGACCTCCCAACGAAGGGCTGAAACCAATCGCATCATTATTAATGGATCCGTCAATAGTAACGTTGTTATAACGGAAATTCGTTCCGTTAAAAGAATTATTAGCACTCTGAGGAACCAGTTTGGTAACATCCTGAATTCCCCTGTTAATATTGGGAAGTCCGGATATTTGCGCCTGGCTGATCCCGACACCATATTTTACGGCAGTCTTTTTAGAAGTAATCTTTACTTCATCAATTGTCTTTTCTTTGCTGCCGACTTCCACCACAGGCAAATCATTATTTCCTAAGGAAAGCTGTACGTTGGTATTCTGATAAATAACCTGAGAACCATCCAGAACTTCAATGGTATAAGGCCCTCCCGGCTGAAGGTTATCAAGGCTAAACTGTCCTTTGTTATTGCTTTTGGTTTCAAAGGTACTGTTGGTAGGAACGTGTATTACCTTTACAGTCACTTCGGAAGAAATCCCCTTTAGTCTTCCAAAAATTTTAGAGCTGGTTTCCTGTGAAAATGCAAACCCAAATGATAATAAAGCAAAAGCACAGATTATTTTTTTCTTCATAATTTTATTGCTACAAAACTTGGCGTAAAATTAGAGGTAGGAATTATGAAGTATGGTAACATAAAATTAACATTGTGTGACATAATGTTTAATATTTCCTTAAAAAAAACTTAATAGAAGTGATAGAGCTATATCAAATAATTTTTTTTAGCAAAATAACAGCCTATATATCTCAAGAAATACCTAAAAAAATCAATTTCTTCAATTTTTTCGCAAATTATTTTTAAACAAAATAAAAAACTTACGGTATAAAAGGCTACTGTTCAATTTGTTTTAAAAAAAGTGGTATCTTCATCACCAGATTGTACATGAAGGGATTCATACAAAAACTATCATAACTTAAAAACTCAAATAATGAAAAAAATTCTATTTACCTTATGGGTAAGCGGATTTTCCATCGCTTATTCCCAGAACCTAAACTTTTCTGATGCAAAATTCAAAGCATTGGTTGTAAGTGCAGCTTCAACGAATCAAATCGCAAAAGATTTTAATGGAAATTATATATCTGTAGATGTTAATGGAGATGGTGAGATCCAGCTTTCAGAAGCACAACAGGTGAAAGTACTCACGGTAAAGCAAGACCCTGCAAAAGTCTATATTGATCCCAATGGAAATACTTCTGATCCGGCTAATATAAGGACTGCCTATTATAACAGTCATTTGCCGGATGGCATTTCGGATGCGCTTCTTTTCCCCAATCTTGAAGAGCTTTATTTTTGGGATACCAAGGCTGCCAACATCAGTTTTACCAACAATTCAAAAATCAAAAAAGTACAGGGAAGGCCTTATTATTATGATTTATCACAAGGAGGGCAATATATAGCATCGCCAATTAATCTTTCTTTTAATAATTGTTCCGGGATTCAGAATATTGCTGATGTAATTGCTTATCAGACCAGTGGCAATCCATGGTCCTCTCTTGAAAATAGTTTAAGAATAAAAAACTGTCAGCAGATTAACAGCAATGCAACTATTAATGCTGCGGAACTCAGGGAACTCTATATTCAGAATTCTACGATTACTACTCTGAATTTTATTTCATGTAATTTTTTGGAAAAAATTGATGTTCCCAATTTGAATTCGCTGACAAAAATTTCAATTGTATCAGACGTTTCAACATCCTTATCCCCAAGCAGTCCTGATCCAAATATTAAGTTAAATGCCAATAATTGTACAAATCTGCAGGAAATTATTGCTGATACAGATCATTACAATTCTACGGGAGCTTATTTCTCGGAAGCACATCTTAATGGTTGTACTTCTTTAAAGAAAATAAAGGGATTGAATGCTCCATCCATTGATCTTAGTACGGCAGGACTGATTAATCTTGAAGAACTGGATATTTCCTTTTACAACAGATCAGGATATCGAACGACATCCGGGATTTATTTTGGCGATGCAAATTCATTAAACCTTGCGGGTCTTCCAAAACTTAAAATACTGAAGGCTTTCAATCAAAAAATCACCAATAATGTAAACTTCAGTGTAGCACAAGCATTGGAAAACATTGATATCACCAATTCTTGCGGTTATATGAATACGGTGAACGTTAGCAACCTTCCTCTTCTGCACACTTTAAAAACAGATCGTTTAATGACTGACGGGACTGAAGGTCCGGCTAATCTTCAGAATATTATTGCTAAAAATTGTCCTGTACTCACCAATTTTGAATTTAATAATAATGGGGATTTAAGAAAACTTGATTTGGAAAACTGCCCCGCGTTACAAAATTTGACGATCGGCTATCTTTCCGGAATTAATACGTTCTCCAACTTAGAAGAAATTAATCTTAAACAATGTACCGGAATGAAAGAAATCACAGTAAACTCAACGAAAATTTCTAGTCTTGATACAAAGGATTGCGTTGCTTTACAGTCTTTGCAGATGTCTTACAATGATCTTCTTACTGAAGTCAATATCTCAAACAATACCAATTTAGAATCATTGTCACTTGCTGCTTTACCTTTACTTACACAAGTAAACACATCAAATAATAGTAAGTTAAGAAATGTAAATTTTAATAATTGTGCTCAAATTAACCAACTCAATTTCTCCACTTTATCTTCCCTACAGGGAGTTACAATCTGGAATATGCCCAACCTCACATCTGTCAATCTGAGAAATGGTTCTATTGAAGACTTTATTGATTTTACCAATAACAATTCTAATTTATCAGTTTGTGTGGATGATGCCCAACTCAATGATATGCAAACCATGTATCCTGACATTACATTTACGACAAACTGTGATGCAACTTTACGTGCAAAAACATCAAAAATAAGGGCGAAACAAATCCAGGTTTTTCCTAATCCTGCAAAAGATATTCTACAGGTAAGTGCTGACACTCCTATAAAAAATATTAAACTTATTGATATGCAACAACGGGTTATTTTCGATGAGAATTTTAACCGGAATATGATAAAAATTGATGTTTCCGGCCACCCAAGTGGAGCTTATCTGATGAAGATCACCACTGAAAAAGATCAAAATATAGAAAAAATAATCAAGGAATAATCAGTTTTAACACAATTGTTTTCACCAAAAATCATAGAACTTTCTATGATTTTTTTGGTTTATATTTGTGTTTATTGTTTAACACTACAAAATTACAGATATGAAATTCGGACAAGTAGAAGACCCTTCCAAAATAGATTTCACCCTTCCAAAAGATCATCCAAGAACAAAAGAAATTTTAAGTCTTAATAAAAAAGGTCTTGAAAACATTTCTATCGGATGTGCAAAGTGGAATAAAACGGATCTTAAAGGATTTTATCCTAAAGGAACTAAAGACGAGCTGACCTATTATGCTACCCAGTTTAATTCTATTGAACTAAATGCTACTTTTTACGGAATGCCTACTCCTGATCAGGTAAAAACGTGGAAAGAAAAAACACCGGAAAATTTTAAATTTTTCCCTAAAATCACCAATACCGTTTCTCATTTCAGAAGATTAATTGACGTTACGGATCCGGTCACTCATTTCGCCTCTGCTGTTATTAATTTTGATGAAAAGTTAGGAATGGCTTTCCTTCAGCTTCATGATAATTTTAAGCCTAAAGATTATGACAGACTGGAAAAATTTGTCAAAGAATGGCCAAAAGAAGTTCCTTTAGCTATAGAACTTAGAAATACAGAATGGTTCAGTGACGAGGAAATTTTCAATACTACCTGTGACCTTTTTGAAGCTCATAACATCACCAATATTATTGTAGATACTGCCGGAAGAAGAGATATGCTTCATATGCGTCTCACGACTCCCCATGCATTTATCCGTTATGTAGGAGCTAATGCAGAAAGCGATTACGAAAGACTTGATGACTGGTTGAAACGTCTTACTCAATGGAAAAAAGAAGGCCTTCAAAATGTATATTTTTTTGTACATCAAAATATAGAGAAAGCGTCACCATTATTATCTGCTTACTTCATCAAAAAAGTAAATGAAGACTGGAAAACAGATATCCATATCCCGCAAATGGCAACTGAAAATACAGGGACTCTTTTTTAAGGAAAAATTAGAGTTATCCAAACTTTTCAGACCAGAAAATTTAAATAGACTAATTTTAATTTAGTCCTTAAAAAGCTGCAAATTCCTTTTTATATCGGAAAAATTTATACATTAGAGCCTGCCTTATTTCACGAATTAGGTAGGCTTTAAAATAAATATCATGGAAAAAGAAATTTGTAGAATTAGTATTGCCAGTAACTGGCTTGGTGATGAATATTTTTTTTATGAAGATCGAACAATAAAAAGAGTATACGATAATCACAGCTTAAACTCCAATAAGGTTGAATGGCTGGAACCCACCCAAATCAGCGAACAGAATAAGGATAAACTGGTAAAAGGCTGTCCGGAAGAATGTAAGGAGCAGATCATGCAGATCTTAGATTATCCCTAAATACAATAAACAACGAGCATCCATCATCTGCCTGTTTTACCCATTGCTTATTAATTAATTATTTATTTTTTCTCAGAAGCAATACTAAATTAAGGAATAGAAGGAGAAAATCAAGTGTAATCCAGATTCCTAGCTTTGTATTTTCATAATTGTAGGCATCTACTTGCTTTTTGGCAGCATCAGAAAGTTTCATGCTTTGATTGATATAATTCTGAACTTCTACAATCTGGTCAATATTCTTATTAGGAACCGAATGCTGTGAGAAGTACACAAGATTCTTTTTCCCCAAATATCCCGCAATCCAGTATTCATCAGACTTATCCATTTTCAGATATTCTACTCTGTAATATTCCGGACGTATTTTACCTATATGCTTAGGTTCAAGTGCACTATTTTTATCAACCTTATTGACATTGATCAGATAAAAATCTAATGTCTGCGGAAGTTTATTGACTACCTGCAATCCTACTGAGTTATCAACAAAGGCTACAGCACTCTTTTTGATAAACCAGTATGCGAAAAACGAAACCGAAAAAACTACAGTTAAAATTCTAAACAATTTTACCCATTTCGCTATCTCTCCTGATTTTACTTTATATAAAATCAAAGAAAGCACGCAAGCCCAAAAGATAATCAAAATGAAAAATACCATAATGCAAATATACTTCTTCTCTATATTTTTATTTATATTCGCGCCAAAATTTTAATTAAAATCAACCATGAAAAAGACACTTTCAGGCTTTCTTTTATTTTGCCTTACCTTGATTTATGCTCAAGTAAAATTTGAAAAAGGGTATATTATCAATAATGACAACGTCAAAACAGAGGTATTGATCAAAAATAAAGGCTGGGCAAGCAATCCTGATAATATTAGCTATAAATCAGAAGATAGCTCTGAAGAAATTACCGGAACACCATCTACGATCAAAGAATTTGGAATATATAATGATTCAAAATATGTTTCTTATAATGGTGATATGGATCGTTCACCGGATGATATTTCTAATCTTTCAAATTCCCAAAATCCTCAGTTTACTAAAAGTTCCGTATTCTTAAAGGAAGTGACTTCTGGTGCCAGAAATTTATACTCCTATAAAAGTTTTATTACCAGATATTTTTATTCGGGCGTGGATTTAAACATTCATCCTTTAATCTATAAAAAATACTTTTCAGAAGGTAACAAGTTAATGATAGCTACTAATGATGAATATATTGACCAGTTAAAAAATATCTTTTCCGATGATAAAGGTGTACAAGCCCAAGCAAATAATGCGCAATACACAACACAAAGCTTAACAAAACTATTTAAGGCTTATAATGGTAAGATACAGCCAGACTCCAATAATCAATCAAATAATGAAATTATTATTGAGAAGAAAAAGGAAATAAAATTTAACCTTACTATCAGACCTGGAATTAATTTTTACTCACCGCTAAAATTAGAAGACTCATTCTCTAATCCAGGATTTTCGTCAAAAACTAATTTTAGAATTGGTGTAGAAGCTGAGTTAATTCTACCTTTTAACAGAAATAAATGGTCCCTTATTATAGAGCCTACATTTTCTCAGTACTCTAACAAAAGAACAAGTGTTCAAGCTGATAATGGTCTTTATAATATTGCCATGGATAATTACTCATTTATTAGTATTCCATTAGGAGTAAGACATCATATGTACCTAAATGATAAATCAAAAATTTTCATCGATGCCAGTATTAATCTTTTCAATATAAAAACCAGCTCTTCCTCTACTATGGAGATAGAATATAATGGATATGTTTTTGATAAACTAGCCATAGCCAACTCTCATACTTTCAGAGGTTCTAGTTTTGGAATTGGCTATAACTATAATAATAAATATAGCATAGAAGGCAGAATTAATACCCCTGTCAATATATTGGATAAAGATCTTCCGTATGCCAATATTAAATACTTCTCCTTAATTTTAGGATATAATATTTTCTAATCAACATTCCATTCTTTATAAAACTGGTCGAGGAAATTCAACATATAATGATGTCTTTCTTCGGCTATTTTTTTTCCTTCTTCAGTATTCATCAGGTTTTTCAGAAGTAATAATTTTTCGTAAAAATGATTGATGGTAGTCCCATTAGATTTTTTGTATTCTTCTTTAGACATTCCTAAATTAGGTTCTACTGCAGGATCATACATCAGATTATTCTTGAATCCTCCAAAGTTGAATGTTCTGGCAATTCCAATCGCACCAATGGCATCGATACGGTCTGCATCCTGTACAATCTTAAGCTCAATAGGCGGGTTTTCCGGAGCCTGACTCCTGTTTTTGAAGGAAATGTTTTCAATCACAAACAAAACCTTTTGAATGGTCTCTTCTGACACATTTTGACTTTCAAGAAATTCTCTTGAAATTTTCGGAGCAATGGTTTCATCTCCGTTATGAAACTTAGGATCTGCAATATCATGAAGAAGTGCAGAGAGCTCTACCACCTCCTGATTACAGTCTTCTGTTTGGGCAATTTTTCTGGCCAGCTTCCAGACTCTTTCAATATGGAACCAGTCGTGTCCTGCTTCTGCTCCTTTCAATTTTTCTTTTACAAATTCTACAGTGTTGTCAATCGTACTTTTCATTTATCTATCAGTTCATTTAAAATAATATCCCAAAGTCTGCTATTATAGCTTCTAAAAAAATTGACATGCCCAATCTCATTTTTCTCAGATTCGGAAGTTTTCACAAGCCTGTATGTCGGTTTAAGGTTAGGATAGGTAGTATTTAAAAGACTTAACACGCCCTTTTCTGTAAGCCACACATCATCCTCTGCCCGAATCACAAATACTTTCTGCGTTAATTTTTTAGAATAGTCATCAATTTTTTCCAACAATCTGTTGGTTGATTTCTTGTTTAAAATTAAGGTTCTCCAGTCATATGCACAATTTTTTGGAAGACTTTCTCCAAGTCCGAACCAATTGGCAGGAAAATATCCTAGCAATGAAGTGGTTAAAGGTTGAACAATTCCGAATCCGAGATAGGCTTCAATTTTTGTCCTCAACTTTAAATTACCTACAAAAGCATTTTGTGTTCCCACAAAAATAAGTTCTTCAAATATTTCGGTATCTTCATTCATTCCTAAAATCAAAGCTCCTACAGAATGTCCCAAACAATATTTTTTGTACTCAGAAAAATCGGTTTTGATATAGTGAGTTAATGCTTTATAATCTTTCGATCCCCATATTCTCATCGAACCATGGAATCCTCTCATGTCTTTCGGCTTTGAAAGCCCTATTCCTCTGTAATCATAAGTAATAACGGTAAATCCCTGTTCTGAAAAATAGGAGGCAAAGGAAAAATATACTTGTTGCTTTACACCTGTTGCAGAGTTGATCAGCAGTAATTTTCCATTATTTTTTTCGGGCTTAAAAAGATGAACCGATAGTGTTGCACCGTCTTCTGTGGTCAGTATTAGTTTTTCCATATCATAAAAGAAAAAATCCACTATAAAAGTGGACATTTTAGCTATATTTTTATGTTAAGTTTTAAACTTTTGATATGTCGTAAATAGCTTTAAGACAGGAAATCTGATATTCTCGGCAATCCGGTTTGAGATCCTTTACCACCTGAAACCCTTGCTGAAACTTCATTTCCGAATTTCACACATTCTTCAATGGAATTACCATGACAAAGTGCGATAGCAAAACCTGAGGTAAATGCATCTCCCATGCCCATTTTGTAAACAGTCTCATCCTTATCATTTCTATAATACTTCATCTCTGTACCGTCAAAATAAATGGTTGAATTGGTATCGTCCCGAACGAATACTTTATTGAAGTATTTCGTTAAGACCTCTTCCCTTTTCTCTTCACCAAAGATGATATATAATTCGCTGCTTTTTGCTACAATAAAATCTACATTGGCTAAAACCTCATCACTTACCCTCATCGCCGGAGAGGCATACAAACCTATTTTGTTACCATATCTTTTAGCCTTTTGAACAGTATATTCTACGACCTCCATGGACACTTCAAGTTGAATAAGTACAAGATCTGCACTGTGAAAATACTTGTCAGCCTCATCGATGTGCGACTTATTAAGATATTTGTTGGCCGCCGGAACTACGACAATGGCTGCATTTCCGTTGCAAGTTGTTACATACGCTGTTCCTGTAGCTTCCCGGTCAGTTTCATGAACAAAACCGACATTTACATTTTCGCTTACAAGATTCCTCATGATCTGTTGTCCCAGAGGATCCATGCCTACGCAGCCTATAAAATAAACACTTGCACCCAGCCTTGATGTACCTACAGCCTGATTAGCGCCTTTTCCCCCGAAATAGCTATCTGAATTGACTGCTAAAACAGTTTCATTAGGTAACGGAAGCTTTTCCGTTTCTAAAACAAGATCTATGGAAGAGCTGCCTACAACAATAATTTTGGGTTGTTCTGATGAGAAATTCATTGTGTTTTTACTATTAGTTTTACAATTTATAACAGACGAAAATTCCGTATCAAAAATAATTAAATTTACTTAACTTATTTCAATAAATTCAGTTATTATCTTCACCGGCGATTGATCTTTATCATAAGCGATATAACTGGCATAAAATCCTTCCCCGTATCCGGTCTCAAAAGCAAATATAGTTCCAGGATGAGCTTCTGCAGGTTTTAAAAATGCATACTGGTCGATCGCCCCATTTTCATCAAAAAAATGTTCATGGAAAAATTCTTCATAGATTCCCATAAAATCACCTCCTTTATTTTGATATAGTTTTTGTTCCAATTCATTAAGGCTACCTTGTGTGTCTGCATCCATGAAACAGCCCATTCCGCTTTCTACAGGGTATCCAAAAACTTCTCCTTCTTTCAGTTCCTTTATATTCTGTCCCTTTGTAGTAGCCAATTTCCATTTTACAATTTCTGCCGTATTGAAAATAATTTCTGTATACGCTACACAATTGCTTTCTCTTTCTTTATGAACTATTACAGAAAAATCTCCTTTTGGAAATTCTTCAGAAAACGGAAGCATATCATTCGTGATTAAAGGATCACAGGCAACCAGCTTCCCACTGGACAGATAAATTTTACCGGTTTCAAAACTTTCCAGCAAAGGACTTTCTACAAAGTCTTTTGAAAATAGTTTTTGTATGTTTTCTATATGTGTCATATTATTCTATTACTTATTTTCAGTGTCAGGCTGAGCACAGATGAAAATCTGCGAACAAATGTTCACGAAGCCTTTTTGATCTTTCTTTTCAAAATTATCAGAATGACTTTCATTTTGACAAATAGATAATTCTTTTAATTTCTCCCAATTGTCATCAATTATTGCTTCTTTTTTATTTCTGCTCCAACCTTTTACCTGTTTCTCAAACGCAATGGCTTGATTTATGTCATTAAATACACAAAAGAAGACTAGTTCAACCGGTCTTCTTTTATGAGTATAGCTTTCAGGAAATTTACCTGACTGATGTTGAGAAAATCTAGTCTCAATATCACTAGTAACACCTGTATAATAGGAATTATCGGAACACCTCAAAATATATACGAAATATTGTTTCATCTTATTTCAAAAAGGCTTCGTGAACATTTGTTCGCAGATTTTCATCTGTGCTCAGCCTGACATTCCATCAAACTACTGAGTTTTATTTGTTTTAATTACAAACTTTTCAGCTTCTCTTCCAAAATCGCAATTTTGTCAAGAGCATCTTTTTGTTTCTTACGCTCTACCTCTACTACTTCAGGTTTTGCGTTGGCAACAAATTTTTCGTTAGAAAGTTTTTTATCTACTGAAATTAAGAATCCTTTTAAATATTTTAATTCTTCTTCAGTTTTAATCTTCTCTTCTCCTAAATCTAAGTTTTCACTTAAAGGAATTGAAACTTCTGTAGCACCCACCAGGAAAGTGAAACTCGGCTTATCCGTTTTCTGCCCGAAATGAATTTCAGAAACATTAGCCAATTTTCTTACCACCGCTTCGTTAGCAAATTCAGAAGCATTGGTAAATATCTCAGCGCTTTCTCTTGGTGATATTCCTTTTGTCTGACGGTAATTTCTAACTCCTGAAATCAATTCTGCTGCGGTTTCAAAATTTTTAATGATTGTCTCATCAAATGCCTCCGCTTCTTTCTGCTGAGCAACAACTAAGGCCTCCTCAATATTTCTTTCTGAAATCGTCTGCCATAATTCTTCTGTTAAGAAAGGCATGAACGGATGAAGCAACTTCATCAATTCTTCAAAGAAATATATAGTTTTATTATAAACCTCCTTAGAAATACCTTCTCCATAATTAGGTTTAATGGCTTCAAGATACCAACCGCAAAAATCATCCCAAATTAATTTATAAATCAGATGTAATGCATCAGAAATTCTGAATTTCTCAAACTGGTCGTTGATTTCAACAATCGTTTTATTTAATTTATTTTCAAACCATTCTATCGCCTGGTTATCTGTCGCAATAGCCGATTTCTCCTCATGATTCCACATATTGATCAAACGGAAGGCATTCCAGATCTTCGTCATGAAGTTTCTTCCCTGAAGCATTAAATCTTCATCAAAAAGAAGATCATTTCCGGCTGCAGAACTCAATAAAATTCCTACACGCACTCCATCAGCACCATATTTATCCATCAATTCAAGAGGATCCGGAGAATTCCCTAAAGATTTGGACATTTTTCTTCTCTGCTTATCTCTTACAATACCTGTAAAATAAACATTTTTGAATGGAACTTCTTTTCTATATTCCAATCCGGCCATAATCATTCTGGCTACCCAGAAGAAAATAATGTCCGGTCCTGTAACGAGGTCAGAGGTTGGATAGTAATAATTGATATCTTTATTTTCAGGATCAAGTAATCCGTCAAATACAGACATTGGCCACAACCATGAAGAGAACCAGGTATCCAATGCGTCATCGTCTTGTCTAAGACCTTCTATTGTTAACTCCTGATTTCCTGTCTTTTGTTTTGCTAATTCTAAAGCTTCTTCTTTAGTTTCAGCTACTACAAACTCTTCATCACCTGCTCCGTAATAATATGCAGGGATTTGTTGTCCCCACCACAACTGACGGGAAATATTCCAGTCACGGATGTTTTCCATCCAGTGTTTATAGGTATTTTTAAACTTCTCAGGATAGAATTTCACTTCGTCATCCATTACGACATCCAATGCCGGTTTAGCAATTTCAGACATTTTCAGGAACCACTGTACTGAAACTTTAGGCTCAATTACAGCACCTGTTCTTTCGGATGTTCCTACTTTATTTACATAATCTTCCGCTTTAAGTAAAAGATCTTTTTCTTCTAATTCTTTCGCGATCTGCTTTCTTACATCAAACCTGTTTTGTCCTGCATAGTGAAGACCGTGTTCATTCAAGTTTCCGTCATCGTCCAATGCATCAATCATTTTCAATTGATGTTTCTGTCCGATTTCATAGTCATTGATATCGTGCGCCGGAGTAATTTTCAAAGCTCCTGTTCCGAACTCAATGTCTACATATTCATCTTCAATAATAGGAACTACTCTGTTTACAATCGGAACGATTACGTTTTTACCCTTCAGGTGAGCATATCTCTCATCATTAGGATTGATACATACCGCAGTATCTCCGAAAATTGTTTCAGGACGGGTTGTAGCCACGGAAAGGAACTCTTCTGAACCTTCAATTTTATATTTAAGGAAATATAATTTTCCGTTCTGTTCTTTAAAGATTACCTCTTCATCTGAAATATTGGTTTTCGCTTCCGGATCCCAGTTTACCATTCTGTATCCTCTGTAAATTAAACCTTTGTTATATAAGTCTACAAAGCTTTTGATAACCTGTTGTGAAAGTTTATCTTCTAAAGTGAAACGAGTTCTGTCCCAGTCACATGAACATCCTAACTTTTTAAGCTGATCAAGGATTGTTCCCCCATATTTATTAGTCCATTCCCAGGCATGTTCCAGGAATTGTTCACGGGTAATATCAGACTTATTGATTCCTTCAGACTTCAGTTTAGCAACAACTTTAGCTTCGGTAGCAATAGAAGCGTGATCTGTTCCCGGAATCCAACAAGCATTAAAGCCGCGCATTCTTGCACGACGGACCAGAACATCTTGAATGGTATTGTTCAACATATGTCCCATGTGCAAAATCCCCGTCACGTTTGGTGGAGGAATGACTATGGTATATGGTGGTTTATCATTTGGTTCTGAATGAAAATACTTGTTTTCCAACCAGTACTTGTACCATTTTTGTTCTGTTTCTTGTGAATTGTACTTTTCTGAAATCTGCATAAATTCTAATTTCTTTGGCTTGCAATTTGCAAAAATAGTCTAAAGAAAAAAATTTTTAAGCATGAATTAAAATAATTTTTAACTTTGTTTCACAAAATTTATCTAACAAACATATTAACATTCAAGAATATGAAGAAATTAATCGCAGGAATTGCATTATTCGGAACATTTGCTCTTGCATCTGCACAAACTATTACGTTTGATAAAACTACTTTTGACTACGGTACTATTAAGCCTAGTTCAGACGGTACAAGATTTTTTACAGTAACAAACACAGGTGATAAGCCTTTGATTCTTTCTAATGTAAAACCTTCTTGTGGATGTACGACACCAGAATTCAGCCAGGATCCGATCATGCCGGGAAAATCTGCTAAGATCAAAGTTGGATACAACACAGCTCTTCCGGGAGGTTTCAACAAAATGATCGAAGTTTTCTCTAACGACCCTGCAAACAGCAGAAGCGTAATCTATATCAAAGGTAACGTAGATGCTAATGCTCCTGAGGCAAAAGTATTGACTCCTGCTGAGCAGAAAGAAGCAGCAAAAGCTGAGAAAAAAGCGGCAAAAGTAGCTAAGAAAGCTGCTGCAAAGTAAGCTTTACTCAAAAAAATAAAAGAACCGTCTCTATTGAGGCGGTTTTTTTATTACATTTATGGTAGTAGATGGTAAAAAGAAGGATTTCTCTGCAATTAATTTCTTTAGGTTTTGGCTAAGGCACAACGGAAAAAATTATTTCTTGCAGACAGACCAAGGTCCACTTCTATTGATGTACAGACTTTATCATTTATCTTTAAATATTTCTAAATCTCTTAATATTAAAAAAACATGGACACCAATTTTTCAGATGATTTCCAGGTAAATGGAAAATTTTCAATTAAAAAAACTTCAACATCTTATAAAGGTAAACTGACTAAGGATGAAGGCGTACAATTATTAATTAAAGAAAAAGAAAAGCTTCGTGAACTGCAGGAAAAACTCTATGCAGATGGCAGCCAGTCTCTTCTTGTAGTACTTCAGGCAATGGATGCAGCAGGGAAAGATAGTTTGATAGAACATGTTTTTGGAGGAGTAAATCCGCAAGGATGTAATGTAACGAGCTTTAAAACGCCAAGTTCTAAAGAATATTCTCATGATTTTCTATGGAGACATTATCTGGCACTGCCTCAAAAAGGAATGATCGGAATTTTCAACCGTTCACATTATGAAAGTGTTTTAGTATGTAAGGTACACCCTGAATATAATTTAAGTGAAAAAACTTGGTCTTCCGTAAAAGATTTTGACAATAAATTCTGGGAAAACAGATATGAAAGCATCAGAAATTTTGAGAAACATCTTTCTCAAAACGGGACAACTATTATTAAGATCTTTTTGCATGTATCTAAGGATGAACAGAAAAAAAGACTTCTGGACAGAATCAATGAGCAGGATAAAAACTGGAAATTCTCTACAGGAGATCTTCCTGAAAGAGCATTATTTGATCAGTATATGGAATCCTATGAGACGGCCATTAACGAAACAGCCAAGGATCATGCGCCATGGTATGTGCTTCCTGCCGATAATAAATGGTTTGCAAGAGTTGCCGCTGTTCAGATTATCATCGATACATTAGAAAAAATGAACCTTAAATACCCAAGTCTTTCTGATAAAGAGAAACAAGGGCTTATTGATGCTAAAAAGACCCTGGAGAGTGAATAAAATCAACTTACAATACATTCATAAGCAATTGAATAAATAAGAATATTTTTAATTAAAAAACCACTATCTCGTGAATATTTTACTATTTACGAGATTTTTTTATATATTTATCACCAGTGATTTTCACTATAATCATAAAAATTTTAACCATGAAAAAACAGTTCTTATTAGCTGTATTTGCCTTATTTGCTTTCATGTCATGTAACAATGAGAGTAATGCAGTAAATACAATGGAGAGTATGAAAACTCCGCAAATGGAAAACTTTGACAAGGCATTCAAAAGCCTTGGTAATCCCGAAAACAGACCTACCGAAGAGGAAAAAAAGAATCCTGAATTAAGTGACAGAGGAAAAGCACTTCTTCTACCGGCATCTAAAGAATTGATCCTTTCTACAGGAGTTACGGAAGCTGAATTATTAAGAAAAACAGGTGGAGATATGAGCGCGACAATCATCTGGGCCAGCCAGATCTACACAAAAAAAAGTGAAGAAATCCGTAAAAACATCAAATCTGAAAAATAATACCATGAAAAAAATCATCACATTATTAAGCCTTGTTGCTATGACCACTGCGTATGCACAGGGAACACTTATTATTAATAATTACTCGGCTTATGATTTTTATGGCCATATACTGGCTTTTAATATGACGTCACCATGCTATCCGAGAGTCGCCAACAATCTTCCTATTACCGTACCGGCAAATTCTAATACCGGGAATGGAAATCAGCTTCAATACGACAATTACAGAGATCAATTTACAACATCTCTATATCCACAGTCAGAATGGACGGTCTCAAGTTCGCCAAATATTACGGATCTCAGACCCTGGAATTTCCCATTGTTAGATCCGGCTTCATCATTTGCAGCAAGTACCAAATGGGGATTAGCCAAATTCGGGATGGTATATGCGGGCACCCACAACAATGTGCCTAATTTCAGTGTTAACATTGCTGTTGCAGGAAATCCGTGTTATAATTCACCTGTTGATTACACCACTCCAAATGGAGCTAATTATACCAATATATTTACCATTACCAGCGGTAGTACTTCAATCACTTATCTTCAGATTTATTAATGAATAATAAAAATTTAACTATGAAAAAGCATTTATTGTTATCAGCTTTTATTCTTACAGGTTTAGTTTCCTGCAGTAATGAACAGTCGGTCATCAACACTGCAGAAAGTATGAAAACTCCGGAAGTAGAAGCCTTTGATAAGGCGTTTACAAGCTTAGGAGATCCTAAAAATCAACCTACGGCAGAAGAAAAAAGAAGAAATTCTGTAGAATTGAGCGATCGAAGAAAGGAAGTTATCCTTCCGGCTTCTAAGGCATTGATTACTTCTACCGGGATTTCTGAGGCAGAAATGAACAGCAAAACAGGAGGTGATAAAAACAAAATTATTGCCTGGGCACTTGATATTAGTTTTAAAAAGAAGGAAGAAATATACAAAACGATGAAAGCCGGTAATTAGAATACGCCGCTTTTTCAGACTCAATATTTTTAATCTATCACATTTAAATTATAATCATGAAAAAAATAATAGTACTTACTTTCTTATTTTTGGGTGTATTTTGTTTCTCTCAGAATCAAAATAACGTCCTTGCCATATTCAATAAAACTTCATATACCATTCAGGGGAGAATGGGAGCAGGCAACCCTAACCCTCCTTATTACCCTTTTGTTATTCCCGTATCAACCAGTCCATCCGGTTTATACACTATTCCTCCTCATACAGATACCAAGTTTGATTCCCTTAATACATCCGGAACTGCTATAGTACCGGTATACCAATGGGAAGTTCTTTCTGCTCCCCAGAATTCAACGACGTATCCTTACAATCATCCTATCATTTCAAGTGTAATGAACATTGTAAAATGGGCTTACTATGACTTCTTCACGGTAGATACCCAGGGAAATGTTATAGATCATTTTAGAATGGGAGATCCTGTTCTAAGTCCGTCCAGCAGCACTATTGTATATGGACAAAATATGCCCAACATCCATGCTGAATGGGTTCAGTATGCTGATTTTATAGCCTTAACCATCTATGAAAACTAAAAAAATAAGCGGAGAACATTCTCCGCTTTATTTTTGAAATTGATTATGCTTAATAAAAATCACGAGAAAATCTATAAGCCGGATTTTGTACTTCCGAAGAAGTGCCTGTTATTTATCTACGTTTTACATTGCTGCAAAACTTGAGCTGATTACCCCTCGGCTTTCAGGACGAGCCGCCCCTATTTTCATTACTGAAAAGAACCGATATACTTACCATTGCACCGCAAAGAGTTTACCTGGTTTCACTACAGCCGAACTGTACCTGCTTTCTGTTGCACTTGTCCTACCCTCACGGGTGACGGATGTTATCCGCTTTGCTGCTCTATGGTGTCCGGACTTTCCTACCTCCCAAACGGGAAATCAACAAGCCGACTTTCTCGTAAGTGCAAAGATAGACAAATTTTGTGGGAAAAGGACGAAAGCCCAAATGACAAATAATCCTGAATTTAGAAGCCAGGAATCTTATTTGCTTTGTTCCTTTTAACCCTTTTACGATTTTACCATTATTAATTTTCACTAATTACCACATTATTATTATCTTCGTGCCATTATACATCTATGGATTCCAGAGAAAAAGAATTTGCGCAACTCATCAAGGATAATCAGGGTTTGATTATTAAAGTATCGCGCTTATATACTAATTCTCTTGAAGATGAGGAAGATCTTTTCCAGGAGATTGTTTTACAACTCTGGAGAAGCTATGATTCTTTTAAAGGAAATTCCAAAATTTCCACATGGATGTATCGTGTAGCGCTCAATACAGCCATTACCCTCTTTAGAAAAAAAAGCAAAAGCCTTCCCACCAATGAACTGGACATCAACCACAAAGATTTCGTGGAAGATGATGACGAAAAACAACAACAAATATCGCTTTTGTATACTGTAATCAAGACTCTTCCAAATATTGAAAGAGCCATTGTCATGATGTATCTTGACGATCTGCCTTACAAGGATATTGCAGAAAACCTCGGAATCACGGAAGTCAACGCACGTGTGAAAATGAACAGATTAAAGAAAACCCTTAAAGAACAGATGGAAAAATATGCCTGAATTTGATTTAGATAGTTTTAAGAAAACATGGCAGGAACAACCTGTACAGCCAAAATATGACAACCAAGAGATTCTTCAGATGTTGAATAGAAAGTCACGTAATTATGTGAAGTATATTTTCTGGATCAGCGTTATAGAATTCTTATTCTTTTCTGTATTGGGACTGTTCTATTTTTTCCAGGAGGAAGAATCGGAAAGTTTCCGCAAGATGCTGGAAAGATTTGGTGCTCAGGAAGCTCCTGAGGTTGAAACCAACTTCGGTCATGTGTATCTCGGGATTAAAATCTTAAGCTTACTGATTACGGCTTATTTTGTATTAAAGTTTTATCAGAATTATCGTAAAATAAAGATTGAGGAAAACCTTAAAGGGCTTATTACCAGAATTATCAGTTTCAAAAAAACGGTTAATGCTTTCATCCTGATCAGTATTGTATTACTGATTGTATTTACTATTATACTGATCGCTTTTATATTTTATACCTTAAATTCTCAAAATATAGAATCCAGCAGTTCCAATATTACGATCATGATTGTCAAAATTGCTATCAGTACCTTACTGACAGTATCTTTAATCTGGGGATATTATAGAAT
This sequence comes from Chryseobacterium lactis, assembly GCF_003815875.1. NCBI lineage: Bacteria > Pseudomonadati > Bacteroidota > Flavobacteriia > Flavobacteriales > Weeksellaceae > Chryseobacterium > Chryseobacterium lactis. The sequence goes on from NZ_CP033924.1 coordinate 55,975, forward strand.
TGTTTACGGAATTATTTTACGTAGGCTAAGTGAAAATCTACAACAATTAAAAGAGATTGAGAGCAGCACAGAACAAAAATCATAATCTGCTTACCATAATAGCTTTACATTTCATCATCAATTTAAGTTAAAAAAGCTCCCCAAAAACATTAAACCACTAAAAGAAACAGATTCACAGGAAAATTAGTGGGCATAGGCTATAGTTCAAGATTTTATTATTATTTTTATTTCACCAAATCTTTTTACTATGCCTTTATCTTATGTATATGGAACTTCTGAGGTTCCATTATTAGGACAGACTATTGGAGGAAATCTCAAAAGTACTGTCGAAAAATTTCCCAACCAAGAAGCTTTAGTCTGTGTTCATCAGGATTACAGAGCTACCTATCAGGAGTTTTACAATCAAACAACAGCGATTGCCAAAGCTTTGATATTTTTAGGAGCAAAAGCCGGCGACCGAATCGGAATCTGGGCTTCCAACCGCTATGAATGGGTGCTTCTACAATATGCCACTGCCAGAATTGGAACGATTCTGGTGAACATCAACCCGGCATACAGGACTCATGAACTGACTTATGTTCTTAATCAGTCTGAGATCCGTTTCATTTTTTCTTCTTTGCATTTTAAAACAAGCAATTACAGAGAAATGGTAGAATATGCCAAAGAGGTTTGTCCCAGTCTTGAACATGAGATATTCTTCGATGATAACTGGGAGGATTTTGTCAACAACGGACAGGATATTTCGGATGAAGTTTTGCATAGTTTTGAGGAACATGTACAGTTTGATGATCCTGTGAACATTCAATATACTTCAGGAACAACAGGGTTTCCAAAGGGAGTTACACTTTCACATCACAATATATTAAACAACGGATATTTCATTGGTATACGATTAAAATATACGGAAAAAGACAGAGTTTGTATTCCTGTTCCTTTTTACCATTGCTTCGGAATGGTCATCGGAAATATATGCTGTACTGCTCACGGTGCCTGTATGGTTATTCCCAACGATAGTTTTGATCCGGACATTACCTTAAAAGCGGTTTCAGATGAAAAATGTACGTCTTTATATGGTGTTCCGACAATGTTTATCGCTGAGCTGGCGGTAAAAGATTTTGATACCTACGATTTTTCAAGTTTAAGAACCGGCGTTATGGCAGGTTCAGTTTGTCCGCCTGAAATTATGAAAAAGGTGGAAAATCTGATGAATATTAAAGAGATGAGTATCTGCTATGGAATGACCGAAACATCGCCTGTATCTACTCAAACCTTAATCGGTACACCCTTGGAAAAACAGGTAAGCACCGTAGGAACTGTTCAGGATCATCTTGAAATCAAGATTGTTGATGAAAATGGAAGGATTCTGAAACGCGGAGAACATGGCGAACTTTGTACCAGAGGATATTCTGTTATGCTGAAATACTGGAATGATCCTAAAAACACCAAAAAAGTACTGGATGCTGCCCGCTGGATGCACACCGGTGATATGGCTGTAATGGACAAAGACGGATACATTACCATTTCCGGAAGAATAAAAGACCTGATTATCCGGGGTGGAGAAAATATCTCCCCTAAAGAAATTGAAGATTTCCTGTATACCTATACCCACATTCTGGATGTTCAGATCATTGGAATTCCCAGCGAAAAATTTGGTGAGGAAGTAATGGCCTGGATCAAGGTGAGAAAAGGATTTACCATCACCGAGGAAGAATTGCAGGAGTACTGTAAAGGACGAATTGCTCATTACAAAGTTCCAAAATACTGGAAGTTTGTAGATGACTTCCCCATGACTATTTCCGGAAAGATAAGAAAAGTTGAAATGCGGGAAATTTCTATGAAAGAATTGGGGCTGGAAAATGTGAAAAATTTATAACTAATTTCCTGATAAGGATAGATCTTGCGATCAATTTTATAAAAAACAAAAGGTGAACATCAGATGTTCACCTTTTTATATGTTGGATACTATTTAAAGTTCTTTTCTTAACCTGGCAACTGGAATATTGAGCTGTTCACGATATTTTGCAATCGTTCTTCTAGCAATATTATATCCCTGCTCTTTTAAGATCACCACTAAGGCATCATCTGTCAGCGGTTTTCTCTTATTTTCTTTACTGATCACTTCCTGAAGATGAGTTTTAATCTCTTTGGTAGAAACTTCTTCACCATCATCATTCGTTAAGCTGTCTGAAAACAGATCCTTTAGATAAACAATTCCGTTTGGAGTATCTGCATATTTGCTTTTTACGACTCTGGAAATGGTAGAAATATCAAATCCGGTAATATCGGCAACATCTTTTAAGATCATCGGTTTCAGCGATTTTTCATCTCCTGTGATGAAATAATCTTTCTGGAACTTAACGATCGCTGTAATCGTCTGCAATAAGGTGTTCTGACGCTGATTAATCGCATCAATATACCACTTGGCAGCATCAAGCTTTTGCTTAATAAATAATGCAGCCTGTTTATGTTCCGATGAATTTTTATCGTGTGAATAGGTTGTAAGAATATCTTTATACTCTTCAGAAACTCTTAAAGTAGGCGCATTCTTGCTGTTAAGCATAGGAATCACAAGACCATCTTTCACCTGAATTACAAAATCCGGGATAATTTCCTGATTAATCGTAATTGTCTGAGTATCAAAGTTACCTCCTACTTTTGGAGACAATTTTGATATTTCATCCAGCGCATCTTTCAGATCATCTTCTTCAATATCGTATTTCTGAATAATCTTGTTATAGTGTTTATTGGTCAGTGCATCAAACTGATTTCTCAAGATATTTGCAGCTAAAGAAACAGCCTTATCTGAGCTTACTTTCTTTTCAATCTGTAATAATAAACATTCCTGCAGCCCTCTTGCTCCTACACCTGGCGGATCAAGTTTCTGTACATAATTTTCCAGGATATCATCAACTTTTTCCTTGGTTGTATAAATTCCCTGTGAAAAAGCCAGATCATCAACAATAGATTTGATCTCTCTTCTGAGATATCCGTCTGTATCTAAATTTCCAATAAGATATTCAGCAATCTTAAGATCTTCTTCACTGATATTTACAAGGTGAATCTGTTCTGTAAGATAATCGTATAAGGATTGTCCCTCTGTGAGAAGGCTTTCATTATCAAACTCTTCATCATCCGGAGAGTAGTTGCTGGACGCGGTTTTATAGCTTGGTTCGTCGTCATAAATATATTCATTGACGTCGAAATCTGTTTCAATGCTTTCTGTACCCTCATCCTGATAAGCGTCTTCTAAAGAAGAGTATTCATCTTCTTTAGAATCCTCCTTTGCAATTTCCAAAGCAGGGTTTTCTTCTAACTCTCTCTCCAACTCCTCTTCAAATTCAAGAGTATGCAGCTGAATCAGCTTCATCAACTGGATCTGCTGAGGGGCCAGTTTCTGTCCTAATTTGAGTTGTAAGTGTTGTTTAAGCATATTCGTGTTTGCGTTTTAACATAACATATTCTACGAATTTAATAAATTAATTTGATAAAATACGCATTTAGCATGATTTTTGCATGATACCTCTTATCATAATAAACTATTAAATAATAAAAAAAGCCTTAAATTTTCATTAAGGCTTTTTTTATTGTTCTAGAATTCAGCGCTTTTCGGCGTCCTTGGGAAAGGAATAACGTCTCTGATGTTAGTCATTCCTGTTACGAAAAGAACAAGCCTTTCTAACCCTAAACCAAAGCCTGCATGCGGTACAGAACCAAACTTACGGGTATCAAGATACCACCAAAGTTCGTGCTCATCAACATGCATATCTGTCATTTTTTGTTTTAAAACATCTAATCTTGCTTCTCTCTCCGATCCACCGATGATTTCACCGATACCAGGGAAAAGAACATCCATTGCTGCAACAGTTTTGTTGTCATCGTTCAACTTCATATAGAAAGCTTTGATTTCTTTCGGATAGTCAAATAATACTACCGGGCTTTCAAAATGTTTTTCAACAAGATATCTTTCATGCTCAGACTGAAGGTCTGTTCCCCACTCTTCAACAGGGTATGCAAATTTTCCTTTTTTATTTTCCTTCGAGTTCAATAAAATCTCGATTGCTTCCGTATAGCTTACACGCTTGAAACGCTTAGCAACGACATTTTGAAGTTTTTCGATAAGACCTTCTTTTGCTCTTTCTTTTTCCGGTTTTGTTTTTTGTTCTTCTTCAAAACGTTTATCAAGGAATTCAAGATCATCTTTGCAGTTGTCTAGCACATATTGAATCACATACTTCAGGAAATCTTCTGCAAGGTCAATATTATCCTCAAGGTTGTTGAAAGCCACTTCCGGCTCAATCATCCAGAATTCCGCAAGGTGTCTTGTTGTATTTGAATTTTCAGCACGGAAAGTAGGACCAAATGTATAGATTCTTCCCAATCCCATGGCTGCAGTTTCTCCTTCAAGCTGTCCTGAAACAGTAAGGTTTGTCTTTTTACCGAAGAAATCCTGTGCAAAATCAATTTCACCTTCTTCAGTTTTTGGCATATTGTTCAGGTCAAAGTTGGTTACTCCAAACATTTCTCCCGCTCCTTCTGCATCTGCTCCTGTAATTACCGGTGTATTGATATAGAAAAACTGATTTTGGTTGAAGAATGAGTGCACGGCAAAGCTCACTGCGTGACGCACTCTGAAAACAGCTCCAAACAGATTTGTTCTGAATCTCAGGTGTGCCTGCTCGCGAAGTTTCTCCAGACTGTGTTTCTTTGGCTGAAGGATGGTGCTTTGAAGCTCTTCAGTAAAGTTATCTCCTAAAATAATGATCTTTTTAGCGATAATTTCTACAGACTGTCCTGCTCCCTGACTTTCTACGACTTCACCTACTACTTTAAGCGAAGAAGCTGTATTAATTTTTTTGATGACCTCTTCATCAAAATTTTCAAAATCAACAACTACCTGCAAATTATTAATCGTAGAACCATCATTAAGTGCAATAAAGCGATTGGCACGGAATGTTCTTACCCATCCGTAAACTGTAATGTCATGATGTAATACTTTCTTGTAATCCTTTAGGATTTCTTTGATCGTTTGCTTTTTCATTTGTTGATGATAAATTTTTTATGTAAAAATTAATGTCTGCAAAGTTACAAAAAAACAGCGCAACTTGATGATTGCGCCGTCCTTAAAATCATTTAACAAGCATTAAAACTTTTCAATTCAGGAAATCTATTATTTTTGGCTACTTTTTATTCGTTCCCACATTCCCTTTTTCACCTTAATAGAATCTTGAATTTTTATAAAAATCCGTCCTTATGTAAACGAATATCACTTTTAAAAAGAATAAAATTATTTACTCTGAGTTTTCATGGTTTAGTTTTATCCTGTATAGAAATGGTTATTAGTTTTTTGTGATATTCTTTATGTTTCAGACAAAAAAATTGGTTTAAGGTCATTCATCCGGTTCTAATTTTTGATTCTCATATTTAACTATTGTGAATGGATCGAATGACCTTTTTCTAATACTTTATAATTTTAAATGATTACTATTTTTTTACGTACCTAACTTTTTCTCAATAATTACTTCATCCTTTTACCTCTTTTTTTTAACTGTTATTATTCTCAATTTTCAGTTCGATTAATTTTTTGTCATACAATTCCTGACATGGAGTTTTGCTGATCAGCCGTTTTATAATTTTCATTTTATACTGTGCACGTACAAAACAAAAATGTTGTGTGTTTTTACCTGGAACAAAGATGCAGCAAGAAGAAGAATGATACAAACAAATAGTCTATAGATTCATAAATCTATATAGCTAAAATCATGAATCTATAATATTAAATAACTTAAAATAAATGAGTTATAATTAATTTACTTTCATTTCTTCAATTTCTTTCAAGTAAATAGAAAGTGGTGTTCCGGTTCGTTTTTTGAAGGCTAAAGTGAAAGCCTGCTCATTATTGTAGCCTAATTCTTCGGCAATAAAAGGGATTTTATAGGACCGGAATTTTCTATCGGTCGCCAATCTTCTGATGGCATAATCGATGCGAAGGTCATTAAGGTAAGTGGCAAAATTCTTCCCTTTATAAGTGTTGATAATTTCTGATAAATATCGGGAATTCGTCTTTATTTTTTTGGCAAGTGCGCCTAATGTAATTCCTCTGGTTAAAAACTGCTCTTTGCTTTCAAAAGTTTCAAGTTCTTTTAAAATAGCATGAGCGATATCTTCAGAAATAGTTTTGCTTGTCTTATCTTCCGCATGTTCATCTTCTACCGAAAAAGGATTCGGGAGAAATCCTGTTTTTATCTCCTGATCTTTTTTAAATTTATTTTCATTGACGGAATGAATCAGATCCTGTGCAATTTTTTTGTATTTCTTTTCTGTTCTTTTATACTTAAAATAAAAGTTGATAAATAATAAGTGAGACACCAGTAAAAGGCTCAGGACAATATAAAAGAGGGTCTTTCTGTTTTGAAGTTCAGCAGCAATACTTTCTTTTTCCTCCTGTAATTTGGGAGTATCATATCTTCTGGGTAATTCACGGGATATATATCTGAACTGCGAATGAAGGATAGGATCTACTTTAAAAAACCTTTCCACATAATACAATTGCTTTTCTTTGTCCTTTATTTGTCTATAATGATCAATAAGATAACTGTACATCTCACGCAATTCCGGGTATACATAATTTGTTTTTTGAACCAGAGAATCAACTGTAGCAAAATACGCTATCGCTTTATCTTTTTCCTGAAGACCTGCATAGGATTTCCCTAAGTATAACAAAGTATAATTTTCGTTTCTTTTGCTTCCATTACCACTTTCAAAGAAATATTTTTTACATTCTAATAGATTATCAATGGCCTTCTGATATTTTTTTGACTGCAAATTATAATAACCCAGCAAACCCAGGTTCTGATGGTAACTATAGACATTTTTATTTCTTTTGGAAATTTGCAGACCTTCCTGAATCAGAATATAAGCAGAATCCATTTTATTGATTTCAATATAAGTATCTGCAAGGTTTAATCTCATATTATTCCGCTCATCTTCATTCATATAATCGCCATTGTAGAGATAATACCGGAGCGTTTTGGCAGTTTCGGCGTGTTTTCCTATATAGTTATTCATGTAGGCTATGCTGATATCTGCCATGGCAATCTGCCTTTTATTCTTTTTCTCTTTGGCATATTTCAGACCTAGCAAATAGTTATTCAATGCCGCCTGGAGGTTATTGGACCTGTAATATAAGTTTCCTCTTAATAAAAAGGTTCTGGCAGGATAGTAATTTTCCTGGGAGTTTTTTGTAATAACTTGTAAGCTGTCAAGATACTTTAAAGCATTGGGTAAAGTTTCATCAAGATGTAACATGACATATCCTTCAGCAATCTGAGTGGTATTTTTCTCAGATTTTGCCTTTTTCACATAATACTTTGCAATACTTCTTTTACCGTCTATATCATCCGGTTTACTATTATAGAACGCATTTTCAAGTTCCTGGTAAGTGTTTTTTTCCAAGGGCTTTTTTCCGGCAGTATTGCTTTGTGCATTCAATATGTTACTTAGAATGAATAACAGGATAAAATATTTTATTCTCATCAGTTTTTCCAGGGTATCTTACAAAAATATGATTATTGGATACAAGTTGCAAAAAAGACAGCTTAACTTGTAATACTGCCTTTTAAAATATCAATTATTTACACTAAAATTTGAAATTCAATCCGGTTTCTATTGAAAAAGTATTAAACCCTTTTGGAACAACCGTTTTATACCAAAGACGATAAGGCATATATGAAAATTGAATTCCTATTCCTAAATTATTTTTCCAGAAACGTATTCCCTGCCCAAATTTCAATGAACTAACACTTTCTGCATCAACATTAAAGGAAATACCATCATTGTCATTTTTTACCGGCTCACTATCAGGAATATCTTTCCCATTCAGGAACAGCGTATGAAAAGAAAGCTCGCTTACCCATTCTATTTTATTATTTTTAACAGGATATTCCTTTACCATTCGAATTCCCAGATTCACTATCGTTTCTTTTGACTGCATAGGATATAATGTCCCATTTTTACCGTAATTAAAACTATAAAGACTTGTACTGTAATTAAAATTTCCTCCGATTTCCAGGTGCGTTTTGGATTCATCAATGGGATAACGGTACCAATATCCTACATAAAATCCCGGAATTTGTTTTGCTTTCATTGGGGAAAAATTAAAAAAACTTCCTGCCTCAATAAGGGATCTTTTATCTTCGTTATTGATCTCTGTAGCCTGTGCTGCTACTTGTATGGAGATTAACGTGAATATATAAAAAGCTATCGTTTTCATGATATTAGAAATTGACAAGAGGTAAAGACCTTTTCGCGTTTTTATTCCAGAAACCAATTTGAAAACCTTTTGTCTTCTCAGTTTTATTGATGACTCCAATCTGCAAACCGTTGTTTTCTTTAGCAATATTAATCCCTCCGATCTGCATTCCTTTCAACACATCACTTTTATTGTGGATCCCCAACTGAGCTCCATTATAACTTCCCGTTGAGTTACTTAAAGAGATCAGCAGCCCATTTCCGGTATCTGCCGAATTATTAAGAAAAGAAACATGCACGCCGTTGAGTTTTCCCGAATTATTATTAAATCCGTTTATCGTTACCCCGTTCGTCACCTGGGCAATATGATACATGGAAATCCCCACGCCATTTAATTGTTTACCATCGGTAATCCCTCCCGTAGAAATATGGAGGCCGTTAATAGAAACCGTCGCTGATTCGTCAGAAGGAATCTCGATCGGCTTCGGGATCAGCAGATAGATAATAGATAACGGGTTTCCCTGCAGATTAATTCCATTTATTTTTTTGGATTGATAATCATCCATCACCCCAAGGTTGATTCCATTGGTATTTTCGGGAATGCTTTTAGGATTAAAAGTGATGATCTTTGATTGTATTTCTTCAGTTCTCAAACTGTCCTGAGCACTTATCATACCTCCGATCAGGAAGATAATGACAAATAAAAATTGTGTTTTCATATGATGTTGTTTTAAAATTACATTCCGGCTATTGATCATTATTCGTTACTGATTCTTTTATATTTTTCAGCGTAATTAATAGTGTAGCCTGCTCCCATCACAAATAGTGCAGCACCACTATTGTCATAGTAATCCTGTATGACCAAATGATGATCGCGGGTTAAGCCAATCCTCGACTGAAAGCTTCTGCAACCTCCAAACAGATAAGGAATCCCGTGGCAGAATGAAGTGTAATTATCCAGAATAAAGAAGTCATTTTTCAATACCGCACTATATTTAAAGGAATATTTAGTTTTACTTTCCTTCAAAAATGTAAACTGAAGTTCATAAGTATTCTTCTTTTCCATTGGTACAGATTTTATGACCAGCTGATCACAATTTTCAACATTGATGTTCTTTATATCAAACATCCGGGCTATGTCACCTGCTTCCTCAGATTTTTTATTGGCAGCATCGATATGTTCATATCCTTTAAATTCATACCGCCCATCAATATTAAAAGCATTCTCTTTTTTAATAACAGAAAGATCATTTTTGATCATTTTCCTATTGAAAGTAGTGCATGAGCTGAGTAATACCATACTTACTGCGCTGCTCAAAATAAATTTTTTCATAACTGATTATTTTAAATTTATGTTTCAAAATTATCAGCAGAACACAAAATTTCGAATGTGAAAAAAAATTAAAAAAAATACTACATTTGTGAAAATCACAAAACTATGCACCAGGAAGCTTTACTAAAGGAAATCCGTAGAAAAATCGGGGACCGGTCGTTAAACGATGAGATCGCCAATATTCTCAACATCAGCTATGATGCAGCCCACAGAAGGACTTCTTTGAAAGCGAAATTTAGTTTTGATGAAGCGTTGGAACTGGCAAAATATTACCAGATTTCTCTCGATCAATTTTTGGGAACAGAAAACCAACTGGTGGTCAGAAGAACACAACCGGTAAAGACTACCGAAGATTTATTAAACTATTTTGAAAGTTCCCTTAAGATCTTGAATGTTTTCCAGAACATCACAGATTCTAAAGTCTATTATTCTGCGAAAGATATTCCGTTTTTTTATACTATTTCAGATTCAATTTTATCACGTTTCAAATTTTATGTATGGATGAATCTTCTGAATCAGGATAAATTTTTAAGTCCATTCCATGAATTTAATATTGAATATCATTCAGTTAAAAATGAAATGCTTAAAGATTTGTATGATAAGCAAAATGTAACAGAGATATGGAATGATACCACCATTATGAGTGCTTTAAGGCAAATTTCTTTTTATTTCGAAATGGGTCTTTTAAAGAAGAATGATGCTGATCTTATTCTTGATGACGTTAAGAAATTATTGCAGGAGCTTGAAAACAAAACACTGGAAAAATCCAATTTCCAGATCTATGTCAATGATTTGGTAATTTTAAACAATAGTATTTTATTTAAAAATGAGCAGCAATGTTCGTTTTTTATCCCTTTTAGTATGTTCGGATATATGATGACCAGTGATAAACTGACGTGTGAGGATTCTTTAAGTTACTTTGAGCATCAGATCAAAAACTCAAGATCACTTAATGAGTCAGGAAACAGGGAAAGGAGAATTTTTTTCAACAAAATGTATGACCAGATTGAACATTTAAAACAAAATCTATCATGAACACTCTACGAAACGGCGAATATTTCGGGGAAACCAATCAAATGGTCAATTTAGAAGGATTGACTATCACAGATACGGAATATACACATCCTTTCGTAGACTGGCATTATCATGAAAATGCCTATTTCACCTTTTTGCTTCAGGGCAATATGACAGAAGGAAACAGAAAAGAAACTTATGGCTGTTCTGCAGGAACATTATTGTACCATCATTGGGAAGATCCGCATTATAATATTAAACCGGAGGTTTTTACCAGAGGTTTTCACATCGAAATCACGCAAAATTGGTTTGAACGGTTTGACATTCAGAAAAACAAAGTTGAAGGTAGTTTCAATATAAAAAATCCGGCCTTCAAATTATTGGTACATCAGATTTTTAAAGAAACAAAAACCAATGATACATCTCCCGAAATGGCAATCAATCAGTTATTATTGCATCTTTTCAGTCAATTAACCTATGAGAAGGAAAGCAAAGAAAGAAAACCGCTGTGGGTAGGCCAGATTAATGAAATCTTACATGAAAACTTCGCAGAAAACCTGAGTCTTACAGAACTTTCTAAAACATTAAATATCCATCCTATTCATCTGAGCAGAGATTTTCATAAATATTTCCATTGCAATCTGGGAGAATATCTCCGAAAATTAAAGATTAATAAATCAATAGAATTTCTCAATTCACCTTCTTCATTAACGGATATTGCTCTGGAATGCGGTTTTGCTGATCAAAGTCATTTTATCCGGTGTTTCAAAGAAAATATTGGAATTACCCCTTTGAAATACAGGAATCTTCTGAAAACTCACTGAAAATTATCCTAAAGCAGAGAAGCTGCTTAAAAGTTAAATTCTCAGGTTTTGTCATTGATCTTCGGTTTCCGCCAACGACCACAGGTCTGCAAACGAATTTCAAAGAACCTTATTAGTGATCAATCGTTTGAGATTTTTGATTTCATTCAAAATGACATTCTGAGAAATCACTGTTCACGATTTGGATACATCATTCCCCGATTCGGCTACATTTCCCCTCCTGTAAGTTTTCATCTTTGTACCATCATTTAAACAAAAAAATATTTAAAAATGGAAACAAGAAAAGTATGGTTCGTGACAGGAGCTTCAAAGGGCTTAGGATTCGAGCTGGTAAAAAAATTATTATCCGAAGGATTTCAGGTTGCGGCCACCAGCCGTACCGTTGAATCCCTCATTTCTACAATTGGAGAAACTTCAGAAAATTTCCTTCCGCTTAGCGTCAACATCACAGATAACGACGATATAAAATCTGCGATTGCCAAGACCGTTGAACATTTCGGACGAATTGATGTGGTTGTCAACAATGCAGGCTACGGACAAATCGGAACCCTGGAGGAACTTAGCGATGAAGAAGCTAGAGAAAATTATGCAGTGAATGTTTTCGGAACCTTAAATGTGATCAGAAATGCCATGCCTTATCTTCGTGAGCAAAGATCAGGAAACATCTTCAATATTTCTTCTGTCGGCGGATATTCTGCTAATTTTCCGGGTTGGGGAATTTACTGTTCAACAAAATTTGCCGTTGCCGGATTTACGGAGGCATTAGCTGAAGAAGTAAAAGATTTTGGTATTCATGCTACAGTTGTTTACCCGGGATACTTCCGTACGGATTTCTTACATAAAGATTCTGTGAAAACTCCTTCAAATCCTATTCAGGCCTATGAAGCGGCAAGGAATTCTGAGCAGGCCCACCTTCAGGAAATCAATGGCAATCAGCCTAATGATCCGGTGAAAGCAGCTGATGTTCTGATCCAGATCAGCAAAGAGAAGAATCCTCCTGTTCATTTATTATTGGGTGTAGGAACAATGGAATTTCTAGATAATAAAATTGATATATTAAAGAAAGATGCTGAAAAATGGGAAAGTCTGACGGTTTCAACAGCGATCTAAATTTGCAATAATATCCTTCGGCTCCGCTCAGGATAACATTCTAACAACTTTGTTTGAATAATTTGAACATTGGTTTTTTAGAAAAGTCAGTCTGAGCAGAGTTGAAGTCTTTCTGAAACAATATCTTATACTTTTTACAAAAACCATTAACTTAGCCATTATGAAACAGCCTCTTCGTTTTAATTCTATTTCAGATTTTCATGCTTTCTGTAGTCTTCCAAACCCTGAGCATCCCCTGATCAGTCTGATAGATTACAGTAAGGTACATTATATTGTGGAAGATGAAGAATTGAAATGGATTCAGAATTTTTACTCAATCGGATTGAAGAAAAATGTCAATCCAAAATTCAATTATGGGCAGCAGCAGTATGATTTTGATTCAGGAGTCTTGTGTTTTGTTTCGCCACAGCAGTTTTTAAGTCTGGAAATAAGAAAAGATATCCAGGTAGAACCTACGGGATTTTTATTGTTGATTCACCCTGATTTTCTTTGGAATACGTCATTAACCAAAAAAATAAAATCTTACGATTTCTTTAGCTACCAGGTGAAGGAAGCCCTTTTTCTTTCAGATAAAGAAGAGAATATCATTGTTGAAATTCTTAAAAATATTGAGCGTGAATATCAGTCAAACATTGATAAATTCACACAGGAACTGATTATTGCACAGATAGAATTATTGCTGATTTATTCTGACCGTTTTTATGAACGTCAGTTTTTTACCAGAAAGAAATCAAGTCATGAACTGCTTCATAAATTCGAAGAGATTCTCTCAGGATATTTCGAAAACGGAAACCTCATAGAAAATGGAATTCCTTCCGTGAAATGTATAGCCGAACAGATGAATATTTCGCCCAATTACCTTGGGACACTGCTTCGCCTCCATACTCTGCAAAACACACAGCAGCATATTCAGAACAAATTAATTGATTCCGCGAAAGAACGTTTGAGTACCACAAGTTTATCCGTGAGTGAAATTGCTTATGAACTTGGTTTTGAACATCCTCAGTCTTTCAGTAAGTTATTTAAACAAAAAACAAATCAGTCTCCGGGAGAATTCAGAAAGCTGTTTAATTAGAATATGTGTTATAAAACAGCAATGTTAATTTTATTCTATTTTACTGTAAAGAAGTTTATTATTTTTGATTAAATACTTCTTGCCATGAGACCAGCTCTATTATTGATCTTTATTTTCATCTTCTATCATTACCAGGGACAAAGTAAAAATATAATCGTTCCTGAGAAAATTGAAAATCCGGTTCATAAAAAATATTCCGGGAAAATTATTTTCCTCAACAAAACAACTCCCCTTGAAAATTTAAAAGATTCGGACATTCTCACCAATTCTGTATTTCAGGAAAATGGCGATCTGGCTATTCATGCCTATTTTGATAATTCTCTGGTTAATTATCTTCATCAAATTGAACCTGCCTGGACAATTGATGAGCTACTGAAAAACGGAAATTATCAATTCTCATTTTGGGTCGACGGGAAGCTGATCTACACAGAAAATCTCAATGCAGGTGCCGGTACTGCGGAAAATAAAAAACTTAAAACGGCATTACAAATCCCTCTTGTCAGCAGTAAAAACGAAGATTCCTGGGGAAGATACCTATGGATGCGTTTTTACATGGGTCATGACGGAATCGATGCTCTGGCAGCAGGAAATCATATCTTAAAAATTGAAATTCGTCCTTATCTGAAGATCTCTGCCATCAAAACAGGACCTGTCATCGCGGAAGGACAGATTAACCTTACCGTTCCTACTCAAAATATTTCTGAGAAACAGATTGCTATTCAACCTATCAAACCCAATAGTGGGTGGAAAGTTTCTCAGGAGAAAATCAATAAAGAATCGATCAGAACACTGAATAAGAAAATAGCAGAAAACAGATTCAAAGATCTGACCGGAATTGTTATTATAAAGGATGGCGAATTACTTCTCGAAGAATACTTTAGCGGCTCCGGAAGAGATTCTTTACAGGACACCCGATCGGTAGGAAAATCCTTTTCTTCGGCTTTAACCGGTATTGCAATAAAAGAAGGATATTTAAAAAGTGAGAATCAAAACCTGAAAGAGTTTTACAACCTGAAACAATTTAAAAATTATTCTTCCCGAAAAGAGAATGTTACCATAAAAAGCTTATTGACGATGAGTTCCGGATTTGACGGAAACGATGCCGATTCTGAATCTGCCGGAAATGAAGAAAATATGTATCCAACAGAAAATTGGGTACAATTTACCTTAGATCTGCCCATGACAGAAAATGAAACAGGAAAAAACTGGAGCTATTTCACCGCCGGTGTGGTGGTAACCGGAGATATTCTGGATAAAGCCGTTCCAAAAGGCCTGGAAAATTATGCTGCTCAAAGATTATTTCAACCTCTTGGAATCACAAATTACAAATGGCAGTTTACGCCTCAGAAAAAACCTTCATTAGCCGGAGGATTACGAATGAAAGCACTGGATTTCGCCAAATTTGGCCAGCTTTATAAAAATAACGGAAATTGGAACGGTAAAACCATTATAGACAAAGCATGGATTCAAAAATCTTTCACCAATTATTTTACGAAGGATAAAGATTCTGATGGATATGGATATCTGTTCTGGAGAAAAGTGTATCAATCAGGCGGCAAAAATTTTGAGGCCTATCAATGCAGTGGAAATGGAGGCAATAAAATTATTATTTTCACAGATATTCCGGTTGTCATAGTGATTACAGCAACAGCTTACAATAAACCTTATGCTCATTCACAATCTGAAAAAATTGTACAGGAATATCTTTTACCCGCGTTAAAAATGGGTAATGAATAATCAGTAATGAGTAATGTTAAAAAGTGAGAAAGAAATAATTATTGCTTATGACAATAATTATTCATCTTTTTTAGAGGGTACGAGAAAAACGTCAACAAGGCCTTCAGGAAGTTCCATTTTGATCGTTCTTTCTTCTCTGTCAACATCAAGAATCCAGTCCTTGATCATAGGGATTACCACTTCTTTTCCATCCAGATTGGTAACGAAATACACCTGTGCCGTCTGATCGTTTACGGATCTGATCACTCCACAGTTGTTATCGTTTTCATCAAAAATTTCAAATCCGATGATTTCGTGGTAATAGAATTGTTTTCCTGTAAGTTTTGGAAGAGAATCCAGCGGAAGGTAAACACTTTTACCTAAAACCTGGTCTACCATTGCTTCAGAAGAGTTTTTGAATGCAAGATTCAGAGCATCTAATTTGCTCCATGCTGACTTAGCAATAAAAAATGGAACCAATAATCCGTTGATTTCAACGAATATTGATTCCAATTTATTGTAAAGCTCGGGTTGATCGGTATCCAATTTAAGGATTACGTTACCCGCAAGTCCATGTCTGCGTGTGATTTTACCTAAAAAATAGCAATCTTCTTTACGCATAACAGGATTTGTTCTTAAGCTTCAGTGTTTTCTTCAGTTTCAGCAGCAGGAGCTTCTCCTTCTGTAGCTTCAGCAACAACTTCTTCAGCAGGTGCGTTTGCAGCTTCTTCAGCAGCTTTAGCATCAGCTTCAGCTTGTGCAACAGCAGCAACTCTAGCTTCGTTTACTTTTACTTCAGCTTCCAAAGCAGCTTTCTTAGCATCAGCTTTAGCAGTTGCTAAACCATCAACTTTACCTTGTACTTTAGAGTCTTTAGCGTCTACCCAAGCATTGAATCTCTTCTCAGCTTCAGCTTCGTCAAAAGCACCTTTAGCTACACCACCTTGTAAGTGTTTTTTGTAAAGAGCACCTTTGTAAGAAAGGATAGCTCTAGCAGTATCAGTAGGCTGAGCACCGTTGTTTAACCACTGTACAGCAGAATCAACGTTCAATTCGATAGTTGCTGGGTTAGTAATTGGGTTGTAAGTTCCTAGTTTTTCGATGAATCTACCATCTCTTCTAGCTCTAGAATCTGCAACCACGATGTGGAAAAAAGGTTTTCCTTTTTTACCGTGTCTTTGTAATCTGATTTTTACTGACATAATGTTTGAATTTTACGGGAACTCGTCCCAGTTAAATATTTAAGAGTGCAAAGATAGTAAAAAAGTTTGAAGTAAAAAGCTCCGGGTAAAAAGTTTTCTAAATTCAAATTATTTTTCAGGAAGCCGGGAACCTGCTTTCGCTACTCGCTTTTTTCTTTTGCAAAGAAAAAGAGCTCAAACAGGCCGCTCAATCAGGGCTATTACTCCAGGTTTCCCATATAGAAAAGTCCCAGACATTTCTGGTTTTCTTCTATGGTAAGAGATTCTTTCAAGTCATCTACAATTTTGGGAGAACTCCAATAACAGCCGATATGATGAGCTGTACAGGTAAGATACATATTCTGTACCGCCATAGAAGTGGCCGCGATTTCTTCCCACTCAGGAACCATTCCGCTAAAATTGACTACGATCGAGATAACAGTATCTGCTTTATTGATCTTAAAGCCTATGTCATTGTATTTTTTCTCTAAGAAAAGATGTTCAGGTTGAGTAGCCTTATAGATGGTCTGCATTTCTGAAGCCAGTTTTGCCTTTTCTTCCCCTTTGAATATTTTGAAACGCCAGGGTTTGGTACGTTTATGATTGGGAGCCAAGGTCGCCGAATGTAAAATCTCATCAATAACTTCCTGAGAAATTTCTGCGTCAGTGTAATCTTTTGGGAAAATACTCCTTCTTTGCTCTATGATTTCTTTTAAAATTTCTGCGTTGTTCATAGATACAAAATTACAACATGTAACTTAATATCCATGAGATGAAGAAAAATTTAACAGGCGTTTTTTAGTTCCCGATTGATAATCGTCAACCACATATTCAGCTCTATCCGCATCATCTATCATCTATCATCTATCATCTATCATCTATCATCTATCATCTATCATTCATCATCTATCCTTACCTGTCACAACACTTCCACAATCTTCTGATGAATTTTATTCAGGGTAAACTCGTCTCCGGGTTTCATCCCCATCATTTTTTTAGCCATTGGGCTTTCCGGGGAAATGGCGTAGAACCGATCTCCTTCATAGAAAAATTCTCCTAATGAAACCGAAATATAAAACCGAGCCTTATTGGTAATCACCAGAGAACCCAGCTGTACCCTTTCAGTAGAAGTATTCAGGACCTTTGCCATATTTCTCTTAAGGTCATTAAGAGCTGCCAGCTGCCGCTGCATCTGATAAATTTCTTCCTGCATTTCTTCTCTCATGCTGTCATATTTAGGAGTTTTTTTAATATCACGACTTGCCTCCAGCGTAAACTCAATGAAATTTTTAAGCTTTTCTATTTTTTCTGCGATGGTTGCCTTTACAAAGTCTCTGATACCACTTTTTTCAAATACAATCTTCTCCATAAATCGAATCTTTATATAAAGATAATATTTTTAGAATAATAATATACTTTTTCGGCTCTTCATAAAAACAAACTAATGATCCATATAATTTTAAACCAAAGCACAATAAAAAAGCTGCACCTCTTTATGGTACAGCTTTGTTCTTTATTTTTCAGCCAGTTTCTTGAGATCACCCAATCCTTGTCCAAACATCTTATCCATATTATGATCCATCATAGGTTTCATAATTTTCATCATGGTGTTCAATTCATTGTCAATCGTCCAGGTTACTTTTGTTCCGTTTCCATCAGGAGTGAGGATAATGTTACTTTTAGCATTTCCATCGAAAGGTTTTATAAAATGAAGTTGGGTGCCTAATTTTTCATTCGGTACAATCTCAGTGATCGTTTGTTCTCCCTCACTATCATCTCCTTTCCAATGGTAAGAATCTCCCATTTTTTCTCCATCTCCAGAATAGGTAACAGAGAAGTTTTTAATTTCTTTCGAAAAAGGATCCCAGGTATTATAGGCTTTCAGAGAACCAGTGTGTTGCCATACTTTCTCTTTAGGAGCATTGATCACTACAGATTTTTCATAATGATAATCCTTACTAAAGGCTAGCATTGCAATGATTGCGTATACAACCACCAACAGAATGATGATCCCGATAATTTTTAAGAGTGTTTTCATAGTATTATTATTTTTTGGGTTTTAACTTTTTATCTTCATTGATAACTGGTTTCAAAATTAATTATTCTCATTTTGCTTCAACTTCTCCTATGACAAGATTATTACAAACTTGCTTTTTTATAAAGCCCAAGCTCACTTAAGGTAATGCAGACCGGAGATTTTGTAATACTAAGCCTCAACTTATTTGTGGTAAGAGGCTGATCTAATTTAATCAATTTTTTGGCACCTATGCTTTTCCCTTCGTAAATTCTTCCCCATTTGTTATTTGTAAAGACTTCAAGGGTATATCCTTCTATTCTTTGCCCTAAAGGAATAAACTCCTGCAGACTGATGATATCAAATGTCTTCTCATTAGGCAGAACAATTTCCAGATCAGCCTGATAAACATCATCCTGAGTTGCCCAAAAACTTTGTTTATCTCTGTCCAATAATGTTTGGGTTCCATGAATTTCATCTCTGATATTACTTGCTTTAATGGTCGCTCCCTCAGCCAGATTTTTGGAAAAAGTCTTTTGTACCATATTACCAAAAGCCTGTAATACAGCAATGTCGTCATCATGTAGACGGCCAGTAGTATCGGGAGCCAACCCGAGATCTAAAGCCGCTCCACGCCCTACACTTTTAAGATAAAGATCAAACAGAACTTCGGCTGACTTGGGCTTTTCCTCCGCATGAAAAAACCAGCCTTTTCTGAGAGGGACATCACATTCTGCAGGCATCCAGAGTTTTCCATTCCGTGTACCTGTTGTCCCTTCCGGATAGTCGGGTTGCCCGGGGATTTTTTCATGTTTTCCTAGTGGAGTTCCGGGGGTAAAAGTGGCCCAGCTTGTTTCAGCAGCATACCCTTCTTCATTCCCCACCCATCTCACATCACGGCTAAATATACTTGCCATAGGCTGCATTTTTCTAGTGATCGCAAAAGTATTTATCCAATCATAATAAGTTGAACTATCGATACTTCTCGTTTCCCTGGCACCGCCATAATAGCCATCACCACCATTCGCTCCATCATGCCAGCTCATAAACAGGTTTCCATAATTGCTATATAGCTCCTTTAGCTGTGCCTGGTAGGTGGCAAGATACTTTGATGTTCCGTAATCAGGATTATTCCTATCCCATGGTGAACAATATACGCCAAACTTAAGCCCATTTTTTTGGGCTGCCAGCTGTATTTCTTTTACCATGTCTCCTTTACCATTTCTGAAAGGACTTTTAGAAATATTATAAGACGTAGTGTGTGTTGGCCAAAGCGCAAAACCGTCATGATGTTTGGCAACCAGTATAATTCCTTTTAATCCACCCGCTTTGGCTGCTTTTATAATCTGCTCAGCATCAAATTGGGAGGGATTGAAAATTTTTGGATCCGCATCTCCGTATCCCCATTCTTTATTTTCAAAAGTAGTGGGTGTAAAGTGAATCAGGCCGTAAACCTCAACATCATGCCAGGCTAATTGCCTTTCGGAAGGAGTTACTCCGTATGGCTGAATAGATTTTTGTGCACCGATAAAACTGCTTAATAAAAGGCAGCAAAAGAATATTTTTTTCATTAGCACGTTATTATTTGAGAATAAATATTGAAATAAATAACATTTCAATCAATAGTAATATCACAAATTAGCTTGTTTATAAAGTCCGATTTCACTTAAGGTAATGCAAACCGGAGATTTTGTAATATTCAGTCTCAGTTTACTTGTGGTAATGGGTTTATCCAGTTTAATCAAGCGCTTTGCTCCAATACTTGTTCCTTCATAGATCTTTTTCCAGGTATTATCTTTAAAAACTTCAATATAATAAGCTTCAATCCTTTGTCCCAAAGGAATGAATTCCTGCAAACTGATGATATCGAATGTACGGGGAGATGGAAGATTTATTTCCAGACTTGCTTCATGAACCTTATCTTCAGTGGCCCAAAAACTTTGCTTATCTCCATCCAGCAAGGTAGTAGCTGCATGGGTTTTATCCCGTGTATTACTGGCTTGGACAGTGGCCCCCTTTGCCAGATTATGAGCAAAAGTTTCTTTTACCATCGTCCCGAAAGTTTGTAAAGCCACCACATCATCTGCATGCAACTGACCTGTGCTATCCGGTGCCAGCCCCAAATCAAGTCCTGCACCACGCCCTACACTTTTGAGATAAAGATCAAATAAAATTTCCGGTGATTTTGGCTTTTCCTGAGCATGAAAAAACCACCCTTTTCTAAGGGGTACATCACATTCTGCAGGCATCCAGAATTTTCCATTTCTGATACCGGTAGGGCTTTCAGGGTAATTGGCCTGCCCCGGAACTGCTTCATTTTTGCCTTGAGGAGCTGCTGGTGTGAAAGTAGCCCAACTCGTTTCAGCAGCGTACCCACCTTCATTACCTACCCATCGTATATCCAAGCCCACATCACTGAATATATTGGCCATCGGTTGCATTTTCCGGGTAATTGCCCAGGTGTTTTTCCAATCGTAATAGGTAGTATTGTCTATATTTCTTTTTTCTCTTGCCCCTCCGTAATAGCCGTCGCCTCCGTTTGCTCCGTCATGCCAGCTCATAAACAGGTTCCCATACTGACTGTACAATTCCTTTAACTGGTTTTGATAAATACTGAGATATTTATTCGTTCCATACAACGGATTATTTCTATCCCACGGAGAGCAGTATACCCCAAATTTCAAACCATATTTTTGAGCAGCAAGCTGCATTTCTTTTACCATATCTCCTTTTCCATTTTTAAAGGGACTTTTTGAAATATTGTAGGAAGTAGTTTTAGTAGGCCACAGCGCAAAGCCATCGTGATGTTTCGCAACTAAAATAACGCCTTTCAATCCGCCTGCTTTGGCAGCTTTTACAATCTGTTCGGCATCAAAATGAGTGGGGTTAAATATTTTCGGGTCTGCATCGCCATATCCCCATTCTTTATCTTCAAAGGTTGTTGGGGTAAAATGGATCAGCCCGTACACTTCAGTATCATGCCAGGCCAGCTGTCTCTCAGAAGGTGTAGCTCCATAAGGTTGAATTGCCTGTTGAGCTTCAACAAAACCGGATAAGAAAAGACAATAAAAAAAGATTTTTTTCATGTGAGTGTTTGTTATTCTGATGATAATTTTTTGATCAAATCAGTCATTCACCCTCATGTCGTCATCTTCCTGTGACAAGATCAATTAAAGATAGTGCATTTTTGTCATACCCTGACATTCGGGCATTATTTTTGAGCATTTCAGCTGTGATTCCCTATGAATCATTAAATTTACCTTAAATAAAAATCGAAAAATGAATATTTTAACAGAAAAATTTAATACACCATATCATTCAGCACCTTTCAATCATATTAAAAATGAAGATTTTCTTCCCGCTTTTAAAGAATTAATTCAGCAATCAGAAGAAGAAATCAATACTATTGTTAATAATCCCGAAGCTCCTAATTTCGAAAACGTCATTGAGGCACTGGCTTATTCCGGGGAACAACTGGATCTGGTTTCGAATATTTTCTTCAATTTAAATTCTGCGGAAACCAATGATGAACTTCAGCAGATTGCTCAGGAAGTTTCTCCTATTTTAACAGAATATTCTTCAAAAATTTCTCAAAACGAAGCACTTTTTAATAAAATCAAAAAAGTATACGATGAGAAAGGTCAGTACCACCTAAATGAAGAGCAGGAAATGCTTTTGAATGAAACCTACAAAGGTTTTGTAAGAAGTGGTGCTTTGTTAAATGAAGAAGACAAGGAAAAATTAAAAAAGATCAGCATGGATCTTTCCATAAAATCGTTACAGTTCGGGCAGAATGTATTGGCCTCTACCAATGCTTATTTTAAACATATCACTGATAAAGAGCAACTGGCAGGTATTCCGGAAGCGATTATTGAACAATATGCTGAAGAAGCTAAGGAAAGAGACCTTGAAGGATGGGTGGTTACTTTACAATATCCAAGCTACATTCCTGTCATGACCTATGCCGAAAACCGTGAATTGAGAAAAGAATTGGCATTGGCAAATGGTAAAAAGTCTTTTGACGGTGGCGAATTCGACAATCAAAATCTGATCAAAGAACTTCTCAATTTAAAACAACAGAAAGCTGAACTTTTAGGATATAAGGATTACGCAGATTTTGTTCTTGAAGAAAGAATGGCTAAATCGCCGGTGAAAGTTTTTGATTTTTTAAATGAGCTTTTAACCAAAGCAAAACCTTATGCTGATAAGGAAATTCAAGAATTAAAATCCCTGGCAAAAGCCGACGGAATTGAGGAAATGCAAAGCTACGACCATACTTTCTACGCAGAGAAACTTCGTAAACAAAAATTTGACCTGAACGATGAAGAATTAAAACCTTATTTCCCATTAAATCAGGTTCAGGATGCTGTTTTCGGACTTTCTGGAAAACTTTTCGGATTAACTTTTGAAGAAAGAAATGACATTCCGAAATACCATGAAGATGTAAAAGTCTATGAAGTGAGAGAAACCTCCGCTCAGGGTGACCATTATAAAGCTCTTTTATATGTAGATTATTTCCCAAGAAAAGGGAAAAGAGCCGGCGCATGGATGACCAGCTACAAAAACCAGTATCAAAAAAATGGTGAAAATTCCCGTCCACATATTTCCATTGTCTGTAATTTCAGTAAACCAACAAA
This sequence comes from Chryseobacterium lactis, assembly GCF_003815875.1. NCBI lineage: Bacteria > Pseudomonadati > Bacteroidota > Flavobacteriia > Flavobacteriales > Weeksellaceae > Chryseobacterium > Chryseobacterium lactis. The sequence continues at coordinate 79,126 of NZ_CP033924.1, forward strand.
AGATGCCCCTAGTTTATTGACATTCCAGGAGGTAACCACTTTGTTTCATGAGTTTGGACATGCGCTTCACGGAATGATGGCCAATACACAATATTCTACCCTTTCAGGAACTTCTGTAAAATGGGATTTTGTAGAATTGCCTTCTCAGTTTCTGGAAAACTTCTGCTACGAACCTGAGTTTTTAAAGACTTTTGCAAAGCACTACAAAACCGGAGAAGTTCTTCCTGACGAAAAAATTGAAAAAATTGAGCAGTCTAAAAACTTCATGGAAGGTTACCAAACATTAAGACAGCTTGGTTTTGGACTTCTGGATATGAGTTATCACACCAAAGTTGAAGAACTGAAAAATGAGAGTATCAAAGACTTTGAGGATAAGTATACAAAAGCAACTACACTTTATCCTGTGAATTCTGAAACAGCGATGAGCCCAAGCTTTTCGCATATTTTCCAGGGTGGATATTCTTCCGGATATTATTCTTACAAATGGGCAGAGGTGCTGGATGCTGATGCATTTCAATATTTTAAAGAAAACGGAATTTTCAATCCTGAAATTGCAGCTAAATATAAAGTCCTGCTTTCCTCCGGAGGAACCAAAGATCCTATGGAATTATACAAAACCTTCAGAGGAAGTGAACCGAAAGTAGAGAGTTTGTTGAAAAGAGCATTTGGATAAAATAAACAAAGTCCCCTTTAGGTTTTAAAATCAAAGGGGATTTTTCATCCCATTAAAAACTACATCGATTTATTTTAAGAAAAGTAAATTTGTAAATTAAACAGGCTTCGGTTCTGCAATTATTATATCATGAGCAATATAACATTAAGATTAGAAAACGTTAAAAAACTTCAGGCTAAAAGATGGGACAATGACGATCATTGGGATGAATTAAATGATCTGTTAGTGAAAGAACTGGATGAAATTTTACTTATTGAGCCTGAAAACACTGCTGCTTTAATCAATATCGGCGCAATTTATTCCGATATGGGTGAAAATGAAGAAGCTTTACGATATTTGAAAAAGGCATTAGCTTTAGGATCTAATGACAAAAATCTGTTTGTAAACCTTGCTGTGGTGCTTATTTATATGGAAAAGCATCAGGAAGAATATTTAGAATATCTTGAAGAAGTTGAAGATAAAGTTGAAGACCCTCTCACTTTTAAGGCTTACTTTGACCCTCAAGCTCATTAAATTTTTTATTAATTAAAATCTTAAACCATGTTACTAGCTATTTTACTTCCATTCCTTTCCTTTATGGTTCGTGGAAAAATTATCACAGGAATTGTCTGTCTGATTTTACAGATTACGGTAATCGGATGGCTGCCAGCTGCGATATGGGCTGTTTTATCTTTGAATAATGCAAGAGCCGATAAACGAAACGAAAAACTGATTCGTGCGGTGAAAGAGAATCAGAGATAATTAAATATTTTTTGAAACCTTACAGATCCTTTAATTTTTTAAAGGATTTTATTTTTGATTTTTTTAATTGTTGTATTTTTACGTAAGCCCTATTCCACTAAAATGTCTTATTCGCTGTTAAGCCAATTCAATATTTTTATCCTATGAAAGAAAATAAATACGACAATCCATCTTTTTTCGACCAGTACGAAAAAATGCTTCGCTCCCAGCTGGGACTGGAAGGAGCCGGTGAATGGCACGCTTTGAAAACAATGCTTCCCGATTTTAAAGATAAAAAGGTATTGGATTTAGGCTGTGGATTTGGATGGCACTGCCGCTACACCATTGAAAATGGGGCACAGTCCGTAATTGGAATTGATCTTTCGGAAAAGATGCTGGCGAAAGCTAAAGAGATTAATAATCCGGAAGGAATTCAATACGAAAGAAAAGCCCTGGAGGACGTCACTTATCCTGAACACACTTTTGATATCGTTCTCAGTTCATTGACTCTTCATTATATTGAATCATTTGCTTCTGTTGCACAAAATGTACACCAGTGGCTGGTTCCCGGAGGATATTTTGTATTTTCTGTGGAACATCCGGTTTTTACCGCAGAAGGCAGCCAGGACTGGATCTATGATAAGGATGGTGAAAAGACCTGCTGGCCGGTTGACCGGTATTTTATTGAAGAAAAAAGGAATACTACCTTTTTGGGTGAAAATGTCATCAAGTATCACAGAACTTTAACTTCTTATTTAAATACATTGATACGCTGCGGTTTTACAATTAAAGAAATCATTGAACCTGAACCGGGACCTGAAATGCTGAAAGAATATCCTGAAATGAAGGATGAACTTCGCCGTCCCATGATGTTATTAATTTCAGTCCAAAAATAGTAGTAATGGAAAGTTATAATACTCCTAAGCCGGATAATACGGCAGTAAGAACTGCTTTGTGGAGAGCTCTGCATGTTCAGAAGGATGCGGCACCCTATATTCTTGAAGATACAATCGGGCTGCAGCTTGTTTCCCCTGAAGAAGGCTGGCAGGAACGTCCGGATATGAAGTATACCCGAAGATTGCGCGCTTCCATTGTGGCTCGTTCCCGCTTTATCGAAGATCTGATGATCAAGGAAAGTGAAAAAGGAATAAAACAGTATATTATTCTTGGAGCAGGCCTTGATACCTTTGCACAACGCAGAACAGATGTTGCTTCTCAGCTACAGATTTATGAGATTGATCAGCCGGAAACCTTAGCATGGAAGCAAAGCAGACTGTCAGAAACAGGATTTCAACTATCCGATAATTTACATTTTGTACCGGTTGATTTTGAAATTTCTTCCTGGTGGGAAGAACTTGTACAAGCCGGATTCAATATTCATGAACCTGCTGTGATTGTCTGTACCGGAGTTACACTATACCTTACAAGAGAAGCAATTTCAACCACTTTACAACAGATCGCGACGCTTGCTCCCGGCTCAAAACTGGCAATGTCTTTCTATCTTCCGATAGACCTTCTCGACGAAGAAGATCAACCAATGCAGGAAATTGCAGAGAAAGGTGCCAAAGAATCAGGGACACCGTTTGTCAGTTTCTTTGCTCCTTATGAGGTACTGCTTCTCGCTCAGGAAGCTGGATTTGAGCGGCCCGAAATTATTTCTACCAACAATATCAAACAACTCTATTTTTCAGATCGAACTGATGACTTGCAGCCTGCAAGCGGAGAAGTCTTCTTATTAGCTTCCACATAGGTCATTAAAGATCAAAATCATATCATATTAATTCAAAAAAACACAAATTACTATATTGTATTACATAGTAATAAAAATAAATTATATCTTTGTATAACAAAATACATCGATATGATTATTAAAAAACTTATAACCGTTCTTATACTGCTTGCTTTCTTTAGCAATACCATGAGTGCACAACAGCATTCAAAAACGTATGAAAAGAAAATCGACAGTTTGATTTCGACTGAATTTGGTAACATAAATGAACCTGGTGGAGTATTTCTGGTGGCAAAGAATGGAAAAATACTTTACCGGAAAGCTTTCGGAAAAGCCAACTTGGAACTCGATGTGAATATGTCTCCGGAACAGGTTTTTCAGATTGGTTCTATGACCAAGCAATTTACTGCCGTTGCTATTCTGATGCTGGAGCAGCAAGGTAAGCTTAATGTTAATGATCCCATTTCAAAATATAGTAAGGATTATCCTAATGGTGATCAAATTACCATTCACCATCTTTTAACACATACTTCGGGTATTAAGGATTTTACAAAGATGAAATCTCTGTCGACTATAGCACAGAAGGAAATGAAACCTGAAGCAATGGTTGATTTCTTCAAAAACGAACCTGTTGATTTTTCTCCGGGAGAAAAGTTTGATTATAACAATTCCGGGTATGTCGTTTTGGGATATATTATAGAGTTTGTTTCCGGCGATACCTATGAGAATTTTATACAGAAAAACATCTTTGACAAAGTAGGAATGTCCCATTCTTATTATGCCTCCGACCGGAAAATTATTCCAAAAAGAGCATATGGTTATCACAAAAAAGAAAATGGTTTTGTGAATAAAACCGTCATCAGCTTTAGTGTTCCTTTTTCTTCCGGTTCATTAATGTCAACGGTAGATGATATGCTAAAATGGCAACAGGCTTTAGGCCAGAATATTTTGTTAAATCCTGCAGAAACACAAAAGGCATTTCAAAAATATAAGCTTAATAACGGTGAGGAATTCACTTACGGTTATGGATGGCATCTGAAAGAAATCAATGGAATCCCTGATCGTGAACATGGTGGAAGCGTTTTTGGATTTAAAAGCATGGGAGTTTATATTCCCGTCGAAGACATCTATGTGATAGGCCTTAGCAACTGTGATTGCCATTCTCCTACAGAAATCACCAGAAATATCGCAAAAATCACCCAGGCATTGGTAAAAAAATAATTGCTCCAAAAGGCAGGACCATAGAATTAATGCCCAATTTATAAGTAGCTAAAACCTACAAAAGTTCCAATTCATTTACATTCTCAGCATTCTTTTTTTGGGAAGGATATGATCCGGCACTTTAATAATGAAAATCATCACCAGTACTAAACAAAAAATATTAATAAAAGTGGCTACGGTAAATGCAATATGGTAATCTCCGGACGTTGGCTTTTCACCCAGAAAATAATAAAAAACACTTCCGACAGCAACAATCCCAACGATAGCCGCCACCTGCTGAAAAGTATTGTACACTCCGGATGCGTTACCTACAAGAGATTCAGGCATTCCTGATAAAGCAATATTGGCCAATGAAGGAATTATTGAACCTACTCCTACTCCATGTAAAAACAAAAGGAGATAAAAAAGATAAAAAGGAGTTTGGGTATTGAATACCAGAACTTGTATAATAAGAACCAAACTAATGAGACTAAGACCCGCAATCAAAACATTTTTTCCATGTCTGAGAATCATTCCCGGAGAAAACAAAGATGCCAGTATAAAACCTGCTCCCTGGAAAACAATGATTTCCCCGGCTGCCAGTGGATTCATCTTTAATCCATCCTGAAAGTATAAGGATAAAATATAAAAATAAGAATCCAGCATGATAAAAAAGAAGGAAACGGCTATGATCCCAAGATTAAAATTTTGATAACGAAACAATTTGAAATCAATCAGATAGGATCGATTTTTCAGAATTCTGGTTCTCTGATTTTTTATAAAATAAATTAATATCCCAACAGAAATAATGATTACAAGGATATTTTGCCAACCTATTCCTGCATGTTCCACGGCAGTAAGAGCATAAGTAAAACAAAACAACCCTGTTGAAAGTATAAAAACGCCCAGAATATCAAAGGATTTTTTAACCGGGGATTTAGATTCTTTCAACAATTTGAGGCTAAAAAAGATGGCCGGCAGACAAATCGGAATATTCATCAGGAAAATCAACCTCCATGACTCATCAATAACGGTTAGTGATGAAAAATATCCGCCCAGAAATTGCCCTAAAATCGTTCCTATTCCAATTGTAATTCCGTACCATCCCATAGCTTTAGTCCGTTCTTCATGGGTTGAGAATAAAATCTGTATCATCGCCAGCACTTGTGGAGCCATTGCCGCCGCACTGATTCCCTGTATAAATCTTGAAATAACAAGCTGGAGAGCATTTGCAGAAATTCCACAAGCCAAAGAGCTCAGCATAAAAAGCAGCAATCCAATGACAAAGATTTTTTTTCTGCCGTATAAATCTCCCAGCCTTCCCCCTGTAATCAGGAAAGAGGCAAACCCGATTAGATAAGAGGCAATCATAAACTGTATTTCACCGTTGGAGGCATGGATATCCCGCTGGATAGAAGGGATCGAGACGTTAATAATGAAAATATCCATAATGGTCAGCAGCTGTCCAAAAAGTATAATGATCAATATCAGATTTTTATGTATCATTTTTATATAGATATATCTATTTTTTAATATTAAAAAAAATTAGGGTAATAAGCCCTCTACAATTTTTTTCACCTGTCCGAAAGAATCACTGTTTTTGTTGATTGTTGAGGTTACGACAGCACCTTCGATCAACAGGAAAATATTGTCTGTAGTGATATCGGGTTCAGAGGCGCTACTTGTTTCTCCACAATTGATTATCAATAATTTGATTAAATCCTTCTGTTTTTCTTTATGCTTTTTCACAAAATCAAAAACTACAGGATTGCTGTCTCCTATTTCAGAAATAATCTTAATGAAATGACATCCTGCAAATTTCGAAGATTGCTGCAATTTTTTACGATAATCTACCAAAGCAAGTATTTTTTCTTTAGGCTCCGAAATATTAATTACACTGCTCTCAAAACCTTCGAACCAATTCTCTTCCTCTTTTAAAAGATAAGCCTGAAGCAAATCATTTTTAGATGAAAAGTGATTGTAGAGCGAACCGATAGCAATATCTGCCTCCGCTATAATCTGATTGATTCCCGTAGAATTAAAACCTTGTTTATAAAATAGTTCTGAAGCCACCCGGATAATTCTCTCTCTGACCTTTTCCTTTTTCATACTAAAACTTTTTACAAATCTAGACAAAAAATAGATAAGTCTATCTATTTTTTAAAATGAATAAAATTTTTATCTTGGTTTTATTGAAATAGTCAGGGTGTTTACAAACATTTTCTAAGAGATTACCATATTTCGCTCTTCTCTTAAAAAAAGCGGGAAGATTAAAGTATAAAAGACAAATGAAACATATTTTAATTATGATTTGGAATTTAGCAGAATTATAATTGTTTCAAATTTTCTGTTATGATCTCCGTCATTCTTCTTACCATCTCGGGATCAGACTTTTCAATAGTAGCATTACCATTCATTGCATACTATTTTTTAAATGTTATTTTGTATCTTTAATTACCATTTCCACAAAAATTATTTGGTAAAACAGCCATGGCAGAAGAACTTTATTTCATAAAAACCAATCCGAATATTGCCAAAATTAATTTGTACAATAAACTTTGCCGTGAAGAAGAAAATATTTTGAATTTTCTACAAAATGACACCCAGACTCATCTTGAGACCATTAAAGAAAAAGTAAAAGATTCTGTTGAAGAGCTCACCAAAGAAGAGCTTTCCAACATATTCTCCTGGTTTCATGCTCTTTATCCGTCAGATCATGAAGAGGTTAAAACACAACTTTTTGTCCATGGGATAGATCTTTTTTATGAAATTCCGTCTACAGAAGAGGCACAGCATTTTCTACAGATTCTTTCTGATTATGAAAAATTTTCTCAACAGCACCTTGATTATATTGTTAATGCTCAAAATTTTAATCAATTCCTGGTCTATGGAATATTTTTCACTGAAATTCTTACCAGAGAACAAGGCAAGGAAAATATTCTTTCCGATTATCTGAAACCGGACTACCCGGATTTATATGTACTTGCTGAAAACCAAAGCAGAGAACAAAATTTTGATGGAAATAAGGGACTTATTCTTCAACATGATTTTACGGAATTGTATGATCTTACCAAGTTCTACAAAGGATCTATTATCCAACTGGAACATCAATAAAAGGACATTATTATGTCCCTTTTAAAAATTCCGGTTTTTTCATCAGGTAATCTAAGGCTTCCTTCACGGCCTGTTCAGGACTTTTGGGATTGAATCCCAGTTCATTTCTGGCTTTGGAAATATCAAAATTCTGCTGTAATCCAGAAAACATAGAAATATCTTTTCTCGTTAACAACGGAGCCTTTCCGCTTAGTTTAGCAGTAAATTCCATCAGGGTCGCTATAGAAAAAAGAATAGCTTTCGGAACGGAATTGGGGGCTTTAAGTTTAAGTTCAGGATAAAGTTTTCCCGCCAGAATTGTCGTATCGGTAATGGTCATACATCGTTCATTTGCTAAAATATAGCGTTCACCGGGTCGTCCTTTTTCAGCTGCAAGGAAACAGCCTTCCGCTACATCTTTCACATCGACCCAATTCAGTGTAATCTTAGTGTCGACGGGAATTTCTTTATTCAGGATAAGTTTTAATACTCCATAGGAAACATTCAATGGTAAAAATGCTTCACTGCCAATCATTGCGGCGGGCATTACGGAAACCAGTTCGATTCCATATTTGGCAGCCAATTCAAAAGCAAGCTTTTCGCCGTCATTTTTAGAATTATAATACATATCTCTTCTGTCAGGATTATAGCCATTACTTTCTTTAGCAGGAAGTTTTGTATAATCCAGAGCTGCGATGGAACTCACATAAACAATTCTTTTTACTCCAGCTTCAGCAGCGGCTTCAATGGTATTCCGGGTACCATTCATATTGACGTCGTAGATTTCTTTTTTGGGATCTTTAGCCCAAAGTTTAAAAGACGCGCCAACGGCATAGAATGTTTCAACCCCCTGAAGCGCTTTCACAAATGAGGCTTTATCAGTAATATCAGCCTGCATCACTTCACAATTCAACCCATCAAAAGGCTGTTTATTATTGATATTCCGCACTGTTGCCCGTACGGGAATATCTTTACTCAATAAAAACCTTACCAGATTATTTCCTAAATGTCCGTTTGCTCCTGAAACCAGACTCAAATTATTCTTTGCCATTGCATTAATTTTAATGCTACAAAGTTCAATCTTCGGCTTCCTGAACCGCTTGACTTTTGTTAGTTAATTATTTTTCTTCTGATCCTGCTGAGACTTTCCGGTTTCATTCCCAAAAAAGAGGCGATGTATTGAATGGGAACATTTTGAATGATTCCGGGATAATCTTTCATCAGTTTAAGATATCGTTGCTCCGCGTTCAGAACTGACAATTCTCTTGAACGGTTCTCGTTATACGTAATTGATTTTTGAAAAACAGAAATACTAAAATCTTTCATCGCCCGGCTTTTTGTTACCAGGAGATCAAGATTGTCTTTACTGATCCTTAGAAGTTCACAATCTGTAATACATTCCACATGATCTGCAGAAACTGTTGCGTTTATAAAATGAGAATAGGATGTAAAAAAGCCGGGTGGGCAATTGATATGTGTGGTCACTTCATTTCCACTTTCATCCGAATAAAATATCCGGAGATATCCGGAAACGATATAATACAGATATTCCGGCACTTTTCCGGCTTCTTCTATGATGGTGTTCCGGGAATATGTAACCGGTTCAAAATACATTTGGACAGCTTCAATTTCCTCCTGACTAAAATCATGTTCGGAGCGAATGTGCTGTAGAAGTTTATCGTGCATTGAAGTGAATATTTTTCTCTGTCTGACACAAAAATACTCAAAGAAAATGGTAAAATCCTGCACTAACTTAAAAAGATTTTTCACCACTTCATGTAATACTCTACGTTCAAAAATTGTCTTATATAAAAAAACTAAGTATGAATCGAAAGATCATTATTCTTTTAAGTCTTATCTCCACATCATTTCTTTTTGCGCAAAGTCTGGAAGGAACGATTACAGATAAAGACAGCAAACCGGCGGGAGAGATCGAAGTTGTACTCACAAAAGACAATGCTAAATTTTCTGCTATTACAGATGACAAAGGAACGTTTAAGATTCCTTTGAAAGAACAAGGAAATTATTTACTTGAAATCATAAAAGACGGTGTAAAAACTAGCAGTGATACTATTACGGTAAAAGGCAATGAAAGAAAAGACCACCAGATTAAAGAAGCTCCTATTCAGGAGCAAAAGATAGAGGGAGTAACCGTTACGGCAAAGAAAAAATTATTCGAAAGAAAAGTAGACCGTCTGGTTTTCAATGTAGAAAATTCTGTGGCTTCACAGGGTATCGATGCTATTGAAGCTTTAGCCAAAACGCCAATGGTAAAAACCAGTGATGATGCGATCAGTATTGCCGGAAAAAGTAATGTGGCCGTGATGATCAATGACAGATTACTCAACCTCAACGGGCAGGAACTTATTAACTATTTGAAAACACTGCGTTCTGATGATATCTTAAAAATTGAGGTCATCACTACTCCACCTGCAAAATATGAAGCAGAAGGAAAGAGCGGACTGATCAATATTATTCTTAAAAAAAGTGCAAATCTGGACTGGAACGGATCTATTCAGACTTCAGGAAATTATTTCTGGGGAAAACCTACTGTTTCCTCAAGAGGCGGAGCAACTTTCAATTATCAGGGTGAAAAATTGTCTCTCAGCACCAATTTATCTGCCGGAGATAACTTCTGGCAGTATGATACCTACAATTACCTGAAAAGTACCGTCAATTCTGATTATTGGAACCGCGACAGTGACAATCTGAATAATTATAAGTATACCAGTGGAAACATAAAATCAGAATATAAAATCAATGACAAAAACCTCGTAGGAATTAATTATAATTACTCACACAGCAATCCTTTAGAGAAAGGCAAAAGTAATTCGGTAAGGGCTAATAGCGATGGTATTCTTAATATTCTTTCTGATTTCAGTAACAGAAACAGCAGAGATGTTCATAATGCCAGTGCATTTTATGAAGTAAAACTAGACAGTGCCGGAGGTAAACTGAACCTTACCGCCAACCTGATGATCAATAATTCTAATGCGAAAAATTTGTCGAACACCGTTACCTCTGAGACTATTTCTACCATGGCGAATCCTATCAGCAAATACAGAATTTATTCAGGGCAGGCTGATTTTGAGAAAACTTTTGCTAAAATAAAAACGGAAGCAGGATTAAAGTATACAAGGATTAAAAATAATTCAGAATTTAATTTTTTTACTATTGAAAATAACCAGTACAATTTAAATCCTGCCCGTACCAATACTTTCCTTTACAATGAGCAAAACTATGCTGCTTATGTATCAACCAATTTTAAAATCAGTGAAAAATGGGACGCAAAAGCAGGGCTTCGCTATGAATATACGACCCTGGAAGGTATTTCAATGAATGATAACCTATCCAATCAGATTAAATATGGAAAATTCTTTCCTACAGCTTATTTAAGTTATAAGCCTAATGAAAATCATGCATTTTCACTCAACTATTCAAGGAGAATTTCCCGTCCGTATTTCGGAAACCTCAATCCTTTCAAATATTACACCTCGGAATATGAATACAATACGGGAAATCCTTATTTGCTGCCTTCATTTTCAGATATTTTTGAATTCGGATATGTTTTAAAAAACAGCTTCAATGTCACCCTGTATTACAATAAAAATAAAAATAACTGGGACAGAATTCAGATGGTAGATGGAAATGTAAAATACAGTATCGTCAAAAATTTCTACGATGAAAATCAGGCAGGAATCAATATCAGCTACAATTACAATAAACTGAAATGGCTTGAATCCAGTATTTTTATGAACGGTTATTATACCCAATCGAAATCTTACGATCCTTTGGTTCTTCCCGCACCGGCAGGATACAGTGCCAATTTTAATCTCGATAATAGTTTTTTCCTTAATAAAGAGAAAACGGTAACCTTACTGTTGGGGCTTTGGAGCAGTCTTCCTAATAGAAATGGAAATACTTATTACTATTCAAGTGCTTCGCTTTATACCGGAATGAAGCTAAGTTTGATGAACAAAAAGCTGCTTCTCAATGTGTATTTAAACGATATTCTGAATACCAATCGTGAAAAGGGAATAGAATACTATCCCTCATACAATGTGGATTATCAATACAAAGGAATTACCCGAAACGTACATCTTTCTCTGACGTATAAATTCGGAAACAATGATGTAAAGGGTGCTACAAAACAAATTAAGTTTGAAGAGTCAAACAGAGCAGGTGGCTCTGGTAATTAAAATGATCAGTTCAAGAGGATAAAAACTATACCACGGCCAACAGGCTCCTGTTTATGGGATCTGTTGGCCATTTTTTATGAAGATAGGATTCAAATCAAATCCTCACTTTTTTATTCTTAGAAAAATGAAATGGTTTTATTTTAAAAATATAATATAACATTCCACCGGCAAAATAGGCAAGCACATCAAAAAAATCTCCGGTAAATACGTTGGATAGCTGAGGGCAAAGTACTTCAAAAAGAAAAGACAGGTATAGCACTGAAGTGATCACAAATTTCAGATCAGGTTTCCACCGGTATTTCAATACTGAATTCATGATCAATTCTATCAGATAACAATACATCGGTACTGTGATAAAATCTGTAAAATGATTGTTGATCACAGAAATGTAAATACCCTTTCTTCTCAATAAAATAATTCCGGCCCATGCCGCCAATCCCAACAAAAACCAATATGAAACCCTGCTTTTCATTACATATGAAGTATTGCCATAATTAACCCGATAATCACCTGCAGGATCTTCGACATGATTTCCTGTACATCAGTTTCACTTTTATTTTCGTCTTTCTCCGTTGCCTCGTAATTAAATTTTTGTTTTCCTTCCATTGCTATAAGATTTGATATTGCAAAGATATCAAATTAGAACATTTGTTCTAATTTTAAAAATATGATTTATTCCACTCTTATATTCTTATCTTTGAGGTATTATGAACACCAAAGAAAAGATTCTGTCTAAGGCGCTGGAATTGTTTAATGAAAAAGGCTACAACACTGTTACTACAAGGCATATTGCGGCGGAGCTCGGTATCAGTGCCGGAAATCTGCATTATCATTTCAAGCATTCTGAAGACATCATCAAGATTTTGTTTTCACAACTGGTTATCAACATGGATGAGCTTTTGAACCGGATGAAGAAAATGGAGATAAAAACGCTTAAAGATCTTTATTCATTTACTTTTTCTACTTGTGAAATATTTTATTCATACCGTTTTATTTTTGTCAACTTCGTCGATATTCTAAAAGAAATTTCTGAAATAAAATTACAGTATGAAGAAATTCATGTAAACAGAAAGGAAGAGTTTCAACTCATATTCTCAGGATTTCAAAAACATAATATCTTTAAAAAAGACATTCCGGATTTTCTTATGCACAGCCTTATTGAGCAAATTTTCATCATTGCAGACAACTGGCTTACCCATAACAGATTAATTTTAAAACTTGAAAAAGAAGCAGCAGTATGGCATTATACATTGCTTCAGATGAATCTCTTTTATCCTTTGCTGACTGAAAAACAGCAACAACTTTACGAGAAACAATATATTCAACCACAAAATGTATAAAATGATCATTAGAAGAGGTGTTGAAAGTGACCTGCCCGGGATGAAACAGCTTTTTGCAGAAACGATTACTGAAATCTGTAAAAAAGACTATACTCCGGAACAGCTTCAGGCATGGAAGTCCGGTGTTGACAATCATCAAAGATGGGAAAAAGTAATAAAGGAACAATTTGTTTTGATTGCTTTATCGGAAAATAAGATCGTTGGTTTTTGTACTTTAGATCAGGGAAATTATATTGACCTCCTGTTTGTGCATCAAAATGAGCAACATCATGGAATTGCCTCCGGTCTTTACGCATTGATGGAAGAGGAAGCACTCCGGAAAAATGAGGTAACACTGTCTGCGGATGTTAGTAAAACGGCAAAACATTTTTTTGAAAAGAAAGGATTCCAGGTGGTGAAAGAGCAAATTGTCACTGTAAAAGGTATTAACCTCATCAACTATAAAATGCAGAAAAACATCAAATAAAAATGTGACATATGCAGGATCCACAAGAAGAATATCACCAATATCGAATTCCGGTATCTGTTGAATTTGAAAATGTATTTACCCATTTTTATTTTGCAGAAAACAGGTCTGATCATCCTGTGACGAAAACCCTGCTTCCTACTTTTCAAACTATTCTATTGTTTTGCTTCGGAAAAGCATCCATGTCTACCCGGGAAGAAACAATTGTAGATGTTGATCAGTGTTTATTTTTCGGGCCGGTACGACAGGCCTTTGAGTACACCCTTTTCCCGGAAACATCGATTCTTGTTGCCAATTTTAAGGAAGATGCTTTCTTCAGATTTTTTGGAAAAATAGCATATGAGAATCATTCTGTACGCCACCCTGATCAGTTGCTGGCAGAAAATTGTTTTACCGATCTATGGCACCAGCTTAGTGAAATTGGGTCCGTAACTGAGAAAGTTGATCATATTTTAGAATTTTCAAAACCTTATTTGCAACAGCAGGATTGTACCAGCCAGCTTTTGACCCGTTTTGAAAATCATCATCTGGATCCGGTGAAAACGATCGCAGAACAAACCCACCAGACTGAAAGAAATGTTCAACGCAAGCAAAAGGAAAGGTTTGGTTATTCTGTAAAGGAAATTACCCGGTACAACCGCTTTTTACAAGCCATCAAAATCATTGAAAACGGAATGGTAAAAAAGAATAAAATAAACTGGTTTGCCATTATTGATGAATGCGGCTATTATGATCAAAGCCAGCTTATCCATGATTTCAAACATTTCTTGCATATCTCTCCTTCCCAATATGTAAAATTTCAACAGGATATCTGCAATCCGAAATCTGAATAGACAGATTTCGTTTTCTTACAATTTTTAAACGGATCGCTGCTCTAATTTTGTCCTATAAATTAAAAAAACAGAGTAATGAAACATTTAATCATTTATGTACATCCGAATGAAAACAGTTTAAACCACAACCTGTTAGAACATGTTGAAAATATTCTTCAATCAGAAAATCACGAGATTAAAGTAAGGGATTTGTACACTCTTCATTTTGATCCTGTTTTATCCTTAGATGATATGAACGGCTGGCATACCGGACAAGTATCGGAAGACGTTAAAACAGAGCAGGATCATATTTCCTGGGCAGATCAGATTACATTTATCTATCCTATATGGTGGACGGGATTACCAGCGATGATGAAAGGATATATAGACCGTGTTTTCAGTTATGGTTTTGCGTATCGCTATGATCAAGGTATTCAAAAAGGTCTTTTAAAGGGAAAAAAAATAGTTATTATCAATACTCATGGGAAGTCTCATGAAGAGTATCAGCAATCCGGGATGGACAAGGCCTTGTCTCTTACTTCAGATCATGGTATTTTTATCTACTCCGGTTTTGAAATCATCCGTCATTTCTTTTTTGATAAAGCAGATAAGGCAACCTCTGAAAATATAGATTTGTGGAAAAAGCAAATCGAAAACACTTATTATCAGTCTGTTTTGAATGATTAATAAACCTGATTCAGTAAGACTTTCATATCATTATCGGATATTTTACCGATAGAGGATTTGTGGCATGGAATTCGCTTCAGAGAGGATAAGTAAAATTGTTTTGAACCTTTATTTTAAACCATTAAGATTCGTAAAAGGTTAAGTTTTTTTTAAAAACAAATCTTGTTATAACCTTACAAATTATCTTAATGGTTTAAATATTGGATCTTTCAAAAATTTCTATATTTGCAATACTAATGAAACATTTAAACAGCATATTGCGTCTTCCTTTTTTCAGTGAGTATTACAACCCGTACTATCGTTCGGGAAAACTTTCTATAGCTATCATTCAATAAAATAATCTAACGATATATAGAGCCCGGACAGTACCTGTCCGGGCTTTTTCATTTTAAAATAATTCAATATGATCAATACATTAAAAGAAAATGTGGCCATCATCCTACCTGAGAATGGATTGGAAGAAAAATTAAAGTTGGCCAAAGAAGAAAACAGAACATTATCCATTAAGCTGGGTTTTGATCCTACAGCACCTGATCTTCATCTGGGGCATGCCGTCGTACTAAAAAAACTGAAACAATTTCAGGATATTGGGCACCAGATTATTATTGTTGTAGGAAGTTTTACTGCCAGAATCGGAGATCCAACAGGAAAGAACAAGGCAAGGATGTCTTTAACTCCTGAAGAAGTGCAACATAATGCTGAAACGTATATTAATCAGCTTTCCAGGGTTATTGATGTAGAAAAAACCAAGATCGTGTTCAATTCCGATTGGCTTGATGCTCTTGATTTTTCGGAAGTCATTCAGCTCCTGTCAAAAGTTACAGTCGCGCAACTGATGCATCGTAATGATTTCAATAAAAGATTTACAGAAAACACTCCGATTGCGATGCATGAATTGGTTTATCCTATTCTTCAGGGTTTTGATTCTGTCAAAATCGAGTGTGATATTGAAATGGGAGGAACCGACCAGCTGTTCAATTGTACCATGGGCAGACAGCTTCAGGAAGTTCATCAGATGCCGGCTCAGATTGTCATGTGTATGCCGCTGCTGAAAGGTCTTGATGGCAAAGAAAAAATGAGCAAATCCTTACATAACATCATTGGCCTCACTGATGCACCCAACGAAATGTTTGGAAAAACCATGTCTACTCCGGATACTTTGATCGATGAATTTATTGACCTCACTACAGATTTTACCGTTGAAGAAAAAAAGGAATTAAAATCCAGAATAGAAAGCGGTCAAAATCCAATGGATATCAAAAAGCTGATTGCCAAAAATATTATCAGACAATACCATGATGAAACCTCAGCAGAACATGCTGAACAGTTCTTTACCAATCAGTTTCAGAATAAAAATTTTGAGGAAAAATCCTATGAATCGGTTCAGATCACTACTTTACAGCATGATAACAGCAAAGCTTTATTAATAGAACTTTGTCATCAATTGAAAAAAGATCTGAGCAAATCAGCAATACGAAGATTAATTGAAAACGGAGGCGTTCAGGTGGATAACCTGAAAATAACTGATCCCAATGAAAAAATTGAACTCTTCCCTCAAACTAAGATAAAGATTGGAAAAAGGGCATTTTTTGAGCTTGTATAACGAAGATGGAAGCCAGAAGCTGGATCTGCCTGAAGGGTAAAAACTTATTGTAGATTATTTGTAATTAATAGCTACGAGAACTGATAAGATAATAATACTTCTAACCTGCGGCTTCCCACTTCCAACCTAAGAAACTTTTTTGTTACTGCATCATCTTAAATCAATATCTTCGTTCTATTAAAAACCAGTATCAATGAGCTATATCATGGTCGATATTGAATCGGATGGGCCGATTCCGGGAGATTTTTCAATGGTATGTTTTGGTGCCGTTCTTGTCAATGAAGAACTGGATACAACATTCTATGGAAAGCTGAAGCCTGTTTCTGAGAAGTTTAATCCTGATGCTTTAGCTGTTTCCGGCTTCAGCAGAGAAGAAACAATGCAGTTTGACGATCCCAAGAAGGTCATGCTCGAATTTGAAGAATGGATTGAGAAACATTCCAAAGGAAGACCTATTTTCATCAGTGACAATAATGGTTTCGACTGGATGTTTATCTGTTGGTATTTTCATCATTTTACCGGCAAAAATCCTTTCGGTTATTCTTCCAGAAGACTTTCTGACCTGTATTGTGGTCTGGAAAAAGATACTTTTGCCCAATGGAAGCATCTTCGCAAGACAGAACATACGCACAATCCCGTGGATGATGCCAGAGGAAACGCAGAAGTTCTTCTGTACATGAAGAAAGAAATGGGACTTAAAATAAGTTTTAAATAATCTCCACCAGCCAATCATGAAAAGAGCACTCTCAATGTATATGTTTGATAAAGACAAAGCTTCCACCCGGCTTTATGAAGATCTTCAGCACAGGTTATATCATACCCAGACGTTCAGGGATTACATTGAAGAAAGAAAAAGAGAGCCTAATACCGATAACATCAGTTTCGAAAATATTCTGGAAACTGTAAAAAATGATATTAATCTCATTACTATTGACGACCTGCTTGAAATCACCTTATTCTTCAATAGTCAGTTGTATCCGTTGTTTTCACAGGATTCTTCGGAAGTAAGAGTAAAATATATTGAGGACCTGTATGATTATTTAGGGATTACCTGCCTCTACCAACTTCCTGATTCAGCCTGTACAGCGTATTCTTATCAATACGAATGGTATACGGAAACTTTTCCCATTGACCGGTTGTATAAAGACAAAGGTGCGAACATCCGATCAGATGATTTTTTACATTTCAATGACTATGTAATTCTGGTAGCCAAAGGACTTATTGATACTAAAGTAATTGAATATGAATGTGAACTGACCAGTCATGAAGAACTGATAATCGAGACAATAAAAACTGAATACCAGGATCATGTTCTGCTTCTTGAGATTATTGAGGAGCAGGTGAAATTTCTTGTCAGGATATTTTATCCGGATGACCGAAGTCCTTATGTTCACACCGTCTATCATGCTTGTGAGTTTTTAAAACAATCTATACAAATGAAATCCATGATTAATACTAAAAACAATCCGAGAATTGTTATCTTAGATTCTTATTAATGCTAATTGGAACTCAAAAAATGATGAAGCCTCAACTTACCTATCAAAAAGCCACAGAAAACGATATTGACTATCTGCTTGATCTCAGAATCAAAACAATGGTTCCGCATTATGGGGATTCCGGTCTTCCAACAGACAGGGAAACAACTCTTCAAAGAGTTCTTTTTGAATTTGAAAAAGCAAACGTTATTTTTCTGGATCATCTTCCCGTTGGACTACTCAAAATAAATAAGGAGCATGATAATATAGAGGTTATGCAACTTCAGATTGATCCCAATCAACAAGGTAAAGGATTGGGAAGAATGATTCTGACTGATATTCTGGAAGAAGCGTCAAACAAAGGAAAAACAGTAACATTAAGTGTTTTAAAAACCAATAAAGCACAACATCTCTATTCCAGCCTCGGTTTTAAAATTGTAGGCGAAGATGAACATTCTTACTTTATGAAAATAGAAAACCGAGCATAAATAACAAACTCAATTACACGCTCACTCTCAAACCCTCTAACTCTAATATTCTCTCACTCTCCGACACAATCTCACCCATTATTTGCCATTGTCACATACATCAATCTTCCTCCTTCTTCCGCAGACAACAGTATTTTTTTACCGTCCGTTAACTCTACCATAGAACCCGGAGGAATCTCTTTTTGTTCTGTAATGTCTTTCATATCCGGTAAGCTTTGATTCACTAATACCCATTTCCCCTGATGAAAGGTGAAATACCCGACAGGCATTTTGTCCTGCATCGTCAGGTTTTCGTTGCGGATCACTTTCCTGGAAACATGCCATTTGAATAAATATTGATTATGATAGACCATCAACCGGTGGTTTTCCGGTTTCCATACCTCATCATCAAATTTGAAATACAAATCTAAAACCGGAAGTGTTCCCTGATGCAGAGTCCCGCAGAAAGGGCATTTTGGATTGCTGGTATTATCAAAAACATACCATTTTTCAGTACAACCGGAATTTTGACAAGGTTGTATGAGATCAACTGTTTTCAACAAAGCAGTTTCCCATTCATTAGCAGTGGGGCGTCTGATCGGATCATGCAATCCGTCTACAAAGGCTTTTTTAAATAAATCCGAAATATAAGGTCCCGTTATGGTGTAGGGAATGGTATCAGGATCACCCCAGAAAGCATCCCATTTTCTAAGATGGTCGGCTCTTACTTTATTGGATGGATCGTTATGATGTTCTATGAACAGGGCTTTTTCACCCATAGATATTATTTCATCCTTTTCGGAATCAAGATCCCATATTTTTCCGCCCCGCAAAGGATGTCTTCTCAACAGATACATATAAATAAGGACTGCAAGAGCATGTAAATCCGTTTTCTGGTTGGGAAGATGCCTGCCTGGATCCTGAAGTCCCAGGTGTTTTGTTTTTAAAACCTCAGGAGCAATGAAATCGGCAGTACCAATGACTTCAGGTGGGAAGAGTTTCGGAACGACGAGTCCGTCAATATCAATAATACAGGCAGATTTGGTAACAGGATCTACCAAAATATTATTGTAAGAAAGATCAGAATGCGCCAGTCCCATTTGATGTAATTTTTTAACACCCCTGCTTATATTAATTCCGATCTGAAAATAGCTAAGCCAATCACCCAACTCCGATTGATCAAGCCTCAGCGGGTATTGCTGGTTCCTGAACATCGGTGCTGTAAACCATTTCCCTACTTTATCTTCCCCCTGAATATTATCTGAACCTATATACCCTTTGGAAAAGAAAAATTTCTGATGATAAACAGGAACAACAATTCCTGTTAGCTTTCCCTTTTCAACAATATCGTACGGCCATCTGAAAATTTCATTCAGGAAATATTCAGCAGCATTTCCTTTTTGTATATTTTGCAGATATGTAGAGACAATTCTCATGATCCTTTCTTTCTGACCTTCATCCAGCGGACTTCGGTAAAAAGCAATAACATAGTCTCTGTCCGGAGAAAAGTAAACATCCTTTACGCCTCCCTGAATGGGCTTTTCATCAACATATTCGTAAGATTTGGCTGTGTCCAGAACGGAAACAACCTTAATGGTCTTTTTCATGTTTTAATAAATTATAGCCAATGTTCTGTCATCGTGATTTCCTCTGCTCCAGAAATCACTCCAATCCAGGAGTTGTTGTTCAATTTCTATATCATTAGTAAAATCGACTTGTGCCTGATCATCATTATTACCACTCAGATCATTGAAGAAGGTCTTCCAGCTTTCCAGATCTTCCAGTTTATTTTCGGTAGCGAATTTAGCATCATAAATACCATCAGTCATTAGGACAAGGTGTGAAAAGTTATCCACACAGGTAATTCCAAAACGGGAAACAATCTTTTCGCTGAAAATTTCTTTCATCGTGATAAAACGTGTACCACCACTGAATTCTCCCACATCCATTGTATTCAAAAGTTGCACTTTAGAAAAATCAGAATTGATAAGGTTAATGGGACAGTCTCCCACTCCGAAAGTCAGGATCACATACCCGAAACTGAATTTTTTAACCAATGCAAAAATAAGGGTGGCATTAAGGTCATTCACGGAAAGATTATTTTCTGTCGCGATCTTTTCCAGCGATTGATAAGCAGACAAAGTTCCCTGATACAAAAGCCTTAGGATATTTTGTCTGCTTACAGATTCTATCTCGCAGGATGTATCAGAAGAATAAAGCTCCTGAATATTTTCATCAACCTCCTTTATAATCTGATAAGAATTAAAAAAATGATTGATTGAATTGACTGCAACCCTGGAACCTTCTCTTGCCAACTTTGCTGATCCGGCACCATCTGAAATGGAAATAATATTCCACCCCGAAGGAAGTTCAAGAACGGAAAAATCATCTTCTCTGAATTTCCCTTCATGCGCGTGAGATCTTCCTCTTTTCGAGGCAATGACAATTTTTTTGTCTGAAAATTTTCCTTTAAATGAGGCTTCATCCGGTTTATAGAAATCAGCATTTTTGTCAGCCGGAATATTCTTCCACAAATCTTTTGGATTGGCATTGACAAATAGCTGTATTTTTTTTATTTCAAGATTCTTTGGATCACCGGTATGGTAAAATTCAATAGTTAAATTATAAACATTGGCCGCTGCCGGAATTCCCGATATTTTATCACTCTCAAAAACAAGTCCGGTTTCTTCCAGGTTTTCAATATTTTTGATTTTTATATTTGAAAAACCATCCATATCAAAACAGAATTCATAAAACTGTTTAGAACTTGCATTTTTTAAGACCCAATGAGCTTCCCTGAACTCTTCTTTCTCTTTTTCAATAACAGATTTGTCCATATTTTTTTTTGAAGCTCCAAAATAAAATGAAGGTATTTTCATAGGCTTTATCCCAATGTTCTGTTGATATCAAATCCTTCGCTGGAAAAGCCATAATAATCGGATGTTCCACACCACGGACATTTATTATATCCTTCACCGCTCAAGCAATGAATACCTCCACAAGAGCAAGTTGCCAATGCTATAGGATTGGCACAATGAGGACAGGAAGTCCCTCCCTGCAATTCTTCTATGGAAATCTTCAAATTACTCCTCTGTGAAGACGAAAGCCTGTAATATGCCTTTTCATCAATTTTATAAGCTCCATCTAATCTGTAATATCTCGTAGACATTCCAGGAATACTCGATTCTGCGAATGTCTTTTTAAATTTCATCAGATATAACTTTTCAGTTTCCGAACATTTTCCGTTTAAAACAACAAAATTATTGTCCGGGAATCTCTGTTCCATTTCCGGATCTACTTTTTCAAGAATAACAGAATCTATTTTAGAAAGATTAATCCCTTCTTTCTTTGCCTCGGTAACACTCTGGCTGGTTGTTTTGATAGAATCGGTAACCCATTTAAAGAATTCTTTATAAGAATTTTCATCCGTATTATTAAACAATAAAACATTCTCGGCCAGAGAACCCAGAAGCTTGTAGTTTGTATTTTCACCTATGGATACTGCAATTGTATTGGCTTTCCCATTATATTTATTGTTCCATCGTTCAATAGCTTTCGTGGCATCATCGGTTGGCACTCCGTCTGTAAACAGAAAAACAATAGGCTTCCAGTCACCTTTCCGATCATATGTGGTTTTTACAATATCACGGTCGATACAGTCCATAATTTTAATTAAACCCTGAGATAATGAAGTACCGCTTCCGATAGGAATCTTCGGTGGGTAAAAACTGATAATATCCTGAAGCGGAGTAATCACCTCTGCCTCTCCCGCAAAACCTACCACAGAAATGTAAACTGTTTCTAAGGAATAGGGATCCTTTTTTAATTCTCTGATGATATTGGCAATACCTTCCTGTACCTGCTCAATAGGATCTCCTACCATAGATTCGGAGATATCTACTAAAAAATAAATAGGTAATCTTCTCATACCTGTACAAACAATTTTTTAAATAATAATATTAAGTTCTGATGGTGGCGGAGGCAATGTAATTACTTCTCCCGTACTTTGTGATTTCCCTCCCTGAGTGATAGATGAACTGACCCACCTGAAAAAGGAAGAAAGTGTAATAGCGTCTGTAGTATCCAATTTTACTACGTGATCTGTAAGTTCCTTAAGAAACTGTTCATCTGCTTTAGGACCCGCTGCACAACCTACAATAGCCCCAAACTCAAGATCCCTGAGCACAGGAATCATCTGTCTGTATTTCTGAAGGTCCGAAGGCTTCCCGTCAGTAAATATAAAAAGTAACGGCTGCCAGTCTCCTTTCTCATCGGCAGAACCTTTCACAATCTCTTTTTTTACAAGCTCTGCAACCATTTCCAATGCAGCTCCCGTATGCGTTGGCCCACTATCAGGGCAGGTAATTTCCATAGGATAAAAATTGGCAAGACCAATCAATGGAACAATATTCCTGACCTCCCTGTCAAAAGTGATCACGCTAAGGTGAAGGCTGTCCATCGCCTGCGGATCTGCACGAAGCATACTGATAAGCCCATTGAATCCGTTATTCAATGCCTGGATAGGTTCTCCGTTCATAGAACCGGAAGTATCCAATAAAAAATAGGCTAATAATCTTCTGGTCATTATAAGACAATATTAATTCTGAAGCCGGCGGAGGAAGTCGAAGACTTCCAAGCCGGCTTTAGATATGTTGAATAAAATGTAAAACTTAGTTTGAATAGGAATACTGCTGTCTCAGAATATCAATGAAGTTATCTGTATGATGAGGTTCTCCTACTGCACGGAATTTCCAGTCTCCATTGTGACGGTATGCTTCAGCAAAAACCATCGCACACATTCCGTTCATACTTGAATCTCCGGAAAGACTGTATTTTGTAATTTCTTTTCCTGTGGCATCCACTGCACGGACAAAAGCATTTTCAATCAATCCGAAATGCTGATTATTGGTCCTTCCCTGATAAATTGTAACAAGAAATACAATTTTCTGATAGCTTTGATCCAATTGATCCAGCTTGACAATGATCTGCTCATCATCTCCATCTCCCGCACCGGTTCTGTTGTCTCCCGTCAGCCACACATTTCCACTAGGATGCTGCATAGAATTGAAAAAAACAACATCTCCCTGGTACAACCCCATTTGCCTTCCATCATTTGTCTGAACCGTCTTTCCAAGATTGGCTACCTTACCGTTTCCATCCAGAAGAAAGGCTATTGCATCGAGATCATATTCAGCTTCTTTATTGAATAGTTTCCCCAAGAAACCTCCTCCCTGCTTTTTCACGTCCCATCCTAAGCCGATTGTTACTTTTGAAAGGTCATAAACACTCTCTCCGCGGTCATTTTTTCTTAAATCTATCGTTTGACCTTTCTGTAAATTAATTGCCATAGTTATCGTTTTGTGTATTTGCTTGTTTTATTTGATGATCTGCCCTTTATAATATTTCTCAAGGAAGAATCCTAAGTCTGCCCTGTATCCTATTCCTGAAGCTTCAAATTTCCAGCTTCCGTTTCTTTTATACAGTCTTCCGAATTCAACACCGGTTTCAATAGAGAAATCCTCATCCAGTTCATATTTTGCAATTTCCTGGTTTGAATGATTATCAACGACCCTGATGTATGAATTCCTCACCTGTCCGAAATTCTGTTTTCTCCTTTCAAAATCTTCGATGGTTACCACAAAAAGTATTTCCTCCACCCTTGAATCTACTTTATCAAGATCGATCACAATAGCTTCATCATCATCCCCATCACTGTTTTTTCCACTGGGATCATCACCGGTATGGGTAAGTGCCCCATCCGGAGAATGCAGGTTATTATAAAAAACAAAATATTCTTCGCTTACTAATTTTCTGTCAGAATCGATCATAATTGCAGATGCATCGAGATCGAAGTCGTAGCCTGTCCCTTCATTAGGATCCCAACCAAGTCCTATCGTCATTTTTGTCAATCCGATCTCGATCTTTTGTCCTTTCTGTAGATTAATTGCCATAGTGTTTTATATTATGATTTATTTTTTCCATTAAGATAAATTTGATTTATGAATTGACCAAATTTATTTCAAAAAAATATCCTCCCACTATACCTTTATGTAGTATTAGGGCATAAAAAAGTCCAATTTTTCAATTGGACTTTATATAATATAGGTTAGAATCTATTTTTTATCAATCGTTGTGCGAAACAGAAGCGTTTCTGGCCTTCGTCAACATGGGAATAGAAATAAGTCCCATTACCAGCATAATAACGATCTGAAGTGGTAAGGAAATAAACGAATACGTAAGCCCCATCTCTCCTCCAAGCTCAGCACTTTTACCCATCGAAATAAACAATGCCATAAACCCAAACTTCATAGCCAGGTTATAAGCCCCGATTCCGCCACTGGCAGGAATAATCATTCCCAGTGTCCCTACTACAATAATAAAAAAACCGTCTGCCGGGCTGAAACCCGATGTTTCAGGAAGTGCAAAACATACCAGATACGCAGCCAGATAATAGCAAATCCATATCCCCAGGGTATATATAATGAATTTTCCTTTTTCTTTTAATTTGAAAATAGTAGTTAACCCTTGAAAAATTCCATCAATAAAACTAACAACTTTGCCTAGAAAAGGAAGGTTTGAAAGTCTCTTTTTAAATACAAAAAACAGAATAGTACCCCCGATCAATATCAACAGAGCCAATAAAATTTTATTTGGATTTACCTGAACTCCAGAGTTTTTGTAAAAGGACAAAATTGCATCATATTTAAATAATAAAGTCAATCCCAAAAATCCCATCATACAAATCAGATCTACCACTCTTTCCAGAATGATCGTTCCAAAAGATTTATCTACAGGAACTTTTTCTACTCCATATAACGCTGTTGCCCTGGCCAATTCGCCACTTCGCGGAATGGTAAGATTCATTAGATACCCGAAAGAAATCGACCAAAGTGAGTTTGAATTTGAAATTCTGTGCCCCATCGGTTCAAGCATCAGGTTCCAGCGGATTGCTCTGAACCAGTAAGCAAGCAGACCAAATACGGAAGCAAATAATACCCAGAGATAGTTTGCCTTTGCCAATGACTGTTGAATCACTTTAAAATCAAGCCCCTTTAAGGCAAGCCATAAAAAAAAGCCTGCAAAAGCAAGCGATATTACTATTGTGAGTATTGATTTTAAAGGACTTTTTGATGTTTTCTCCATGAATTACGTAAGAAGGTTTGTTTTTTCATCCGGGAAAACTATTTTCGGCTGGAAGTCTTTGGCTTCTTCAGGTGTCATCTGCGCATAGGCAATAATGATAATAATATCATCTCTCTGAACTTTTCTTGCGGCAGGGCCATTAAGGCATACTTCTCCAGATTTTCTTTTCCCTTTGATAACATATGTATCAAAACGTTCTCCGTTGTTTACATTCACGATATAGACTCTTTCTCCCACTACCAATCCGGCAGCTTCTATAAGATCTTCATCAATCGTTATACTTCCTATATAATTAAGGTCAGAGGCAGTTACTCTCACCCTGTGAATCTTAGACTTAAAAACTTCTATTAACATACTGCAAATTTATTAATAAAAATTAATAAAACAGACCTTCTTTATTATTTTAAAACTCCCACTAACACAGGTATTTAATTTTAGAAAATACAAAAAAAACAAACTTTGATTATAAAATTAATAAGCATATGATCAAAAACATTAATAGTTTACACACAATTTAGGATTTAATAAATACAGGAAATAATATTACCTTTTTGCTAAAGTCAATACACATAAGCATTTGGCATGATTTTAGTAACGCGTAACGTAGATTTTTCGTGAAAAACCGAATTATCATATTTTAACTGTTTTCACTGAAAAGTAAAAAAATTGTATAAGTTTTAATAAAAAAATTGCACAATTAGAAAATAGTATTATATTTGCTATAATTACGAACTAACTTTAATATTAAAAATTATGAACAAGTCTGAATTAATCGACGCAATCGCAAAAGATGCAGGTATCACTAAAGTTGCAGCAAAAGCTGCTTTAGAATCTTTCATTTCTAACGTAACTACTACTTTAAAGAAAAAAGACGGAAAAGTTTCTTTAGTAGGTTTCGGTACTTTCTCAGTAGCTGAGAGAGCAGCTAGACAAGGGATCAACCCTGCAACTAAAAAACCGATCAAAATCGCTGCTAAAAAAGTTGCTAAATTCAAAGCCGGAGCTGATTTATCAAACGCAGTATCTGGTGCTAAGAAAAAATAATCATTCAGATTACGAAAATTCAAGGGCTGTTTCTTAGAAATAGCCTTTTTTTTGTCTATATAAGTACGCTAAAGCCCAAAAATAAAATAAGCGAACCAAAGTCCGCTTATTTTGATATTGAGATATAAATCTCGTCAATTTTTAATTTTCAACTCTCTAGGGTGCCAATCGTGAGATCTTCCAATCCAGATCTTCGAGTTGATAAATAATCCTGTCATGAAGGCGATTTGGCCTTCCCTGCCAGAATTCAATTTCATAAGGTTTCGCAAGATAACCACCCCAATTTTCAGGTCGTGGTATTTCGCTGTTCTCATATTCCTTTTCCAGATCTTTTAATTTCTTTTCCAAAAATTCTCTGTCAGGAATCACCTGGCTCTGCGGAGACACCACAGCTCCCAACTGACTTCCTTTCGGTCTTGAATGGAAATAACCATCACTAAGATTTTCAGCTATTTTCTCGAGATCGGCTTTAATAATAATTTGTCTTTCAAGATTCGGCCAGAAAAAGTGAAGACATGCTTTATGATTATGTTCTATCGCCTTTCCTTTTCTGCTATTGTAATTGGTATAAAAAATAAATCCTTCATGGGTATATGCCTTAAGCAATACCATTCTTGTTCTCGGGCAACCATCTTCCTCAACAGTAGAAACGGCCATAGCATTAGCTTCTGAGATCATTGGGCTCTCACTTGCCTCCAAAAACCAGTCTCTAAACTGTTCAATTGGATTTTGTTTTATCTCACTTTCAATAAGTTGGGATTTCTCGTACACTTTTCTTTTGTCGTGCAGGTTTTCCATAAATATTTTTTATTAAATTTGAGTATGAATCACTCATACAAAGGTAAAATATTAATCTCGACCCCTGACATTTCCGGCGATCTTTTTTCAAGATCGGTAGTGTTGGTTATAGAACATAATGAAAGTGGCGCATTTGGTTTGATATTAAATAAAAAGAACAGCCAGATGAGTACTAAATTCAATGATTTCTTTGATTTTCAAATTGAAGTATACGATGGTGGTCCCGTAGAAAATGACAAAGTCTTTTTCATCGTAAAGAGCAGTGAAAAAGTTACTGAAATCTACACTGAAATCACTGATGAATATTATCTTACAGAAGATATTGAGCGCATCATCAATGCTGTTTTGGCTAAGGAACTTGATATCCATAATGTGAAAATATTTTCCGGCTATTCGGGATGGTCGCCAAATCAGCTCGATACTGAGGTTCAAAGAAAAATGTGGACGGTAGTAGATGTCTATAACCTGGATTACACTTTACCCAATGATCAGACTCTTTGGAAATCAATCATGCAAAATCTGGGTGGCGAATTCTTACTGTGGGCCAATTCACCTGAGGATATTTCACTAAACTAACAATTCAATTGATAATCCATTAAAAATAATTAACAAAATTTATGATTATGTTAACCAATTTTTAAAGAAGTTTTCACGTTATTTGAAAAATCAAAATCATTGAAATGAAAGGTATTAATCTACTTGCTATATCCATCTTTTCTACTGCATTTTTATCATTTACACCACTGAACAAAAAGTATATTGTCATTGATGCCGGGCATGGCGGAAATGATATGGGATCTGTATATGGTAATTTTTCCGAAAAGGATATTTCATTGAATATCGCTAAAGAAATTCAGCGAATTAATGAAAGTCAAGGCAAGTATGAGGTAATTTTAACCAGGGATTCTGATAGTTCCCCTACCCTTTTTGAAAGAACAGATCAAATCAACAAGCTAAACCCTGAAATGGTGATTTCACTCCATGTGAATAGCTCTCCTAAGGCAGAAACGCCTCAACAGGGATTCGAAGTATTTGTTCAGAATTCGGAAGCCTCAAAAGAGCTTGCTGACAAAATCTCAAAAAAATTCAAAGCCCGTACCATTGAAGGACGCAACCTTCATATACTAAGAGAAACCAAAGCATCTGCTGTATTGGTAGAACTTGGTTTTATCAATAGCGCTGCAGACAGGAATTACATGACCAGTGAAAAAGGGCAACAAGAAATCGCACAGAAATTCGTTGAAGTCATCAACGAGAACTAAATAAAAAACAATTTCTGATGTATTCAGAATAAAACCCGGTAAAGGACTATATAGTGTTGTTTACCGGGTTTGTCAATTTTATGAATTAAAACTTTCTCTCCAACTTTTCACCAGTTCCGAAAAACGGGAAGTTTCAAAAGTCTTATTTCTAATTTTACCTACAGAAAATATACCTTTCTCCTCAGAAATCATCAGAATCTCTTCTGCTTTCTGAGATTCAAATGCAATAATTTCATGTTCCTGAATATCAGCCAGGTTATTTTTATGTAAAAAAGTAACAAAATTTTCCATGAAAGGAGAAATGTAAGCCCCTTCGGTCTGCTTGGGAACCTTAATCACATTCCCTTCTAAAAAGAGAAGATTTCCGGAAGTAGTACGGGCAATTCTTTTATTAGGATTTAAAAGAATAACATCGTCCAAATCGTTTTCCTGAGCATAAATTCCGCCATAAATATTTTCAGGGCAGTGCACTCTTATATTGCTCAACAAATTATTGTTGACATTGATTTCTTTAATCAGATCCAGTTCCTGTGGTCTTTGGTGAACATCCAGGACGTCATTCATTTCCTGAACTTCATAAAAATAGGAAATTGAAGATTTTGACAACGTCACCCCATCATTATTTCTAAATACCTGGAAATTGATAATTCCATTTTGTATTCCGGCACCCTCTATAATTTCTTTTTGAAAAAGGGATTGAAAAAACTCCAGGGTATAAGTCAAAGGAATATTCATTCTCATCTTTCTCATGGAAGCCATCAGGAAGAAATAACATTCTTCATCCATGATCAATTTACCGTTTCTCACAAAGAAAGAAACCTTCACGGCATCGCCTAAAAGAAAGGCTCTGTTCTCTACATGTAATGCGTCTGATGTAAAATATTGATTTTCCAATTTTTGATGTGATTTATTTACAAAAAAATAATGAACGATAAATCGTTCATCAGTTTTATCATTTAATACAGCTTGACATTATGCTGCACCTAATTTTATTCTAAGGTTTTCAATAAGATTTTCCCAATACATTGCGTTTTCTTCTTCGTCACCTTCTTCACAGAAATCTGTGATATTAAGTGCCAAATCTTCTGTAATATCATCAATTGTGATAGTCATTTCAAAGAAATTCTTAGTTCCTTCGTCTTCTTCCCATCTAAAACGCACGAAACCTTCTGGCTTATATCTGATCAAAGTGGCCTTTTCAGCAGGTCCTCCGCCCCAACTAAAAAAGAAGTCATCGCCTTTCTCTGTTACCTCATCCGCAAACCATTCAGACAATCCTTCTGCAGTTGCCAGATATTCGTATAAAATCTCTGATAAACAGTGCATTGGAAATTCGTAATGGACTTTATGTTTCGCCATATAATCTTTGTTTTTATCGTCCCGCAATATATAAATTAATTTTTTTATTACACAAAAAAGGGATTACTTTTTTAAAGAATCTTCATGATATTTGTCACTGATTTTAAATCTGTATTATGTTAAATAAGAACAATATAAACTACGATGTAAGGCATAAAAAAATCTCTCCTTTTCCGGAGAGACTTTATATTTAGTTTTCGTTAAGAATATCGAGAATAATCTGACAACCTTCTTTGATTTCTTCCAGCGACAATGTCAGTGGTGGAGAAATCCTCAGGTATTCGTTTCTATAGAGCTGCCAGAAAACAATAAGTCCTTTTTCCATACATTTTTTAGCAACCTCTAATGTATATTCCGGTGTTCCTAAATTGACTGCAAGCATTAATCCTTTTCCATTAATATTTTTAATCTTAGGATGAACAAGAAGTTCTCTGAACAGTTTTTCTTTTTCTGCCACTTCATCCATCAAACCGCTATCCAGAACTTCTTTCAATGTTGCATAACTGGCGGCAGCAATTAATGGATTTCCTCCAAACGTCGTAATATGTCCCAATTTAGGAGAGTGGGATAATGTTTCCATCATTTCTCTGGAACTCATAAAAGCTCCTACAGGAACTCCTCCTCCCATCCCTTTTCCCATGACAAGAATATCAGGAACGATTCCAAAATGCTCGAAAGAAAAAAGTTTTCCGGTTCTTCCGAATCCGGGCTGAATTTCATCCAGAATTAAAAGGGCTCCAACTTCTTCACATCTTTTCTTCAGTTTGATCAGATAATCACTATCCGGGACTAAAAAACCTGCTGCTCCCTGAATAGTCTCCAGGATGACACAGGCTGTTTTTTCCGTGATTTTATCAAAGTCATTTTCATTGTTGAATTCAATAAAGGAAACCATGGGTAAAAGGGGACGAAATTCTCTTTTATGAGCTTCATGTCCTGAAACGCTTAAAGCGCCATGGGTATTTCCGTGATAAGAATCTTTGAAAGAAACAATTTCCTCTCTTCCGGTATATCTTTTGGCAAGCTTTAAACTTCCGTCAATCGCTTCTGCCCCACTGTTTACCAAATAAGTAACTTCTAAAGGATCCGGAGTGGCTTCTGCAAGTAATTTACATAATGCTATCGGTTTCTCCTGTGCATATTCGCCGTACACCATGACATGAAGGTATTTATCCGCCTGCTCTTTGATGGCATCTACCACTTTAGGATGCGAATGTCCTAAGGTATTGGCAGAAACTCCGGCTACAAAATCCAGATATTTTCTTCCATCTGTACCGTAAATATAACTTCCTACGGCTTTTTCAACTTCAAAACCTGCTGCAAACTTTGTTGTCTGAGCCTGATATATAAAAAAATCTTTTTGCATTTCCATGACCACGAAAAATTTCAGCAAAGCTATAAAAGATTACCCAAATGCCGAAATTATTGGTTAGAATAAAAAGTCAATCTTACAAAATAAAAATGATTTTAAAATCATACTAATTCAAGCAACTCTATAATATTTTCTCAACCGTTACGTAGCTATCTGTTGTAACATTATACGATCTTGTACCTCCTGTCTCGGAAATAGCCTCCAAAGTAATATACTGACCTTGTTGGGCATATACAGAAAAATCAAGGTTGATTTTACGATTGGTTCCATCAAAATTGACAGTATCTTCGAGGAGCTGAAATCTTTCGTTATCATTAACATACAGACCGGCACCTAGTCTATCACTGAATGAGCCTGCAGAACCTGTAAAATTTAAGTTCAGATTAATCCTGTACAATCCGGTTTGCCGGATATATAGTCTGTTTAGATTAGCTCCTGTCGTAGGTACGTTGGTTTTTAATTTTAATGGATCTGCAAGAAAGTTTGCTTTATTGATTAACGAATTGATTGACAGCATAACGTCACCTGACGTCGTAGATACAGAATTCAGCTGGAATCTCGATATGTTATCAGATTCAATCTCGAAGGCTTTTGTCCATATCAGACCATCAAAAACCATAACCTGACCAATACTTTTAACAAATAAAAGCATTCCTCTTAATTCCTCTATTCTTGTTGCCGGTGCATTGGCTCCTGTATAAGGCAGATTCACTTCTGCATCTACCGCAGGAAGCCCGAAACCTTTCACTCCCGAAGTTTCATTTGTATTGGTGATATACATCATCACCTGATCATTTCCGTTTGCGTTGGAATCCGGGTTCGGAATATTGGTGAAATTGACCTGTGCGATGTAAGTGTTTATGATCAACAAAAACAATCCAAATATATTTTTTTTCATTTTAATAGGCTTTAATTAGACGTACTGCAATATAGGAACTGATTGAATCGGAGTCTGTACCATAAGCTGATAATGAGCCACCGGAGCCACCAATTGTTCTGATGGTAGGTATTACTCTTAATTCAGCACCAGCCGGCAAGGAAATCGTCTGAGCAAAACTGCATGTCTTGTTTCTGCCGGTATCCACAATAATTACAATGGAATAGTTTGATTTGGTAGCAATTGTTTCCCAGTCTCCATCGGATGTATATCTTACCTGGAGTGTCAGCTTAAATTCCGTAACACCTACCTGAAGTCCTATAGATCCGCCCGTAAATCCTAAAGCAGCGCCTATGTCATAGATTCCATTTTGTTTGATAGTTACTGAACCGGAGTTTTTTAACCCAAGATTATCTACCAGAACTTCACTTTTATTATCCGGTGCAAGATATTCTGCTGAGCCGGCTGAAAAACATACTCCCAATCCAAAGGCAATACAAGGAATTGTGATTCCTGAAGAGATGCCCAGTCTTGATCCTTTAGAATGGAATATTCCCTGGATTTGTCTTGCCGGATTCCAGGCATAACCATCATATTTGTAATATTGATCATCACTTTTATTATAAATAAGACCACCAACAAGATTAGGGTAATTATTAAAAAGATCCGTTAAAGAGGCATTATATTTTGGAAAAGATGTAAAATTATTTGCATAAGGAAATAGTACTCCCTTGGTTCCATCCTGAATTTTTACAATATTTTTAGCACTATAGATATTTCCTCCAATTCCAATCTGCGCTTGTGACAAAAATTGAAAAAATAATGTTGTTATAAGTAGTATTTTTTTCATCTTATTACATATTTATTTTTTCTACAATAATTTCTGACACAGAATTCCCTGTGGTATTCATCGCAAAATACATATTGTAACCCAGGCAACCTCCTACGGACATGGTCTGATTACCGAAAAAACGCAGCCTCACTCTATCTCCCTGATTGAAAACACCAACATAAGTGAATGCCAATGAATGTCCGACATCTACAGAGCCTAGCGGTATGGAGCCTAACGACAGCAGTCCTCCCGTGGAATTGCTTACGGTGTTATTAATGGGTTTCCATGAAGCTCCGTTATCGGAACTTATTTCTAAATTCAATCTGGAATAAAGATTGGTTGTTGCACCTACACAGGTAGCTTCCCCGATATCAAGCGCTCCACTTTTAAAAGAAAGCTTGTATAATCCCCTTGTTTTAAAGCTAATGATATTGCTTGTGGGACTTATCAGACTTACATCATTTGAAATCTCATTGATACTGGGAGTATTGGAAGTAAAAGGCACATTAACTGCTGCGCAATCCCTGTCGGATCCACCTATGCAAGGCGATAAAATAGTGCATGGCTGGCAAGTCGTGGTAACGGTTCCGTTTCTAATAAAACGGGCTATTTTATTATTCTTCACTGTGGTAACAATCGGATCTGATATTTTCCAGCTCGTCCCATCATTCTGAACA
Source organism: Chryseobacterium lactis (assembly GCF_003815875.1). Classification (NCBI taxonomy): domain Bacteria; kingdom Pseudomonadati; phylum Bacteroidota; class Flavobacteriia; order Flavobacteriales; family Weeksellaceae; genus Chryseobacterium; species Chryseobacterium lactis. Next base: position 112,954 of record NZ_CP033924.1, read on the forward strand.
ATACTTCCGGTTTCTCTGTTAAAAATAACCGAACCCTGAGTTCCATCTCCGGAGGTTCCGGATAACGAGACCGGCAATACTGTTGCCGAGCTTGCTATTGGCAGTCTCACTGCGTAGTTGTCTTGCTTTACATGAAGTTGTGTTCTGGGATCAGATTGAAAAGTCAAATTTTTAGATATCCCTACCTGACTATTCACTTTCATAGTAGTGAGAATAAAAATACTAATGGCAAATTTTAATTTCATTTTTATTTTTTTATGAACTTGGTTTGCTAAAAGTATTATTAATTGCTATCACAGAATTTAATATATCTTAAAAAAATATAAAACAATATTGTCGAAAAAGAGCTCGTCTATTTTAAGGTTTAAAACAAAAAAAGAAGCAAATTGCTTCTTTTCTTATTTTCTGGTTCGCTTCGGCTTTTTCGCTTCTTCTTTAGCTTTTTCATCATCTATAGCTTTCTGCGCTTTATCAAATAGTTCACTATCCGACGTATATTTTGTTTCTTCGTACTCAGGGCTGTCTACAAGGATATCCTGCCATTTCTTGATCCTGTCTCTGGTATTCCAGTTGAAATCCGGAAACTTCCTTCTGCCAGGTTCAATCTTACTCATCGGATAAGTATCTGAAGTTGCTCCGATGCTGCATGAAATAATCTGTAAAGCTCTTTCTTCGAAAAGTGCACCAATAATTCCACAGGCAGAAAGGGTAATTCCTATTCTCTCCGGTTTTTTGGTCTCCTGATCGGTATCGTCAACATATACAATTGACTGGGCATTTCCAACAACTCTGGCTTCTTTGATATCATTCTTCTCATAGTAAACGGTCATAAATTTACCTTTTACCTGGTTGAATTCATCTTTCAGATTTAAAGAATCAACCTTACTGATGGCAAAAGCATTTCCGATCACCCGTAAGGAATCTATATTTTCATTTTTTGTATTAAAGTACGCTTCAATTTTATCACCGGTCACCTGTTTCTCTCCACTCCAAAGAATCGGTTTTGTATACATATGCATGATCCCATCGGTTTCGTTAAAAGCAATAGAATCGGCTCTTCCCTGAGCGTTGGATTTGTAAACCCTTGCTTTTTTATAGGCTCTTAAGAAGCTTTTTTTAATTTTAATATCGAGAGAATCCGGTCTTTGGTAAGAGATAATTTTTTCTGCGGCAAAGTAGACTGAATCTTTTTCCATTGCTTTTACTGCATATGGATTTTTAGTCATCATCGCTGAGTCTTTCTTTTCAAAAATCTCTCCGTACCCTCCTTTTATATATCTTCTCTCCTTCGGATCATCTAATGTTACATTTCCTGTCGCTTTACCAAATCCCGTAATTTGATTAAAGTACATATCATCACCGGTAAGGATTTTATCGTTATAAAATATCTTGGAATTCTTGTTAAGGAAAGCTTCCTTACTCCCCATTTTATAAGTTCCTCTTTCGGTATATACCCTGTTTTTAGGGTTTGCTCTGTTGGTAATCGTAGTAGGTCCGAAAAATTCGGCTGTATTGGTATTCTGATTCTGTTTGATATTAACCCCTTCAATAATATATTGGGCGTTATCTATTTTTACATTCCCTACAAAGTCGATCATTTTAGTGTTCAGAAAATAGGTGGCTGACTTTGTGTACATCACATTTCCCTGACTGTCTGCAATCGTTCCTCCTGTGTTAAAATAGGCCTGATTGGCAAGTCTGTCATAATACAGAATATCTGTTTTTATGGTTTGCTTCGGATCTGTAAGGACAACATTTTTTCGGGCAACCCCTTTTTGGGTATTTCCGTCATATTCCATTTCTCCGGCAGTAATTACCGAACCATCAGCATTCTGAAGCTTTGTATTGCCCATTGCTTTTACAAAGTTCTCTTCACTATATAATACAACTTCATCTGCTGTCAGAATAGATCCCTGATGTTCTATCTGAACATTTCCCGTAAAGTATTGGTTTCCCTCATATTTTGCAGGGTCTTTTATAATTTTATCCGCGTGGATGATTTTTACTTTGTCTTCCGGTTTTACCTGCTTTGGTTGTGCCGTTGAAGGAGTCTGTAAATAAGGATCTCTCTTCACGGGAGTTTTATCCTGCGCAAAACTGAGCGTGGAAATAAAAAGTAACAGAAAAAGGATTATTCTCATTAATTAGTCATTCTTAGTGCCATAGAAATACAGCGAATGAGAATCAATTTTTACGCCAAAAGCTTCTTCAATGGCTTCTTTGATTCCCTGGATTCTTGGGTCACAGAATTCAATAATTTCTTCAATTTCTTTATCAGAATCTTTTTTGTAGATCACCAGGTGATCATGTTGTTTGTCAAAATAAGACTTCTCATAAGATGAAGAGGTCAATGTTTTTTCTCCGAACTGATGCTTACGGATCAAACCTGCATCTAGGAAAATCTCAATAGTATTGTAAATGGTTGCTTTAGAAACATGGTATTTCTTCTGCATCATCAGAAGATACAGGTCATCAACATTAAAGTGATGATCCATATTATAAATCTCTTCCAATATCGTATATCTTTCAGGAGTGTTTCTGAACCCTTTTTCTAAAAGGTAATTTCTTAAAACATCCTTGATCAAAGCTATATTCTTTTCTTTTTGTACTGTATCCATTAAAAAAATTATCTACAAATTTATTGATTTTTATTTAAATAGATAGTATGGTTACACGCTCCCTGGATCAGGAATTGTGTCGGAAGTAACCAGATTGTTCGATCTTATTGTCATAAACAGTCAGTTCTGTGATCGGTGCAGATTCTACTTCAACGTTGTGAGAAGACACTCCCCAAGCCTTAAAGTCATCACTTCCTATATACTTAACAAAGTTGTAGATATTAAGGATAATCTTCTGTTTAACAGTCAAAAGAATATCGTTGATATAGGTGTTATCAATAATCACATATTTCAGATCCGGTGGTATATTATGAGCTCTTAAAGACGGATGGCTGCTTCTTGAAGGAATGGTTTCCTCTGCCATTAAATCTTTAAGCACCATATTAAAATAATCATTGATTCTTCGGTCTACTTTAAATCCTAAAAGGAAATTAATTTTATAAACCGTTCCAGGCAGAATTTCATCTACCGTATATTTGAATGTATATGGATCTTCCTGATTGACAATGCTTAAAATAAAGTAATGATCTGCTCTTTTTGGCTGTTTTTTGATGATGGAATAAATAATTTTTGATTCTACCTCATCATTTCTTTTTGCACGGCTCAAATAAGCCAGATTGGTTGCATATTTCGGAATAGTTTCATCCAGTTTCATATCTTTAAGAATAGAAACATATTTTTCAATTTTTACAAACTGGATAAATCTTGTCTTGATCAGTCGACCATTATACCAGGCATACATAGATAATCCTATGGAACCGGCTAATACAACTGTAATCCAACCTCCTTCCATGAATTTGATAATATTGGCACTAAAGAACCCTAGTTCAATAGACAAATACGTCAAAGCAAAGAATAATATTAAGACTTTACTTATTCTATGTTTCAATAACCAGAAAATAAGTAGAATTGTTGTCATCAACATCGTTACTGTAATGGAAAGACCATAGGCCGCTTCCATTTTTCCCGATTCTCTGAAATGCAGTACTACAATAATACACAAGATCAAAAGTCCCCAATTGATTCTTGGAATATACATCTGCCCTTTAACCCCTGAAGGGTAATCAATTTTCTGATTAGGCCATAAGTTAAGAGACATTGCTTCTGAGAAAATGGTAAAAGAACCTGTAATTAACGCCTGGCTGGCGATAATTGCTGCTGCAGTTGCTAAAATAACACCCGGGATAATCATCCACTCTTCCATAATCCCAAAGAACGGGTTTACTACAGAAAATCCAGGCTTGCTGTAATTGGTCAGAAGCCATGCTCCCTGCCCAAGATAGTTTAGAATAAGCATAACCTTTACAAAGCCCCAGCTTACTCTTATATTTTTGGCACCACAGTGTCCCAAATCTGAATAAAGAGCTTCTGCCCCGGTAGTACAAAGGAAGACTGCACCTAAAATAACGATTGCACTTGGTGAATTTACAATAAGCTTGTATGCATAATAAGGATTGAAAGATCTTAAAATCTCAAAATTTTCGCTTAAATGCATTACTCCCAAACCGCCCAATACCAAAAACCAGACCACCATTACAGGGCCAAAAAACTTCCCGATAAAGCTGGTTCCGAATTGCTGTACCACAAAGATTACAATCAAAATTCCAATGGTGATAGGAACAACAGGCGTATGGGGATTATAAATTTCCAAACCTTCAATGGCCGACATCACTGTAAGCGACGGCGTAATCACGCCATCTGCAATAAGTGCGGCTGCTCCTACAATTGCTATAAGATACAACCATCCTTTTTTGAGGTTTCTAACTAGTGAAAACAAGGCTAAAATACCTCCTTCTCCTTTGTTATCCGCTCTTAGAGCAATGATCACATATTTGATGGTAGTCTGAAGGGTCAGTGTCCAAATAATACAGGAAAGTGCTCCTTCTATATATTCGTTAAAGGGCATATTACTCCCTTGATTCCTTGCATTTACAATCGCTTTCATTACGTAAAGCGGTGAGGTTCCTATATCTCCAAAAACAATTCCGAGAGAAACTAAAACTCCAATAAAAGAAAGTTTTTTTATATCAAAATGATAACCATCTTCTGTAACGTCTGCCATGTCAGCTTATTTATTTTAAACGCGCAAATTTATACTAATTTTATGACGTCAAGAACTTTTCTTCATGAATATAATAAATGAAAAAACTTCCTTTCGGAAGTTTTTTTCTATTACTATTTTACGTACATCGCCTTTTTAATTTCCTCTTTTACTTTTTCAAGCTTAGGGAACCACTCTGCAAATAATGCTGCAGAATAAGGTGCAGGTGCATCAGGAGTGGTAATTCTCTTGATTGGAGCATCCAGATAATCGAATGCTTTTTGCTGTACCATGTATGTAATTTCCGAAGAAATTGAACCAAACGGCCAAGCTTCTTCTAAAATAACTAATCTATTTGTTTTCTTTACAGATTCTAAAATTGTATCAAAATCAAGAGGACGAACGGTTCTAAGATCAATCACTTCAACAGAGATTCCTTCTTTTTCCATATCTTCAGCTGCCTGAATAGCCAACTTCATGATTTTACCGAAAGAAACTAAAGTAACATCTTTTCCTTCTCTCTTGATATCAGCTTTTCCTATTGGTAAGTAATATTCTTCCTCAGGAATTTCCATTTTATCACCGTACATCTGCTCAGATTCCATGAAGATTACCGGGTCATTATCCTGGATCGCTGTTTTCAACAATCCTTTTGCATCATAAGGATTAGAAGGTACTACTACTTTAAGACCAGGACAGTTGGCAAACCAACCTTCAAAAGCCTGAGAGTGAGTAGCTCCTAATTGTCCTGCAGAAGCAGTAGGGCCACGGAAAACGATTGGACAGTTCCACTGCCCGCCACTCATCTGACGGATTTTAGCCGCGTTATTGATAATCTGATCAATTCCTACCAAAGAGAAATTGAATGTCATAAATTCTACGATTGGTCTGTTACCGTTCATTGCTGCACCAACAGAGATCCCGGTAAATCCAAGCTCTGCAATTGGAGTGTCAATTACTCTTTTCGGACCAAATTCATCCAGCATTCCTTTTGAAGCTTTATATGCACCATTATATTCTGCAACTTCCTCCCCCATCAGATAGATGGATTCGTCTTTACGCATTTCCTCGCTCATTGCCTGTGCAATTACCTCACGAAAAGTATATTCTGCCATATTTTCTTGAAAAATTTAGACTACAAAAATAGTGTTTTTTTATTATACACATAATAAAAAGGCATCTCATTTGAGTGGAAGGACTTAATATTAATTTATTTAAAACCGTTTTCTTCCTGTTTACTCAATTCTTTGTAGTTGTTTCTAAGATCAACAAGAATTTTACCATAAGTCCTTTTGTAAACCACATATAGAAGATAAAACCCAATCAACGTGACAACTCCAAAAATCACATAATTCCCCATTTCAGGTACCATTGTTTCAGGGTTACTTGGTGGCCCCTTAATGTGATGGCCCGCATTCCATCCGTCTTTTGCTCCTGCCATAAAATCTCTGGTATCATGGTCAAAACGAATGATACTATCTATGAGAGCAAAAAGTACTGAAAGACATGCATACCCCAATATTATCCTTCTCAAGTTTAAAATATTCTTCATCAATGTAGTACTATTCTGCCCGGATTTCATGGCACGAAACAGAAGCACAGCAAGTATTGTAAAAATTACAAACAATCCCATTCTAATATAGGGGAACCGATAGTCTATATAGCCATAGACAGTCCACAACAAAATTTCTATAAGCCCAATAATCAGTAATGTTTTGGTGATAGAAACTGATTTATTTTTTATCATATTAAAAATTTCGTTTTCAGAATACTCTTTAAACTCACCTGTACCTTTGTTCCAGTCTTTTTTTAATAATTCCAGTTCTTCCATATTATTTTGTGCTTATTTTATTTTTTAAATTGTTTTTTGCTCTGTTCATTTTCACTCTTGCATTCCCTTCGGTGATTCCCAGAATGTCACCAATCTCTTTGTAAGGTTTATCTTCCAGGTATAACATTATTAAAGCTTTTTCTACATCAGATAATTCATAAATTGCTTTGTACATCTTCTTCAGTTTATGTTCATCATCTTCGTAATCTTCATATTCCATTTTCAGAGACGAAACATCTATTTCAGAGGTCTGCATGTTCTTTTTTTGAGGTTTCCTGAACAGAGCAATGGCTGTATTCAGAGCTACACGATACATCCAGGTAGAAAATTTTGCTTCTCCTTTAAATCCTGAAAAAGATTTCCATAACTGGATGGTTATTTCCTGAAAAAGGTCCTGATGGTCTTCGGGATTATTGGTATATATTTTACATATTTTATGAATAAGCCGTTGATTGGGCTTAAAAAAATCTACAAAAGTCTTCTCCTGTTCTGTGCTCATATATTATAAGTGGGAAGATTTTATTTTCGTTACAGATATTTTCAAAAAAAAACAACATTTCATTTCTGAAATGCTGCTTTAAAATTCTATTTAAACTTATATTAATTAGCTTTCTCCCAAACCTGGGTTCTTCCTAATAAAGATAGTCCTAAGTAACCTCTTACATTCAGCTTATCTCCGCTTCGTGTAATTGTACATTTGTACGTTTTCCCTGTTTTAGGATCAGTAATGCTTCCGCCTGTAAACTCATCTCCATCTTTTTGTAATCCTCTGATGATTTCCAATCCCAAAATTGGTTTTCCTTTTCTGTCATCCTTACAAGGTGTACAATTGGGATCAGCAGGTTTTATCAACAATTGAGAAACTTTTCCATAATATTTCCCATCTGACTTTTTAAATATCTCCACAATAGATTTTGCCTGTTTTGTTTCGTCATCTATTGTTTTCCACTTGCCTTCTATCTGTGCAAAAGTAAGCACACCGAATAAAGAAAGCGCGAATGTTAATAATAATTTTTTCATATTTCTTATAGTTTTAATTTCAATACAATATTCTTATCTATGTATTGATAAAAATATAAATTAATTTTCAACAAACAAAAACTTTTGTTATACAAAGCATAAAGGCTATGGAAGACTGCTCAAAAGCAAAATGATTTAAGGTTGGAGGAGAGAAGTTATTATTGCCGTTTTAAAAAAATTCCGCCCTCCAGATTTTATATTTAATTCAGCTTTCTGTTAATCACCCTGTTCATATAATCCTGATACCAGGCTTTTGCAGTTTGCTTTCCTTTTTCTACTTCCGGAGTTTTAAGCTCCTTGATCAGGTTCTTTTCAAGTCCTAAATCAGCTTTATCATATACCCCTACGATATCTTTACCGTCAAAACGATAGATATAATTCCCGATCATAAACTGTTCTGTGCTTCCGTCAGAGTTCACAATAATAGAAGAATAATCCTTATCACTTACCAGACTTCGTCCCCAGCTTCTTATGGGTTTATTGTATCCGATAAGATCTGCCAAAGTAGGATAAATATCTGTTTGTTGTGCCATTTCAGGGTTTACTCCTTTTAACTGATAATCCGGATTAGGGGAATAGAATATCAATGGAACGGCAAACCGGTTCATTGCTTTTTCATATTCAGGATAATAAATCTGATTGGTATGATCTCCTGTAAACACGAAGATTGTATTGTGGAACCAAGGTTCTTTTTTAGCCGTTTCAAAATATTTTTTAATGGCATAATCCGTATATTGTATCGGTTCATGCATTTCTATTTTCCCTTTTTTAAACTTATCATTATATTTCTCAGGAATTTTAAAAGGGTGGTGTGAAGAAGCGGTAAAGACAGTGGTCATAAAAGGCTGCTTCTTTCCTACATTTTTGGCAAAATACTGAAGAAAGGGTTCATCCCATATTGCCCACATTCCATCAAAATCCTCATCGTGATTGTATTCTGTTTTTCCAAAATAATGCTTAAATCCTAAGATATTACCGAATCCCAGAAATCCCATAGAACCATTGGGTGCGCCATGGTAAAAAGAGGTATCGTACCCAAGATCATTACAAACAGAAACTATAGACTGTATTTTCTGGTTAGAATATGGTGAACCCGTAAAAGCATCTGTAAGACTGGGAATCCCTGCCAACACACTGCTCATGCCGTGGATAGATTGTCTCCCATTGGCAAATGCGTTAGGAAAAATAAGACTCTGGCCGGCCAGACTATCCATAAACGGAGTATAGGAAACATAGTCTTTAATATTTTTCTCTTTATTAAAGGCTCCGGAATATTCTCTTCCGAAAGATTCTACAATGAAAATAACAATGTTGGGACGGTTTTCAACTTTGCGATCATATACTTTATAAGGTTGGACATTTTCATCAATATATTTTTCATCAACGAAATGAACTTCCTTAAAATTATTGGTATTTAAAGTTCTGAAGAATGAAAAAGTACTATTAAGAACGACATTTCCTTGCAGAGGATTAGCTACAAACCGGGTAGCATCCACCATATTGATAGGTCTTGTACTGTGTTTAAAATCTCCACGGATCCCTCCTACCACCAATACTGTTGTGATGCATAAGGTAAGTATGGAAAAAATAAAGTACGGAATCAGCTGCACAGGTTTCCTTTCTTCTATTTTTATCTTTTTATATAAAAATACCCACAGGGCCATTAAAATAACATACCAGATAAAGACAAACGGGTGCTGTCCTATGGAAATCATCAGCGTCTGGGAAACATTAGACTCATGTTCGGCTACCTGAAATACTGCTGATGTAAGCCTGGCCTGCGAAAATTTATAATAAATAAAATCTCCGAAATTCATTCCGTATGCTACCCCATTGGTAATGAAGTAAATCCAGAACAGAACTTTTTGAAAGCCTTTTTTGGTATTGATTACCAACGGCAAAAGACTCAGAAGTATGAATAGTGCATTAACGTATAAAATCGCAGTGGTATCGAAAGCTATACCATGATAAGCCAGCTTTATATACTCTGAAACGGAATCAACTTTTATCAGGTCTTTATTAAAGTACCAGAATAAAAGTCTTGCGATCTGATAAAAAAAGTATGCTAAAAAAATTCTGTACAATAAAACCAGAATTTCCTGTTTTCTAATTTCCTTTTTCATGACATGCAAAGGAAATTAAAATTATTAAAATAAAAAAACGCTAAAAAGAATAATTTTCAGTTTACGAGGAATAGGTATCTGTTTTATATTTAAAATGATAAAAGCAAAGACCGGCAAAAGCTACAATAGCTGTAATGAAAGAAAATAGAACTGCAGCAGAAACTGAAATATCAGGATTAAAGGTAAAATACTGTGCCGCTTTCATAAAAAGCCATTCTCTGACACCAATTCCGGAAAAAGAAATAATGCTGAGTGTGGAACTGATCAGAAAGACCACAAAATACAACACCATACCATCAACCTGCATCAATGATTTTAAAATAAAATACACTGAAACCAGCTGAAGCACCTGTACGCTTAATGAATATAGTAATGTCTGGTAAAATATATTTTTAAATTGAGGAAAATAGGTTCTAAAAAAAAGTCTAGCCAAAAAGATGGTAGTAATGACTATTGGAATGATCAATAGCTTCAGGGCACCGCTCAACATCATCGTCATTAATCCCTCAATCAAAAGAATGATGGCAAATAATCCGGAAATCCTGTCGCAAAATACCGACTTGGTCAGTTTCTTTATATTCCATCTGAATTTTTTATGAAGTGTATAAATTTTATAAGCATCACCGCCTACTCCTCCGGGAATAAAGAAATTATAAAACATTCCCAACAGATAAAGTTTAAAATTATCCGTCTTATGAATCAAAAAGTTCTGGGCATGAAAATATAACAACAATCTCTGAGATGAAATCATCTGAGAAAGACCAAAAACGCCTAACGCCAGAATCAAAAAAAGAGGATTACTGGTTTTAATAAGCTTTCCGATCTCAGAAAATGGAATCTTTCTGAAAACAAAATAGAGCAATACCCCGCTAACACCTACCTTCAGCATAACGGAAGAAATCTTTCTGAGCTTTTTCAAAAAACAGATACATTTCGGATATTAAACGGTCGCTTCTTTTGTGATTCGTAATAGGTTTTCATCAGCAGATCTATAATAATCCCTGTTGTGAAAAGCTGTATTCCTACAAAAACCAACAAAATTCCCAAGATGAGTAAAGGCCTTCCACCGATTGGATATCCCATGAGCTTTTCAATGAACAAATAAGTATTGATCAGTATTCCTGCTATAAAAGTGGCAATTCCTATATTTCCAAACAGATAAATGGGCTTCGGAAGATATTTTTGATTAAATAGCAGTAAAATCAGGTCATTGATGACTTTGGTCGTTCTTCCGATCCCATATTTGGAAACCCCGAATTGTCTTGCCCTGTGTTTGATAGGCACTTCAGCAATCCTTGCTCCGTTAATATAGGCATGAAGGGTAATAAAACGATGTGACTCACCGTATAAATCAAGTTTTTTTGCCGTTTCTCTGGTAAAAATTTTCAAAGCACATCCATGATCCGTGACATTGAGTTTTGTCGTTGTTCTGATAATAAAATTAGCGATTTTGGAAGGAAAAGTTTTCAAGAGGTTATCTTGTCTCTTCCGACGTTTTCCCACCACAAGATCATATCCGTTTTCATTGATATTATTAATCATCATCGGAATATCAGACGGATCATTTTGCAGATCTCCGTCCATAGTAATAATATAATCTCCGGAAGCATAATCTATGCCGGCCATCAACGCTGAACTTTGGCCGTAATTTTTTTTCAACTCTATTAAAACGACGTGAAAAGCGGCAATATCTTTAATGATCTTCACCGTTCTATCAGTGGAGAAATCATCAACAAGGATCAGTTCATAACGGAAACCTCCCATAATGCCTTCTATAGCATCAATGAGCAAAGAGACATTCTCTTCTTCGTTATAAAGTGGAATTACAATTGAGTAGGATTGGTCTAGATTCATCATAAGCTGTGATTTTATATAGGTAATGTATTTTTCTATCTGAATAGTTTTTGGAAGGAGGAGCCTCCTCATTGTCGTCAAACATTCCGACGTAGACTGACTTCCAGCCTAACTGATTAAAAGGTTTCAATAATTCAGTCTTATTGGAGTTCATCGTGAGATAAAATTCTTTTTCTACAGGATAGGTAAGTGAATCTCCAGGTTTTATCTCAGGGATCACTTCCTGGTATCTGAACCAAACTTCCGGTGAATATTCTGCATAGGAGTATAGTTTTAGATTTTCCTGACGGATCTTTTCTTTGATCGTAACCAGGCTTTTAAATTTCTTATTATTGCTGAGCATCTCATCCAGAATAGGAATACCAAAAATTCCTGTTCCGATTACCAGTAGAATAACGACACAAAACGCATGTTGAAAATTTCTGTCCCCATATATAAAATACAGGATTCCGATACCGGTAAGATAGGTGGTAATAGAAAACAAAACGGTCATAATATCAGTTTCCAGAGGCAGAAAGTAAACTCCTATTGAAAAAAACAGAGATACGATTGCAAGTACAGTAAATATGATTGTATTCAAATTGAGTTCCCATCTTTTTAAATTAAAACTCTGAAAAAGGTATTGAAGATAATAGCCTGTAGTAGCTGCCAGCGGTATCATCATTGGAAAGAGATAACGTTCTTTCTTTGAAGGAATCAATGATAATAAAATCAGTGAAAAAAGAGTCCAGTAAAAGAAAAGTGAATAGATTTTGGGCTGCTTCACTCTTTTGATCAACATTGGGTAAATAAGTCCTATCACGCTGTAAAAAATCCAAACACCGGTTTGTACAGGAAAACTTAAATATCTGGTAAATGGTTTTACATCCCGGTTTCCTCTGGCAGTGGCTTCTTTTTCCATTACGGCCAGAAAAGTATCCGGATCAGAAAAGTAGATATAAAAATACCACGAAAAGCCAATAAAGACGGCAAAAAGAGCACATAAAACTATCCCTTTTATGTTCTGCAATTTTGGCCATCCAAAAACAATACTATATCCCAGATAAAAAGGCAAGAGCACTACATAAGGACCGACAGGACCTTTGCTCAGTATTGACAATCCGAAAAATAGCCCTGCAAACAGATAATTAGGTATCGTCCTGATTTCTTTCAGTGCTAAAATAAAATAATAGATCCCGATAATCATAAAACTATAGCTATAGATATCCCAGTTGGCTCGTCTTCCGACATAAATTACCAGAAAGTTTGTAATTAAAACAAGAGACGATATAGTAGCTAAACGCCTATTGTCAGAAAGAAAATTGACAATTTTATAAAAGTAAACAACAAGCAGCAGAGAGGATAGTGCTGCCGGAAATCTTAAGGCAGATATATTTCCACAGCCAAAGAGAGCTCCTGTCCACGCACTCATCCAGGTTGGAAATGGTGGCTTCTCGTACCTTGGAACACCATTCATCGTCGTAAAGATCCAATGTCCTTCTTCTACCATTTCTCTTGCAGAAACAAAGTTTCTGGCCTCCATAATATCCACATACAATTTTCCTAAATGGACGAAAAGAAGAACGACGACAGCCACCATTAATAAATAAAATAGTTGTTTCTCATTTTTCATATGATAAGGAGTTTGTACATGGCATCAACAATTGCTTCACGGCTATTGTTTTATTATTTTTTTGAAAAAATTTCTTTTGTATTGATGGGATTATACACGATCAGGAACATGATCAGTGCAAAAGCATATTCCCAAACCTCCCATTTTTTGGAACTGCTAATCAGGATAAGAATAAGCAGTGTAGCCATCAGAAAGATCAGAATATGAACAGGTCTTGCAACCGGAATTCCGAACTTATTGATGAATGCTCTTACTTTTGAAACCTTGAGCCACAAGATGGGAAGCACCAGAAAATAGAATCCAAAGCCAATTGACAACACATTGGAAAAGATGAGTTTATTTAATTTTACCTTTCCTACAACCAGATTATGCAGGTTTGTTTCTTGCTGTGCATTATTAATTTTAAAAAATTCTGAAGACTGGATATTAAATATTCTTTGTCCCCAGGAGATTTCTTCACCGGCTCCAAAAAAAAGTCCTGCAACCATTAACATCACTCCAAATTTCCAAGCTTTACTATAATATGACTGCAATTTCAGGAATTTCAGAGCCAGGGTAAAACTGCTTAGAAACAAAAATAAAGCGGTAAGGTTTTCATAAAAACCATCTTCTTCAACAAGTTTTTCAAAATATTCAGAATTTGTCAAAGAAATATAAACCGCACAAACCACGGCAATAAGAAGCATTATCGAAATAAGTTTCTCAAAAATTCCCAAATAACTGGTGCCCAACGTGAGTTCCGAAGATATATAAGGTACATTATTAGTTTTCTTTTTATCGAGGTCACCTCCAGCAAAACCTCTTTCTACGACTATAATTTTTTTCATCATTCATTTATTTAATTAAACAAGAACAACCCATCATGGATCTATTGAGATGTAACAGATTGTTTTTCAGAAACAAAATTATCACTCAATGTTTTGATTGCTATTGTTTAAGCCTCCCATTTTATAGTCTGAAATTCTCCATGTGATGAATTAAAAAATTCTGATCTATAACCAGTGTTGGATATTATTCAACCTAAGTTTTAATTCCTTATTTTTGTATCTATGAATTTTATAAAGAATAACCTGGCTAATGCCCTAACCCTGGCTAATTTATTTGCAGGGTGTATAGGGGCGATACATCTTATTTTAGGAGATTATCAGACAACAGCGATTTGTCTTATTCTTTCCGCTGTTTTCGACTTTTTTGATGGTTTTGTAGCCAGAGCCTTAAAATCAAATTCAAACCTGGGACTTCAGCTGGATTCTCTTGCTGATATGGTGAGTTTCGGATTAATTCCCGGACTTACTATGTATAAAGCATTGGAGCCTTTCGGATCACAATTACTCGGATTCCATTTACCGTTTGAAGTCAAGTATATCGGTTTAACTGCAACGACTTTTTCTTGCTTAAGACTGGCGATTTTCAATCTTGATGAGGAACAGAGATATTATTTTAAAGGACTGAATACTCCTACCAATACCGTTTTATTGTTTGGTTTATATTATGCTTTTAAGGAAAAAGGAAATTTCGCTTTCTTGTTTGAGAACGAATTATGGCTTGTTGTACTCACACTGGTTACTTCGTTCCTTCTGATAAGTCCTGTCAAAATGATTGCGATGAAGTTTAAATCTAAAGCATTAAAAGACAATTATCCCAAAATAGCATTACTGGTAGGCGGGATTGCAATTCTTGCCCTGTTTCAGATTGTGGGAATTCCACTACTCGTTATTTATTATATATTGGTATCTCTGATTTTTCAGAAACAACTGAAATAGAATGATAAAAGTTAAAAACATCATTTTTAAATAAAACACATTTTCAAATTATTAATTATCAACACAACATGAACTTAAAACTCCATAAACCGCTTTGTATTTTTGACCTGGAAACTACAGGAACAAACATCGGAAAAGACAGAATCGTTGAGATTTGTATTTTAAAGGTGAACCCTGATGCATCCAGAGAAAGTAAAACATGGCGTGTAAACCCTGAAATGCTGATTCCGAAAGAATCCAGTGAGATCCACGGAATTTATGATGAAGATATAAAGGATGCACCCACCTTCAGAGACATCGCTTCTAAAGTGATGGAAATGATCGCAGGGACAGATCTCGGAGGGTTTAATTCTAACAGATTTGATGTTCCGCTATTGGCCGAAGAGCTTTTAAGAGTAGGAATGGATTTTGATTTAAGCAAATTCAAATTGGTAGATGCACAAACTATTTTCCACAAAAAAGAGCCTAGAAATCTAGGAGCTGCTTATCAGTTTTATTGTGGAAAAACATTGGAAAATGCACACTCTGCAGAAGCGGATGTGATGGCCACTTTTGAAGTATTGGATGCTCAGGTGGGAAAATATGATGATATTCCCAATGAGATTGCTCCGTTAAGTGAATTTACTTTCCATAATAAAAATGCGGACCTTGCCGGATTTATCGGGTACAATGAGAAAATGGAAGCGGTCTTCAACTTCGGAAAGTATAAAGGGCAGGGAGTAAAAGCTGTATTCCAAAAGGATCTGGGATATTTCGGATGGCTTCAGAATGCAGATTTTCCGCTGTACACCAAGAAGGTTTTTACAAAGATTCAACTCTCAAGTAAATTTTAAGAAATGTCAAACCTGGTTCGTTTTAAATTTTATGAAACTGCCCTTGAAGCCAACAGGGATAAACAGATATTGGCAGAAAATGGGATCAACAGTTTTATTGCGAATGAACAGTTGATACAATCTGACTGGCTGCTATCGCAAGCCGTAGGCGGAATACAGCTTCAGGTCTTTGAAGATGATGTAGAAAAGGCAAAAGAGGTTCTTCAGGATTATAATGAGAATGAAAAATTTTCTCTTGAGGTAGAGCACACCATTACTGATCCCGAATTTGATTTTGTATGCCCGAAATGTGGCTCCAATCATATCTACAGAGATGACAGCGCTACAAGCTTTTTTGGGATATCTTTTTTAACGAGTCATAAGTTCAAATGCTACTATTGTGGAAATGAGTTTTCCCACGAATAAGTAAAAGATAAAACATTTAGATTAATAAGAAGATGGCTTCGTTCCTCACAATGACGGAGTCCGACAAATAAATAAAGAATTATGAAGATCATCTGTATCGGAAGAAATTATAGTGAACATGCGAAAGAATTAGGAAATGAAGTTCCGGAGAATCCTGTTATTTTTATGAAACCGGATACCGCAATACTGAAGGGAAATGATTTTTATATCCCTGAATTTTCGAATGATATCCATTACGAACTGGAAGTGGTTGTAAAAATATCAAAAGGCGGAAAGTACATTCAGAAAGATTCTGCCCATAAACATTATGAAGAAATTGGCCTGGGAATAGATTTTACGGCCAGAGATCTTCAAAGTGAACTGAAAGGGAAAGGTCTTCCATGGGAGCTTGCCAAAGGATTCGATGGTTCTGCTGTCGTTGGAAATTTCTTTAAAAAGGAAAATTATAATCTTGAAAACCTGTCATTTTCACTCTTAAAAAACAAACAAAAGGTTCAGGATGGCAATACAAAGGAGATGATATTCAATATTGATGATATTATTGCTTTTGCTTCCCAATATTTTACTTTGAGAGTGGGTGACCTTATTTTTACGGGAACACCAAAAGGGGTTGGAAGAGTGGATGAAAATGATATTCTGGAAGCTTACCTTGAGGACGAAAAAATCCTTGATATCCGAATATTATAAGTATTTAACATCAATCTTTAGCAAATTTTTCATATCTTTAGGTAACAAAATGAAAGGTTATGATAAATATTGTATTGCCCGTAGATTTTGGGGACAAGACAGACCAATTGGTGGAAGGTGCCATAAAATTTGCAAAACAGCTTAACGGCAGAATTTACCTGATCCATGTAGCGCCATCGGATATTGGCTTTGCCATCGGTGATATGGGATTTCAATATTTTCCGGAGGTAGAGGCCAATGAAATCAGAGAAGAACTGGTTCAGCTCAATAAAATTGAACAAAGAATCATTGCTCATGATATCGATTGTGAACACCTTTTAAAACAAGGGCTTGCCAAGGATATAATTCTGGAACACGCTAAGGATAAAAATGCAGATTATATTGTAATGGGATCTCACGGAAGAAGTGGAATTTATGATGTATTTGTAGGAAGCCTTACCAAAGGAATTACAAAGAGTTCCAGCATCCCGGTTCTGGTACTTCCTATCCACGACTAAGAAAAGAAAATTTTAATCGTTAGTATAAAAAAACCGATCAAATAAAATTATTTGATCGGTTTTTTACTATATAACCAATTAATTAACCTTCTTTTTTATAGATATTCGGATCATAGTAAGGATTCTTACCTTCCGTTGGAGAATAATAGTCTTTATCTTTGTCGCCACCTAATGTTACCACCAGTACATAGCACCAATAAGTAAATAGTACACAGCAAACTGTAAATAAAATCCAGTTTAACACATTACCGAAAGTATCAAAGAAACCGAAACTCCATTTAAAAACTTTGCTTAAGAATAGAAAGAAAGACGTCATTATTTTCCTTTTTTAAATTAACTTTGTACAAATTTATAAAAAATGTTTAAATTACTTTCAAAAGAAAGCAATATTTTTTCAATTCCTGTTTATATTGGTTTTCTTCTTTTAGTAGTAATAATATTTAACATACTGAATTTCAACACTTATGAAGCTATTATTGCCGGAATAACTTTTCTGGGAATTGCTTTGGGATATTTTTGTTTTCACAGTATTGCTCTTAATTATCAGACTCATCTTCCTTTATTCTTATATACCTGTTTTGTTTTTGGGTTATATCCCGGAAATCTGGACATAGGAATAGCGGTTTCATTGCTTACGAATTCATTTCTCATTCTTCTTCTCACCAGTGCAGATGAAGACATCAGAAAAAAATCTTATGTGCTGGTAGGAGCAATTGTGGCACTGAACTTTATTTTCCTTCCCACCACGTGGCCAATGGCTGTTTTTGTGATCATTCACGTAATTGCAACTTCTGCCAAAATAGGATTAAACCTGTTCAGATTTCTTCTGGGAATTGTGATGATTGCATTCAGCTACTTTTCTGTGATGTATTTTGTTCAGTTCACCACCTGGAATATCGATTACTTTCCTTTCGGAAGGATGAAGCCTGTCACAGATTATACGGAACTATTGCCTTTAATTCCGGTTATTCTGATGCTTATTTATGCAGTATATGACCATTTTCAAAACTATAATAAGAAAAGCCCGATAAGCAGATACAAATATACTTTTCTGCTGGTCTTTTCCCTGGCGCAGCTTGCTACCATTATTCTTTACATGAATAAAAACTATGAATATCTGCTGTTATTAGCATTTCCTTCAAGTATTATTCTGAGCAGAATGATGAGATTTTTACCCAAATATTGGATGCAGGAGGCCGGCTTATGGCTTATCATTATTAGTTTACTTACCTTTAAAGCGGGTACAGTTTTTGACTTATTTTAAAAAATTATGATTCAGATAGACGATAAATTGATTTCCGAGGAAATTTTTTCCGAAGAATTTGTTTGCAACCTTACCAAATGTAAGGGAGCATGTTGTGTGGAAGGAGATGTAGGAGCTCCGTTGGATAAAGACGAGCTTGAAATATTGGACAGTATTTTTGATAAAATAAAACCTTATCTTACTCAGGAAGGCGTTAAAGCCCTTGAAGAACAGGGAACATGGACTACTGATCCGCACGACGGAATGTATGTTACTCCAATGGTGGAGGACCGCGAATGTGCTTATGTAACGTTTGATGAAAAAGGAATTACCAAATGTGGTATTGAAAAAGCTTATGAAGACGGCGCAGTAGAATGGCAGAAACCTATTTCCTGTCACCTGTACCCTATCCGTGTTACAGAATATTCTGCATTCACGGCTTTAAACTATCATGAATGGAATGTATGCAGTGATGCCTGTACGCTTGGAAAAGAACTTCAGGTTCCTGTATATAAGTTCTTAAAAACACCATTGATCAGAAAGTACGGTGAAGAATTTTATACTGTTCTGAGCGGAGTTGCTGAAGAATGGAAAAAAGAATATGGTTCTTAACCGTTCAGGATTTGAATTGAAATAAAAAGCCGCAGAAAATAATTTCTGCGGCTTTTTATTGATAGACAGGTAAAACTTATTGTTTAACTCCTGTTCCATTTGTAACATTGAAATCGGGTTCAGCTGTTTTTGCATTTTCCCATCCATCTTCCGGCATAAGAATGGCAATCTTTCTGCCTTTAGACAGATATTTCTTCGCAACATCCTGCAGGTCTTTTACCGTAAGTGCTTTTACTTTATCTTGATAGTTCAGAATAGCATATTGGTCACTTCCGTCTACCTGGTTTTGGGCAATTCCCTGCAACCAGAATCCGTTATCTTTAAGGCTTGTTTTATATTCGTTGTATTCTCCTTCTTTATATTTATCCAGATCTTTTTGTTCTGGACCTTTATCAATAAGTTTCTGAAGTTCAGCCAGAGCACTTTTTGTAAGCTTGTCTACATTTTCAGGTCCACAAGGGAAATTGATGCTAAAGCTATAGCTGCCGTAAGGAATTTTACTTAAGCCTCCGCTTGCTCCTCCGCCATAAATACCGCTTTCATTTTCTCTGAGTTTTTCAAGAACTTTAATTGTTGTAACTTCTCCAAGTGCCGACAGGGCAAATGCTTCTTTTTCATTGTATGGAGTTTCTCCGCTGTAAGAAATCGTTATGAGGCTTTTAGGCTCTTTCCCTTTTTTGTACACTTTTGTAAACTCACCTTCTATAGGTCGGTAACCGGTATCTTTAAAAGTAGAAGATTTTCCTGTTGCAGGAAGGCTGGCAATATAATGCAGCACTTCACTTTTAAGCTGAGACTCATCAACATTTCCTACAAAATAGAAGTGAAAATTACCTGCATTGGCAAATTTCTGTCTGTAGATGTCATATGCTTTTTTATAGTCTGTATTAGCCCAATCTTTTTCTGTAGGAGAAAGCCCGATAAATCTTGGATTCTTCTGATTGACAAACTTTGCATATTCGTTGGAAAAATAATATTCCGGATCCGACTCCACATGAGTAAGCATCGCAGACTTTTTTGTTCTATAAGCATTAAAGGAATTCTGATCGTAATTTAAGTCTGTAAAACAAGCATATATAAGCTCCATAGCCGTCTTTAGATCTTTTTTAGAACTTGTTCCTGAAACCCCTTCTGTCATTCCGCTGATATAGGAACTTGCACTCACTTGTTTGCCTGCCAGATAATGGGTAAGATCAGTTTTGGAGAGACCTCCTAATCCGGCTTCCAATAAAGCATCGAAAGCAAATTCTGTTTTGCTGTAATCAGCATCGGGAATTATTGAACTACCTCCTAAACCCAATGCTGCAAATACAATTTCATCATCTTTGAAATCAGTTTTCTTAAAAGTAACTTTTGCTCCGTTATTTAAAGTCCATGTTGTGGTTCCAAGTTTTGCGTCCGTTTCTGTCTTCGTAATTTTTCCTTCAGACTTGAAAGGTTTTACCAAACTCTCAGCTTTAGTTTTTTCCTGGTATGGCTTGAGATCAGCTAATTTTAATTTCTCAAATGTATCCAGAACCATAGCTTCTGTTGGCATCGTAATATTGTTCTTCTCAGGGCCTGTAATCACCACTACTCTGCTATCATCTTTTACTAGTTTACCAATGATTTCGTTTGTTTGTGCGAGACTTACACCAGGCAAAAACTTTTTAACCTGATTATATTCCCAGGTAATATCCGGCATCGGCTCTTGTCTCAGAAAGTTATCGACATATCCACCGATCAGTTCATTGCTTTCATTCTTATCACGATTATTATAAGCCCATTCATAAGAAGAAAGGATCTGTATTTTTGCTCTTTCCAGTTCAGATGGTGTAAACCCGAATCTTTTGGCTCTTTCAACTTCTTGTAAAAGAACTTTCAATGCATTCAGCTGATCGCCATCTTTGGTAGCTGCAGCTCCCTGGAAAGCCTCTTTTGTTCTCGCATACGTTCCACCATGATACACCGAACCATAGGTAAACGGAGGGTTTGTTGAGTTAATAAGTTCTCCCAACCTACTGTTCAACATGATATTCACAAGACCTTCTACAATGCGCTGATTATATTGCTCCACCGTTACATCCGGCTTATAGGCTTCAGTATCTTTAATTATAAATTGTACTCCCGAACTGGTTGCATCAGGATCTGTCTCAATGGCCACAAGGGTTTCTTTGTGATTCGGAAGATCAAAACTTTTTCTTTCTTTTGGGTGTAAAACTTTTTTATACTTACCAAAATTATCCTTTATCTTCTTTTCAACTTCTTCTACATTAATATCTCCCACGACTATAATTGCCATCAGATCCGGTCTGTACCAATCCTGATGAAATTTTCTGAGCAAGTCCGGGTTGAAATTTTCCAGTACTTCTTTTTTACCAATCGGAAGTCTTTCTGCATATTGCGATTTATACAATTGTTTTGGAAGATATTTATCCTGCATTCTTTTATCTGCACCAAGGCCCAATCTAAGTTCTTCCAATACAACTCCTCTTTCTTTATTAATCTGTTCATCAGAAAGAGTTGCATTAAATGCCCAATCTTCCATCACCTTCAATCCGGCATCCAGATTTGCCGGTTTATCCAATGGAACGGGAAGCATATAAACGGTTTCATCAAAACTAGTGTAGGCATTAAGATGCTGTCCAAATTTCACTCCGATTGATTGTAGAAAATCTACTAATTGATTGTCCGGAAAGTTTTTGGTTCCATTAAAATTCATGTGCTCCATAAAGTGAGCGAGCCCTCTTTGATTTTCATCTTCAAGAATAGATCCGGCGTTGATCGCCAAACGAAAATCTACTTTCTTTTCCGGAAGTGCATTTTTCCTGATATAATATTTCATCCCGTTCGAAAGGGTACCCATTTTTACGGAAGGGTCTAAAGGAATATTTTGTCCGAAAATGCTTGAGGAGATCAGGCAGAAAACCGCCATTGAAAATAATCTTTTCTTCATATGTCATCTTTTTCGGTACAAAAGTATATATTATTCGTAGACTAAGGAAAATCATAGTTCTAAACTATCGTTAAACTTTTAATGATAGTTCATAAAAAAAGCCGGAATCTTCCGGCTTTTCCTGTATTGTATTCGATTTTTATTTAAAATCTGCGTCCGTTACTCCGGAATTAAGAACAATTTTCGTGGTTTTGATATTCACTTTTTGTCCTGCTCCTTCTGCTTCTACTTCACCCGGGAACTGCAGTCCGTCTACTGTCATATAGCTTTTTATCGTTACGTTTCCTTCTCCTGCTATCGATTTGTATAAAAGACCTGTAGCCGCATCAAAGTAGAACTTTCCTTTATCAGATGTAAGGACATTATAATCTTTTCCGTCCACTTTTTCTACGGTTACCGTTTGGAAACTTGCTGCATCAAAAGCTAATGCATCAACGGGTCTTCCTTTTTTAAAGTCAGCAATCTTATTGGCCGGAATCTCGGTTTTGGTTCCCATCTGATCAAAGTATCCCTTTTCACCATCAAACAACTGAACCATTTGCTGTCCCATTAATGATTGTACAGATTTGAATTTATTTCCCATTTTTTTAGTGGTCATAGTGATTTCCATCCCCTGAGCACTGATAGTATTGTCGGTAACGATAGATTTTACAGCCTCCAACTTGTCCTTTCCGCCTAATACTTTGAAATAATTATCAATTACTTCTTTAGGCGATAATTTCGATTTTACGGCATCTGTCTTAGCAGAAGCGGCATCTTTCTTCTGAGCTGCAGCCGGCACGGAAAAAAGTACGGCACAGAAAAATGGAATGATGATCTTTTTCATATTATATAATAAGTTTAAAGGGTAAATATAGGAATATTGGCGGACATAGATCAATGATGAGTAATGAGTAATAAGTGATGAATAATAAATGATGAATGATGGACGGCTCAAACGGCTATAATTTTAACATAAAAAAACCGCCAAAGAATTGACGGTTTTGAAATATTTATATCGGAGTATAATTATTTTTTAAGTTCTTCTAAAAATTCGTCGTGAGAAATTTTAGTTTCTTTTTTGCTTGCTTTTTCAAGAATTACATCTTTTAATTTAGCCATAGCAACTTCAGAAGAAATTTGTCTTACCTGCTCCTGATCTTTCAACATCTCAACAGCATATTTCTGAATCTCTTCATCACCTAGGTGGTGGATTCCGTAGATAGCCAATTGGTTTTTCACTAATTGCTCAGCTTGTGCCAATACATCAGCATAATCAAGGTTGATTTCGTTATCAGTCATCAATTTTCCTTCGATGATCTGATATCTCAACTGGTTTTTCTCTGCTTCAAGGATTTCTGCAGCTTGTTGCTCAGACTGAATGTTCTGGTTAGAGAACATTAACCACTTCACAAGGAACGTTTCAGGAAGTTTTACTTCTTCTTTCTCTGTTACCTGCTCTAATACTTTATTCACAAAGTGAACATCAGCATTTTGTTGGAAATACTCGTCTAATTCAGTCTTTACTTTGTCTTTCAACTCGTCTTCAGACTTGATGTTTCCTTCTCCGTATACTTTGTCGAATAATTCCTGATTAAGCTCAGCTAAGTCTAACGAATGGAAGTCTTTTACTTTAACTTCTACTTCATTGTGGTGTAGGTGCTCAACTTCTTCTTTACTGAATCCTAATTCTTTAGCTAATTCTTCATCACCTGCAAGAGTTTCTTTCGTTACTTTTACAGACCCGTCCATTTTCAAACCTTTTACCAATTTGAAAGCTTCTTTGTTCTCAGCAGTAACTGTAACATTTTTCGGGTGGTGGTGGTGTTCTCCTTCAGCATCTTCTTCTACTACCTGAGAAACTTCTAAAGCGATATAAGAATCTTTAGTGATTTTATCTTGAGGAACCTGCTCAGCGAAACGCTTCTGCATGTTTTCAATACTCTTGCTGATTTCTTTATCAGAAGCTTCTACTTTGTAGTGAGGTGCTTCATATTTAGCTAAATCTATAGTGAATGCAGGCTCATACCCTACTTCGAAAGCAACTTCCAATTGATCAGCGTTGTAATCGAATTCGTTTACTGGCTGAGGAACAGGTTGACCAACTAATCTTAGTTTGTTTTCGTTAACATAGTTGTTCAAAGCATCAGAAACCTGTCTGTTGATTTCTTCGAATGCAATACCTGCTTCATATTGTTTTTTAACCATACTCAAAGGCACTTTCCCTTTTCTGAATCCAGGAACTTGCGCATTTTTAGCATAATTAATCAACTGCTTCTCTACTTTTTCTTTGTAGTCAGATTTTTCCAATGTTACTGTAAGCAATGCACTTACGTCATCATGGTTTTGTGCGGTAACCTTCATTATTGATTAAAATTTTAGGTTGCAAAAATATGAATTTTTTATGAAAATCACCTATTTAAAGTCAACTTATAACGCCAAATATTGTTAAATAAAAAACCACCGGAAAATTCCGGTGGCCCAAACAAGATTAATTAATCCTAATTACTTAGGTTATATTTAGCTTCTGCATCAGTTTCTCCTCCAACTACGCTTCCCCAGGCTGTACCAGACTTTGCCTCGTTTACACTTTGAGGTGAGTGAATTAGGGTTAATTTTAATAACGGTGCTGTTCCGTCAACCGTTTTTACAACAGTCCATTTTGTTCTTAAACCAACTCTTTTTCCGTCATTTCTAAGATCACTTCCATCAACTCTTTCTACAGTAATGTTAGATTTTGGAAAATCAAAAATCAAAAAGTGTTCATTTTTAGCATCTATAATTTCCTGTGTAGCATCCTCATTTCCATTTCTGAACTTTGCCTGAACAGTATATGTTTTTCCATCTTTAAGGGGAATGGTAGGAGTTCCTCCCGCCCCGATACTGTAATCATAACTTTGAGTTGTTCCGGCTGCATCATCTGTTACTAATAAAACAATATTTGTAAGTTCTTCCTGAGGAAGATCGTCTTCTTCCGCAGATCCATTTCTCTGACAAGAAGTAACAACAGTAATAGTAATAAATAAAGCAGCTAATAATTTGATAATATTTTTAGTATTGAATAGTTTGTTCATTTTTAATAATTTTAAAATTGTAAAATTTTGATTGAATTGTTTTTTGAAATCTTTAGAATCTATATCTAAAGTTTAAAATAAAGTTTCTTCCCGGCTCATCCGCAAAGTATCTCAGACGATTCAGATACTCTCTGTATGAAGTATTGAAAAGATTGTTTACGATAAGTCCTGCAGAAAGGTTTTTACTAATATTGATTCCCGCTTGGATATTCCACAGAGAATATGCACTTGGTGGAGTACTGAGATCAATTTCTTTATCTACCAACTCACCATTTACATAAAGCTCCAACGGTGCATTTCGAATCGGGAATCTGGTTTGTTTTAAAAACGTTTGATTTTCGACAGTGAAGTAGAAATTATTCCACTCCTGCTTTTTGAATTGTAATGCATTTGAAAAATTCGGCGGCATCATTAAAATCAATGGTTCGTTGTGGGTATCATCCTGGCCATATACATAGCTGCCCTTTCCAACATAGGTCAGGTTATCTGTCAATTTCAAATTAACATCCAAATCCACACCATACATTTTGGCATCAATTTGCTGATATACCCATTCAGGAAATACTCCTCTGATCGTAGCTTTAATACCAACGGGAACTTCATTAATGAAATTTTTAGTAATGAAAAAGTAAGGGTTTACAGAGACACTCAGCCCTTTCAGAACATTGAATTTTGAGTCTATATTTAAATTAAACTGATGTCCCTGCTCGTTTTTCAACGTCATATCTCCTGTTTCAATAACTCCCGCAGAATGGTGCAATCCGTCTGAAAATAATTCAGCAACATTGGGCGATCTTCCCACTTTTGCATAATTGAACTTCAAATCAAAATTAGCATTAGGACGATATTCCAAACCTGCATTGAAAGAAACATTATTATAATTAAGCTGAGGACGCGTCAGAACTCTGTTCTGATTGGTTTTCACATAAAATTGCGGGTATGCATTTGCATATAATTTCTCCCAGTCACTTTTATCATACCATTTGGTAACATCGTAACGAGTGAAGTCATATCTCACTCCCGCTTCAAAATTGAATTCCGGAGAAATTTTATATTTGAAAACGGAATACGCCCCTGCAGAATATTTATCATAGTTCGGGATCAGACGTCTTGCTTTTGTTGCAGGATCTGAATAATTGTTTTGAAAACTCGCATCAATTCCGGTTTCTAAAGACCATTTTTCTCTTTCTAATAAATCATTAATATTAAACTGATGGGTCATCAGTTCCAGATCGAGAGAAGGAGTGTCATTCAACTCTCCTCTTCTGATGTCATATTCCTGTCTGTGATTGTACTGATAACTATAAGTTGCTGAAAGCTTTCCAATATTTTCAAATCTTTTGAAAGCAGAAAGCTTCGCAATATGATGCTGGACAACCTGTCTCGGATTGTCAATATCATAACTGAATCTACCTGAATAAACAGGAGGATTTGCAGTCATTGCCCTGTCATAGTCTTCCGATGTTGCGACGTGCGAATCTCTTAAAATTCCAATATTCTGATTGGTCAGGTAATAATCAAAGGAAATTCCTTTTTCATAGCTGTTATTCTGTACCGTAAAATTGAATGATGAAAAATCCATTCCTGTATTTTTCAGATTGTAGTTGGGAGCGCTCTGATCACCTAACTTCTTAATGCTTCCGCCGGATTTCACAGCCCATCCGTTTTTCCAAACTTTGGCTACATCTACATCTAGTCCCAGACCTCTTCCATTAGAAATTCCGGTAAGCCCCACTGAACCTTTGATAGTATCCTTTTTAGGAAAAATTTCAGGTTCCATAACTACAACTCCTCCAATAGCATCGCTTCCATACTTCAAAGCTGATGCTCCTTTAATCACATCAATATGCTGAAAATTATTGATATCAACATTGGGTGCGTGTTCTACTCCCCATTCCTGTTCGGCAAGACGTACACCATTATTCATAATACTGATACGGCTTCCATAAAGTCCATGAATGACAGGTTTTGAAATATTATTTCCGGTTTTCAACGCAGTCACTCCTGAAATTTTAGACAAAATATTTCCAAGGTTATCGGTAGAATTTTTCTCTATATCAGATTTATTGAGCGTTTTTACAACGAGTGATCCGTTATTTTTATGACTTCCATGGATCGTCACCGTTTCGATATCGTTGCTGTGATGCTCGAGAGTTATCGTAATATGTACATCCTGATCAACTTCTATATTTTCAGTATAATCATTGCAATCAGGATGTTTGGCAATGAGTGTATACTTCCCTGCAGGGATTTTATTGATCAAAAATTTACCTTTCTGATCTGTTTTTGCTGTATAGTTTCCGATTTTCACTACTGCATTTTCAAGCAGAGTTTTATCGTGAAAATCATGAACGGTTCCCTGTACAGTATAGGTTTTCTGTGCACTTGTAAATACTGATCCACAAAAGATCAGCAGCAGGCAATATATCAATTTCATTGTAAATAGATTGATTGCGTACCTTTTTAATCGGGTACATTTTCGTTAAAATTTGTTGTATGGGTTGGTTTAATTGTACAACGTAACGTATACAATGTAAAAAGCTTCATTCATTGATAATGCGACGATAGTCATTGATTTTTAATAAAATATGATGATCAATTACAAGCCGATAGCTGTTTTTCAACAACTTTAAACATTATACGTTGAATGCTAAAGCGCAAGCTTTACACCCAAAAAGAATCTATGAATTATGAAATACTGGGAGGACCCCGAAGTTGAAAATTGAATTTGGTCTGAGACCAGATTTTCTCCTGAATCGCAATAATTTGCTTTACTTCATGAGTATAGTGCTCAAAAGTAAAACTAAATTCTTCAGGAGCTAACGTATGGCCGGTCGCCAAGAAATGGCAGGCCAAACAATCGCCAGCTTTCTCTTTATTAGCTGCTTTCGTTACTGTATTTTCTGTTTTTTTAAGATTAAAAGACTTAAAATAGTCTACAGAATCATGGTGGTGAAAGCTTTGAGAAAGCAGCGCAAGGAAGTATACCCCAAACAATAGCTTGGAGATAAAACTCTTCAGGTTTCTGCTTTCTTTAAAAATCATGCTTCAAAATTATGAAAATAATTTAATTGTTTCCTTAAACTTTCATTAAATTACTTTATGATTATTGATAATATGTAGAAATGAATAGGATTCTGTTACAAAAAAGCTTCATAAATTTTAGTTTATGAAGCTTTATATTTTAACTTAATCAAGTTGAGTTCCCAGATACTCCCATTCCTGTAGGGCACTATCAAGTTCTTCTTTTGATTTATTATATTTTTCTAAGGTTTCATCAGAAGGGTTTTCCTTCGCAAAAGAAGCTTCCATTTCCTCTATTTTAGTTTCGAGTTCTGAAATTTTTTCTTCTACTTTTTTAATTTTATTCTGAATATTCTTCTGTTCTTTACTGACTATATTGGACGCCTGACTATTGCTTACAGCTGGCTTTTCTTCCTCTTTCTTTGGCGCCGGTTTAACGTCTTCCTGGTGAAGTTTCGCTTTTTCGGCAGAAATTTCCCTGATTGTTTCCTTTTGTCTGTATTCAAGATATTCGTTGATATCTCCCAGGAATTCTTTCATTTTACCATCACGGAATTCGTAGATCTTATCACAAAGCCCCTGAAGGAATTCTCTGTCGTGAGAGATGACGATCAATGTACCTTCAAAGTTCTGCAATGCCAGCTTAATAATTTCCTTAGACTGAATATCAAGGTGGTTGGTAGGCTCATCCATAATCAACGTGTTGAAAGGACGAAGTAACAACTTACAAAGTGCCAGACGGTTTCTTTCTCCTCCGGAAAGTACTTTCGTTTTCTTCGTAACAGCATCTCCCTGGAATAAGAAAGATCCTAATAAGTCTCTTACTCTAGGTCTAGTTTCTTCCGTAGCGGCATCTTCTGCTTCTTCCAAAACCGTTTTGTTAGGCGTTAAAACCTCTTCCTGGTTCTGCGCAAAATATCCGATGTTTACGTTGTGCCCAAGGTTCCATACTCCTGAATAATCTTTAATATCTCCTGCCAGGATTTTAGCCAAAGTTGTTTTTCCTTGTCCGTTCTGTCCTAAAAGAGCAATTCTGTCTCCTCTCTGAACAATAAAATCCACATCATCAAAAATCTGCTTCTGGCCGTAAGCTTTTCCAAGGTTTTCTGCTTCGAAGATTACTTTTCCCGGAACCATAGACTGTACGAAACGGATATTGAATTTTGAAACGTCTTCGTTATCAACTTCAATACGTTCAATTTTATCTAATTTTTTAATCAATGACTGCGCAAAAGATGCCTTTGTAGCACTTGCACGGAATTTATTGATGTTATCTTCCATTTGCTTGATCTCCGCATCCTGATTCTTTTTAGCCTGAATCAGCTTTTCGCGGCGATCTTCTCTCATGACAAGATATTTTGTGTAGTTGGCTTTGTAGTCGTCAACTTTTTTATTATTGATATCGAAAGTACGGTTACAAACCGCTGTCATAAACTGTTTATCGTGACTTACCAGAACAATTGCTCCCGGATAGTCTTTCAGGAAGTTTTCCAGCCAGATGATCGATTCCATATCCAGGTGGTTGGTAGGCTCATCGAGAAGCATAATGTCGTTCTTTTGAAGAAGCAGTTTTGCCAATTCAATTCTCATTCTCCATCCTCCTGAAAACTCATCGGTGATTTTTTGAAAATCATCGGCTTTAAATCCAAGACCAAACAATACTTTTTCCATATCACCTTCAAGATTATAGGCATCATGGTTCATCAAAAGATCGTTCAGCTCGGTCATTTTATTAATCAAATCCGTATAAGAATCGCTTTCGTAGTCGGTTCTTACAGTCATTTGATGATTTACTTCTTCAAGCTCATTTTTCCAGGCATTGATCTGCTCAAAGGCTTGCATCGTCTCATTCCAAACGGTTCTTCCTTTTACAAAATCAAGATCCTGCTTCAGGAAACCAACGGTAACACTTCCTTCAGTGATCACTTCTCCTTCATAGAAGTTGATTTCTCCCGATAGCATTTTCAATAAAGTGGATTTCCCCGCTCCATTTTTACCTACCAGACCTACTTTATCATCCTTTTTAATGGTGAAATTGACATTTTGAAATAAATAATTTCCCGAATGATGTAATCCTAAACTTTGAACAGAAAGCATTGTAATTAATAATTAGTAATGAATAATGAATTTTCGGCTGCAAAAATACGTAAAAAGAAATGAATAGGCGAGAAATAAAAAAAAGCTGCCTTAAAACTGACAGCTCTTTCTTTAAAAAATATGAATTTGTATAGAATTTATCCGGCAATAAGCGGCGGTGTTTTCTGCCCCGCTTCTACCATTGCAATCATTTCTACGAGGCTTTCTGCGGCCTCTTTATATTTAACTTGTTTGATGGAATGATGAGATCCTATATCATTTTGCAATTCATTCAAAGTGGTAGCCTGAGCCATTGTAATGGGTTTACTTCCATTTTTGATACTGATTTCATAGTTACAAGTATCTAAAAGTTTGTTTGCTTTTTGAAGCCATGCTGAAACTAACATAATATTTTGTTTTTTGGGTTAATAAATAATTTGTGATTGGTTTTTCTTGTGATTGAAAACAATTCTATCTGTGAATCAGGCCCATTTAATGGTATACAATTCAGCAATATTTTTAGGTCTTGTTTCCAACCCATCTGCCTCTACATCTGTTCTTGAGTTACTTTTTGTATCGATGATACTCATAGGAGTGGGTCCGTTTCCGGGAGGAATCATTGCTGTTGTGGAAAACTTCAGCCCGTGATCATGCTTTTTAAAAATATCATTTTCAAAAGTACTCACATGATCTCCTGTGATCGTTCCGGTTCCCGGAGCCTTTCTTTCCGTAGCATTCATATCTACTCCGGCCTGGTTATTCCACGCACGGCTAAAGTATCCTCTCATATCAAGCAACATTGAGAATCCGTTGGGTCCCTTTCCGAAACGGTAATTCAGCACTGAATTTAATCTTGTATAATTGGTGTCCAGTTCAATGGGAGCAGTACACAATGAAAATTCTCCTTCGGGAGCAAATTCAGTGGCTATGTATTGTCGGCGCTCTCCAATTACTCCCTGAATAATGCATGGAAGATTTTTAAGAGCAATTAATCCCAAATTTGTACAACAATAGGAGATTCTTATTTCTGCATTGGGAACTTTTGAAGAAATAGTAAGAATAAGTTTCGTTGCCGAAGGATTGATTTTATGTTGCAGATTGAGTTCATGGTCTCCTGTTTGAGATACTGTTACCGAACTGGAATCAATACCATCCGATAGCTGCACTGTTACTTCTCCGTTTACTTTTAAATTTAAAATAACCTGAGCAGCAGCTGTCTCTCCCGGCAACATCTGTTTCCATCTTGGAAATTCGTGAAGAGCCTGCCTGAAGGTCATTTCATCGGAAGTCTGGCTTTTAAGAATAACCAACTGGCTGGAGTTTGAATCAAAAGAGATTTTCCCGTTTGCTCCATTATCAATATATAACCAGCCATCCGGAATTCCATAAATGATTGCTCCGTTTTTTGATGTCTGATTACTGAAATAACGGAAATCATCATTATACACCAAATTATTTTGCCCCAGTGCATACAGATAATCCTCTGTGGTAATAGTTGCATTTTCCATGACATTTATTTTTTTTGAGGAATACTCCCCAATTTGAACAAATTAGTAGCTGAGTCAAAATACACATCCGTATCATCGGTAAAAATGAAGGGCAGGTATTTATTCATAGTTAGACCTCTGCTCTTATTAAAGGAAGGAACAAAAAGAGAAGAAGGAATGGCCATATTGGAAGCAATGCCACTCGCTGTAAAAAGCCATAGCTCGTCACTGTAATCAAAATAATTGATGGTATTGATAGAAGCCATATTGGCATCGCAAACCCCATATCCATCATTTATTTTCTGTGAAATTCCAGGATATAAGACAGAATTAGAGGCATTAGCTATTCCTATAACATCAGAAGGACAATTTTCGGGTGTACCAAAAAAGCCACTATTTGAAACGGCATACCTTTTCCCGTACTGTGCGTCTGTGGAATCATTTTCTTGATAGACGGTCATACTTTGTGGTGCGTTTCTGCTCACCACAGCTTTCCAGCAATCTGAAAAGACACATTGGTTATTGTTAATAAAAGGTTCAAATGCCAGACATATAAATTTAAAATCAGCCATTCCCGGATAGGATCTGATGATGCCTACCATCTGGTTGGTACTGCCCAGATAATTGATTCCCTTTTTATCAAAATAGATGTTTAATGTAGTGTCCATAATAAAATCCCGAAGGAAAATGATCCTTCGGGAAAATTTATTTTTTAGAAAATATTCAATAGCTGAGTCAATGATTCTCCTGATGATACCGGATTTACAGGTGCTGTTCCCGGCACACTTTCGATACCATAAGTTCCTGCGATCATCTGTAAGTTATACTGTATGTTCTGAGCGCTGAATACGAAGTTACATCCAGGTGCGGTTGCATTACCTGTAACCGATCCTGAAGTCATACTTGTTTGAGCTGCAAATAAAACTACTTTTTCATTAGGTTCCATGCTCACAGATCCTTGCGGAGTACATGTAAATGCACAGAAAGGTAGAAACTGTCCGTTTACTTTTGCAGCAAGCCCTACTGTAATGTTTGAAGTACCTGAGCCTCGCTCATTTTTTACTGTAATTATTCCTGCCGGAGCTCCTGAAGTAGCTGAAAAGGAACCATCCTGGTGGAAAGTTACAGCAGTACCTAAAGGAACTTCATCTGATAATGCCTGCATTTGAATCGTGGTATTTGTACCGATCGTGGATTTATTGAAAACGTATACCTTGTATTTTGGTTCATAATCAATTTCTACTGTTCCGAACATCTCCTGATAGCTTACAGCAAACCAGGCCGGTACTCCTGAAGAAACCTGATTAGGACCTGAAGCTCCTTTGTAGCCCATTAATTTATAACCGTTTTGTTGCAGGTATTGTAAAATTGCTTTCTGGTCACTTGATGTAAAATCGAAGTCAATTGAGAATACTGTAGCTGCTGCTGTTTTGATAAGTGTCTTTTCCATGTTTTTAGTCTTTGGTATTCTTACTCTTTTTATGATTAGGCTTTTCAGAATCCGCCTTTGTTCATATTATGTTTGAAGCTTCAAATGAACAATTCAAAGTAACGGGAATAAATAAGTAAAAACTACAGTATAAAACACCAAAATAAAAATTCAGTAGTTATACCCATTTGATTGTAAGGAGGGTTATAAAAAAGGAGACACCTTACAAGATGTCCCCTAACCTAAATTTAAAACTGAGAAGTGTTTGAGGCTAATTATTAATTTCATTTACCTTGATGGGTGCAGAAGTTTTTAAAATGGAACGAATCCAGATATCGTTGTTAGGAACGTTGGTTCCGTACAGAAAGTCTGCTACAAAACTGTCTTCCGGCAGATGGAGCTCTATGGAAAGTCTTGTCTGGTTCTCATGATCTACGGAGGTACTGCTGGAAACATTCAAACCGTTGTTGATTAATTCAGCATTAATTTCATTGTCTGATCTCTTCAACAATGTATCGCTGTATAATCCAAAATTGGCTGAAATATGAATATAATCTGCAAGGTTTTTATAATTGTAGACCGGTCTGTGATTTACCTCAAGATTTTTAATATAATATTTAAGATCCTGATAAAGGTGATTCAGTGAAAAATGCTTTTCAATATCTTTTTCAAAATATAAATCTATCTCTTTGCTAAAAACAGCGGATATTGCATTTGTTTCTTCGAGCATCAGTTTTCCATATACTTTTGAAAGATCATTATAGACTCTATTTCTGCAAACATATGCCTGTGAAAAAACATTATTTCTTTCAATCTGATAGTCTGAAAGAAGATCATCCCAGATTTTATTTCCCTGGCCGTCAGTTTTTGCATTTCGTATGTCTGAAACATAATTTTCCAAATCATCGATATTTACAAAATCGGTAGAAATATACACCGACTGCGGCCCTTCCAAATATCCACCTCCGATATCGGCATGAGCTCCCGGGACAAAAATCTCTTTCCATACGGATCTTTCATCTTCAGACTTCTGATCTTTCATCATATTTGAATTTTCGAAAATGCCTGTAAGAGGAAAAAAGAATCTGCTTTCATTCATTGCACAGATATGAAGTGTATTTTCAATCCGGTAAGATAATTTAAGGTTGTAATTGTTAAAAGGTTTGGATTCTACGGTATCAAAAGCACCTAAGAACCTAATTGTACAATTGATGTAGGAATAATGAGTAAAAAGCTGATTACAAAAGGTTCTCGCCAGCATGCCTCCTCTTCCGAATCCATAGATATAAAAATGATATTCTGCAGTCTGATCCTTTATCAAAGTCCGGACAAAATCATCTGCTTTCTGAAGTTTGTCATCGGCAGAATATCCGTTTCCATAGGGAGGGTTGGCACATGTTGCCATCGCAAAATTGTTATCTTCACTTCCTGTTACCGTACCAATTCCTTCAATATATATTTTTTCATCTCCGTTAAATAAGCTGTATAATTTATAGATATTGGTAAAGGCACCAAAGTAACTTTCATTGTTATTCACTGGCTTGTCAGGAGAAAGAGCATTTACTCCATTATTTCCTGTACCGTCAAAGAAAATCCCGACGGAAATCACTCTACTTTCATTCATGCTTTTATTTTTTATAGATTACAGATCTTGTCTGCATTTTTTTTCATCTAACATCCCTAAACGAGACATTTCAAAATAACAGAAGAAAAGAAAGCTAAGCTAGAGTGAAAAGTACCAAATAAAAAATTCCGTATTTCTACGGAATGGATTATATTTTTTCGAGTGAGTAAATATTGTTGACAATGGCATAAATAACTATTCCCACTGTATTTTTGGCTCCGATCTTTTCCAGAATTCTTTGCCTGTGACTTTCTACTGTTCTGGGACTTATAAAAAGTTTTTCTCCGATTTCGTTGTTTGTAAATTCCTGACAGATCAGTTTTACCACATCTTTTTCTCGTTCGGAAAGTTCATCTTCAGTATCAAAGAGGGAGTTTTTCTTTGCGGAGCTGTTCATATAAGTAAACAACATCTGATGATCTTCAGCAGTAAAGTAAACTCCATTTTTATCAACCATGGTAATGGCTTCAATAAATGTTTTCTTATTTGAATTTTTAGGCAGAAAGGCAGAAACGCCCAGCTTCACCATATATCCGAGGATCGAAGTCTTGTAATGGGAAGAAAGGATGATAATTTTAAGCTCCGGATATTTTTCTTTCAGAATTTCTACCAGCTCAAAACCGTTCATCGGTTTCATCTGAACATCAACAAGCGCAATATCAGGAAAATCTTGTTCCTGCAGTTGTTCGAGCTGTTGTATAAAATCGGGACCGTTATCAGCGGTAAGGGAGACCGATATGTTTTTTTCATTTGACAGCAGCATTTTTACCCCTTCCAGGATCAGCTGTTCATCATCAATCAGGGCTATTTTGATTTGGGAACTCATTATGTTTTGGTATTTTAATGATTAAACGACTTCCTTTATTTAAAAAAGTTTTTTTCCATTTATGGGTGGCATTCATTGATTTTATGCGGGACTCAATATTTTTGATTCCCATCCCTTTTTCCACCTCTTCATACTCGAATCCCTGGCCGTTATCAGAAATTACAATCACCATATTCTCTGCATAATCTTTCATGTAAATCCAAAGATCTGTAGCTGTTGAATGTTTGATTACATTGGTTGTAAATTCCTGAATAATCCTGTACAACTGTACTTCAACAAAAATGTCTTTCTTTTCATATCCGTGCATAACCTGCATAGAAATGTTGATTTTATGAGAGAGATTGGCTATTAATTCTTCCACATAGAGTACCAGGCCTACCGATTCGAGATTTACAGGGTACAGTGAATGGGAAATGCCTCTGGCTGCATCTATCAGCGAAGACATTTGGCCATAGATATTTTTTTTAATCAGCTCGTCTCCCTGTGTATCGAGATTATTAAGCCAAAGAGAAAGAATATTGAGCCGATTTCCTATATCATCATGAATCATTACGGCAATCTTTTTTCTTTCTTCTTCCTGAGCCTTTATATTTTCGAGCGCTAATCTTTTCTGGTGAAGAACTTCTGCCTCATATTGAGCATTTTTTTCTTTCATGATTCTACTGATGAAAGCCCTGTAAGCAAGCAGAATA
Source organism: Chryseobacterium lactis (assembly GCF_003815875.1). Classification (NCBI taxonomy): domain Bacteria; kingdom Pseudomonadati; phylum Bacteroidota; class Flavobacteriia; order Flavobacteriales; family Weeksellaceae; genus Chryseobacterium; species Chryseobacterium lactis. The sequence goes on from NZ_CP033924.1 coordinate 149,239, forward strand.
AAAGATACTATAACTGCTATGGTAACAATTATAAGGATCAACAGGTTAATATTTAAAGTTACTTCTTTAATCTGGCAAAGGTGTATAGTAGTGAACAGTACAAAATACTCGAAAGAATATTATTGGCACTGAGAATCATATAATAATCGTTTTCAGACAGATCCGGGATCTGATGCTGAATAATAAAGAAAAATACTGAAACAGAATAGTAAAAGAAAATACTGGCATCTACCAGCAGGAAACGATTCTGTACAGAAGTGTCTTTAATCTCTCTGATTAATGTAAATCCGGACAGGCTAATAATGATAATATTAGAGACTACTTTGGCAATATCAGCATTACCCGGGTAATTGAACCCATATTTTGAGATCATAAAACCGACGGCCAGCAATGCAGTAATTCCAGGAAAATATTTCGGCCAATCTAATTTTCTGATAAATAAACTTGTCAATAAAAAAAATTCACCTGCAATATATAAAGGGTAGAGAAATGACGTATCATTGAGGTTGAAAACATAAGGCAAAATAAGATTCAGCAACTCAATAAAAAAAAGAAAAGCAATACAATAAAAATATCGCTTCTCTTTTTTATCTAACATATTATATTTGACTGCTCCTAAAACGATAACAGATAGAAGCAGACCATAATTCAGGAATAAAATTGCCTTATAAAAATCAGCCATTCCTATTTTACTATTACATTAAAAATCAAAACCTGGTATACGGCAAACCGGCGGGCATGGTTTTGCCCAATCATAGGTATTTGCCTCAGTTAATGCACTACTTCCTGTATTTTGAAGATTTTCAAGGAAAGAAATAAACACCAGAGTTACCAACATTCTTCCATAGACATCATTGTATCTTAATCCGAATGAGCATACGATTTTTTTCAACCCCATATTGGAAAGGCATAAATCTGCGGTAGGCACATAAAATCTGGTAAATATTCTCGATCCTTTGTAATCCGTACATTCCTTATAAAACCAATCCATCCCCTCATTTCTCCACTTTTCAATAGCATCCAGGGCTTTATCCTGTTCAAGAACAGGTTTGCTGGCTATAGGAAAAGTCATTAGGGCATTTTTATCAATATTTTGAAGATCTTTGGAAAGGAGAGCATTTTTAACGACCGTATATTCTTGTATCTCCTGAAGTTTCAGATCATTTTCCAGCGGACAAAGAAGGCTGCAAGGAAACTCGTCCAAATCTTTTCTGTGGCCTTTTTCATCCATAGGAACGAGAATAATAATAACCTGGTTATCATAAATTCCCATTGCTACACAAAATTCTTCATATCCACTATTTTTCCTCATCCAGTCAAGATGTCCGTCCCCTATTTCAAAAATGTAGTTGGTAGGAATCAGTTTTTCAAGTTCAGGATAATTAGATAGATGTAAACTCCATTGATCCATTGCTGTTCTGCAATCGTCTTTACGAAGCATGAAATCTTCACTGTTTAATATTGTCATAATCATGGCATTTTTAAGTTGTATAAAAATATACAAACTACACATGTTATGCAAGTAAGAATTTTAATTAATAATTTCTCACTGTAATATGATAACAACTCTGTTGCTTTTCTTTGATGTAATAAATTCTACCAGCATCGGCATAATGCTTTAAAATTTTCTCTAATGCCGCTTCCATTTTCGGATTGTATTTGAGAACATCATTGAATCTGATATAAGAGATGTCAAAAGAATTTCCGTAGTTGTGAGAACTTATCCCTAAAGATGCATTGGAATTCACTCTTCTGAGTCTGCATTGATCTTCCAACGTTCTGGTAATTGACGACACCGTAAATGTTCCTCCTTTGGTATTTTTACTGAATTTGGAACCCATATTTTCTAATGTAGTTTTTGCTTTGGAAACCATATAAGGTCTGCTGTAATCAAGTCTTTGAATACGATAGCCTTTTCCACTTTTTTTAATCTTATGAAATTTTCCTTTAGTGATATACTTTTGTACTGTTTTGGAATCTTTCAGCAACTGTACTCCAAAACTTTTTGAAGCATCAAGATGTGGCTTATATAATGCAGTAGGCTCTACCTTCAACACAGAGGTAAGATCATAGCACGGAAAAGCTTTTTTCGTTGTCTGCGAATAATGTAGACTATAAATAAAAGGTACGAAGACCACACAAAGAAACTTTTTCATTAACTACCCTTTTAAATTACTAATGAAGAATAAAACGTTTATGTTATATCTTTCAACTTTGATAATAAAACTATCTGCAAAAATCCCAAACAAACATTAAACCAAATTATCAAAATTGTAATCTTTCTTCTCTTATTTTTGAAATATTTTTTCAGATTTATCTTTTTACTTTAAGATATAAATTTTACATTTGAGATGCATTTTAAAAATAAACAACATGATAAAAAAACTTTTTGCTGAATTTTTCGGCACATTTTGGCTTGTTTTCGGAGGTTGCGGAAGTGCTGTTTTCGCGGCCGGTGTTCCAGACATTGGTATCGGACTTTTAGGAGTTGCCCTTGCTTTTGGTCTTACGGTTTTAACAATGGCTTATGCCGTAGGGCATATTTCCGGAGGGCATTTTAATCCCGCTGTCTCTTTCGGACTTTTGGCTGGTGGAAGATTTTCCGCGAAAGATCTTATCCCTTATATTGTAGCACAATGTCTTGGAGCAATCGTTGCTGCAGGATGTCTGTATACAATCCTTAACGGAGCTGGAGTGGTAGATTTTTCTAAACCCGGAGCTTTTGCCACTAACTTCTACGGAGAAGCGGTCTACAACGGAAAAGCATTTAGTATGGGAGCAGCATTCCTGGCTGAATTCTTATTAACCGCTTTTTTCCTTATTGTGATCATGGGAGCTACGGATAAATGGGCTAATGGTAAGTTTGCAGGGATCGCGATCGGTCTTGCTCTTACTTTGATTCACTTAATTTCTATTCCAATCACCAATACTTCTGTAAACCCTGCAAGATCTCTTTCTCAGGCTGTTTTTGCAGGTGGATTGGCAATGTCACAACTTTGGTTGTTCTGGGTAGCCCCTATTTTGGGTGGAATTGTAGGCGGATTGATCTACAAATTCTTACTTCAGAGAGATACTGCGGAAATTGCTGATTAATTAAATTAAAGATAAATTTTTAAAAAAATAAACTATCTCGATCGAGATAGTTTATTTTTTTTTTACAACAATTGTAAAATCAGAAATTTTTAATAATGGATAAAAACCCCATTATTAGGCTGAAAAAGCTGGTGTACAATTTTATTTTAGAATACTCAGATCCTTGAAGATGGCTTTTGTAATTTCTTTTCTACAGGATCCAAAATTTGATCCATTTGCCTTTCTATCCTGCAGGAGTCTGGTTGCAAAAAAATAAGTACCATTCTTATTTTCTATACTCCCTATCCACCAGCCGGTATTCATTCCATTGTCTCTTGTCCAGCCTGTTTTCGATCTAATGGTAAAATCTTCATTTTGTTCAGTGATCATTACTCTTTTTACGATTTCAATATTTCTTTTTGAAAACGGAAGTTCTTCTGTATAAAGTTTCTTCATAAATTCGGCCTGATTGAAAGGCGAAATTCCAAATTTTCCAAAATTCCAGAAATCAGGATCTGTCTGTGATAGGTCAAGGTTTCCGTAATGAGCCCGTGTCAAATACTTTTTATAGTTTTCTTTACCAATCTTCTTTGCCAATTCTACAAACACCCAACCCGCTGATACCTCAAACGCTTCTTTTACCGTCATATCATGGTAGATATCAGGTCTAAAGCCGTATTTCAAAGTATCTGTCTTTCCTATCCATTTTACCATTTCATTTTCATCCTGAATGGTTTTGGTTTCTAATGCAATTAATAGGTTAATGACTTTGAAAGTAGAAGCAGGCAATGTTTCTTTTCTCACATTAACAGTATCAGACAAAAACCATTTGCGCCTGTTGTTATCATAAATCACAATCGAGCCTTCTACATGGCATTCATCAAAGTATTTTTTGAAATCACTTTTAACTACCAGCTCTGCTTTATTAATTTTTTCTGAATGATTAAAATCTTTATTCACTGAACAAGAAATTGTCAGTCCAACAATACTAATAAATTGAATAATCTGTCCTAATCTCATGGTATCAATATAAATTCTAAAAATAAAATATGAAATGAGTGACTGTTTAGTAAAGACATACTAGAAAATTATCATTTATACAGATTCTGCCTCTCAATAATATTTTCTAATGTTACTGATAAACTTTCAATATCCCCACCATCAGGATGAAAAACCCACAAAGAATTCCCATCTCTGTAATCTATACATAAAAGCTTTGTACCTTCTGAACCTATTGTTAAACAATTCGAAATATCTTTATAGTTCAAATCTTGACCTTTTGAAGAGATTCCACCAGTGACCTCTATTAATGAATTTGCAAACCCTTTTAATTGGCTAATTGTAAGATAAGACGTTCCGTCAACATTTATTTTTTCACAAAGCTGGTTAAGATCATACAGATTAAAGTTCTCTTCGTTTGAAAAAATTGAAATTTGAGGATCGAATTTGCGACTGATCAAGTAATCAAAATAGGCTAAGGGGATTTCAACTTTTGCTCGATCCAGAATAGTTGTCAGTTGTTTTATTGTTTTTTTCTTTGTTTCAATAGTGATATTGGGATCAGAATATCCAAACTTATCTGATTTCCATTGTACTGTATTAAACTTAAACTCCCTTGAACACTCCGGGCAATGTATGATCATAAAAGTCATTTTCTTTTCGGATGCATTGTATAGAAAGTCATAATCATGTTTGCTTAGCTTCTTGGCTTCAATTGTTTTTCCACAATCCCAAGGGTAAGGACAAATAATATCTTCCATATTCCTTTTTCAATAATAAGTAATCTCAATGAAAATTATATAAAACAATAACCATTTACGGCAGTATAATATTATTTATAGCTCACTCGTAAACAATATCATCATCCTCGCTAATATACAAAAAGAAAGCATCAAAAAAGCCCTGTATTCCGACAGAGCTTCTATTTTCTTTTTTTTATATCAAAAGGATTTTTAAAAATAAGTTCTTCCAGTTTTCCTTTGATCTCCATTTTACGCTGAAGCAGATTTAAAGCCATTTTTCTGATAAAAAGATCTTTATCATTTAACTTCCAGTAAGAATCTTCATGAAGTTTTTTCGGTGGACGAATTAAATAAAATTCCGTTTCCCAGGTGTCTGCATTGTGATAAAACTCGATAATTCCACAATGTTCAGGAATGAGACTAGCCTCTACCATTCCCATCGGAAGCAAAAAACTGAATGCATTACAAACATAATCACCACACGAAATTTTATCGTGTTTCAAAAATGTCTCGCCCGTCTCTCTGTTGATATAGGATTTTTTAAAATCATTTTTAAAATCACTTTTTGAAAATTTGATTTCAATTTCATGACTTAGCCCTTCTGCATCAACGATGAGGATATCAGCTTCCCAGTCTGCCTGAAAATAATTCGTAAGAACAAGCTCTTTCTCAAAGTCACAATGAGAATGAATATAAGCGTGAACAAGTTCTTCTATTTTGATCATGATGTGAAGAGTTAAGATAATAGATAATAGATAATAGATAATAGACGAAGAGATGAGAGATTTAAAAAGAGTAAAACCAACAACTGACAGTTATCAATTTTAAATGCTAAACTTTAAACGTTTGATTTCACTCTTAAAACCCGACAACAAATCCATAACAGTTAAAGTTTTTAGCTCACCAAAAGGCTGCAACCACGGATATCAGAGTGGTCTATTCTTCCCAATACCTGAAATGTATCGCCTGTTATTTTTCCCAGATCCTGAGTAGCAATAAAAGAACAGGAATGGATATTGGCAAGGTCAATAATATTAATGGCTCCCGTTCTTCCCTCTTTTTCGTAGGAGAAAGGATCTTCAGCATTTCTTACCATAATCCTCATCCAATTGGGGCATTCGTATTCATTATTTCCCATTGAATATGCCTGTGACAGCAATTCTGTCATAGAATATTCGGAATATATTTTATCTGTTTTAAGACCGTCTTTTAGGATTTTAAGGAGTTCGTCTTTTGTCATTTCTTCTTTTCGGCCTTTCATTCCTCCGGTTTCAATCACGGTTAAGTTTTCAAGAAAACTTAGCGAGTCTTCACTCTTCTCAGCATGACAATAGTCCAAAAAGTCTAACAGGGCAAAGGAAACTCCAAAAAGAATCACCTTTTTATCCTTCAATTGATTCAAAAGGTCAAAAAGTTCGGCATGGTTGTAAAGGAAATATCCGTTTTCCGGTTTTCCTGATTTTTTCATCAGATAATCAACCATGTAAATCAATGATGAATTCTGTTTTTCAAGATAGCTTGGAAGCAATCCGAGAAAAATAAAATCTTCAGGTTTGCCAATAAACTGTTCAAAACTTTTATAAATACTTTCCTCATATAAACCCGGATCAGCAATATGATGTTTCGAAAGATTCATCTGGGTTGTCCCTGAACTTTGAAAAAACAGATCAGTGGTCACATTTTTATCCAGAATCTGATGGTTTTTAAACATTTCTATAGGCAGAAAAGGGATTCTCACCAGACTGTCAACCTCATCAGGGTTTATTTTTAAAAAGTCAACGAATTTCCTGTATATCTCAACATTTTCGTATTGATAACGAAATGTTTCCAATGATGCTTCAAGGAAATCCTGCTCTGTTTGTATGTTGAATATATTTTCCAATTTCATAGTTTCTTGATCATTATTACCACCTCATTATAAAGCAGTTAACAGAAAATAGAATATTAATTAATAAATTTTTAACACCACAGTCGCATTTTGGTAAACTTCTTGCAAGTACTTATTCGGAATATGGATTAAAAAAAGAATAGGTTTCGGTCTATTCGAAAATTACCTCTCAGGAGGTAATTTTTTTTTGTCTTATTTTTCAAAAACCTTGAGTTCAAAATCTTTTTCAAAAACGCCGTAGGTAAAATAAGAAATCCAGTCACCCAGATTAATATATTTTGAATCCGGATCCATATCAAGTACCATTGGCAGATGCCTGTGTCCATAGATGAAATAATCAATCTTTTCTGTTTTCAACTTTTCCTTAGAATAGATGATCAGGAACTCTTTATCTTCACCCAGAAACGCTTTATCTTCTTCTCCGGAAATCATTTTATTTTTTTGAGAAAGATACAATGCAACTTTCATGGCAATATCAGGATGAAGCCACTTGAAGAACCATTGCGCTATAGGATTGGTAAATAACTTCTTCATCCTCTTGTATCCTTTATCTCCGGGGCCGAGACCGTCGCCATGAGCCAGTAAAAACTGTTTGCCGCCCATTTCAAAATATTGTTTCTGATAAAAAACAGTACATCCGATTTCTTCTTCCAAATAATCTTTCATCCACAAATCATGGTTTCCGACAAAGAAATAAATATGAATTCCTCTGTCTTTCAGCTCTGCAATCTTTCCAAGAACCCGTACATATCCTTTGGGTACCACATGCTTCCACTCGTGCCAAAAGTCAAAAAGATCACCCATCAAAAACAAAACCTGTGCATCTTCCTTGATCTCATCCATCCAGCGTATAAACTTCTCTTCACGCACCTTACTCTCTTTTGGAGTAGGAGCACCAAAATGCTGGTCTGAAGCGAAGTACACCTTTTTTCCAGGTTCTAAATTAATTGTAGTTTTTAACACCTTCTGAGTTTTGTTGAATAAAATTATTGATTATCTTCTGCAAACCATTCTCCATAAGAGTTTTCTGTCTCATGAAGTTTAAGATAGGCAAGGGAAATTCCTTCAGGAAGTTTTGATTTTATTTTTGAAGCAATGGCATACAGCATGTTTTCACAAGTCGGTTGAAAGCTGCAATAAATTACTTTATGTCCTCTCTGCTCAAGCTCATCACCCAGTTCTTTGTGCGGAGATAAAGCATTAAGAAGAACCGCATGATCCCATACATCTACAATTTCAGATTTTACGATACTTTTGATATCTCCAAAATCTACCACCATCCCGTTTTTAGGGTTTTCCATATCATTAATGGGCTTACCTTTCACTGTTACAAACAGCTTATAGGAATGCCCGTGCATATTTTTACATTTCCCATCGTAATTGTACAGTACGTGAGCTGTTTCGAATGTAAAAATTTTTGTTATACGTATCATACTGCAAAGATAGGACAAAACAGTTGAACACAGAAAAGACTCTTTATTTTACCGATGTTTTTAATCAATTCTTAAGGTTAAATTATTATCCTGTGTTCCATCAATATTGCTGGCGTTGTAAGGCACAGTGAGCCAACCGTTTTTATTCATCACAAATTTAAATCCGTATGTTTTTCCTTTTTCAAACTGCGTTTTTGGCAATGCGAGTTCAAACTTATTTTTATCTTTTAAAACCAGTTGATATGATTTATCTTCAGGATTCCAGTTGTTAAAAGCTCCGGCAACTGAAATTGTATTGATAAATTCTGGACTCACACCTTTAGGATACCGGTAGGAAAAGACTACTTTATCATTTTCTGTCCTGTATCCATACACTTCTTTTTTAAGATTCGGATGAACGAAAGGCTCAGCAATCGTAATTTCTTCCGTCAGGGCATATGGATTCATCAGGTGTTTATCCATAATTCCGGCAATATGATTAATCATCTGGTACATCACCGGGAATCCTTTATTTCCGTTATACATAACCACTATAGCCATATTATTTTCCGGAAAAATTGAGTACGCACTTACATTTCCACCGGAAAAACCGTATGATCTTATCGTATTAGCATCTGTAATTTCCCAGCCGTGAGCGAATTCCCAACCGTTGTTTTTGTAATTAAACGGTTGCCACATTATTTTTTTAGTCTCCGGTTTCAAAAAATCATTTTTGCTAAAATGAATACTCCACTGTAAAAAGGCAGGAAGAGTAACTGCTAATCCATTGCTGGAATGAGATCTCAACCCGTCAATAACCATTAGTTTTTCGTATTGTTTCTTTGTTGAATTATAATTGTACTTTCCTACCCTGTTAGGAATTTTCTCTACAGAATTGGAGGAAAAAACCACGTGGTTCTTTGCATCCGGAAATTGATTATCCAGGATATAGTCTTCAAAAGATTTTCCTGTTATTTTTTCAATAATCATGGCAATCAACAGATAATTGGTCTGATTATACCGATAATGATCTCCCGTTTCAAATTCCATTTTTTCTTTAGACAATCGGTTAATGACTTCATTATTGGTAGCTTTTTCCGGAAGGTCTTTAGCATCAGCCATATCCGGAAGCCCTGAGGAGTGCGAAAGAAGGTTTTTCACCTGTATATTCTGCCATCCCTTTGGTAAATTGTCTATGTACTTTGAAATCTTATCTTCCAGAGACAATTTTCCTTCTTCAATAAGTTTAAAAGTACCAATATTTGACATAAGCTTTGTATTGGAATATATCCTGAACATGGTATTGGAATTCACTTTTTTATCACTTTCCAGATTCTCTCTTCCATAATATTGCTGAAAGATTACTTTGTCATTTTTTACAACTCCAACGGCCATCCCGGGAATTTCATTGATTTGAATAACATTTTTTATATAGCTGTCAATGGCTTTTGACTGTTCTGCTGTTTGGGTGTATCCTAAGAATGAAAAACTTAAAAAAAGTATAACTAAAATAGTTTGTTTCATGGTTATTATCGTAATGTTTCTTTATAAAGACAGTTGTTGCTTTTATTGTATTACATTGAACTGATTATAATAATTGATCTGTTTCAAAACCCAGCTGTAACAAATAGCTAATTCCACTTTGTAATTCTATCACATTGTTTCCTGTCCAGCCATTTTTTTGCCCCACTATAATGAGTTGCCGAATATACTTAGGTTCATTAAGATTTATATTTTCAGTTACGTTTGTAATTGTATTCATTAATTCAACTCCAGATTTTAAAGGTTGTCCCACAATATAATGGTCGCGGGTCATAAAGTTAATAACAAGCGGGGTTTGTTTTTGACCGATTAAAAATATTTTCACAGTTAGCGTATTGGTTTCTGTTCCGGGGTGATATTGATCTTTAACTAAGTACAAATACTCTGTGTCATTGACAATTATTTTTCTTAACCTGGTTTTCATTCTCTATCATTTAAATCAATTTCTCCAGCCAATCCTTTTCCAATCTCTTAATTTTCTTGGCTTCAGGATCAAATAAAATCCAAAGCGTACTTGAATCTACTACCAATTCATCATTACAGTAAAATTCAACTTTTCTGGGTTGCTTTGCACCTTCCGGAGTCTGAGGATAGGTTTTAACTGTAATCACATCATTCAGATACACTTGCTTTTTATATTGAATATGATGATCCAAAAGCATCCATACATCATTTACATATTCTGTTGTATGCTTTAAAAGATTCCAGTGTTCTGCAGCTACTTCCTCTACCCAATGCACATATTGTACATTATTCACATGGTTATTCTGATCAATATGTTCCTCCGTAACCCGGATTTGTTTCTCATACATTAAACCCATCTTTCTGAAAATTTGCTCAAATTTATAACTTAAAAACAACACTTTTCCAATCCAACAAAAATAAAACACCAAATTTTGTCTTAAAAAAAACGGAATCAGATTTTCATCCGATTCCGTTCTGCAATATTTAGTATATTGAAATTATAATTTACTTTTTGGAAGCCGGTTTAGAGGCTGTAGCCGTAGCTCCTAATTTAGTTTTAACTAAAGTTGTAATATCTTCACTTCCGTCTGTATACACAAGATTGTTGGCACCCTGTGTAGCCGTATCAAATACATAGCTGATCCCTTTTTCTTTTGCAACAGCTGAAATAGCACCGTGTACTTTTTGCTGTATAGGCGTAAATAACTCAGCTTGTTTTGCAGAAATCTCTTTAGCTGCCTGACCTCTTGCTCCTTCAATCTTTTTTCCTAAAGCATCCAGGTCTGTTTGTGCAGCCATCAGTTCTTTAGTTACCGCTTCTTTATTCGCTTCGGTCATTGTTTTTTCTTTATCCTGTGCCGTTTTCAGCTTAGTTTGGTATTCACCGATTAATTTTTCAATTTCAGTCTGTTTAGACTTAGTAAAACTTTCAATTGTGGAAGAAACTGTTTTCACTTCAGATAAATTAGCAAAAATATCATCGGTATTTACGCTACCTATTTTCTGTTGAGCCTTTGCAGCATTGGCTGTTAATGTTAATCCTGCAGTAATAAAGAGTACTTTAATTAAATTCATTTTAATAATTTTTTTCGCTCCCAAATATAATTCTATTTTTTAATTATCTATTATTTTTATTTTTTGGAATTAACATAGCCGAAAACAACCTTAGATAAAGGATTTTTCGATAAAAAAACAGGCATTTTAAATCTCAGAATTTCTTTATTATTCTGCATAAAAATATCGATATTCTGATGGTTTATTCAATTATCAGATCTCGTTTAATCTTTTCTGAAGTTCTAAAGCACTTGGAAATGAAGTTCCATTATAACGGTCAAGATGGGCAGAAATATCTTTCCAGCCACTGAGAAACATACTCATTAATTGAACCCAGTTGGCAACAGCTTCCTGCCATATCCCAAAATCCGGAAGCGAAGTTTGTAAACGTATAAACTCTTCAAGATCCTCATTATGACGACGCAGACTTTCCAGACAGGCTTCTTCTAGTGTCATTTTGTATTCATTCTGGATAACTTTTACGACATTATAATAAATACATCCGGTAGCCTCATCCTTCCTGAGCGATTGTATTTCATTAAAATAAACTGTCATTTGACATATCAACACCTGAAGGCGCTTAATAACATGATGTTCATAAACCTCTTCAGGTAATACAACCCCGGTTCCCACTTCTATAAGCTGCATAAAAGGATACAAACAAACTGATTTCTCTCTCAGAGCGACACATTCGGCTATTGTTGGAAACTGCTGCTTCTTTTTATATTTCAATTCTGCTTCCAATCCCGTAAAATACGTATCAATCATTTCACTAAGACGAAAAATGGATGCTTCCGGCACAAATTGTAATAGCTCATACCGTAATGAAGCTAACATCCCGCTCAAAGGGATAGTTGAGGCAGAAACTTCCATTTCCCCATTCAATATAGCAGTTGACTGGGTTCTTACTATTTCAAGATTATCAGACTCACTTTGCTCATAGAGATCATCATTATAAAACGCCCAAAGCATTAGTTTACCAATAGGTTTGAGACGTTCAAAGGACGCTATAGGTGAAAAATAAGCTGCAATATGAGCTGTTTTAGTCTTTTTATACTTTTTACGTAATTCAGGATTGTTTTTATAAATCCATAAATATTCTCCATCAATCCATTGATCATCAGTAATCTCCTGCAGGTCATCAGCATGGGGATTTTTTAATACGGGAAAGGGATATGTAAAGTTTTTGTAAAGAAATTCAACAGTGTCAAAATTTTCGTTGTTCATGATTATATGGTTTAGTACTTAATTTTCATTTTTAAAGGATATTGCTTAAAAACATCTCCCATTAAATTTCAAAAAGGTACAGCCATGAATAATATGTAGTAATTTACTTATTAATTGGTATCAACTTATCAAAATTTATTTTTTAACCCCAATAGCATACAATTAATTAAATAACAGCTATTTACTATAATTATTTTCTAATAATTCAAACAAAAGCATTCAAAACAAAGTTCGTTTAGGGAACCAAAAAACTTTTGATAAGTTCTGTTTCTTAAATCTTATGGTATTTTAATCACAAAAAACCTTCCCAAAAAATGAGAAGGTTCACATCAAAAAATATGGAAAAAATGACTAATGAAACTGTGCAGTTTCCGTAGAATCTTTCATTGCCACGGTCGCTGAAGAATCATTCGTAACAATATTTTGTACCTCGTCAAAATATCCTGTTCCTACAAAAGACTGGTGTTTTACTGCTCTGAAGCCTTTTTGCTGCAAAGCGAACTCACGTTCCTGTAATTCTGAATATCCTGCCATTCCTTTTTCTTTGTAAGCAAGAGCCAATTCAAACATCGCCGTATTCAAAGCATGGAATCCTGCTAATGTAATAAACTGGAACTTGTAACCCATTTTTGCCAGCTCTTCACGGAAAGTAGACATTTCTTCAACACTTAGCTTTGCTGCCCAGTTGAATGAAGGCGAACAGTTATAAGCCAGCATCTTTCCCGGAAATTTTGCATGGATTCCTTCCGCAAACTTTCTTGCCTGCTCCAGATCAGGATTTGAGGTTTCCATCCAAATCAGATCTGCATAAGGAGCGTAGGACAATCCTCTGTCGATTCCCTGCTCTACTCCATTTTTAACTACATAAAATCCTTCAGAAGTTCTTTCGCCTGTTACAAATTTTTTGTCGCGATCATCAATATCTGATGTCAGTAAATCTGCTGCATCTGCATCTGTTCTTGCAATAATAAGACTTGGAACTCCTAAAACATCGGCTGCCAGACGTGCGGCAACTAATTTATTAATGGCTTCCTGCGTAGGAACCAATACTTTTCCTCCTAAATGTCCACATTTCTTTGCAGAAGAAAGCTGATCTTCAAAATGCACTCCCGCAGCACCTGCTTCAATCATTTGTTTCATCAATTCGAAGGCATTTAAATTTCCTCCAAATCCTGCTTCCGCATCAGCAATGATCGGCACAAGATATTCTTTATTTCCGGCTCCGCTCACCGACTGTACCTGATCGGCTCTTAATAGAGCATTATTGATTTTCTTCACTACAGAAGGAACTGAATTCGCCGGATACAAAGATTGATCAGGATACATTTCTCCGGAAAGATTAGCGTCTGCCGCTACCTGCCATCCTGAAAGATAAATCGCTTCCAGCCCGGCATCGACTTCCTGTACTGCTTGATTCCCTGTAAGTGCACCCAATCCTGCAACGAAATCCTGGTTATTTAATTTATCCCAGAATTTTTCGGACATTTCCGTTGCGATGGTATAATCAATTTTATAGGAACCACGAAGTTTTAAAACTTCTTCCGCAGTATACGGTCTTTTGATACCGTTCCAACGGGGATTTGTAAGCCAATCCTGCTCTATAGCCTGGATTTGTTCTTGTTTTGTTTTCATAATATTTGGATTTTGTTATTTTTTGGTAATTACTAGATTTGTTAATGGTCGGTTATTCAAATCATTATCAGTTTACAATTTTCAATTAAATAAAAGGATATGCTTTTAGGGTTAAAAACTCTTCAAATTTTTCAGAGAAAATCAACTCATTGAAAAGTTCTTTAGCCAGGTTGAATTTTCCGTTTTTAAAGCGGGCCTCACCTACATACTTTTCAATATTTTCCATTTCTTCGGTTTCCCATTGCAGAACCATAGCGCGGGTTAATACCCTGTCATCACTTAAAACTGCTTCATTTTTCAGCCATTGCCAGATTTGCGTTCGTGAAATTTCTGCAGTGGCGGCATCTTCCATTAAATTGTATATCGCTGCTGCACCGACTCCCATCAGCCAGCTTTCAAGATAGAGAATGCCAACATTGATGTTTTTCCGGACTCCTTTTTCTGTAATACCGCCTTTGGGAATTTCCAGCAGATCACTTTCCTGAATATGATATTGAACTTTTTTATCAATCTGATTTTTTGAAGGCATATGAAGATCAAAAATTTCTTTGGCAACCGTTACCAATGCCGGATGGGCCACCCAGGTTCCGTCATGTCCGTTTTTCACTTCCCTTTCTTTGTCGCTTCTTACTTTTTCGAAAGCAATTCTGTTTGCCTCATCGTCATCTTTCACAGGAATTTGCGCGGCCATTCCTCCAATCGCATGAACATTTCTCTTGTGGCATCCTTCGATAACCCGTTTAGAATAGGCGCTCATAAAAGGTGAAGTCATCGTTACCTGGTCTCTGTCCGGAACTATAAATTCCGGCAGGTTTCTGAATTTTTTAATGAAAGAAAAAATATAATCCCATCTTCCACAATTCAGTCCGGCGCTATGTTCTTTTAATTCAAATAAAATTTCATCAATCTGAAAGGAAGCTGTAATTGTCTCTATTAAAACCGTAGCTTTAATGGTTCCTTGTGGAATTCCCAGGTAATTTTGGGCAAAAACAAAAACATCATTCCACCAGCGGGCTTCTTTATAATGTTCCAGTTTTGGAAGGTAAAAATAGGGTCCACTTCCGTTTTCCAGCAGCTTTTTTACATTTCTGAAAAAATAAATCCCAAAATCAGTCAATGATCCTGAAGTTATTTCACCATCAATTTCAATATGCTTTTCCGGAAGGTGCAATCCTCGTGGACGAACCAGTAAAACGGCAGTCTTTTCATTAAGCTGATAACTCTTACCTTTTTCATTTACAAAATCAATGGTTCTGTTTACCGCGTCTGAAAGATTAATTTGCCCTTCCACGCAATTTTGCCAGGTAGGCGAACTGCTGTCTTCTAAATCTGCCATGAATGTGGAAGCTCCGGAATTTAAAGCGTTAATAATCATTTTTCGGTCAACAGGCCCTGTGATCTCAACTCGTCTGTCCAAGAGATCTGCCGGCAAAGAGGCACAAACCCAGTTTCCATTTCTGACCTCTTCGGTTTCTTTTAAAAACTTCGGAAGAATGCCTTGGTCAAATTCCTGCTGAGTTTTTTTTCTTTCTTCTAAAAGTTCCAGTCTTCCGGAATTAAATTTTTGATGGAGGGCAATCAAAAAATCTGTCAGATCCGGAGTGAAAATTTCTTCAAACGGCTTTTGCGCCTTGATTATTAGTTGAGTCTTTGTTTCCATAACATATTGATTTTGTGATTCTATGTTACAAACATAAATAAAAAAATTCACAATCAGCGAACGTTCGCTAAAAATATTAAAAAATTATTATGCGAATAATCGCATCTTATTATTTATATTTGAGTAATGAATTCAGATAGCGACTTTATCAAAACCATTTTCGGACTGAAATTAAAGCAACAGAGACAAAAGAAAAATTGGTCACTGCAGGATCTTGCTGTAAAAACCGGATTATCAAAATCTTATCTTAACGAAATTGAAAACGGGAAGAAATATCCTAAACACGATAAGATTATTCAGCTTTCAGAAGCTCTGAACTGTACTTTCGATGATCTGGTTTCGACAAAGCTTGATAAAAACCTGGCTCCTTTTAACGAAATTCTGCAATCGGACTTTTTCAAAGAGGTTCCTCTTGATTTATTCGGGATTAATAAAAACAACCTCATCAGCATTATCAGTGATGCCCCCAAAAAGGTAACAGCTTTTATTAATGCCCTGATCGAGATTTCTCAGAATTATAATCTTGGAAAGGAAAGGTTTTATTTTGCCGTTTTAAGATCATTTCAGGAGTTGTACGACAATTATTTTCCTGAAATCGAAGAGAAAGTCAGCCAGTTTATCGAGGAAAATCAATTAAAAATTGACAAAAGCCTCGAGTCTGATGTTCTTGAAAAGATTCTTCTGGAAAAATTTAACTATACAATTCAATCTGAAAATTTTGAACAGTATGGAACATTGGATAATCTTCGTTCTTTATTCATTCCGGAGAAAAAATTACTACTGCTCAATCAAAAACTTGAAAGGGATCAGAAAACATTTATTTTAGCGAAAGAAATCGGATTCAATGTTTTGGAATTAAAAATTCGTCCCAACACTTATTCATGGCTTGATTTCGGAAGTTTCGAAGAGATTTTAAATAATTTCTATGCTTCTTATTTTGCCGGAGCTTTATTAATTTCAAAAAATACAGTTCTTGAAAAAACGTCGGAGTTTCTTCAACAAAACACATGGGAACCCCAAAACTTTGGAGATCTTATCAACAGTTTCACTCATTCTCCTGAGACTTTTTATTACCGGCTGACCAACATCCTTTCTGCTGAAATGGGGATTAAAGATCTTTTTTATTTATGCCTGGTAAAAAAGAAAGGCTCTGATAAAATCCAGATTTTAAAAGAACTGCACCTGAATCACCAACAGGCCCCTCATGCCAATGCCACCAATGAGCATTATTGCAGAAGGTGGATTGCCGTAAAAAACATGTATCACTTAAAGGAAAATGAAACATTAACCGACGCTCAGATTTCTCATTATAAGGATCAGGGAATAAGCTATCTGGTTATTTCTACTTCACAAAAAAATCCTTTTTCTGATGGCAGCAACAGAAGCTATTGTCTTGGTATTTTATTGAATTCCCAGACGATCAAAAAAATCAATTTTGTAAAATCTCCGTCTTTAAAAACAATCAATGTTGGCGTTACCTGCGAATCTTGCAGCATTGCAGACTGTGAAGTAAGGCAGGCTCCTCCGGTTCGTCTGGAAAAAGAACATTTTAATCTCAGCATGAAAAATTCTATTGAGAAAATCAGGAAGGAGTTTGAGAAATAAGGTTTGGATTGGGAGTGTTTGAGCGTTTGAGAGTGAGAGGGTTTGAGAGATTTTGAATCTGCAATTGAAATACATTTCTTACCTTTAACAAAAACACACGATGATACTGGACTTATTGTTTCCTAACCGCTGCATTCATTGCAACAGGATTATTGATCCTGAAGTATTGGTATGTGATCTATGCTGTAACCAGATTCATTTTACACATTATGATTATTTTGAAAGTAATCCAATCACTGAGAAATGTAAATTACTCTTTCCCGTGGAACATACCTATGCTTTAATTCAATTTGAAAAGGAAAATTTAAGCCGTAACATCATCCACGAACTGAAATACAGAAGCAGAGAAAAAATCGGAAAAATTCTCGCGGAGTGGGTCACAGAACGTCTGGACTTTAAAAATCACAAGCCTGATCTGCTGGTAAGTGTACCGCTTCATCCAAAGAAATTAAAGGAAAGAGGCTACAACCAGCTTCATCTGTTTACGGAAACTCTGGCTGAGTTTTATCAAATCCCGTTTGATCATGAACTTATTCAGAGAAATCATTATTCAAAAGCACAGGCTTTAAAAGATAAAAAGCACAGGCTGGCAGCAGGTAATGCATTTTCCATTACAAAACCTATAACCGGAAAACATATTGTTCTGATTGATGATGTCTTCACGACAGGAAATACCGTTTCATCTATTGCGTGGGAAATTTTAAATGCCGGTGACAATAAAGTAAGCGTATTGGTAATGGCGGTAGATGCATAATGATGGAAAGGTTCCGGGTTCTAGATATTTAAAGTTAATATTCACTCTCATACCCTTCTACTCTCAAACTCCCAAACACTCCTACACTCCCACTCCTCCTTCAAAAACCATTTCTCTCTTTCAGTTCTTTTTCTTAATTTTCGGAAAAACTAAATAGCAATGCTAAATTTGATTTTATTGCACGGTGCTTTAGGCCACAGTGATCTATTTAATCCTTATCTGAAAACATTTTCCCAATATTTCAACGTTCACACCCCTTTATTTTCCGGACACGGAAACACAGAGCTTCCTGAAGATGGGATCAGTATAGAAAAATACACCAGTGAATTATCTGATTATTGCAGAGAACATAATTTAACCGATGTTCATATTCTGGGACATAGCATGGGAGGTTACGTTGCCCTTTGTTATGCGATGAAACATCCTGACAACGTCAATTCCGTGATTACATTAGGAACAAAATTTGAGTGGACGGAGGAACAGGCTATAAAGGAAAGCAAAATGCTTAATCCCGATATTATTCTTGAAAAAGTACCTCAGTATGCCCAACTTTTAGAAACACAGCATGGTTCAAAGTGGAAAAAATTACTTCCTGCCATTGCTGATTTGATGATTGATTTAGGAAAAAGACCTCCATTGGAAGATCATCTGTCAGGCATTACTATTCCTGTTCAGATTATGGTTGGAGATAAAGACAATATGGTCGCACTGGAAGAAAGTATGAAAGTATACCGAAGCCTTCCTAATGCAAAACTGGCCGTACTTCCGGATACAAAACATCCATTGGATAAAGTACGACCTGATTTATTATTTGGCTTAATAAAAGATTTCTGGAATCTTTCTTAGATTATCGTTGAAGTTTTTCGCCGTAGCTTAGATCTCCTGCATCCCCCAATCCTGGTGTAATATACCCTTTTGAAGTCAGATGTTCATCGATAGCTCCTACCCAAATATGGGCATCGGGATATGCGCTTTGAATTGTTTTTACACCTTGTTTTGATGCAATTGCCGCTACAATATGAAGTTGAGTTGGATTCCCGTTTGTCAGCAAGTCTTTGATTGCTTCAATTAAAGATGCTCCTGTTGCCAACATGGGATCAGCAACGATCAAAGGTCTTCCTTCAATGTTTGGACAGGTAAGGTAATCCTGCTTAATAGAGAAATAATCATTGGCATCGTGCTTTCTATAGGCCGCTACAAAGCCACAGTCTGCTCTGTCCAGATAATTAAGAATCCCTTCGAACAATGGAACTCCGGCTCTCAAGATGGTGGTAATAACCGGTTGCACTGCGATTTCTCTGCTTTTTATGGTATCTAAAGGAGTTTGGATTTCAACTTCTCGTTGTTCCAATCCTTTGCTTATTTCAAAAGCGGCGATTTCTCCGATTCTTTCCATATTTCTGCGGAATCTCATTCGGTCATGCTGAACTTCAACGTTTCGAAGTTCATTAATCCATTCATTAACAAGAGAAAAATTTTCTGATAATATAGTAAGCATTAAGATCTTAAATTTTTAATTACAGTTAGTCGATATTTATCGCCGTAAAATTACAACTAAAAAACGAATTTGCGGTTTGCCGATAAATGGAAATAAAGTATATTTATATAATTTTCCCAACACTTATTTTACATATCTAATGATGAAAAGCCTAATATTAGGAAAGATCAGCCCGGAGTTGACACAATACGAAACTCTACCTGAGCTATTGGTTCCCACTTTTGAAAAATATAAGGATAAAACAGCCTTTATATTTAAAGATAAAAAATTGTCCTACGCTGAGCTGGACAGCTGGAGTAATGCTATTGCGCTTCAACTTCAAAATCAAGGTGTACAACCTGGTGACCGCGTTGGAGTCTGGTATCCCAGAAGCCTTGAACTTCCTGTTGCCATCCTTGGTATTTTAAAGGCAGGAGCTTCTTATATTCCATTGGATAGAGAAATGCCCGAAGACAGGATAAAGAAGGTTTTTACAGACATTCAGGTGAAAACCTATTTTTCAGATACAGATGCCCATATTCATTGTTCACCTTTAGAAATTGCTCCACAACCTCAAAACACCGTGACTCTTTCAGATGTACACATCACACCGGACGACTGGGCTTATGTTTTGTTTACCTCCGGAAGCACGGGAAACCCTAAGGGAATTCCTATTTCACATAAGAATATCTGCCATTTGATCCGGTCTGAACAGGATTTTATAGGGATACGAGACACAGACACTATCTATCAGGGGTTTTCAGTGTCTTTTGATATGTGGTGTGAGGAAGTTTGGATCAGTCTTTTTGCCGGAGCAACGATCTGGATTGCTGATGCTACAACGGTAAAAGCTATTGATGAGCTTAGCCACGTTTTAACAGAAAATAAGATCACTGTACTTCATGCTGTTCCGAGTATTCTGGCCATCATTGATGAAGTACCTGCCATAAGATTTATCAATACCGGTGGAGAAGCCTGTACAAAGCAAGTACAGGAAAAATGGGCAAAACCATACCGGATATTTATTAACAGCTACGGCCCCACTGAAACGACAGTCTCTTCCAATATGGCTGTACTAAGCAGTGAGGATGAACTTACAATCGGGCCGCCGCTTCCCAACTATCATATCGCTGTCATTGATGAGAATATGAATATCGTTCCCAGAGGTGAGCGTGGTGAAATGATTATTTCCGGACCGGGAGTCAGTAAAGGATATTTTAATCTTCCCGAACTGACCTCTCAGAAGTTTTTACCCAATCCTTTTCCGGAACTTCCTGGAGATACTATTTATAAGACCAGTGATGCCGTTATTGTTCGTGAAAATGGTTTTATTGATTTCCAGGGCAGAATAGATGACCAGATTAAATTGCGGGGTTACAGAATTGAGCTTGGAGAAATAGAAACCCGCCTGAATCAGTTACCGGACGTATCTTCTGCAGCAGTTGCTGTAAAAGAAGATTCCAACGGGCAGGGACAGCTTGTAGGCTATGCCGTAATGAGCAACGATTCTTCATTTGATGAAAATGGAATGCGGAAAGAGCTGGCTAAATTTTTAGCGCCGTACATGGTTCCTATTTCTATCGTTCAAATGCATGAAATGCCAAGAATGCCGAGCGGGAAAATCGACAGAAAACGTCTTCCGCTTCCTGAAAGTTTTTCACTTCATGAAAAAAATGATGATATACATATTGACTTAGAAGCGCCGATTGAGGAAAAACTTCTTCAAACATTGAGATGGGTTTTTCCGGGAAAAGAGATTAACCTTACCCAGGATTTCTTTACCGATTTGGGAGGCCACTCTCTGCTTGCCGCTACTTTAGTTTCGCATTTGCGCCAAAAAGCAGGAATTCCCACGGCTTCATTAAAAGAAATCTATGAAAATCGGCCTTTGTCGGCCTATTCAGAATGTCTTAAAAATAAAAAGACACAGGAAGTAAAGCAGCAGGAACCTTTTCAAAGGGTCTCTACGTTTCAGTATATTGCCTGTAATATTGCACAAACGGCGAGTTTAATGGCAGTATTTGCTTTGTTAAGTATTCAGATATTTTTTCCTTATTTGAGTTATTATTATTTTCAGATTAATGGATACGGCTTGCATTATGCCTTGTTAAGTGCTTTTCTACTTTACACGCTAATTCCACCGGTTTATTCCATCATTATTGTTTTAACAAAATGGCTGGTGATCGGAAAAATAAAAGAAGGAGATTATCCGCTTTGGGGCTGGTATTATTTCAGATGGTGGCTATGGAAAACAGTCAAAAGACTGATGCCTTCTGAATTTATCGTAGAAACTCCTCTGTACCCGAAATATTTAAAATTACTTGGAGTAAAAGTACATCCGAGTGCACAGCTAAGTTTGCTGCCTATTGCCGCAGAAGATCTTGTGACGATTGATGAGAATGTGAATACCAGTTCCGGGTGCAGCATTGACAACGCTTCTGTTGAAAATGGGGTATTACGAATCAGAAAAGTTCATATTAAAGCGCATTCGTATCTGGGGTCGTCTGTCATCGTATGTGGGGATACCGTTATTGAAAAATTCGGGGAACTACAGGACTTAAGTTGCCTTAATGAGGGACAGAAAATCGGCTTCGGAGAAGTATGGAACGGAAGTCCCGCGGAGAAAGTAAGAGTAAAAACAGGTGAGGAAATAGAAACCCCTACGCTTTCATCAGCCAAGAAAAGAAACCGGTTTGCTTTAATTTATGCATGTTCCTTATTTTTCTTTCCTCTTCTTATTGTTTTGCCTTTAGCGCCTACCCTTTATACCTTGTATTATCTTGATGATCGTTCTGCAGACTATAATTTCTATTATTTATGGCAGGCTCCTATTCTTTCCACCATCTATATTCTCCTGTTTATTGCTGTGGTTAGTATATTAACAAGGCTTTTACAATACAATATGAAACCTGGAGTCTACTCTGTCTACAGTTTCACCTATTATAAAAAGTGGGTAAAAGATCAGATTTTCAACTTATCATTAATCATTGTTCATCCTCTTTTTGCTTCCATTTATATCAGTAAATTTTACAGAATGATGGGTGCGAAAGTCGGCAAAAATTCCGAGATCTCTACAGCCAGCGATGTATCACACCACCTTTTGGAGATTGGAGAGGGTTCTTTTATTGCAGATGCTGTTATTCTTGGGGAACATGACGTAAGAAATGAAAAATTAATTTTATCCAAAACAAGTATCGGGAACAACAGTTTTGTCGGGAACAGCGGATTGATTCCTCAGGGATATGAGCTGGGAGATAATATGCTGATTGGGGTATTAAGTAAAGCCCCATCAGAAGAACAACTGCAGAATTCATCAGAAAAAGACTGGTTTGGATCACCTCCTATCGGTCTTCCTTCGAGGCAAAAATCGGATGTATTTAAAAGTAACCTTACTTACGATCCACCTTTCAAACTTAAGCTGGCAAGAGCTATTGTAGAAGGAATCCGGATTATTCTTCCACAAACTATAGTCATTATCTGCAGTGTGTTATTTATTGCCTACACCAGTACTTATTTAGAAGGAAAAATTTACTACCTTTTAATATTATCCCCTTTTTACTATTTAGGAATCGTTGCTCTTCCTTCTTTTTTCTTTACCGTATTGTTGAAATGGATTTTTATAGGAAAATACAAGAAAACTGAAATGCCTATGTACAGCTTGAAAGTATGGCTGAGCGAAGGAATTACTACAATATATGAAGCTCTTCCCGTACAATTCTTTCTGGATTTTCTGCGCGGCACCTGGTGGCTCCCCTTCTTTATGCGTTTTCTTGGTGTAAAAATCGGAAAAAGAGTTTGGTTGAATACCACCGACATTACAGAGTTTGATATGGTCTCTATCGGTGATGAAACCATGCTGAATGAAGATTGTGGCCCACAAACCCATTTGTTTGAAGACCGGATTATGAAAGTAGGAAGTGTAAAAATAGGAAAGCAAACCACCATCAATTCGAGAACAATTATTTTGTACGATAGTGAAATTGGTGACAATGTTATGATTGATCCGCTTTCCCTGGTGATGAAAGGTGAAGTCCTTTCCGACAATACTTCGTGGTACGGAAGCCCGTTGAGGGGAAAATAGTCCGAGAATTGAAATAAGTCTGATCATTTTTTTAAATAGTAAAAATATCAATATGAATTATTCCATCAGAAAAATAAAAATCACTGAAAATCTCCCTATCGTAGATGAACTGGTAGGTGAGCTTCATGTTTCGGAAAAAGAAATGAACGATAAAACTGCAGATTGGGGTCTGATCAGAGACAACTATCTCCGCTTTATGGCAGAATGTGAGGATGAAAATGACGGAACTTTTCTTATTGCAGAAATCGATGGAAAAGCCATTGGTTTTATATTTGGGTATGTTGATGAGAAGGATGACAGTAATTTTGAACTTGGTGATCAGGATGATTTATATGTTTCCGAAGGCTATGTTAAAAAAGAATATAGAAAACATGGCATCTACTCAGCTCTCAACAAAGCATTTGAAGAAGCATATGCTGATTATAAAATCCGAAAAATATACCGTTATACCCTTTGTAATAATGATACGATGCAACGATGGCTTGCCTCTCAGGGTTACCGACCGGTGAGATTGGTCTTTGAGAAATGGCTATAAAAAGCGGGGAGAAAAAGCTGGATTCCGGAAGTTTCCAGTACTGAGAATTCAGTCCTTATTCAAAGATTTTTATTCGAATTAAATAAAAAAAATCTGGTAAGAAAACTTACCAGATTTTTGATGAACACTGTTCTATTATTTTTGTCTGAAATACACTTCAATCGGAACTCCGGTAAACCCAAATTCTTTTCTCAGCTGATTTTCAGTAAATCTCTTATATGGTTCCTTCACATACTGCGGCAGATTACAGAAGAATACAAACTGCGGCGACGGAGTAGGAAGCTGAACGCAATATTTAATTTTAATATATTTTCCTTTAAGCGCCGGTGGTGGTGTATTTTCAAAAATCGGAAGCATCACTTCGTTTAATTTTGAAGTTTTGATTTTCTTCTTACGGTCATCATAAACTTCCATCGCTACTTCTACGGCTTTCAAAATTCTTTGCTTCGTTAAAGCCGATACAAATAGAATTGGAATATCCTGGAACTGACCGATCTTGTCTTTTATTGATTTTTCAAAGTCACGCATGGTGTTGGTTTGCTTGTCTTCGATCAAATCCCACTTGTTGACAAGAATTACAATTCCTTTTCTGTTTTTCTGTGCCAATCCGAAAATGTTCATATCCTGAGATTCCCATCCCTGAGTTGCATCTACCATGATGATTACCACGTCAGAATACTCAATAGAACGGATCGATCTCATTACGGAGTAGAATTCAAGGTCTTCATTTACTTTCGACTTTCTTCTCATCCCGGCAGTATCTACCAGTACAAATTCATGTCCGAATTTATTATATAATGTCTGGATACTATCTCTTGTTGTTCCTGCGATGTCTGTTACAATATTTCTTTCTACATCCAATAATGCATTGGTCATGGTAGACTTCCCTACGTTAGGACGACCAGCAATGGTAATTTTTGGCAACCCTTCGAAAGGATCTTTATATTCTGTAGTCGGGAAATCTTTAACGATATCATCCAACAAATCTCCAGTTCCGGAACCTGTTGCAGAAGAAAGTGTGTAGTATTTATCAATTCCTAACTGATAGAATTCCGTTGCCGGAAGCTCTTCTTTTGAGGAATCTACTTTGTTGATAACAATATAAATCGGTTTATTGGATCTTCTTAAAAGTCTGTAGATTTCATAATCAGTATCGGTAAGTCCTTCTTCCACATTCATCATAAAAATGATAGAAGTTGCTTCCTCCACAGCCAATTGTACCTGCTTACGAATCTCTTCTTCAAAGATATCATCGGTACCTACATCATAACCTCCGGTATCGATCACGGTAAAGTCTACTCCATTCCAGTCAGATTTCCCGTAGTGACGGTCTCTGGTTACACCGGCTGTAGAATCTACAATAGCCTCTCTTCTTTCTAATAATCGGTTAAAAAGCGTGGATTTTCCTACGTTGGGGCGCCCAACGATTGCGACAATATTTGACATAAAAAATGTTTAATAATCCTTTTGCTATGCTCAGGATATGTTATTAATGGGTTACTCCAACTTTTGGAGCCCAATTTTTTGCAAAGATAAGGTTTTATTATTTAACAGATATAAAATCAGGAAGCTGGAGGAATAAGGCTGGAGGTTACTTTCAACAGAGAAATTATGATGGTAATCTGAATACAATATAGAAAGTGATTATTTAGAATATAGTGTAGCATTTGGAAACATATTTTTTCAAAAAAATCTGATAAAATAAATATTTGGATATCAGCGAGTAAAGCTTCTATCAGTACGCTGACGTTAATTAATCTTTAATTTTGATTTTTATATTTCAAATAATTTCTATAATTTCGCAGAACCAAAATGAAACAGACCTATAGTGTAACGGTAACACTCCGGTTTTTGGTACCGTCATTCGGGGTTCGAATCCCTGTGGGTCTACAAGCCACTCTTTTTTAAGGGTGGTTTTTTTGTTTTTAAATATTCCGAACCAGATTCAAAAGGTTGAGCTCAACAAATCTGAACTAAAAAATATCCAATACTTTTTATAAGCTGTATACTAAAGTTTTAAAACGCAAAGTTTTTGTGATTGTATACTTATTAGAAGGGAGCTAAGAGAGGCGACGGTGTCGCTGAAGCTGTTTGATTGCACGTGGCCTTGGAGAATCTATTCATTCATTTTTCTTCTTATTTTTTATACCTTGATTTCATTCTGACTATTGTAAGTACTCAAATTTTCATTTTTTTCATTTTTTCCAATCTTAATTATTTTTTCGTTTTTAAAGCAAAATGATTAATAAACACGACAAGTTTTGACGTACCACATTAATAAATTCGCATTAATCAATTTTAACCTTAATATTAAGCCTTAAGCCTGTGATATAATTCATATTAATTCACTTTAACAAGAGCTTGGGAGAGCGTTAAAAAACGTTAAATTCGCAAAAATTTAAATTAAAAAACAACACGGGAATGAAGAAACTTTATCTCGGCGCATATACTTTATGTGCATTTTGGGGTCTGTCTGCCCAGGAAGTCGTTTGGCACAAAGACATTAAATCCTCTACCCAGGATTTCTTAAGCCAGGTCACTACAACTATAGATCAGCAATACCTTATTACTGGAAGTTCTATCCAGTCAAAAAGCCAATCGTCAAATACCAGCAGCCAGCGGCTCAATAACGGTTATGATTTTCATTTGGTAAAACTCAATCAGCAAGGTGAGCAGGTCTGGGAAAAGTATTTCTCAGGACAAAACCACGACTATTTATCATCTACAGTAACCACTCAGGATGGTGGGTTCCTGCTTGCCGGAACTTCTTATTCAGGAAAAGGACTTGATAAAAAAGAGGATTCGAAAGGAGGATCTGATATCTGGATCATCAGGATCAATGAGTTTGGTGATGAGTTGTGGCAAAAAACATTGGGAAGCTCTTCTGATGAAGAGGCCCGGGCAGTTATTCAAACCACAGATTTGGGATTCTTTATTGCCGGATCCTTCGTCTCCGCTCAGGATTCTAAATTGAAAGGGTATGGTTCAAAAGATGTTTTGATTACCAGGCTTGACAAAGATGGAAAAGAACTTTCTCAATTGATTTTAGGAGGAAGAGGTTTAGACGAAGTGGAGAAAATGATTCCTACTAAAGACGGAGGAGCGTTACTGGGAATTTATTCCCGAAGCACTGCTATTAGCAATCAGCAATCAGTAATGAGCAATAAAGAGCAGTCTGGTACAAAATCGAGCTCAATAGCCATTAGCCAGATGCCAAAAGCCAGCGGCAATTTTGGTGAGGGTGATTACTGGATCGTAAAACTGGATAAAAACGGTAAAGTTGAATGGGAAAAGAACTTTGGTGGTGAAGGTGATGATCACATCAGAACTTTAGCCTTAACATCAAACGGTTTCATTATCGGTGGAGAATCCAGATCGGAAAGATCGGGAAATAAATCAGTAGGTATTGAAGATGGAACTGATCTGTGGCTCATCTCTTTGAATGAAAGAGGTGATGAACAATGGCAGAAATCCTACACCTTTGGAAAAAGAGATATTCTAATGGGAATGAATGTGATCAGCGGGGAGTCTACAAAAGGGATTCTTTTAGGCGGCTACACTCAGTCTGAAGGAAGAGTTGAAAAAGACGATGAAACCTTCTGGATGTTGTATTTGGATGGAAACGGAAATGAGCAATGGAGAAAACATGTAAATGGAGAATCCAGACAAAAAGAGGAAAGACTGGCAGACCTGAAATTAAACAGAGATGGTTCGATCATATTAGCCGGAACAAGTGCTACAGAACTAGGAAAGGAAAACTGGAAGATTATAAAGTTGGGCGACAAGCAAGTAGATCAACTGATCGCAAAATATGATATCAAGATTTATCCAAATCCTGTTTCAGATTATGCGTATGTGGAAATCGGTTTTGATTTTAAGGAAGCGGATATTTTACTTTATGATATGAGTGGGAGACAGCTTCAGAGCTTGAAAACAAAGAATAAAGTAACTAAGATTAATACACAGGCTTTGGTGCAGGGAGCTTATTTGGTGGTGATAAAAACGGATAGTGATAAAACGGCGAATGCTAAATTGATAAAAAATTAAATATGAAGAAAAATACAGCAATAATATTTTTTTTAGTAGTATTTCAACATAGTTTTGGTCAAATTGAAGATGTGATGGCTATACCATCAACTTTTGATAAAAAAGATTCTTTCAACAGATTAATAGCGACTCCTGAAGTCTCTTTATTTCATAAAGTTAATTTCCTTCCCATTAATCTATATACAGGAAAACCCGACGTTGAAATTCCACTTTATACAATTAAAACCGGAGATATTGAAATCCCTATCAGCTTAAAATATGATATTGGGGCTAATAAAGTTGAAGAAATAGCATCGAATGTAGGATGGGGATGGAGCCTTCAGTCTGGTGGAAGTCTCACAAAGATTGTAAGAGACATTGATGATCATGATTTTGATTCTGAAGCAGAGATCACACCATGTAGAAATAATGGAACTTGCGATGATATAAATCTCCAATTTACTGAGGCGAAAGTCTTAAGATTAGGATATCTCAGAAGACTTAGTGATAAACTTTCAAGTATTCAGGGCTCAATACTTTCTAATCTCAGCGATGATGCTTTACCAGATTTATTTTTAGTTCAAGCTCCAGGTCTTTCCAGCCGCTTTCATTTAGAAAGAAACTTCAGCCAATACAGTCCTTTACAACCATATAAAGCTATTCTTTTAGATGGAAGTTCAGTCAAAATAGAGGATGTTTATTATAACAATTTTAATGTTGAATCTATAAAAGATTTTGCCGGATTTAATTATAAAGATGCTGTACCAAACATTGAATATAGCTATATTTTTTCTAGTTCTAACAATGGAGTAAACGCTGATAATCCAATCTACCAAATAAGAGGATTTGACGGACTTCC
This sequence comes from Chryseobacterium lactis, assembly GCF_003815875.1. Taxonomy (NCBI): domain Bacteria; kingdom Pseudomonadati; phylum Bacteroidota; class Flavobacteriia; order Flavobacteriales; family Weeksellaceae; genus Chryseobacterium; species Chryseobacterium lactis. The sequence goes on from NZ_CP033924.1 coordinate 178,269, forward strand.
AGGGCTTATGCGTACTAAAAGCATTGATTATGGTAATTTTAATATAAGTAATGAAAAAGGAATTAAATATCAATTTTCAACATTTGATATTAATGAGTCTGCTCCAGTATTCTACGATATAAATAGTAGTTATTGGCGAGGAGATAATCATGTAGGTTATCCTAATCTAAGGCATTTTGGAAGTACTTATAAAATAAAAAAAGGTGCTTGGCATTTAGATAGAATCAAAGATACCAATAATAAAGAGGTTAATTTCACATATAAGCCTGTATTTACATTTGAATACGAAAAGCAATTAAACTATATGGATCTAGCAAAGACAGATATTAATGAAGTAAATAAAATTTATAATAATCTAGAAACAGGTGTCTATTATAATTTCATTGCAAATACTGGTCCATTTTGGGGAGCTAAAGACACACCTGTAGCCGGCCCTCCTAACAATTACAATGAAGACCCACAATATGTCTTATGGAAAGGTGTTGATCCATTTTCAGAGAACATGTACAAAACTACTCAACAACAAATCTTAGATAAAATAACTTGGGAAAAAGGAGAGGTTTTATTTTTTTACGATTTACAAAGAAAGGATAAAATTAATCCTAAAGCATTAACAGAGATAAAAGTTAAGAACAATGCTGGAGATATAATTAAACATTATTCCTTTAATTATTCCTACTTCAAAAGTTCTGATGCCGGGTGTTTACCTGAAACAATGGATACAAAATGTTATCGACTTAAATTAGATAAAATAAATGACCTAAAAATAAATCCGCAAGGAACACAAGGCTATACTTTTAAATATAATGAATCAATCAACATTCCACGTATAGATTCAAAAAGTAAAGATTTTATGGGATATTATAATGGACAATCTAATTCAACAACTAATATTCCCAGTTTTACTTTTTCACCAAATAAAAGAAGACTTTCCATTATCCCTTTCCAAAGTAATGCATTTATTGGAAATGAATTTATTAAAATTAATGGTGAAGTTAATATTTCACCTACAAACTACTCTTTAAATGGGTTATTAACTAAAATAACATATCCAACTGGTGGAAGTGCAGAATTTGATTATGAGAACAATATGTTTAATTTTTACAATTTTGATATATTATCTCCTGGTGCAAGAATTAAACATCAAATATTGGATGATGAAAAAGGAAATAAAATTATTAAAAAATATAAGTACACAACAACAAATGGAAAATCCTCCGGAGGAATTTTAAACTTTCCTAAAATAGCTGATTTAATGTTATGGAATTCTGGAAATAAAAATCTTACTTTCCAAACCTACAATTATAGTAAAGCAAATATTGAATTAACTCAAAATTCTTATGTAGGATATGCTAGAGTAATTGAAGAGATAGAGGGTAATGGTAAGACTGAGTATATCTTTAATGATGCCAACCAATATCCTAATGAGTATGAATACTCAAATGATTCTTTTTTTTCTAAACATTCTTTTTATCCTGGCAGATCATACACTGATTTTGACAATAGAAGAGGTACACTCAGTCACAAATATATTTACGATAATAACGGAGTAAAACTACTTGAAGAAAATTATAATTATGCTAATTATAAAGCTATTGATTCAAAGTTTCGTATTTTTAAAATAGGAACTACTGAAAAAAACAATAATGGATATTATATTCCTAAAAAGGAAGTATTCACTGTCCAGATATTAAACTCAATTAACAGACCTTCATATAAAGAGGTTATTGAATATCTGAACGACAAAAAATTGATTAGCAAAACAGAATACCTATATAATAGTCCAAAACATTTGTATTTAACTGAGCAAAAGACAACTTTTCCTGATGGTAATTACTTAATAACATCTTATAATAAATACCCGCAAGATACAAATAATACAGCACTTACATTGCTTAATAAGTTAGATACTCCATTAGAAACAATTAGCTCAAAAACAATTAACGGTATAACAAAAATTTTATCAAAAACAGAAACCGTTTATAACACCTCTATTCCAACTATACAAACTGGAAATTTGGTACTGCCATTATTAGTAAGATCCTTCGATATTGAAAATGCACAAAGTATTTTATCTACCACCGAGACCACCTATGACAAATACGATGCTAAAGGCAACCTCCAACAATACACCACCAAAGATGGTATCTCAACAACAATCATCTGGGGTTACAATCAAACTCAGCCTATTGCCAAAATTGAAAATGCAAAATTAGCAGATATTAATTCTTCTTTTATCAATGCTATTGTCGCGGCTTCTGAGACGGATGCCACAGCAGGAACAAATAATGATGAAACGAATTTGTTGAATGCTTTCAAAACATTCAAAGACAATTTACCCGGTTATAAAATCACTACCTACAGCTATGATCCGCTCATTGGAGTCAGAAGCATCACCCCACCATCAGGAATCAGAGAGAGTTATCTCTATGATTCTGCAGGCAGACTTGAAAAAGTGATCAATGCAGATGGCAACTTATTAAAAGAATTTAAATACAACTACAAACAATAAAAAAACAAAAATTATGACTAGATTATTTTCAACCATAGCATTAACATTAGCTTCTGTTGCTTACGCTCAGGAAATCGCATTTGATAAATTATATAGCAACTCAGATCCTGTCAACTATACCATAGGTCATTATCCTGTTCAAAATTCTGATGGTCTTAAAATCAATTGGCATGGAGGGATAAGAATGGAAACATCAGCGGGAAAGGGAATCCAGATATTCAAAGATGGAAATGTAGGAATTGGTATTCAGGATCCACATTCCAATCTGGAGGTCGGTGATCAAAACGGAGGTAAAATAACAATCTCCACTGGAGGATCAAGTGCTTCTTCTTCCAATCCCAAATATCCTACATTAGAATTTGCAGGATACCAGAATTCACCCAAGGCAAGAATAACCGCTACAGAAGAGACAGGAAATAAATATGGTTCCAAATTCTCGATTTTAGTGAATGATAACACCAGTGCTACCAACCTTATTGAAAGATTTTCAATCCTTCAGGATGGGAATATAGGAATCGGAACCTCTGCGCCTGTTGAAAGACTTGATATTTCGGGAAATATTATGACCGGAGCTAGTAGCGGTACAGAAGGGATCAATGCTCTTGCCATACGATATGTAGACGGTTCTCTGAATAACTGGGGATCCCTCAGAAGCTCAGCATCTACCTATATGAGCTTTGGAGTAAAATCGAACCCTGCAAATTTAGGATGGCTATCCAGTAACGGAACATTGAATTTTGTAAAAGCCGCAGTTACTCTGGATAATGAAGGATTTAAATTTGTAGCTACGCCATCCCAGCAAGTTGCCCTCAATTCTCCGGTAACTATGAATGAACTTCTGAAGATTTCTCCCAACGGAAACGCCCTGTTGAATGGAAAACTGGAAGCCAAAGAAATTAAAATTACCCATACTCCAACTGCCGATTTCGTTTTTGAAAGTACTTACGATCTTCCCAAATTAGAAGATGTGGAGAAACATATCAAAGAGAAAAAACACCTTCCGGAAATTGCTTCCGCAAAAGTAATGGAAAAAGAAGGAGTGAACATCGGAAGCTTCCAGATTCAGTTGTTGCAAAAAGTTGAAGAACTGACTTTATACAGCATCGAACAAAACAAACAACTGAAAAATCAGCAGGAAAGAATCCAGCAACTGGAAACAGAAAATGCAGAACTTAAAAAACTACATCAGGAAGTAGAACAGCTAAAAAAGCAATTTCTTACCCTAAAGCCTACTAACTAAACAACCATGAATAAAAAAATATATTCAATCCTTTTATTAGCAGGAAGTGTGCTTCATTACGGCCAGATCGTTCTGAATTCCTCACCCACTCCTAATACAGAGGTCTCAGATCCCCACAGCATACGGCTGCTCCCGGGATTCAGTTTCGGTTCTGCGAGCGGAACCTTCCGAGGCTATCTGGGATCCACCAATAACTCAGGGAACAACCCGTATGTTCCTGTGACGGTAGATCCCACGACCAATATATCCGGTAGTGAAAATTATATTTATACCCGGGAATACCTGGTTCCCACCACGACTTCAAATCCGGCATTACAACAGATACAAAACATCCAGTTCTTTGACGGATTGGGAAGACCCAAGCAAAATATCGGCATCAAATCCACCCCTGGAGGAAAGGATCTTGTTACTTCCATTCCTTATGACAATTTTGGCCGTCAGGTAGATTCCTGGCTTCCCGTACCCATATCTTCACAAAATGGGAATATCCAGTCCGGAGTAGAAGGCAGTGCTACTGCTTATTATCAATCCAATGGGATTAATGATTCATCTCCGTTTACTCATAAAACACTGGAAAACTCCCCTCTTGACCGGGTTTTAAATGTTAAAAATCCAGGAGCCGATTGGCAGAATAAGCCGGTTACCTTTGGATATGATGCCAATGTAGCTGGTGAAGTATATCAACATGTTACCTCTACAACATGGGAGAATGGAGCCACTAAAACGGTATTGAGTTTAGCTCCTTCTCCAACCTACTTACCCAATCAGCTATATAAAAACACGATAAAAGATGAAGAAGGAAATGAAACTATTGAATTTAAAAACGGACAAGGCCAAACCATACTCGTCAGAAAAGTATTGGATGTTTACACCCATGTAGACACCTACTATGTATATAATGAATATAACCAGCTGGCTTTTGTTCTTCCACCTCAGGCAATCAACAAACCCATTACAGAGACTTTACTGAGTGATCTGTGTTATCAATATCGCTATGACGGAAGGAGTAGACTGGTAGAGAAAAAGCTTCCGGGAAAAGGCTGGGAATACATGGTCTATGATAAGCAAGACAGATTAGTAGCTACCCAGGATGCCAATTTAAATGCAAAAGGTCACTGGCTGTATACCAAATACGATAAATTTGGAAGAGTGGCCTATACAGGGATAAACACCGGCGGAACAAGGTCTCAGGAACAAACTGAAGCCAATACATTTGGCAGCAATAGTGTAGATCGGGGAAATTCTTCATTTTTTAACAGACAGGGAATGGATGTGTATTATAGTAATTCCGACATCACCTATCCTAAGTCTCCTACCTGGGTTACCTTATTGTCTTTGAATTATTATGACTCTTATCCGGGATACAGTTTCAATCCTTCATTTCCTGCTACAATACAGGGAGAACCTGTTTTAACGGCAACACCAACCTCTGACGGAAGAAGTACCAATAGCCTTCCTCTTGTCAGCCTGGTGAAAAATATTGAAGATGATAACTGGACAAAAAACTATACCTATTATGACCTCAAAGGAAGGGCGATAGGATCGCATTCAATCAACCATCTGGGTGGCTATGCGAGAACGGAAAGTCTGCTGAAGTTCTCAGGAAAACCAAACTATACGCTTAGTTTTCATAAAAGAACTCAGAATGATACCGAGATCAGTATTAAAGAATCTTTTGAGTATGATCATCAGGAAAGAATGGTAAGACACTGGCATCAGGTAAATGGAGCCAACAAGGAACTTCTTGCCGAGAATGTATATAACGAGCTGGGACAACTGCAGACTAAAAATGTAGGAAACACCACAGGAAGCCCGTTACAAAGTGTTAATTATGCCTATAACATCCGGGGTTGGCTGACCAAAATTAACGAGCCTTCCAATTTGCTTACCAAGCTTTTTGCATACGAGTTAAGATACAACAATCCTAATGCCCAGTTCAGCGGAACGGCCAAATACAACGGAAATATTTCCCAGGCAGCCTGGATCACCCAAACTGATGCCGTACTAAGAAATTATTCCTACGAATATGATCCTTTAAACCGACTGAAAGAAGGCCGCCTTTGGGATGCCATGAACTTAGACCGGGGAGAATATACCGAAACCCTGACCTACGATCTCAATGGGAATATTGGTAGTTTGAAAAGAAAAGGCAGACAGTTCCCAGGATATACCGCTCCCGAAAACATGGATGATCTGGCATACGAGTACACAGGAAACCGCTTAACCAAAGTACGTGATATTTCTGAAAACCCTTCAGGATATCCTATTGGAGGAAAAGCCTTTGCTTACGACGATAACGGGAATATGACCGTTCAGGAAGATAAAGGACTCACCATCCGGTACAATTATCTGAACCTGCCTCAAAATATCCTTTCTCCACAAGGCAATACATCTTATCTATACAGTGCTGATGGAGTAAAGGTGAAAAAAACCGCAGGAAGTAAAGTCGTAGATTATCTGACCGGTTTCCAGTATGAGAACAATACATTACAATTCTTCCCAACCTCAGAAGGCTACTTTGATTATGTAAAAAATAAGTATATTTACAATTACACAGATCACTTAGGAAATGTACGATTAAGTTACATGAACGGCGGGTCAGGAATAGAGATCATTGAGGAAAGTAATTACTACCCGTTTGGATTAAAGCATGAAGGGTATAATACTTTGAGCGGGAATACTGCTTATCAGTATAAGTACAACGGGAAGGAGCTTCAGGAGACCGGAATGTATGATTATGGCGCGAGATTCTATATGCCGGATGTTGGAAGATGGGGTGTGGTAGATCCTCTTGCAGAGAAAATGCGTCGTCACTCTCATTATAATTATGCGTTTAATAATCCTATAAGGTTTATTGATCCGGATGGACGAAAGCCTCTTGCACAATGGACAATAAATGATTTTATTAATGACAGCTTCGTTCCTTCTGATGATATTACTGTTAATAGCAAAGGTAAGATAACAAATATTGTGCATAATAATAAGCCCAATCGATTTTTTGATGAAAAAGGGAAGCAATTGTTTTTTAATGATCCTAAAGAAGTTGATAAAAATAGTCTAAAACCTGGAAAATATTATAAAGGAGATCAGCTATACCATCAAATATCTAAAGGACGTTTAGTTCAATTTATGAAAACTGCTGGTTTTGATGCATTAAGATATAATATGAAAGCTCAAGATGCATTAAGAATGGGCGATTCGGATAACGCTATGAGTCATAAAATTACAGCTCTGGGTATAGCTAAAAAAGAATCTTATGGTAAAGCCGATTTTGCTACATCTGCATTAGGTCCTAATTATATATATCCAGAATATAATACCGATAGAAGAAGACCTTGGCAAGACACTTTAAATGAAACAACTGACTATTTTAGATTTGGAGAATCTAACACATTGTATAATTTATATGATGGAGGAAATTATATGTGGGGAGGATGGATGCATTTAAATGGTTTTGATAAAGATGCAGTTAAATTTGGTTCAAATTTAAATGAATTAATGAGAGGAAATATGGGAGATACTGCTGCAGACCAAAAGTCCATTTTTGATGGATTTAATTTTACCGGTTATTAAATAATGAAAAATGAAAAATAAAATTCAATTTATACCACTACTGTTCTTTTTAGTAAATATTTTTATTTATTTGATATTTCATTTTGTTTTTAAATATGATCTAAATAGAAAATTATATTACGAGTTTCATACTAATATCATCCCAATATTGGTGTTTGGAAACATTTTTGTCTCTATATTGTTTTTTATAATACTTTATAAGAAAAGAAAATATGATAAAATATATTATCCCTTAATTCCTATTTTTATATATGTGATCCTTTTTATTATGGCATTAATTATAGTATTTAAATAATTTAATATCTTCGCTCGTTTCCAACATAAAAAATAAACCTTCGCAATAGCGAGGCTTTTATTTTCAAATACCTAACGCTGCCGCACGAATCCTTTCGTGTGGCATTTTGTTATTTTAACAATTCAAAAATAAGTATATTTACAATTATACAGATCACTTAGGAAATGTACGCTTAAGCTACATGAACGGCGGATCAGGAAATAGAGATCATTGAGGAAAGCAATTACTATCCGTTTGGATTAAAGCATGAAGGGTATAATACTTTGAGCGGGAATGATGCGTATCAGTACAAGTATAATGGGAAAGAGCTGCAAGAGACGGGAATGTATGATTATGGAGCGAGAATGTATATGCCGGACTTGGGAAGATGGGGCGTGGTGGATCCGTTGGCTGAAAAGATGACAAGGCATAGTCCTTATAACTATGCATTTAATAACCCAATAAGATTTATTGATCCTGATGGACGAGAACCATTTAATGAGTATGATAAGAATGGCAAGATGATTAGTAATTTAGGTGGAAATAAAATAGATTTTTACCATCAAAGAAATGGAGACACTAAAGTAGTTAGTCGACAAACTGGAGCTTCAAATATTATTAAAGGCGGAGAATCTATTATTAGTGGTTATACTCATAGAGGAAAAGATGTAGGATGGGGAACTATAACAGGTGAATATCTTGGAGGAAGTGGACCTGCTCGCAGTCTATTTAGTGATTTTAATGATTCTAATGATGGACCTGTTGCTTCTCTAAATAAGGTATCGTCTCCATATTCTTCTTTAGCAAGACAGGATGTACTAAATTCAAAAAATTCAAAAGGAGTTGTCAAAATGAATTATCTTCAAGCTAACCCCATAACAGCAAATTTTGATATGTATGAGCAAATGTGGGGAAGATCAAATGTATCTTGGTATAAATTAGCAGATGAGACACTTTTCTTAATGACTGATTCTAAGTCACAAGAATCATTGTTTTATAGATTACCAGTAAATAATTTTGAAAGAACCGATGGGAAGGTAAATAGCTTTGGAAATACATATCAGAATTATATATGGACTGAAAGCAATTCCGAAGTTCAACAAAAAGCAGTCAACCCAACCTTAAAGAACGTTTTTAAACAAGCTATAACACCGCCATCTACATTAACAAAACCTAGATTCTAAATTGAACATCTTAAATTTAATAAATATGAAAAAAAGTATAAGTTTAATTTTATTACCTTTTTTATTTTCGTGCCAAAATATTAGTAATGAAGATATATATGGGAAATATTCACCCATATCATACAAGAATACATATGACACTCTAACAATTAAAAAGGATGGAATGTATAACAGAGTGATTTACAATATAAAGGGGAAGGAATTATTGAATTACAATTCGAAATATAAATTAGATGGTTCTTCAATAAAGTTTTCTGATTTTTATTTAAATTTAGATAAAGATTTAATTGCCTTTCCAGAAGATGTGAATGATATCGATATGACCTATACTACTTTTTTTGAAAAAAAAGATGAGAATATTGTACTTTGCTTCGGTTACCACAACGGGGAGAATTGTTATAAAAAGATTATAGAATTAAAAAAACACTGAGCAAAGTCCCCTCTAGTGTGAGTGCCTCGTTCGTTCTCACTATAAACAAAATAGATTTGTTCTTTAGCAGACTTTGGTAGCTTACCCCCCGCTGCCACACGAATCCTTTCGTGTGGCATTTTTTTAATAATTACTTCCCATAAGCTCCCTCCTTTTCTATCTTTACCTACGATAAGTTGAAAATAACATTGCAATTAATTATAAACTATGACAGAATTAGAGTTAAAAAATATTCTTGAAATATGCAATAAAGCAACCGCTTCTCCCTGGACTTCTTATATTGAAGGTAGAGATTTTAATTCAGGTTCCAGTTTTATCATGACGGGTAAAGAGGAGGACAGAGACTATAACATAGAGTTTACAAACATAAAACCCGAGGATCAGGATTTTATTGCGATGGCAAGGAATATGATCCCTTTATTAATTGATGAAATTATGAAGCTGAAGTCAGAAAAGCAATCGTAGTTATCAGGAAATACATATTGTAATTTAGCAGATAAATTTCACTCAGAATCTGAAATTACAGGCAATGCCAGTTGTAAAGAATCGATATAATCGTTATCAAAATAAATGGCTCTTATTTCTTTAAATAAAAAACTTTCTACGCCCAGCCACTTGGCATTCCAACTGAATAAATGAACTTTAATTGAATGTTCCCGGACAAGATTGATCTTACCAATGTAGCATTTATCCGGATTTTTAAGTTCCAGTTTAATCATCTTCTTTTTAAACTGTAGATCCAATAGTAAATTTACGTGACTATCTATATTGAGACTGGGGCTTTCTCCATCAATACTCCCTTTTAATCTCATTATATTTTCTTTAAAACCACTATCATCCGGTATTTCAACCTGATTAATATATCTTCGATTGATCAGTACAAAGCCATCCATTACATAGTCAACAGCAATATATTTTAAATAATACCAATCCTCCGATACATCAATCACTATTCCCTCAAGGAGGGCTTTATTTTTTAATCTAATGGAAACGACTCTGTTGATGAGTTCTTTGGTATGCATAGCTGATTTGTTTTAATTGCCAAGATACTCAAAAAACAAAGACAGCATCACTGCTGTCTTCATTAGTATTTTTCTTTATGGAGACTATATATAATTTTACAGCATTGTCATTCTGACGAAGGAAGAATCTCATATATGGCAGATTCTTCATTTCACTTCTGAACTACGTTCGCAAACCTTCAGTTTGTATTCAGAATGACAGAGGCATAATAACTAAGACATCAGTATTACTATAAAATTGCATATAATCACCTTCTTTATATGGATCAGATCAGATCAGATCAAAGCGGTCCAGATTCATCACCTTGGTCCATGCCGCTACAAAGTCATTTACAAATTTCCCTTGCGCATCAGCACTTCCGTATACCTCAGCAACGGCTCTCAGTTCAGAATTGGAACCGAAAACAAGATCTGCACGTGTGGCTGTCCATTTTGGCTGACCTGTTGAACGGTCGCTTCCCATATACAATTCTTTATCTTCAGACATCGCTTTCCATTGGGTTCCCATATCCAAAAGGTTCACAAAGAAATCATTGGTAAGAGCACCGGGACGACTGGTCAATACTCCATGTTTTGTACCTTCGAAATTAGTATCCAATGCACGCATCCCTCCTACCAAAACAGTTAGCTCAGGAGCTGTAAGCGTTAATAACTGAGCCTTATCAATCAACAATGATTCTGTTGAAACGGTAAATTTTCTTTTCAGATAATTACGGAATCCGTCTGCAAAAGGTTCAAGATACCCCATAGATTCAATATCGGTTTGTTCCTGCGAAGCATCCATTCTTCCGGGAGCAAAAGGTACTTTCACGTCTTGTCCTGCATTTTTGGCAGCGGCTTCTACCCCTGCGTTTCCTGCTAAAACAATAAGATCGGCTAACGATATTTTCTTTCCTCCAATCTGAGCATCATTGAACTCTTTCTGAATTCCTTCCAGTACACCAAGCACTTTTTGCAATTGTGCAGGATTATTGACTTCCCAGTTTTTCTGAGGTTCCAGCCTTATTCTTGCGCCATTGGCACCACCACGTTTATCGCTTCCTCTGAAAGTTGATGCAGAAGCCCATGCCGTAGAGACCAGTTCAGAAATGCTTAATCCAGAATGTAAGAGTTTAGATGTAAGAGTTTGTACATCATTAGCATCTACCAGTTCATGATTCACTTCAGGAATAGGATCTTGCCAGATCAGTTCTTCCTGAGGAACATCCGGGCCGAGGTAGCGGGCGCGAGGTCCCATATCCCTGTGAGTAAGTTTAAACCATGCTCTTGAAAATGCATCGGCAAACGCATCAGGGTTTTCATAAAAATGTCTTGAAATTTTTTCGTATACAGGATCGAGTCTCAATGAAAGATCCGTGGTCAGCATCGTTGGTCTGTGCTTTTTAGAAGAATCAAATGCGTCAGGAATAATTTCTGCACCGCCTTTTGCTACCCATTGATGGGCTCCGGCCGGACTTTTTGTTAATTCCCATTCATTTTCAAATAAGTTTTTAAAGAAATAATTGCTCCACTCTGTTGGCGTTTCTGTCCAGGTCACTTCCAGACCACTGGAAATAGCATCTCTTCCGCTTCCTGATTTATAAGTACTTGCCCATCCAAGTCCTTGCTGCTCAATTCCTGCTCCTTCAGGTTCTTTACCGACGTTATCTGCCGGTCCTGCACCGTGGGTTTTACCAAAAGTATGTCCTCCGGCAATCAAAGCTACCGTTTCCTCATCATCCATCGCCATACGTCCGAAAGTATCACGAATATCTTTAGCAGCTGCAATAGGATCAGGATTTCCATCCGGTCCTTCAGGGTTTACATAGATCAATCCCATTTGTACTGCTGCCAATGGCTTCTCAAGATTTCTTGAATGAATATCCCCGTCTGCATTATCATCAGTAGGAAGAACCGCAGAATGCCCCTCTACAACACCCTCAGAACCGTGTGCATAACGCAGATCACCTCCTAACCAGGTTTTTTCTGAACCCCAATATATATCGGAATCCGGTTCCCAGACGTCTTCACGTCCTCCTGCGAATCCAAATGTTTTGAATCCCATAGATTCAAGGGCTATATTTCCGGTAAGAATTAAAAGATCCGCCCATGATATATTTCTGCCATATTTTTGTTTAATAGGCCATAATAATCTTCTTGCTTTATCTAAACTCACATTATCCGGCCAGCTGTTCAAAGGAGCAAAACGCTGTTGTCCTGCACCTGCACCACCTCTTCCGTCTCCTACACGGTAGGTTCCGGCACTATGCCAGGCCATACGGATAAACAAAGGTCCATAATGACCAAAATCTGCCGGCCACCAATCTTGTGAATCCGTCATTAAGGCGTGAAGATCTCTTTTTACAGCTTCAAGATCCAGATTTTTAAATGCTTCTGCATAGTCAAAATCCTTGTCCATAGGATTAGAAAGTGATGAATGCTGGCGCAAAAGATCTACCCTTAGCTGATCGGGCCACCAATCCTGATTTTGAGTTCCGCCACCTGCTACACTCTTTTTCATAGTTCCGTTGTGAAACGGGCATTTACTGATGTCATTCAAATCTTTTTCCATTGTCGTTTATTTATTTTTTATATTGATTAGTAATTTTATTTGTTGTAAGAACATGACAAACTTACAACGCTTATTCAATAAATACAATCTATTAATAATTATTTCAACGATAGTTAAAAACTATAAAATAATATTTCCAACGCCATCCGAACCGAGACATAATTGTGGTATTAAGTTAATCATTTTTTAGGTCAACCTGTATATAATCAACACTATTTAGAATTACTCAATGTAAGCAGCAGAAGGAAGAGGAAAGATAGAAATAGGAAGTTATTGTAGATTGAAAAACAACTTTGCAACACTCACTGGCATGGTTAGAAAAAGAAGATCTAAACTTTGACTTCAAATAGCTCCAACCAAAAAACTCTTGCATTATTCTTAAAAAAGAAGGTCCGTTGTAAAAAAGTGATTCAGTACTTCGAACTCCATATTTTCCGCTTCCAGTCCTTGTCCTTAGCTCATTTTTACTTTAAAAATTAATTTATCTATCTTTATCATTCCAGAACATAAATACCTGCCTTATGAAAAAAGTATTAGTTATCATTCTCGTGGCATTCATTATGATCCAGTTTTTCCCGATTGACAAAACCAATCCGGCACCTACTCCCGGAATGGACTTTCTGAAAATAAAAAAAACGCCGGATCCTATTGCCAGGATTATCCGGGCTTCATGCTACGATTGTCATTCCAATGAAACAAAATATCCGTGGTATTCCAATATTGCACCCCCTTCATGGTTTTTGAAAAACCATATTAATGAAGGCAGGAAACATCTTAATTTTTCTACCTTTGCAGTATATGAACCTAAAAGGCAACTTGATAAACTGAAAGAATGTATAGAAATGGTTGAGAAAAAAGAAATGCCGCTGGAATCTTATTATCTGGGACATCAGGATGCCAAACTAACGGACGATCAGCGCGCTCAACTTATCAAATACTTCAAAATGGCAAAAGAAGATACTGAAAGGGGAATTATGTTCAATAAATAGAAATCATGGAAGATTGGAAGAACAAGCATATTGTATTTTTTGACGGAGACTGCGGAGTTTGTAATTTCTGGGTGCAATGGATTCTGGAGAAAGATAAGAATGATCAATTTATGTTTGCTTCATTGCAATCTGATTTCGGACAGCAATTTTTGTCTGAAAGAGGATTGGAAACAAAAGAGTTTAATACGATGTACCTTTGGAAACCTCAGCACTACTATTTCATCAAATCAAGAGCTGTACTGAAGATTGCAGATTTATTAGGCGGAATCTACAAACTTTCTTTTGTGGGAAAGATTCTCCCTTCATTTTTAAGCGATAAAGTATATGATCTTATTTCCAGAAACAGAATGAAACTGGCGAATCAGAAATGCTACTTGCCGGATCAGCAGCAAAAGAAGAAGTTTATTCAGGTATAAAGAATGTCAAGTTTTTTGAAGAATCTATCATGAGATTTCTCCCTCGTCGAAATGACAAAGATTGGGTAATAAGGGGGTATTTACGATCTCACTATCAATCATCTATTATCAATCATCTATTATCAACCATCCATCATCCTTTCTTGCTTATAAATTCAACGACCATATCGAATAACTATTTGGGGGACACTGGATTTTCACCCACTTATCACCTTGCGTCGTCGGATACCAGCTTGAACTTCCTGTAAAATCTTTGATCTGCTGGCTGCTCCAGTTGGTTTCAATCCATCTTTCCTGCCAGCTTGAAGAGGTATTAATATACACTACCAAACCCGGATTTCCGTTGTAGCCGTTACGTCTTGCAATATATTCGTCATTATCGGTGTATAAAATAGAGGTTGTTCCGGTCGCTTTGTTGTTGTGAATCCAGATCAGATTATTCATTCTATCTTTGTTCAGCCATTCTTCATAATCTCTGTAAAAAATTGTCGGATATCCTTCATGGGTTAAGATATAGGCATAGGCCGGCATTTTATTATTGATAATATCTGTATCATGATTGGCAACAAATGTTACGGCTTTGTATGGATTTCTTTTCCACATCATATCATCGTTTAATACATTTAAATTGCCATTATCAAAGGCTTCATCCATTTTATAGTAAGCGGCAAAATCAAATACGGAACTGTTTGCATTATTCGCCCATGATTCCAGTGTATTGACATTAGAATCCCATAATTCTCCGACAGAAAACCCACCTACTTTAGAATTCCAGGTATTGACTACCCAAGGCCCAAAACCTTTCACGTAATCAAATCTCCAGCCGTCGAACTTCATCACATTTTTATAGTATTTTCCTACTGAATCATCTCTTCCCCACAGCCAGTCTTGTACATGCGGATTGGCGTGACAGAGATCCGGAAATCCTCCAAAGGAACCCTCATCATTATTCCCGTAGGCATTTTTATAAAAGTCATTGTAAGTTCTTTGAAATTTTCCTGAAGCAATTCCTGAAAAATCAGTCCA
This sequence comes from Chryseobacterium lactis, assembly GCF_003815875.1. Classification (NCBI taxonomy): domain Bacteria; kingdom Pseudomonadati; phylum Bacteroidota; class Flavobacteriia; order Flavobacteriales; family Weeksellaceae; genus Chryseobacterium; species Chryseobacterium lactis. The sequence continues at coordinate 193,486 of NZ_CP033924.1, forward strand.
GGTATTGGTTCCTGTATATGGATTTGCTTCAGATTGGCCTCCGCTATTATGATTGATCACAATATCGGCATACACCTGCATATTTTCAGCATGTGCTTTTGTAATGAAGGCTTCCAGCTCTGTTCTGGATCCGAAACGGGTTTCTATACTTCCATTTTGATTAAAATTTCCAAAATCATAATAATCGGTTGGATCATATCCCATGGATAAGGCTCCATTCTGGGCTTTTGAAGCCGGTGGAAGCCATACCGCTCCAATACCGGCATTGGACCATGCGGTTACTTTATCTTTAATGGTATTCCACCAGGTTCCACCTTCAGGGACATCCCAGTAAAACCCCTGCATTAAAACTCCGCCACCAGGACCAGCTACAAATTTCCCTGATATCGATCCCGATCCTTTTCCTGTACTGAATGGTCTCCCATCATGATTCGTCACGTTCACAATTTTATCATGAACTTCCAATTGTTGCGGAGACTTATTGAGTATTTCATCATTACCCTGACAAGAGGTAACCAGTGCTAAAGCTGCTACAGGAAGAAGAAAATATATTTTTTTCATAGCCTTATTTAATTATGAATCTACTACCCAAGTTACATTTTTATTGAAAACAAATTCATTTTTAAGTGAAATATTTTTACTTTTTTCAAAAAATCAATTAAAATAAGTGTCTTACATTTTCATTAAAAAATCATAAATTTTCAAGATTCTCGAAACAATTTTTCTTTTAATGCATATATTTGCATACTATGGAATACAATACCCAAAAAACTCAGCTTCATATGCCGGAATACGGCAGAATTATACAACAGTTGGTTGAGCGCTGTAAAGAACTTTCTTCTAAAGAGGAAAGGAACGAAATGGCTATGGCCATTATCGATTTTATGGGTCAGAGAAACCCACAACTTCGGGACGAAGAAAATTATAAACATAAACTTTGGGATCATCTTTTTATTCTGGCAGAGTATGATTTGGATGTAGAATCTCCTTATCCTTTTCCTACCATGGAGCAACTGGCAGAAAAACCAAAAAGAATGGAATATCCAAAACTTCAAGGTGACTTTAAGTTTTACGGAAAAAGTATTCTTCAATTAATAGAAAAAGCAATTGAACTGGAGCCGGGCGACGAGAAAGAAGCCCTGATCGAAGTAATTGCCAATAATATGAAGAAATCTTATAATGTATATAATAAGGAACACGTAACAGATGATGTCATCTTCCGTCATCTGAAGGAATTATCTGAAAACAGACTGGACCTTACGGGAATTGATTCGCTTGAAAAAAGTAAGATTTACTATACCAGCAATAACAACCGAAGCAATAACAATAATAACAACCGTAATAACAACAACAGCAATAACAAAAATCAAACAAACAAAAAAAGGCATAACAATAATCATAAAAACAGAAAGTAATGAGTGGAACGTTTCAGATAAGAGGAGGGAAAAAACTGCAGGGTGAAATTACTCCACAAGGAGCCAAAAATGAGGCTTTACAAATTCTATGTGCGGTTTTATTAACTGACGAAGAGGTAAGAATTAAAAACATACCGGATATTCACGATGTCAACAGACTGATTGAAATTCTGGGTGACTTCGGAGTAAAGGTTACTAAAAACGGACAGGGAGATTATACTTTCAAAGCGGATAAAGTTAATTTTGATTATATAAAATCCAACGAATTCAAAAAAGACGGTGCCAAATTACGCGGTTCGATTATGTTGATGGGTCCGATGTTAGCTCGTTATGGAGAAGCTTATATGCCAACTCCCGGAGGTGATAAAATCGGAAGAAGAAGACTGGATACTCACTTTCAGGGATTAGTAGAACTGGGTGCTGAATTCAATTATGATGAAGAGGAATATTTTTATTCTTTAAAAGCAAAAGAGCTTAGAGGAAAATTCATCTTGCTGGAAGAAGCTTCTGTAACCGGAACTGCAAATATCGTAATGGCTGCTGCATTAGCCAAAGGAAAAACAAGAATCTACAATGCGGCATGTGAGCCTTATCTTCAGCAATTGTGTAAAATGCTAAACAGAATGGGGGCCAATATCTCAGGAATCGGATCTAACCTTCTGACGATTGAAGGAGTTGATTATTTGAGAGGAACTGAGCATACGATGCTTCCCGATATGGTAGAAATAGGATCATGGATTGGTCTTGCCGCCATGACAAAATCTGAAATTACCATCAAAAATGTAAACTGGAACCAATTAGGAGTTATTCCAAATACATTCAGAAAATTAGGAATCGAGCTTGAGCAAAGAGGTGATGATATTTACATTCCTGCTCAGGATCATTATAGAATTCAGAAATTTATTGACGGTTCAATCCTTACTATTTCGGATGCTCCGTGGCCGGGATTCACTCCGGATTTATTATCTATTATTCTGGTAGTAGCTACTCAGGCGAAAGGAAGTATTCTGGTTCATCAGAAAATGTTTGAATCCAGATTATTCTTTGTAGATAAATTAATTGATATGGGAGCTCAGATCATTTTATGTGATCCACACAGAGCAACTGTCATCGGATTAAACCAGGAAGCACCGTTACGAGGAACGACCATGGTTTCCCCGGATATCAGAGCTGGAAATGCACTGTTGATCGCTGCTCTTTCTGCAGAAGGAAAATCAATTATCCACAATATCGAGCAAATCGACAGAGGATATGAAAATATCGATGGAAGACTAAGAGCCATTGGTGCAGATATTGAAAGAATTTAAAAACTTATTTTTATTACCATAGAGCGTTCAGAGTCATCTGAGCGCTTTTTTGTTAACCAATCTGTAAAACTTTGTGTAAAATTGATTTTGTTTGCTTTATAAACCACCCCGTCAAAAATTCTTTGAATTTTTGCCACCCCTCCGGAGGAATGGAATTTTTACATCTTCAACTCGAATATCCACATCAATTTTCCTTTTTGTAGATTTTATGTTCTAGCCTTACTTTCAATCTGATAAAAAAATAAAAGTGCCCGATCAGAAACCAGACACTTTCGTAATTAAAACTATATGAATCTCCTTATAAGTACTTTCTGCAGGTATACTCCACTGTTGTACTCAAAAGTTTATTTTTATTCAGATAAAAATCAAGTTGCTGAAAATCTTCTGAATTGACATTAATGTATAATTGTACCGTACCAAAACTATATCCGTTCACATATTCCACATTTGCTGATAACACTCTGTGGCAAATCCCGAATTGATTGTAGATGGTATTCATTAAATGTTCAAATTTCATTTTGCCATTCAACTCTATTTCCAGAATCAATTCTTTTTTTGGCAGGTTTAATTTATTTTGTAAAACCTGCAGGCTAGGATTAGGTGTAATCATTGCTAAACATTTTGGGATTAAACATATTCAGATCATATTGCTTTCTGCATCAAATCTGTGACAAAAATATAAAAAAATATTAGTCCACCAAATTAGTAGACTAATATTTTTTAAATTTTAACAAAAAAAAGAAGCCTTATCAGCTTCTCTTCTCTATTTACAGTTCTTTAATTCTTTCTATTTTTTCTGAACCTGCCAGTCCGTTAGGATTACAACCGGGCTCTCCTTCCGGCACTTTTATATTTTTCTTTTGATAAAACTCTTCCCAGAATAGATTGATCTTTCCTGTTTTAGGATCTATAAAAGTCATAGGTTCCAATTTGAAAATATGATCTTTTCTAAAGGCTCTTTCAACAAAATCTGAGCAATAGTATGAATTTTCATCCAGGATATAATTAAAATTGTAAGGTTTCCCAAGCATGAGATTGGCTTTTTCAATAGCAGCCGGAATTGATTTCTGATATTCGGGTTTTAAACGGTAAACAATTACTTTCTGCTCATCCTGTTCCTGATCTTTGAGAAATTCTTGTAAGGTTTGCTTTTGAGAACCGCCTTTTGGAGCTGCATGCAGTACAAACATTGTACTTCCCTGTTTTTCCAGGATACCGATATGATCAAAAGAAGCTATTTTTTGCTTTTGAGTTACATTGTTGATCGCACCGGAAAGTCCGGTTTCTTTCGCGGTAACAAACAATAAGTCACCATTTTTAAGCTTTGACGTTTGAGTGGCGCTGCAATTTATTAATAGTAAAATCAAAAAGAACAGAGTTCCTGTCACGATAACTTTTTTTATGTTTTGGGAAAAAGATATTTTAAATTCCTGCATTGAGTATTATTTCGTTTTCAAAATTACAAAATAGAATTTATTACATTTGTGGAAAGTATTGAGTTATTGATATTCTTCACATCAATCAAAAACATTCCAAACATTCTTATGCCACATATTTTACTAGTTGAAGACGACGACAGACTTTCAAAACTTATCACGCAAGGCCTTCGGGAAGCTGAATTTGAAGTAACAACGGCTTATGATGGAATAACGGGTTTGAAACTGGCGTTACAAACCAATTTTGATCTGGTAGTAACCGATATTGTTTTACCTAAAAAAAGCGGTCTTGAATTTTGCAATGAAATAAAAGCATTAAAACCCAACCTTCCCGTTGTGATGCTCACCGCCCTCGGAACTACGGATGATAAACTGGAAGGGTTCGATGCCGGTGCTGATGATTATATGACCAAACCTTTTGAGCTGCGTGAACTGGTAGCAAGGATTAAAGTTCTCCTGAAACGATTTTCTCTGCAGACGCAACAAAAAGTTTTTATCCTAAAATACGAAGGTATTGAGATGAATCTTGAACAGAAGACAGTCAGCCGTGATCACACTCCTATCAAATTAACGCCCAAAGAGTTTAATCTTCTTAAGTTTATGCTGGAAAATTCGGAGCGGGTTCTCTCACGCAGCGAAATTGCTGAAAAAGTATGGGAAACTCATTTTGATACAGGAACCAACTTTATTGATGTTTATATTAATTATCTACGAAAGAAGATAGATAAAGACTTTGATACGAAGCTCATTCATACCAAAGCAGGAATGGGATTTATCCTGAAGAAAGACTACGAAACAGGCATTATATAGATGAACTAAAAATATAAAGATGAAAATAAGAACAAGGCTTACCCTGCTTTTTACTTTAATCACAGCTATGCTTCTGGGTGTTTACAGTATTTCTATTTATTATTCATCAAAAGAAGCCAGGGAAAAATCTTTCTACAGCGAATTAAGAAATGAAGCGATTGCCAAGGCCGATCTATTTTTTCAGAGTTCATTGCCCGAGCAAGAGATGCACAAATTGTATAAAAACAACAACCGAACCCTTAATGAAGTTCAGGTAGCCATCTACGATACTACTAACCGGTTGATCTACCATGACGATGCCAAAGTAGATTATGTAAAGGAAACTCCCGAGATGCTTTCCCGGATATTCCGGAAAAAGAAAATCAGTTTCTTTATGGATAACTTACAGGTGATCGGGATGGTGTATCATTATAATGGAAAGACCTATGCCGTTACCGCTGCTTCCTACGATAAATATGGTTATGACTATCTTACCCACCTTCTTACTATTAGCATTATAGCATTCATCAGCATTTTGATCTTGATTTATCTTGCGGGAATATTGCTTTCAAAAAAAGCATTAAGTCCGCTTAGTGAAATGGTGAATCAAATCAAAAAAATTACTGCCGGAAAGTTACAGTTACGATTAAAAACCACCGGTGAAAAAGATGAGCTCAATGAACTGGCCGGGAATTTCAACAAAATGCTGGAACGTCTGGAAAATTCGTTTGATGCTCAAAAATACTTTGTTTCCAATATTTCACATGAGCTGAGAACCCCATTATCCGCCATCATTGCCGAACTGGAACTGGCTTCTGAAAAGGATCAGACCAAGGAAGAATATCAGCAAACCATTCGTTACGCACTGGATGATGCCAGAAATATGGCTAAGCTTTCCAACAGTTTGATGGATCTGGCTAAAGCAAGCTATGATCCTAATGAAATCAGTTTTTCCGAAATACGTCTTGACGAAGTTCTCCTGGAATCATATGCCAAAACAACGAAAGAAAATGCAGCCTACAAAGTTTCATTGAATATAGATCATGACGTGGAAGAGCACCAACTTGTCATTCAGGGAAATGAATATCTGCTGCAGGTAGCCTTTAATAATTTGATTGATAATGCATGTAAATATTCACCGGAACATTTATGTCTTATTGATGTAAAAATACAAAAGAACGCCCTGCATATCAATTTCGTCAATACGGGAATCATCATTTCACAGAAAGATCTTGAGCATATTTTCGAACCTTTTTACAGAAGTGAAACCTCCAGAAAAGAAAAAGGGTATGGAATAGGACTCTATCTAACTGAGAAAATAACGAAACTTCATAATGCCTATATTGTTGCTTTTTCGGATAAAAACACAACTGTTTTTAAATTTATTATTAAACTAGACAACAAAATAACAGTGTAAATTCTTTTGATCTATAATCTATTTTTAACGCAAATTACCGTTTTATATTATAAAAACAACAAAAACCAATTTAATATATTAAAAAATTAAATAATATCACAAAATACATACAAAAACACAAAATAAAATCATTAAAAGCGTGAATTTTATTATTTTTGAAGATAAAAAATAAAAAACACGTAAAATGAAAAAGATTATTTATTTATTGTTATTACCTCAATTATTTTTAGCACAGATAGGGATTAATACATCCTCTCCTACATCTACTTTAGATGTCAACGGAAATCTAAGGGTTCGTACAATTCCACAAGGAAATAGTAATGACTATTATTTAACGACTGATCAGAATGGGAATATCCAAAAAGTTATTTCTACAACTTCAAAATTTGGAGGAGAATTAAGCTGGAATGGTACTACAAATATGACTAATCTTTCTCCAAATCAGGTATCAGATGTCTATTTTGTAGATCAATCACATAATTTAACTCTTCCAACTCCAAGTTCTGCATTTAAAGGTAAAACATTAAGATTCTATGTATATGGAGGAGGTATTAATTTTACTATAAACGGAATTGCTCCCCCAGCATATGCAGGTGCACCATCGGGTTGGTCTTATAATGGTTCTACATTAAATATACAAGGCAGTAATAATAGATTTCAATTCATAGACTTTGTATGCGATGGTACAAGCTGGTGGCCAGATAATAAGGATTAACATAGGACTAAAAATGGTTCCTATATCGAACATATCAATAATGATCGAAAGTTCCTCAACCATTATTGATATGCCTAATACATTTTAATATTTCAAATTGTTTCCATAGCCGGATCATTTCTATAATCTTTTTTAATAAAGTTTATAATAATTTTAGCTACCCGAAACTTTACTAAAAATAGTAGTTCCAATGCTTGCTGTTATCACACATGCGATGGAGATCCACTGTAAAAAACTTAACTCTTCTGCCAGAAAAATTAATCCCGAAAGCGCAGCAAATGCAGGTTCCAGACTCATCAGAATACTGAATGTTTTTGCCGGAAGCCTCTTCAAAGCCATAATTTCTAAAGAAAATGGTAATGCACTCGATAAGATGGCCACTCCCAAACCTTTTACAAAAATAGTAGGGGTAAGATTAAACACGGCACCATCCCACAGCGTAAAAGGAATGATTACCAGACTTGCAAACAACATTCCGGTGGTAACAGCATCTCTTCCATCCATTATCTTAGCTACTTTTCCACCCATCACAATATAACCAGCCCAAAACATTCCGGCAAGAAAAGCCAGCCCAAGCCCTACCAGATCTACATGATCATTCTGCCATGGCACAATAAGCAATATCCCAACACATGCCAATAATGCCCAGACAACATCCAGCAGCTTACGGGATAATGCAATGGCCAGAAATAAAGGTCCGGCAAATTCTACCGTAACAGCCAACCCCAATGGAATCCGTTGAATGGCCATATAAAAAATAAGATTCATAGCCGCCAGACCAACACCATACATCGCACAATATTGCCATTTTTGTCGGGTAAATTCCAAAAATTTCGGCCGGTTAATCAAAGTGAGTAAAACAGCTGAAAGTACAATCCTTAAGCTGACTGTACCTATAGCACCAATCGCCGGAAAAAGTTGTTTTGCAATAGAAGCTCCACCTTGCACACATATGATCGCCAAAAGCGTCGCAGGTATCGCTATATTTGATTTTTTCATTTGTAAAACTTATAATTCATAAAAAATGTCCCTTAAGCCAGAATCTCCGGGGATAAAAACAAACGTATCTATAAATTATAAATTGCAGGGATCCATAATATAAAGTGGTTTGCTTCAAATGTATTGAAATTTTATCTTTTACAATGGATACAGATATCAACTTGTTTATAGAGCATACTTTTCAAAGCAAATTTTACAAAAACTGATATTCCGTTAATCTTTGTTCCCCAAATTTATTTATAATACCTTGCTCAACAGCCCATCGCAAATCTCTACTGGCTGTGGGAGCAGATATATTTTTGAAATGTTGCAAATAATCTTTTCTGCTAAATCTGATTGGTCCTGCTTTATCTTTAAATAAATAAATTCTGTCTTCAGTACGAAGCGTAATGTTTTGTGACTGCAAAACTTCTTCTAAAGCATCTAAAATAATTCTAAGCATGAATTCTAAGAAAGGAGTAGAATTTCCTTTTTTATCTGATTCGGAAAGCTTGTTATAGTATACATTTTGTTGTTGTTTTATCAAACTCTCAATAGGCAAAAACTCAAAAACCGGATACTGTTGCATCAAAATCAGAGTTTGCCATAATCTGCCCATTCTTCCGTTTCCATCAATAAATGGATGAATAAATTCAAACTCATAATGAAAAACGCAGCTTTTTATCAATAGCAAGTCATCATCTTTCTTTAAATAATCGAAAAGATCTTTTATTAAACCTTTAACCATTGCACCACCAGGAGCAATGTGCTCAATTTTAGATCCTTTTACAATCCCCACATTTTTAGTTCTTAATTTACCAGGAACCTCAATTAAACCATTCATTAAAATTGAATGGGCTTTTTCTAAATCTTGTATTCGATAAGGATTAAGTTGATTAAGATAGTCATAAACTTTAATCGCATTTTTAACCTCAAGAATGTCTTTTTGAGGTGCCAATACTCTTTTGTTCTCTAGTAATGCGGTAATTTGTTCTTCTGTAAGTGTATTCCCTTCAATCTCAAGCGACGATTGAATTGTTTTAATCCTGTTTTTTTTCCTTAATTCTGTAGCACGCTTATATAAAAGTGATGCATTGATTTCTCCGATTTTTTCCGAAATAGAAGCAATTAACATTAAAATTTCACTTGTTATCTGATAAGGTGGCTTCATGAGCTATAGTATCATTTGATACTATCAAAAATACACCTATTATTTTACAAGGCCTAATTATATCTTTTCTAATAATTTTCTAATAACATTCTAAGACTTCTCTAACAGCTCCTCTCTACAAGGAAGAATACCTTTGCAGCAAATAAAACCCACTATGGATACCGATCCCGTCACATTATTACAATAACTAAGCATTCAACAGTATATCTTTCTGTATACGGGCTGGGTGCTATAAAACAGAAAGATCATGACTACATTAGAATTTACACTTCGTCTCTTCACAGCATTTGCTCTTGGCGCCAGTATTGGTTTCGAAAGACAATGGCGTCAGAAAAGTGCCGGACTGCGAACCAATACACTGGTATGTCTGGGGTCTGCTGCATTTGTTTTACTTTCCATCAGAATTGGAGGTGATGCTACTGGCAGGATCGCTTCTTATATTGTAAGTGGTATTGGCTTTTTAGGCGGAGGCGTTATTATGAAAGATGGACTTACCGTTCGGGGTCTCAATACCGCGGCTACAATCTGGTGTTCCGCATCTGTAGGAGCGCTCAGTGCAATGGGATACCCTCTGGAAGCTGCTATAACCAGTAGTTTTATCATCCTTACTCATCTCATTCTTCGCCCATTAGGCCTCCAGCTTGGCAATACTATCAGCAGCAGAAGCCATTACACCGAATATCTACTCACTATAAAATGCAAAAGTGAAGTAGAAAACCACATTCGTGTCCAGCTAATGCAGTCTCTGAGCGGAAATGATAAAATATTATTAAAATCCCTTACCAGCGATGACAACGGTATTCCTGAAAACGCCATCATTACAGCAGAAGTTCATGCTTCTACTCCACAGGACAGTTTTATGGAAAAAACAGTAAGCCGGCTGACTATTGAAGATAAAGTCATCAAGGTAAGCTGGGAAATTATAGGTACTGAAAATGATTTATAACATTTGAAACAACAATCGAAACGATGTTAAAAAAATCCACCAACAAAAATCTCAATTCAGCAGCTCTTGTAAAACTGAAAGAAGCTGCATCAGAGAACGAAAAAATGGTTTACGCCATGCTGGAAACTTCTGAAGAAGGACTTAGTGAAAATACCGTAAAAGATCGTTTGAAAATTTATGGTAAGAATGAAATTGCTATGCAAAAAGCACCTTCGTGGCTGAAACAATTTGCCCATTCCTTTTTCAACCCTTTCAATTATATTCTGGCATGTATTGCTGTGATTTCATTATTTATTGATGTTATCCTGGCTCCTGCTAATGAAAAAGATCTTAGTACCAGTATCATTATTTCGGTAATGCTTCTGTTTAGTACAACCTTAAGATTTATCCAGGAATTCAGAAGCAATAAAGCAGCTGAAGCCTTAAAGAAAATGGTAAAAACAAGCTGCCTTACCAAAAGAAAGTTTAAAGAAAGCGAAGAAATAGAAATTACTGAAATAGTACCCGGAGATATGGTTATTCTTTCAGCCGGAGATATGGTTCCTGCCGATTGCCGAATTCTGAAAAGCAAAGATCTTTTTATCAGCGAATCTATTCTTACAGGAGAGGCGTTACCTGTAGAAAAAAATGCATTCCCTATCCGGGATGCTAAAGATCAAAACCCGCTCACTCTGCAAAATATATGTTTCATGGGGACAAATGTAGTGAGCGGATCAGCCACTGTTGTTGTTACAAACACCGGAATATTCACGTATTTCGGAAGCATCAGCAGAAGTCTGGTTTCCAAAAGACCTGAAACAGCATTCGATATCGGAGTAAATAAAGTAAGCTTCCTTCTCATTCGGTTCATGCTGATTATGACTCCGGTTATTTTCCTGATCAACGGATTTGTAAAAGGAGACTGGATGCAGGCTTTATTATTTGCCATCGCTGTAGCCGTAGGCCTTACTCCTGAGATGTTACCCATGATCGTTACTGCAAATCTTGCCAAAGGAGCTGTTAACATGAGTAAAAAGAAAGTGATTGTTAAACGACTCAATGCGATTCAGAATATAGGAGCAATGGATATTCTCTGTACCGATAAAACGGGAACACTGACACTTGACAAAATTGTATTGGAAACCCACCTCAACGTTCGGGGTATCGAAGATGATGAAGTATTGAAATGGGCTTACCTCAACAGTTTTCACCAGACCGGACTTAAAAATCTACTAGACCAGGCTGTTCTCGACCATGCAGAAGTTCATAACCTGATGAAAGCAGATGAATTGTACCTGAAAGTAGATGAAATTCCTTTCGATTTTGAAAGAAGAAGAATGTCTGTTATCCTCAATACCTCCAAAGGTAAACACCTCATGATCTCTAAAGGAGCAGTAGAAGAAATGCTTTCTCTATGCAAATATGCTTTGGATCCCGGGGAAGACCACAGTTTACATATTGAAAATGATAATATTGTCCCGCTGGACGATCTTATGAAACAGCAAATCATCAAAATGTCTGAGAAGCTTAATGCAGAAGGGCTGAGAGTATTATTAGTAGCTATTAAAGAATTTGATGGAAACCACGCTTTAAATTACTCTGTCGCAGATGAAGATCATCTTATTCTTACCGGATTTATAGGATTTCTGGATCCTGCGAAACCTTCTGCAGAACCAAGTATAAAAGCATTGCACAAGCTAGGTGTTGAAGTGAAAGTTGTGACAGGTGATAATGATATTGTTGCTAAAAAAATATGCCACGATGTAGGAATTCCAATCAACACGATTATGTTGGGAGACACCATGGATCATATGAGCGATGAGGAACTCAGTAAAGATATGGATATGTACTCTGTTTTTGCTAAAGTAAATCCATTACAAAAGCAACGTATCGTAAAAATATTAAGATCGAAGGGGCACACCGTAGGATTCATGGGAGACGGAATCAATGATGCGGCAGCCATCAAGGAAGCTGATGTGGGCATTTCTGTAGATACAGGAGCTGATATCGCCAAAGAAAGTGCAGATATTATCCTTCTGGAGAAAGATTTAATGGTGTTGCGAAGTGGTGTAATCTATGGCAGAAGAACCTTTGGAAATATCGTTAAATATATCAAAATGACAGCCAGCAGCAATTTCGGGAACATGTTCAGCATGATCGGAGCCAGCGCGCTTCTTCCATTTTTACCCATGCTTCCGCTGCAGATTCTGACCCAGAACTTACTTTACGATATTTCACAATCTTCCATTCCATGGGATACGATGGACAAAGATTTTCTGGAAAAACCAAAAAAATGGGAAGCCGACAGTATCAAAAAGTTCATGTTGTATATCGGTCCTTTGAGTTCAATTTTTGATTATGTAACGTTTGCTGTGATGTTCTTTGTTTTCAAAGCCAATACTCCCGAACATCAGAGTTTGTTTCAGACCGGTTGGTTTGTGGAAGGCTTGCTGTCCCAGACCTTGATCGTTCATATTATCAGAACAAAAAAGATTCCGTTTATTCAAAGCTGGGCTGCTACGCCTGTCGTTGCTTTAACCAGTTTAATCATGCTCATCGGAATTCTGATTCCTTTCAGTCCTATTGCTGTATATCTGAAGATGGAACCGTTGCCTTTAAGCTATTTCCCTTATCTGATAGGAATTCTTACAGGTTATTGTATCCTCACTCAGTTCGTTAAGCAATGGTTTATTAAAAAATTCGGACAGTGGCTGTAAAATTCAAATCATCCTTTCTAACAGTTTTCTAATAGCTTTTTAAAGGTTCTCTAACAGACTATTACAAAGGATGAAAATACTTTTGCAACAATAAAGAACTATGATTATAGATATTTCATAAAAAATATCACTTTAAATTGAAATACTATAGAAAAATTAAATTAGTGATTATAAACATCTTATATGAGAAAAACAGTATTAACAATGATCCTTCTGGCATTGGTTACCTCTTGTAAAAACTCCAAAAACGAAACCCCTCAGGATCACGACCTCCTGATCAAAGGCAATGACGTCATTGTTCCTGAAAACAATCCTGTTTTCAAAAAAATAAAAACCGAAACCGTAGCTGAACAGGAACATAGTGACGGTGTAGTATCCGCAGGAACGATTCAGGCTATTCCTAATCATTATGCCGAAATTGCAAGTCCTTTTTCGGGAAGGATCACTAAATCTTTCATTCAGTTGGGGCAGAATATTTCGGCAGGCAGCCCTCTTTTTGAAATTCTTTCTTCCGATTATTTTTCAGTTCAGAAAGATTATACTGATGCTTTAAACGATGTACAGCTTGCCGAGAAAAACTACAAACGTCAGCAAGATCTGGTAAAGCATGGAGTGGGAATTCAGAAAGAGCTGGATGAAGCAGAAACGGATTTTAAGAATAAAAAGACATCCCTCTCCAACGCCTCTTCAGCTCTGAAAGTATACAACAGCAAAGGAGGTGGTATCGGAAGACCACTTATTGTAAGAGCACCGATCAGCGGGGAAATTATTTCCAACAAAATAGTTAACGGTCAATATTTGAAAGGAGATGCTGATCCGGTTATGATCATCGCAGAATTGTCCAAGGTTTGGATTTCCGGGGATGTAAAAGAAAAAGACATCCGGTTTGTAAATACGGGAGATCATGTTTCCGTTAAGGTAAGTGCTTATCCTGATCGGAATATTACCGGAAAAGTATATCATATTAATGAAATCGTGGATGAAAACACCCGAAGTATAAAAGTCCTTATTGAATGCGATAATCCGGACAGAAAATTAAAACCGGGGATGTACGCCACGGTTAATTTCTCCACCACTCCTACAAGAACAATTATGATTCCTGTCACCGCATTAATGCAACAGGACAGTTCACAATATGTATGGGTAAAAACCGGGAAAAATCAATTTACCAAACGTTCGGTTACGACCGGAGAAACAGATCAGAAAACAGTAAGAATTACCTCGGGATTAAAGGTAGGAGAAACAATTATGACAGAAGGTGGAATCTATATGCTTGATGCTAAATAATGTAAACGATATTAAAAAATGTATAAAGAACCGACAGAACCTCTGTTTCTTCTAAAAACTTTATACAAAACTTGAGAACTATGAAGCAATTACTTACAATCTCTATACAGAAAAGATGGCTGATGCTCGCCCTCTTTCTATTACTCGGTTTCTTTGGCTATTATTCCTGGACAAAATTATCAGTAGAAGCATATCCTGATATCGCTGATGTCACCTCACAGGTGGTCACCCAGGTTCCGGGGCTTGCTGCTGAAGAAGTGGAGCAACAAATTACTATTCCATTAGAACGTTCATTGAATGGTCTTCCGGGGATGCATGTGATGCGTAGCAAAAGTACTTTTGGACTTTCTATTATCACAATGGTTTTTGATGATGGTGTTGATGATTATTGGGCGAGACAACGTATACAGGAAAGGTTATCTGATGTAACTCTTCCTTACGGGGCACAACCGGGGCTGGATCCACTAACATCTCCCATCGGCGAAGTATACCGTTATATTATCGAAAGTAATAACCACAGCCTGCGTGAATTGACAGATTTACAAAAATTTGTCATCATTCCCCGTATCAAACAGGTTTCAGGGGTTGCCGATGTCACCAACTTCGGAGGAATTACCACACAGTTTCAGATCGAGCTGGATCCTCACAAACTTGAACAATATGGACTTTCATTATCTGAGGTCACAGAAACTATTTCTAAAAATAATGTCAGCGCCGGAGGTAGTATGCTTCCCCGGGGAAATCTCGCTTATGTTATCCGTGGAATAGGTCTTGTAAAAGAATTGAATGACCTCGGTAAAATCGTGGTAAAAACCGAAAACGGAGTTCCTGTATTTCTGAATGATGTAGGAACATTAAAATATGGAAACCTTGAAAGAAAAGGAATTCTGGGCTATACCGACAGAAAACGCAATTATTCCGAAAGCGTTGAAGGGATCGTACTTTTATTAAGAGGGCAAAATCCTTCTCAGGTTCTGGAAGGCGTTCACGAAGCCATTGAAGAATTAAATAATGAAACACTTCCTGCCGGAGTAAAGATTCATCCTTTTCTGGATAGAACAGATCTTGTAAAAACAACTCTTACTACAGTTTCTCACACGCTTACCGAAGGAATCGTGCTGGTCATTATCGTATTGATTGTTTTTCTGGGCAGTTGGCGGGGAGCTTTATTAGTGGCAATCACCATTCCGCTCTCTTTATTGTTTGCGTTTATCCTGATGCATTTTACGAATATTCCCGCTAACCTTCTTTCTCTTGGTGCTATTGACTTCGGAATTATTGTAGACGGGGCCATTGTAATGCTGGAAACGATTCTTAAAAAAAGAGAAGATAATCCTGAAGAAGCTCTGGAGGAAAAAAGCATTACCAAAAGGGTTGTTGAAGTTGCCAAACCAATCTTCTTTTCCACGATCATTATTATCACGGCCTATCTTCCATTGTTTGCTTTCGAAAGAGTTGAGAAAAATTATTTACCCCAATGGCATTCACTGTAGGTTATGCTTTACTGGGAGCACTTGCCGTTGCATTGCTGCTTATTCCCGGTCTGGCTTATGTGATCTACCGTAAACCACAAAAAATATATCATAACAAATGGCTGGAAAAAATAAGTAATGCCTATGGAAAAAGAATAGAGAAAATCATGCAGGCTCCTAAAAAAGTTATTCTGCCGGTAAGTATCGTTTTATTATCTGCAGGAATTTTATCCTATTCGGTAGGAAAAGATTTCCTTCCTGAGCTTGATGAAGGCTCCATCTGGCTACAAGTACAGCTTCCGCCGGGTATTTCTCTGGCAAAAGCGAAAGAGATGAGTGATACTTTACGGGCAAGAACCTTAAAACATTCTGAAATCACTTATATGATGGTTCAGGCCGGCCGAAATGATGATGGAACCGACCCATGGACAGCCTCTCACTTCGAAGTTTCCGTCGGAATAAAACCGTACAGCGAATGGCCTTCAGGAAAAACCAAAGCAGATTTAATTAAAGAGCTCGCTGTTGATTATAAAGATATGCCGGGATTCACCGTCGGATTTTCGCAACCGATGATCGACGGGGTAATGGATAAAATTTCCGGAGCCCACAGTGAGCTGGTCGTAAAAGTATATGGTGAAGACTTCAAAGAAACCAGAAGAATTGCCGAAAATATACTTTCTACATTGAACAAAATTCCAGGTTCTGCCGATCTTGCCATTGACCAGGAACCCCCATTACCTCAGCTACAGATTATTGCTGACAGGGATAAAATTGCCCAGTACGGATTGAATGTTGCTGATGTGGCGGACCTTATTGAAGTCGCTCTGGGCGGAAAAGCCATTTCTCAGATTTTTATCGGTAACAAAGTTTATGATATCTCCTGCCGTTACACTGAAGACAGTCGAGACACTCCCGACAAAATCGGAAACCTCATGCTTACCTCAGCAACAGGAGCCAAAATTCCTTTATCCCAGGTGGCAGAAGTAAAACTGAGTACCGGAGAAAGCACTATTACCAGAGAAATGAATAAACGCCATCTCACGGTAAAACTCAACCTCAGAGGCACCGATCTTTCATCTTTCCTGAAAAAAGCTCAGGATAAAATTGAGAAAGATATAAAATATGATCATGAGAAATATACGATCAAATGGGGCGGTCAGTTCGAAAACCAAAACAGGGCTTATTCCAGATTGGCATTTATCGTTCCTTTGGCATTGGCCATCATGTTTCTGTTATTGTATGGTGCATTTGGAGACTTTAAGCAGGCTTTGGTACTGATGTCTATTGTTCCATTGGCATTATTTGGTGGAATGCTGGCACTCAATATCCGGGGTATGTCTCTTAACGTATCTTCGGCTGTTGGCTTCATTGCTCTGTTTGGAGTTGCTATTCAGAATGGTGTGATTATGATTTCTCATATCAACGACCTGCGTAAGAAAGGACATGACTTGAAACATGCTGTGATAAAAGGAGCTCACGATCGTTTCAGGCCGGTACTGATGACAGCCACCGTTGCCGTGATCGGTTTATTCCCTGCATCGCTGGCAACAGGAATTGGCTCAGATGTACAGCGTCCACTGGCAACAGTTATCGTTTACGGACTGATGTTCTCTACTATTTTAACACTCTTCGTTCTGCCTGCTATTTATTTTATGGCTGAACGTGGCAATAAAAAACAAAATTTGGAATCAGATGAAGCACTTACTCCTACCTATGAAGATTAAAATTCATTTTGTCATCATATTAGTCACTGTACTGAGTATGACAGGAATGGTAAAAGCGCAGGATAAAGAGCTTTTACGATTTGAAGAATACCTGAGCCTTGTCGGAAAGAAAAATCTCGGCTATGCATCACAGAAATACAACGTAAGTATGGCTGAAGCGGCTATTCAAACTGCAGGTATGTTTCCTGATCCTCAACTGGAAGTAGAAACCACCAATAACGGTGTGAATAAAAACATGGGCTATGTCTATGGTTCCTCCATCGGATGGACTCTGGAATTAGGAGGAAAAAGAAAAGCCCGGATAAATCTTGCGAAAAACCAGTCGGAGCTAAGTAAAATACAACTGCAGGACTTTTTTAGAAACCTTAGAGCAGATGCGAGCTTAGGATATATTGATGCCTTAAAATCCAAGGCTCAACTTGAGGTGCAACAGGATTCTTACAAGAATATGCTGCAATTGGCAAAATCCGACAGTATCCGATACCGTTTAGGAACCATATCACTGGTCACATCAAAGCAAAGCAAACTGGAAGCAGCATCCTTGCTGAATGAGGTATATCAGGCTGAAAGTGCCGAGCAACAAGCATTAACCAATCTCTCAGTATTTCTAAGTGACAACAAAATAACAGGCAGAGATGTTGATGGTGATTTTAATGCATTCAACAGAGATTTCAGTATTGATGACCTGATGCTGCAGGCATTGAATGAAAGAGCCGATTTAATGGCAGCCAAACAAAATACACAAGTCGCCAAAAGCCAGATCAACCTTGAAAAAGCCAATCGTATGATCGATCTGGGACTGAGTGCCGGTGCTGAACGACATACCGAAGCAACGAATGAAATTGCTCCCTCCCCAACAGTAAATGCTGTAAAGGTAGGTCTTAGTATTCCATTAAAATTTTCCAACAGGAGAAATGCAGGATTGAAAATAGCAGAAATGGCTCATTCACAGGCAGAAGTTGAGTATCAACAGATCGAACAGGGAATAAGAGCTGAAGTGATGCAGGCTTATCAACAGTATATGGCTACTCAAAAACAGGTCAAGCAATTTCATAACGGAATGCTTGCTGAAGCTAAAAGTATATTGGAAGGAATCACCTACAGTTACAAAAGAGGAGAAAGCTCGATCCTCGAAGTCCTGAATGCTCAAAGAACTTATAATGATGTAAGAAAAGACTATTACCAGGCACTTGCAGATAATGCAGCTGCTTTGATTGAACTGGAACGCAGGACAGGAATCTGGGACATTGAGTTTTAGAATAGCTGGAAAAAGAAAGTTTTTAAAATCAGGCGATAAGTAAGACTCCAATTAATTAACCTTTTTAAATTAAAAAAATCTTCTCTAAAAGACGATAAGGAGTCAATAAACACAAATAGTACTTCCAGCTTCTTGCTTCCACCTTAGCCCTCATTCAAAAAAGCCCCGAAATCTCTATGATTTCAGGGCTTTTTTTATTTCTTATAGTTAGATTCGTAAATATTGATCCAGTCATCAACGGTCATTTTAGTACTCAATTCGGCGATTAATTCAAACGGAATATCTTCTGTTTTTTTAAACCGGACGCAGGATTTACCCATATCTAGTTTTTTCTTCGAGTGTTTTGGATATTCTGTCACAAACCAATCCAGAAGTTCCGGTCTTGAGTATAACCCCATATGGTATAATGCTATAAAATTTTTCTGCGAGGCAAGATTAATAAACGGCAACGCAGTACCGGGAGTACAATGATAGCCTGCAGGATAAGTTGTTAACGGAACAGCCCAACCTATCATTCCATAACTGGTATTTTCTTCAAAACCTTTTGGCAGATTATCATTGATCGTATCAAAAAGTTTTTTAAAAGATTCCTGTCTTTCTTCAGGAATTTTCGAAATGTAATCTTCTATGGTAACTGCCTGAATCTGCATATTTTATTTTTATCTAAAATACAATTATTTTATAAAATTGTATACACTGAACATCTGCACTTCCTTCCCGTTTTTTTCAAGGAACAACATTTTATTTACATTCGGAACATATTGAATCATATTACCATCAGCAAATCCGAAGTTTTGGAAAAAGTTTCTCCCTTTATAAGTGAGGTTCACTTCCTGAGATTTCAAAGTGCCAAAATCAAAAACCTTCATAGAAAATCCTGTATTTCCAAACGCACCTTTAGGATAGAATGTAGAAATATAAAGATTATTTCCTGCCTCGGTTACATGAATTCTTTTCCCCGTGGAAGCTCCGGTTGCAACGAATTGCGTCACATCACCTTCTTTATTAAACTTCATCAGCATTCCTGCTTCCAGTTTATAGACAGGATCCGGAAAACGATTCATCGTTGTGGGTAATGGTCTTGTAACAGTTTCCTGCTGAATAGCCATCAAAATATCATCTCCTTTGATAATGGTTTTGATCACTTTCACATCATTCATATCTTTATCACCACCAAGATTGGTATTGCTGATGACCGCTTTTCCTGATTTCAGATCATAGAACATTACAGTCCCGAAAGTGCTTGCTCCAATCGTCACGGCAGCCTTCTTTCTACCAAAACTAATCAGATAATCATTATCGTTTTTACTGATTGAATATAGCTTTTCAGGAATATATTTATCATCAAATGGAAGATCTTTATCTTCATTATTGGAAACCAGTTCCAGTTTATAAGCTTCCTTCCAACCGGCAGCCTTACGCAGCAATACGATCTTTCCGGAGTTCGTTAATGTTAAAGACTTTTCAACATAATCATTACTCAGGGTAATTTCCTTGTTCCAAACTGGCGAAAGGGTTCTCAGATCCAATACCAGAACATCATTGATATTATCCGTTTTTTTGTTGGAATATCTGTCATTAAAAACAGCAGCATATTTTCCGTTTTCTGAAAAAAGAACATAGGTTGTTCCTGATTTATTAGTGGATTCAATGCTGTATTTGGCAATACTTTTTGTGATAAAAGTTCCATCTTTTTTACTGAACACATGCTGGAAAACTTCCTTTCTGTTTTCTTTTCCAAAATATTCTTCTGTAAAAGCTACAAATTTATCATCATCAATCTGCTGTGACCCCAGATAGTTGTGAAGTACGCCGTTTGTTTTGTTGGCATAATCTTTAACGTAGGTATCCACAAGACTTCCATTCTGATCCAGTTTTCTCATCAATAATTTTTTGTGAGGAAAAACGTTTCTCATTAATCCGTCTATATTGATTGCGCTGAACATATAAGAATTGTAATCATCTGCCAGCACCAGTTTATCATTGGTTTCAAGGTTGGCATCAACAGTGAACTTTGTTCCTTCCGTCACTTTTGTTTGTGCAAAAGAATACACAGAAGCTGTAATTAATGCCGAAGCAATAATTTGTTTAATCATGTTATTTTTAAGTTATTAGTTATTATAGATTTTTTCTTCTAATCTTTTTAATTCAAGATTTGCATCGTAGGATAATTTAATGTCTACCAAATGCTCCTGTAGTTCATTTAAGTATTTTTCAGCTTCCTGATAATTACCCAAAGCAACCTGTAATCTGATCAGGTTAAAATAAAGATACTCACCGATCTTTTGGTTATAAACGGCTTTTTTATCCTGGTAATTTACCTTTGTCAGAGAATTCTTCCAGATATCAATTCCCTTCTGCATATTTTCCATAGCGACTTTATTCGGTGCATAATCGGATTTTGCCTGAAGTTTTTTCAAATTGGTAGTGACATAGATGTATGCCTTTTCCAGGTCATCATATTCTCCTTTATTCTTTACACTTGCCAGCGTTACTGTAGAATTGATGGTCTGGTATCCAAAATTATCATTAAGAATATTTCTCGTACGATCCATCGTTCTTTGCAAAAATCTTTTTTCCTGAGCATTCAGGTTGATTTCATTGGTCGGAACACTTGCCACTTCTGCAAAATCTGAAAAATATGTTTTATCCAGTTTTATAGTTCCGTTTTGCTTTCCGATAATTCTTGTAGGCTGATTGGCAAAAGTTTTTCCCTGATTATCCTGAAAATTGGTTCTTTCCATTTCAATGGTAACATCCAGATAATTTCCACCTTTAGAAAAACCAAGGATATCCATCTGGGAAGCCAGGATCTTATTATCAACGATCAAAGCATCTTTTAAGTCGGGTTGTCTGTAAACCGGTACGGGAGGAATATTCAAAACAGGTCTTGAAGGTATTCTTAACACCGGAGCTCCATTTGTCGCTGCAATTTTTTCAACTGCAGATAATTTGCTGTATTCTGCAGATTCCAGTTTATATTTTTCCTGTAATTTTTTTACTTCAGCATCGTAATCTTTTAATCTTTCCGTATGTTCCAGTTTGGCAGATTCTACATTGGTCTGATAATTATCTACCTGTCTCTGGTAATCTTCTTTTGATTGCCTTAAAACATCATCTTTTGTAATATTATAGGGCGACTGTACGGTGATCTTATAGTTCCTGCTAGCAAGTTCTGTAGCAAAAACAGGCTCTTTTAAAAGTTGGAAGCTAATAATCTCTTTATCAATTCGCTGAGCATTAGAAAATTGGATACAGAATATTGGAGTTATTAAAAAAAGTTTCAGTCTATTCATAGGTTTTATAGTTTTCGGGCAAATGTATAATAATTTTATTAACATCGAATTTAATAGGTTATTAAATCATACATTTTCTTATTTCTCACAAAAAAGACAGCCACATATTCTATGACTGTCTTCACAATTATTTTTCTTTACAATTATTTTTTAATTGCTTTTACTGTAGACTGTGAACCGTCTTTAAAGTAAAGGGTTACAAAATACAATCCGGTATTCATTGCACTCAGATCAAGTTCTTTTACAGAACCTTCAACAGACTTTACAATTCTTCCTGTAGCATCCCCTACCGTTACTCTTTTTATATCCTTCGTATCAGACAAATATAAAATATCTTTAAAAGGATTAGGATGAACACTCACTTTACTAATTGTCTTTTTCACTTCCGAAGTACTAAGTTGAGCAGTTTCAACTGTAAAATCATCAACGTAGAAATTATAATCTGCAGAATCATTTACGGCACCTGAAGTTCCGTAAAAGGCAAACACAGTATTCGGGCTCGTATTTCCTAAATCATAAGAATAGACGTTAGAGGTATTGGAAGGAGTCTTACTGGCATTCCATGTTTCCAGTATTGTCCATGTTGTACCTCCATCATCTGAAACCAGGAAGTTAACAATATCATCAGAACCCATCGTGGTAGCAGCTGTTCCTGAATATGTCGTTACCCCGTAATTAAATTTCACTCTATACCCTCCCGCCGAAAGGTCAAACGGTACTGTTTTAAGCCAGCCTGTTCTGTTGGCACTATACACATTCATTGATGCTGATGCGTTGGAGCCTGTATTTAAAAAATTACGCTGTGTCCAATATGATGTAGTTGCAGAAGGCCCTGTTGCCGGTGTTCCACCGGAAAGAGCAGTCACCCAGCAAGTTCCCGGATAGCTGGTGAAATTATTGGTATATGCAGGCACCATAGCACCACACAATGTTGTAAATGATCCCGCGAAAGACCACGCACTTTGGCTGGTTCCGGTACTGCAATTTGTTCTCACCCAATAATAATAAGTTGTACTTGATGCCAGACTTCCTATCGTATAAGAAGTTCCTGTCACTCCCTGATAATTTGGTGTAGTACCACTGTTAGGGACGGTAGAACTTGTGCTGTAATAGATATCATGGCTTGCCGCCTGGGTGCCTGAAGGAACCGTCCACGAAGCCTGAGCTGAGTTGGAAGTAAGATTGGATACAGGTTGTAAGGTTGGAGCAACACAAGTTGTGTAGGTATCTGCAGAGAAAGCAAATATATTGGCAACACCCGAACTATTGGTTTTTGTTATCGTAACACTTTGAATGGGTTTAGTCTGATTCGCCGCATCAATATTTAAAACAGTTTGATACAGTCTTGGGTTGGTACTATTGGCTTCCAGTACATCCGTATTTCTCAGAATTCTTCCTATTCCCTGAATAGCAAAATTGGTTCCTCCATACCAGTCTGTAATACTTTGAGCGGTAAAAACCTGAGAAGTATTATCCGTAAAATTGACGGTGATGTCTACGGTAGAAGATCCGCTCCCACTCGTGGAAAGCATATACAGTTTAAAAGCGGCCACAGGAGTTGTAAATACCATAGTTCCCGTATTGCTGCCTGCTGTGTTGGTGGCAATTCTTAAGGAATTATTTCCACTTAAATCTCCAAGTTGAAAAGTCAATCCTGGCGTTGAAGCCACAGCTGAATTAATCGTCCCATTCGTTGGAATACCGTAAGTAAGAGGAGTGCTTGCGGCCGTAAGCTGAAAATCTCTTGCTACAAAATTATAGGAAACGCCGTCTACATCCACTGTAGTGGAATTCAAAGAAGAACCGATACCATTAGCAATAACATCTGCCGTATATCCTGACTGAACCGGCATTGTTTGAAAATTTTGAGCCATCATCGCAGATGCGGAAAAAAGAGCAATAACAGGTAGTACTCTAGAAAATAAATTTATTGTCATATTATTCACATTTGTTTTGAAAATTAAGAAAAATATTAATATAAAACGATTATTAATAACAAATAATTAGCTTAAAAATAAATTCAACCATAATATCGACATTCAACATAAAGGAATTTTCCGTTTAACAAAGGGCTTCTGTAAAACAATGAAACACTTCTTCTTGTCTCTTAATTTTATTATTGAGAAATTAAATCTTATTTTTGTCATACAAATTTTTAAACAATGCCGAATATTTCAAACAGAGCACTGCATATGCCGCCATCGCCGGTAAGAAAACTGGTTCCTTTTGCATTACAAGCAAAACAGAAAGGAATAAAAGTATATCACCTTAATATCGGGCAGCCTGATATTGAAACTCCGGAAACAGCTTTAAATGCTTTAAAAAATATTGATTTAAAAGTATTGGAATATGCGCTTTCTGAAGGGAATATTGAATACAGAAAAGCCCTTACTGAATATTATCATTCATTAGGTTTTTCAGATTTGACCCCTGATAACTTCATGGTAACCAACGGAGGTTCCGAAGCACTTAACTTTGCGATTTCCACATTATGTGACGAAGGAGATGAAGTCATTATTCCTGAACCTTATTATGCCAACTACAATGGTTTCACCAGCACATTTGATGTGAATGTAGTTGCAGTTCCCTCTACCATTGATACAGGTTTCGCCTTACCTCCTGTTGAGGAATTTGAAAAGAAAATCACAGAAAAAACAAGAGCGATCATCATCTGTAATCCAGGTAACCCTACAGGATATCTTTACACTCGTGAAGAACTTCAGAAGCTTGCAGAAATTGCTTTAAAATACGATATCGTTATCATCTCAGACGAAGTATACAGAGAATATGTATATGACGGAAAGCAACAAGTATCAATGCTTGACTTCCCGGAACTGGCAGAAAACTGTATCATTATCGACTCAGAATCCAAGCGTTATTCTATGTGTGGAGTAAGAATCGGATGTATGGTAACCCGTTCCAGCAAAATCCGTAATGCAGCAATGCTTTTTGCACAGGCAAGACTGAGCCCGGTTCTTTTGGGACAAATCGCAGCAACAGCAGCTCACCAGAATGACGGCCCTTATATCAGAGCTGTAAGAGAAGAATATACCCACAGAAGAAATATCTTAGTAGATCTTTTGAATGCTATTCCTGGAGTAATCTGCCCTAAGCCAAAAGGTGCCTTCTACTGTGTTGCTGAACTTCCGGTAGATGACACTGAGAAATTTGCACAATGGTTGCTTGAAAAATATTCATTGAATAATGAAACCATTATGGTTGCTCCTGCAGGAGGATTCTACAGCGATCCTGAACTAGGAAAAAAACAAGTCAGAATTGCTTACGTATTAAAAGAAGATGATTTAAAAAGAAGTGCTGAAATTCTGAAAGAAGCTTTAAAAAAGTACAGAGAAGAATTTAGCCTGTAAATTATATATGATGCCGACAACAAAAAATATCCATCTGAAAATTCTGTTTTCGATTCTTTTGCTGTCGGCATCTTTTTCTTGTGATACAAAAAAGACCCCACAACCCGCTGTTTCTAAAAATCCGAATGAAATAACCTTTATCAGTGTTTCTCATATCGGCGGAACTTTGGGTGAATATAAGATTATTAAAGTCACAAAAGATTCTGTGTTTGCAGAAAAGGGAGCTACAGCCAATACGACTCATCAGGAATGGGCTTCATCCATCAATTCGGATATCTGGAAGTTTCTTATATCTTCCATTAATGTTAAAGATCTTGATCATATAAAAAGTTCTCCGAGCCAGCAATCGGTGGACGGAATTGATGAAACATTTCAGATACGCACTCCAAAAAAAGCTCATATCTACGTCAATTCTTTTGCAGATCCCACCCATTACAAGCAATTTCAACAGTTTAAAGAACGATTAGACAACATTCTTCCCAAAGAATACAAATAAAACATGCAAGAAAATTTTTCCTTACGACCTTACAATACATTTGGCGTTGATGCCAAAGCTAAATATTTCACTGAAGTTAATACTATTGAAGAATTAAAGGACGCTATTAACTTTTCAAATCTCCATATCCTTCCGGTCTTATTCCTGGGGGGAGGAAGTAATATTTTACTGACAAAAGACTTTGGAGGTCTTGCAGTTAAATTACACTTTACAGGTATTTCCGAAGAAATTATTAATGAAAATGAGGTCCTTGTAACGGCAAAAGCTGGAGAAAACTGGCATGAATTCGTGATGTATTGTCTTCAGAAAAATTATGGCGGACTGGAAAATCTCTCTTTAATTCCTGGAAATGTAGGAACATCTCCTATGCAAAATATCGGAGCGTACGGAACTGAAATTAAAGATCTCTTTGTAAACTGTAAGGTATTAGATATAGAAAGTCTTGAGATCAAAACATTTAATCTTGAACAGTGCAGGTTTGGTTATAGAGATTCTATTTTTAAACAAGAAGGGAAAGGGAAATATGTCATTCTGGAAGTCACTTTTAAACTGACCCAAAAAGACCATCTTATCAAAACAGACTACGGAGCGATAACAACCGAACTGGAAAATATGGGAATTAAAAATCCCACCATTCAAGATGTTTCCAGGGCAGTGATCAATATCAGACAGAGCAAATTACCGGATCCTAAAGAAATCGGAAATGCAGGAAGCTTTTTTAAGAATCCGACTATTCCTCTGGCACAGTTTGAAAGTTTAAAACAAAAATTTGAAAACATTCAGGGCTATCCAAATGGAGCCGTGGTAAAAGTTCCTGCCGGATGGCTGATTGAACAATGTGGATGGAAAGGAAAACAAATCGGAAATGTTGCTTCTCATAAACTACAATCATTGGTTATCATTAATGCCACAGGAAATGCAACCGGAAAAGAAATTTTTGATTTTTCCACGGAAATCATCAACTCCGTGAAAGAAAAGTTCGGAATAGAACTGGAACGGGAAGTAAATATCATTTAAAAAATACAAGACTGATTCAATATTGAATGCAGTCTTTTTTATTCTTACGGGCTTTATCTGTTGAAAAAGCGCAAGGACGCAAAATTTCAACCTACAATTCTGTTGTAAGGCGCAAAGATTTTATCTCCGATAAAATTCAAGAATACCGATAATTTTTATTTCACGCAGATTTTGCAAATAATGCAGATTGCAATAAAATAATTCGTGGTAAAATTCGTAACACACAACACTTGCTGAAAACCCTTGGTTTTCTTGCGCCTTAAAGTAGCATAATAAATATTAATTGCGCCTTTGCGCTTTTCCAACAAAACACAATAGCAATTCAATGTTAAATTCATCTTTTTTATTGTGCATAATCAAGTATTTAGGTGTTGGAAAAGTGCAAGGACGCAAAATTTCAACCTACAATTTTGTTGTACGGCGCAAAGATTTTATCGCCGATAAAATTCAAGAATACAAATAATTTTCATCTCACGCTGATTTTGCAGATAGCGCAGATACCATGAAGAAAGATCTGCGTTATCTCCGTAATCTGCGAGAAACCCTTTTCAGTCTCAAAAATTCACTTATAAAATAATTCGTTATAAAAAAGCTACAGTGTACAATACCTGCTGAAAACCCTTGGTTTTCTTGCACCTTAAAGCAACATAATAAATATTAATTGCGCCTTTGCGCTTTTCCAACAAAACACAAAAGCAATTCAATGTTAAATTCACCTTTTTTATTGTGCATAATAAGGTATTTATCTGTTGGAAAAGCGCAAAGACGCGAAATTTCAACTTATAATTCTGTTGTAAGGCGCAAAGATTTTATCTCCGATAAAATTCAAGAATACCGATAATTTTTATTTCACGCAGATTTTGCAAATAACGCAGATTGCAATAAAATAATTCGTGGTAAAAGTCGTAACACACAACACTTGCTGAAAACCCTTGGTTTTCTTGCGCCTTAAAGCAGCATAATAAATATTAATTGCGTCTTTGCGTTCACCAACAAAACGCACACAACTTCCGCTTTATCCATAAAATCATTATTTTAGCTAAAAATATAAGCACAATATGAAAATAGCGATCCTTGGAGCCGGCAATATGGGACTTTCCTTTTCAAAATCATTTTTAAAATACGAATTGATCAAACCGGAAAACCTTCATCTGATTATACGAAGCGAATCAAAAATTCCCAAAATAGCCGAAGAGTTTCCCAAATCAAAAATTTCAACCTTTGAAGAAGTCAGAGAACTCGATGCCGATCTGATTATCATTGCCGTAAAACCTCAGGATTTTCAAACGGTTGCTCAAAATATTCATTTTAAACTAAAAGAAAACCAAATGGTATTATCCATTATGGCCGGGATCAACATTGAAAAAATTCAAAAATCGTTACACCACCCTTTGGTCGTAAGAGCAATGCCTAACTCTCCTACCCTTCTTGGAATGGGAATCACCGGTTATACCGCTGCAGATGGTATTTCTTTCAGCCAGTTAATCAACATTGAAAGATTACTGAACAGTACGGGACGATCTGTATATTTAGAAAACGAAGAACTTTTAGATGGAGTCACCGCACTATCAGGAAGCGGCCCGGCTTACTTTTATTACATCATTGATGCGATGATTAAGGCAGGAATGGAAATGGGAATTGAAGAAAATTTATCTAAACTTTTTGTAAAACAAACGATGCTGGGTGCATACCATTTGATTAACAATTCCGACAAAAGCCTCGAAGAATTAATTAAAGATGTAGCATCAAAAGGTGGTACAACAGAAGCTGCGTTAAAGACATTTGAAGAAAACAGTTTTAAAGATATTTTAAAACTGGGAATTCTCAACGCCGAAAAACGAGCTAAAGAACTTAATAACTAAACCTTTTTTCAACCCCTTTACACAGCAGCCAACCCAAATACACTCCAAAAGTATTCAGGAGGATATCGTCTACCTCAAATATTCCCATTCGGGTAAAATATTGAAGCGCTTCCACAATGACGATCGCTGAAATAAAAGTAAAAAGTAAGGTTTTAAGATTTTTGAACTTAGGAAAAACCCAGCCTAAAAATCCAAACGGAATAAACATGATAACATTTCCCAGAACAATCATCACTATATTTTTCCATTCATGAGTACCCTGAATAAATTTTATCGTGGAAAAAACAGGTTCAACGGTAATTAAATTATCTTCATACTGGAACCTGCCCATCCCCAGAAACATCAGGTACAGCAAAAATAAGGTGTAAGGAATAATGATAATTTTATAAATTTTCTTTAACATCAAGAGCTAAGATATTCATTTCAAAAACATTAAATTTGTATATTAAAATAATTTAATGAAATACGTTCTACTTACACTTATTTCAGCAATGCTGCTGTCGGTTTCATGGCCAACTTATGGAGTTCCGTTTTTTATATTTTTCGCCCTCGTTCCTCTTCTGATGATGGAACATGGAATTTCAAAATTTTCTGATTATAAAAGAAAAAGCTGGATGGTTTTTGGACTTTCCTATCTCTGTTTTGTCATCTGGAATATTGTGACTACAGGCTGGTTGTACGGCTCAAAGAATCCGGATGGAAGTCATTCTATGATGGCTGTAATATTTCCGGTTCTGGTTAATTCTCTTTTATATTCTTTGGTTTTCCAGTGTTACCATTGGTATAAAAATGCACAGGGAACCTATTGGGGATTAGGCTTTTTAAT
Organism: Chryseobacterium lactis; assembly: GCF_003815875.1. Classification (NCBI taxonomy): domain Bacteria; kingdom Pseudomonadati; phylum Bacteroidota; class Flavobacteriia; order Flavobacteriales; family Weeksellaceae; genus Chryseobacterium; species Chryseobacterium lactis. Next base: position 222,962 of record NZ_CP033924.1, read on the forward strand.
AGCTATCTGGATGAGTTTTGAAAAGTTTCATCTGGGATGGGAACTGACATGGCCGTGGCTGAATTTAGGAAATGTATTTTCAGAATATCCAAAGCTGATTCAATGGTATGATACCTTAGGAGCAACCGGGGGAAGCTTCTGGATTTTATTAATCAACGTTTTAATATTCTATACCCTCAGAACGTTTGAGGCCGGGAGAAAAAGAAAAAATCTGATCAGGAACTCTTCTATTGTTCTGGGACTGATTGCAGTTCCAATGATTATTTCGTTGGTCAAATACAATAATTTTAATGAAAAACCATCAGGACAGGTTAACGTTCTGATGCTTCAGCCGGATCTTGACCCATATGCCGAAAAATACTCCAAAGACAGCTTGACTATTGAGAATGATCTTTTAGCACTTGCTGAAAAGAATTCCACTGTTAAGATTGATTACTATATTGCTCCCGAAACGGCCCTTCCGGGAAGAGGTTCTATCTCTGAAACCGGTTTCGAAAAGAGTTTACTTTTAAATAATATTAAAGGATTTTTATCCAAACATCCGGGATCTGTTTTTGCAACCGGAATTTCATCACATCATTTATACTTTGATTCTTCAACAATGCCCAAAGAAGCATATCAGATCAATCAGGGAGTTTGGGTAGCCAGTTATAACACTGCTATTCAACTTACACCGAATCAGAAAGTACAGGTCTATCACAAAGGAAAACTGGTTCCGGGTGTTGAAATCTTTCCTTACATGAGTGTTTTAAAACCTCTTTTGGGGGATGCTATGCTGAATTTAGGTGGAACAGTAGCCTCTTTGAGTACAGATAAGGAAAGAGTTGCCTTTTCAAACCCTTATAACAAAGGAAAAATAGCTCCGATCATCTGTTATGAAAGCATTTATGGAGAATTTGTCACGGATTATGTAAAAAAAGGAGCCAACTTCCTGGGTATTATGACGAACGACTCATGGTGGGGCGTAACAGAAGGACACAAACAGCTTTTATCCTATGCAAGATTGAGAGCGATTGAAACCAGACGAGAAATTGCCCGCGCAGCTAATAGTGGTATTTCTGCTCATATCAATGCCAAAGGTGAAGTAGAAGCGGATACTTTTTACGGAGATCAAACGGCTTTATTTGCTAAAGTAAACCTGTATGATACCATGACATTCTATACGAGAGCCGGAGATCTTCTTTCAAGATTTTCAATATTTGCGTTAGGATTTTTATTGTTTTATTATCTGATTGAAAGGTTTAAATCAAAAACAAAGAAAGCGTAATTTTCAACCACAAATTGCACTAATTCCACATGCATCACCATAAATACCTGCGTTATCAGCCGGATTTGTGAGATTACTATTTTCTCACAGATTTTGCTGATAACGCAGGCTTTTTTATTCTGTACAATTCAATTATTATGACTTAAAATAATGAGTATAAACAAAGAAAAGCCAGCTGGACGTCTGGCTTTTCTCATACATAGAAGATAGAATGATTCAATTACTTAATCGTAAGTTTCTTCGTGGTTATTACGTTTTTTATCTTCAGTTTTAATAAATATATTCCTTTGGGTAAGTGTGAAACTCCGATAGACTGATCACTATTTAAAGTAATATTCAACTTCTTTCCATCCATTGAATAGAGTTCAGCTTCAGAAACTTTTTCACCTTTAATATATACTTTATCCGATACAGGGTTGGGATAGATCGCCAATTGATTTTTACCGGTATTTATTTCCTTTGTTCCCAATGTACTTTCAGCAGAAGGATCAGAATACACTTTTGAGGCATCAATTGATCTTACACTCCAATATACATTCTGAATAGACGGGTCAAGATCAAGAAACCAGGATGGTGTAGTGACCATATATCTGGCAATATCCTGAGCTCCCGGCGTTGATCCTACCTTAATTTCGTAACGTAGCACATTCAGCGGTGTTGTATCATCAGATGCTCCACTCCATGTAAAATTAAAACGGTTTCCATTTTTTGTCATATTCAACTGAGTAGGTGCTGTCGGTTTTGCATTGGTCTTAACAGAAATATTTTTAAAAACCTTTGTCAATGAAGGCAAATCTGATGCTGCCCAGTCGAATCCTCCCAATAAAACATCCAGGTGATTATCATTATTGAAATCAAATAATTGTACTACTCCCGGACCGCCCAGACCATGTAAACCTGTTGGTGTTTCTTCGGCAAACTGCTGAGTATTCGGGTTATATAGGTATGTTTTTACAAAAGCATTGTAATTTTCATTTCCGGAAACTATGAAGTCGTAATATCCGTCATTATTTAAATCACCAAGACTAACCGACGCATCGGAAATATCTGGCATACTAAGAAGCTGTGGTGTAAGCACTCCTGTTCCGTCATTCATTAAAACAGCAAAATATCCGTTGTCATTTTCATCCTTCCCGATGATTACAATATCCTGAAACCCATCAGCATTAAAATCTGCAAAATCAATTTTACCTCCTGCCACAGGCTCAAGATCTTGTGTATGCACCAATGTTCCTCCCTGATTCATATAGACCCGGGATACCGGTACAGTATTCACATCTGACCCTATGATAACCAGATCCAGCAGGTGGTCATTATTTAGATCTACCATTTTAAAGCTTCCGTTTTGAGTCCCGTCTATCCAGTTTTCAGTGATTGTGAAACCTGTCCCTGTATTTTGATAAAAATCAAGGGTATTCCTGAATCCAAGACCGTCAAGATACTGAGTCCCATTGATGGCATAATCCGGTTTTCCGTCATGGTTAAAATCAAAAACCTCCATAGAACCGTAGATTTTCCCTGGGAATTCTTCCTCCAATACAAAATTTGTCCCGGTATTTTTAAAGCGATAGTGTTTGTAATTTACAACATCCATATAACTCAGTCCGGTAGAAATAATATCCATTAATCCGTCATTATTATAATCGATGAATTTGATGTCTCCCAGGTGTGTTCCTCCATCAAGACCTGCATAGGGAGAAAATGTGGTTCCGTTATTTTTATACACTTCATTGTACGTGGTATCTACATTTCCATCTCCATCAGAATCTATGGCTCCATTCAGCACAATATCAAGCTTTCCGTCATTATTTATATCCGCAATATCAGCCGCTGAATAATAGAAATTATTCATTCCGGTTTGGATCTCCGTGAAATTTTGAGCTGTTATAGCAACGGGAAGTATAGACAATAAAATATAAATTCTCTTCACTCTATTTTTATTTAGATTAATTAAAAACAAAGATAGGATTTTAAATTCTCAGCTTAAAAAAATGCCTGTATGAAATATATCAGCCCTGATTTTCTGGGACATTCTGGAAATTCGGCTATTTTAAAATTCAATATTATTAATCAATCACTTATTTGCAAATATTTTGTAAAAGATTTGTCTATCTAAAAAATTCTTCGTTATTTTGCACTCTCAAATATTATACAAATAAGAACATCGAGATATGTCAAGAATTTGCCAAATAACAGGAAAGCGTGCAATGGTTGGTAACAACGTTTCTCACGCTAATAACAAAACGAAGCGTCGTTTTGAAATTAACTTATTAGAGAAGAAGTTTTACCTTCCGGAGCAAGATAAGCACGTTACACTGAAAGTATCAGCTCATGGATTGAGAGTGATTAACAAGATTGGAATCGAAGAAGCTATTGAAAGAGCTACTAGAAACGGATTGATTAAAAAGAATTAATAAATCATGGCAAAAAAAGGAAATAGAGTTCAAGTAATCCTTGAATGTACAGAGCACAAAGAAAGTGGTATGCCAGGAATGTCTAGATACATTTCTACAAAAAATAAAAAGAACACTACAGAAAGATTGGAATTGAAAAAATACAATCCTGTTCTTAAGAGATCTACCCTTCATAAAGAAATCAAGTAATTTATAAATATAATTTACAATGGCAAAGAAAGTAGTAGCAACCCTACAAAGCGGTCAGTCAAAAAAAATGACTAAAGTTGTGAAAATGATTAAGTCTTCTAAATCAGGAGCTTACGTTTTCGAAGAAAAAGTAATGAATGCAGACGAAGTAGACGGTTATTTAAAAAAATAATCAATACTTTATTGACAATATAAAAAACTACTCATATTTTTGAGTAGTTTTTTTGCTATTACTAAAAATATTCAAATGAAATCACTCGTCTTTCTGCTTATAAGCCTTCCCTTCTTTGGTCAGACTTCTCACTCAAATGCAAATGCTGGGGAGAAAATAAAAAATAAAGGTGTAACCCTTATTGTGCTGGGAAATGTACAGGATGCAGGCTCACCACAGGCAGGCTGCAAGAAAGAATGCTGTGCTTCCCTTTGGAAGAACCCCAAGCAAGATCGAAAAATAACTTCCTTAGGAATTATAGATCATGATTTTCAGAAAAACTATATTTTTGATATCAGTCCGGATTTCACACAACAAGTTCAGCTGTTACAAGAACAGTCCGCTACTTTAAATAAAACAGCACCCGATGGAATCTTTATCACCCATGCCCATATTGGCCATTACACAGGATTGATGTTTTTAGGAAGAGAAGCGATGAACTCCAAAAATGTCCCGGTTTATGCGATGCCACGACTTAAGAAATATCTTGAAAATAATGGACCCTGGTCACAATTGGTCACATTGAATAATATAGCAATCCAGGAAATACAGAATGAAGTACCGGTACAGCTTAGTACTCATCTCAACGTAACTCCCATACAGGTTCCTCACCGCGATGAATATTCAGAAACAGTAGGATATATTATTAAAGGACCTAATAAAAAAGCCCTCTTCATCCCGGATATTGATAAGTGGAGTACCTGGAAACATAATATTGCAGATCTTATCAAAAGTGTAGATTATGCATTTTTAGATGCTACATTTTATGATGCCGAGGAAGTAGGATTCAGAAACATCTCTGAAATCCCACATCCCTTTGTTGTAGAAAGCATGGAGTTGTTTAAAGGCTTAGCACCTCAGGACAAAAAGAAAATTCACTTTATCCATTTTAATCATACCAATAAACTCCTGATTCCCGATAGTAAACAAACTAAAACTGTTTTGGCTAATGGATTTGCCATCGCAAGACTTGGAGATCAGGTAGAATTATAACATGCAACTAGGTAAATGAAAATAAGCTAAAAAAGGAAGCATAAATCCATACAAAACAGGCCTTTTTTTGAAAAACAAGTCCACATTTTATCTATAATGAAAAAAAAACACTCATCTTTTGGGTAGTTTTTTTGTTATCTTTGTTCACCAGATTATTAATCAGTAAAATATGAAAAAGGCTTTTGCTCTCGTTTGCACAGTAACTTTTCTATTTTCATTCAGCCAGAAAACAATGAACCCTGTAGAATATAAAAATTCACCAGAAGTTTTCAACATTAAAGGATTATCACAGTCAGTAAGCATTGATTGTGGCAGTTCTAAAATGATTTTATTATCTGGACAGGTTCCTTTAGATTCAAAAGGCAACCTGGTGGGAAATACTGTAGAAGAACAAACACATCAAATTTTCAGAAATATAGAAAATATACTGAAAGAATATGGAGGTACCGGAAAAGACATTGTAAAGATGGGAATCTTTATCAGAGACATCTCTAAAACCCCTGATTTCAGAAAAGTGAGAGATGCGTATGTCAATATTCAAAACCCTCCCGTAAGCAGCCTTGTAGAAGTCAGCAGGCTTTTCAGAGACGATGTACTTATAGAAGTAGAAGCTACAGCAGTAATTAAAAACAAATAAGAATAAACTAAAACTATGAGTTGGTTTAAAAATATTTTCAAAAAGGAAGAAAAAGAAACTTTAGATAAAGGATTGGAGAAATCCAGTCAGGGTTTCTTTGAAAAAATGACGAAGGCCGTAGTCGGTAAAAGCAAAGTAGATGATGAAGTTCTGGATGATCTTGAAGAAGTGCTTATTGCATCTGATGTAGGTGCTTCCACTACCATTAAAATCATACAAAGAATCGAAGAGCGTGTTGCCCGCGATAAATATGTGGGGGTGAATGAGCTGGATCAAATTCTTCGTGATGAAATTTCAGGACTGCTTCTTGAAAACCCTCATGCAGGAACAGGAAATATTGATACTTCCAAAAAACCCTATGTCATCATGGTAGTAGGAGTAAATGGTGTTGGAAAAACGACAACTATCGGGAAACTGGCTCACCAGTTCAAATCAGAGGGTAGAAATGTGGTATTAGGAGCTGCCGATACCTTCAGAGCGGCTGCAGTAGATCAGCTTACGATCTGGAGTGAAAGAGTGGGCGTTCCGATTGTAAAACAAGGAATGGGTTCTGACCCTGCTTCTGTAGCATTTGATACAGTACAAAGTGCTGTTGCTCAAAATGCAGATGTAGTGATTATTGATACCGCAGGAAGACTTCACAACAAGATCAACCTGATGAATGAGCTTTCAAAAATCAAAAGAGTGATGCAAAAGGTGATTCCTGATGCTCCTCATGAGATTTTATTAGTATTGGATGGCTCTACAGGACAAAATGCATTTGAACAGGCAAAACAATTTACGGCTGCAACAGAAGTTAACGCATTGGCTGTAACCAAATTAGACGGAACCGCTAAAGGAGGAGTTGTAATTGGTATTTCCGATCAGTTCCAAATACCGGTAAAATATATTGGTGTAGGCGAAAAAATGCAGGATTTACAGCTTTTTAATGGTACGGAATTTGTAGACTCATTCTTCAAGAAAAGATGATTTATATCATGTTTTTCTTATATTAGCAAACAAACCAATTTTATAAATATTAACAATTAAAAAATTTGCAACTATGGGAATACTAACATGGATCTTATTTGGTCTTATTGCAGGTGCAATTGCTAAAATGATTATGCCGGGAACACAAGGAGGTGGATGGCTAATTACTATTATCCTCGGAATTGTGGGAGCATTTGTAGGAGGAGCTATTGGAGTTTATATTCTACACTGGGGAGATGTTGAATCATTCTGGAATCCTAGAAGCTGGATTCTGGCAATCGGAGGCGCTTTGATTGTCCTCTGGATCTACGGAATGGCCACGAAGAAAAGCTAGCTGATGCTGATAAAAAAATAAAATCCCGGATCTGAAATTCAGATCCGGGATTTTTGTGTACAATATAATTTAGTTAGTTAACTCTTATTTGGTAAGGCATTTCCATTTTTACTTCAGACTGTAATTTTTTATCTGTAATCTGTTGTAAAATCTCATAATTGGATTTACCTATTTTACTCTTAATAACTCTGGCAGAAACATCTTCCTCGTTAAGGTCTTTGAAAATCTGCTCAAATGGAGACATTTTCTTAGGGAAAGAATCTACGTTATAAGATTTCAACCCTGCTTTTTGTGCGGCAAATTTTACAGCATCATTCAACGTTCCCAGTTCATCTACCAGTCCGATTTCTTTAGCGCGGGTACCACTCCATACTCTACCACCCCCGACATTATCAATCTCTTCAAAAGACTTTTTCCTGTTTTGAGTAACAAAATGGACAAATCTCTTATACGTTCCTTCAACACTTCTCGTCATCATATTAACCCCGTAAGGCGAAACTCCGTTTAACCCCGAGTAATACATAGAATTAGCATTGGTAGAAACAATATCCGCACGAATTCCGTTCTTGTTCGCAATATCTTTATAATAAGGCATCACTCCGAAAACTCCGATGGAACCTGTAAGAGTGTTGGGTTCTGAATAAATTTTATCCGCTGCCATTGCAATGTAGTACCCACCAGAAGCGGCATAGTCACCAAAAGAAACAACCAAAGGCTTTTTCTTTTTCAATTGCTGCAATTCAAATAAAATTTCATCCGAAGCATTAGCACTTCCCCCCGGAGAATTGATTCTGAAAACAACAGCCTTCACTTTATCATCATCCTGAAGCTTTTTAATATACTTTACATATCTCTCAGAATTGATATCATTATATCCATCTCCATTATTAATAGATCCTGAAGCATATAATACCGCTACCTTTTCACCTGAAGCATCATCATCAGAATAAGAGCTGATATAGCTGGCTACTGAAATCTTATTTAGCTTCTCTTTATCTTTTAAGCTTAATTTTGACTTAATCAGATCTTCGTACTCTGTTTTTTGAATAAGTTTATCTGCCAGTTTATATTTTAATCCTAATTCAGGTATCATTCCGTATAAACTATCTACAACTGTTCTGAACTGGGCAGTATCAATTTTTCTTGAAGCTGCCATTTTATTGGATGTATTTTTCCAAAGGTCGTTCAGAAGTGTGCTGAGCTGTTCCTTATTCTCAGGAGAAATATCATTTCGTAAAAAAGGTTCTACTGCAGATTTAAATTTACCATGGCGTATTACCTCGATCCCAATTCCGTATTTGTCTGCAAAGCCTTTCAGGAATGTCACTTCAGTAGAAAGACCTTTTAATTCTATACCTCCTGAAGGATTAAGATAATACTGATCTGCTACAGACCCTAAGTAATAAGCGGATTGTGAAACTCCATTTCCGTAAGCATACACAAACTTTCCACTCTTTTTAAAATCCTGGATCGCATTTCTAAGATCATCAATCTGGGTCAGCCCGGCGTTCAGATCATCTGCCTCAATACTTATTCCCTTAATATTATCATCTGTTTTAGCTTTGTTAATAGCTTCCAATACATCATATAAGAGGATGTTCTTATTTTGACCACTGATTCCGAACAGTCCCATTTCTTCTTCAGTAGGACTATCTATTATTTTAGTTTTTAAATTAATCGTCAGAACCGAGTTCTTTTTCACCACTACCGACTTATCACTCCCCATCGAACTAAACACAAGCATTATAATGAAAAAGAAGAAAAATAAGACGCAAAGTATGACAATTGCGACTATATTTGCCAAAACGTTTTTAAAGAAACTTCTCATAAATCAATCAATTTTTTCAATATGTCGCAGCAAAGGGTAGTTTTGTTACTAGGAAGTAATCTCGGAGAGCAAAAAAAAAATATAGAGCTTGCATTACAGAAAATAGAGAATGCCGGAAATAACATTTCACAAATAAGCGAATTTTTAATATCAGACCCTGTAGAATTTGTTAGTTCCAATATTTTTTGTAATATTGCAACAGTAATATTCACGCATCTTTCACCAATTCAGCTGCTTGATTGTATTAAAAGTATAGAAGTTGAAATGGGAAGAATTAATGATTCAATCGTATCCGGAGGCTACACAGACCGAATAATAGATATTGATATCATTAAGTATAATGAATTAAACTTTGTATCAGAAAGATTAGAAATCCCTCATAAAAAACATCTTTTTGAAAGGGATTTTTCCAGAATATTATTAAAGGATTTTATTTAAAACATAAAACATATTGTATGAAATTAGGTTTATTATTATTGGCGACACTGCCTATAGCTGCCTACGCACAAGATAGCAGTACTACAGTAAACTCTTCTACAGAGTACCCTAATACTTTTTCTTCGGGTTCCGCAAACGTGCAACCATTTAACAACAAAGCCAAGCGTTTCAGAGATTGGTCTATTTCTGTTGGTGGTGGTCCGGCATTTATGGTACACTCCGCTTTAACCTCCATTAATAAGGATAAGGTTAATTGGGGATATAATGCTTACATCAGTATTGATAAGCAAATCTCGCATACATTCGGGGCAAGCATTATGTACACCAGAGGAGAAACAAAACAAACAGGTCAACTTCCTGGATTACCAGGACAATTGGCAGGTGTAGCAACCGCTACCACTCAGTTTGATCAGGTTTCCCTATTAGGAGACATTAACTTTTCCAATTTATTAAGAAGAGTTGATAATCATTCTCCATACCGATGGGCTTTCCATGGTTATGGTGGAATCGGACTTCAGGCATACAGAACCTCTCTGCATGACAATGACCGAAACAGATGGAGTGATAATCCTAAAAGAGTTCCTCTATTTGTTAGAAAAGAACTTGATTTTGGATCTTTATACTATCAGTTTGGTTTAGGACTAAAATATAACGTTTCTAAACTTATTGATGTTGAAGCCAGAACCATGTATCTGATCAGTGGAGAACAGTCGTTTGACGGAAGTGGATATAATAACTCAAGTTATGATCCTGCCGCACCTGTAGAATCACAATACAGATACACTATATTGAACAACAAGAGATCTTACAATGCATGGACTGTTTCTCTGGGAGTATCTTTCAAACTAGGAAAAGCGTCACAGTTAACACACTTGGCATGGCATGATCCACTTCAGGAAGCCTATTACAGAACTAACGTTCTTGAGAATGCTTCTACTGATTTTGTTGTATGCGAAAAAGGCGATAAAGATAATGACGGAGTATGTGATGATTGGGACAGACAGCTTGACACTCCTGCAGGAGCAAGAGTTGACGGTGCCGGAGTTGCATTAGATATGGACCTTGATGGAGTTATAGACTTATACGATAAGTGTGTAACCGTTCCAGGACCAGTTGAAAACAACGGATGCCCAGTTAAATAACAAAGCTGCTAAAACAGCTTTGTACTTCATTCACAAAAAATCATAATAATAATACACGATGAAATTAAGTTTAGCAATTGCTGCACTGGCTCTAACGATGCCAGCGGTAAGTTATGCACAAGACTCAACTGTAGCTACTGACGGAAAGTATCCCAATACTTTTTCTTCCGGATCTGCAAATGTTTCCCCATTTACCAATAAATCAAAAAGATTTAATGACTGGTCTATTTCAGTAGGAGCAGGAGTTCCATTGATGCAATCAGCAGATTTAACATCTATTAAAAATGGTAACGGTAAAAACCTTTTTGGATACTCTGCTTATGTAAGTATTGACAAAGCTATTACTCATGCTTTTGGAATTAATTTACAATATGACAGAGGTGAAACCAGACAAGGATGGTTCAACACCAAAGATGCTGCTCCTGATGCAAAAGCAATAGCTGGTAGAACTCAGTATGATGCGATCTCTATTTTAGGAGATATCAACTTCTCTAACCTATTGAGAAGAGTTGACAATCATTCTCCTTACAGATGGGCACTTCATGGATATGCCGGTGTTGGTACAATCGCCTACAGAGCCTATCAGAAAGATATCAACGGACAACAACTCATGACTGAAGTAAAACCTTTCAAGCTTGGTTCAATGTTCGGACAGGCTGGTGCTGGTTTGAAATTTAAAGTAAGCAGAAGAGTTGATATTGAAGGTAGATTAATGTATGTGATAACCGGTGATGATACCTTTGACGGAGGTGGTGATCCATACAGCCAAGTTAACAGACGTTCTTCACAAGTTTCCGACAATTTCTTTAACGCTACTTTAGGAGCATCTTTCAAACTAGGAAAAAATCAATCACATTTAATGTGGCATGATCCACTTCAGGAAATCTATTACAAACTTGATGTTTTGGCCAACAAAAAACAAGACATTGAAGTATGTAAAAAAGGAGATGCTGATAACGACGGAGTATGCGACGATTGGGACAGACAGCTTGACACTCCTGCCGGAGCAAGAGTTGATGGTGCCGGAGTTGCTCTTGACACTGACTTAGATGGTGTAATTGACCTTTACGATAAGTGTGTAACGGTTCCTGGACCTGTTGAAAATAATGGTTGTCCGGTGAAAAAAGACAATAATCAAACTGCAGTAGAGGTAGAAAAAACATTAAAAGATATCTACTTCAACTTTAATAAAGCTACGATCAGACCAGAGTCTAACAGCAAACTGGATCTCGCAGCTTCTATTATTAAAGAAAACGGAGGAAATTATCTGTTAACAGGACATACTGATATCAAAGGAAGTGCAGCTTACAACCTGAGATTATCTAAAGAAAGAGCAGCTGCTGTTGTATCAGCTTTAGAGAGTAGAGGTATTAGTGATAATGTATTAAAATCCAAAGGTGTAGGTTCTGCAGAAGCAAAAATTCCTGCTTCCGCTTCAGACGCCGAAAGATTGGCAGATAGAAAAGTAACAGTAAGATTTGTAGAGGGTTCAGAGTGGAATTCTATTCAAAAGAAAGACTATGAAGACGCTCCAGTGAAGAAAGCTGTGAAAAAATCACCTGCTAAGAAAAAGAAGAAGTAATTCCTTATTATATGACTTAAACCGAAAAGAATTCTTCTTTTCGGTTCATTTTTTTTCTACTACGGAATATTTTACATACCTTTATATCATTTTACGGGCATTGCGTACTAAAACAGCTAAAAGCCAGCACATTTGCTCTGAAAAAAATTATACAAAATCACTTTTTTAACGTAAAAAATCATTTAAAATAACTTAACTTAAAAAAATAACACTATGAAATTAAGTTTAGCAATTGTTGCATTAGCTTTGGCAATTCCCACTGCTATCTATGCACAAGACTCGACGGCAGTTTCAAATGGAACGTACCCTAATACTTTTTCTTCCGGATCTGCCAATGTTTCCCCATTTAACAATAAATCGAAAAGATTTAATGACTGGGCTATTTCCGCAGGGGTTGGTGTTCCATTGATGCAATCTGCAGATTTAACATCTATCAAGAATGGTAACGGTAAAAACCTTTTTGGATATTCCGCTTATGTAAGTATTGACAAAGCCATTACTCATGCTTTTGGAATTAACTTACAATATGACAGAGGTGAAACCAGACAAGGTTGGTTCAATACCAAAGATGCTGCTCCTGATGCAAAAGCAATAGCTGGTAGAACTCAATATGATGCGATCTCTATTTTAGGAGATATCAACTTCTCGAACCTATTGAGAAGAGTTGATAATCATTCTCCTTACAGATGGGCACTTCATGGATATGCCGGTGTTGGTACAATTGCCTACAGAGCCTATCAGAAAGATATCAACGGACAACAACTGATGACTGAAGTAAAACCTTTCAAGCTTGGTTCACTGTTCGGACAGGCTGGTGCCGGTTTAAAGTTCAAAGTTAACAGAAGAATCGACATCGAAGGTAGATTAATGTATGTGATAACCGGTGATGATACATTTGACGGAGGCGGTGATCCATACAGCCAAGTTAACAGACGTTCTTCTCAAGTTTCCGACAACTTCTTTAACGCAACTTTAGGGGTATCTTTGAAATTAGGAAAACACGAATCTCACTTAATGTGGCATGATCCACTTCAGGAAATCTATTACAAGCTTGATGTTTTGGCCAACAAAAATCAGGATATCGAGGTATGTAAAAAAGGAGATGCTGATAACGATGGAGTATGCGACGATTGGGACAGACAACTTGACACTCCTGCCGGAGCAAGAGTTGATGGTGCCGGAGTTGCTCTTGACACTGACTTAGATGGTGTAATTGACCTTTACGATAAGTGTGTAACGGTTCCTGGACCTGTTGAAAACAACGGTTGCCCAGTAACTACAGGACCTGTAATTGAAACAGAAACTAAATTAGAAGGAATTGAATTTGACTTAAATTCTGACAGAATTTTACCATCAAATACACCAATCCTGAACAATGCTGTAAACTATATCAATTCTTCAACAGGTGCTTACAATGTAATCGGAGCTACTGATACAAGAGGTACTGATGCTTACAACCAAAAGCTATCTCAAAGAAGAGCAAACAACGTTAAAAATTATTTAATTAAAAACGGTGTTCAATCTGGTAAACTAAATTCAATAGGAAAAGGTAAAAAAGACCTTAAATATCCTGAGTGCGAACCAGCAACAAAATGCCCTGAATGGAAAAACAGAGCAAACAGAAGAGTTTACTTCGAAGCTAAATAATAAACTTTTTAATTATTATATAAAAGTCACGCCATGCGTGGCTTTTTTTATTTTAATACTTTCCCTATTTTTACGTCATGATTTCTTCGCAGGATTTTCAAAAATTAAAATATGATACTCTTAAGTATTTTTGGGGCTACACCGGCTTCAGGGATTCTCAGGAAGAAATCATCAATTCCGTTCTTAATGAAAAAGATACGCTGGTTCTACTTCCTACCGGTGCCGGGAAGTCTTTATGTTACCAGCTTCCTGCCTTATTAAAAGAAGGAACCTGCCTCGTTATCTCGCCATTGCTTGCTTTAATGAAGGATCAGGTAAACCAGCTTAAGTTCCGTGGGATAGATGCTGAGTATCTGTCTTCAGAATTGGATGAATATGATGCTGAAAACATTTATAACCGTTGTAAGGAAGGGCTTACGAAACTTTTATATGTTTCTCCTGAACGATTAACAAATAGTCAGTTTCTACAGAATATTGAAGAAATTCAGCTATCATTCATCGCGGTCGACGAAGCCCACTGTATTTCAGAATGGGGACAGGATTTCCGTCCAAGTTATCAGAATATTAAAAACTTCAGAACTAACAATCCTGAAATTCCTTGTTTGGCCTTAACTGCTACGGCCACTCCAAAAGTACTGGAAGAAATCAAAAATAAACTGGAACTGAAAAATCCAGGTGTTTTCCAAAAAAGTTTTAAAAGAGATAATATCAGAATTTTTTCAGAAGAAGTTTCCGATAAATTCCAACGTGTCCTTGATATCCTTAAATACAACAATGATTCGGGAATCGTATATGTAAGAACCCGAAAAGAAGCAGAATTACTGGATGAATTTTTGAAAAAAAATCAATTAAAAAATGTTGATTACTTTCATGCCGGGCTAACTACAAAAGAAAAAAACACCAGACAAGCTACCTGGAACAAAAGTGATAATCATGTGTTGATTTCCACCAACGCGTTTGGAATGGGAATCGATAAGGACAATGTACGTTTTGTGATCCACTACTCACCTGCTGCATCTTTAGAAAATTATTATCAGGAAATCGGAAGGTCAGGAAGAGATGGAAAAGACAGTTTTGCGTTTATGCTTTGGAATAAGCAGGAGCTTTCGAATTTTGATGAGATTTTAAAAAATCAAACTCCGAATAAGGCTGAATTTTTAAGAATTATCAGCTACCTCTACTCTATTTTTCAGGTCGCAGAATTTGAGTTGCCGGAAAAAACATTCCAGCTTAATAGTTCAGGAATACAAAACTTCACAAGATTATCAAAGGCAAAAATCAATAATGTTCTTGGCTTTTTGCATAATCAGGAAATCATTTATTATAATGACAATAAAAGCCTGTCTTCTCTGGAGCTTTTTATTAAGGCTGATGAAATAGATCAATTACCTCAAAAAGATGCTTATTTCATAGAGCTTCTTCTCCGTACCATGTCCGGAATCACTACGCACAAAGTATTATTTAGCGAACAACAGGTAAGTAATAAAATCGGAGTTGGTCTTCCATTAATAAAAGAACGACTTAAAGAACTTCAACAGAAAAACTACCTTGAATACATCGACGGTGCTTTGTCTAGCATCAAGTTCTTAAAACCTCGGGATGAAAGAGCTATTCAGAATGCTTACTGGAAACTGTTTGAACACATTCAGAAAAATAAAATCCAGAAATGGGAAGAGATGAAATTTTACGTAGAAAATAACGACTACTGCAAAATGAAACTTATCCTGGCTTATTTTGGAGAGAAAAATTCAAAAAATTGTGGACAGTGTTCTGTTTGTGAAAAAAATAAACAATCCATTTTCGGAAAGAATATTTCCCAGCAGATTATTAATTTATTATCTAAGAAGCCTTCAACCATCGAGGAACTTTCTGTACAACTGAGTTATCATTCTAAAAATAATATCCTGGAAAACCTTATTTTTCTTTTAGATTCCGGAAAGATAAAAATGCTGAACTTCAGAACCTATGCAATTAATCATTAGTAATGAGTAATGAATAATGAGTAATTTGTAACAAATATTTTCACAAAATTTCGTTACCGTCTTAGCTCTTACTCTTTTTCAATTTTCAACTATTAAGTAAAAACTTATCTTTGTAGTATGAAATCATTGAAAGTCGTTTTTTTAGGAACTCCCGAATTTGCTAAAACCTCTTTGGAGACTATCCATCAATCTCATCATCATGTAGTAGGTGTTGTAACCGTTGCTGACAAAGCCAGCGGACGTGGACAAAAAATTAACCAGTCACCGGTAAAAGTATATGCTGCAGAAAATAATATTCCTGTTTTTCAACCTGAAAAATTAAGAAATCCTGAATTCTTAGAAGAGCTTAGAAAGCTGGATGCCGATGTTTTTGTGGTAGTAGCGTTCAGGATGATGCCCAAAATTCTTTTTGAAATGCCTGCAATGGGAACTTTCAATCTTCATGCTTCTTTATTACCGGATTACAGAGGTGCTGCACCTATCAATTATGCAGTCATTAATGGTGAAGAAAAAACCGGAGCTACTACTTTCTTTATTAACGAAAAGATCGATGAAGGAAACATTCTTCTACAGGAAGAATTGGAAATTTTACCTGATGAGAATGCCGGAAGCCTTCATGACAGACTTATGGAAATGGGCTCAAAATTAGTTGTAAAAACATTGGATGGCCTTGCTGAAAATACTATTGAGGAAAAACCTCAGCCACAAGTTGAGCATCCTAAAAATGCATATAAAATTTTTAAAGAAGATACCAAAATCAATTGGGACGCTTCTTCAAAAACCATACATCAGTTCATATTGGGAATGTCACCGTATCCTGCTGCTTTTACAATTTTAAAAATCGGAACGGAAGAGAAAGGATTAAAAATATTTGGAGGTACATTCGAAATTTCAAATCATGGGAAGCCTGCCGGAACATTAGATATTTCTAAAAACGAATTTAAAATTTATACGCAGGACGGAATTTATTTTCCACAGGAACTTCAATTGGAAGGAAAAAAAAGAATGACCGTGAAAGATTTACTGAATGGTTTCAGAAATTTTGATGAAATCACCCTGTAATATGTACTGATACTCAATTTTTAACCACAAAAGACACAACTTTTGTTCGAAAACTTCTGTGGTTAAAATATTGGTTATAGACTAGCTTTTTACAATTTTCCTGCGAACCCTGCTCAGAGATTCAGGAGTTACCCCGAGATAAGCTGCCATCTGAATATTGGTAATGCGATGTGCTGTTTGGGGATATTTCTTTAAAAATTCAAGATAACGTTCTTCTGAAGATTTACTTAAATTATCAATAATCCTACGCTGCAATGCTATGATTGACATCTGAAACTTAAGTCTCATCAGTCTTTCAATTTCCGGAATTTCGGAATAAAGCTTTTCTTTATCTACTTTAGAAATAATAAGGATTTCGCTGTCTTCAAGAGCCTGAATATTAAGTTTAGAAGGAATATTATTGATAAAACTGTCGATATCCGAAATCCACCAGTTTTCAATTCCAAAGTATAAAATTTGTTCATCTGCATTGCGGTCCGTATGAAAGACTTTAAAGCAACCATTTATTACAAATCCTTCATAATTACAAATACTTCCTTCTCTTAAAAGAAATTCTTTTTTCTTCACTTTCTGCACGGTAAAGGCATTGCAATATTTCTCCAGTTTTTCGTCTGAAATATCAATGTATTCTCTGATGTGTTTTTTTAAAGACTCAGTCATGATTTAAAAATAAAAAAAGGTTTAGAAAAATCCTAAACCTTTTTGTTATTATTCATCAATAAATTCCCAGCAAAGTTCATTCATCATTGATTATTTTCTTATTATAATTGTACCAGCTCCGTCACCTCTACATCATATCCTCCAACCTGAGGTTTGATATTTGGGTTTTGAGTGATTACTTTAAACTTATTAATTCCCAGATTTTTTAAAATCTGTGTTCCGATACCGTAATCTCTGTAGTTATAAGCTAATGTAGGATGCTGCTCCTGTCCATCCTGATAGTTCAGGAATTGCTGAAGTTTTCTTAATGTATTTTCAGAATTAGAAACATTATTAATAAAAATAATAGCTCCTTTTCCTTCTTCATTTACCATACCGGTTACTTTTTCCAATAAGGGCTTTTCACCATTATTCAATCTTGTCAATACATCAAAATAAGAATCGGAAGACTGTACTCTTACCAAAACAGGCTCATCAACAGTCCATGCTCCTTTTGTCAGTGCAAAGTGAATCTGGTCGTTAGAAGTCTCTCTGAAAGCATAGAAATCAAACTCACCGTAGTGCGTTTTCACTTTTTTCTCCTCAAGTCTTTCTACCAAGTTTCCTTTTTTAAGTTGATAATGAATCAAATCTTCAATGGAAACGATCTTCATATCGTGCTTTTGAGCGAAAGCGTGAAGTTCAGGCAGACGGGACATAGTACCGTCTTCATTCATAATCTCACAGATTACTCCTCCTTCTTTCAAGCCAGCCAAGTGCGTAAGGTCAATCGCTGCTTCAGTATGTCCTGCTCTTTTTAGTACCCCTCCTTTTCTTGCACGAAGCGGGAAGATATGTCCGGGTCTCATAAAATCTGTAGGCTTGGATTTTTCATCCATCAAAGCTAAAATTGTTTTTGCTCTGTCTCCAGCAGAAATACCTGTAGAAGTTCCGTTACCTAAAAGGTCAACAGATACTGTAAAAGCAGTTTCTTTAGGATCGCTGCTTCTGCTTACCATTACCTCTAATCCTAATTCGTCACATCTTTTTTCAGGAAGTGGCATACAGATAAGTCCTCTTCCGTGAAGAGCCATAAAATTGATAATTTCCGGCGTTGTTAACTCTGCCGCACAAAGAAAATCACCTTCATTTTCTCTGTCTTCATCATCTACTACTATTATTATTTTACCATTTCTAAGGTCTTCTATAGCCTCCGGAATAGTATTTAATTTAATATCGGACATTTTTACTTTTTATTTGTGCAAAGATACTTATAAAAATAAGCATCTGCCAATTAATATGAACGGTTTATTAGGCTTTGGATAATGAGTTGGCTGCCTCTCTGAAAATTTCGTAAGATCTTAGTCTTTTCTGGTGATCATAAATATGGGAATTGATCATCACCTCATCTACATTGAACTTTTCCTGAAAATCTTTAAGCTTTTCCTGAATTTCAGCCCGATCCCCAATAAATGTATATCTCAACTTCTGCAAAACCATCGATTTTTCCATAGGCGACCATATGTCATCCATATCATCAACCGGTGGGGCAAAAGGCTTTCTGTCATTTCTTACAATATTAATGAACGCCTGAAATAATGTTGTTGAAATTTTGTGTGCCTCTTCAGAAGTATCCGCAGCAACTCCATTGACACAGGCAATGATATAAGGTTTATCTGAGTATTTTGAAGGTTCAAAATTTTCTCTGTATATTTTAAAAGCCATTTCCATCTGTTCAGGAGCAAAATGTCCTGCAAAGGCATATGGCAAACCAAGCTCAGCAGCCAGCCACGCACTATCTGTACTGGATCCTAAAATATAAAGCGGAACATCAAGGCCCTCTCCGGGAATCGCACGAACCATTGCATCAGCATTTTCTTTGGAAAAATACCGTTGAAGCTCAAGAATTTGCCTTGGAAACTGCTCGTTGATAATGGCAGGATTTCTTCCCAACGCCTGAGCCGTTAATCCATCAGTTCCGGGTGCTCTTCCCAGTCCGAGATCTATTCTTCCCGGAAAAAGAGATTCCAGGGTTCCAAATTGTTCTGCAATAACCAGAGAGCTGTGGTTAGGTAACATGATACCACCCGATCCTACTCTGATTTTTTTTGTTCCATTGGCGATAAAACCGATTAAAACCGAAGTTGCCGAGCTGGCAATACTTTCCATGTTATGGTGCTCAGCAAGCCAGAATCTTTTATAGTCTAAGTTTTCAGTATGATTAGCCAGAGACAGGCTATCCTGAAAAGTATCATGAATGCTTTTATCTTGTTTTACCGGAGCAAGATCTAAAACAGAAATTTCAAAATTTTTCATATCGACATATTAATTTTTTCAAAAGGTGATAAGGAATCTCCTTTGTGAAATTCATAATTATAAATTGGGTCTTAAAAAACCAGACAAATGTATAACATAAAAATTGCATTAGTTACTTTTTGTAATTGATAGGATTGATTGATGAGTTCATGAAAAAACTATTAAAAAATAATTTTTATTATCAATTTTATTTGTAGGACAAATTTCGCCGTCATCAGTATATTTAAGAACAAAAGTCATCATATAAATAATTTTGTAAATCAATACAAAAACCCAAATACGACAATCCATAACCAAATCAATATTTTAACATTAATAAATCATTAAAAAGAGAAATAAAATAGTATATTCGTATAGAAAAAGAAAAAACAGATTGCCTTTTCACACCATTAAAAATACGTATATGAACAAAAAAATTTATGGCTTATTCAAAGCTAACAAGGCAGCTTTTGCTGGTTTTATCATTTTTGCAGCCCTTACCTCTTGCAGTAAAAGCAATGAGGAAATCACGGCAGAGACTCAGGCTAATGCTTTAAATATTGAAAGCATACAAAAGGGTCAACTCAACGGACAGGCAATTACTTATATCAAGAAAGACGGAAAGAATTTTTTCCAGGGAGATATTGTTCTTACCGATCAGCAATTAGCGGGAGATAATTCAGCTAATAAAGGAGGAGCAACCCTTTCAAGATGGCCGGGTGGTAAAATCTATTATACGGTTGCCAGTAATATGGGCTCTATAAACGCAAATAAAATTACCTCTGCAGTAAGTGAGTATAATACAAAGACGAATGTCCAATGGATCCCCCGCACCAATCAGACAAATTATGTACAATTTATTTTTGGAAGTTCATCAGGAGCAGATGGATGGGCTAACATTGGATATCAGGGTGGAAAACAGACTATTTCTCTGGATCAATATATTTCTGTAGGATCGGTCATTCATGAAATGGGTCATGCCGTTGGACTTTATCACGAGCATGCCCGTAAAGACAGAGATCAATATGTAAGTATCCAGTGGAATAATATTCAGGATGGACAGGCTTATAACTTCAACATCTATAATTCCGGAACAGATATAGGTGTTTTCAATATAAATTCAGTGATGATGTATTGGCCCAATTCTTATTCTAAAAATGGGCAACCAACAATTAAGAGAGCTGATAATACTAATTTCACTTACAACAGAAACGGGTTTACAACCGGAGATATTAATACTATCAATGCGATGTATCCTTAAACAAGCCTATTATATTATTAAAAGGAAAGGAATTTTTTATAATTCCTTTCCTTTTTCTTTTTTAAAATTAAAATGATTGATCAGAATCCTGATTTCATTAAATTCAAAAGTGCTTGGCAAAGCATTCTTCCACTCTGTCAGCGTTTCATGAGAATTTTTATAGAATTCTGTTTCAAAGGCCTTGATCTTGTCTGAGGTGATAACTCTTGAGATGTCCAACAATCCCTGCTCAGCAAATTTAGCAAGATGTCCAATAACAGTTTCTTTTACCAGCCCTCTTTCCAAAGCAATTTCACCGATAGTTTTACCCTGTTCAAATAATTGAAAAGTCAACACCTGCGAAGGAACTTTTGCGATCTTCAGATTGATTTCTTTATCATTTTTTTCATCTAAAAGTTTAGTTTCAAGCAAATGAATTTCTTTCAGACTATTCAGATATTCTTCTACATCTTCGAGCCAGTCTCTGAATTCTTCGTTATATTGTTTCAACCCTTTTGCTCCTTTTATTTCAGCATAAAACTCTTTTAAAGGATTGAATATTTTATCTCTGGTTTCCGTAAAGAAAAAGTTAACGGCTCCTTTGGTTTTATTTTCAATTTCTGACCATTCTTCTTTTTGTTCAATAAAATTATTGACTTTCTGGAAAATAATACGCTCCAGTTTTTCAAAGATTTTTCCAAGATTTACAGCTTCATGCTTTAATTGAAGATACATTTGATTGGTTTTCACATGATCAATATTTTTGGTAACAACGGAAAGTTTGTTCCAATCTTCAACTTCTTTTAAAAACCATAAACAATCGATCGTACGAAGAACTTTTCTGATGCTGTAATCATATTTCTCCTGGTTAAGGATAGCCTCGACCTGATCATTAACCACGGTGTCTGTATGGAAATGAAGGATTCTGTTATCTTTAAAAATAACTTCAGGAGTAATTTTTGATTTTAAAACAATTCCCTCCATCGTTCGGCAACGTGATAACGCAACATATACCTGACCGGCAGTAAAACTTTTTCCTGCATCGATAATTACTTTATCAAATGTTAACCCCTGACTTTTATGGATAGTAACCGCCCAGGCCAGTTTTATCGGAAATTGTTCAAAACTTCCCAATACTTCTTCTTTGATATTTTTATCAGTATCGAGAAAATATTTTTTTTGTTCCCAGGTTTCCCTTTTAACGGTAATTTCCTGTTCGCTGCCTTCCAGAACAACACGAATCTCATCTTCATCTAAACCTATGACCTCACCAAGCTTACCGTTGAAATATTTCTTTTCTCCGGAAATATCGTTCCTGATAAACATAATCTGCGATCCGATTTTCAATTCTAAAAACTGTTCATTTGGAAACTGGTTCTCCTTGAAATCTCCGACAAGTTTTGCTTCGTAAGTCTTAGCATCAACCTTAATCTCAGTTAATTTTTCCTGATTGATCTCATCCGCCATTTTATTGTGTGAACACAGATAGACATAGGATTCTTTGCCCATATCAAAGTCAGGATCATATCTTTTATTAAGATGATCAAAGTCGATACTTCCTACATCACCGTCACGGATAGCATTCAGAATCTCCAGAAATTCCTGGTCAGACTGCCTGTAAACTTTCGTCAGTTCAATGGTAACCAAAGGAATTTCTTTAATGGCATGACTATCAAAAAAGAATGGAGAATTGTAGTACATTTTTAAAATATGCTCATCCCTCACCACCGGTGGAAGCTGAAACAAATCTCCAATGAACAACATTTGTGCTCCTCCAAATCTTTGATTATTTCTTCTGATAAATCGCAAAGAAAAATCCATCATATCAAGAACATCTGCTCTCAACATGGAAACCTCATCAATAATAATAATCTCAACCTCTCTTAAAAGCTTGAGTTTATCTTTTCTATATTTAAAATGAGGCATCAGATCGGCAATATTATTCGCCAAACTGGTATCTATCCTTTCTGTAGTAGGAAGAAAGGTTCGCAACGGTAATCCAAACATAGAGTGAATTGTAACCCCACCTGCATTGATAGCTGCAATTCCGGTTGGAGCAATTACTATATGTTTCTTTTTAGTACGTCTTACAAAGTCATTAAGAAACGTGGTTTTACCTGTCCCGGCCTTCCCGGTCAGAAAAACACTTCTGTTGGTATATTCTATTAAGTCAAAAAAATGATTGTTCATCGTCGTCAAAAATACGGAAATGAATTGAATTTCTTACCTTGGCATAAGTTTTGAAAATTTTTAAAAAGAAAAAAAATTGTTGTGAAAAAGATTCATGTTTACTTCCCTGTCCTGGCATTATGCACTACGCTTTTCATCGTTTCATGTAATAGTTCTAAAAATTTAAATACCAATTTGCCGATAGATATTGCAGATCGACCTGCAAATGAAGACAGTCAGAAATATGATCAGGCTCAGTTGGATAAACTTAAAGCGTCTATCGAGTCTGAAGTTTCCGGAGAAAAGTGTACAGATGCTAATGAGTGGACTTTTAGCCCGATGGGAATCAAATCGTGCGGTGGACCTCAGCAATACATTGCTTACCCTAAAGAACTGGAAACCTCTATCCTTCCAAGAATCAATGAATACACAGATAAGGTCAGGATTTTTAATGAAAAATACAATGTTACCTCTGATTGTACGGTGGTTCCTCCGCCTACATCTCTTAAATGTGTTCACGGAAAAATACGAATGATTACGGCAGACAGCAATTAAAATAATAAAAGAAAGCAAAGGCTCAATATAATATCAAATCAAAAAAAGCTTCATCCGTGGATGAAGCTTTTATATTTATTAGTGATAACAAATCGTTCTTACAATTCGTAATCCTTCACATTTTCTTTATACCACGATGAGTACTTCACATAATTATCAGCAATTCTGTTGACCTCACCTTCCAGCAACTGAGCGTTGATATCTTTAATTTTCTTTGCCGGAACACCGCCCCAGACTTCTCCGGATTTGATATGTGTTCCCTGAGTTACTACTGAACCTGCTCCAACGATAGAATTTTCTTCCACCAGGCAGTCGTCCATTACTATAGCTCCCATTCCGATCAATACATTATCTTTAATAGTACATCCGTGAACAATAGCATTGTGCCCGATTGAAACATTATCTCCAATATTCAATGGATATTTTTGGTATGTACAATGCAACATTGCATTATCCTGAACATTCACTTTATCACCCATTTTGATATAGTTTACATCTCCTCTGATCACGGCGTTATACCAAACGCTGCAGTCTCTTCCCATTGTAACATCTCCAATGATGGTCGCTGTTTCAGCCAAGAAGGCATTCTCTCCGATCTGTGGTCTTTTTCCTAAAAGTTCTTTTACAAGTGCCATAGTTTTAATTTGAAAATTTAAAAATAAGCCATATGAAAATTAGATTTTTACGACCTTCTAACTTCTAGTATCTACCTTCTAAATTAAAGCGATAGCAAAAATCTAACTCTCAATTTTCAGCTTCTAACTTCTAATGCGTATTTTTGTATCTCAAATTTAACGAAAAAATGCGTACCGTACTTATAGAACCAACCGAAAACCCGAAAGTAATGAAATTTGTTACTGATTACAATCTCATTCCCGGATCATTGGAGTTGGACAGAACCTCAGATGTTTCAGAGATTCCTTTAGCTCAGGAACTGTTTAATTATCCGTTCGTGGAAAGAATTTTCATCACGGCTAATTTTGTTGCAGTAGCTAAACAAGATACCGTAGAATGGGAACATGTTGTGGAAAGTCTGAAAAATATAGTGGAAGACGAATTATTGGCTAACCCAAGAATTTATCTTCAGAAGAAAAAAGAAATGTATCAGATTTATGCTGAAATGACTCCTAATCCAAATGTAATGAAGTTTGTATCAAGCAAATTACTGATGGAAGGTTTCGTAGAAGTAAAAACGAAAGAAGCTGCCGAAGAAGTTCCTTTGGCTCAGGCTATTTTTAAAGAATTCGATTTTGTAACAGAAGTTTTTATTTCTGATAATTTTGTTGCTGTCACAAGAAATCATTCGGTAGAATGGCATCAGGTGATGATGACTGTACGTGCTCTTATTGCGGATTATCTGCAAAACGGAGGCGAAATATCAAAAATTGAACCTCAGAAGCATGAAAATCCGGTTGAAAAAATCATTAACAGAGATTATACCGAAGATGAGCAGAAAATTTCAGACATCTTAAATGAATATGTAGCTCCGGCTGTTGAAAATGATGGTGGAAAAATTTCTTTAATGGAATACGACCAGGCCAGCAAAACAGCAAAAATGCTGTTACAGGGAGCTTGTTCGGGATGCCCTAGTTCTACTGCAACCTTGAAAAACGGAATTGAGAATATCTTAAAACAATTTGTTCCGGATCTGGTAGAAAAAGTAGAAGCAGTAAACGGATAAAAGTACCCATGGCCTCCGGAAATAAAATACTGGTTATTATTGGAAGTGCTACAAAGAATTCCAGTAATCAGAAACTTATGGAACAGGTATTTGTAAAAAGTACCCATATTGATTTTCAGATTTACGATGATCTTTCTATTCTTCCTCATTTTGACACGTCATTCACAGATGTTGATACACCGGAAGAAATCTTAAAAATCAGAGAAAAGATAGATCAATCGGCCGGCGTTATATTTTCTACTCCGGAATATATTTTCAGCATTCCAAGCAGGTTAAAAAATGTACTGGAATGGTGTGTTTCTACCGAAGTCTTTTCAGATAAACCTGTTGCTTGTATCACAGGTTCTGCAAGCGGAGAAAAAGGCCATGAAGAATTATTATTGCTTTTAACCACTCTCGGAGCTAAAATTGTTGATAAACATCAGCTTTTAATAAGAGGAATAAAGGGTAAGTTTGAGCCTGATGGCTCAGTGGAAAACAATACCTTTGCTAAAGTACTACAATTGGTAACAGATTTTGAAAAGTCTGTTTCATAATTAAAACTAGAAATATTGAGTAAAAAAGGAATTTTACTGGTTAATCTTGGATCTCCAAGATCTACGGCTGTAAATGATGTAAAGGAATATCTTGACGAATTTTTGATGGACGAAAGAGTAATCGATTATCGTTGGATTTTCAGAGCTCTTCTTGTTCGTGGAGTTATCTTAAAAACCAGGCCAGCCAAATCTGCTGAAGCCTACAAAACGGTTTGGACGAATGAGGGTTCTCCACTGATTGTCATCACAGAAAAAATTCAGAAAAAACTTCAGAAACTGGTAGATGTTCCTGTAGAAATCGGAATGAGGTATGCCGAGCCAAGCATTGAAACCGGTATTCAAAAACTAGTGGATCAGGGAATTTCTGAGATCGTGCTTTTCCCTTTATATCCGCAATATGCCATGAGTACAACGGAAACGGTGATCGAACAAGCGGAAGAGGTAAGAAAGAAGAAGTTTCCAAAGGTAAAAATCAATTATATTCAACCTTTCTACAACAGAGATATCTATGTCAATTGTCTGGCAGAAAGTATTAAGGAAAAGCTTCCTGAGAATTTTGATGCTCTTCAGTTCTCTTACCACGGAGTTCCTGAAAGACACCTTTATAAAACAGATCCTTCGAAAACCTGTAAAATTGATGATGCCAATTGTATCAACAGTCAGGTGGATACTCACAATGCCTACTGCTACAGACATCAATGCTATAAAACAACTGAGGCTGTTATTGCTAAAATGGGACTTCCAAAGGAAAAAACAATTATTTCTTTCCAGTCAAGATTAGGAAAAGACAAATGGATTGAACCTTATACGGACGAAACATTTGAAACCATTCCTGAAAAGGGAGTGAAAAATCTGGCTGTTGTTTGCCCGGCCTTTGTTTCAGACTGTCTCGAAACATTAGAAGAAATCTCTGTGGAAGGAAAAGAGCAGTTTATGCATGGCGGCGGCGAAAATTTCCATTACATTCCCTGCCTTAATGATGAAGACCGATGGATTGAAGTCGTAAAAGTACTTTGCGAAGAAAAACTGAATGATTTTTATTTAGTATAATCATTTTGTCAAAATATAAAATGGCTGTCTTAAAATTAAGACAGCCATTTTGCTTTTTATGACTTTATCTTAATAGTCGTTGATTAAAGAGTTATCAAACGATGCCTTAAATAAAAGAGTCTGCCTCGACCAGGAGACAGACTCTATATTCAAGATATGTAAGAGATTATTTTTTCATTAAGTTTCCGGCTTTCTGACCGTTTACCGTTACAACATACACTCCAGGAAGAAGATTGGATGGCAATTGAATAGTAATTTTATTTGTTCCATCTGTGAGAGCCACTTTTTCAGAAACTTCTCTTTTTCCTGTCAGACTAATCAGTTCTACAACTCCTTTTCCTGTTTTCCCTTCAAATACCACTTCAAATCTGTCGGTTGCAGGATTTGGGCTTATAGTATAAGCTGAAGCATTTGGTGTAGCTGCAATAAGTCCTGCAGGAGAAGTTCCTCCTCCAACACCTACTGCATTCCATGCGTTGGTAACCTGTGTTACCTCATTGCTGGTAGCACCATATAAATCTGCCGCTGCCTGAAGAGAGTATGTTCTTGTATTGGCATAGTTAGACGATGAAGTAAGGTAAGTCGTCAACGTTCTGTATGCAATCGCTCCTGCTTTATCCAGTCCGATTCCTGATACATTGTAGGCAAAACCGTTATCGTTTGTTCCTGATCCTCCGGTTACCAGTAAGTAGTACCAGAAATTAAGAACTCCTGAATTGGTATGAACTCCACAGTAGTCATTCGTGGTTTGTCCCGGAACTGCACAACCTGTTGTTGTTGCATCTTTCCAATACTTTCCTTTATAGGTATCCGGCTGACTGTAGGCATTAGGATTTGACATATCTCTGATGACGTAACTGAAATCTTCGCCCAGCGTCCAGCTCGCCTGCGTAGGTCTTGCCCAACGTTCTATAGAGTTTCCAAAAATATCAGAAAACCCTTCATTCAAAGCTCCCGGTTCTCTTTGATACACAAGATTTGCCGTCTTAGACGTCATCCCATGGGTAATTTCGTGACCACAAACATCAATCGCAGTTAAGGGTTTCCCTCCATTTGTAGAAGCGCTTCCATCACCATAAGTCATTCTGGATCCATCCCAAAATGCATTGAAATAATTGGTTGAATAGTGAACATAAGATTTGATTGCAAAATTATTGTTATCAATACTCTTTCTTCCGAATTTTGTATACAGATAATCTAACGTCATCTCTGCCCCCCAGTGTGCATCGGTGGCATATTGGTCTTTGTTTGTATTCACATTATTCCACACATTATCCGTATCTGTAAAATCTACAGCAGAAGAATAATTGGTTCCTTTTTTCAAGTTATAGGTTTCTACAGCTGTTCCGGCATTTCTTCCGGTTTCTCTTAATCTGTAGCTTCCATTGTAAGAATCAGCGACGATGTTTCTGTTTCCGCTGTAACCTGTTGTTGCTGTTCCCGGAGCATTTACTTCATGAATGATTGCATCTATACCAAGTACTTTCCCGTTTTTAGCATCCACAAAAACATATTGTCTGCTTAATGGCTTTTCTGCATAAATATCGAATTTATAAGCTAGCTTTAAATCGTTCAACTTCTCGTCAGTAGGATCTGAATAGTATACCAATTCACCCTTTGGAGCATAGCTTGCCTGAGGATCATTGGATTCTTTTTTAAGAAAATCTTCTTCTTCTTTATTTTGCCATTTGTATGACTCTGCTCCTATAAAAGATAAAGCATTTTGCAGTGCGATGTTTTCAGAAAGATTGGCTTTTTTCTCAATACCTTTACTTGGCAATTCAAGAATCCATTTTCCTGATTCTCCCACGATTTTTCCGTCTTTGGTCTGTACGGCCATCATTCCGTATTCTACCGGAATATCATTAACGGTTTGTTGAAATCTGTGAGTTTCAAATCCTAGTTTGTCTCTCTCTAATCCCAACTTGCGGGCTTGCCCTTGCGATAATCTCTGAGATGCTTCATCAAATAAAACCGGGCTTCCCTGGAAAGTTGGTCCGTTTTTATCAAATCTCATTAACTCTGCGTGCAATCCACTTTTACCGGAAATTACTTTTGATGGTGTGTTTTGTCCAAAAACAAAAGAGCAGGCAGCAACACTTGCCACTAAAATAAAATTTGTTTTCATAATATAATATTTGTTAAATGTGAAAACGAATTTATAAACTTTTCACTTAAAAGGGATAATTTATTGAATAAAATTCAATAGATATTATAAATCAATTAATAAATCACAATAATGATTTTAAAAAAAAGAAAAATTATCAATGAAAATTTTTATTGTATTGGTATTTTTAGTTAAAATATTTAATAAAAATCAAAATTTTGTGAATTATTTTTTTTCACTATGTTGTGCATTATATTTTATAACCTCAAAAGCGATCAACTCACTAAAGAACTCAGTGTTCATCATATACTTCAAAAAAAAGGAAGCCATCTCCTACGAGACGGCTTCTTTGTGTATATTTTTTATTTAAATAAAATTCTTATCGTTTATTCGCAACAGGGGTTCTGAATTCACCATATCCCATTAACCCATCATAATTTCTTCCAAACGGAGCGTAATAAAGAAAGGCCTGGTAGAGGTTTTCTGTCTGCCAGAAATTCCCGTTTACTTCACCAAAATTCAAAGGTCCGTTAGCTTCTTTTGTTGCTAAAACGTAATTATAAAACCCTTGTTTTAAAAATATTCTTGCTACATATTGCTTGGTAGCGGCATCGTATTGCATCTGATTTTCTTTGCTGGGTTGAAAATTATTAAACCCTCCCAACACATAGATTTCCTTATCTACAGGATCCGATTCGAGAGAGAAATACACCCATGAATAATCTGCTTCCCTTTCGGCATCTCTTTCTCTGCCCAGGTCATTCCTTCTGTAATACCATGCACCGTTTACGTCAGGCTGATATTGATAATTTAAAGGAAAAGCCCAAACAGGATGCAGATAAGTCTGGTTCGCATCATCTTTTATTTCAGTCGCACGAACCATATCTGCCGGCATATTCATGTTTTTATTATCGAAATAATAAAATTCATTATCCCCGGGGAAAGTCAGATTCATTTGCTGAAAAAGCAACTGATTCCCTAAAACTGAACTTGGCTTTAAGTTGGGAATAACCATATTGGGATTGTTATTCTGCATTACATTCAAGCTCATGGAGTTGACATTTGAGGAAATATCTCCCGCGGCCGGAGCTGCTTTTATTTCTACCCTCTGATTGACATTAGGATTCTTGGCATCTGCTATTCTGGAGACATTTAAAGCCAGCGATGCCCCATTTTCCACCAGATAGAATCTTCTTTTGAAAAGAGGTTTATCCACAGAATCTTTGTAAACAATCAGTTCATAATTTCCCGAAATTTTTGGCTGGATTTTATCATTCGGAAAAGTCAGTTTATAATGAGTATAAGCCTGCAGTGTATTGAAAGAATACTGAAACTGGTCTAAAAGCGCATTCATGCTTCCATTGGCAAATTCTGTAAAGAACAGATTATCATCATTCCAGTTTCGGTCGTAATGTTTGATGGTATACCGGTAGATATCACTACGATTGGTAAGATCATCAAAACTCAGAACCAACTGTTCCCCGATCTTGATAACAGGAGTTTCATCGTTAGTCTGCGGGTTAAAAAGCTGGATACTCTGGATATTCTGTCCGTACACCAACCCTCCCAAAGAAAGTAAAAGTATTCGCAAAGTTTTCATTATGACGAAGATAACGAAAAATAGCCATTTTCTTAATAATATCGTATTTTTGAAATAAAAAATATTCAGATATGCTTCAGATTCAAGGCTTCGTTTTCAATTTTGCGAGCGAAAATACATACATCCTTTACAACGAAAATAAAAATGCATGGTTAATTGATCCGGGAAATATGAATGCCCAGGAAACCGAGGCCATCAATAATTTTATCATCGAAAAGGACTTAAAAATCCAGAAAATTCTTCTTACCCACGCTCACATTGATCATGTCTTTGGACTTCAGTGGGCTTTTGATACCTTTAAAGTTCCTGTGAATATGCATCAGGAAGATCAGGAAGTACTGGACATGCTTCAAGCCAGCGGGATAAGATTCGGAATGAGTATTGATCCTGTAAAAGTAGACGTAGAATATATAAACGAAGGTGATGAGTTGGAACTGGATGGCGAAAAATTCAAAATCTATCATGTTCCGGGACATTCACCGGGCAGTGTTGTCTATCACAATGAAAATCAAAAATTCATGATTTCCGGAGATGTCCTTTTTGAAGGAAGCATCGGAAGAACGGATCTTTACAAAGGAAATTATGATCAGCTAATCGACGGAATCAGAACGAAGCTTTTTGTTTTGGATCCTGAAACACAGGTTTTTTCCGGCCATGGAAATCCTACATCCATCGGATTTGAGAAACAGTATAATCCATTTTTGAAATAGACGGGTTTTGGAGTCGGAGAATTTTAGGGTCTTAGAGTGTAAGTGTATAAGCGTTACACAGATCTTTGTCATTTTAAGAGAATATAAATTATTGTCTTTAAAATAATATGGATTCTTGGGAAAGAGATAATCTCACGCAGATCTAACAGATAAAGCAGATTTTTTTAAGTAAAAATTGAAGAGATTTTATAGCATATACATCTGCGAAATCCCCTGAATCTGCAAGAACAAAAACAACTATGCATTCCTGCGAAAAAGATCATCTCACGCAGATCTAACAGATAAAGCAGATTTTTTTAAGTAAAAATTGTAGCGGTTTTTATAGCATAAACATCTGTGAAATCCCCTGAATCTGTGAGAACAAAAAAACTACGTATTCTTTCGAAAAAGATCATCTCACGCAGATCTAACAGATAAAGCAGATTTTTTTTAAATAAAAATTGCAAGGGTTTTATAGCATAAACATCTGTGAAATCCCCTGAATCTGCGAGGACAAAAAAAACATGCATTCCTGCGAAAAAGATAATCTCACGCAGATCTACAGATAAAGCAGATTTTTTTAAAATAAAAATTGTAGCGGTTTTATAGCATAAACATCTGTGAAATCCCCTAAATCTGCGAGCGAAAAAACTAAATATTCCTGCGAAAAAGATAATCTCACGCAGATCTAACAGATAAAGCAGATTTTTTTTAAACAAAAATTGTACCGGTTTTATAGCATAAACATCTGCGAAATCCCCTGAATCTGCGAGAACAAAAAAAGCATAAAAAGAAACCGTCAGAATTATTTTCCTGACGGTTTCATGTTATAAAGAAATAGAGTTTAAAAATCCAAAGTGATGGAAGCTCTGGCAGCGGCTCCCATGATAGGTCTTGCCATGATAATACCATCTCCTGTAGGTGATCCTGCTCTAGGGTCCCCTTCTGTGATACCAATTGTATTAAATATATTGGTTCCATCTACTGCAAAACGAATCTTTCCAAGCTGGTAAGACATTCCTGCACCAAATTCTGTGAACGAAGGTAAGGTCTGAACATTCAATTCATCCTGGAAACGTTTTCCATAGTAATTCATGCTCACATAAGCTCTCCATGATTTTGTAATATTCACGGCAGGCGAAATATTAAAATAAATTTTCGGCATTCTTCTTACGGTATTTCCTTCTAACAGACTTCCTGCTTCAAGATTCTTATATTTAGGATTTTGAATCGTTCCGTTGAAAGTTACCTCCAATAAATTATTAAATAAACGGGCATATCCTTCCAATTCTACCCCAAAATTTTCTGTATTGGCAAATATATTTTCTGATCTTCCATCAGAGAAAACATCAGTAAATGAAAGGTTCTTCAATGATGAATAGAATGGAATAACCGCTAAGTCGAAAGTACGGGAGTAATATTTATACCCTACTTCCAGCTGATTGGTAGATACCGATTTTAAAGGTTTATCAGGTGTCGGATTGGAAAAGT
The DNA here is from genome assembly GCF_003815875.1 of Chryseobacterium lactis. Classification (NCBI taxonomy): domain Bacteria; kingdom Pseudomonadati; phylum Bacteroidota; class Flavobacteriia; order Flavobacteriales; family Weeksellaceae; genus Chryseobacterium; species Chryseobacterium lactis. Next base: position 255,709 of record NZ_CP033924.1, read on the forward strand.
AATTATAATATGCTTCTTCATTCGGCGATCTGAAACCATTAGAGAAACGGGCATATACCGCATTTTCTCTGTTAATTTTATAATTAGCGGCCAACGTGAAGGAAACTTTATCAATATTATAGTTCCAATAGGTAAATTTATTTCCAAGGACACTCATATTGTCATCCGCTGTAGTGGTTAAAAAACTATGAGTCCCATCTGTTGTTAATCCGGAGTTATTTAAATTCGAAGTTGTTGTATTGGCGAAGTTTCCTTTATAATAATCATGGCTGTAACGAATTCCTCCGTTTAGGCTCAATGCATCGGTAACATTATAATCAAGGTTTACATAGAGATCATTTAAACTTCCTTGAGTTTGTGTATTTCTTTGCAGAAACGTCATATCCATTACCCCGTTGTAGGTTTTGGAATATCCTGTATCAGATGGACTAAGAGAAGGATTAACCAAGTTCAAAAGTTCAGGCCGATCTGTGGCGGTTGTCAAAATATTACTCCAGTTCCAGTATTGTTGGGATTTCCAGTTGGATTTATAGAAACCGGCAGTCACATTTCCTTTATCAAATTTGTAGTTGAATTGTAGATCATTCACAAAATTATTCATCTGCTTGTCGATCGCCCAGAATCCTAATTTTTGCACATACTCAGGATTTACAACCGTGCCGTTGCTTACAAGAGAATACTGATAATCGCTCATTCCAAGACCTCCGTCTTTCACTGCGTCAGTGGCATATTTAGAGGCGAGCTTGGGACCTCCGGCTGGGAAAATCCCTGTGTAATTCATGTTGATATTGGTATATCTTGTTTTGTTTAACACACTGAAGTTATTTCCAAGGTCATATTTAAATTCAGCTCCCAACACATCAACTTTAGGATGAATTCCATCTTCTAAGTTTCTGCTGAAAAAGCCACCTCCTGCCTGTGGAATATTCAACTGGCTGATAGCTCTGTAACTGTATGTCCCGTAGTTTGGATCAAAACCACCAAATCCTTTCAACTTATCACCGTTTTGCACCAAAGGAATAGGAAGGAAAAATGTATTTCTGTCATCCAGTTTTTTATAATACACTTTAACATAGCCTTTATCAAAGACATATTTCAGGTTCATTCTGATTTGGCCTCCATTATTGGCTTTAAAACCTGTTTTTCTGATACCGTCATCAACCCTGTAAAAACCACCTACATTGAAAAACAATTTATCTTTTACCAACGCTCCTCCGAGATTAATATCTGTACGCATCAATCCGTAAGTACTCGTTTCCAGTTTCGCTGTACCTCTGAAATCATTGGTTCCTTCTCTGGTAATAAAGTTGATAAGACCACCGGGAGAATTATTGGCATAAATAGAACCTGAGCCTCCTCTCAAAGCCTCCAATCTGCTTACCGAATTGTCTACACGGAAAAAATTATCCGCATTGGCAAACTGAAGTGCTCCGTCTTCAAAAACCGGAAGACCATCTTCCTGCACTTGTACAAATTCATACGCTCCCGCAGAAGGAATCCCTCTTGCAAAAAGGTTATTTCCTACTTCACCTCCTGAAGTCTCAACAGCAAAACCCGGTACCCGCTGTAATAAAGCAGCAGCACTGATAGGATTTTGCTTTTGAATTTCTTTAGCACTGAACGTAGAGATTGCCGTACTGGATTCTATTTTTTTCTTCGGATTTGAATTTCCCGTAATGACAATCTGGTCGATAGAAGAAACTTTTGCAGAGTCTTGCGGAGTTTCCTGAGCATAAGCATTATTAAAATATAACGTAGCTGTAGCGGCGACTAAAAAGGTTGATATTTTTTTCATAGCCTTATTTTTTATTGTTAGTTTCAGTTTTGTTGTAATTGCAAATACACTCCATTCGTCCAACCGAATCCGTCCTGATTGGGGTATTCCCCGCCGCCTGCTATTGTTTCCGTATCTAAGGCATTGTATTTTTCCATTAGCTTTCCGGTGTTTTTATAGACTCTCTCTACATTGGAACACCAGTTGTTTTTTATTTTTTCTGCCAGATCATCAAACCCATAATTTTTCATTGCCTTAAAACCCAGCCATTGATAAGGTGCCCAGGCATTGGGTAAATCCCACTGCTGGCCTGTTTTCTTTGTGGTAGTAACCAATCCGCCCTGATACAAAAACTTTTCTTCAATAATCTGAGCTACGGCTTCCGCCTGTTGTTGATCTGCAAGGCCTAAAAACAGAGGGTAAAGAGCAGCAATATGTTCAGACGGAGTGTTTGTGTTTTTTTTAATGTGATAATCTTTGTAATTCTTAGTTTGTTCATCCCAGAAGTATTTATTGATCATCTGTCTGCGCTTTGCTGCTCTTTCAGTAAAATAATTTTCTTTTTCTGTAAGTTTTAGAAGTGCTGAAGATTGAGCCAAAGTTTTTTCCAAATGCCATAAAAGACAGTTCAGATCTACCTGTGCAAGGTTCAGCGTTTCTATTGTTTGTATATGTTCGCCGTCCGCAAACCATCTGCTGGAAAAATCCCAGCCGGATTCACAGGCGCTTCTTATATTTCTGTAAAATTCATCTCCTGAAGCATTTTCATGATCTTCAATATCGATTAAATAACTCTCAGGACGGGGTTCATTTTCTGCGTCATAATAACGGTTTAAAATGTCTCCACTACTTGTTTTAACTACTCTTTTTATGTCTGAATCTTTTTCAAGATTTTCTTCTCCATTCATCCAGAAGGCATATTCTTTTTCCAACGTATCATGATATCGGGTATAAATACTTTCATCATGAGTGGTCTCAACAAGAAGATCAAGCATTAATGAAAAATACGGAGGTTGAGACCTGCTTAAAAAGTGAGTTCTGCTGGCATTGGGGACAAAACCGACATGCTGGATCAGGTAGGAACAATTTTCCACAATATTTTCCATCATCTCTACTCTTCCGGAAGCCTTTAATCCCAGCATAATAAAATAGCTATCCCAGTAGAAAAATTCGTTAAAACGACCTCCCGGTACGATGTAAGGTTTGGGTAATTTCAGTAGAGTGCCTTTTTCTTCATAAGCCGTGCGGGTCAACTCATCCCAAAGCTTTTCGATATGCTCTTTAATGGGAAGATGATTTTCTCTTTGAACAGAAACTCTTGCTCCCAGAAAATCAAAATGAGTCATCACAAAATTCTTCAGGTCAAACCCAGCCGCATTTTTCTCCTTTTCATATGTATCATTGATTTCAGCAATGGAAAATAAAGGAACGGCATCAGTCATCATTTTTTGATCTTCAAAAATTTTTGACCTCTGTACATCATCAAAAAGGGCCTGGATTTCATTTATATAAAGTGGATTATTCATTTTATTTCTTAGCATTTATTTTTAATTTATTCATGAAAACGGCCGATGTAATCAATAATGAAAGTGGGATTAAGGAAAGGTAAAAAGCCTGTTGGCCACTAAATTCCTGAAATACAAAACCGGTAATAATAGAACCTATCGTTCCTCCAATCGCAGAAAAGACAACGATCAATCCGGACATTGCACTATGCAAATATTTGGGAATTGAGGCCAGAATCACTGAATTAATACTCGGATAAATAGGTGCCAGTAAGCCACCCATCAAAGGGAATATGTATACCACCAAAGGAGCATTCAACCAATTTGTCTGGGTATCTATGTTGATGTTATGTGTCAATGGAAGAACCAATAATAAACTGATCGCAAAACCGATTACACAAAAAGAAACCACATAGATCCAGCTGAATTTTTTCGAAAAGAATCCTGATAAAAATCGTCCTAACGCAAAGGCTCCCGCTAATACGGCTCCTGCCTGAATACTCATTGAAGTTGGTACTTTTAGAATTTCTTTATAAAATGTAGGTGTCCAGGTTTGAAAACTTTGCTCTACCAGTACAAAAAGGAAGGCACACAATAAAAAACATAATACTTTTTTATAGCTGAACAGGCTTGCACTGTTTCTTAAATCTCCCCATAAATCGGTCTTTTCACTTTTTGCATCTTTTTCATTTAATCTGGAAAAGAACAGGAATAAAAAAGATAGTGTTGAAAGTACACCCAGGATCCAGTACACATTCAACCAATGCGTCGACCTCGGATTATGATCATCAATATATAAACTGAATAAAACATTTCCTGCCAATACTCCGATCATAAAAAAGCCTTCCAAAAATCCCATGAAGCTGGAATGTTCCTTATCGGTTTCGGTAACCAGCCCGATAGAAGTGAAAACTGAGATTTTAATCAAAGCAAAAGAAACCCCAACAATGGTAAATAATATTTTAAAAAACCAAAAAGCATTGGCAAAAGGCATCACAAAACACATGCAGCTTACCAGAAACAATGCAATGAGCATGGATTTCTTAATCCCGATTTTTGGAAGAAATGAAGCCAGAATAAACGAACAAATAGCAATCGGAAGATCTTTAAATCCCTCCAGCACGCTGGCTGAAGATTTTGAAATTCCGAAATTTTGCTGTACCTGCAAAATAACCGTTCCCACAGAATTCAAAAGAATTGCGAAAACAAAATAATTTAAAAATAATACAGCTTTAATGTTGAAATTTTTCATCCAGATCATTTCTTGTCGGCTAAGATAGAAGCATTTCTGTTAACGATAATTTAACACAGTAAATCAATATTTGAACAATATTAATATAATTAGTATTTTTAGTGAATAAATATGATTAATTAAATGAAAGTTACTTTTGAAAGAGTAATTCCCAATGAGAAAAGCTCCTTTCGCACCATTCATAATAACTCTCCTATTTCAGAATTCAAATGGGAATATCATTATCATCCGGAAATTGAACTTGTATGTGTCATTTCCGGGAGCGGAACCCGACACGTAGGCTACCATAAAAGCAATTATACCCACGGTGATCTTGTACTGATTGGCTCCAATATTCCCCACTCCGGATTTGGTTTGAATTCTATTGATCCGCACGAAGAGATTGTGCTGCAGTTTAAAGAAGAAATTCTTCAGTTCCCGGAACAGGAGACCGAAGCCAGGTCTATCAAAAATTTGCTGGAACTTTCAAAGTATGGGATTCATTTTCATCATAAAGAAAAAAAATCGCTCTTACCCAGACTAAGGCTTATGTTGGAATCGGAAGGTTACAAGAGATATTTACTCCTTCTTGAAATTCTTTTTGAATTGTCTAAATGTAAAGATTATGATCTTTTGAATAAAGAAATCATGCCGTACACGATTATCTCCAAGAACAAAACGCGTCTTGAAAATATCTTCACCTATGTGGAACATCATTATGATAAAGAAATCAACATTGAAGAGGTTGCGAAACTTGCCAACCTGACATTGCCGGCTTTCTGTAACTTTTTTAAAAAGGCCACCCAAATCACTTTCACAGAATTTGTTAATCGTTATCGGATCAATAAAGCATGTCTGCTGATGGCACAAGACAAAACTATTTCAGAATGCAGTTATAGTTGTGGCTTCAATAATGTGACCTATTTCAATAGGATGTTTAAAAAATATACTGGAAAAACACCGTCGGAGTTTATTAAGAATTATTCTCATAATAAAGTCAATGTAGATTTGAAGGTTGAAAATGAGACTAAAGCTAAGGTAAGTTTTTAATTAAAAGACTACGCTGAGACTCCTACGGAGTGACAAGGGGAATGAATAGACCATTTTTCGTATTTGTCATTCCGTAGGAATCCAGATTTCTTAGTTATAAAAACTTTTTGAGGTTTACAAAAAAGCTATGCTGAGACTCCTGCGGAGTGGCAAAGTGTGTGGATAAGCTGTGTACAATGCGTGCAATCAACAAAAAAGCCACTCAAAAAGAGCAGCTTTATATTATAACGAACTAGCAACTAAATCACTAGTAACCTCTACTTATTTCCATTTAATATTGCATCCCATACTTGGTCTCTGAATTTCGTCCTGAGCTTCATCTGCTAAAAGATTTTCAAAAGCAATAATTAAATCTTCTCCGGTCACATCTTTATTATTTCCCGGTCTTGAATCATCCATCTGGCCTCTGTAGATAAGATCCAGTTTATCATCAAAGAAATAAAAATCAGGGGTACAAGCCGCATCAAAAGCTTTGGCCACTGCCTGACTTTCATCAAATAAATAAGGAAAATCAAATTTTCTTTCAATCTGAAATTCAATCATTTTTTCCGGAGAGTCTGCCGGATATTTCTCAATATCATTAGAATTGATAGCAATGAATTCGATTCCTTTATCATTGTAGTCTTCGTACAATTCATTGATCTTGTCAATCACATGAAGAACAAACGGACAATGGTTGCACATGAAGATGACCAACGTCCCTTTTTCTCCCTTCAGTTCTTCCAAAGACTGAAGTTCATTTGTTTTTGACGGGTTTGGAAGCTCAAAAAATGGAGCTTTCGTTCCTAATGCCAACATATTTGAAGGAGTATTCATATCTTTTTTCTTTAGATGCAAAGATAAAAATTTCTTTGATTATATGATAAGGAAGATAGAGAGCGAAAGAGCTAAATCATTAATTATATAAAAAAAATTAGTTCTCCCATTGAATGATTGACTCAGGCTATTTACCACATTAATTTTTACAATAACTTCAACAAGACCTACTTAAACTGCTTCCAATAAACATTTTTTCAGCTCTCAACTAATTTTACAAACCAGTCTTTAACGTTAAAAGACAAATTTCATTTGGAAGATATCTTAAAAAGTTTGTAGTTTTGCTAACACTGTTAGTAAATAAATATGGGCCTACATGAACGCCGTCAAAGAGAAAAAGAATCCATCCGTGCAAATATTTTGCAGGCGGCCTTTACTTTGGCTAAAACTGAAGGCTGGGCATCCCTATCCATGCGGAAAATTGCTGATGCCATTGAATACAGTGCACCCGTAGTTTATGATTATTTTGAAAACAAGGAGGCTATTTTATTTGAAATTTCTTTGGACGGATTTCATAACCTGCACATTGAGTTACTAAAAGCTCAAAAGAAATATGACACTCCGGAAGAGCAACTTGTAGCGATTGTAGATGCCTACTGGAATTTTGCTTTTAAAAATAAAGAATACTACCAGCTGATGTTTGGTTTGGGAATGCAATGTTGTGGAAAGGGACAGATGAAAAAAGAATTTTCATCATTTCAGGAGTTGATTTACGAGTGTACTTACGAGATTATTAAGAAAAACGGATCCAACCCGGATAATGCCTGTCATATGTCACATGCTTTATTTTCTGCAGTACATGGGATGATCTCTATTATGATGATGCGTAATGCAGATATACCATCTACTATGAATAAAACGTCATTGGACGAAACTGTTTCATCTTTTATTAAGTCTTTATAATTTTTTTTTGAACTAAATATTAACACCGTTAGGAAATTTAACACTCAATTAATTTAACTCACTCTTTTAAACTTCATTAAAAAACAAAAAATCAGTAATGCAAAACGTTTACAAATTCACTTGCTAAGGTAGCCATTTTTTCCCTTATTAATTAACACCGTTAGCAAATATAACACTTATTACACCTCATCTTTTTTATATATAAACCAACATTTTAAATTTTCAATTATGGAAACTATCGACTTGATCGGACATTAAAAATTCTGTAATTTTTTTTGAACAAATCATTAACACTGTTAGGAAAAAAAACAGCATTTATCACAAAAACATTACTTAAATCTAACACTTCATTAAAAAAATTAAACCAAAATGAAAATACCTGGAAAAACAAGGTTTATTGTACTTATTTCAAGTATAATTCTTTTACAGAGCTGTACAAAAGCTGCCGAAGGATCCAATGCCGCGCCACCAGCTCCAGAACTTCCGGTTTATACCGTTATCTCTTCTCCTGCTACTACTTATCAAGAATTTCCTACTGCCCTGGAAGGAAAAAATAATGTTGAAATCAGATCTCAGGTAGATGGCTATCTGGACAGAATTTATGTAGAGGAAGGTGCTTATGTAAGAGCCGGACAACCCTTATTTAAAATAGATTCAAGAAGCTATGGTGAGCAAATGAATATGGCTCAGGCTAATCTTCAGGCCGCCAATGCAAATATTGAAAAAGCAAGAGTAGAAGTAGACAGACTTCAGCCTCTGGTAGCAGCAAAAGTAGTTTCTGATGTACAACTGAAAACTGCAAAAGCTAATTATGCTGCAGCTGTTGCCGCCGCTTCACAAGCAAGAGCTTCTGTAGGAAATGCAAAAATAAACGTAGGATTTACCACTATCACGGCTCCTGTAAGCGGTTATATCGGAAGAATTCCTTATAAAAAAGGAAGTTTGATCTCCAGAACAGATCCTAGTCCATTGACTTTATTATCTGACATCAGTGAAATTTACGCCTACTTCTCTCTAAGTGAGCTTGATTTTATTGCTTTTCAAAATAAATATCCGGGGGCTACTTTGGATGAAAAGCTAAAAAATATGCCGATGGTTGAATTGGTGATCGCTGATAACAGTACATATCCTGAAAAAGGAAGACTGAGTATTGTAGACGGACAGTTTGACAAAACTACAGGTGCCATCAGCGTACGTGCTGTTTTCCCCAATGCAAACGGAACGCTGAGAACCGGAAATACCGGAAGAATACGTATGCCGCAATTGATCTCAAATGCAGTAGTTATTCCTCAGGAATCCACTTTTGAAATTCAGGATAAAACCTATGTATATGTAATGGGCAAAGATCAGAAAGTAACCGGAAAACCGATTAAAATCTCCGGAAAAACAGACAACTATTACTTTATTTCTGAAGGTCTTTCTCCGGGAGAAAAAATCGTATACACCGGAATTGGAAACTTGAAAGACGGAGCATCAATTAAGCCGAAAAACATGTCATCTGATAGCTTACTGAATGCAAGACCTTTGTAATAGAGTCTCACATGACTATTTAAGAGCAGTTTAAACTTTATATCTCTTTTTTAACATTTAAGTTATTTGAAGCAATCAACGATATGTTGATTCAGATAATTTTCATCTAAAGTGCCTTTGATATTTTCAAGCGCCCCATTCCATCAACTTGAGTGTTTTAAAAAAGTTTAAACAACATTAAAAAATAAACTTCTTATGTTAAAACAATTTATAGAAAGACCGGTACTTTCAACGGTCATCTCCATAATACTTTTATTATTGGGAGCTTTGTCTCTCTTTAATTTACCCATTGCCCTCTTTCCGGATATTGCACCGCCAAGTGTTCAGGTAACCGCCTTTTATCCGGGAGCGAATGCTGAGGTAGTGGCACGTTCTGTAGCCACTCCTATTGAGGAAGCGGTGAACGGGGTTGAAAACATGACTTACATGACGTCAAACTCAAGTAACGACGGTACAATGACCCTGAGTGTATTCTTCAAACAGGGAGCTGATGCTGATAATGCAGCAGTAAACGTTCAGAACCGTGTATCAAAGGCAATGAGTCAACTTCCTCAAGAGGTTGTACAGGCTGGAATCTCGACGCAGAAAGTTCAGAACAGTATGATCATGTTTATGGGACTTACCAGCGAAGATGAAAAACAATACGACGAACTATTCTTGCAAAACTACCTGAAAATTAACGTAATCCCTCAAATACAGCGTATTCCTGGGGTCGCTCAGGCTCAGGTATTCGGAACGAGAGATTATTCGATGAGAATCTGGCTGAAACCGGATCGACTGGCTGCTAATAATCTTTCTCCACAGGAAGTTCTTGCAGCAATCAAAGATCATAACCTTGAAGCGGCTCCTGGTCGTCTTGGACAAGGAAGTAAGGAAACGTATGAATATATCCTTAAATATAAAGGAAAACTAAACAAAGGTGAAGATTACGAAAATATTGCTATTAAAGCCAATAGTGACGGATCATTCCTTAGATTAAAAGATGTAGCAAGAGTAGAATTTGGTTCTTATACATATACGGCAACCAACAGAGTAGATGGAAAACCGGTTGCCGGATTTGCAATCTTACAGACTGCCGGTTCTAATGCCAACGAAATTCTTACTGAAATTGAAAAGCAGGTCAAAGTAATGGAAACGACTCTGCCTAAAGGAGTGAAGCCAATTATCATGTATAATTCCAAGGATTTCCTTGATGCTTCTATTCATCAGGTAGTGGAAACGCTGGTTATAGCATTTATTCTTGTGTTTATTGTAGTTTATATTTTCCTTCAGGATTTCAGATCTACATTAATTCCGGCCATTGCAGTGCCGGTAGCGATTATTGGGACTTTCTTCTTCCTTCAATTATTTGGATTCAGTATCAACATGCTTACTTTATTTGCATTGGTACTCGCCATTGGTATTGTAGTGGATGATGCGATTGTGGTAGTGGAAGCCGTCCATTCCAAAATGGAACAAACGGGAATGCCGGTTGAACAGGCAACGACGAATTCGATGAGTGAAATTTCCGGAGCGATCATTTCCATTACATTGGTGATGTGTGCCGTGTTTATTCCGGTAGGTTTCATGCAAGGGCCGGCAGGAGTATTTTACAGACAGTTTGCCTTCACTTTAGCCATCGCCATTCTTATTTCTGCTGTAAATGCATTAACATTAAGCCCGGCATTATGTGCTATGTTCTTAAATGACCCTCAGGGAGAGCATGGTGAACACGGTCATAAAACAGGTTTTGGAGCAAGATTCTTCAATGCTTTTAATGCGAGCTTCAACAACATGACCAGAAAATATATTTACAGCCTTAAGTTTTTAATTAAAAATAAATGGGTTGCCATCGGAGGTCTTGCGCTTATTACAGCAACAAGTATCTTCCTGATTAAAAAAGCTCCATCCGGGTTCATTCCTACGGAGGATCAGGGATTTGTATTGTATGCGGTGAATACGCCTCCCGGAAGCTCATTGGAAAGAACCCACAGAGCTACCGAACAGATCGATAAAATTATCAATGGTGAAAAAGCAACCAATCACCTATGGGTGGCAGACGGAATGAACTTCATCAGTAATGCCAATGCATCACCTTATTCTGCAGGTTTTATTAAGCTTAAAGATTATGACAAACGAGGTGATATGAAAGATCCGGATCAGATTGCAGGGACACTGACAGGAAAAGTAAGTCAGGTGAAAGATGCGAATGCATTCTTCTTCAACTTCCCTACCGTACAAGGTTTTGGTAACGTTTCCGGTTTCGAATTCATGCTTCAGGATAAAACGAACGGTTCTTTTGAACAATTAGGCACAACCACTCAGAAATTTATTGGTGAGCTGATGAAACGTCCTGAAATTGCCTTCGCATTTACAACGTATGCTGCAGGAAATCCACAATACACCATTGATGTGGATACAGATAAAGCCAATCAGCTTGGAGTTTCAGTGACAGAATTGATGCAAACCATGCAGATTTATTTCGGAAGTAGTTTTGTATCCGATTTCAACAGATTTGGAAAATACTACCGCGTAATGGCTCAGGCGGATATTCCATACCGTACAGATGCCAACTCACTGGAAGGTATTTATGTAAAAAATAAAACGGGCGAAATGGTTCCTGCAAAAACGTTGGTGACTTTAAAAAGAACTTTTGGCCCTGAAACGGTAACCAGAAATAACCTTTTCAACGCTGTGACAATTAACGGAACTCCAAAACCAGGTTATAGTACCGGAGATGCCATTAAAGCCGTAGAAGAAGTTGCTCAACAATCACTGCCAAGAGGTTATGGATATGAATGGACAGGGATTACCCGTGAAGAGATTAAAACAGGAGGCCAAACGGTATTTATCTTCTTGCTAAGTATCTTGTTTGTGTACTTCCTTCTGGCGGCACAGTATGAAAGTTACATCCTTCCGTTTGCCATTATTCTTACCATTCCTACTGGAGTATTTGGGGTATTTGCCTTCACAGGACTGGCTGGAATTGATAATAATATTTATGTACAAGTTGGATTGATCATGCTTGTAGGACTTTTGGCCAAAAATGCCATTCTGATTGTGGAATTTGCCGTACAAAGAAGAAAAGCAGGGAAATCATTGATAGAATCTGCTCTTCAGGCTTCAAGATTACGTTTAAGACCGATCCTGATGACTTCTTTTGCCTTTATCGTAGGAATGCTGCCATTAGTCTGGACTCAGGGAGCGTCTGCAAAAGGGAACCATTCAATCGGTTACAGTACCGTGGGAGGAATGCTGACAGGAGTTATCTTCGGAATTTTTATCATCCCGGTAATGTACGTAATATTCCAGTACCTGCATGAAAAAATGCCAAGCAGAAAGAAGAAAAGACTTCAAAGACAAAAACTGGAGGCAGAACTTTTATCAAGTCCTCATTAATAAAAAATGAACTACAAAACTTTGAGGAAATTTTAAAACAAAAAATTGATTTAAAATTTCATTAAAAAGCTAAGGGTCGTAAGCTGATTTATCAAACGTACGCCTTACCTCTTTTTAATGGTTTACAAAAGCAAAGTATTTTCTCCTACTAAAGACAAACTGTGCATATAAAAACCTCTCAAAGTTTTGTATTCAATTAAAAGTTTAAAAACTATGAAAAGACTAAAAAATATAATTCTAACATTCGCGATAGCTTTAGGAGCTGTTTCATGTGTGTCTAAAATGGCATTCAAGGAACCTGACCTGCCGCTTCCCGAAAAATTCCAGTACACCGCGACTGCCGATACCGCCAGTGTTGCTAATCTGGAATGGAAACAATTTTTCAACGATCCTATTTTGCAGGGATTGATTGAGAAAGGAATTAAAAATAATTATGACCTTCAGATTGCCTTAAAGCAGGTTTCTGCATCACAGGAAAAACTGAAACAAGCCAAATACATGCAATATCCTGATGTAGGATTCGGGGTAACAGGTCAGATTTCAAAGCCTTCTAAAAATAGCATGAACGGGCAAAGCTTAAATTTATTTTTAGGACAAAGCCACGTTGAAGATTATAATGCAGCCTTCAATCTTTCCTGGGAAGCTGATATTTGGGGGAAAATCAAAAATCAGCAGGAAGTTTCAAGAATGCAGTATCTGCAGACTTATGAAGGTTCCAAAGCGATTCAGACTCAGGTTGTAGCAGCGATTGCCCAGGGATATTATAATCTTCTGATGCTTGACAAACAATTAGGTATTGCAAAATCAAATCTGGAGTTAACAAATAACACCTTACTGATCACTCAAAAAATGTGGGAAAGTGGTGATACCACTTCTTTAGGAGTACAACAGGCAAGTGCTCAGAAACAGGCTACCGAACTTCTGATTACTCAATTGGAACAAAACATTGCTATCCAGGAAAATGCATTGAGTATTCTGGTTGGTGAGACTCCGAATAAAGTAAACAGAACGCTGGAAATGTCTGACAGCTCTCTTCCTCAAAACATCAGTGCAGGACTTCCAGCAGCAATGGTGAGCCGCAGACCGGATGTCCGTCAGCAGGAACTTGTATTGCTGGAATCTAATGCTATGGTAGGAATTGCACAGGCAAGCATGTACCCGGCATTGAAAATCACAGCAAACGGAGGAGTAAATTCATTCAAATTTGATAACTGGTTCCAGATTCCGGCATCGTTATTTGGTTCAGTATTAGGAGGACTGACACAACCTATTTTCCAGAAAAAGCAATTGAAAACAGATCTGGAAGTAGCCAAAATACAGCGGGAGAAAAATGTACTGGCATTTCGTCAGTCTGTCCTGAATGCCGTTGGTGAAGTTTCCGACGCTTTGGTTTCTAACGAAAGTTTAAAGACTCAGGAACAGAAAGCTGCCGAACAGGCAACCACCCTAAAGGATGGAATTAAAAGTGCACAACTTCTTTACAGAGGAGGTTCAGCCAATTATCTTGAAGTAATTACCGCACAAGGAAATTCGCTTCAGGCGGAACTCAACCTGGCTTCCATTAAAAGACAGAGATTAAGCAGCATTGTAGATTTATACAGAGCGCTGGGCGGCGGTTGGAAGTAGTAAGTAAATAAATTATATTGTTTTAGTGCGGTTCTCAGGAGCCGCATTTTTATTTTCTTACAAAGTAACATACAGATCTGCGAAATCTCCATTATCTGCGTGAAATAATAAAATATCATAAATTGAACGGATAAAACAGCTTACACCTATTCAGAATTATTTTTGAAACTGCTCACAAATCCAGTGAAGTAAATCCTCATAATCCTGTTGAGTATATCCCAACTGCAAATAATGAATATCATCCGCTTTTCTGTACCACGTTAACTGACGTTTCGCATACCTGCGACTATTTTTTTTAATCTCAGACACTGCAAAATCAAGATCCCATTCTCCGTCAAAATATTTGAACAATTCAGAGTATCCTACTGTATTCAATCCAGTGAGTCCTTTAAATTTTTCAAGACCTTTTACCTCATCCAACAGTCCATTTTCCATCATGATATCAACCCTGCGATTAATTCTGTCGTAGAGTTCTTCTCTCGATGCTTCAATTCCAATTCTGATCACATTGAAATCTCTGGAATCCTGAGAAACGGCAATCTGTTCCGAGTATTTCTTATGGGTCTGCCAGATGACATCAATGGCCCTTAAAAGTCTGCGATGGTTGTGAATATCTACCACTCCAAAATATTCCGGATCGAGTTCTTTTAGAATTTCCTGAAGTTTTTCTACTCCTTCCTCTTCTAATATTTTCTGAAGTTTCTCCTGGTTGTCAGCATTTGCTTCAGGCAAATCATTTAAACCTTCAATGACTGCTTTTTCATACATCATACTGCCGCCAACAAGAATAACGGTATCATGAGTTTTATAAAGTTCATTGAGTTTTTGCAGAGCATCTTCTTCATACTGCCCTATGGAATAATATTCTTCTATTGAAAGATTTCCTATAAAATGATGAGGTGCTCCGGCAAGTTCTTCCTCTGAAGGTGCTGCGGTACCTATTTTCATTTCTTTAAAAAACTGCCTGGAATCACAGGAAACAATCTCCGTATTGAAATGTTGAGCCAAATCAATTGCCAATCTCGTTTTACCAATTCCGGTGGGTCCTACTACAGAAATCAAATTTTTCTTTTTCACAGCGCTAATTTACGAAAATGAGTTTATTTGAATTTTTATTTTTAAAGACAAAATCTACAAAAAAAGCTATGATTTATTTTGAACTAGTAAGAACATTTATGTCATTAAGTTTAATGAAGACAAATAGATTTTTCATAGGCATTACGTTAAAAGCGAAGTTCATCTTTATATTCTCAACTTCTTACTTAAAATCTTAATGGTTTACAATGAATTTAACATTGAATAATCAGATCATGTATGTTGAAGTTTCATCTTATTACATTATAGACTTTAAATGTTTATCTTTGTACAACAATAAAAAACTATGATTTTATCAATGACCGGCTTCGGTAGAGCCGAAGGTGTTTTTGAAGGAAAAAAAATAACAATAGATATTAAATCATTGAACAGCAAGAGCTTTGATTTAAATATTAAAATTCCTTTACGTTATAAAGAAAAAGAATTTGAAATCAGAAAAATTCTTAACGATAGAATTATCCGTGGAAAAGTAGACTGCTACGTTAACCTGGAAAACCTTGAAGAATCTAACGATGTAAAAATTAATAAGAGTTTAATTGATTCCTATGTCAAGGAACTTAAAAATATTGCATCAGACGGTCCCGACTTCGAATATCTGAAAATGGCAGTGAGACTTCCTGACGCTATTACTTCCAGACCTGATGAGCTTACGGAGGGTGAATGGGAATCATTAGCCAAAATCGTCTATGCAGCTATAGATCGTTTCGAAGAGTTCAGAAAGACTGAAGGCAGTATTTTACATGAAGAATTAAACAGAAACATTCAGAATATTGATAAATATCTGAGTGAAGTCATTCCTTTTGAGGAAGAAAGAATTGTAAGTGTAAAAGAACGTTATCAGAAAACGCTCAAAGAATTTGAAAACGTTGATGAAACACGTTTCTACCAGGAAATGGCCTATTTTACTGAAAAATTGGATATTTCAGAAGAAAAGGTAAGACTTGGCCAGCATCTTAAGTACTACAAAGAAGTGATGGATAATGAAGATTTTAATGGAAAAAAACTAGGTTTTATTTCCCAGGAAATCGGAAGAGAAATCAATACTTTAGGCTCAAAAGCCAATCATGCTGCCATTCAGAAACTGGTTGTTATGATGAAAGATGATTTGGAAAAAATTAAAGAACAGACATTAAACGTACTGTAGTTACGAGGTGCGAGAGCCGAGGTTATAATTACACCGGAAAAAGGTAAAATAACCCCGGAACTCGCAATCCGAAATGTGAAACGAAAAAATATGGACAAAGTAATTATATTTTCAGCACCATCCGGGAGCGGAAAAACTACATTGGTAAAGCATGCACTGGAAACATTTCCGGAACTTAAGTTTTCAATTTCCTGTACTACAAGACAGCCAAGAGGAAGTGAAATTCACGCCGTGGATTATCATTTTCTGACGCCTGAAGAGTTCAGACAGAAAATTTCAGAAGATGCTTTTGTAGAATATGAAGAAGTATATACTGATAAATATTACGGTACTTTAAAATCTGAAGTAGAAAAAATCTGGAATCAGGGAAAAGTTGTTATTTTTGATGTGGATGTAAAAGGAGGTATTTCTTTAAAAAAATATTTTGCTGAAAAAGCGTTATCTATTTTTATAGAACCCCCATCCATTGAAGAATTGGAACGAAGATTGATTTCAAGAAATACTGATGATGCAGAAACCATCAAAACCCGTGTAGCAAAGGCTGAGGAAGAAATGTCCTATGCCACCGGGTTTGACATGATTGTGATCAATACCGATCTTGATATAGCAAAAAAAGAAATAGAAAGTTTAATAAAAAGTTTTATCAGTAACTAAGGGCTGTGAAATGGAAACAGGATGATGAAAGTACCACCATACACTCTCCATCTGACTTCTGATTTCTAACCACTGACTTCTGATAATAAAAAAACTGAGGTTGATATGAGTACCGAAACATTAGAAAAAGCTAAATCTGCGATTCCTGTAAAAGGGTTTCTGGATATAAAGGATATAGCAATTCCTCAAGGAGAAGAATTGGTAAAAGCAATTCTTAAGCTTAAAGAAGAAAAGAATGCTGTAATTCTTGCCCATTATTACCAGCCGGGAGAAATTCAGGATATCGCTGATTTCCTGGGTGATTCTTTACAGCTGGCAAGACAGGCAAAAGATACCAATGCTGATATGATTGTATTCTGTGGAGTACATTTCATGGCAGAAGCTGCTAAAATTCTGAACCCAACTAAAAAAGTAGTTCTTCCTGATACAATGGCTGGATGCTCTCTGGCAGACGGATGTTCCGGTGAAGGCTTGAGAAAAATGCGTGAGCAGCATCCTAATGCTTTAATTGCCACCTACATCAACTGTAATGCAGAAACCAAAGCAGAAAGTGATATCATCGTAACCAGCTCAAATGCTGAAACGGTTATTGAAGCACTTCCAACAGACAGACCGATCATTTTTGCTCCGGATAAAAACTTAGGAAGATATTTATCTAAAAAAACCGGTCGTGATATGATCCTTTGGGATGGAAGCTGTGTGGTACACGAAGCTTTCTCAATGGAAAGAATTGCTCAGCAGCTTGCAGATAATCCGGATGCAAAATTAATTGCTCACCCTGAAAGTGAAGAAGCAGTATTGAAGCTTGCCCACTTTATAGGATCCACTTCTGCCCTATTGAATTATGTGGAAAAAGACGATTGTCAAAAATTTATCATTGCTACTGAGGAGGGAATTCTTCACGAAATGAGAAAACGTGCTCCTCACAAAGAATTGATTCCGGCACTTGTTTTTGATGAAAGCTGCAATTGCTCAGAATGTTTCTACATGAAGCGTAATACCATGGAAAAATTATACTTATGTATGAAGTATGAACTTCCTGAGATTCTGATCGACGAAGAATTACGATTGAGGGCACTAAAACCTATTGAGGCTATGCTTGATCTTTCAAAAAGCATAAAATAATTTTTTTTCACTATTGAATATTTATTATATTTGGAATCTAAACTAATAATAAATATGAAAAATTTAAAGAGATTAAACCGAGAAAATCTTAAAAATGTAAACGGAGCCGGAGGAGGTTCTTGCAGCCGTTGCGGAATAAGTGAAATTTGCGATATAGGATGTTATGGACAGCCTGTGTGTATTCCAAAGTTGCATTACTTCCCTGTTGATTGTTAAAAAATAAATAGGCTATCTCGATGAGATAGCCTATATTTTTAGTTTACTTATAGAAGTCAGAATAATCAGGACCGTAACAATCTGCACTTACATCTACGCAGTTTCTGCAATTTGCAGATAACGCCCAGTAGCTCCAGCAGCTATTAGTATACTCCGGTCCTTCACCATAATTACCACCTGTAGGACATCCCCCACAACCAGATATTCCTTTACCATAGATATTCTTTAAGCTGGATTTTGATAATTTTTTAATTGTTTTCATATTATTTTAGTTTTTTAAATTATAAATAAAGAGCATTCTTTTACAGTACTCTTTTATGATAAATAAATTAAAAAGGTTCAAAACATTCCCAGCTAGCCAACACTCTTTTTTTACAGCATTCAGAAAGGGCTGCAAAGTCTCCGCATGATTTTTGTTCATTTGGTCCATATGGACCGTCTGGGCAAGTTTCATTACAATTTCCGATTCCACCACCGTTGATTGATTTTAAGCTCAATCTGCTCATTTTTTTTGAATTTTTCATGATTTTTTTGTTATAGTTCAGATGATAAATGTAGGATTTTTAGTTAGTTAATACAAATAATCTATTAATTACTTCTCTATAATAAGAGTTACAATAATTATTTTAAAAACCCTTGCTATTTCAAAATAATTTGTACATTTGTTCTTTAACAATGAGTTTATTAAGAAACATATCTGATATTTCTGCTCTGAAATCACCTATTTCAGGCATATCTTCTGTTTCTACAATTACAACTACAACAACTACCCCATAACGGGGTAAATTTTCACATATTATTTTGGGCTCCTGTACTCTTTTTCTAAAGAGTAAACACTTCCTTTTTATTCAATCTCAAATAAATAATTGATGAAAATTTTAAAATTCGGCGGAACTTCCGTCGCCAACTCACAGAATATTTTACTGGTCGAAAAAATTATAAAAAAAGAATCTCTGCAAAATAGAATTGTAGTCATTGTATCGGCATTGCATGGTGTTACTGACCAACTGATCAAAGCGGCTGAATATGCTGCTGCTAAAGATGATTCTTATGTATCAATCATTAAAAACCTTGAAGAAAAACATCTGCAACTGGTCAAGGAACTGATCCCTGTTTTAGAACAGAGTTCATGGCTAAGCTTTGTTAAAAAGCACTTTAACGATATCGAAGATTTATACAACGGGATTTTTGTTCTGGGTGAGCTTACTGACAGAACAAAAGATAAAATTACTTCATACGGTGAATTTTTATCTTCCAACATTATCGCCGCAAGACTTCAATATCAGAATCTGGATTGTACATGGATGGATTCTTCACAGCTAATCAGAACAGACAGCCACTTTACCCAGGCGAAAGTACATATTGATCTCACTGAAAAAAATATCCAACAGTACCTGGATATTCATCCTAATCAAATTATCATTGGCCCTGGTTTCATTGCTCAGGACGAAAAAAACAATATAACCACCTTGGGAAGAGGTGGCTCGGATTATACAGCGGCTCTTATTGCTGCTGCCATTCAAGCAGAAGAACTTCAGATATGGACCGATGTAAGCGGAATGATGACTGCTGATCCACGTCTTGCATCACATGCCAAACCAATCTCAGAAATATTGTATCATGAAGCTATGGAACTGTCGCATTTTGGAGCAAAAGTTCTCTATCCGCCATCCATTCAACCCGTCATGACAAAACACATTGATCTTAAAATCAAAAATACTTTTGATCCGGATGCTCATGGGACATTGGTTTCTCATCGTCTGAAAAGTTCAGAAAATGAAAAAAAACAAATTGTGGTGGGAATTTCAAATATGAGTCATATTGCTTTACTTACTTTAGAAGGAAGTGGAATGGTGGGAATTCCCGGCATTTCTGCAAAATTGTTTCAGGGACTTCAGCATGGGAATATCAATGTGATCCTGATTACACAAGGATCTTCAGAACATTCTATTACCATTGCTATTCATGAAAAAGATAGGCAGGCTGCCGAGCATGTCATTAATGCTTCATTTGCAGATGATATCAGTTTAAAAAGAATTTCTCCCGTAAAGATTGAAACTGGACTTTCCATTGTGGCACTTGTGGGAGAAAACATGAAAAGCAGAAGCGGAGTAAGTGCTAAAATGTTTGGATGCCTGGGAAATAATGGGATCAACATCAGAACAATTGCACAGGGATCTTCCGAAAGAAATATCAGCATTGTCATCTCTGAAAAAGATACCCGAAAAGCAGTCAATATTCTGCATGAAGAATTTTTTGAATCGGAAATTAAACAAGTACATCTTTATATTTGTGGAACCGGTAACGTAGGCTCAAAATTGATCCGGCAGATCTATGATCAAAATCAATATTTGAGAGAAAACCTTCTCATCAACCTGAGAATAGCCGGACTTTCCAATAGCCGTAAAATGCTGTTTTCTGATCAGGGAATCTCCCCGGAAGATTATATCACCTGGAATGAAAACGGCCACGAAGCTTCAGTACACGATTTTGCACAGGAAATTATATCCCGGAACCTAAGAAACTCTGTCTTCATAGATATTACAGCAAGCTCCGAAATTCCGAAAGTGTATGAAGGTTTATTAAAAAGGAGTATCAATATTGTAGCCTGTAATAAAATTGCAGCTTCATCAGATTTTGACAATTATAAAACATTAAAGGATACCGCCAGAAATCACAACTGCAATTTCCACTTTGAAACCAATGTGGGAGCTGGCCTTCCCGTAATAGGAACCATTAATGATCTGATTAAAAGCGGAGATAAAATAACTTCTCTTGAAGCGGTACTTAGTGGAACCTTAAACTTTGTCTTCAATAATTATGATGGAAGCCGAATGTTTTCTGAAGTGGTAGCTCAGGCACAAAAGGAAGGCTATACAGAGCCGGATCCAAGACTCGACCTATCCGGAACTGATGTCGCCCGTAAAATTTTAATTCTTGCCAGAGAAGCTGGATATTCCCTTCAATTTGACGAAATTGAAAACGTAGGATTTCTTCCTGAAGCCTGCATGCTGGGAAGTGTAGACAACTTCTATGAAAAACTTACAGAACATGAAGACCATTTTAAAAAACTATGGTCAGACGCCCAGAGAGAAGGTAAAATATTGAAATATGTAGCTGAATTTAAAGATGGAAAAGCAAAAGTTGGTCTTCAGCATGTTTCTCCGGAAAGCGATCTCTTCCACCTGTACGGAAAAGACAATATTGTTATTTTCAAAACATTGAGGTATTCTGAGCAACCATTGGTTGTAAAAGGCGCCGGTGCAGGTGCCGAAGTGACCGCAAGTGGAATTTTCGCAGATATTATCCGTTCCGTTTAAAAAACAAAAAAATATGAAAAAAGTAAAACTAAAAGTCCCGGCCACCGTTGCCAATCTGGTATGCGGGTTTGATATCCTGGGAATGGCCATCCATGAGCCTTACGATGAAATGGAAATCAAATTGCTTGACATCCCCGAAATCATTATAAAACATGTGGATTCCTTTGGACTTCCTGAAGAAGCTTCAAAAAATGTTGCCGGCGTGGTTCTTCAAAAAATTCACGAACACCTTAAACTTACTACCGGATTTGAGGTAACGATCCGAAAACATATCAAACCGGGAAGCGGGCTCGGCTCCAGTGCGGCAAGTGCCGCCGGAGCCGCCTTTGGAGCCAATGTATTATTGGGAAATATTTTATCTGATGATGAAATGATTCATTTTGCCATGTTTGGGGAGGAACTGGCATCCGGAGTACGCCATGCAGACAATATTGCACCCTGTATTTACGGAGGTATCACACTGGTGAAATCCACGGTTCCAATTGATATTATTCCACTGAATACTCCTGACTTATTTGTCGCAGCAGTACATCCTCAGGTTGAGGTAAAAACATCAGATTCAAGGCAGATTTTAAAGAAAACTATCCCTATGAAAAGTGCGGTAGAACAATGGGGAAACATTGCAGGACTCATAGCCGGAATAGAAAAAAATGATTTCTCTTTGATCGGAAGAAGTCTGAACGATGTGATTGTAGAACCTATACGGAGTATTTTAATTCCAAAATTTGATGAGATCAAAACAAAAAGCCTGCAAATCGGTGCGCTTGGAGGAGGAATTTCAGGATCCGGGCCTTCCATCTTTATGCTTGCAGAAAAAAAAGAAACGGCTGAAAAAATAGCCCATCTCATGAAATCTGTTTACAATCAGATGGAGATTGAAAGCTATACCTACGTTTCAAAAATAAATCCGACAGGAATTGAAATTATTGAAGAATCATAAAATAATCCACATAAAAAATAATGAAATATTATAATTTAAAAGACAAGTTTGAAGCGGTCGATTTCAAGACAGCAACTATAAAAAGCCAAGGTAAAGACAAAGGTTTATTTTTCCCTGAAAATATTCCTCAGTTTGAAGAAGATTTTATAACCAATCTGTCTCAATACTCTGATCAGGAAATTGCTTACCGTTGTATGAAAGACTTTGTAGGGGATGAAATTCCTTCCGAAGTATTACAGACCATTGTTGATGAAACAGTGAATTTTGAAATTCCTTTAAAAAAAATAAATGATACCATTTCCGTTTTAGAGCTTTTTCACGGACCTACACTGGCGTTTAAAGATATTGGCGCCCGGTTCATGAGCCGGTGCCTGTCTTATTTTTTAAAGGATCAAAATAAAAAAGTAACTGTTTTAGTGGCAACTTCAGGAGATACCGGCGGCGCAGTTGCCCATGGATTCTATGATCTTCCTGGAATTGAAGTTGTCATCCTTTATCCAAAAAACAGGGTCAGCCATGTTCAGGAAAAACAACTGACTGCTTTGGGCAAAAATATCTTTGCCCTGGAAGTCAACGGAAGTTTCGATGATTGTCAAAACCTTGTTAAACAAGCATTTTCTGATGAGGAAATAAATAACAGGCTATTTCTGACTTCGGCAAACTCTATTAATATTGCGAGATGGCTTCCACAACAGATATATTATTTATTAGCATTAAAGCAATGGCAGTCAATTGAACAAAAAGCACCTGTTATTTGTGTTCCGAGTGGTAATTTTGGTAATATTTGCGCAGGACTTCTGGCTCATTTCAGGGGACTTCCGGCAGAACATTTTATTGCCGCCTGTAATTCAAATGATATCATTCCCGAATATTTACAGACTAAAAATTTTAAACCAAAAGAAGCTTTGCCCACCTTATCCAATGCTATGGATGTGGGAAATCCAAGTAATTTTGTAAGAATTCTGGAACTCTTCGGGCATCAATTTGATTCATTTAAAAATAAAGTTTCAGCCTACTCCACTGATGACACAGACACAATGAATACCATTAAAGAAGTTTATAAAAAATACAATTATATTCTTGATCCGCATACTGCCGTAGCCTTTGCCTCCCTGAAGCAATATCTGGAGGAAAATCCGGATAAAAAGGGGTTTATCCTGGGAACCGCTCATCCTGTAAAATTCCCGGAAGCAGTAGAAAAGGCAATACATCTGGAAATCGATATTCCGGAAGCATTAAATGACTTAATGACAAAGGAGAAAAAAACTGTAGAAATAAATCCAGATTTTGAAGAATTAAGACGATTTTTGCTTCATCAAAATTAAAAACAATGAGCAAAATATATCTTGAAGATGTAAAAATATATGCCTATCATGGAGTTCTGCCTGAAGAAAATATTATAGGAACCTATTATATTATCAATGCGGAACTTCATACCGATCTCTGGAAAGCATCAGAATCCGATGATCTTAATGATACGATAAGCTACGCAGACATCAATGATATCCTTCATCAGGAGATGAAAATAAAATCAAAACTTCTGGAACATGTAGCAGGTAGAATTATTTCAAAAATTTATAATAGCTTTCCACAGATTGATTATATTAAGCTTAAAATCACAAAAACTGCCCCACCGATGCAGGGAGAGATGAAAGGAGCCAGCATTGAACTGGAAAAAAGTTTTAAGCCTGAAAATTAAATTCTTATTTTCGTTCTATAAAAAATATACAAATTGAAATTCGTTAAAATATTATTTTTAGTTACCTGTATCAACGTTTTTGGACAAACCGGTGTTGATAATCAATTAGCCCATTACAATTTTCCAAAAATCAGATCGAGTATTACAATGCCTGTAACGATTCCACTTTCGGAACTGAGTAATATGGTTAATGCTTCTGTGAAAGATCTGATTTATCAGGACGATTCTTATACAGATAACAATAACGACCAGTTCAAGGTAAAAGTATGGAAAACAAGACCCATTCGCCTGGTTGGAGGTACCAGTCAAAATCTTTTGATTGAAGTTCCTTTAAAAATATGGGCAGAGAAAGGAATAGGAACTCTGGGTGTATACACCTATCAGAATACCACTTTTGAAACGGTCATGTCTTTCAACACTACGGTAAGTTTTAAAAACAACTGGACAATTACTACCACTACCCGTCCCAATGGTTTCAGATGGGTCACAAAACCCGTTCTGGATTATGGAAAAATTCAGATTCCAATCACTCCAATTGTTGAAAAGAATCTGAAAGAGCAACAGGAAAAGTTCTGCAAAACGATTGATCAGCAAATGGCTACCCAATTAAACTTCCAGCAGTATGCCGTAATGGCCTGGAATACTTTTTTACAACCGTTCAATATTTCAGAAGAATATAATACCTGGTTGAAAATAAGCCCTGTCGGAGTTAATATTACTCCGTTAAAATTCTATGGAAACCAGATCACGGCTACCCTTGGGCTTGATATCTACTCCGAAACTTTTACAGGAAATAAGCCGGGAGCTTCTTTACCGGTAACTTCAGCTGCCAATTTTAATTTTTCCCCTACTGTGGCGGATCGTTTTGTATTGCAGACTACGGCCAATATTCCTTTTACAGAAGCAAGTGGTATGGCCAGAAAAACTTTTTTAAATAAAGAATTTGATATTCGTGATTCCAAGGTTAAAGTGACAGACATCAGGGTATATGGTGTTGACAACAGAGTTGTGATTGAAGCCCAGACGGACGGTTATATTAAGGGAACATCCATTATTTCGGGAATTCCGGTTTATGATGAAGCAAAAAGGAAAATCGTTTTGTCTGATACGAAATTTAAACTCAAGACGACCAATATTCTGCAGAAAACCGCATCTCTCCTGTTTCAGGGAAAAATCGTAAAAATGATTGAAGAAGAATACGGAATTCCAACTCAGGAATTGGAAGAAGCATCAAGGAAAAGTATTGAAGACGCATTCAACAAAGAATATTACAAAGGTTTAAAAATGACCGGAAAAGTTTTCAACCTCAAACCCAGCAAAATTCTATTGAGCGATACCGGTATCACAGCGGTCATTGACACCAATGCAGCTTTAAAATTACTTGTTAATGGATTTTAAAATTTAAACTAAAAAACTAAGCATCAACTAATAACCACCATGAGAAAATATTTAGCCGTTGTAGACAGAAACAGGTCACAGAAAATGGTAAGATTGGCACATCTTATCATTGACAGACTTGTCATATATTTCATTTTTATTGCCTTTGGATTCTTTTCATCCTTACTTTATGAACTGACAGGTATCGCTTTCTTTTTCGAGATTGTTCAGAAAATGGCTTCCGTAAGTAAAGTCACAGATATCCTGATCACGGCTTCAGTTTATTTTATATACATTTTCCTTATTGAATATTTTACCAAAGGAAGATCTATCGGAAAATACATCACAGGAAGCAAAGTGATTTGTATTGATGGAAGCGAACCGACTTTTAAAGATTATTTTATCCGGAATATTTCCAGATTTGTCCCCCTGGATGCATTTTCTTTCATTGGAGAAAATGGCTGGCACGACAGCTGGAGTGAAACAAGGGTAATTAACCTTAAAAATTATAAAGCTGAAAGACAGGCAAAAAGCGAAATCGATGAGCTTGGAAGGAAAGAAATTGCATAAAAACTTTTGTTCATAAAGAATTTTTGCTATATTTGCACACCTCAAAAATGGTAAAAATGGTACTTTGGCCGAGCGGCTAGGCAGTGGTCTGCAACACCATCTACAGCGGTTCGAATCCGCTAGGTACCTCCAAAAACCTCTAATTTATTTTAGAGGTTTTTTTATGTCCTGTTAAGATCATTCTGATTTTATTATTTTCATTCTCAAATCTTATAAAACGATCTCTTTTCACATTTTATATAGGCAAAAAAAAATCCTCGGAAATTCCGAGGATAAAAACTAATAACCATGAAAACTCAAATTAAACATGAGTTGCGTTTGTATATTGAAAAATCGTGCCAGAATCGCAATTTTAGAAAAAATATTTTTAAATATATTTTTCTGAAACCAACCGATATTTTTCAATAATTTCTTCTGTTTTTTTAATATTATTAAAAAGTTTTCGATACTAATTACAGGAGTTTTAAATAAAAACAAGCCTTCGACAAAATTAATAAAAAATTCATAATAGAAAATCAACTAAGTTAAAAATTTGCATTTCCTAAAAAAATTAGCACAATTATATATACTACAAAATAATTGATATTAAAAAAACGGAAAATGGCATAATTTATTCTTCTATTTAATAAAATCATTAAATTTCAATATTATGGAAAATAAAATTTTCATGAAAGAAGATTTCGTCAGAAATAAAGATAATGAGTACGAACTACAGTTTAAAGTGTCAGAAATAGGTGAAGGTTCTAATCTCATTACAGAAAGACTCAATGAAAAAAACGAATATGAAACAGTCCAGGTTCAAATACGAAGATTTGATGACTTTGTGTTTATCGTTTGGGATAAGCCATTTGATGGAAGAATATTTTTTGACAACTAAGTGTTTTAGTACTTACAAAAAAAGCCTCCAAAATGGAGGCCTCAAAAAACACAAATGATGAAAAAAAAATTTTATATCAGAAATAAAAATTTAATCGTTTAATCCTATCTCAAAATTATACAGTCTTTTTTATCTATTTTATGACTCCACTCATAAAATTTGAGCTTTACATTTTATTTATTGAGGCTACGAAAGGGTTTTGATTATATAAGTCCAGCTTCATTCAATATTTTATCTATGTTATTGTCTCACAACAAAAAAGATTGATATATTTTACCACATTCACACTCATATAAAAGTTTAAAAATAAAATTTACACTAATAATCTCCATAATATAAGAAAAAAATACAACATAAGCTATGATCGAGGTTATATTTTTAAAGTAGATAAAGTCATAGTTTTACCTATAATTTAATTCAAAATATTGTGATAAAATTTTCTATACTTATAGCCCACTATAATAATGGAAAGTATTTTAAGGATTGTTATGACTCGTTAATCGGTCAGAGCTATGAAAATTGGGAAGTTATTATTGTAGATGATGCTTCTACTGATGATTCGGTAGAAGTGATAAGATCATTCATTAATAATGATCCCCGGTTTAAGCTGTATTACAATTCAACAAATAAAGGTTGTGGCTTTACCAAAAGAGAATGCATGAAATATGCAGAAGGTGAAATCTGCGCCTACTTAGATCCGGATGACGCCCTCTATCCGGAAGCCCTGGAAAAAACGGCACATGAATTCATCAGTGATCATGAGATTGTAGCAGCCTACTCTCAAATGATGTTATGTAATAATGAGCTTACACCCGACAAAGTTTTTGCCAGCACCAAGCAAATCTACAACAGCCGCTACTTTTTTAATTGCCCGACTCAGTTTGCTCACTTTTTTACCTTTAAAAAAGAAATTTATTTAAAGACCTCAGGTATTAATCCAAAATTAAAAAGTGCCGTAGATCAGGATTTATATTTAAAAGTACTGGAGTATGGTGATGTAAAATATATAAAAGAACCTCTCTATCTATACCGTCTTCATTCTAATGGGATCTCACAGCAAAGCGCAAAGAAAAATGCAAAAGAGTCCTTTGCAAGAGTAATCCACGACACCATGAAAAGAAGAGGTATAAAAAAAATAAACAACCAACTGGTCCCCGAATCTTATACCAGCTCTCAGGAAATCTATGAATTGCTTGACTATCAAACCAACAAAATTCATCGCCTCATCAATAAAATAAAGGTTACTTTAAATCTATAAGTACAAACTCCTCAGCAATTGAGGAGTTTTTTATTTTCAAAATCTTAGGTGAGGATATATAAAATAGAAACGGCCTCCATTCGGAGGCCTAAAAAACACAAATGATGAAAAAAATCTATTTAGAAAAATCCAAACAGAATATTGTATAAGGCTTATTGGTATCTTTTCTTATTGTACTTTTTCCAATACGGAAAATCATAAGTGTAGCACCAAAATCCAGATTTATGATTAATTTTTTTAAGAACACAACAACATCCAGAAATAATAAGCATTGATAAGGCAAACAAAATACCCAACTCCAAAATCAATGAATCATCAATAATTTCCATTATCATACAGTTTTTTTTAGTTTTTATAATTAAAATTTAATAGTAATCATTAAATACAATATGAAAAACTAGTATAAACTATATGTTGATTAAAAAATCCTCATAATGAGGATTTGTAAATGTAGTTAAATATTTTGTTTTTCACAAAGTTATTCTTCCCAAATTATCGGAATATATATTGTAACATAACCGTCTGCATCTACGCTTGCATCGGACACTGTTGCTACAACTGAACCATATCCTACCCAACCTCCTTGTCCCTGCATCGCATAGAAAGTATAAGTTCCTTCCGGAAGACCATCATAATATTGCGGAACCGTTTGAAGTCCTCCACTGTAATAAGTGTCATACATATCTCCGGTAGCCATATTTTCAGCAATAAAACTTCCTACGTCGTAGCTTCCTGATAGAATTTTTGTTCCATCTTTTGCCAGAAGACCATAGCGAATTTTATATGTCTGTTCCTTCGTTTCTTTATCAGATACTTCTGAACGTTCTTTAGATAAAGTCTTCACTGCATCTTGAGAAGAAAAAGAAGTTGTGATAGTCAGCAGCCCAATAAAAGCCGATACTGTAAAAATTGATTTTTTCATATTAAAGAAATTTGGTATCTCAAAAATACGCAACTTATATGAATTCAATGGAAATTATTAATTAAATAAAACTTACAATTACAAAAAATTCCCTGACCGAGCCAGGGAACTATGATGAATCTCGTTTAGAAGATTAATTTTCTGATATGAAAACCAGTATATTAATGACAAACTTTATGCCTTAACCGGTGTTAACCCCCTATTTTTATATGAAATTTATCATTATGTCCTTTTTCAAGAATTAACTTTAACACTCTTTAACTAAAACTTGGCTTCATAATTGAAAATAAAACTAAAACTAAAGTCGTTGTGACTTAAGCTTATTAAAATTTGAATTATGAAAAAGATAATATTAGCAGGTTTCTTATCCGTTTTTTTGATAACGGCCTGCAAGAAGGATGACAGAACAGCTGAGAAGTCTCTGGATGAACAGAAACTTGAATTTCAGGCGAGACAGCTTGAAATAGAAAAGCAGAAACTGGCTATTGAAAAAGAAAAACTAGTCTATGAGGCTCAGAAAAAAGCAGATAGCATTTCAGAAAAAAGAGCAAAAGCTACTGCTGAAAATAATTCAAAACCACAGGTGATAAGAGAGACAAGAACTGTATATAGAGACAGAAGATCAAACTCTAATTCCGGAGGCGGCAGTAACGGAGGTTATGCTGACAACGGAACTGGTACATCACAAGGAACTACAAAGAAAAAGGGAATGAGTAAAGCAGCTAAAGGTACAATCATTGGTACTGTTGGTGGAGCAGCGGTAGGAGCTATTGTTGCTAAGAATAACAGAGGTCTTGGTGCTGTAATCGGAGGTGTGGTAGGTGGAGCTACCGGATATACAATCGGTAGATCACAGGACAGAAAAGATGGAAGAGTACAACCTCGCAGATAATATTTTTAACTATAACATATAAAGATTGCTTATTTTTAGGCAATCTTTTTTTATGATATTGATTCTACTTTCTTCGATCTTCATTATTCCGGTCTTAATGGGCTGGGGAAAAATCGTGGAAAATGTATACGGCAGTCTATTTCAGGGCATCTCAGCAAAAATGTTGTCGGGAACTCTCGTTTTAAGTCTGGGATGGGCGATCATTTCTTTTTTTACACCGTTAAACATTTATGTAGAAATTATTACTGTTTTGTTGGGCTTGTTTTTCTTTTTCAAGAATCAACTTTATCATGCTTTTTATCAATTTTCAAAAAAAGAATATTGCCTGATAGCAATTGTTTCGGGGACTATTTTATTGGCGGGATCTTATTATCCTTATATATTAGATCATTTTGGATATTATGTACCTACCATCAGGTGGCTTACCGAATATGGTCTGATTCAAGGAATTTCCAATCTCGATCTTACACTGGGACAAATGTCGGTATGGCATATTTTTCAGGCTGGATTTTCAAATTTCTCAGATCCTTATTTGAGGATCAATACGATTCTCCTGCTTATTTATGCTCTCTATAGTATTGAAACAAAAACCTGGATCCATCTGTGTTTTATTCCTGTTCTTCTCCTGTTCTCACAATCTCCAAGCCCTGATCTTCCGGCCATTGTTTTTTCTTTGATTGTTTTAAATGAACTTATTGCAGGTCACAAAAACACGGTTTTACTTTTTGCCTTATCTATTTTAGCTTTTACCATTAAGCCAACTATGATATGGCTCCCGGTACTGGCTTTCTTGTATTTTACATTAATTATTAAATCAAATTTCAGAAAACTTACTTTCGGAATATTAATTCTCTTTTTATTCTGTATTAAAAATATCTGGACATTTGGATATCCGTTATTTCCTGTTGCATTGGGTGATCTCGGGATACCCTGGAAACCGAATGCTGAAATTTTAAAAACGTCCTCGCATTATGCCATTCAGAAAACGTATGACATGCAGTATTCTTATGAGGAAATTAAACAATTTTCAACATGGGATCATATAAAAAACTGGTTTTTTCTGAATGGTATCAAATCGAAAATAAATATACTGTTCATCCTGAGCCTGATATTCTTCATCGTTTTTGCCTGTATAAAGAAAAGAAAAACAATCACTTTAATTTGTATTTCATTACTGATCAAAAGCATATTGGTACTGGCATTTTCAGCTCAGTACAGATTTTTTATTGATGTTTTTTTTGTATTATTTTTTGTATTGTTCTACAGGTATTTTGATAAAAGAAAATCAATCATTGTATTTTCAGCGGCAAGCTTATTTTTCATTTCTCTATTATCTTTTCCTGGCTTTATACAGCAATATGTACCGAGTTTCAGACTGGGAAATTTCATGGCAGGATTTGAAAAAGAACAACTTTATAAACCGTCGACCTATGAATATAATCAGTTTCAAACATTTAAATTGGGGAATCTAAAGTTTAATATTTCCAAAAATTATCCCTACAATTTTGACACTCCCCTTCCTGCAATTTCTCCAGGTTATATTTTTGATGATAAAAGAGCAGGTATTTTCCCTCAACTTAAGGACAAAAATGATGTTAGAAAAGGATTTATCTGGAAAAAGCTCAATCCCGAGGAAAAAATGGAATTGGAAAAGATTATCAATAATATCAAAAACACTGATAAATAGAACAAATCCTGAAACTTTATTATATGAAGAAAAAAAGGTAATTTTGTATTATGTTCAACACATTAGGTAATCTTCTTAGTCTTACAACATTTGGAGAAAGTCACGGAGTGGCTTATGGCGGTATCATCAATAATTTTCCGGCAGGTTTAACGGTAGATCTCGATAAGGTTCAATACGAATTGAGCCGAAGAAAACCAGGACAGTCTGCGATTGTTACTCAAAGAAAGGAAAGTGACACTGTAAAGTTTCTTTCAGGACTCTTTGACGGAAAAACTACGGGTACGCCCATTGGTTTTATTATTGAAAACGAAAATCAGAAATCAAAGGATTATGATCATATTGCACAAGCATATCGTCCTAGTCATGCAGATTTTACATATGACCAAAAATTTGGTTTAAGAGATTATCGCGGTGGTGGAAAATCTTCTGCGAGAGAAACCATGAACTGGGTGGTAGCAGGTGCTTTAGCCAAACAATTATTACCGGACATCGAAATCAATGCTTACGTTTCTTCTGTGGGCGATATCTTCTGTGAAAAACCTTATCAGGCTTTAGACTTTTCTCAAACGGAAAGTAATGACGTTCGTTGTCCTGATGCTGAAACAGCAGAAAAAATGATCTCAAGAATCAAAGAGATCAAAAAAGAAGGTAATACCATTGGCGGAACAATAACCTGCGTCATTAAAAATGTTCCGGTGGGAATTGGTGAGCCTATATTCTCAAAACTTCAGGCAGAACTGGCAAAAGCAATGCTGAATATTAATGCTTGCAAAGGTTTTGAATATGGAAGCGGTTTTTGTGGTGCTAAAATGACAGGAAAGGAGCACAATGATGCTTTTAACACAGATTTTACCACAAAATCTAATCTTTCAGGGGGAATCCAGGGAGGAATTTCCAACGGAATGGATATTTATTTCCGCGTAGCATTCAAGCCTGTGGCAACGATTTTAAGACCTCAGGACAGTATTGACAAAGAAGGAAATCCTGTGGTCGTAGAAGGAAAAGGACGCCATGATCCTTGTGTGGTTCCAAGAGCTGTTCCTGTTGTGGAAAGCCTTGCAGCATTTGTATTAGCCGATCTCTTTTTGATCAACAAAACAAGAAATATCAATAATTTTTAATATAAACATTTTTCGTAATGAAAAATTACTGGGATAAAGGAATTTCTTTTGAAGAATACCTTCAAATTGCACAAGAAAGATTAGAGAATCCTGCTAACCAACAGGAGGCTGATTTTAAACAATATTACGAGCTCGGACTTCAGAGAATGGACAGAACGGTAAAAAAATACGTCCCGAATGAAGATCAGCTCAATGAACTGAAATCCAAAAACTTTGATGGAAAGATCCTGATTATTTCTGAAGCATGGTGCGGTGATGCCAGTGCAACAGTTCCAGCTCTTTTCAAATTCTTTGAGGGGCATAATGACGTAAAAGTTTTTCTGAGAGACAGTGATAAAAGTTTAATCAATCAGTTTTTAACCAATGGTACAGAATCTATTCCTAAGGTTCTGATTCTGGATAAAGATTTTAATGTAAAAAATTCATGGGGTCCTCGTCCGAAATACGGTTATGAGTTACTGATGAAATATAAGGCAGATCCTGAAGCATATCCGAAAGATAGTTTCTACAATGATCTGCAGATATATTATGCCAAAAACAGAGGAAAAGATGCTGTTCAGGAAATTTTAGATCTGCTATAAAAACAGAATATGAAAAAAAGTCTCATTTATATTGTAGTAATCGTTATTATCGGCGTTGTAGCATTTGTACCGGGGATAAGGAATTTTCTGAAAGATACCTTCTTCCCTATTGCAACTATTGAAAATGCCGTTCATATAAGCGATGAGGATTACGATATAGAACTGAAAGGAATAAATGCACCGAGCACCAATCTTAAGAATTTTAAAAACAAACCTGTTTTCCTGAACTTCTGGGGAACATGGTGCCCGCCATGCAGAAAAGAATGGCCCTCTATTCAGAAATTATATGATTCCCGAAAAGAGAACGTAGATTTTGTACTGATCGCCATGAATGATAAAGAAGAGGATGTAAGAAAATTTTTAAAAGAAAATAATTATTCCGTTCCTGTTTATATCGCACAAAGTCCTATTTCAGAAAAAATTCTTCCAAGAGTATTCCCTACAACGTTCCTTTTAGACAAGACCGGTAGGATTCTGATTAAGGAAGATGCCACCAAAGATTGGGACACAGAGACTGTGCATCAGTTCATTGACAACATCATTAAATAATTTTTTAACTAAATTTATAATTTGTTGGTACAGGATTTGTGAAATTTATAGCGTTGAAAAATTTGTTTAAATCCAAACACAAAATGAAATATTCAAAATTAAATCTTGCAAAAGAAGCTATCAATCACAAGGGCTTTGTAAAAAAGATCCCTGATATTTTCAGAATGGTCAAAATGTGGAGAAAAGGAGTCTATCCAATGAAATCCATTGACATTATCCTGCCTTTGCTGGGAATTTTATATGTCATCTCTCCTATTGACCTTCTTCCTGAGTTTGCCATACCTATATTGGGAGTAATGGATGATCTGGCGGTATTATCGCTCACGATTCCTAAACTTATCAAAGAGGTAGATAAATTTTTACTTTGGGAGGCTGAACGAAAATATAACGGCACCCAGGTCATTGACGCTGAAATTTTAAAATAATAGTTTATTATATTTTAAAACCATCTTGAGAAATTCAGGGTGGTTTTTTATTGACAAATGAGTGATAAATTTTTAAGCCTTATTTCAAATCCTTAAATTTGCAATATCTAATAAAAAATAATGGAAAGTAAAAAAGAATTCTTCTTAGAGTGTTACAAACTGGGCATCATCAAATTTGGAAGGTTTACCTTGAAAAGTGGCATTGAAAGTCCTTTTTATGTAGACTTGAGACCTTTGGCTTCAGATCCTAAAATTTTAAAAAATCTCGCTAATTATTTGTTGGAGATGCTTCCACTGGATAATTTCGATTTAATCTGTGGCGTTCCTTATGCTGCACTTCCGATGGCGACTGCGATGTCACTGGAAAGTTATATTCCATTAATTATTAAAAGAAAAGAGGCAAAAAGCTACGGAACCAAGAAACTGATCGAGGGAATTTACCAGAAAGGGCAAAACTGTCTGTTGGTAGAAGACGTAATTACTTCAGGAAAATCTTTGGTAGAAACTATTGCTGAAGTAGAACAGGAAGATCTAAAAGTTGCTGATATTGTTGTGGTATTAGACAGAGAGCAGGGAGGAAAACAACTGCTGGAAAGTAAAGGATACAGAGTTCATACGCTATTCAATATTTCAGAGGTTTGCGAAATTCTTCAGGAAACCGGGGAGTTATCAGATGAGGAAGTGAAAAGAATTCAGGATTTCTTACAAGGAAATCACATTCAGTTTGAAGAAGAAATCAGACCTTCTTATGAACAGAAACTTCAAAATGCACAACATTCGGTTTCAAAAAAGTTATTAGAAACAGCGTTGGCAAAAAAATCTAATCTTATTGCATCTGCTGATGTTACTACGACACAAGAACTTTTAGCCCTGGCTGAAAAAGTAGGTCCTCATATTATTGCCTTAAAAACGCATATTGATATTATCTCGGATTTTGAGTACGAAAAAACAATCACACCTTTAAAAGAAATCGCTGCAAAACATCAATTTTTATTGATGGAAGACAGAAAGTTTGCAGACATTGGAAATACTCAGGAATTGCAATTCACCAGCGGTGTTTTTAAAATCACAAACTGGGCAGATTTTGTAACGTCTCAGGTGATCGGAGGATTTGAATCATTAGACTGTTTCAACAACGTAGGAGTGGTAGCCATCGTTGGAATGTCTTCCAAAGGCGCATTAACTACTGCGAGCTATCGTGAAGAAGCCTTGAAAATCGTTTCATCTCACCCTAATGTTATCGGTGGAGTATCTCAGAATAAAATTCTTGAAGATCTTCTATTATTCACTCCGGGAGTAAATCTTGCAGATTCTGGAGATGGCAAAGGACAGCAATACAACACGCCGGAGCATGTTTTCAAAACTTTACACACAGATTTTATCATTGTAGGAAGGGGAATTTATAAATCGAACGATCCTGAAGCCGCTGCGGTAACTTATAAAACTGAAGGGTGGAACGCATATATTAATTCTTTAGAAAAAAAAGCAATTCAGAACTAAAATCCTGTAAACTATATGACAAAATAAGCTATATTTGGGCTTTATCACGAATATTTGAAAAAGATCAGCATTTGCCTTATTTTGTTTTGGGGAGTCGGACAAGTTTCTGCACAGAAGGACAGCATCTATATTGGAGCAAAGTTATCTTCTGACAGAAAAACTATAGAGGTCAATCAGGAGATTGTTTATTACAATCATTCTGATAAAGATCTTACTAGCGTAAAACTTCTGAATTGGATTTCCGCGTATAATAAACGGGGGACCTCATTAGTCTACAGAAAACTGGAAGACCGAAATAATGATTTGCATTTTGCAAAAAGCAATCAACTGGGAAAACTGCTGGATCTGAGCGTTAAAAATTCAGACAATCAGGTAATTCCTGTTGATAAACTTTCGGAAGAAAACCTTTTTGTTCCTCTGAAAGAGGCTTTACAGCCAGGTAAAAGCATTACATTGCAATTACAATACAGACTCCAGCTTCCCGATAAAAAATTTACGGGATATG
This sequence comes from Chryseobacterium lactis, assembly GCF_003815875.1. Lineage (NCBI taxonomy): Bacteria > Pseudomonadati > Bacteroidota > Flavobacteriia > Flavobacteriales > Weeksellaceae > Chryseobacterium > Chryseobacterium lactis. The sequence continues at coordinate 291,979 of NZ_CP033924.1, forward strand.
GAACTTCTGATCAGAATATTGCATTAAAATACTTCTTTATTGTTCCGGATCATTTTGATCCGGACAATATTTCTCCAAGAAAATATCATGACATTGAAGAGCCGGTAAGTTTTAATACTTTTTGGACAGTCAATTTTGATATTCCTGTCAATAGTTTTGTAGACGGTAACCTTCCGCAAACTCAGATGAATTCTTTTAAAGGATATTTGGATTCTGATCCTGAGTTTTTAATTTCGCCAAGTACATATCCATCAATAAAAACTGATATTGACGGAAGCACTACTGAAGTTAAATTCGGTTACAACTTAAAACCGGAAGAAAGGCAAAACCTGGAATTTTATCTGCCACTGCATTTAAAGTTTATTAAAGAGAAAATAGGATATCTTCCGGCAAGCATCTATATTTCAGATAAATTCAGAGCTAAGGAAGATTTTTTCGGAAATAATGATATTACTTTCTGGAAATTCAGGTTTCAGTTATTTACTGATGGTGAAAAAACAGATCTTGATTATTTTGGAATGATTACCAAGAAAATTCTTGATGAAAGCGTTATTGCCGACAAGCAGAAAGATCATTGGTTTAAAAATGGTTTAAAATCCTATCTCGAAATCCAGTATCTCAAAAAATTCTATGGAGAAACCAAACTTTTAGGCTCACTACCGGAAACAAAAATATTTGGGATTAAACCTTTAAAATTATTCCATGCTTCCAAAGTAAAACTACTCGACCGTTACGGACTTGCCTATCAGTACATTATGCTACAAAATCTTGATCAAAAGATTGATGAAGACTTTACTTCTTTGAGCAACTTTAATGAAATGACCATCAGCAGTTTCGAAACAGGAAGCCTGTTCAGCTATTCTGCAGCAAAAATGGGCGAAAATACCTTTAATGATACTGTAAAAAACTATATTTCTCAAAACTCCGGCAAAAAAGTAAATCCTGATGAATTTCTGAAAACTCTTTCTCAAAAGGATAAATCCACAACTTATCTTTCTGATTTTCTCAACCATAAAAACAGGATTAATTTTAAGCTGGGGCATATTGATAAAAAAAATGATTCTTTACAGATCAACATTTCAAAAAATACATCCGCTTCCATTCCTGTAAAACTGGAAACGGAAACCAAAGAAGGCCATAAAAAAACATATTGGATTGATACTGAAGAAAATAAAAACATAACCAGCGTTAACCTACCGGCTTCTGATAACATTTATAAAGTCACATTAAACAGCGGTTATATATTCCCGGAATCAAAGTATAGAGATAATTTTCTGTATGCAAAAGGATTGTTCTCAAATGCAAAAAGAATCAAGATAAAATTAATAAAAGATATTCCTGATCCTGAATATAATGAAATCTACGTAAGTCCAAGGGTTCGTTTCAACAACACTTATGATAAGTTCCTTTTGGGAGTCAATCTTAAAAATCAATCATTTTTTGATCAGAAATTCCTGTATTCCGTTACACCCACATACAGTACCGGAACTGGAAAACTTACGGGATCCGGGGCAGTTGCCTACTCTTTTTTACCAGCTGAAAGCATTATCCGAAGTCTTACTTTAGGAGTTTCCGGTTCTTACTTTCATTATGATTATGGTTTGGCTTACAGAAAAGCGACTTTATCTTCCAACATCAATTTCAGAAAGAACCCCAGAAGTACGGTAAGCAGAGGTTTAGGCTTATCTTACAGCTATTTTGAAAGAGACCTGAGCCCTAAAATGATTGCTAATGATGATTATAAAAAGTATAATCTATGGAGTCTGGGATACGGATACACCGACAATCAGATGATCCATGAGAAAAGCTTGAGTCTTAGTACGCAGGGAATGGAGGATTTCAATAAAATTACGGCAGAAGGTTTTTACCGATGGGAATTTGCTCCAAAGCAAAAACTGAGTCTTCGCTTATTTGCAGGATATTTTCTAAGAAATAACACCCGAAATGATTTGTTTGATTATGGAATTTCAAGGGTATCCAATTACGCATTTTCTTATACACTTTTAGGAGAAAGTGCCAATAGCGGCCTCCTTTCGCAACAGTTTATTTTAGCTGACGGAGGGTTTAAATCCTTTATTCCCGGAACGGTCAACCAATGGATTACTTCTTTCAATGTAGATTCCAGTGTGTGGAAAATATTCCATGTGTATGCAGATGCAGGGATGTATAAAAACAAAGATTTTCCTACAAAATTTATCTGGGACAGTGGTATTAAAGTAAGAATCATCCCTGATTTCCTGGAAATTTATTTCCCGATTCAGTCTTCATTAGGATTTGAACCGGCATTTAAAGATTATGCAAAACGAATCAGATATACATTGGTTCTTAACCTGAGTTCAATTATTAACGCTGCAAGAAGAGGATGGTATTAGATTAATGGAAAGTTGAAAATTGCCAGTATCATTTTTATGATCTTACAATCACATAAAAAAATAACAGCTCATCATCGATGGGCTGTTATTTTTTATCAAAATTAATCTTTTATAATTTTTTGTGAGATAGGAACGTTATTAATCGTGCCGGTTACAATATATGTTCCTCTCGGAAGTTCTGTGATATCTAAAGCCGAAGCCAGTTTTGTAGGTGATTTTTTGACAACCTGCCTGAAGGTATCATACACTTTCACATCCTTTACTTCTGTTCCAAAGAGCACTTTACCATCTTTTATAAATGGATTTTGTACAAAACCTGATTTTGCGGTTCCTTCAAGTGAAAAATCTGACATATTATCATTGCTTTCATTCAAAGTTCTTTTTATCGCTGTCGTTGTTGTGGGGGAAGGTGCAGGTCCATCTCCTTTAAACTGATCTGCATTAGCTCCATATCCTACAAAATCCAAAACATTGGAAGAAGTAGGTGTGGCAACCTGAACAATACTTCCAGCTAATGCTACTTTACCGGAGACATTTGAAATCCTTAACCCTGAAGATTTATTGGGTGTTCCGTCAAAATTGGTGATTGTAGTGGCTATAAAATCTGGCGTTGGTAAGTTTTCAGTACCTCCGTCTACTGCTGCTTCCTGAATGAGATATGTCTCATTGGGGCCTAAAGTAAAATCCGGTAATGTATGATATTCAGTGAAAGCTCCCACTGCCGGGGCATATTGTATACTTGCTCCCGTTAAAGAAACCAGATTGGTTCCGATATTTTTAAGGACAATATAATTGTTTTTTAAAACGGCACCGGAATTTCCGTTACCGCCATAAATTTCATTAATAACGATTTGAGCATTGGCAAAAACAGCCATTGACACTAATCCAACAAGAGTAAAGATTTTTTTCATCATCGTACAATTTTAGGAATAAATTTATGATAAAAATATCAAAAATAATACCAGCGGATTGAAAAAATCAACAAAAAATTGGGTAAAAATTGAGTATCAATTAATACATTATCCTTAAAAAAATCCGGCCACTTCTTCGAAGTGGCCGGATTCTAATTTTTATCTGTAGAAAGATTAGTCTTTCAAGATTTTTTGAGATACCAACTGGTTGTTTACTGTACCTGTTACGATATAGTTTCCTTTTGTCAGTTCAGCAACGTTTACTGATCCGTTTTGTTTTACAGAAGCTTCTTTTACAACTTGTCCGTTCATGTTGAACACTTTTACATCTTTAGCATCTGATCCGAAAGTAATTTCGTTGTTTTTAACAAGAGTATTCTTAACGAAGTTTCCAGCTTTTTTATTTTTAACATCGGAAACAGCTAATGTTCCACCAACAGTTTTGATAACGATGTTATCTAAATAAGCTCTGAAAGAAGCATTTGTAGTTTCAAATGTAACTGTTGAATTAGCTTGTCCACCTGTAAAGTTTACTGTTTTAGATTCAGGAGTTCCAGACATTACGGCTGCATAAGTTACAGTCTGATCTGCTAAATTAGTAACTTTCACAGTTAAAGTACTTGGAGTACCAGTCCACCCTTTTACATCAAAAGTGATTACTACGTTTCCTCCGTCAGTAGACAAATCTAATGTCTTTGAAGTCATGCTTCCAGTAGCACTAGATGTACCTAATTTCACCATACCACCTGCACTGTATGCTTTAGAACCAGCAGGAAAGTTAGCTACCGGCGCAATAGGATTAGTAGCTGTTCCAGGGTTGTAAACATCTACCCCGTTAGGAGCGTTAGTACCAGTTGAAGCTGTGTTCCCTCCAGCTGAATAAGCAGCAAAATCTTCAGATAAAGCAACTGTTTGCTGAGCATTAGCTACAAAAGCCATAGCAGCAATTCCAAAAATAGTAAAGACCTTTTTCATAAAATAATTTTTTTTTAATTTCTGGGATAAAAGTACAAAAAAACCGCCAATCCACTTAATTTGCGGTATATATTTAACAATAAGTTAAAGTTTACTTCTTATTTATTTTTTCTGAAACAATTCTTCCGGCTATGGTTCCGGTTACAAAATAAATTCCTTTTGGAAGTTCTGTAACACTTAATGTTCCATTTTCAATTACTGAACCTGTTTTTACCAGTTGCCCGTTTACATTATAAATTTTCACCTGTGATTGGGCACCAAAATAAATATCATCTTCTACGGATGTATTTTTAACAAAGTTTTTTAAAGAGATCTTTGTATCAGTCACACTTAACGATCCATTCATATTAACTTTTATATCATCAATAAAAAACCGCTTTGAAGTAGCTGCTGCCGAGAATTTCAATTTTGTTGTTGAAGTACCTCCAACTATATTTACTGAATAATTGGAAAATGCAGAATTCGTTAAAGTAAAACTGCTTGTTCCATTAATAGTGCCACCACCGGTAATACTTACTGTCAAAGTAGTATTATCTGTATTGAAGCCTCCTGCTCTGAATGTTAAAGTTGCATCTCCGGAAAGTCCGTTCAATGCAGGAGTTGTTACGGCACCTACCGTACTGGAAGAACCTGCTTTTATACATTGTGAAGCACCTCCAGCTCCTGAGAATACCCAGCCTGCCGTTGTATAGGTACTTAATGAGCTTGTTCCGACATTACCGGACCAGGTATTATCATTGCCTCCAGTGCCTGCTAAGTCGTCAAAAGTAGCGTTGAAAATAGTAGTTTGTGCAAAAGATACTGTTGCAAACATTGCTGTTGCAAATAACGAATAAAGTTTTTTCATGATTCAAAATTTAATGTGTTAATAATTTCAAAGACTAAAATACATTGAATTTTAAGGACTTCGCAATAATTAGATTAATTTTCTGTTAATAATTCTAGACCTCTTAGTATTAACATTTTTTAATTATTTTTACGAATTATTTTCACAGCTTGCGGAATTCTATCCTTCTATTCGTTTTGTTGTTCTTAGGCATATTTTCAGGAAATGCTCAGGTCTTTTCGTGGAAAAATCCCAACGTTGCGGAAGACAGTATCAAAAGGGACAGCATTCTTGCTGCAAGGCTGGAACAGGACATTTTTGCAAAAGACACTTTAGACTTTATAAGAACGCAAAACAGGATCATTGTAGATGAGGCTGTACTGGCGAAAAACGATAAAAAAAGATTTCTGGGCGAGCTTAATTCCAAAGGTTCCATTATCCGTGGAATTACATTTGGTAATAACCAGGGACAATCTGTACAAAGTTCGATGGATTTACAAATCTCGGGACGATTATCCAAAGATGTCACTATTTTAGCAAGTATTTCAGATCATAACCTTCCTATTCAGGCTGATGGATATACCCAAACTTTAGAGGAGTTTGATAAGATTTACATACAGCTTAATATTAAAGATAAATCCATCCTTAGAGCAGGCCATCTGGATCTTGTAGAAGCGAAAAATTATTTTGCCAAGTACCAAAGAAGAAGCATGGGAATCCAGTTTCAGACCGAATTGGGGAAAGAGAATAAAACCTTCATAGACATCTCTGCAGGCGTTGCCCGGAGTGAGTTTCACAGAGTTCGTTTTCAGGGAGTGGAAGGTAACCAGGGACCTTACCGTCTGACAGGGAAAAACGGAGAACAGTTTATTACACTGATCTCAGGTTCTGAACAGGTTTTCATTGACGGGATTTTAATGAAGCGAGGAGAAAACCAGGATTACGTCATCAATTACAATACCGGGGAAGTTACTTTTACCAGTTTTCGTCCCATTTTCCAGCAGAACTTCGTGACGATTTCTTATAACTATGCCAACAGAAATTATTCAAGATATTTATTTACAGGTAAGATTGAACATCAAAGAGAAAAATTTAAAGTAGGACTTAATTGGTTCCTTGAAAATGATAACAAAAATGCACCACTATCTTTAAATTTATCTAAAGAAGATGAACAAATCCTGGCTGATGCCGGAAATGATCCTAACCTGATGTATGCACCTTCCGGTGTTCTTACTGAATATGATGTTAATAAAATTTTGTATCGTAAGAATCCTGCAGGAAATTATGAATTTTCGACAGATCAAAATGAACCGCTTTATCAGGTTTCTTTCACTTACTTTGGAGTCAATCAGGGAGATTATAAAACGGCACAAACCACCAATAATGGACGTGTTTTTGAATATGTAGGTCCTAATGCCGGAGATTACAGAGCCGTTAGAAAACTTCCTTCGCCACAGAAATCACAGGTATTTTCACTTAACACGGAATATTTATTAAATGAAGGAAAGATAGGTGCCGATATTTCCCTGAGTAATTATGATGTGAATTTATTTTCGTCAAAAGATTCTGATCAGAATATAGGCTATGCGTACCGTATTTTCGGAAATAAAAGCTTTACTAAAAACTCATGGAAAGGAACTCCAAGTTTTGAGTATCAATACATTGACAAACAGTTCCATATCTTAGACCGTATCAATGATGTCGAATTCTCAAGAGATTTCAACCTGGTTCAGGAATTTAATAAGAAAACGCAAAACAGATTTATTTTCAGCTTTTTAAACAAATGGAATAATAAATCGACTTTGAATTACCGCATCAACTACCTGAATGAGCAAGATTCATACAAGGGTATTAAAAATGATCTTGATTTTGGATGGATTACAGGAAAATTTCTTACAAAAGGAAATCTGTCTTATCTTAATACCACCGCTACTCTTCAGGATACTAAATTTATCAGAGGAGGTGTTTCCACAGAATATACAGGTAAAAAAGGAAGCTGGGCCATCGGAGGAAGCATGGAACATAATGAGAAAAAGTATAATGACACTCAACTTATGGATGTTACCAGCTTTAGTTGGAAAGAAATTTTTGTACAAAAGAAAATCGGTGACAGCACCCGTACAAAATTACTTGCCAAAGTGTATATGAGAGATAACGACTCGGTACGTGATAACAGACTTCAGAATATGAATAATATATTGGGGATCATGGCTGAAAGTCAGATTATCAAGACAGAAAAAACAAGTTTAAATGCGTTGATCCACTACAGAAAATTTTTCTATCAGAACGTAGATCCTAGCGTAACGACCAGAAATAATGATTTCGTGGTAGGAAATATTCTGTATAATCAGCAGCTTTTCAGAAACGGGATGCGCTTGCAGGCATTTTATGAACTTGGAAATGGTCAGGAAGCTCAAAGAGAATTCCAGTATATTAAAGTAACTGATGGACAAGGAATCTACAAATGGACGGATTATAATGGTGATGGCATACAGCAATTGGATGAATTTGAAATTGCAGAATATTCCGATCTGGCCAAATACATCAGGGTGTATACCAACTCTGTACGATATATTCCTTCCAATAAAAATAAATTACAGCTTGCTTTATTTGTAAATCCTGCTATTGTTTTCAATTCTGAAAATGCATTTTTAAAGCGATGGAATTTCAATGTTTCATTAAATTCCCAAAACTCTTTCTATAAAAAAGATAAAGTTTTAGTATTGAATCCATTTGAAAAAAGCAGCGATCAGATTCTTAAAAATCAGAATATTTTAGCGTCAATACAGTTTAACCCAACCGATAAATCGGGATGGAACGGAAATTACCGATTCATCAGCAATGATAACCTTATCAATGCCAATTTCAGTAATGAAGAACGTGAGCAGGTTTCTCATTTCCTGAATGTAGGATACTGGTTCAATAAAGAATTCAGGGTAGATTGGGAAAATTCCGTTCATGACATTAAAAATTCGTCGCAGCTTTTCACAACGAGAGATTATCGTTTGAATAATTTTGAAACAAAACCGAAAGCTACTTACAAATTTACAGATGCTATCCAGGCTGAACTTTCTTCTGCTTACCGCCAAAAACAAAGATTGGACGGTGAAGAATTGTTAAAAGCTTTTGATGTTACGGGAACGATCCAATGGGAACGCAGAAAGACATCCATCCGTGGAAACTTCTCATTTATTAATAATAATTTCAATGGGAATAACTTCAGTATCGTAGGAAATCAAATGCTGGACGGTCTGAAACCGGGAAAAAACCAGGTATGGAGTGTATTTATCCAGCAAGCGATCAATTCTTTCATTCAATTAAATTTAAATTATGAAGGAAGAAACTCGGGAGAACGAACGATTCACATTGGAAGTATGCAGGTGAAGGCAAGCTTTTAAGAGTTGAAAATTCATCCTTTGATCCTCACTATCAAGCACTCCCAATCTCAAACAATTTATTTAAATTCATCATTTACACTGATAGATAATATCATATTTCCGGATATTTAGAATTTTGTAAATTTGCACCATGATAAAAATAGGCAATATAGAACTGCCGGAATTTCCACTTTTGCTGGCTCCGATGGAAGATGTAAGTGATCCTCCGTTCAGACGTTTGTGTAAAATGCACGGTGCTGACTTAATGTATTCGGAATTTATTTCTTCTGAAGGCTTAATTCGTGATGCTATTAAAAGCCGTAAGAAACTGGATATCTTTGATTATGAGAGACCGGTGGGCATACAAATTTTTGGTGGAGATGAAGAGGCAATGGCTATGTCTGCAAGAATTGTGGAAACGGTAAATCCTGATCTGGTAGATATTAATTTCGGATGTCCTGTAAAAAAAGTGGTTTGTAAAGGAGCCGGAGCAGGTGTTTTGAAAGATATTGACCTGATGGTTCGCCTTACTAAAGCCGTTGTAAGTTCTACACATTTGCCGGTAACGGTTAAAACCCGTTTGGGCTGGGACAGTACCTGCATTAATATTGATGAAGTGGCAGAACGTTTACAGGAAACAGGAATCAAAGCCTTGACCATTCATGCGAGAACCCGTGCACAGATGTACAAAGGAGAAGCGGATTGGGAACATATTTCAAGAATCAAACAAAATCCAAATATTGAAATTCCAATTTTTGGAAATGGTGATATAGATTCTCCTGAAAAAGCATTAGAATACAAACAAAAATATGCCTGCGACGGAATCATGATTGGTCGTGCAGCAATTGGTTATCCGTGGATATTTAATGAAATCAAGCATTTCTTTAAAACAGGTGAACATTTACCTGCTCCCACAATTTCCGACCGTTTATTAGCCGTACGTCAACATGCGGAATGGAGTGCAGAATGGAAAGGGGAAAGATTAGGATTGGTAGAAATGAGACAACATTACAGTAATTATTTCCGTGGTGTCCCTCATTTCAAAGAATTCAGAAAAAAATTCCTGGAAGTCTTCACATTGGAAGAAATGAACATCTTAATTAAAGAAACCCAAGAATTCTACGAAGAATATCAAGCACAAGTATAAAATAAAAACCATCAATTTGAATTGATGGTTTTTATTGAGTTTAAAATTTTTAATATCCTCCTGATGAAGATTCGTTTTTGATTAATGCCAATGCAGAAGATGTTCCGATTCTCTTGACACCCATGTTGATCATTCTTTCGGCATCTTCAGGGGTTCTCACTCCCCCGGCTGCTTTCACAGGAAGTCGACCAGCATTATCAAGCATGATCTTTATTCCTTCGAATGTAGCTCCGTTAGGCTTTCCGCCGGTAGTTTCATAAAATCCTGTTGATGATTTCACAAAAATATGGGGTAAATCATTTTCTGAGAAATTTTCTTCTGCCCAGTTGGAAATATTTTTGGTAAGATCTGCAATCTGCTCATCTGTAAGAGCTGCAATTTCAATAATCCACTTGGCAATCTTTTGATTTTCCAGTGCTAATCGGGTGCATTTTACAAATTCATCTTTTACCAACTCTGTGTTTCCCTGGAGATAAGCGTTGTAATTAATCACAAAATCCAGCTCATCTGCACCGTCTTCAATTGCTTTTGAAGCTTCTGCAAGTTTCTCATCAACTGAATACGTTCCTTCATGAAAACCTATTACAGTTCCCACTGCAACATTTGAATTTCTTTCCTGAATATACTTTTTGATTTCTGATACATAATCCGGACGAATCATCACTGCAAAAATACCATTGTCAATAGCTACCTGAGCAAGTTCTTTATCTTTTTGAAGAGTTTCTTCGTTGGAAATACCTGATTGTTCCGGTGTTTTCAAATAAGTTGAATCCAAATATTGGGCTATGTTCATATCGTTATACTTTCAATTGTCTATAAATACCTTGTTCCAAAGATATGAAAGTTTCTGTTCTTGTTACTCCTTTCAACTTTTGAAGTTTGCTAAGGATTTGCATCAAATGATCGTTATCTTTACAAAGAACCTTTAAGAATATTGTATAATTTCCGGTTGTATAGTGCGCTTCCACTACTTCGTTGATATCATGCAAAGATTTTACCACTTCAGGATAGTGGCTTGGCTGATCCAAAAACACACCGATGTAAGAGATAACCTTATATCCGATTTTTTTTGGATTAAGGAATGAAATTGAATTTTCAATTACTCCCGCGTGTTCCAGTTTTTTGATTCTTTGATGTACTGCAGTCGTGGAAATTCCTACATTTTTTGAGATGTGAGCTAAAGAAGTTTTAGCGTTATCCATCAACATGTAGATGATTTCTTTGTCGATTGAATCTAAGTGATAGCTTGTGTTGCTCGAATTTTTCATTTTCTACTTTTTTATTATTTATGTTTTTTACTGTAAATTTTTAAATTTTACAAAAACCGGAAAGTGATCGCTGTATCCACCTAAATACCGTGTACCGGCATAAGTTCGAAAAGGCCTTCCTTCAAAGTTTCTGGTTCTGCTGCTGATTTTTTCAGAATTAAAAATACAGGCTTCCTGAAAAGCCAGCGTCTTATTATCAAGAAGTGATCTTGACATAATGATCTGATCATACAGCAATCCAGACTTATAATGAAAAGTAGAATAATTTCTTGTAGAAAACAACTCCTGAAAAGGATTCATCAATACCTTCTCATGATCGTTGTCATAGAGAATTTGGACTAAATTTTCATCATCCGGGTTTTCGTTAAAATCACCACACAATATAACATGTTCCTTATCAGCATCTACAATTTTCATGATCCGCTCGCGAATCTCATTCAGGATAAAGGCTCTTTTTGGTTTATTAATATCTCTTTCACGCTTAGAGGGAAGATGCGCGATAAAGACATTGATAATTTCCCCTTTATACTTAACTTTTGAAAAAAGTACGTCTCTGGTTGTGTCGTAATTTCCTGTGTTTTTATTTATTATTTCAAAAAAGAAAGTAATGGTTTCAGAATCGATCACCTCTACTTTATTTTTATCATATAACATTGCTACATCAACCTTTCTTTCATCCATAGAATTGTAATGTACAATCCCATATTCTGAATTAAAAGGCTCCATTTGTACAAGATCTTCCAAAACTTTCCTTCCGGAAACTTCAGACAATCCTATCATAAATGGGAGTACACCATTTTCCTCCTTCATCAATTGAAATACGTGCGAGATTTTAAAAAGCTTGTTTTTATATCTCTTCTCATCCCAGTTCCTTAAACCTGACTTTGTAGGATCTAATTTGTGAACAGGCTTCGGATCTGGTAAAAATAAATTTTCAACATTGTAAAAAGAGAACAGTTCCGTCAACATCAATTCTATACTTTATTTATTTTGTTCTTTTTCTTTTAACTATATCGCCATTATTTTTTTCAAATTTCACTGATTCTTATCAAACTATTAAAAATATTTTTCTCAATAAGATATTTCAAATATAATAAAAAAATCAATAAAACCAAATATTTTAAATTAAATTTTCAATTATTTATCAATATTATAGAATTAATCGAAATAATCCCAACTTGGGAAATTTAGAATAATGAAAATAAAATTTTAATATGAAGCTAAAAACACTAATATTTTCCTATGCTTTTACACTTGCAACAAATATTATTCCATTTAATATCTTAATAAATGGAATAAGTGAAAAAAACAATAATTAAAAAATTTAAGTAATTCTTTTTATAGTAAATCGGGACGTTTTTCTTTAGTTATCCTTACTGCTTCATCATGGCGCCATTCTTCAATTTTCCCTAAATTTCCACTTAATAAAATCTTAGGAACATCCAGACCTTTATAACTTTCGGGTCTTGTATAAATGGGTGGCGATAAAAGATCATCCTGGAAACTGTCTGTTAAAGCACTTTGTTCATCATTTAAAACTCCCGGAAGTAGTCTGATTACAGAGTCTGCCAAAACGCACGCCGCCAATTCACCACCTGTAAGAACATAGTCGCCAATTGAAATTTCCTTTGTAATATGAAGATCACGCAGTCTTTGGTCTATTCCTTTATAATGACCACAAAGAAAGATCAGATTATTTTTTATAGAAAGAGTGTTCGCTATTTTTTGGTTTAAAGTAACTCCATCCGGTGTCAGATAAATAACCTCATCGTATTCTCGTTGAGATTTAAGTTCCGATATACATTTATCCAGTGGTTCTATCATCATGACCATTCCGGCTCCGCCTCCATAAGGTTCATCATCAATTTGCCTGTGTTTGTTGATTGCCCAGTCTCTTAACTGATGAAAATGTACTTCAACCAGTCCTTTGTCCACTGCTCTTTTCAAAATAGAAGTTTGAAATGGACTTTCCATCAATTCAGGAAGTACGCTTATGATATCAATTCTCATTGTAATGTTTCGTTTTTCTTAGTAGGTAAAATAATTAATCTTAAAGAAGAATCTTTGTTGATATAGCTCCACATCCAGTTGAAGAATATGGCAAGCTTATTTCGAACGCTCAAAATTAGCATTAAATGGAGAAACATCCAGAAGTACCATGCTAAAAAGCCTTGAAACTTGATAAATGGCAGGTCAACAACGGCTCTGTGCTTACCTATTGTTGCCAATGAACCTTTATCATCATACTCATACTCATTCCATTCACTTGGATTTTTTCTAAGAAGGTTTTTACCTAAATTTTTTGCCTGATTAATAGCTACGTTGGCTACCTGTGGATGTCCCTGTGGATATTTAGGTGTTTCCATATAGGCAATATCTCCAATAGCATAGACGTTTTCGTACCCTTTTATTTTATTGTACCGATCTACGATATATCTGTTTCTGACTAATTTTTCTTCCGGAAAACCGCCTACGACATTACCGGTAACTCCTGCTGCCCAAATTACATTATTGGATGGGATTTCTTTTCCGCTTTTCAGGTGTACCTTATCGCCGTCGTAGTCTGTTACTACTTCTCCACTCATAAAAGTTACCCCAAGATCTTTCAGGTATTTTTCAGATTTATCCTGAGCCTCAGCACTCATCACTGCAAGTGGTTTCTCCGTAGAACTTACCAAAATAATTTTCAGATGGTCAAAGTTCATATACGGATAATCTCTGGGAAGGATATCTTTTTTCATTTCGGCAAAAGCTCCTGCAAGTTCTACTCCGGTTGGTCCGCTTCCGACGATAACGATATTCCAGTTTCCATCGTCACTTCGGCTTTTTTCCAAAATTAACTTTTCAAAGGTTATCAGCACATGATTTCTGATGCTGATGGCCTCCTGAGTATTTTTCATTCCGAAAGCCTTTCCTTCAAGTTCTTTATTTCCGAAAAAATTGGTTTTACAGCCCGTTGCAATAATTAATTTATCATAAGTGAATTCAGCTTCATCGGTAATGACTTTATTATTGGCAGTATCAATTTCTTTGACGTCTGTCATACGGAACTGCGTATTTCTGGATTGCTGAAAAATTTTTCTAAAAGGGAAAGAAATGTTGGAAGGCTCTATCCTGCCTGAGGCTACCTGATAAAAAAGCGGCTGAAACATATGGTGATTCATCCGATCCAGAACAATGACTTTTTTGTTCTTGTTATTCAATGTTTTTGCAAGCTGCAGCCCCGCAAATCCTCCTCCTATAATGATGATTTTTTCGCGTGTTTCCATAATACACAAATTTACTGATTTTATTTAGCATTTAGTAGTGAAAAAAGTTAGTTTTGCAAAACTTTATGACACCAAAAAAGTACACCAAAAAAACTGCCAAACAGATCCATAAGCACAGACGAAAGAACTATTTTTTCCGTCGCTGGGTCCTATTGGCTATTTTAATTGTGGCTTTAATTGGTACCGGTTTTTATCTGAAACAATCCATCAGCTACTATTACGCATTGTACTTCAATAAATTTACGCATAAAAAGCTTCATAACAGTGAAAAAGAAGCGTTAAGAATTCAAAGAATCCTCACGAATAATCTTGATAAAACCTATGGGTTTGATGTTTCTCATTATCAGAACAGAGAAGATATCAAATGGGATAGTTTAAGTATTGGAAATAAAACCATCCCATTGGAATTTGTGGTCATGCGGGCCACAATGGGAAACAAAAGTGCCGACAAACATTTCGATGAATTTTGGGAAAAGGCTAAAAAGCATAATCTCATCCGTGGTGCATACCATTTTTACAGAGCTGATGAAGATCCGGTCATTCAGGCCAACAATTTTCTGGCTAATGTAAAGCTGGAAAGTGGTGATCTGCCTCCTATTTTAGATATTGAAAAAATCCCGAAACGTAAAACCAACAAAAAGCTGATAGAAGATCTAAAGGTCTGGTGTAAGATTGTAGAGGAAACCTATGGTGAAAAACCTATCATTTATACCTATTATCATTATTATAAGGATTTCCTCAAGGGTGAGTTTGAAGGATATCCTCTTTGGCTGGCCAACTACAATGATGTTCCGTCTCCTTCGCCTGATGATCAGTGGGATTTCTGGCAGTTTACGGAAAATGGAATTGTACATGGAATTAATGCCAAAGTTGACCTGGATATTTACAATGGTAATTCCTGGTCTTTGAAAAGACTGACATTGGATTAATGAGTAAGGAAGCGGGAAGATAGAAGTTTTTGAAGTCTGAAAAAAAACTTTAAGTTTTGTTCATAATGATCCAAAATAACTTCCAGCCTCCATCTTCCTGCTTCCTCCTATTTATTTTTTCCCGATAAAATTCATAATATCTGTATTAAGCTGATCCGGTTTTTCAAAAGGAACCATGTGGGTAGTGTCTTTATAAATCTTCATTTCTGCATTGGGAATCTGTTTAGAAATAAACTCAGTGTGATCTGGTTTTATTACATCTCTGTCTCCTGCAATAACCAGAACCTGACTTTTTATTGTATTCAAATCATTTTTACTGATATGAGGTTCTGTAAGCATGATTTTTAAAAGCCGACGCTCATTTAATGTTTCAGCAGGACTTAATTGATTCAGCTGTGTCATCTGAGTTGTGAAACGTTCAATGAGTTTACTTTCTACCCCTTCAGGAAAGGCATTAGCTCCTATGGTGACCAATTTATTAAGGTGATCGGGATATTTCAAGGCAAATTCAAGCCCAGTGTTTCCTCCATCACTCCAGCCGACAATATTAATTTTATCAAGCTTCAGATCGTCTGCCAATGCTTTTACATCATCTGCAAATAATCTATAGGTAAAATCTTTTTTGGAAATATCTTTACTTTTCCCCTGCCCTCTTGTATCTACTGCAATGACTTTATAGTGTTTGGAAAGTATGGGAATCTGCTGATAAAAATCTTTTATACTTCCCGAATTGCCATGAAGCAAAACCAAAGGTTCGCCTTCACCATACACTTCATAATAAAGGTCGGTATCTTTTAATTTCAGATATTTTCCTGCAGATTCATTTTTCCCAAATATAGATTGATCTGCTTCCTGTATATTTTTTGAGTTATCGGCAATCCAGCTCTGAGCCGCATCGTCGTCTGCGTAGCCACCATCATCATCCTTGGTATCTTTTCCGTTTTTATCCATTTTCACATCGATATTAATAGCCGGCGCTGCAATCGTCATTTTTTTCCAGTCGCCATAAAACTCTCTGATAAATCCTGTTTTAAATAACGCCGCACTGATCTTAATATTTCCGTTAAATTCTTTTAAAAACTGAATTCCCACAAAAAACTTTCCTTTAATCCAGATGTTATGATCATTGACATCGAGTGTGTAAGTTCCGTCTTTAATCATATCTTCAGTAAGCCGAACGGTAATTTCTTCATCCAGGATATTTTTATCCGGGAAGCCATCTTTCTCACTGTAAATACTGTATCGCATCAGAACCGGCTCTGTAGAGGTGTAACGAGCAATATTCAGGTTGATATTTCTGATTTTTGACCTTTTCTTAGCATTAAATTCTAATGCCGTTTCTCCCAGAAAATTATCTTTATTTAATTCAGGATTAACGGAATATAAAACATTTTTGGTTTTAGTATTAACACCCCAGTTTTTATCCACCAGTTTTTTAGGCTTAATTGCAATCTCCTTTATATTCTTAGTTTTCTCATTTAAAAATATCTTTTGCAGATGATGCGTCTTAAAATCCCGGACTGTCTCCTCATATACTTCATATCCCGGAACTTCAATTTTTACCTTTTGTAAGGGGTCTATATCGGAAAGGTCTATTGAAAAATTTCCATTGCCGTCAGAAATTGTTCCGGACGTTTTCTTTTCAACCCCAATTTTCACATAAGGAATAGGCTGGCTTTCATTTTTAGAAATAATAGTTCCGGAAATCACCTGGCCATTAAAGGCAGATACCGCAATAAGAAAGGGGAAAATACTAAGTTTTTTCATGTTAAAAGTTTGATGCAAACTTATCTATTTAGAACGATCAACATTCATAAGGCCTTATTAAATTTAATTCCTTTTTAGTTAAAGTTATTCTAAGTATTTTATGATTTACTGTTAAAACTCTAAAAAACATTTAAATAGCATTGTACTTCTATAGGATATTCATGATTTCTTCCCATGAATTTACTCTCTCATACGTTTCATCTTCTACAAATTCATTATGAGGCTGGGTAAAGATCAGTCGTTGTCCTGAAAAGTGATTTAAATTCTTCGGATAATCATCAATCATAATATCTCCTGAAACGACTCTTTTGCTTCCGCAAAGAACAATTTGCTCCCAGGTAATGAATGGGAAATGCTCTTCCAGCCAGTCGTATTTTTCTCTTAAGCTGTTTGGGAATTCCATTCCTGCAGATACAATATATAATTCATATTTGTTGTTCAGGTATTCTATTGCCTCGCGACTTCCCTTCATAAGTGGTAAAGTTCTGAAAAACCCTACTTCATTTACATGTTTTTTCCCATTGGGAAATGCTTCTATTTCAGGTTTTCCGGCTAAATCACCGATTTGTATTTCGTTTCCTGAGTCTCTTTTTTCAAATTGTACCAGCTGATGATATACATCTGCCATTACCCCGTCCATATCGACAATTACTTTTTTCATTTCTTCAAATCAGATTTTGTATTATTTGTTATTGATCATTAGATCTTATCAAATTTACTGAATAGTTTTTTCAGACAACGGATCCAGTTTATTAAAAAATCATAAATATTCATTTTTAATAAGAGTGCTTCGGAAAGTTTTTATGCCTGTATTTTCGTATTTTTGCCATTCAATTCAAAATCAAAATCAAACCATTAATTTCCAATGAATTACGTTTCTGCCGAAAATCTTACCAAATCTTACGGTATCAAAGTTTTGTTCGAAAACATTTCTTTTCACATCAATGAAGGAGACAAAATTGCTATTGTTGCCAAAAACGGAAGTGGAAAATCTACCCTTCTTAAAATATTAATGGGTAAAGAAATTGCAGACAGCGGCGCTGCAATTATCAATAAGGATATTCAGGTAGTTCTGTTTGACCAGGAAATCTATTATGACCCCAACCTGACTATTGATGAATTTATGATGACTTTGGATTCGGCACCTATTCTTGCGCTGAAAAATTATCACAAGTCTCTTCATTCAACCGATAATTCTTTTATTGAAAAAGCGTTGGCTGACATGGAAGCTCACAAAGCATGGGATCTGGAAAATGAAATGAAACAAATTCTTTCCCAATTAAAGATCACGGATCTGGAAGCAAAAATGGGAACTCTTTCAGGAGGACAGATCAAACGTGTGGCCCTGGCAAAGCTATTGACAGAAACAAGAGCAGAACACAGACATACTTTGTTGATCATGGATGAACCTACCAACCACCTCGACGTGGACATGGTAGAATGGCTTGAAAATTATCTGAATAAAGCAAAAATTACTTTACTGTTGGTAACCCACGACAGATATTTCCTGGACAGCGTCTGCGATATTATCTGGGAAATGGAAGATGGAAATCTTTATACCCACAACGGATCTTATGCGACTTACCTGGAAAACAAGATGATTCGTGAAGATAATTTGAATGCAACGATTGACAAGGCCAATAATTTATACAGAAAGGAACTGGAATGGATGCGAAGACAACCAAAAGCCAGAACCACAAAATCAAAAAGCAGAATTGATTCCTTCTATGAAACAGAAAAAGTAGCTAAAACCGATACCAGACAAGAAGGATTGGAACTGGATTTTGAAATGAAACGTCTGGGTAATAAAATTCTTGAATTAAAAAATATTGATAAAAGCTTTGGAAACAAAGTATTATTAACGGATTTCAGCTATCAGTTTCAGCGTGGAGAAAAAGTAGGTATTATTGGAAAAAACGGAGCCGGTAAATCGACTTTACTAAATATTATCCAGGGGTTTGAAAAGGCCGACAAAGGTGAAATTGAAACAGGGGAAACCATTTCCTTCGGATATTTTTCGCAAAAAGGTCTTACTTATAAGGAAGACGAACGTGTTATTGATTTTATCAAGGAAATTGCAGAATTTTATCCTTTGGCTAATGGAAGAAGTTTGTCTGCCTCGCAATTCCTGAGATTATTCTTATTTGATGATCAAACACAATATTCTCCTATCTCAAAATTATCCGGAGGGGAAAAAAGAAGGCTTCACCTGATGTATATTTTGTATCAGAATCCTAACTTCCTGATTTTTGATGAACCTACCAATGACCTGGATCTTCCTACATTGACGGTTCTTGAAAACTTCCTGCAGCAATTCCAGGGATCTTTGATTATCGTTTCCCACGACAGATATTTTATGGACAGAATTGTAGATCATGTTCTGGCTTTTGAAGGAAATGGTAAAATAAGAGATTTCGTAGGAAACTTCTCAGAATACAGAGAGGCAAAAAGCAGAGAAGATGCTTTGGAGAAAAATACAGCCGCAAAAGCAGAATCTCCAAAAGAAATTGCTCCAACAGCGGAAAATATACCGTCTTCCAATACTAAAAAAAGAAAGTTGTCCTTTAAAGAACAGCGGGAATTGGAAACCATCGAAAAAGAAATGCCTGAACTGGAAAATCAACGTTCAAAAATTCTTGATCAGCTTAATAATGAAACAGATTACGGAAAAATAGCCAAGCTCTCAGCAGAATTGGAAACAGTTTCTGAAAAACTGGAAAATCACGAGATGAGATGGCTTGAATTACAGGAAGAGCTTTAATAATAAAAAGTTATGAATTATGAGTTGACAAGTCAGAGAGTTTGAGTTTCGGAGGGTTTGAGAGTAAAAAGACGAAAATATTTTACCATCAACCTATGAACTTAAAATTTAACCTTTCAATCAACTCATAATTCACAACCTATTTTTTATAGGTGAATCACTTTTTCTTCTTTTGTACTTTCCAGAGAGGCATCGATAATTTTCATATTTTGGATAACTTCTATTCCGGGTGATGGTAAAGGATATCCAAAAACGATGTGTTCGTAGATTTGCTGATAGTAATCCATATAATTTCCTGCTTCACTGGATGTCAGGAGTCTTTCTGTTTCGGAGTTTTCATTTAAAATATTTAAAATTCCGTCTGCTTCCTTCAAAGGGTTAGTCCATTCTTTACCATAGACAGGAATTGCTCCGGCAACTAATTCATTTTCCTGATTGTCGGTTCTTTCCTGTAAAAAACTACCTTTTTCACCGTGAATCATGTAAGCATAATGAGCTTCTTTAATGAATACGGATGATTTCAATCTTACCCGAAGATGGTTCTTATAAAACAGAAGAATCTCAAAATAATCATTGGCAAATTCAGATCCTTTCATGGAAAATACATCGGCAAACAGTTTTTCCGGATAGCCAAAATACTGTACCGCCTGATCTACAAGATGAGCTCCAAGATCATGAAGCGATCCCGAGCCGATCTGATCAGGATTTTCTTTATGTTGTTTGCCACTGGGAGTTGTACGGAATCTGTCAAAACGAATCTCAACTTCTTTTATGTTTCCCAGTTTATTTCCGTTTAAAATATTTTGTACCTGTAAAAAATCACGATCAAACCTTCTGTTCTGATATACGCTCAAAAACAATCCTTTTTCTTCAGCAAGTGCTACCAGTTCTTCAGCCTCTGAAACATTTACGGTAAAAGGTTTTTCAACAATAATATTCTTCCCGGCTTCCAGTGCTTTTTTTGCATACTCATAATGAGTCTGAACCGGAGTATTAATGACGACCAGTTCAATATCCGCGTGCTGAAGCATTTCTTCGATCGATCGATAAATAGTGGCCTCAGGATATTTCTCCTTAGATTCCTCTTTACTTCTTTCTACGATGGCCGAAATAAAAAATCCCGGATGCTCTTTCAAAAAGGGAGCGTGGAATACTTTACCACTCATTCCGAAGGCACAAAGCCCTGTTTTTACCAATTGCATATTTTAATTTTTAACAAATATATTCATAAAAAACGACCGACTGCAGATCTACAAAAACGATAGAAATAATCCATCTATCTCAGGCATAAAAACATGATAAAAATCACATATTTATTTTTATCTATTCTAAACAAATACTTACATTTGCGCGTTATTTAAAACTGTTCTACATAAAAATAAAATGAAAAGACAACTACTTTCTTTAGGTCTTCTATTTACCGCTGTTTCACTAGGTGCACAGCTGAAAAACATGGAGGCTGACACTATCAGAACTCAAACTATCGAAGATATTAATCTTCATAAAACCGGGAATCCAAACCAGGCAAGGCCACTTTCTACAAAGTCAAACCTTACGGTAATGGAAAATCCTCAGCCGATCGCTATTGTTACTCACGAAATTATTGAGCAGCAGCAGGCAAAGCAGTTGAGTGATGTTCTTCAGAATGTAAACGGGATGTATGTAACCTCTTCCAGAGGAAATTCTCAGGATAGTTTTGGTGGGCGTGGATTTATTTTAGGAAATGATAACATTTTCAAAAATGGGTCAAGAATAAATAGTGGAGTTTTTCCTGAAGTAAGTGGTCTTGAAAGAGTGGAAGTTTTAAAAGGAGCCAATGCTATGTTGTTTGGTAATACAGCTGCAGGAGGTGTCATCAATATGATCACGAAAAAACCTAAATTCAATTTTGGAGGAAGTATAGGTTTAAATGGGGGTAGCTGGAATTCTTATAAACCGACAGTGGATATCTATGGTCCTTTATCAAAGAATATTGCGTTCAGAGTAAATGGTGCTTATGAGTATGCTGAAAGTTTCAGAGATGTGGTACAATCTGAAAAATACTATTTTAATCCTTCATTCTTATTTAACTTAAGTGAAAAATCTCAGTTAATTGTAGAGGCCGATTATCTTAAAAATAATTTCACACCTGATTTTGGTCTTGGATCCATTACTGAAAAAAACCAAAGCTATAGATTGAATGATGCTCTTTCCAGAAATGTTTTCTTTGGAACTGACTGGCAATATCAAAATGTACAACAAGCTTCTACGAATGTAACCTTTAATCACCAGTTTAACGAAAGATGGTCTTTAAATGCTACCGCTTCTTACCAAAACTATACGAAAGATTATTTTTCTTCTGAAAGAGTACAGTGGATATATGAAACTAAAGATCCAAAGGTAGATCCTAACCGATTATCCTGGAAACGACCATTTGGTAAAACTTACAACGAACAAAATTACACTTCTGCACAAGTAAACATCAATGGTGAGTTCAATACCGGAAAAATCAACCATAAAGTTTTAATTGGTGCAGATGCAGATTATAGCCAGGCAGATGCATATGCTTATAATATCACGGGTCCAACAAATCTTTTATACCTGGACGACCCTTCAACATGGGGAAATGTGGGGATGCCAAGTTCTACTCTTACTACAAGAAATAGAATCAATACAAGAAGAATCGGGATCTATGCACAAGATTTTATCAGCTTAACAAAGCAACTAAAAGTAATTGCAGGATTGAGATGGTCTTATATAGAAAATATGCCTACGCTGACAACTCGTTTTACATTAAATGATAAAATTGAAGTTGCAAATTCTTCAACGTCTGACAATGCATTTTCTCCAAAAGTAGGTTTGGTTTATGCACCGAATGAAAACCTTTCGGTATTTGCAACTTATACTAATTCGTTTGCCGCAAATGCAGGATATACTTCGGATCAATTTGGTACAGTAAATGCCAATCAACCCGATAAAGATGTTCAAAATCAGCTAAATACTTTATCAAGACAAAGCATAAAACCTTCAACAGTTGATCAGTACGAAATTGGTATTAAAAAGAATTTCTGGAACAATGCCTTAGCTGTTAACTTAACGGCTTACCAGATTATGTACAATAATTATTATCAAACATATTGGTTCGCTTCTGCTACAAACGGTGCACCGGTAAATTCGACAGATACCAATCTTAAAGAATTTGCAGGAAATATGAGAAGCCGTGGTGTAGAATTAGATATTACAGGAAATCCTACAGAAAACTTATCCATAATTGGAGGTTTTTCTTATAACAATTCCGTTTACCTTAATACTCCGGAAAAGGGATATATTGAAAACCAAAGACTGGTAAGAACACCAGCTACAACAGCGAATGCTTCAGTTTTCTATAAATTCACAAACTATGTAAAAGGTTTGAAAATTGGTGCTGGAATTTATTACATAGGAGATAGAATCGCCGGTTGGAATGATACAAAATCTACAAACACAAGTAGAAACAACGTGAGTAGAATGTTTGACCTAAAAGACTATACTACTGTTTCTGTGTCAGTTGGCTACGAATGGAAAAAATTCTCTATCCAGGGCAAAGTGGGTAACTTATTTGATGTGGTTAATTACAACGTTCACGAAAACTATTCCGTGAACCCGATTACTCCGAGAAACTATTATTTTACACTGACCTACAGACTGTAAAACTACATATAAAGTTAGTTCAACATTAAAAGTGGAATCTGCCTATTTTGCAGTTTCCACTTTTGAAATTTAAAAAACAAAACAAAAACGATATGGATAAGATTAAAGACACAAGAAGTTTCATGCGAATTACGCACCGGTATCTGGGGTACTTCATGGCCGGTATTATGGCTGTTTATGCATTAAGTGGAATTCTTCTGGTGTACAGAGACACTGATTTTTTGAAAAATGAAAAAAAGTATGAAAAGACCATTGCGAAAGATCTTACTGAGAAGCAGCTGAAAAAAGAACTGAAGATGAAAGGCCTTGAAGTAGAGAAAACAGAAGGGAGTATTCTTTATTTCAAAAAGGGAACTTATGATGCAGCCACCGGAAAAGCACAATATTCTAAAATGGAACTGCCTTTTGTATTGGATAAAATGGTTTCTCTTCACAAATCACAATCCAAAGATGCGATTTCTCCGCTAAGTGTCTTCTTCGGGGTTTCTCTTTTCTTTTTTGTGATTTCGAGTTTCTGGATGTTTAATCCTAAAACAAAAGCATTCAAACGTGGGATCAAATTTACAATTGCGGGCTTAATTATCTCTATCATCTTACTTTTTATTTAATTGAAAAAAGAATAAATAAAACGGAGAGTACTTTATGTTATTAATAGTTTGTTATCATTTAGTTTAAAAGATTAATAAAATGAGAAATTATAAGGCTATTGAAGCTCAGCTAGTTCCTTATTCCTGATAGCAGAATTTTCCTTTTAATCACTTTCATTATGAAATCATCAACATATTTGTTAAAAGATTAAAATATACTCGACACAAAAATTAACACTTTTTTTGAATAATTGTCTAAAATTAAGAGTCTGGCACATTTATTGTTTTTTCTATAATTCGTGAATAATAAACATTTAATTATTAAAATAATAAATTATGAAAAGACTTATTTTAACGGGGATATTAGCTGTAGCAGGCTTAACAGCAACTGCAAACGCTCAGATTCAAAAAGGTAATTGGATGGTAGGAGGTAACCTGGCAGGTGCTAACTTCGGGTTAAACAAAGGAGGAGGATATGATTTTAACATCCAGCCTAAAGGAGCTTACTTTATCGAAGATAATATTGCAGTTGGGGGATATGTAGATTTAGGCTTCAAAGGAGCTAAAGATGCACCAACTACGTTCACGTACAATGTTGGAGCATTAGGACGTTACTATCTTAACCCGGGAGAGCAGGGAGTAAACAACCTGTTACACCACGGAAGATGGTTCTTAGAAGGTAACTTAGGAATTGGAGGAACATCAATCTCTAAAGGAGGTTCTTCTTCTAACGGACTTAACTTTGGATTCGGTCCTGGTTATTCATATTTCATTACTCCAAACATCGGTTTAGAAGGTTTAATTAAATATGATGCTAACGCAGGATTCGGAAGCGGTGGATATACCAACAAAATCACTTTTGGTTTAGGTTTCCAGATTTATCTTCCAACATCTAAAGGAAAACAAATCATCAACGACGTTAAGTAATCACTGAATACTTATAAAAAAATGAAAGCGCCCCGAAATATTTTCGGGGCGCTTTTCGTACAAATTAAAACTAAACTATAAAAAATCAAATAAAATCAAATATTGGGTTGAGGTGTATATCTTAAATAAGGTTTTATTTCTGTGACGCCTTTCGCAAATATTTTCCTGGCATCTTCTGTAGAAATCGAGGGTGGTATAATAACATCCTCTCCATTCTCCCAATTAACCGGAGTAGCTACTGTATGAGCATCTACGAGCTGTAAGGAATCCAGAACCCTCAATATTTCATTAAAGTTTCTTCCGGTAGAAGCAGGATAGGTAATAATCAATCTCACTTTTTTAGCAGGATCAATAATGAGTAAAGAACGTACGGTAGCAGTTGCCGAAGCATTCGGATGAATGAAATCATACAGCTCAGAAACTTTTCTGTCTTTATCCGCAATAATGGGAAATTCTACATTTGTATCCTGAGTTTCATTAATATCTTTAATCCAGCTCTGGTGGTCTTCTACTGCATCAACACTAAGGGCAATAACTTTTGTGCCCCTTTGGTCAAATTCTGACTTCAATTTTGAAGTATATCCCAATTCTGTAGTGCAAACCGGGGTATAATCTGCAGGATGTGAAAATAAAATTCCCCACGAATCTCCCAGATAATTATAGAAATTGATGTCACCTAAAGATGACTCTGCCTGAAAGTTGGGTGCTGTATCTCCTAATTTAATTGACATAATATTTCGTTCTTATAGTCTACAAATTTAGTAGACTTTTTGGAACTGGCAAATTTTTTGTTAAAAATTTATATATTTAATTAAAAAAAATATCCATGGAGAAAACCGGACTCAGCTATGTGGACCTTGTTTATAAGGTATTGGAAAATTGGTATGTGACATTTGCTGAACTTACTCCGAAGTTAATTGTCGGAATTCTGGTATTTACTTTTTTTCTTATTACCAGTAAATACCTGAGTATCATTGCTGTAAAATTATTTCATAAATTCTTCCCGAAAAGCAAAAAAGAAAGCTCTTTGGTAACCCTGGTAGGCGTATTCAGATTTCTGATTATGCTGATGGGAACATTTATTTCCCTTGAAATTATGGGATTCAGTGGTTTTCTATGGAAGTTTATCGGAAGTCTGGGAGTGGCAGGGGTCATTGCAGGGGTTGCTCTGAAAGATCTTGTTTCAAGTATGTTCTCAGGAATGCTGATCGGGATTGATAAAGCTTTTAAAGTAGGAGATTATATTACCATCGGAAATCACTCCGGAACCGTACAGGAAATCGGTTTTTTAACAACAAAAATTCTTACCGATGACGGGAAAAAGGCTTACATCCCCAATCAGGTGGTTTTCAATGCACCTTTTTATAATATCACCGCTTCGCCGCAACGTAGGATTATTTTAAACTTTGAAATTCCCGCAGATGAAGATATCAGCAAAGCACAGAAAGGAATTCTTGATGTTGTTAAAAACCTTGATAATGTAGACAAGCTGGATACTGCAGAAGTAATTTTTACCGATCTTAAACAAGGCTCATTTAATCTTCAGGTAAAGTTCTGGATTAAGATAGGAGCTAACCTTGCTCAGGTGAAAAGCAAAGCTTATTTAGGCATTAAAGAACGTTTTGATATGGATAAAATTCTGCTGGTAACACCTACCAGTATCAGCATTACAAATGGAGAAAATAATTTACAGGAGAGTCAGGATAAGTAGTTCTGGATAAGTTCATATATTTTATCGCACTGTCATTCTGACGAAGGAAGAATCTCATTCTGCTTTTTATTTGTTTACATTCAAATATATTTCCCATAGATTTCGCTGATGTTTGTGGATAAATTAGAATCTAAAAAGTTGTTTCAATTTTTGGAACGACTTTTTTTATTTTGTTGGAAAACGCTAAGGCACAAAAAAGATTGAAAACTTTCCGTTATAAGGCGCGAGGATTTTATCTGCGATAAAATTGTAGGCTGTTGTGTTTATTTTACTCACGCAAATTTTGCAGATTACGCTGATGTTGATGATAAAATCTGCCCGATCTGTTTGATCAGCGAGAAAATTAATTCAATCCGAGGTTTTATCCTATCCTTGCTGAAAATCTCTGATTTTCTTGCGCCATAAAAATATACGCAATACATAATAAATCTTTGCGGCTTTACAATTTCCAACAACAAAAGTATCTCCATCTGCGAATAATGATAAGTAAGCTCTTGGCTTCTCGCAGACCTCAATAATTTCATAAATGTTTGAGATCAAATTAGAATCTAAAAAGCTATTTCAATTTTGGAACGGCTTTTTTGTTGGGAAACGCAACGGCGCAAAAAAAGATTTAAAACTTCCTGTTATAAGGCGCAGGGATTTTATCTGCGATAAAATTATAGGCGGTCGAGTTTTATTTATCTCACGCAGATTTTGCAGATTACGCTGATGTTGATGATAAAATCTGCTCGATTTGCCTGATCAGCGAGAAAATTAATTCAATCCGAGGTTTTATCCTATCCTTGCTGAAAATCTCTGATTTTCTTGCGCCATAAAAATATACGCAATACATAATAAATCTTTGCGGCTTTACAATTTCCAACAACAAAAGTATCTCCATCTGCGAATAATGATAAGTAAGCTCTTGGCTTCTCGCAGACCTCAATAATTTCATAAATGTTTGAGATCAAATTAGAATCTAAAAAGCTATTTCAATTTTGGAACGGCTTTTTTGTTGGGAAACGCAACGGCGCAAAAAAAGATTTAAAACTTCCTGTTATAAGGCGCAGGGATTTTATCTGCGATAAAATTATAGGCGGTCGAGTTTTATTTATCTCACGCAGATTTTGCAGATTACGCTGATGTTGATGATAAAATCTGCTCGATTTGCCTGATCGGCGAGAAAATTAATTCAATCCGATGTTTATTGTACCCTTGCTGAAAAGCTCTGATTTTCTTGCGCCACAAAAATACACACAATACATAATAAATCATTGCGCCTTTGCGATTTCCAACAGCAAAAGTATCTCCATCTGCGAATAATGATAAGTAAGCTCTTGGACCTCACTAATTTCATAAATGTTTGAGATCAAATTAGAATCTAAAAAGCTATTTTAATTTTGGAACGGCTTTTTTGTTGGGAAACGCAACGGCGCAAGGATTTTAGGATAGTGAGTGTTTTTAAGGCGCGAGGATTTTATCTGCGATAAAATTGTAGGCTGTTGTGTTTATTTTACTCACGCAAATTTTGCAGATTACGCTGATGTTGATGATAAAATCTGCCCGATCTGCTTGATCAGCGAGAAAATTAATTCAATCCGATGTTTTATCCTATCCTTGCTGAAAATCTCTGATTTTCTTGCGCCATAAAAATACCCACAATACATAATAAATCATTGCGCCCTTGCGATTTCCAACAAACCTAGGATGGCAAGGTGAGTTATTTTCTCTCTTTTTTGATAAAATGAGGATTTAGCTCACAAAAAAACCGCTCCACAAAGTGAAACGGTTTTCTATTTTATTTAAAAATTTCAGACTAAGCTAAAACTTCTTTTACTTTGTTTGCAGCTTCTTCTAAAGTAATTGCAGAGTGAACCGGAAGACCAGACTCATCAATTAATTTTTTAGCTTCTACAGCGTTAGTTCCCTGTAATCTTACGATCAATGGAACAGGAAGGCTACCCATAGCTTTGTAAGCATCCACAACACCTTGAGCAACTCTGTCACATCTTACGATACCTCCGAAGATGTTGATCAGGATAGCTTTTACGTTTGGATCTCTTAAGATGATTCCGAAAGCAGTCTGTACTCTCTGAGCATCAGCAGTACCTCCTACGTCAAGGAAGTTAGCAGGGTTACCACCTGATAATTTGATGATATCCATAGTTGCCATTGCAAGACCGGCACCGTTTACCATACAAGCAACGTTACCATCCAATTTCACGAAGTTAAGACCAGCTTCACCAGCTTCAACATCCATTGGATCTTCTTCTCTTGTATCTCTAAGTTCAGCTAAGTCTTTGTGACGGAACAATGAGTTGTCATCCAAAGTTACTTTAGCATCTACAGCGATAATTTTGTTATCAGAAGTCTTTAATACAGGGTTGATTTCGAAAAGAGAAGCATCAATTCCTGTGTAAGCATTGTATAGAGATGAAATAAATTTCACAAATTCTTTGAAAGCATTTCCTTCAAGACCTAGGTTGAAAGCAATTTTTCTAGCCTGGAATCCTTGAAGACCGATAGCCGGGTCAATCAATTCGTTGTGGATTAAGTGAGGAGTTACTTCTGCAACGTGCTCAATATCCATACCTCCTTCTGTAGAATATACGATTGTATTTTTTCCTTCAGCTCTGTCTAAAAGAATAGAAACATAAAATTCTTTAGTTTCAGATTCTCCAGGATAATAAACATCTTCTGCAACCAAAACAGAGTGTACTTTTTTACCTTCAGCAGAAGTTTGTGGAGTTACCAACTGCATTCCAAGGATATTCTGAGCATTTTCTTTAAGCTTATCCATGTTTGGAGAGAACTTAACACCTCCACCTTTACCACGACCACCTGCGTGAATCTGTGCTTTTACAACCCAAGCTTGTGCTCCGGTTTCAGCAGTCAATTTTTCTGCAGCTGCTACAGCTTCGTCTACGTTGTTTGCAACGAAACCACGTTGGATAGCTACTCCGTACTTTGATAAAATCTCTTTTGATTGATACTCGTGAAGATTCATATTATTTTTATTATTTTATTTAAATATTTAAAGGTTGACAAATTTACTAAAAAGACACGGAAGTTCAAGTTTATTGACCTAAAATTTAAAGTCCGATTGACTTGATTTTTAACATATCATTCAATTTTCCTTTATTCTTCCGCCAATTTTTCAGACTGAGAACCAATAAAAGGAATTCTCGGAGCCAGAAAATACCCTGTAAGGCTGGCAAATAAAATAGGGACAAAGTAGGTAAACCCAGTCAATGTTCCAAGGATTATTGTTGTACTCATCGGTGTTCTTGTGACACAGGCATTAATAGCGGCCATACAGCTTACAATAGCTAGTGTGGTGTCTACAGATGGAAATAAATTATGAATAATTAATCCCAAGGTTGTTCCCACAAAAAATAAAGGGATAATAAAACCACCCCTCCATCCGGAAGTTACTGTGATAGCTATAGCCAGTATTTTAAAAACAAGAATCAGGATCAGGAAGTTTAGTCCAAAATTTCCACCGATCAGCTGATTAATCTCATTATGCCCGAAGTATCTTGTAATAGGAAAATTGTAAGCAATCACCCCTAAAATAACTCCACCTACAAATGTTTTTATATAAATAGGAAACTTTTTGTATTCAAAAACTTTTTTAAAAAATTTAACTACAAAAATGAAGATCCATCCAAATAAAGTTCCAATGATTCCAAAAGCAGTAGCATAGGCAAAATCGTATACTCCTGTGTAATGATACGCTTTCAAATCCCAGGTTGCTCCTATTCCAAGATGGATAATCAATGCAAACATCAGATAACTGAAACAGCTTGCTACCAGCGCCGGAATAATGGCTTTATAATATTCAACCGCATGTTTATGATGGAGGATTTCCAGAGAAAAAAGGCTTCCTCCCAGTGGAGCTCCAAATAATGCAGTAAAACCGGAAGCCATTCCGGCAATACTTAATGAACGTAATTCCTCTCCTTTTAATCGGAATACCTTTCCCAACCAGGTTCCGGTAGATCCGGTAACCTGTACCAAAGGCGCTTCCGGACCCAGACTTCCTCCTGAAGCCACACAAAAAAGTGATGAAAGGATCATCGAAGGGTTATTCTTTGGATCCAGTTTTCCTTTATTGAATCTGATGTTATTAACAATCAGGTGAATTTCTCCCGGATCACCGATAAAGTGAATTACCAGACCCGCCAACAATCCACAAATTGCCATCGTCGGAATTACCTGCCAACCTTGAAAATGAGCCAGAAATTCTGTAAAGTGTTCCAGTACGATCCAATAACCGCCGGCAATAATACCGCCTACAAGACCTGTTATCGCCCACATGAAAAAAGTTCGGCTGAACACAAAGGGATTAAATCTTATAGGTTGATCTAAAAGATTAAAAGTTCGTATTAACCTCCTTCTTCTGTCAATTTTCATTTTTAGATTTTATTTTTAGCAAAATAAAGGATCAGCATTCCCCAGCTCAAGATCATCATCAAACCACCAAGCGGAGTGATAGGCCCCAGGAATTTAAGATTCATTCCTAAGTAATCCTGCATACTTAAAAAGTAAATGCTTACTGAGAATAAAAGTGTTCCCGCAATCATTAAAATGGAAGTCCATTTTTCAGCCGAAGTTTCAAATTTTAAGATATAGCCGATGATTAGCAGGAAAAATGCTGCATACATCTGATATCGTACTCCTGTTTCAAAACTTTCCAGTCTTTCCACAGCTAATATTTTCTTTAAAGCATGTGCACCAAAAGCACCAAGGATCACAGACACCATTCCGTAGACCGCTCCAAAAATTAAAGTAATCGTTTTCATTTTTATAACTCTTCTAATTCTAAGGTTAAATATTTTTTTGTTTTCGCATCCTGCCAGGTTCCGATGATTTTATTTCCTTTTAAATCTGCTTCCACTAAGGCTCTTGGTATCCATTGTTTCAATTCTTCACTATGGTAATCATCTTCTGTGATTGAAAAATGGCCATGAACAAATTCTCCTCTCCAGTTGATCTGTTTCTTATTCTTATCATACCAATAAGTCGCTGAAAAGGAATCATCCTCATTGATTTCATTGAACAAAACCGTAATCGGATATTTTCCATCAATTTTTCCTTTGTACAATTTATTCCCAGGACTTGTTCTATCAGTCTTTTCAGAACCTGAAATCAGATTTTTGGCATAAGGACTCCAATATTTTTCCAGTTCTTTGTAAGAAAATTCTATTTCATGACTTCCCAGATCATCCAGGGCTCTCATAGCATGATTGGAACATCTTCCGGCTACAAAAGTGAGTTTATCCTTTCCGAAAAAATATCTGATACCATTCAAAGTATAATCTATGAAGCATCCTTCATATAAACCAATCTGTTCCTGAACTTCTTCTGAAGCATTTTTTTGAGACTTCAATTTAACAAGAAAATTATCGACTCTTTTTTTGATCTTTTTTTGAATCAAACCATTAATTGTCTTAACAGCACCTTCCTGAAATAAATCTTCAGCATTGATATAATTCCCTGTCCTCAGGTCAAAATTTTTCCAGTCTGAAAATTCTTCGGGATAAGCTCCTGAAGCTTCACCATCAATACTGATACTTAGAATATTTTTGGGAGTTTCCAGTTTTTTCCAATCATAGAAATATACATAGTTTGCATATGAAGTAGCTCCTGCATTCACCTTTTTAGAAGGATTTCCTTCTGATCCGGGAATATATTCCAGTTCACTTACCTGAAGAAAAAGATTAATCTTCTTTTCTATTCTGGAATTATCGGAATAGGAAATAACAGGAAAAACAAAGTCTTTCGTTTTTGGCTGCAAGTCACTTATCTTTAAATTTTTCTGTTGAGAAAAACTTAAACCGGAGACCAACATGAAAAATAAGACTGCCTGCTTCACTGTTTCGATTTTAAATACATTAAAATAAACTTGGCTACCAATGTAGAAATTCCCAGTATGAGAAACATATTGGCAAATCTCTTGGAACTTCTGAAACCCGGATGATTGGTTTTCTTTAAAAAGAATCCAAAAAGAAGAAATACGATGGGCAAAATGATCTGTAACATTAGTTTCCTCTCATTCTGTTAAACTCATGAATCACCTCATGATGGCTTACTGTCTTATCTTTAAAATATGTCACAAAATGCTGCTTTTCTTCTTCAGTCGCTCCTAATTGATTTAAAATATTCAATAAATGCATTTTCATGTGTCCTTTCTGAATACCGGTGGTCACCAGAGAACGCAATGCTCCGAAGTTCTGAGCCAAACCTGAAACAGCAAGAATACTCATTAATTCCTGTGCTGAAGGCTTTCCAAGAAGAGCCAGAGAGAATTTTACCAGAGGATGAAGATTCGTTAAGCCTCCTACAACTCCCACAGAAATCGGAAGATCAATCCAGAATCTGAAAACTCCGTTATCCGTTGTACAGTGCGTCAAAGATCTGTATTGGCCATTTCTTGCGGCATACGCATGGGCGCAAGCTTCCGTTGCTCTGAAATCGTTTCCGGTGGCGATCACTACTGCATCTACCCCATTCATTACTCCTTTATTGTGAGTTGTTGCACGATAAGGCTCAATTTCTGCGATGGTAACTGCCTGTTTGAATTTAGCAGCAAATTCTTCAGGAGAAATTCCGCTGTCGTCTTTTAAATCTTCCATTTTACATGAAACCTCAGCTCTTACGATACAATCAGGAGTAAAATTGGAAAGGATGTTCATCACGATTTGCAATGAATGTTTTTCCTCTTCTGTAAAATCTTCACTGGTGGCCACTTCCTGTCTTAAAGTTTTTCCAAACTGCTCAAGGCAAGAATTAATAAAGTTGGCTCCCATTG
Organism: Chryseobacterium lactis; assembly: GCF_003815875.1. Classification (NCBI taxonomy): domain Bacteria; kingdom Pseudomonadati; phylum Bacteroidota; class Flavobacteriia; order Flavobacteriales; family Weeksellaceae; genus Chryseobacterium; species Chryseobacterium lactis. The sequence continues at coordinate 325,271 of NZ_CP033924.1, forward strand.
AATCTACCGTATCGAAGCTGGCTTTCAACTGGTAATAATTTGGCATTTCCGCTGTTTTATCAACCAGGCTGATATTAAGAATACCACCGCCACGTTTTCTCATATTGGAGGTGATATCTTCTGTTGTTTCAAATAATTTTTTCTTTAAACTGAAATTAAAGAAATGCAATAATTTGTGAGGTTCCACATTAAAAATAAAGTGGGTGTGGCCCAATTTTTCAGTATTGATAATGGTAGTTTTAAAACCTCCTTTATCAATCCAGAATTTCGCAGCTTTAGAAGCGGCTGCTACTACAGAACTTTCCTCAACAGCCATTGGAAGTGCCAACAGTTTTCCGTCGATCAAAAAGTTGGGAGCAATTCCGTAAGGCATATAAAAATTGGAGATGGTATTTTCAGAAAACTCATCGTGAAGTTTCTGAAGATCGGCATCATTGTTCCAATATTGTCTTAATATATTTTGGTATTCCTGATTTCCTTCAAGATATTCGTTTACGAGCCAGTCGATTTTTCCTTGCTTTGGAAGCTTGGAAAAACCTTCGATTGGTTTATGATTCATATATAAATATTTATTTTTTTAAAGGTTATATGCAATCGCGTCGTTTTCATTCTTATTTGTGCCTGCAAATCATGGCGATTTCATAATATAAACTTTAATGAGCCGTAAATATAATGATTTTGAGACTCTTTTTTGTTGATAACTTCTATGAAAAAAGGTTGACATTTATCAATTTTGGAACTAAATTTGAACAAAATTAAAATACCAATCGGATACAAACAATATCAAATATGAATTTTGAACGCCTTAAAGAAAAACTCGAAATCCTTGCAGATGCAGCAAAGTATGATGTTTCCTGCTCTTCAAGCGGAGGCACCAGGAAGAATAAAAAAGGTGCTTTGGGCGATAGCTCTGTAAGTGGAATCTGTCATACCTATACGGAAGACGGGCGTTGTGTTTCTTTGCTTAAAATTCTACTGACGAATCACTGTATTTATGATTGTGCTTATTGTGTATCCAGAAGTTCAAATGATATTAAAAGAGCCGCTTTTACGGTTGAAGAAGTTGTTGATCTGACGATTAATTTTTATCGCCGAAACTATATTGAAGGATTATTTCTAAGCTCGGGAATTTTCAAAAATGCAGATACAACGATGGAGCGATTGGTACGTGTTGCCAAAAAGTTGCGGACGGAAGAAAATTTCAATGGCTATATTCATTTGAAGTCTATTCCGGGAGCGAGTGATGAGCTGATGCAGGAGGCTGCTTTATATGCAGACAGGTTATCCGTGAATCTTGAAATTCCTACAGAAAGTGGTTTAAAACTACTGGCGCCTGAGAAAAACAGGCAAGATATGATTAGTCCGATGCGTTATATTCAAAAAGGAATCACACAGTATCAGGATGAAAAGAAAATTTTAAAGAAGGTGCCTAAGTTTGCTCCGGCAGGGCAATCTACCCAAATGATTGTAGGAGCTACGAATGAAAATGATCTCCAGATTATTAAAGTGGCTGATCATTTCTATAAGAATTTTAACCTTAAAAGAGTCTATTATTCAGGATACGTGCCGGTTTTAGAGGATAAAAGACTACCCTCTTTAACGACGGAAGTCCCTATGCTCCGCGAAAACAGGCTATACCAGTCTGATTGGCTGATGAGATTTTATGGTTTTAAAGCAGAAGAAATTTTAGATCCTCACATTCCTTTTCTCGATCTGGAAATAGATCCGAAATTAAGCTGGGCATTGCGCCACCTGGACCAGTTTCCGGTTAATCTTCAGACTAGTGATTATCAGATGATTTTAAGAATTCCTGGAATTGGAGTAAAAACAGCTCAAAAAATTGTGAGTGCAAGACGTTTCCAGACTTTAACGATGGATCATTTGAAGCAATTGGGCGCGGCGGTAAACCGGGCTAAATATTTTATTGATTTTAATGCCGGAAATGCCTATCTCCGGTATCTGACAGATAAAAATTTAAGAAAATTGCTGGTGGCCGGAAGTTCTTCCAAGTTTCACAATCAGTTTTCACAGCAGCTGACTTTGTTTTAAATGCTTCAGCTTTTATGGGATACGGTTATATTTTTTTAATAATTCCCGCAGTTTATCTAAAGGCAATGCTTCTACCTGATGACCTTCATAGCCTTTTACAGAGCTAGCCATAGTCAAAGAATTAAGGACTGCTTCTTCTGTTGCTTCTATAGCAGCCATAAATATCTGTGAAGTATAATCATTATGAAGAACAGGCACATTTGTAACAGGACTCTCAGGCTGATGCAATATCCGCGAACCAGGATCTGTGGAAAAAGCAATTGCATATTCTCCACTTCCATGTGATGCTATTCCCCCTGTTCTTCCCAAACCTAACATAGCACGTGCAGCTAATCTTTCCAGATTACGGTGATCTAAAGGCGCATCTGTGGCAATAACAATCATACATGAGCCATCAACATTATTTAATAACTGATTGCTGAAAGAGAATTTTTTAAGTTCTTTTCCTACAGGAACACCATCAATCTGTAAAACGCCACCGTAATTAGTCTGTACCAACACTCCAACAGTATATCCACCAAGACTTTGTGGAAGCTTACGGGAAGAAGTTCCAATTCCTCCCTTAAAACCAAAACATACAGTTCCTGTACCTGCACCAACATTTCCCTCGGTAACAAAATTCCCGGCATTTTTTATTGCATCAAGAACATCTTTTTCCTGAACATAACGTCCCCGAATATTATTAAGCCACCCATCATTGGTATCTCCTACTACTGCATTTACAGACTGTATTTTTTCATTTCCTTTCTGCTGAAGTGTATAATTAATGACAGCACTTACTCCTGTGCTTACATTTAAAGTATTCGTTAATATAATAGGAGTTTCAATATTGCCCAATTCCCGAACCTGGGTACTGCCTGCTAATTTTCCAAAGCCGTTACCAACAAAAACAGCAGCAGGTACTTTTTGCTGAAAGATATTTCCATTGTGAGGAAGTATCGCTGTAACACCTGTTCTCACACTGTCTCCTTTTATCAATGTTTTATGACCTACCAGCACTCCTGCTACATCTGTAATACTATTCTGCTTTCCCGGCTGTAAAACTCCTGGTTTTAATCCCAGGTCACGAACTCTTTTTTGAGCATACGTATTTAAACACATGATGGCAAAGATTGAAATGGATATTCTTTTGAACATATTATAATGATATCGCGTTACTGTCCAAAGATAATAAATAGTATTTTATCAAAAATAAGGAAGTTAACTGACTACAAAATAACAGATGATTTCGCTCTGTCTTTAATATGAACAATCCACATCTATCTTTTATTTTTTGACTAATTTAGCATGATGACTACCTTACTCTACGACGGAAGTTTTGACGGTCTTTTTACAGCGATATTTGAAGTCTTCGAATACCGCTTTAAAGAGGTTGAAATTATAAGCAGAGAAAGGTTTTACCAGGAAAATATTTTTGCAGAAATCCATGAGGTGGTTACCCAAACGGATAAATCTGACAGGGTTTTAAAGAAACTGGAACATAATATGGGTAAACAAGGAATCCATCAATTGTTGAAAGTTTTTTTATCTGAAGATGTGGAACTTGAAAAACTGATATTATCTGCAGTACAACAGAGTATTACGCATCCGTCAGACAATATCCTGGGAAATTTTGCAGATGCTGACATTTTAAAAATTTCAAAAATAAATAAATCTGTAGGCAGAGAAAGCCACAGAATGACTGCTTTCGTCAGGTTTGAGAAACTTCAGGATGGAATATTTTTCGCCAAAATAGATCCCGACTTCAACGTTATTCCATTGATTAGAAAACATTTTAAAGACAGATATCAGGATCAGAAATGGATGATCTACGATTTACGCAGAAATTATGGGATTCTGTATGATCTGGAAGATTGTGAGTTTTTTTATCCTGATGAAAAATTGAGTCTCAATCAATATCAGGAAAAATTCCATGATGATGAAAAGAATTATCAGACTCTCTGGCAAAGGTATTTTACCAGGACCAATATTGTGGAACGAAAAAATATAAAGCTGCATATTCAGCATGTTCCGAAAAGGTACTGGAAGTATCTGACTGAGAAATGGTAGCTTTTAGCACAAATTTCCGACTTTGTGGATAACTTTTTTATATTACTGAACCACAAAACCTTTTCCACAAGCTTCTCACATAACAGTGTAGATATCAAACGACTACAATAGACATCAATCAACATTCCGAAATTGTGGATAACTTTTTGTCATTTACCTATGATTTGGATTTTATAAAAATGCTTTAAACAGGGAGTTCACATAAATTATTAAGTATGAAAAACTTACAACACTTTCTTTTTCGACATTTCCATATTGTGGATAACTTTTTCCAAAAAACAATACAACAAAATACTGTCCTTATTTTTTGTCCGGGTAATCTTATTTTGAAAAAAAATCTGAAAAAAAATCTTTCTTAATGTATCGTTCAAATTCAGATGATCTCCCGGAAAATCTAGTCAAAATCTCATATTGTGGATAACTTTTTGTCTACTACAAAAATTTACATTTCGGAAAATGCTTCTGGCAGGTGTTTCTTACAAAAATATAGTTATCAAACACTTACTCTACTTTTTATTCGACATTTCCATATTGTGGATAACTTTTTTCATCTGAATAAAGAGAGTACGATTTCACAGATGCCGTATTCAAAGGACTTACATAACGTTTTAATTAACAGAAATCTACTATAAATTTTAAATCAAAATTCCGAGATTGTGGATAACGTTTATTTACTGATGGTTCGCAACGCCTTTTTAACGATATATTGAGTTTCCTTCGTTGCACTTTCCCGAAGCCATTCGTCACAAATTTCTGTAACAAACTCAGGTTGTGACTTACTGGCATCATTCAACCAGTTTCCCACACTATCTTGTACATATCTGGATGGATCTGACCGTAAGGGTTCTAAAATCTCCAGTCCTAATCCGGGATTTTGTTTTAATTCTGCAATATGCTCACACCAAACCCCTCGTGGTCTGGTAGATTCGCTGGCAAAGCGTCTGATATTTTCATCCTCATGAATTGTCCACTCCGATAAAAGAGATAAGCTTTCGGAAAGGTTTTTTGAAATATCCGGCCGTACGGTCATCCAGCAGATTTCCCTTACGCCAAAATGGGAATCAGAGGCAAAGTGTTGTATCTGATTCAATTTTTCTTTAAGGCTCAATGCATTATTTCTACCAATTGTATAAGCTGCCCAGCAGCGCACCAGATCGGCCTGATGTGTTAAAAGCTGAGTGAGAAAATTCTCATCCTGATTTTTAACTGCCAGACTGAGTAACCCAACCCCGATGGCCTCATTGATGGTATTAACGGTCTGCTTTTTTAGCTGACCAACATTTTTTAAAATCGGCTTCAGATATTCTGAACGGTTATTTTGTTGAAGCAAGTTTTCCAATAAAGATTTTTGATCTACGGCCAGCCATTCGGTAAGGTTTGCTGTTTCAATTTCTCCACGGTTGAGTTGTTCTAAAATAGTTGGTGGGATATCTTTAATGGAACGGGCTCCTTTTCGTTTTTCTGTCATAATGCTTTAATGATTACTTTTACAAAAGTCTGAAACATAGTAAAGATAGGCAATACCGCATATTTTTCACCCATAGGGATAAAAAAGTCAATTTTATGGAAACAAAGGAAAGAGCTGAAGAAAATAAAATATGTCCGTTGGAGGTTGCAGTGAATACCATTAGTGGGAAATGGAAAATTCCAATCGTCTGGCAAATTAATGAAGGAAAAAAACGTCCCAGTGAATTCCTCCGTGGAATAGCAAAAGTTGATCGCAGAGTGCTCAATCAACAGCTTAGTGAAATGGTAGAGGATGGCATTTTGGAGAAACAATCGTTTAACGAATTACCTCCACGGGTTGAATACACATTGACGGAGCTTGGTGAAAAACTGGTTGAGATTCTCTGGCAATTGAATGATTGGGGAAAATTATTGATTCCGGCAGAAGAAAATTCGGAAGTTTTAAAAAATGATTCTGAATATTGCCGATTATAAGCAGATTTTTGTTGTAGCTGGTAACTTAATTATCGGATGAACGCTAAGGTACAAAGATTTATTTGTATTGAGAATATTTTAAGACGCTAGAAAATCAAGATTTTCAGCAAGGACGGTTTACAAATTTTCTCGCAGATAAAGCAGATTACGCAGATTTTGATATGCATCTGCGAGATTTGCAAAATCAGCGCGATATAAAAAATGTGTGCTATAAAATAAACTACAATATATTTATTTATTATCTTTCAAAAAAAACATAATTATAACCGAATCAAATGAATATAAAAAAAGTTATTTCAGGACTAGTTGTAGCCCTGACTTTATCTAACTGTACCCAAGATAAAACATCATCTCATCATACTGCTTCGGAAAATCAGAGTTTTATTCCGGAAAATGCTGTATCTGTTAACAAAGATAAAAATACGGTCAAGGAAAGATTTTCTCCTCCTGAAGGATATGAGTGGATTAAAGAAAAATCGGACTCCTTCGGATATTTTATTGAAAATTTTAAACTAAAACCTTATGGCAGCCCAATTCTAAAGTATGATGGCAGTTCTATTTCTACCCAACATCTTCACGAAGCTGTTTTTGATATTGATACCGGAAATAAAGATCTGCAACAATGTGCAGATGCGGTTATCCGAATGAGAGCGGAATATTTGTATAAGATCAAAAAAGCGGACGACATCAAATTTCATTTTACCAGTGGTGATCTTCTAAGCTGGAATGATTATAAAAATGGCACAAGGGCTTTTGTTAATGGCAATTCCGTCAGTTTCAGAAAAACAGCAGGCTTCGATGATTCTTATCAGAATTTCAGAAATTATCTCGAACTCATCTTTAATTATGCGGGAACTATTTCATTAAATAAGGAAACAAAACCGGTAACGGAAAATTCACATTTAAAAACCGGAGATATTCTTATAACGCCGGGAAGTCCAGGACATGTGGTTTTCGTTGCAGGAGTTTGTGAAAATACAGCTGGTAAAAAATTATTCTTACTGGCCGAAGGTTTTACGCCTGCTCAGTCTATCCACTTATTGTCCAATCCTTTTAACAAGAATATTTCGCCTTGGTACGATCTTGATGTTAACGCACCGGAGACCAAAACAGCGCGATATATTTTTAAACCTACAAACTTCAGAAGCTTTTGATCATATATCTATAAAACTATTGGAAACTTACTACGATAATCTGAACTTGTTTTTGTAAATTTGTGTTCGAAATTTTTTACTTGATGAAAGAGAGTGCTGTAAAAAAGATTGCAGTTCTTACTTCAGGGGGTGACTCTCCGGGTATGAATGCGGCATTAAGAGCGGTAGTAAGAACCGCCAATTACTATAATATCGAATGCTACGGAGTAAGAGAAGGTTACAACGGCCTTATCAACGATGATTTCCTGAAAATGGGAGCACGTTCCGTAAAAAATATAATCAACCAGGGTGGTACCATTCTAAAATCTGCCCGATCTGCTGAGTTCAGGACGAAAGAGGGCCGTCAGAAAGCTTACGACAATTGTGTAAAGCTTGGAATAGACGGATTGGTATGTATTGGTGGAGATGGAACGTTTACCGGTGCAAAAATCTTTAATGAAGAATTTGGAATCAGAGTAATCGGTATCCCGGGAACAATTGACAATGATATTTTTGGAACGGATAATACCATCGGTTATGACACGGCACTGAATACCGCCATGGAGGCAATTGACAAAATCCGTGACACGGCAACTTCCCACAACAGAGTTTTCTTTGTAGAAGTAATGGGTCGTGATGCAGGTTTTATTGCTTTAAACAGCGGGCTGGCAGCAGGAGCTTTGGATATTTTAATTCCTGAGAAAAAAGACAGCATCGATGAGCTTTTTGCAAAATTCAAAAATGCTGAAAAAACAGGAAAGGCATCAAGCATTGTAGTCGTAGCGGAAGGTGAAAAGTTGGCCAACGTTTATGAACTTGCAGAAAAAACAAAGAAAACATTCCCTGACTATGACATTCGTGTCGCCATTCTGGGGCATATGCAAAGAGGAGGTTCTCCTAGTTGTGCAGACAGAGTTTTGGCAAGCAGATTAGGTTATGGTGCCGTAACAGGATTAATGGAAGGACAAACCAATGTAATGGCAGGAATGCGTTCTAATGATCTGACGTATACTCCGATAGAAGAAGCCATTAAAAAACATAACGAAATCAATAAAGATCTTTTACTGATTTCAGAAATTTTAGCACTCTAAATTATTTTTTAAATCTAATAAAAACAAACTATTATGTCAACAATTAAAGTAGGTATCAACGGTTTTGGTAGAATTGGACGTCTTGTTTTCAGAGCAATGACTGAAAGAGACAACATTGAAGTTGTAGGAATCAATGACCTAATCAATGCAGAATACATGGCTTACATGTTAAAATATGACTCTGTACACGGTATTTTTCCAGGTGAAGTTTCTGTAGAAGGAAACGATCTTGTAGTCAACGGAAAAAGAATCAGAGTAACTGCTGAAAGAGATCCTAACAACTTAAAGTGGAATGAAATCGGTGCAGACTATATCGTAGAATCTACTGGTCTTTTCTTATCTAAAGATACTGCTCAGGCTCACATCAATGCAGGTGCAAAGAAAGTAATCCTTTCTGCTCCTTCTAAAGATGATACTCCAATGTTTGTAATGGGGGTAAACCACAAGGAACTTACTGATGATATCAAAATTTTATCAAATGCTTCTTGTACTACCAACTGTTTAGCTCCTTTAGCTAAAGTAATCCACGATAACTTCGGAATTGTAGAAGGTTTAATGACAACTGTACACGCTACAACAGCTACTCAGAAAACTGTTGACGGTCCTTCAATGAAAGACTGGAGAGGTGGTAGAGCTGCTTTGAACAACATTATCCCTTCTTCTACAGGTGCTGCTAAAGCGGTAGGAAAAGTAATCCCTTCATTGAACGGAAAATTAACAGGTATGTCTTTCAGAGTACCAACTGTTGACGTTTCTGTAGTAGATTTAACAGTGAGAATTGAAAAGGCTGCTTCTTATGAAGAAATCTGTTCAGTAATCAAAGCTGCTTCTGAAGGTGAATTGAAAGGTATCCTTGGATATACTGAAGATGCAGTAGTATCTCAGGATTTCGTAGGAGATAAGAGAACTTCAATCTTCGATAAAGATGCTGGTATTATGCTTTCTCCTAACTTCGTAAAACTTGTTTCTTGGTATGACAACGAAATGGGTTATTCTAACAAGTTAGTGGATATGCTTGTACATGCTGCTTCTTTGTAATAAGTAATGAATAATCAGCAATGAATAATATAAAACCTTCCCGATGGGAAGGTTTTTTGTTTTATAATGTTTTACACTATATTTTCAAGAAAGAAATTTTGAATATAATCTGCAGTTTTCAAGATAATTTAAGGGCCTTATATATGTCTATACAGGCACCTGCAGCAATATTAAAAACTAAATAATTTATATCCAATTCCTATACCCAACCAAGGTTTTTTATTATATTTCCATAAATCTGCATGTTGTCCAATAGCATAATCAAAACCAAAAAATGCTCCTACATTGATATTATTGTATGAATACGTTATTCCAATTGCTATGGAAGCTAATCCTTTTGTTGCATCTACATATTCTGGAGGCAACGAATGGTCATCAATTGGTACTGGATCTGAATTTGATTTATCCAATTTCACTGAAGATGCTCCAAACAAAAGACCTCCCGTAACTTTCCAAGTGTTGACTTTTGTTTCTATTTCCTCTTGATAAAAAAAAGTACTTTTACCATACGTATAGCCTAAAAACAAATTACCATTTATCGCCGTTGAAAACTCTTCTCCTAATCCATCTTTACCTTTGAATCTATATTTGATCGGTATTGTAATCGCACTCACAGTGACTGAGGTAAAAGGTAAGGATGGGCTTTTTCTATTTTCTAATTCATAGAAATAAGCAGGACTACTTTTTCCACATTTTAGTAAAAGATTAACCAGTAATTTGTTCTTATCTATTCTAACATTTCCGTGCTCCATATTTCCTATATTAGCACTAACAATGGTATCAATTTTATAATTCTTGAAAAATTTTTCATCAATAATAATCTCTCGTATTACTTTGGTTTCTTTATTCTGAATAATAATTTTATCTTCAATGGATAGCTTATCTCCAATTTTATACTTATTTCTAATCTTTTTTTGTTCATTTTCTGATAAGCTATCATATCTTTTCATAATCTTTTTCTTAAGATTATATTCACCAAGTTGGTTATAAATTCGGTATCTTAAATTAAAACTTTCTTGTCCCCACATTACTTCCATCCATCCGAGCAGGAACAGTAATACAATTTTTGTTTTCATGATTATTTGTTTTTCAGGTTAAAGTTTTTTTTATTAGAATAAAAGAATAGGAGACTTCAACCTTTAAGCGCAGTAGCTTTAGAAATTGAGCTTCCATGGTTATTAATTCTACATAAAACTACAATACTTTCCTACCAGATAAAATACCGCAAAAGGGTGATTTTTAACATATTTTGATTAATTTTAGGAAAACATCAACCATGGATAAAAAATTTTTAACTCCCAAAAAACACCATCCCCTCATTAAGGTGTGGAATAGTTATCCAGAATTCCTCCAGAATACAACTACGATGGCATTACCTGCACCTTCTATTGAGCGTATCATTGGAGAAATTTTCGCTCCAGGAAAATTCTATTATTACGTTATTAATCTTGTAGATAGTACCTTGTCTCATCATCATGAAAACATTTTGGAAATACACGGATTTCATAAGTATCCTGTGCATCTCAAAGAAATTATTGACCTCCTCCATCCCGATGATATTGAATTTGTTATGGAAGCCGAAAGAATGTGCATAGAAAAAATGAAAGATATTAATGGTTTTGATTATATTCAGGAATTAAAATCCAGCTATTGTTTCAGGCTGAGAACATCAAAAGGTAATTACGAGCTGTTTCATCATCAGGCTCTGCATACCCTTAAAGATGAAAATGGCAAGCTGATGCAAGCTGTTAATATTCATACCAACATTGAACATATTACCCATCAAAATTCCTATAGCGTCTTACTCTCCGGCATTAATGGACGGGAAGATTTTCATCAGATGCAATGGTCTAAATATAATAAAATTTCGGAGTCTCAGCCTGCAATCTTCACCAAAAGAGAAGTGGAAATCATCACCTATATTGCCAGAGGCTTTTCTGCCGGAGAAATTTCAAACGTATTGAATATTTCGGAAGAAACCGTACGAACGCACAGAAAAAATATTTTAAGAAAATCTGATTGTAAAAATTGTTCCGAACTTATCAAAATGGCTTTTGAATGGGGCTACTTATAATCAAGGCATCATAAGACTGATAAATCTCACGATAGAATTTCGGTGTAAAACTTGTACTTTTATCTATCATGGAACGAACAGTGCTACACCCCCGTTTTAAAGACTTTCCCCATTTCAAAAACTTTTGGGAACATGGCAACGGCAAACAATTGATTGAGTTTTCCGGAGCCGAAGTGAGTTTTAAGGATTTTGAAACCTTTTCACCTTTCTTTTATCACGTTGACGAAATGGGAGATCAGGTGGTAAAGGATGTTTATTTCACCAAAAACTTTCTCGAAGCATCAAAGGAAATTGAAGGCTATATCCGAAATGGAGTTTCTGAGACTGATGTTGTTCCAGAGAGTGTCAAAAAATTGTTTGCTCAAACACAGAAGATTCCTGCCTGGCTAGACTACAATCTTTTAAAAAGCGGTGCCGAACTCTGCATGAGAAGTAATCTGGACTCTTTGATTTCATTGAGAGATTATTGCCTTATCGGAGGCTATGATTACGCCTACCTTAATAAACCTCTTATTGTTACAGAAGCCTTAAAGAAAGGAGCTGTGAAACGTCTTTCAGAAACATTGGACTTTTGGGTAAACGCAACCCGGTATGATGCACTCGAAATTCATGCTAAAGGATATGAGTTTGCTATAAAAACCCGACTGATTCATTCTTACGCAAGGCTTTCCATAAAAAAGCATTATAATGAATGGGATACTGAAAATTGGGGTGAACCGATCAATTCCTGGGATATGATGGCCACCTATATTGGCTTCAGCTTAGTTTTTCTCCATAGCCTGCAAAAACTGGGAAATACATTTTCAAAAGAGGAAGAAAAAGGAATTTTCCACTTGTGGAAGTATGTGGGATATTTACTGGGAATTCCCGAACAACTTCTTCCTGATGATAAAAAACAGGCTACGGAATATTTTTATTTATGGACTTCCATCCAACCGCCTTCTGATAATGATTCCGTTCTTCTGGCTCATTCTTTATTGAATGAATCACTGGAAAATCCTATTCTAAAGTTTGAATTTCAGCGGAAAAGCTTAAAGTATCTCCATGTTTGTTGCACCTGGTTCTTATTGGATGACGAAGTCTGTAAAAGATTACAAATTCCTGATGCTTCCAACAAAAAGTTATTTCCGAAATCAAAGATACTTTTCAATACTATTTATGACAGACTTGTAAGTCGTGATGCCAGAATTAAAAGGGGAAATAAAGATCAGATGAAGGTATTGAAAGATTATTTAAACATCACAAAAAATTCAAATTTTCATTAAAATCTTTTTTTAAGGAAAAAAGAGGCAATACTATATTTGTCCATTTCCTTTATCTGGAGAAGGTTTTCTGTTCCAGAAATTCCAGATCAGATACAATAAAAATAAGATCAACCAAACGCTAATGACTACGCCGATGAAAATTCCACTGATGGAAGGATGAAGATAATTCGGTTTGTAGAACAATCGGTCAAGGGTTGCAAATTTATCTTTGAGCTCATTTCTTTCGTAAGTATTTCGTATCGCATTCAGAGGTTCCTGCTGATGATCCCGGTAATAAAAAACATCTTTAGTAAGCTCTTTCGGAACGATCTGTGTTTCTATATTGTATTTTTTTAAAAGTACATCCAACTTCTGAAATGAGGAAAGCAGTGAATCCTGACTATATTTATAAAGCAAATTATACCTTTTGACAGCATTTTGATACTGCTGCTGCCTTTCAGGAACTTTATGTAATGGAGAGAACAAAAGCTTGCTTTCAAGAAAAATACACATCTTTTCATCGTATTGAGGATGTACTTCTCTTCCCTGAAATATAATTTCGGTACTGTCCCCTATCTCTTTTTTAGAAATAATTCTTTTTCCCAGCTCCCCATCATCAAGCCCAAGAATGTCAAGCACCGATTTCGCTTTATTGCTTAATTTTTTATGATCGGTAGTCAGCATTTTCAGGGTATCCATACTGTAATATCTGGATTCTGTTGAAGAATAATCCTTATTACCCGGTTCGTAGTACACCGTATCTCTCACTTCAATCACAGGGTAAGGTTTGGGATATAAAATATTTTTGGGATTAAACAGTTTCTCTGAACTGTAGGACGTATAGTTATATAAAAAAGGCTGTAAGACATTCAATAGCGTTTTGTCTTTATTAAGATTCTTTTCCGGCAATTCAGTTCGCAGTTTTGCATTTAATCCAAAACTATAACTGATGAAAAAAGTCAGAGAAAAAAAGGACACCAATAGAAGTATAATACCGATTCCCAAAGTTTTTGAAAGTTCATATCTTTTTTTGGAATGATTTCTAAGAAGAAAAATAACAAAGAAAAACAAAAAGAGACCGGATACGAAAAAGTGAGAAATGGAGACATCATCGTAAAATTTGAACCTATAAAATTCTGTATAGATATTAATTTTTTGAAGTCCTTTAAATTTTACATATCCGTAAATAAAGTAAGCCATGTGTATAACAGCTAATACAACAAAAGATTTAATCAGGAATATTTTTAATTTTCTGTCCATAGAATGATCTTAAAAAACAATGTTTTAAGATAAGCATTTTTTATATTGGATGGATAAAACAAAACTATAACTGCTAGAAATCATCCATGCAAAACAACTTCCAGCCTCTCGCTTCTGGCTTAAGACGATAACTTTCTTAACCTAAATTTATTCTTTTCAACATTCCTCAACCCATCATGTCACATCTATCTCGTTATGAATACTATCACTCCCAAAACTTTATTATTTTTTAACTCTAAAAACCGGTTTCGAGAATAAATAATATTAGCTTTTGATCTATAAATTATGTATTTTTGAGAAATTATTTTATAGAGATGAGTAACATTGATGATAAGAAAAAAGCACTGGCATTGGTGCTTGACAAGCTAGATAAAACATACGGAAAGGGAACAGTAATGACTTTAGGAGATGATTCTATTGACAATACAATAGAGGTAATTCCTTCCGGTTCTTTAGGATTAGATATCGCATTAGGTATAGGAGGATATCCAAAAGGAAGAATCATTGAAATATATGGTCCTGAATCTTCAGGTAAAACAACATTAACGCTTCACGCTATTGCTGAAGCTCAAAAAGCAGGTGGTATTGCAGCATTTATTGATGCTGAGCACGCTTTCGACAGAACATATGCCGCGAAGTTAGGAATCGATTTGGAAAACCTTATCATTTCTCAACCGGACAATGGTGAGCAGGCTTTAGAAATTGCTGATAACTTAATCCGTTCTGGAGCTATTGACATTGTTGTTATTGACTCTGTAGCAGCTCTTACTCCAAAAGCAGAGATTGAAGGAGAAATGGGTGATTCTAAAATGGGTCTTCATGCAAGATTGATGTCTCAGGCATTAAGAAAACTGACTGCTACTATTTCAAGAACGAAATGTACGGTAATTTTCATCAACCAGTTAAGAGAAAAAATCGGGGTAATGTTTGGAAATCCTGAAACAACTACCGGTGGTAATGCTCTTAAATTCTATGCTTCGGTAAGAATTGATATCAGAAAAGCAAGTGCGCCAATCAAAAATGGAGATGAAGCAATCGGGAGTCGTGTAAAAGTGAAAATTGTGAAAAACAAAGTAGCTCCACCATTCAAGATGGCTGAATTTGACATTATGTACGGGGAAGGAGTTTCTAAAGTAGGAGAAATTCTGGATACTGCTGTAGACATGGGAGTTGTGAAGAAAAGCGGTTCTTGGTTCAGCTACGAAGAGACTAAATTAGGTCAGGGACGTGATGCTGTGAAGGATGTTTTAAAAGACAATCCAGATCTTTCCGAGGAATTGGAAAACAAAATCAAAGAAGAGTTGAAAAACAAGAAATAAGTTTTCAAAAAAATAATAGAAAAGGCGATCTTAGGATTGCCTTTTTTGTTTTTAAATGGTTTTGCTTTTTAAACGCAAAGTTTTTATTTACAAGCTGTACAATTTTAAAAAGAGCGAAGCCACTCCTCTTCTTCCTAAATAAGACTTCTCTTAAATCCAAAATAAAAGAGGCTGACCTTTTGGACAACCTCTTTTAAGCTTTTATTTAAAAATTATTCAGCGATTTTTCCTTGAAGCTGAAGCGCTCCAGTCACTTTCATTCCTTTGGTTAAGGTTTCAAATCTCATATTTCCTTTATTGACGAAAGCATCAATTGTAAAGAAATCTTCATTTTCTTCGTTTGTAATCAGTTTCAGCTTTAGAATATATCCTTTAGCACTTCCATCTTCAAGCAGTTCTGTTTCTTTAAAGTCTACAAGTTCAGCAATAAAGTCAAAACATGCATAATTAGGAAGATCCTGGCTTGGGGCGTACGTTGTAAAATCTTCACTCATTTTAGTACCGTCAGGAAGCTCTGTATTGGTATGAACATCCAGAATGAAAACTATTCCGCTCAGATTTACCTTTAAATGAGGTTGCGTTAAATATGTATTTTTATTTTCCGCATAATCTGTAGCAAAAAACCACACTCCAAAAGTATTTCTGGCCGGACCTGCTACGATGGCATGTAAATCAAGTGCATTTTCCCATTCTCTTACAGATCTTGTTTCAAAATCTAAAGTATAATCAGTTTTCACCTCAGGAAGTATTGTGTTAAATTCTTCAGTAAAAATAGTTTTAAATCTTACATCTTCAAATTCCGCTTTGCTTTTGTTCTCTCCGGATGGATCATGAACTGTAAGAGGATTCATATAGCCGGAATAATCTTTAGTCTGGAAATTTTCATGCCCAAAAATACCCCCCCAGATATTGGCAAGATTGTGTACATTAGATTTTCTTACTATAATTCCTGCTTCATTAGTTGTTTCAGGAGCCTTGATCCCTTCAGCATGAGGAAAATAATTTTTACCATCGATCAACTGAGTATTCATGATCTCATTATTTTCTTCATGAGAAAACTCTGAAAAACCTTTGTAGGTGATATTCTCGTTTTCAAAAATGTAAGGCAATCCTGTTTGGCCTTTTTCTTCATCTTTAAAATGATAGGAAAGCGAAATTGCTTTAAATTCTCCTGGCTGAGTTGCCGGACTATGGTCGTTACCGTTACCATCAAACTGAGAATGATATAAAACCATATAAGATTTGATCTTCCCTTCTTGAAGCTCAGTTTCAAATTTTTCTTCCATTTTTGTAACTGCCTGCTCCGGAGAAAATGCATACGTATCTTCTGTTACAGTATATACAAAACCTTCTATCTCTCCATTTTCATTTTCAAAAGCTGAAACCGGACTATATTCACCTCTAAGTTGAAATGCTATAGAATGTACAATGTAATCATTATAAATTTTGATTTTTTCAAACTGCTCGTTTACTTTTTTCTCCTCAACCGGTGGTAAAGAAACTTCGGGTACAATATCTACCACTTCTTCTATTACCTCATCAATTTCTGGTTCCGCTACCTCTACATTTGGTGCTTCATATTGCTGAACCGGGATACTGCTATTCTCCTGTCCGCTACTCTTTTTCTTAAAAAAATCTAAGATTCCCATTTTGTTATTATAATTGGCGGTAAATATAATAAAACCGATGAATTGGCGCATCATTAAAAAAATGCCATTCTGTCACTTCCTTTTATATGATGTTTTTTTGAATAGAATTTATCTGAACCTTTAAGTTATAAAAGTTTCGGCGGAGCCTTTGGCTCCGCCGAAACTTTACTATTCAGGTTTATCATCTGTTAATTCAAACCCCCAATCTTTTCCTTTTTGGGTGGCCGGAACGCCTTTTGTCATCCAGACCGGAGCTTTAGCACCTTTTAGGTAATAATCAAAAAACTGCTGTTCACGGATTTGGATATCTTTTCTGTTCTGGCGTTTTACCAAATTATGGTCATCACCGTTATAATTCAGAAGCCACACCGGTTTTCCAAGACGGCGTAATGCGGTAAACATTTCAATTCCCTGGTACCAAGGTACTGCCCCATCTTTATCATTACTCATAATAACTACCGGCGTTTTTACTTTATCGATCGTAAAAAGTGGTGAATTTTTAATATAAAGATCCGGAGCTTCCCATAAATTTTTCCCTAATCTACTTTGCGATTTTTCATACTGAAATTGTCTGTTCATCCCTGAACCCCATCGGATTCCTCCATATGCTGAAGTCATGTTCACAACAGGAGCGCCACTCCATGCGGCGGCATACATATCAGTATGAGCGATAAGATAGGCTACCTGATAACCACCCCAGCTTTGTCCCTGAATTCCTATTTTTGTACCATCTACCCACGAATTTTGTTTTAGTTTTTCAACTCCGGAATTGATATATTCCATTGCCGATTCTCCCGGAAAACCATCTATATATGAGATATCAGGAGTAAAAACCAGATATCCGTTGCTTACAAAATAAGAGATATTTAATCTTGAAGGCGTTGGAGATGGTGCCACATAACGATTCAGATTATCCGAAAGTTTTTCATAGAAATAGACAATCATCGGATATTTTTTATTAGGATTGAAATCTTCAGGTTTGTATAAAACTCCTGTAGACGTATTTCCTTTTGGCGTTGTCCAGTGTACCAATTCATCTGTCCCCCAATTATAGTGGTTTTGTTGCTGGTTGGTATTGCTCAGCTTTTGTTGTTCCGAGAAATCTGATGTTACAAAAATATTTGGAGAATCAGTGTATGACTCTTTTATTACAATATATTCTTCTGCATTTTTTGCCTTTTGAATACTTCGATACCCCCAGACATTTTCCATTTGAATTTTTACCGGATCACCATTTGATTGAATGGATGTTTTAAAAATTCCGTTTGCCTTAGAGGTATTATCAAATGCTGATAAATAGATGGAAGATTTTCGGTTTAAGCTTTTAATGTCTTTATCCAGATTGTAAGTATCAAATGTTATTTTATTCTTACGTCCAAATCCATTCGTGATATTTCTTGGTTTCTTCGAACTCTTCAGGAAAAACTCCCAAAGGTCGAAACGATCTCTGATAATTACAGATTCATCATTATCTGTCCAGGATGCAATACCATAAGGATCCGGGAAATCCGGCATATCAAACTCCTCATCAACGAAGGAAACCGGTAATCCCACATTGAGTTGAAGGGTTTGCTTTGTTTTAACGTTATAGCTCAGCCATTTTGCTTTTTCTCTATCAAAAATTAAAACAAAATTCCCCAGTGGAGATACTGAAACCGATCCGTCAAGATTTTTAATAACTTCAGTTCTTTCTCCTGTTTTATTATCGATAAGAAAATAGGTTTTCTTTGTTGATCCTTCCCATTGTGACGAAATACGGTTGTTCAAACTGGTAACACCCAGCGTAAATTCAGCATTCCCTTCGTTTACCACTCGTAAAGTATCCAGGTCTTCATTATCAATATTTTTAAAGAAATCAGGTTTCTCCGTTTGCATTACTGCTGCGTAAGATTTTTTAAGATCATCTTTCAATTCCTTTAACTGGACGGTTTGCAGATAATCATCTTTATAATTCCAGATATCTACCACAGCATGGTCATTCGCAATCATTGTGGTATCTTTTGCAATAGGTTTTGGGGCTACACCAAAATACAATTGCTTTCCATTTTTGCTGAATAATGGTAATCTGTTTTCAGAAATTACCCAGTTCTTTCTCATTTGGGCATTTTCATTAGTGACAATTTCATTTTTATTTCCTTTAAAATTAAAGTAATACAACTGATATAATTTCACCAAATCATTCTGTGCAGAAGAAGTTCCAACGAATGCCAATTGATTTCCTTCTTCATCAAAAGACAATTGTGAAAAATCGCCTTCCATTTCAGAAATTTTAGTTAGAACACCCTTTTGCAGATCTACTACCTGTACGGTTTGTAATGCATATTTCTTGGGCTTTGATTTGTCAGTATCCTTTTTATCAGCAGATTTTTTTTCATCTGCAGAGTCTTTTTTACCCTTGTCGGCTTTCTCTTCCGGCTTTTTAGTTACAAAAGTAAGTTGCTTCCCATTTTTACTGAACTCATAACGAATCACATTATCGTATGTTGTACTTTTTCCGTCCAAAAGATTTCGTACTACCAACTGTAATGGTTTCGTATTTTTATCATCATCTTTAGTATCATCTCCATCTTCTTTGTCAGAAGCATCATCCGAAGATTTATCTTTTGTGTTTTCCAATAGATAAGCAACATAAGAGCCTGCTTTTTCAGGAATTTTAAATGATTTTACATTAGGAATTTTCTCTGTTTTATCATTCAAAAAATCAACTATTGCCAGGCTGTCTTTTGTTAATTTATTTTTTTTAAGCTTTTTATCTTTTACTGCTTTTATATCCTTATACAAAGGACGGATTTGAAAAACAGCAAACCTGGAATCATTCGTAAAATCTACTTTTGTTCCTCTTGCAAACTTCTTTGTAGTTTTATTTTTGACTGAGTATAAAGAAAGATTAGGATTTCCTTCCTGAACGTCCACAGAATAGGCAATCTGTTTTCCGTCATTTGAGATTTTTCTTGAACCGATATTCTGCCAGTTATCATAGACAGAATGATCTAAGGGTTTTTTCTGTCCATACAAGCAGCAAGCCATCATGAGCAGAATGAAAATGGTACATTTCAACTTCATTGTTAATATTTTTTTAAGGATTAAAAGTATGATATTTCTTTGACAAATCCACATGAAGCTCTGGTTTTATAAGTCTAAACAATGTCATTCTGTCACATTCCTCTTCGTGGTATTTTTTTTGTGAAATATTTGAAAATTAAAAAATCTAAAATATTATGACTAAAGGAAATATTAATGTATCGGTGGAAAATATTTTCCCACTAATTAAAAAATTTCTTTACAGTGATCACGAAATATTCTTAAGAGAATTAATCTCTAACGCAACTGATGCTACTTTAAAATTAAAACATTTAACGAGTATTGGTGAGGCAAAAGTGGAATATGGAAATCCAAAGCTTGAAGTTAAAATCGACAAAGAGCAAAAAACCTTGCGTATTATCGATCAGGGTATTGGAATGACTGGTGAAGAGGTTGAAAAATATATTAATCAGGTTGCCTTTTCCGGAGCTGAAGAGTTTTTGGAAAAATATAAAGACACGGCAAAAGATTCAGGAATTATCGGCCACTTCGGACTAGGATTTTATTCTGCATTTATGGTAGCAGAAAAAGTGGAAATCCTTACCAAGTCTTACAAAGATGAACCTGCAGTGCGTTGGATCTGTGACGGAAGCCCTGAATTTACTTTAGAAGAAACAGATAAAATAGAAAGAGGTACAGAAATCATTCTTCACATCGCAGATGATTCTGTAGAATTTTTAGAAGAAACAAAAATTCGTGAGCTGTTATTAAAATATAACAAATTCATGCCTGTTCCAATTAAATTTGGTACAAAAACACATACTCTACCGTTACCAGAAGACGCTCCTGAAGATGCTGTAGCCGAAACTGAAGAGGTAGACAATATCATCAATAATCCGACTCCGGCCTGGACTATCGCTCCAAGTGAATTGAATAATGAGGATTATATGAAGTTCTATCACGAATTGTATCCAATGCAATTTGAGGAACCTTTGTTCCATATTCATTTGAATGTTGATTATCCTTTTAACCTTACGGGAGTTCTATTCTTCCCTAAATTAAGCAACAACTTAAATATTGAAAAGGATAAAATCCAATTATACCAAAACCAGGTATTTGTAACAGATGAAGTAAAAGGGATTGTTCCTGACTTTCTGATGCTTTTGCGAGGAGTAATTGATTCTCCGGATATTCCATTGAATGTATCTCGTTCTTATCTTCAGGCAGATGGAGCCGTAAAGAAAATATCTTCTTACATCACCAAAAAAGTAGGTGATAAAATGACCTCTTTAATCAACGAAAACCGTGAAGATTATGAGCAAAAATGGAACGACATCAAAGTAGTTATTGAGTATGGAATCGTTACAGAAGAAAAATTTGCTGAAAAAGCAGATAAATTCACCCTATATCCAACGACAGACGGAAAATATTTCCTTTGGGATGAATTGGTTGAAAAAATCAAGCCATCACAAACTGATAAAGACAATAAATTAGTGATTCTTTACGCAACCAATGCTGATGAGCAACACAGCTATATTCAGTCTGCAAAGGAAAAAGGCTATGAAGTTCTTTTATTGGACACCCCTATTACTCCTCATGTTATCCAAAAACTGGAAACGTCGAAAGAGAATACATCATTTGCAAGAGTGGATGCTGATCATATCAACAATCTGATCAAAAAAGATGAACCTGTTATTTCAAAATTGAATGAAACGGAAAAAGAATCTTTAAAGAAAAATGTGGAAGAAGCCATCAAGGATTCCAAATTCACCGTTCAGCTTGAAGATCTTGACAGCAATGACGCTCCGTTTACGATTACTCAACCTGAGTTTATGAGAAGGATGAAGGAAATGCAGGCAACCGGCGGAGGCGGTATGTTCGGAATGGGAGGTTTCCCGGAAATGTATAACTTGGTTGTGAACTCCAATAGTGACCTTTCTAATCAGATTTTAAAAACAGAAAATGAGGAACAGAAGGAAAGCTTAATCAAATATGCTTTAGATCTTGCTAAGTTATCTCAAAACTTACTGAAAGGGAAAGACCTGACGGATTTTATACAAAGAAGCTATAAGCAACTTGAAAAATAATATAGAAAGGCTGTTTCAAATTGAAACAGCTTTTTTTTTGCTTTAAAGTTGGAAAACGCTAGGGCGCAAGATTTTTGAATGCGATGTGCTTTAAGGTACCAGGATTTTATCTCGCTGATTTTGCAGATGAAGCAGATCAATAAAAATCTGCGTATCTGTTTGATCTGTGAGGAAGTTTAATCTAAATAACTATCCAATCTTCGCCTTAAAATATTCTCAATGTAAATAAAACCTTTAGGCCTTAGTGCTTTCCAACAGTAAAATCACCACAAAACAGTTTCTATGAATAATACTTTTAGGAACTAAAGACTGTTTCGAATGAGACAGTCTTTAGTAATTTTATGGTGTTGTTGGAAAACGCTAAGACGCAAGATTTTTACATTAATAATGTTTGAAGGCGCAAAGATTTTATCTAAGATAAAATTGAAGGCTGCTGAATAATCATTACGAATTCGCTAATAAAAAAGCTCATCAACCTATATTTCTATGTAATTATTTTTTTCAACCCAATAGAAACAGTGAATATGATGACAAAAAATAAGCATAACTCTTGCTGAAGATTCTTGATCTTCTTGCGTCTTAAAAATATTCTCAGCAAATAAAACCTTTGCGCCTTCGCGTTTTCCAACATTAAAGTCAAAACAATTTCTATGAATAATATTTTTATGCACAAAAGATTTTAAATACTTAAGTCTTATGAAGTAAATATGATTCTGTTGAAAAGAGCACTTAAGTTTTTAAAAATCGAAGATTTTCTGCTGATATGTACTTTTATGCAGTATTATTTTAAATTTCTTAAGTGAAGTAAAGAGTTTAATCATAACGCATTTGTGGCTTTTGTGGTTCATCCTCCTTCAATAGCAAAAATTCATCAGCAATTAATCCAAATAATATTGATATTATAACCCTTTTCTGGGCTTTCCCTTAGCCTTGATTATTTTGGTGTACATTTTTTCTGTTTTCTATTGTATACATTATGCTTTTTTGCCATTTTTGTATAAAATGTCGGACATGCAAAAAGAAAAATTACGTCTCATCAGAAAACAAAAAGGTTACACTCAACAGCAGGTAGCCGATTTTATCGCAACTGATGTATCTAATTACAGCAGAAAAGAAAGTGGTGATGTAAAGATCATAAAAGATGAATGGGACAAGCTTGCCCGTTTCTTAGATGTTCCGGTAGAAGAAATTTATGAAGAAGAGGAAGCTACAGTGGTTGTTAATAATAATCATCCTGTATTTAATGATAGATCCACCTCTGCAGGAGTAATCACTACACAGAATAATTATGATAATATTCCAGGGGCTGTTATTGAAAGCCTGCAAGGATATATTGCTTTATTAAAAGAAGAAAATGAAAGGCTAAAGGAGGAGGCAAAAACTACTCTAAGGATTAAAAAATAAGCATTTACAGCTTGAAAGATAGAAAGACTCCAGCGGCTTCGCCGCTGGAGTCTTTCTTTATAACTGATCAATTGCTTTTAAAATTTCTTCCCGGTTATTTTTCATTCCTTCTAAATGATCGCCTTTCGATTCAATAAAAACTTTATTTCCTGATGCGTTGTCAAAAACCAGCTTTCCTTGTTCGTAGGGAATCGTTTTATCATCTTTAGCATGAA
This sequence comes from Chryseobacterium lactis, assembly GCF_003815875.1. Classification (NCBI taxonomy): domain Bacteria; kingdom Pseudomonadati; phylum Bacteroidota; class Flavobacteriia; order Flavobacteriales; family Weeksellaceae; genus Chryseobacterium; species Chryseobacterium lactis. The sequence continues at coordinate 348,845 of NZ_CP033924.1, forward strand.
TCACAAGAACCGGAAGGTTGTTTAAAGCTTTGACATCCTCTTTAGCAGAATAGGGAGAAATCATTGTCTGCAAAATAAAATCTTTATATTGTGGAGCAAAGTGAGCGGCGATATCTGTAAAAGAAGCCATTGGGCAATCCAGAATCAGGCCTGAAATTTTTGACACATTGTCTTTAGCCAGATGAGCAGCTACCTGGGTTCCTAATGAAGCTCCATAAAGATACACTTTAGTATTTTTAATATCTTCTCTTTTGATCAGTTCATCAAAAAATTTCTGACCATCTTCTGCTACATTTTTATGTGTCAGTTTTCCTGTAGACAATCCATAGCCTCTCAGATCAATCATTACTATCTGATATCCGGCATCTACTAGTGGTTTTGTCATAAATTGATACGTCGTCACATTTCCCGCAGCTCCATGAAAATAAAAAATGGTTTTCTTAATTTCCTTTTGTTTAGGTTTTGCAATAAATGCTGTAATTACATTATCATCTACCGGAAGTTTAATGGTATCTGAAATCTTCATTTCAAAGGGATTCATCGCTTTATTAGGTTGATAGAACTTATCATCCATTTGTGCTTTTGAAAATGCAGCTACTAAAAGGAATGCTAAAGTAAAAATTGAGCTTGGTTTCATAGGTATTGTTTTTAATTATGAACCAAAGGTATTGTAAGGCGTCTCAATTTGAAAAAATAGATGACTGATCTGTAAGTTTCCCAGTCTGAGTAGTAAAATATATATTATTAAATCTCATTCAGCGGATCCCAAAACAATTTTTTGAAATTTTTTATTCTGAAATTTTCAATAACAATTCCTTCAGCTTCCAGTTTAATCTGAAATTCAGGAACTGATAATGTACCGGAACTTGATATAACACGGTGTGCGGGGACATCTTCAGGACAGCCTCCCATCGCTTTTCCTACATGACGGGAATGATTCGGATAGCCCACGGCTTTGGCTATAGCGCCATAAGTAGAGACCCTTCCCTTTGGAATAAGTCTTGCGACTTCGTATACCTGTTGTTTGAAAATTTCGTCCATATCAATTCATTGTTTTTAGCTGGCTTTCTTTTTTTGCACCATTTTTGAACTCTTGTAAGCTCAATGATGTTTCATTAAAAGATAAAGATATGAAAAAATCATTTTTCCGACTGTTGAATACAGTCAATAAAAAGGTGCTTCCGAAGTTGAGTAATAAAGATCCCAATCATTTAACAAAGGTGGAGAAAGGTATCCTGGCATATCGGTATTTTGTGCTGGTAAATTCATTGGATTGATTTATTTCCCACTGATAATTAATATTTTCACAGATAATTAAAATAAATTATTGGCTCGCAGATTTAGGTGATGACGCAGATTATTATTTTTATGTTAAGATCTGATTTGTTAGAAATCGCAAAGGCGCAAATTCTTTTATATACATGCTTCTTTAAGGCGCAATGATTTTATCTGCGATAAAATTTGATATTTCATAGTTTATTTTCTCTCACGCTGATTTTGCAGATTTGTTGGAAAACGCAAAGGCGCAATTAATATTTATTATGCTACTTTAAGGCGCAAGAAAATCTCAGATTTTCAGCAAGCATTTAACACAACATGCTTAGATTAAATTTTCTCGCGGATCAAGCTGATTACGCAGATTTTTATATTCATCTGCAAAATCTGCGTGAGAAAAAAAATAAGTTTAAAAATAAAAAGCGCTCCAAATCAATTGAAGCGCTATATTTTTACTCTCTTTGAGATATTGTATTCTTAGTTTTCTAAGATATAAGAGAACATCAATGGTGCACAGATAGTTGCATCACTTTCAACGATAAATTTCGGTGTAGTGATATCCAGTTTACCCCAAGTGATTTTCTCATTTGGAACTGCTCCTGAATATGAACCATAAGATGTTGTAGAATCAGAAATCTGGCAGAAATAAGACCAGAACGGAATGTCATGCATTTCCATATCCTGATACAACATTGGTACAACACAGATAGGGAAATCTCCTGCAATACCTCCACCAATCTGGAAGAACCCAACTCCTTTTCCAGCTGAATTTTTAGTATACCAGTCAGCAAGGTAAGTCATGTATTCGATCCCCGATTTCATTGTAGTAGCTTTAAGCTCTCCTTTGATACAGTAAGAAGCGAAAATATTACCCATTGTAGAATCTTCCCATCCCGGAACTACGATTGGTAAGTTTGCTTCTGCAGCAGCGATCATCCATGAGTTTTCTCTAGGAATTTCATAGTACTGCTCCAATACTCCTGAAAGGATCATTTTATACATGAATTCGTGTGGGAAATATCTTTCTCCTTTAGCTTCTGCATCTTTCCAGATCTCCACGATATGTTTTTGTAATCTTCTGAAAGCTTCTTCTTCAGGGATACATGTATCTGTAACTCTGTTTAAACCTCTTTCTAAAAGATCCCACTCATCCTGAGCAGTCAGATCCCTATAATGCGGAACTCTCTCGTAGTGAGAGTGAGCCACAAGGTTCATAAGGTCTTCTTCAAGGTTAGCACCTGTACAAGAGATAAAGTCAACTTTCCCCTGACGGATCATTTCTGCAAGAATCTTACCCAATTCAGCTGTAGACATCGCTCCGGCAAGAGTAATCATCATTTTCCCACCCTCTTTAAGGTGTGCAACATATCCTTTAGATGCATCTACCAACGCTGCTGCATTGAAGTGCAGGTAATATTTCTCTATAAACTCAGAAATCGGTTTGCTCATTTTTTTAATTTTTGCAAAGATAAAACTTAAAAATGGAATGCTGTCAACTCGCTTGAAGAAAGTCTGGTAGAGGCATTATTTTTTATCATTTGTTAAATAGATTATCTGTTTCAGTTAAATCAAAATATTCTAAAAAATTGTATCCACAAATTTGTTGGAAAACGCAATAGCGAAAGTTCTTTTTTATATATACTGTTTCAAGGCACAATGATTTTATCTGCAATAAAATTGTATACCGATCATTCATTTCACATACATCGGTCCAACATTACTCTTACTTATTTTGCTTGTTACAGGAAAATAAAAAGCACAGCTCAAAATGAACTGTGCCTATTGTTTACTTATTATTCAACAAAAGTTTTATCCTTCCCAGGCTTCCACTTTCATAATTTCGATTTTTCTTTCTCCGTCTTTAAAAGGCCAGTCGATGATATCTCCTACTCTATATCCTACCACAGCAAGGGCAATGTCAGAAAGTATGGAATGTTTATTCTTTTTAAGCTTTTCTCTGGTTGAGGGCACAAAAATATATTCATGTTCAAAATCAAGTGTATGGTCTTTTAAAGTCACTTTTCTATCAACTGTTACAATATCTGCCGGCAGGTCTCTTCTTAGCACCTGTTTGGCTTTTCTAAGTTCTTCAGCAAGCCTTTTCTCTTCATTGATGCTTACTTTTTTTCTTCTTAGGGTATCTTTTATAGCGTCATAAATTCCTGTGGTTACAATAATATGATTGGACATTTTTTTTAATTTTTAAATTAAAATGCAGCAGTCCCGATGATCCAATGTAGAATCAGATATCAAAATATCTCTTTCTATGGAAAACCGCAAAAACAATAAATAAAAATCCGGAATGATCTCCCTGTCTTGGATCCTGACAGGGCTTACGTGATAAAGTCCTTAGAACTTTTCAGAAAAGAATCTGTATGAAGATAAAGTAATGACAGCAACAACCCTGGTCTCCGGCGCACTGCAGATAAAAGAATTGTTGCTGTCATGATATTGTTATTTTGAACTCTAACAAATATATAACTTAAAAACGGAATGTCACCACTCCACTTAGGGAAACTCTGGTTAATCCCTCTTTTTCATTATCGCCAAAGTCAACTGTTGTTCCATTAAATTTCATTTTGTTTAATGTTCCTGCTGTTACACTCACTTTTGGTCCAATAAAAATCCTGTCAGAAAGTGCATATTGATATCCGAAACCGGCATCCAGTCCAAGATTAGAACCCGTTCCTTTTACATTTCCTGTTTTTGTAGTATATGAAATAACTCCCAATGCCGCATCCACAAATAGTTTGTGCTTTGTAGGCTCATTATAATTGGAATACATAATGGAAGGCCCAAAGAATGTAATATTATCGGTAGTACTCACCGGAACGTAAACATTGTAACCCTGAGAATCACGTCCTGACAATATCCCGTTACTCGATGCACTATAATTGGAAAATTTCAATCCTATTCCAATGTTTCTGATATTGTAATAAGCAGCAATATCAAAATGAAGCCCGCTTTTTAACCCTTTAACGTAGTTTCTTTCTTCTCTGGAAAGCCCCGAAGGTGTTTCAGCAACTCTCCAACCGTATCCTACGGATGGAACAAAAGAAAATTGTTGTGCAAAAGAAAGTAGAGAGCCCGAAATAGCTCCTAATACAAGTAATTTTTTTATCATTTTTTAAGTTTTCGGCAAAAATAGGATTTTCTGCGAAAGATCCAACTAGAATTTAAATTTTCTGTTTTCTTTTTTGTCGGAAAGCTTTTTCTTACTGTCTAATCTCTTTTGTTTTTGGGCTCTCGATGGCTTTGTAGCTGTTCTTTTTTTGGGAACAATAAGTGCTTTATTTACTATTTCTGTTATTTTTTCAATCGCTTTATTTTTATTCATCAGCTGGGTTCTGCTTTCTGAAACAGTCATAAATAAATATCCATCGGCATTAATTCTGTTTTTTAATTTATTTTGAATTAATACTTTTTCATCATCATTGAAAAATCCGGATGCCACTACTTCCCAAAGTACGGTAACGGCAGTCTCTACTTTATTAACATTTTGCCCTCCTGCTCCACTGCTCCTGGATGTTTTAAAACTGAGTTCTTTTGAAAAGTCTTTCATTGTATTAGATTTTGAATGTAAGAGTGATCCTATTTATTTTCACTCATGATTTTATGAAGCTCCAGTCTGTTGATTTTACCATTGGAAGTTCTCGGAATTTCTTTGATAAAAAGAATTTCTTTCGGGCTATGAAAATTCTTTTCAAAAGGAATTTCTTTAATTTTTGTTTTCAAATCTTCCGATTCATTTCCTTCTATAATCAATACCAATTTTTGTCCCAGGCTTTCATCTCTCATTCCTATAAAGACTGCTTCATTGGGTATTTCCTTTTTAACTAATGCTTCGAGTGCTTCCGGAAAAATTTTAGCACCCCCGGAATTGATTACATTATCTATTCGTCCTAAAAAGCGAAACTGATTATTGTTTTTAATTTCAACTAAATCATTAGTTTGTAAAACCTCAACATTGACATTGGGAGCAAATATCTTCAGGCAACCTCTGTCGTCCAAAGAAACAGATACATTTTCAAAGGCCGTAAAATAATTTTCAGGTTGCGGCAATATTTGTCTCAGCGCAATATGAGAAAGAGTTTCAGACATTCCATAGGTTTCAAAGATCCTGTTCGAAGGACTAAGGTTCATTTGAAGCATTTTATTTTTAAGGCTTTCTGAAACGGCAGCTCCGCCAATAATCAAATTTTTGATCAAATGGAGTTTATCCAGGGAATTTTCAACCTGAAGAGGAGTCATTGCACAAAAGTCTATTTCTTTTTCCAGGTTTTTAACAGGCTGTAAAGAAGGATCCGTGATGACCAACCTCAGGCTCCTTTCCATCGACCGTACGATCATCATTTTTCCTGAAATATATTCTACAGGCAGACAGAGCAAAGCCGTGTTGCCTTTTTTTAATTCCAGGAAGTTGCAGGTCATCACTGCGGAATTGATCATTTTCTTTTTCTCAATATCAAAGATTTTAGGAATCCCCGTAGATCCGGAAGTCTGAACTTTTACCGTTGTTTCATCGGTAAGCCATTCTTTTAAAAAAGATTCAACTTTTCTTTCAAAATCCGTATTGAAAGATAATTGATTAATATTGAGATTATTGAAGTCTATCAGCATGTTTTCGTAAATAAAATCTACAGTAAATTTAAAAAAAAATTTAAAAAGTTCTTGTATATAAAGAAAAAAGCTATAAATTTGCACCACCAAAATAAAACAGACCTATAGTGTAACGGTAGCACTCCGGTTTTTGGTACCGTCAGTCGGGGTTCGAATCCCTGTGGGTCTACAAACCATCCTTTTTAAGGGTGGTTTTTGTTTTTTAGTACAACCCTATCTATCACCATAAAATGTAAATATCTTCATAAGCTCACTATCTAATATTCTGTATTTTCTCTATTTTTTATTTTAAAAGAACAGTTTTTTCAGGAAGGTATTTGTACATTTAAAAAAAATCTATAAATTTGCATCACCAAAAATAATCAGACCTATAGTGTAACGGTAGCACTCCGGTTTTTGGTACCGTCAGTCGGGGTTCGAATCCCTGTGGGTCTACAAACCATCCTTTTTTAAGGGTGGTTTTTTGTTTTTTTATAAATTAGTTTGCTTATCCCATAAAATAAAATGAGCCCATCAAAAGATAGGCTCATTATTGTTTATTCAACAATTATCATTTAATAATTATTTTATCCGGCAAAGACAGTATTCCTTTGTAATAGGAATAATCACTTATACTTTCTTTCTCTATTGAATCAATATTACAATTAATATCATTAGCAACGACAGAATAAATACCGGTAGACAGATCTTTTTTATTGCTAATATTGTACTTTAATTTAATATGTTCTCCGTTCTTCAATTTGAAAAATATTGAATTACAATTAGTATTAGAATTAACTATAAGGGCATTTCCGTCATTTTTTTTATCCATTACTATTTGCTTATAATTATATTCAATTTCTGTAATCACATCTTCTGTTACAATATTTTTATTACTGTTATGTCTTGTTTTAATAAAAAATAATTGTGGATGAGCAAAAAAGTAATCCTTTCCTGTTGTATTAGATATTGTCATTTCAATAATTTTTTTATCAGTAATATCTACATCATATGAAATTGATTTTTTTTCATTTTTTGATGAGCATGCTAATAATAATATACAATAAACTAAATTTCTCATTTTACTATTTTTTGTGCAAACATTGGATTAATGTAGTTAAACATAATTTTGAATATATTCCTTTGCGCTTCATCCAAACGACTGTAGTATAATTCAATCATATTCTGAGACAAAACATTCATCCCCTCTGAACCTACTTTATTAGCACTTAGAAACGACCACTCAGCTTTTCTGATTGCAAGATGCTCAAGATCAATCCATTCATCATTACCAAAACGAATAATGTTTTTTCTGGCAAGTCTGAAGGTCATTCCTCCAGGAGTATTTCCAAAAGCATGAACAGTTTCGTGCCTCATTGTTTTTAAAAGTCTTTCAGGAGAGGCAAATACACTTTTCGAGTAATAGATAGTACTTCTTCCATTCCAAAAGTTCGCTTTAGGATCTGTATATGCTACAAATTCTCCACTGGAATCATAAAACTTACCTGCCGCATTTTGTTTATATGTTTCACTTTTTACAGTATCATAGTTAACACCCCATTTTTTCATTTGTTCAGGACCGAAGTTCTTTTGTCTCATATTACTAAGAGTTTTGTCATTATATGGTAATTCAGATGACCCCCCGTTTGCATTTGTACTTGTATTATTATTTGAAGCTGTATTTGAATCTGTGCTTGAATCGCTACTTGTATCTTCTGCAAGATCTTTCTCCGTAATTTTATTTTCATTAGCCGGAGTCAACAAATAATTAATGCTATAACTAACCGCAGAAACAGCTCCTCCGATGATAGCTCCCTTTAATAATCCCTGAAGGATGTTCTTCTGATTAACAATTGCATCAACAGTACCACCTGCAGCACCAATAGCTACTCCTTTTGCTACCGTTCCCCAGAAACCATTACCAAATATACCGGCTCCGCCCAAAGCTCCCGATATTGCACCTGTTATAAAGGAAGTAAGTGTACTCTTCAGAAATCCGGACTTACTTGCATTTCCTGTCAGTATTGCCATACCTGTGTAGATAAGCCCCCCAATGACTACGGCTTGTAATGCACTGATAATGATAGCAGAAAAACTAATTACAAAAAAGAATTCTCCATTAGGATCACTATACATCAGAGGGTTATTTAATACATATCCATATTTATTATAACTCTGAGTATTGTATGGATCTTGAATAAACTCATCGGCATTGAGGAATCTTCTTAGTAACGGATCATAAAGCCTTCCATTCATATGAACAATTCCCACTTCTGTAAAGTGCTCATGAGAAGTATATCCTCTTTCCAATAGCAAATCACCTGAACTTACTATTGATTTAATCTTTTTAGCATCTGTAATAATAGCGCCAGCTCCCAGTTGAAGATGGGTAAAGTTCCCCCATGCATCAAAATGCCTTTGCTCCAGTTTATTTCCTGCTTCATCACTGATAGCCAGTATACTTCCTAAATAGTCTTTATGTAGGAACTTGTAAGAACCATTATTCTCAGTGAAGTTCTTTAAATATACAATATTACTTTCATATGGAGTTCCTCCGATATAAATAACGTGTTTTTCCTGTCCTGTAGTATTATTCTTTACAATTTCAAAACTTCCGTCTTCATTATAGAATTTGGTAAATTTACCTTCATTTTCAGCATCGAAATTTCCTCCGTACGTTACTATCTGTCTCATATTAGTTAGTCCATACTGAAAAGCCACGTCTCCAATTTCACCATCAATAAATACGGGATCATTATTTTCATTGTAAACAACTCTCTGAATCAGGTCATTTTTGTAGTTCTTAGTACCTTCTGCATTAAGATTCATTGATGTTGCCTGGTAGGACTTGGCAGCATTTTCAAATTTAATTTTACCTACCTGATCATTATCTTTAATTCTACCTGCTACATCATATTCATTTGTATGAGAAGTCGTGCTGACAGGATCCGTCCATTTCATCAATCGATTATTGTTATCATAATCGAATGTTTCTATGATACTAAAATCTCCCTCTGTAGTTCTTTGATTAAGTCTATTTCTAATAACATCAAACTGATATTTAATCTGCAGAAGATTAGGCTTAACGGTGGAAGCATGTTTAATTCCCTTCAGGAAGCCAGTGGTTACGTCATAGTCATTGGTGATATTTACTTCTCCCAATTTAGTACTGGTCACCTGTCCTCTTACATTTGTTTCATTGAGCTGCCAAAGTACTTTTCCTGAATTTTTATCTTTAATCTGAGAAAGTTCTCCATTCCAAGCATTATAGACATGTTCAATCTGTACTTTTGTCAATACACCTGAGGAATACAGCTGTTTTTCATAGGAAATAACTTTTTCCTTATCATCATAAGTAATCCCCTTTTTTATAAAGTATTTACCATTACTATTTTCCGATGTAGAAGCAATTCTTCCCTGAGGGTCATAAACAATATTGGAGCTATAGGCCTTACCTTTCGAGGTACCTGATTTTTCAATTATCCTGCCTTTGTTATCATAAGTATAGGAAATTGTTTTATTAGTAGCCTGTCCTCCATCTGCTGTAGAAATCTCATTTTGAGAGGCCAGTTGTCCCAAATTATTGTAGGTATATGCTTTGGTTCCTTTAGGACTGGTTATTTTTTTAACCTGCCCAAACCCATCATACTCATATTTGTACAATCCATTGGAAGGATCATTAAACTCTGATTTTCGCCCCCAGGCATCATATTTGGTGGTAACACTATTTTGTGCATACTGTGCTTTAATTTGTTCTCCCGCTGCATTGTAAGTAAACGCAACAGTACCTCCCGCATCTGTACTAGATACAGTATTTCCAAGAGCATCAGTAGTTTTGGTAGTTGTTCTGCCATACCCATTAATCTCTTTAGTTGTAGTTGTGAAACCTGAAACTGTAGTAGCTACCTGCTTACCACTAAATGAAATAACTGCACCAGAAAAATCAATTGACGCTAATGAGGTAGCTGTTATTTTAGTTGGAAATACGGAGTCATCATAAGTCAAAGCATTCCAGATTGTAGCAGTCTGAGTATCAAAATAAGGTTCACTTTCAGCAATCTTTCTACCCAGAATATCGTAAGAATAAATCTTTGAAAGATATTGTCCTTGTCCAAATGCTTTTGTAGTAGTTTTATAATTTTGTCCCAGAATATTAGAATAGGTTATATTCAGATCTCCATCTGGTAAAAATTCGGTAACTATATATCTTGGAGGTTCAAAGCCGCTCCAAATATCGCCTGTCCACGTTTTCTTTTCATAAGTATACGTAATCGTTCCGCTTACATTTGATTTTGATGTTTGTAATTTACCCCAATTATCATATGTTTTAACAATTGTGTTATTAATTGGATCGGTTTGCGTCAGAATCTGTCCGTCATTATTATAAGTCATATTTGTTTCCAACCCTAAATGATCCGTCTTTTTATCAATAAATCTACCCTTTGGTTCGTATCCTGACTTAGTGGTTTGTGTCTGAGAATCTACGTTATTACTTACCGTCTTTTCAGCAATATTTCCAAAACCATCATAGGTATAAGATTCCTGCAGCCATCCTGTATTATCTCTATTCCACGTTTTTAGGGTTTTTAAGAAGTTATTTTCATAAGAGTATTCTTCTTTGGATGATTTTGTGTCTCCATATGCTTGTACTACATCTATTTTAGAGGTCGGGCGCCCTATATAATAATCAACCCCGATTCCAGAAGGATTGTTGATGTAATCATATGTGGTAGTGGTTATTCCGTAGCCACTATTCACATTGGATATACTTTGAGTAGGAAGGTAATAATTATTATAATTTACTGTTCTGTCTGTAACTGTTCCTGTTAAAAAGTCCTTCGTTTTATTACTTTTTGGTATAATTGCAGTAACAACCTTTGATTTGTCAATGGATGGCAATGAACTCACCAGCTGACCATCTACCAATCTATCGGTTTGATATATTGTAGATTTAAAACTTAATAACTGGGTGTTATTTTCAGAAATATCAGCTGGGAAAACCAAATTTTCACTATTGGTTCTGATTGTCCATTCTTTTACCGGAACTCCTTCGTTTAACGGATCTATTTCTGTCCCTGCCCAAATTTTAGTATTTTCAAAGCCATCTGCGTACCAGGAGGACCTTGCTGTCTGACGGAATCCAATGAGACCTCTTCCCTGTAAATGGGCTATATACCCTCTATATCTAAAATCTTGCTTCCTATCCATCATCTTGATTTGAGATACGGCATACATTTGAGATAGTTTTTCCATTTCCAAATATGGATACTGTTCTTTCTTTACAGGAGCATAAAAGTTAGGATTCACAACAGGATCAAGTTCCTTGTACTCAATATCGTACTGGAGTTCTGCCTGGGTTATTGATGAAATATTCTTATCAATATTAAGGTTGTAATGCTGATAGCTTATCAGTTTTCTTTCACTAGTATCCGTAGCCTTTAGCAGGAACAGTATTTTAGAGGATGTATTGTTTACTCTAAAATCGCCAAATAAAGGTTCTACAAGTACTTTTGGTCTTTGAGAGTAGGATAATTGTTTTTTTACAAACCTCCATTTAAAATCTGTACTCGCAGGGTTATAATATGGTTCTGAATAGCTATCCATAAACCAGGTAGATAACTGATTATTAGCAGGTGCAAATATGATTGTAGAATTTAAGATTTCAGTTTTACCATCATTATCCAAATCAATAAGTCCGGTTTTGGAATAATTGGTCAGTAAGGTAGGATTCATAGAAGGCTTTCTGTAATACATTAGTCCCTGAAGGCTTTCTGATAATGAAATCCCGGTATTCAGATAGATCGCCCATCCGGTTGTGTAGATGTCATTTGTTGCATTTTCATGTAATGGCAGAAGTATTTCAAAATTTTTGTCCCCATTTAAATCACCAAATTGCATTCCGTCAATCAACCCTTTTACTGTAAAAGTATTTTTAAGATTTAGGGTATAGCCATTATTTTGTTTTTTCAACTCATATTGTCTGGCATTATTCAAGGGAGTTGTAAAAGTTCTGTTGGTGGCAGGTGCATTTTCATTCATGTATTCTTTTGTAGCGAAAGTAACTGATGTACTTCCTCCGGTAGGATCTACAAAAACAACGTCCTGCGTACCGTCATTGTCAAAATCCATGATCCCACTTTTATCAAGAATATTTTTAGGAGTTGTATCTGGAATAATCTGAATCGTATTATTCTGTATATTATCTTTATCGAGAACCATATACCTGTATCCTAACGATTTACACATCCATGTTCCTTTTGGAGGATCCGGAACAATAATCCGATATTTACATTTATTATCTGCTACCGCCATAATCAGTTCAGACATCCCGTCAGAATCAATATCTACTTCTTTTAGGCTTTGCAAAGAAGATCTGTTAAGCCCACCCATATAATCGGGATCAGTTTCAGGTGGATATATAGAACTCGCAAACTCATAGGTATTACTTGGTATTGTTTTAGAATATTCCAGTTCTAGAGGATTGTTAAACGTATTTAAAACTGAAGCATCACTTTTTATTGAATAGAATTTTAATTCTATATTTCCGGTTGAAGGAGGATTTGAACCGGTATTGCCTTTATAAATAACCAGCCCCTGTTTTGGTTTAATATAGTTATCTGCCGGTTTTATATTCACCGTAGCCATGCTGCTGCTTGGCCAATATGTACTGGTAGCTCCTAAATAGACAAATGAAGGATTGGTACTGTTAACGGCATCAAAATAGATATAATATCCTTCAGGCCTTCCGTTTTGTGCCGGCTGTCTTACAATAAAATCAACCAATCCATCACCGTTATAATCTCCGGTTGTTGTAATATCAGTATAATCTCCAAAACCACTTTCGCTACTTCCGGTTGTTAATGCTTTTGTTGCAAATGTAACCGGATTGGCTGCATCTCCAACACTGTTTCCTTCAGTTACACTTTTAACGAATTGATAATTTACCTTGTTGTTTGGGTCATTATTAACCGTTTCTATTGAATAATTGATAGAATAGCTTCTATAAGTAGCTCCACTTGCTTTAACAACAATGGTACTCAAGATTTTATCCTGTATTAAAGGAACACCTCTAATATAGGAAGACTCCTGAAGATTTCTGGGTGAATAATAAAATTCCACCTGGTTGAAATGAGCTTTTCCAAGTGTTTCATTACCTCCCCATTGAATCGTATTAATTATAGCTATATTATTATTCTGCAGATAATTGTAGGTAATATAATTTCCTTTTTTATCTTTCCATTTTACAATATTGTATTCTGTAGGAGTTCGTCCGGTATTGTTTCCTGAGCTAAGGGCTCCGTACCATGCCTGTGTTCCATCTTCAAATGTAATCTCCCAATACGCAGGTCCTTGCCATGCCTGACCGGTTACAGATCCGATCGATCTGATTCTGGTATTGGAATATTTATCCGTTACATATTCTGCGCCGTCTTTACCATATTCTCCGGATTTTAAAATAAGTCTTTGCCCATTAAAGCTATAATAATCTGAATAATCAAGTTGAAGTCCCTTTGTTTCACCGTCTTTTTCAAATATTTTTCCACTTCTGGATATTGTTGTGATACCAGAAACACTCCATCCATAGCCAGCAATTCCATTTCCTGTATTACTCAGGTAAGCGAGATTAAGACTTGGAGCCACATCCTTTACTCCCGGAGGTAATGCAATTGGAAGATTATATTGTAGCTGCCCTGCTGCGGTAACATCAATATTTCCTTTTGTATTATGAAAGCTTTGGCCTGGCGGCGATGTTGTTCCGGTTGGATTAGTAGCTCCCGCATTTGAATTGGAAGGACCACCACCCGGATTCTCAGTGGCCGGGCCGATTTTGGCCACAAAAGGATTAGAAATATCCCCCGCAGCCCGAAATCCCTGACCCAATACTACAGTTTGTGGATCCTGCACCGTACGCGATGTTGTTTCTGCCTGGTTTAGTATGGTCTGAGAAAAACCCCATACAGAACTAAAGGACAGTATGATTAATGAAAGTTTTTTCATGTAAGTATTAGTTTTTAATTGATAAATAATCTTTAGAAAATGATAACTGATGTGAAGAATAATTTGATAACTCTTCATACTTTTATTACTACATTCTCTTTTCTAACTTTTATCTTTTGGTAACATTTCTACCAAAAACTCTTCCGTCTTTCAATGTAAAGCGCAAAATATACACGCCCCAGTCATATCCGGTCATATTGATTTTAATCTGACGATTTAAGCCGGGAAGATTTTGTTGCTGGAATTTCCAGTGAACTGTACTATGTTGATAAAGTGACACAGATTCTATAAGGCTATCTACCTCTTCAGTCCAGTCGATGGTTAAATAATCGTTCACCGGAACCGGATAGAGTCTGATCTGTTTCCAGAAGGCTTTTTCATCCATTACAGATTCCTGTTTTACAATTGAGGCAGTTTGTACTTGCTCTTCAACCTTTTTTTCTTCCTTCTTCACCATTTCTTCGGGAGCTGCCTTACCTGCTGCGTCCGGACCTCGGTATCGTTGGTTTCCGGCTTCGTCATATTTGAAGTAAACCTGAGTTTGTGAAAACCCCAAAGCTCCTATTAAAAGAGACAGTAGGGAAAATAATTTTGTTTTCATTGGTTTTATTTTTTGTTGGTTAAAAGTTTCTGCACTAGTTTTTTTAGCTCTTTAATCTCTTCAGCCTGAGAATGTAAATTTTTGTTTTCTTCCTTAAGCTGTTTGATATTATTATTCTGTTCAATAGAATAAAGAGTAAGTTCTTCGATTTTCTGCAACAGTTTTATTTGAAATTCTCCCACATTTACACCTTCTTTCTCCATTACTTTAGCTGAAGCAATTTCCGGAAGATGCTTTTTTTCTTTGATATGTTTCTCAACATCTTCCAATTTAGGAAGGTTATACTTTTCATCAAAGACAAAATCAGCGGTCGGAGTTAAGGTTACCTTAATTTCCTTAGCTTCGAATTTTCCGTTTAATAAGGCATTTCCGTTTTCACCGTTGATTACAAATGATTTTGTCCAGTCCCAATCGTTATTTGCAGTATTTCTTGGTGCAATGTGCAACGTTTTTCTTGTATCATCAGGGGTATGAAAAATCCATGAATTAGTTCCTGCACTAATAAAATCGAGAAAGCTTGCATTTCCATTGACATCAAGGGTGGTCGTTGGAGTAGTAGTCCCTATTCCTACATTTCCGTTGTTTAGTAATTGAACAACCGTACCGGTGGTTTGAAGTCTTATTCCTCCGTACCATTTAATATCCAATCCATCTGAACCGGATACGGGATAATGGGTTAAATAATAATTGGCAGGATCTGAATTTCCATATAATTTGCTGAAAGGGATATCTTGAGAAAATAGAGATCCGAATGCCATTAATCCAATAATTGACAATAATTTTTTCATGTTTATTAGTTTTTTAAATTAGTATTTTTAGTAATTCCTTAGTGAAATAATTCCACAAAAGATCTAAATCTTCCTAATAAAGAAAGATTATAGTATGGTTGCTGTATGGTATTGACAGCCCGCTATAATTTTAGGGGAAAGTATAATAATTTTGTTCTCATGGTTTTAATTTAGTTTTTCACTATGCAATTTAGTTTTTTTTCTCGAGCTAAATCGAGCTAATATAATTTTAACTTATTTTTTATTCTATATAAAATTTATAAACAAAAGAATAAAACAGCCATTGTAATTTTTTACAATGGCTGTTTAGTAATAGACGTTATCTTTAAGATTTTCTCTTTACAAAAAGAAGACACTTTCCCATTTTCATATTATGGATAGTATATTTAAGTGTCTATCATTTATAGTAAACATTACGTCTTGTATTCTCAATTTTCGGAGCTATTCATCTTCTCCATAGCAGGCTAATTGATATATATATTTATCAAAATCTTCATTGAAAGTATTTTCAAGGAAAGGTTTTAATTTCTCAATTTGTTCCTTTGTTAAGTCATATTGGTCATAAATTTCATTTTCATTGTCATCTTCATAAAGTATTAAATCATCTAATACTTTTAAGATTTCTTTTGCAGTAATATTTAATGTATAATCTTTATGAACAAACTCATCAATTATACTATATTCTTCTATGACTCTTCGTATTTTATGTTCCATATTTTTCATACATTTTATAATTAGGTTCCTGATTCATTTGCATTTGCATTATCGGGGTCATCAAAAAAGGTGAAATTCTACTTGCTGCCCAATCTAATAGTTTTATTCCTCCAACTATAATTGTTGCTCCAACTCCTACTTTAATAACTTTATTTAATGTTCTTCCCGGGACAGGGTCTTTATAAATTTCGCCTGTATCTGGTCTTGCAGATCCTATATGACCTCCTTTTTTATTATACACTTCAACATCTCCATGCTGCTTATCCCATTCCAACGTTTGTCCATCTGGATTTTTCCATCTCGCTCTTCCTTTATTAGGAACTCTTTTTGCATCTGGAAATCCTTTTAAATTCTTTGGTGCAGGTTTATGATGTCTCGTATCTCTTGTACTATCTCCTTTTTTATCTCCTTCATTATCGCCCAGGTTTTCTTCTAAAGCGCCATCCATTTCATGCAGGGTATGATTTAGTCCTGCTACAATTCCACCAATTAAAGCTCCTTGCCAAAAATTCCCTCCTGAAAGTTCAGAACCAATCCCTCCGGCCAAAGCTCCAAAAGTAATTGTACCCACTGCAGTGTCAGCAAATTTTCCTGCAACAGCCCCAAAAGCAGATGCTCCAAGACTTCCCAATGCTCCGGAAAAGAAAGATTGTTTAAATCCACCATCCTGCATTAAAGATAAAGCTCCCTGAGCCACTCCATGTACAATGGCTTTTGCCACAACGGCTGCCTCTCCAAGGCTTTTTGCAAATTGGGTTGCAACTCCTGCCGTACTACTAAATATACTTCCCACTCCAAATGTGACTGCCCCGGAGGCAGCTCCAAAGAATATTGCTTTCAATCCTCCTGCCAAAGATACTCCCTGATTGGTGATTGCTGTTGTGATCATATAAGACGTAAAGCCAATATACGCACCAATTATTACAGCTTTCCAGAATAAAACCCCTAATCCTATAAATTGAAAAAATTCTCCGCTAGGATCATTAAACATCAAAGGATTATTCATTACATACCCATATTTATTATAGTTTTGGGTATTGTAAGGGTCCTGAATATTTTCATCGGCATTCAAGAATCTTCTTAATAATGGATCATACAGTCTTCCATTCATGTGAATAATTCCCACCTCTGCAAAATGCTCATGACCGGTATATCCTCTGTCTATTAATAATGATGTACTCTCAATTGTATTCTTATCCGTAATAATCGGACCGGTCCCAATCTGAAGATGTGTCAGGTTACCCCAGGCATCATAATGTCTTTGCTCCAGTTTATTTCCTGTTTCATCACTGATTGCCAGAATACTTCCTAAATAATCTTTATGCAAAAATTTATAAGAACCGGAAGTTTCATCAAAATTCTTTAAGTATACTATACTACTTTCATAAGGGGACCCACCAATATAAAGAATATGTTTTTCTTTACCTGTGCTATTGTCTTTCAATACTTCAAAACTTCCGTCTTCACTATAAAACTTGGTAAATTTCCCTTCTCCGTCATTACTGAAATCACCTCCATAGGTAACACGTTGTCTCATGGCTGTCAATCCATATTGGAAAGCAACATCTCCTTTCATTCCATCAATGAGTACGGGATCATTGTTCTCATTATATGTAATATTTTGGATTAAATCATTATTATAATTTTGAATTCCTGCAGCATTTAATGTCATTCCTGTTGGCTGATAAATCTTCGCTGAGTTTCCAAATTTAATCTTTCCTACCTGATCATTTTCTAAAATTCTGCCTTTATCATCATAAGAATTGAGTATCCCATTTTGTGCTTTAACGCCTGTCGCCGGGTTCGTCCAATTAATCAACCGGTTATTATTATCATAATCAAATGATTCTGTAATATAGAAATCACCTTCAGTAGTTCGGGTTTCAAGTTCATTTTTAATGGGATTAAAATTGTACGAAAGCCTTAAAATGTGTGGCTTCACTGCTGAACCATGATTTACCTGACTTAGGGTTCCATCAGGCTCATAAGTCTGGATAATCTCAGCAGCTCCCAATTGAGCTTTAAGCACCTCCCCTCTTGAGTCTGTATCTTTTAGTTCCCATAAAACCTTCCCTGAATTTTTATCCTTAACCTGATATAATTCTCCGTTCCATGCACTATATATATTTTCTATCTGAACTTTAGTCAATACTCCTGAAGAGAACAGCTGCTTTTCGTAAGAAATAATTCTTGCCTTATCATCATAAGTAATTCCTTTCTGAATAAAATATTTTTCATTACTGTTTTCAGAAGAAGATAAAATTCTTCCTTGCGGATCATAAACAACATTTGAACTGTAAGCCTTTCCTTTCGAAGTTCCTGTTTTTGAAATAACTCTTCCTTTATCATCATATACAAAAGAAATTAACTTATTTGTAGCCTGTCCACCATCTACCGTAGAAATTTCTTTTTGAGCAATAAGTTGTCCAAGATTATTGTATGTATATTCTTTTGTTCCTTTAGGGCTTATAACTTTCTTAGCCTTCCCAAATCCATCGTATTCATACTTGTAAATGCCATTCGAAGGATCATTAAATTCTAATTTTTTCCCCCATGCATCGTACTTTGTGGTTACAATATTTTCGGCATATTGAGCTTTGATTTGTTCTCCTGCAGCGTTATAGGAAAAAACAATTGTTCCTCCCTTATCTGTTGAAAACATGATATTATTCAAGGCATCCCTTGCATTTGAAGTAACCCTTGCATTACCGTTTACTTCTGCGATTGTAGTAATTAATCCTGAAACAGAAGTTTCCATTTCTTTGCCTGTGAAAGCAATCGCATTAATCTTAGGAGGGAAAACATTATCATCATATTTTGTTATATTCCATTGAGATGCAGTTCCTCCCTCAAAATAAGACTCGCTCTCTTTTATTCTTCTTCCTAATATATCAAATTGAACTTCTTTTGAAAAATATTTTCCTTGTCCAAAAGCCTTAGTAGAGGTTTTATAATTTTGCCCCCATTTATTAGTATATTTTATGGATACATCACCATCAGGATCATACTGGATAATCTTCACATTTAAATCCGAGTCCCTTTCATATTTATAAGTAGTAACTCCTCCTAAATTTGCTTTAGATTTCATCAACTTACCCCAACGATCGAATTCATTTTCAAGAATATTACCTAATGGGTCGGTCTCTTTAGTAATCTGTCCGAAATCATTATAAACAATATTGGTTTCTAATCCTAAATTATCAGTTTTTTTGATTACAAATCTTCCTTGAGAATCATATTCATTTGCATCAGTCTGAGTTTGAGAATCTATATTGTTGCTTACTGTTTTCTTTTTAAGATTTCCAAATCCATCATATTCATAAGTCTCTGCTATATAACCGGTATTATCTCTGTTCCACGTTTTAAATGTTTTTAAGAAGTTCCCTTCATATTCATACTCTTTTTTGAAAGATTTAGTATCACCATAAGCCTTGATAATATCTGTTTTAGATATGGGACGGCCTACAAAATAATCTTTACCAATGCCTGATAGATTGTGAGTATATTCAAAGTCAGAAGTGGTAATAGCATATCCCTCATTGATACTCGTCGTACTTTGCTTCGGAAGATAAAAATCGCCGTATGTTGTTGATCCAAAAGATACTATTCCCGTTAAGAAATCTTTACTATAAGTGCTTGTAGGAATAATAGCTGTAACAACTTTTGGTCTATCTGCCGATGAAACGGAACCGGTAATGATTTGTCCATTTAATAGTTTATCTGCTTGATAAGTTGTAGATTTAAAAGTAAGTAATTGTGTATTATCCTTTGAAATATCAGCAGGAAATATTTTACTTTCATCATTGGTTCGTATGCTCCATTCTTTTACTGGTAAGCCTTCTTGTAAGGGATCGATTTCTGTCCCTGACCAGATTTTGGTATTTTCAAACCCATTTGCATACCATGAAGATCTTGCAGTTTGACGGTAACCAATAAATCCTTTTCCGGTATTGTGATTCACAAGTCCTCTATAACGGAAATCCTGATATACCTGCCCCTGTGGAAGGGTCTTATTTAACTGGGCAACAGCAAATGATTTCGGTAGTTTAGGGGATTCATAAAAAGGATATTTTTCTTTTTTTACAGGAAGATAAAAGTTAGGATTCACATCCTGGTTCAGTTCTTTATAAACTACATTAAGCTTAACTCCTCCTTGTTCGATTGTATTAATTCTTGAAATAGTACTTAATGAAGGATGGTTATAAAACTGTGCATAACTTTCAGTACATCCGGAACAATTCACCTTTTTCCCAACAAGAATCAGCTGCTGGTGTGTGTTGTTCATTGTAATTTGGCTAAAAGCAATAGCTTTTTGTGGATAGTTGTTAGTCCATACTCTTGTTTTATAAAACGTATACTTACCACTTGTATCCGTTCCCTGATGCATACTATAGTTATCTATTTTATTAAGTGAATACACCGAAACCTGAGTTTGTGTATTTTCATTATCATTATGATGCTCCCATTCATGTTCTTCATAGATAACTTCTGTAACGATTAACTCGGACTTTCCATCTCCATCAATATCATTAACATCATAATTAAAGTATCCGATCTTTTGTCTATTACAGCTATTTCCAAAAAGACCACTATGTTTATCTTTAAAGTAGACAGTTCCGTTCGCCAGATAGGGAGCCAGTAAAATAGTCGATGTATTAAAACTTTTACCATCTGATATGAATAATTTCCACTGATTACTTTGGTTGCTTACAGGCATCATAATATCAGCTTTATTATCACCATTAAAATCACCAAAGAAACTACGTCCATACATATTTGATAGTAACTGTCCGGCAAAGTTTCCAACAGCAGATCTTGCATAGGTTCCTGAAGGTGATTTTAAAATGTTGTAAACACTCTGAATTTCACCAGTAGAAGGTTTGATCTCAATAATATCCTGTACCCCATCTCCATTTAAATCGGCAAAAAGTCTGTCAGGACGGGTATCTTCAAAAAATTTCTGCCACCTACCTTGACCAATTACATAGAAACTTTCAGCTGAAGGAGTTTGCTGATTAAGATCATACAATATCGTACTATAAAAATGAGTAGTAATCAAATCATCATCAGGATTACTAGGCTGTGACGGGAACCCGGAACCCGGATTACCCGGATCTGTAGGCAATAAAACACCCGGATCTGAACAGTTTAAGGTTCTTTCTATATTCAAAATAACTTCAGAAACCCCATCTCCGTTATAATCATAAGAGGTAGTAGAAGCTAAAAAGAAATCATAGTTACAAAACCACCCTCCAATCTTATCTGTTGCATCTCCTACATTATATTGATCATGTTGAAGTGTTTTAGAATATTCAAAAACAAGCTTCTGACTGGACAAGTCTACCGAATAAACCTGAAGTTCAATATCAGATAAATCAGGTTCGGAACTATCTTTAATAACCGGAACTACTAATCCAATATTACTTTTAATAAAATTATCTTTTCTGAATGTAATAGCACTCGATCTGTCAAAATTATAAGAAGTAAATTTTGAAGCATCATAGGTCAGCGTAACTTCAGATCCCGGTTTGTATAAAGAGCTTTTATACTTTAATACTCCGTTAGAAACAAATTCTATATAATCTGTTTCACCATCCAAATTAAAGTCTGCATATTTTTTAGTTCCGTTGGTTGAACTAAACGATTCATAAGGAATATATTCGGTCGTATTATTTTGTTCATAGGTAAACGTTACAGGATTAGCCGGAAGATCTTCTGCATTATATTCAGTAACTGTTTTGGCAAACTGATAGGTTGTCCCGTTTTCTTCGTATTCAACTTTATATCTTTTAAACTGTTTTCCATTAGACATTACAACAACATTTTGTAATAATTTATCTTGCTGGAATTCCTCACCTTGTAAATAATTAATCTCTTTAAGCTTTCTATCAGTATAGTTGAGTAGAATATCATTAAAATGAGGTTTGTTTAAGGTTTCATTTCCTCCCCATGATATAGAAGTAAGCAGTGACTTCCTGCCGTCCAATGGTCCTACAAATCCGCTTAATGAGCTATATTCATAAGTGATATAGTTTCCTTGTGCATCTTTCCATTTGGTAATGTTATATTCCAAGGCAGGTCTCGTATCCCCCTGACGATTGGTAAATGTTCTTTTATACCAAGCCTGAGAACCGTCATCGTAGGTTACTTCCCAATAGTCAGGTCCTGAAATTCCCAAACTATTTCCAATTGATTTAATTTTGGCGCTGGAATATTTTTCAGTAACGTACTCAGCTCCGTCTTTACCATATTCTCCGGATTTTAAAATCAATCGTTGCCCGTTAAAACTGTAAATATCAGAATAATCAAGTTGTATCCCTTTGACATTTCCGTCTTTCTCAATATTCTTTCCGACTCTTGAAATAGCCGTAATTCCTGAAATATTCCAACCATATCCTGCAATTCCATTCCCGGAACCACTGGTGTATACCAGATTAATTTGTGGAGCGACACTTTTCACTCCCGGAGGTAAAGCAATGGGCAATGTAAATTGCAATTGTCCCCCTGCAGTAACATCCACCTCTCCTTTTGTATCATGAAAAGATTGTTTATCTGGTGCGGATGTTCCCGTTGGATTATTTGCTCCTGCATTTGAAGTTATGGGTCCTCCACCAGGATTCTCCGTGGCCGGGCCAATTTTTGCTACAAATGGATTTGAAACATCTCCCCGCGCTTGAAATCCCTGAGCCAGAACCACCGTCTGTGGATCCTGCACCGTCCTGGATGCCGTTTCTGTCTGGTACAGTATGGTCTGCGAAAAGCCCATTACTGAACACAAAGACAGTATCAATGATGAAAAAAATTTCATTTTGTTATTAGTTTGTTGTATTAATAATCTTTAATTAATTGAAATACTATGACAAGCAAAGAATAATTATTGAATGCCTTAGTTTTTATATTTCCGCTAAACTTTATCTTTTGGTAACATTTCTGCCAAAGACTCTTCCATCCTTCAATGTAAATCGCAGAATATATACTCCCCAATCATATCCGGTCATATTGATTTTTACCTGACGGTTTAATCCCGGCGTATTCTGTTGCTGGAATTTCCAGTGAACAGTACTGTGCTGGTAGAGTGAAACAGATTCAATTAAACTGTCTACCTCTTCCGTCCAATCGATGGTTAAATAATCATTCACCGGAACAGGATACAGTCTGATATTTTTCAAGAATGTTTTCTCATCCATAGCTGGAGCCTGTTGGGTAACAGCAACGGTTTTTGCCAATTCCTGTACCTTAACTTCTTTTGTTATCAGCTCATCAGTCTTTTTGCCGGTTGCATTAGTCCCTCTGTATCGTTGATTTCCTGCTTCGTCGTATTTGAAATAGACCTCGGTTTGTGAAAAACCCAGAAAACCGATTAACAAAGAAAATAACGAAAGTAATTTTCTTTTCATGCGTATTATTTTTTTATAGAAAGAATTTGTTGTACTTGTTTTTTTAAATTTTTAATCTCTTCAGACTGCGCTTTTAAGATGCTGTTTTCTTCCTGAAGCTTTTCAATTTTTTCATTTTGAGACTTTAAGAGTTCCGATTGAGATTTCAACTGCTTATTTTGTTCTATTGAATAAAGAGTAAGTTCTTCGATTTTTTGTAAAAGTTGAATTTGAAATTCTCCCATATTTACACCTTCTTTCTCCATTACTTTAGCAGAAGCAATTTCAGGAAGGTGCTTTTTTTCTTTGATATGTTTTTCAACATCTTCAAGTTTTGGAAGATCATATTTTTCATCAAAGACAAAATCCGCAGTAGGAATTAAGGTTACTTTAATTTCTTTTGCTTCAAGTTTTCCATTTAATAAAGCATTTCCGTTTTCACCGTTAATCACAAATGATTTACCCCAATCCCAATCACTATTTGCTGTATTTCGTGGTGCAATATGCAGAGTTTTCCTGTTGTCATCCGGAGTATGAAATACCCAGGAGTTACTTCCCCCACTAATAAGATCCGAGAATCTTGCGTTACCATTCACATCAAGTTTGGTCGAAGGTGAAGATGTTCCTATACCCACATCTCCATTTTCATTAATGACAAATTTCTGATCTTTATAATCTCCTTTTGAAACAATCCATTGCGAACCATGTAAATCTCCGAAAAACCACCCCTTATCTCCGTTGAGGTATTGGGTTTGAATCCCTCGGGTAAAGCCCCCTTCATCAGTATTTCTTTTCAAAAACAAAGTTGGTGAATAACTTTGAATGGTAATGTCAGGAAATATCTGCTGCTGAGCAAAAACAAAAGATGAAAACAATAAGGCTAGTGGCAGTAATTTTCTTTTCATATTACTTTTTATTTATAATTTTTGTATTTTTTTGTTGATTTCTTCAATCTGTAGTTTTAAAGCTTTGTTTTCTTCCTGAACCTGTAGAAGTTGTACAGTTTGAGACTTTAATTGCTTATTTTGTTCAATCGAATAAAGAGTCAGTTCTTCAATTTTCTCAAGAAATTTAGTGTTCATTTCAGCTACATTGATCCCGTTTTCAATCACTTCGGCAGCAGATGGAATATTGGGAAGATGTCCTTTTTCGGCAATATGCTGTTCTACTTCTTCTAAAGATTTTAATTGATAATCCTTTTTAAAAACATAATCCGCCCATACATTAGCCTTTACCTCAATTTCTTTAGCTTGGATTTTTCCATCAAATTTGGCAATTCCGTTATTCAGGAATTTAATCCAAATACCACGTGTAGCATCCTGGAATCCTACAAAAGTTTTACCGTCGTTATTGTCGTTAGGCTGAGCAATAATGATGTTGTGAGAACTCCCCAGATTTCTTAAAACGGTGTCACCAGGAAGGCCTCCATAACAGCCATTACAGGCAGATTTAGCAATCTGAAATGTGCCATATGAATTGGTAACTTCCATCATAACATCATTTTGATCATACACTCTTAGTAGAGCTGCAGAAGTAGTATCAGGATCATTTGAACCAATTCTTACTTTCCCTTCGCTGGATTGTAATAATAATTTACTCCAAGTTCCCCATTGTGGGTCAGTTGAAAGTCCATTTCTGTAAAAGATTCCTCCATCATTAAAATTAAGCTGATGACGTTTATTTCCTGAATTATCAAACCAGGGTGCAATCGTCAACATTCCCGAGTAATTTCCTTTTCCCGGAACTCCAACTACATCTCTAAGTTTAAATTCCGCCTTAACGATATGGCTGTAAGCAGCCGGCAAATCATTGGTATTTCGGGTGTCAAGAATCGTTAAACCCGGTGCATTTTGCGCATACATCACACTTGAAATTGCCAGTCCGGCAAACAGTAATGTTTTCTTCATACTTATTAATTTTTTTCAGGCGCAAATTTAACATTCCATTAACGAAAATTAACTCGTATTAACGTGATTTAATACATGTTTTTACACTTTCTAGTGTCTTAAAAAATCCTCTGAAAATATGAATATATCAATGAATTTTAAAATTCAATCCACTAGATTAAATAAAAACACAACAACACAACAAGGTTTAAACGATAAAATATTTATCACGATGAAATAAATAATAAATTTTTTTTTAAAACAAAACGATAATTCTTCCTGTCATTTATTTTTTACTATTAAAAGCTAATTTTAATATCATTTTTTTGTTAGGAATATTTCCAATTCATTTTTATAATTCTTGTTTTGGCAATAAAAAAGCTACTCCTTTATCGAAGTAGCTTTGGTTTATAAAAACGATGTTTATTATTTTTTCAAATCATCAATCTCGTCCTGGATCGATTTGATTCTGTCTCTTAATTCCTGACTGACTTTTCCGGGAATCTTTTTAACCTTTCTCAAATCCAGTGCCAGCATAATGGAAGCTATTCCTATAAAGATAAAAGAAACGCCGGTGAGTGTCACTAAAGAAATCCCAGTGAATACTGGATTGAAGATCAATAATAAAGAGAATATAATTCCTCCTACACTCGCTAGAGCTACATTTCCCCAACTCATTATTTTCATACTTTTCAAATCAAAGGCAAATCCCAGCAGCTGGAAAGAACGGAATAATAAAGTAAACCCTATCACAAAGGGAAGAATAGACATTGAAATTTGCGGATAAGCAATGAGATAAATACCAATTGCTGTCGTCAATAGTCCACTCACCAGAAACCATCCCCAACCTTGCAGGGATTTACTGTTCTGTATAGAGAAAAATATTTCCGTAATTCCGGAGAACAAAAATGAGACACTAAAGAAAACAGATAGCGTCACATAAGTTGCCAGCGGTACACTGAATACATAGAAACCGCAAATCAGAAACAAAATTCCAAAGATTAATGGAATATACCAATGTTTTACCGTGTTTGTAAAAGTTTGAAATAAATTGGCCATAGGTGTGTTTTTTAATTCTGCCTACTTTGTATAACGGTGTTCGGCCTGTCCGCAGAAATTTCAAATAAAGTATAATTTTCACACAAATTTGAAATATATCTTTTTCTAATTTACGAAAAATACCTGAGCCAATGATGACATTTTGTGAATAATTCACCAAGAAAAAAAGCTTATCTGTTATTTTTTTCAATAATAAATAGCAGCAGCGTTGTATTCAAAAAAAACTCTGACGGAATAAATTATGTAATTTAATTCATTCTATCAGAGCTTAAAGGTATTCTACTTGTAAAATCTATTTAAAAAAATTAGTTTCCTGCAGGTTGTTGCTGGGTAACACAATGTACCATTCCGCCATTTTCATAAAGGTTTCTTACATCTATTCCGATTACTTTTCTTCCGGGATACTGTTTCTGAATGATTGTGTTGGCAATCTGATCATTAGGATCTCCATAATTCGGCACCAGTACTACGGTATTGGCTACATAATAATTGATATATGAACCTTTTTCATCCAACTGCTTACCGTAGGCAGTTTTTACTTTATTTTTGGTAGCCGGCAGATACACTTTTTTATATTCTTTTCCATCCGTATTGGAAGCTGTATATAACGTATTCACATCCTTTTCAGAAAGTCCGAGATCAAGAAGATCATCTTCATTCATTGTAATCATTGTATTATGATTAACAAATTTCATAAAACCGTCAATATGCATATCTGTCACATCCAGCCCTGTCACACCATCGAGCCAGATTACTTTGGATACCCCGTAATAGGTTTCAAACATTTCTTCCGCTTCCTGCTGGGTAATTCCCTGATTTCTGATGGCCCCTTTTTTCTGACTGATCACTGAACTTTTACAAGCCATTAAAACACCGTTTCCATCAGTTTCTACAGAACCTCCTTCATTTACCATTTCTTCATTCAAGTCGATTACTTTCATTCCGAGGTCTTTTCCTATACGTTGTGGAATTTGATCACAATTTTCAGATTCAAACTTCTCCCCCCAACCATTGAAACCCCAATCTTCAATGACAACATTTCCTTTGCTGTCTTTTACGAAAATAGGTCCGTTATCTCTGACCCATACATCATCTGTAGGATAAATTCTGAAATCAACATTTTTCAATGGAATTTTATTTTGTTCTAAAAGGCTTACAATTCTGTTTTTCTCCTCATTATTATAGGCAATAATGTGAACTTTTTCTCCTGTCTGAAGGGCTTTTGTCATATCAATCCATGTCTGTTCCACTCTTTTAAGATAGGTAACTCCATGCTGATAATGATGAGGCCATTGCAGCCAGGTCCCTTCATGGCGGGACGATTCTTCAGGAAAATGATAGGTCTGTGCCATACTTACTATAAAACTCATTACAAAAGTGAGTGTGAATAATTTGTTCATATGATTTAAAATTTCTTTCCGATAAATACTCCGAAATTAGCCTCGGATTCAAAGGTACTTCCGGTCTGGGCAATATTGCTTCCTATCCCAAACTGCATCTTTTTTTTGGTTTCCAGGCCCAAACGGATCACCTGACTGCTGGACTGATGTTCCTTAAAACTAAAATCAGATTCTACAATCAACATGCTATAAAAATTGAATCGCTCATTGATTTTCGGTGTATATTCCAATAAAGTATATAAGCCAAGCCCAAACTGTTTCGCATCTGTAGAATAGGTAACTGCAGGGAAAATACTGATTCCAAAAACGTCATTTTCTTTTCCGTATGCTAATCCTACTGATGGCATGATATCCTGATCCGAAATATGGACTCCCGCCGAAACGCCCCAATTTTTTCCGATTCCATAATTAAGATTTTGATAAAGCTCCGGAGTTACTTTTTTGGAATCATAGGTATAAGCAATAGTTCCCGAAGCGAAATAATTCCATTTGCTTTTAAAGTCTTTACTATAAATTCCCAGAATTTCTGATTCTTTATTTCCTCCATAGGCCTGGATAGAAATCTGGGATTGTCCATAAAAAGGGAATAATAAAGTCAGGAGAAATACATATTTTTTCATTGTGCTCTGTCTTCTTAATTTAACTAGGTAAATTCCATCATTATGATCATTTACTGGTGCAAAATTAGGTCTCCAGAAAAGTAAATATTGTCCTAAAAGGACATTCTACTCATACAAAGGAAAATAAATATGAGTGGTAAGTGCTCCGTCTTCAGAATAGAAATACTCCTCAATAACTTCAGAATTATCCAGTAATAATTGCTGTTCTTCCAACCAAAATCGATAAAATGAACGGTACGTTTCTAAAATATTTTCGTACGCTCCATAGTGGGTAAACATAACGTATTTCCTTCCAAAAATTTCTTTTTTCAAAAATCCTTTTAATAGATGCTCATAAGTTACAGCGGCACCATACCTGCAATGAGAACGGCTGGTAATCAGTGGCTGATCAAGGATAATTCCGAAAGCAGCCTCAAATATTTCATCTTCCGGCTCTATTTCTTTCCACAAAGCATTAATATCCTGATTATTATAATCTTTAGCTTTAATAAATTTACAATAAACAGAAATAGCATCTTTATATTTTATTTCAAAATTCACATTTGCACTACTACTTTCTATAAAGGTTTTGAAGATATCCTGCTTTTGTTTTCTTGCTTCAACAGGAGAGATTGAGTATTGTTTTTTAAATGCTTTTGAAAAAGACTGAATATTAAAATAACCCACCTGCCATGCAATTTCTGAAAGTTTATCCTCTGTATAGATAAGCTTTTTATAGGCATTTTCAAGGCGTAGCCGCTTTTGAAATCCGGAAATAGTCTCATTGAAAATTTTGAAAAAGACCCGTTGAAAATTCCGGTAAGAATAATGAGACATTGATTCTATTTCATGAGCTGTAATTTCCCTATCGAAATTGACTTCAATATAATCAACAATTTTTTGGATCTCATTAATACTGGTGTACATTTTATATTATTTTAAAATGGCAATGAGGAAGAAACTATTTTAATACCAAATATAGCAATCCGATTATTATTTTTCTTTTTGAATTGAAAAACTTTATATCGTGAGGTTCACTTAAAACAAAAAAGATGAAAATCAATAGTTGATTTTCATCTTTCAAGCCGTTTTTACGGATCTTTATATTTTACTTAGGTTTATACAATTTATACATTACAAATAAAAATGCTATCCAAACCGGAATTAAGATCACCTGAATTTCCATTCCTGTAATACTCATTAATCCTAATATCAATACTAAAAATGCAATACAAATATAATTGGATATAGGATAAAATATAGATGGAAATTTCGATTGAATGCCTGAAGCATTGATAGATTTCCTGAACTTTAAGTGAGTGTAGCATATCATCAACCAATTGATAATCAATGTAGAAACAACAAGTGCCATTAAATATTCAAAAGCCTTTTCCGGCACCAGTTTATTGATAATAATACAGATTCCTGCAAAACATGATGACACAATGATTGCATTGGTGGGTACTGAATTTTTATTTAATTTTTTCAGAAATTTAGGCGCATTTCCCTGTTGAGCCAACCCGAAAAGCATTCGGCTGTTACTGTAAACACTACTGTTATAAACGGATAATGCAGCGGTTAAAACAATTAAGTTAAGGACATTTGCAATCAATGTATTGAATTGAACTATCTTTCCAAAAACACTGAATTCCAGTCCATTTAAATTCTGAAATACCATTACAAACGGACTTGATCCCTCCGTAATCTCTCTCCACGGACTTAATGAAAATAAAATCACCAAGGCTCCTACGTAGAAAATTAAAATTCTGTAGATTACCTGATTGGTTGCCTGTGGAATTGTTTTTTCAGGATTTTTTGCTTCTGCTGCTGTAATCCCGATCAACTCCAATCCTCCGAAAGAGAACATGACCATAGCCATTGCAGCAAATAATCCCGAGTATCCGGTTTCCGTTTTATTGAATAATCCTTTCGGGAAAAACCCGCCATCATTCCATAAGTTCGTAATACTTGCTTTCTCACCTCCGGTTCCGCTTATCAAAAGGTACACCCCGAAGATAATCATTGCAATAATGGCGACTACCTTGATAATGGAAAACCAAAATTCTGTTTCTCCATATACCTTTACAGAAGCAAGATTTAACGCATTAATGATGATAAAGAAAAATAAACTGGACACCCAAAGCGGAATTTCCGGCCACCAGAAATGAATATAGTGCCCGATTGCTGTAAGTTCAGCCATACTCACCAGAATATAGAGAATCCAGTAGTTCCATCCGGAGGCAAAACCCGGGAAATTTCCCCAATATTTGTAGGCAAAGTAACTAAAACTTCCTGAAACAGGTTCCTGAACAACCATTTCACCAAGCTGACGCATGATAAAAAAGGCAATGATTCCTGCTAAGGCATATCCTAAAATAACCGATGGTCCCGCCAGTACGGCAGCAGGCCCGATTCCCAGAAATAATCCGGTTCCTATGGCACCTCCAAGGGCAATTAATTGTATGTGTCGATTTGTTAATCCTCTAACTAAAGTCTCGTTTTGTCCTGTTTTATTTTCGTTGCTCATTGAATGAATTATTCGGTCGCTAAATATATAAAAACTTTTCAGAGAAATTCACATTCTATGGGGTAAATTGACAATTCATCAATCAAAGATAAGCTGCATTTTCTTACTTAATCTAATTTTTAGAGTGCAATAAAAGCCTCAACAATTTGCTGAGGCCTATTCTTATTTTAGAAAAAAATTATTTATTTGCTATTTTATATCCATACATTGAGCTCGTTACCACCTCATATTTACTTCCTGTGGATACACCCGCTACGGAAGCCATTGTTACAGTATCTCCGGCAGCCAGATAAGTCATCGTTGAAACACTTGAACCAAAAACTACGGTTGCCGTAGGTTGATAAGACTGAACTAATACAGTTCCCACATTATTAGGAGCGTAATTTTTAATCAAGTACAAGGTTGTCCAGGTAAAAGTTGGAGGAGGAGCTGGCATTCCTCCATTATCAAATTGGGTGCTTCCATTAATTACATAATAGCCATCGGTAGGGGCCTTAAACGCTCCTGTAGCTGTATTTACAACTCCGCCTTTGTTAAGAATAGTGTTCTGGTAAACAATTGCGGTTCGAATCCATGGACTGGAAGGATTGGGAGTTGCGTCACAGCTTTGTCGGATTTGGGTAGCCTGGGTAGCAAAAGGATAGGTATTGTCTGACGAAGGCATCGTATTCGAATTCGAATATAATACCAGCTCCCATGTGGAACCAGTTGTAGTTCCTTTACTTACCAGAAATGCATAATATCCGGTAGGAATTGTAAGGGTAGAAACTCCGGCACCGATGCCGTTTTGATTATCGATGAGCTCCGAACCATTAGCAGCAATAAAAAGATCTCCTGTTCCTGTATTCTTAAAATGGTAAGTGCGTCCTGCAAAATTACCGGCTCCATTGATCGCTGCAGGTAAAGTAAGAGTTCCGTTGCCAGCTGAATTATAAGCGATATAGTAATCATTAGCTCCTACCAAGCCCCCAGTAGAGACTGTTTTATATGCCGCTGCAAAAGAACCGTTTACCGTCAGACTACTGCCGGGATTGGGAGTATTTACTCCTATATTACCACTCTGAGCATTGACCATCGCACAGCCTAAACCTGTTAAGAAGGTCATGAAAAGTAATTTTTTTCTCATAATCTAGAATCTAAGGGAATTTAATATCAATCATACTATCAACCCGTCACTTCATTGATGCAACAGGATTTTTCACAGGACCAACTTACTGCGAAAAATGAGGATATTGCTTATAGATTCTGTACGCATTTTTTTACAAGATCGTACTGGTATTATGACATTATTGAGTGGTACAGTTAATGCAATTCGTTGTAAATTGCCAGTAACTCAACTATATTGGTAATCTTTAATTTTTGGTAAATCCTTCTTTTGTAAGTTCCAACAGTTGACTCCTGAATATCCAGTATGTTGGCCACCTCAAGATTTCCGTTTCCTTTTGCCAGAAGGTTAAAAACCTGCAATTCTCTTTCGGATAGGAGTTCCGACGCTTTTTTGTTTTTCGCCCCTTTCACCATTTCATTCAGTACTTCAGGGGTATAATAGTAGCCATCTTTAAAAATACCTTCAATTGCTTTCACAAAGCTTGCGGAATCACTCAATTTATTTAAAAAACCATCGGCACCTTCTTCAATATACTGAATGGCAATATTTTCTTTATAGGAAGTGAATATTAAAACCTTGGTATCTTCGGATATGTTTTTAATTTCTTTAACCATTGATTTAAGAATACTTCCCGGAAGTTCAATATCAAGGATGACCAGGTCAAATTTTTCTGTTTCTACTTTCTGTTTAACTTCCTGATAGGTCTCCGCAAAACCGATTTCAAAATAATCAAAATTTTTCTCCAGAATCATGGCTGTCCCGATTCTTACCACATGATGGTCATCTGCAATTAATATTTTTTTTGTCATATTTTAATAATGATTTTAATGATTGTTCCCTTCGGAGTATTTTTATGAAAAGTCATTTCAGAATCAATTTTCATCATGAGCTGAACGACCATGTGTAATCCGAGTCCATAATTTTTGAAAATCAGATTTTCTTTTTTATGAAACAAACCGAAATAATAGGTTCTCTGGTCATCAGACATCCCACTGCCCGTATCGGCAATACAGATTTCCAGATGAGAATGAGTTGAGGATGATGTTATCACGATCTCTCCATCTGTTGTGTTTTTTACTGCATTATCAATGATATTATGGAAAATGGCCAGAAGAATATTTTTATTAACAGTTGTTGATGCATGATGATCGCAAAAATTATAGATAAATGTATTTTTCCGGGCAGCAATCTCTTCAAACAAGAGCTTTTTAGCCTCAATTAAATCATGAATAATATGTTCCTCTTCTTCTGTATTTTTTTGTTTATACAATTCCGTATATTCTTTAAGGCTTAAAGTAAACTTATACAGCTGTTCGGAAGTTTTATAAATACTGTCAAAATATTTTTTCTGATTTTTGGGATCTTCAGATTCGTATAATTCCTGTGACAAAAGGGAAATAAATTTTACCGGGGTGGTAATATCATGGCTTATGCTCTCTATCAGTTTTTTTTGGTAATCGGACTCATTTTTAAGCTTATTATGAGTCTCCTTTAATTCCCTGTCTCTGTGAACAAGAGTATTTTTTAATACTTTATTCTTTAATCTTAAAAAATTAGTTCTGATCTGAAGGATAATGACAAAAGCCAACATAACGAGCCCTACTATCAATATTCTAAAGGTAAGCGTCTGATAAAAATAGGCTTCAATCTCCACCGACAGACTTTTATACACAAATTTTCCGCCTTCTGAAGATAAAAATCTAATCTGCAAACTATATTTCCCGGGTTCTATATTGGCTAATCTGAAAGTCTTATCATTTTTAATATTAACCCATTGATTGTCTTCTCCTCCCATCAATTTTGCCTGAAGATAAATATTCTCCAGATCAGCATAATAAGGAAGATCAATGTATATATCAGCATTTTTATACCCGGGTTTTAGAAGAAGCTTATCTCCTATCTGAACTATTTGTCCTTTTACTCTTGCTTTCTCAAGATAGATATCTTGTGTTCCGGGATAATAGGTTTTAACATTTTGAGGGGTAAAGAATACAAACCCGGCCATCGAAGGAAAAACAAATTGCCCATCCTCAAGAATATGACCGCAAGGATAAGCACTGCCATTGAATTCATTATTCAAAAAACCATGATCTTTAGTGTAGCGGTAGTAGGTAACAATTCCTTTTTGAAACTCCATATACCGGAGGAGTATGTTTTTATTGACTCTAAACAATCCGTTATCAGACGAGATCCATACATTGGAATTCTTATCCTCCAACAGATAATGAGCATTGGCCAGGAAATTATTTTTATCCACAGGAAGCTTAATTGCTTTCTGATTTTTTATCAGATAAATTCCACGATTGTAGGTCGTGAACCAGATATTTCCATCCCCGGTTTGTATGATTTGTTTTACAGGAAGGCCCTTTCCTATATGCTCCACTACTTTATTCTGCGAGAGAGAGAAAACATCAACTCCACTACTGCCTCCTAGGTAAAGAAGATCTTCATTGTACCTTAAAACCGTGTCAATATTATCATGACAGGGAATACGCCTCTCAATTTTGTTAAAATTATCGTGACTAAATAGATAAAGATACGGCTGCTTTCCACTTACAACAGATGCCATATACAATCCTCCACTTTTATATATTCCGTCAATCTCTTTTTCTTTAAACGAAATGGAATCATACTTAGTAAAACCGGTATTTTTATATCGTACATGAATAGAATTGTTTTCTCTGTACACAAGATTTCCTGAATTATCCCGAAAAATATATCGCTTATCATAAGATTGAGGAACTTTATACAATCTTTCGGACCTGTCTTTATAATATGTGATTCCTTCCTGAGTCAGTATAGAACTATTACCATACGGAATTGATGCATAACAGACCTCATCCTGGTACGGCAGATTTTTTACAGAAACAGAAAAATCAGAAAGACTTAAAATTTTCAATCCATTAATAGAGCTTCCAATATATAATTTATTAAAAACCTCATCATAGAACATAGCCCCTGAAATTTCCTTATCAATCTCTTTATATTCTAATACATAAGAAAGCTTCAGATTGCCATCCGAAAACTGACTTTTGTAGATCTTCCCATGATTGATCATAAAAACCTGGCCGGATATCTGCTGCCAGTAGACTTTTGTATCGGGATCGGTATAAAGAGATGGAGCATTGATATAAGAATATTTCCCCTGATACAATTGCAATATCTGTTTCTTTTCGGGATCAGCAATAAAAACATATTCACCATGAACAAACAATCGTTTTAACCGATTACGTGAAAACTCCAGGGCTACTTTTGTTTCTTTTTTATTTTTTTGATCAACATAAATAATACTGTTGTTCTCAAAATAGTAAGCACCTTTTTCCAGTTGAATAAAGTAAGAATCAATATAGGAAACGAATCTTACGGTAATATTATTTTTGACAAGCCTCTTCCCTATTTTGCCGTGCGTTGTCGCAGTGGTATTCGGGTTGGTAACGATATTAGAAGATGCGGGATGAGGATATCTTTGGGAAATCAGCAACCCGTCTTTTTCGGAATCATTAAAAATAGTGATCCTGTCATTGATAATGTTACCATAGAAATCCCCGAAGCTTAAATTTTCAAACTTAAAATTATTGTATTGCGTAAATCGACTTCCATCATAGCGAACAACTCGCCCCTCCATAGACAGCCAGATAAAGCCATACCTATCCTTCACAATGTCTTTGATACTGTTTTGAGGCAAACCGTTATCCATATTATACGATTGAATCGTATAGCTTTGTCCGTTGACAGATAGAAAAAGCATCAATAAAATAAAGGACAGGAGCTTCATTCAGTTAGGCCGGCATTATTTACAAGACAAATATATTATAGAAAATTATAATTATTGTAAATATTTATCCACAATTATGTGAATTTTTTTCTACATAATTATTTATGAATACTATATCTATTATAATATATTTAATACAATAAATACTTGTTCCCCCTTCAGGCGTTTAAATCAGGCTTACCACTAGAAACACAAGCTTTGCAACAAATAATAACCTCCTTCAGGTATATGAGGAGGTTGTTATTTTATATTACTAAAATTTAATATAAAAGCTACAGGTATTCTTTCGGAATTGAAATATTATTTTTTTTCATATACTCTACCAATCCCTGATATTTATCTTCATATACGTCATCCACTCCACATTTATGAGAGATGCTACAGATATCAGATGGCCTGATCTCTAAAATATCAGATATTTTAGTCAGGATATCCAGGTTAATCTTCACCTTGGAGTTTTCAATATCGGAATAGGCTTTCTGGGAAATTCCCATTTCAAAGGCCATGTACTCCTGCGTAAGATCTCTGCTCCTACGGATTTTTCTGATATTTTGTCCACATACTTTCATCGTTTTTGTTTTAGTAGTTTTCGGTATACTTTAGAAGATTATCTATTAGCCTTCAACAAAGTTAATAAATACCTTTGGCAAAACATTATACACGTTACATGATATTTATTTTCAATATAGAAAAAGGCGAAAATAAGCTTCTTTCAGAGAAAATATCACTTCGGTAAACACTATTGGAATTTATGGAGACGCAAAAATT
Source organism: Chryseobacterium lactis (assembly GCF_003815875.1). NCBI lineage: Bacteria > Pseudomonadati > Bacteroidota > Flavobacteriia > Flavobacteriales > Weeksellaceae > Chryseobacterium > Chryseobacterium lactis. Next base: position 385,318 of record NZ_CP033924.1, read on the forward strand.
TAATTATGACAATAATATTGTCAGGGCATTCCTCTATGCTACTATCGTATTCGGACTTGTCGGATTTCTGCTGGGGCTTACTGCCGCATTGATGCTTTTTTATCCTGAATTACCTGAATTTTTATTCGGTACAGACGACACTACGATTAAAAGTTTAGCATCGGGCAATATTCAGGGATTAATCAATACTCAGGGAGCGATGGGCTTCGGAAGAATCAGAATGCTCCATACAAGTGCCGTAATTTTTGCTTTCGTTTGTAATTCCTTTTTCTGTGGCGCCTATTACAGTATGCAAAGGCTGCTGAAAACAAGAATGTATAGTGATACTCTTTCATGGATTCATTTCTGGTCATGGCAGTTGATGATTATCAGTGTCGTTATTACTTTCCTGATGGGAATCAATACTTCTAAAGAATATGCCGAACACGAATGGCCAATCGACATTTTAATTACCTTCTCATGGGTCATCTTCGGAATCAATATGTTCGGAACCATTGCTAAACGAAGAGTAAGACATTTATATGTTGCAATCTGGTTTTACCTGGCTACATGGATTGCCGTAGCGATGCTGCATATCTTTAATAACCTGGAGGTTCCGTTATCTTTCACAAGCTGGAAATCTTATTCTGTATATGCAGGTGTAAAAGACGCCTTAGTACAATGGTGGTATGGGCACAATGCAGTAGCATTCGTACTGACTACCCCTGTATTAGGTCTGATGTATTACTTTATGCCAAAAGCGGCACAACGCCCGGTATTTTCATACAAATTATCTATTATCCACTTCTGGTCGTTGATTTTCGTATACCTTTGGGCCGGCCCTCACCACCTGCAATATACAGCATTACCTGCCTGGGCCCAGGCTGTAGGTACCGGATTCTCTATCATGTTGATTGCACCATCATGGGGAGGAATGCTGAATGGCCTTCTTACCTTAAGAGGAGCCTGGGATAAAGTAAGAGAAAATCCTATCCTTAAATTCTTTGTAGTCGCCGTTACCTGCTATGGGATGGCAACCTTCGAAGGTCCTTTATTAGCAACAAAATCTTTAAATAAAATCGGGCATTATACCGACTGGGTAATTGGCCACGTACACTTGGGAGCTCTTGGATGGAATGGTTTCATGGCCTTCGGGGTGATCTATTATCTGGTTCCGATCATGTGGAAAACTCAACTTTGGTCTAAAAAATTGGCCAACTGGCACTTCTGGCTGGGAACATTAGGAATTATTTTCTATGCAGTACCCATGTATATTTCAGGATTCACCCAAGGATTGATGTGGAAACAATTCAACCCGGACGGCACCTTGTTATGGAAAAACTGGCTGGATACGGTTACAGCGATTATTCCTTACTTTAAAATGAGATTCCTGGGCGGAATTCTTTATCTGTCCGGAGCCATTTTAATGGTCATCAATGTTATTAAAACCATCAAAGCCGGTTCATTCCAGAAAGAAGTTCCCGCAGAAGCACCTGCATTGGCTAACATTGGCACCAACAGAAAAGAAGGAGAAGGCGTACACCTTTGGCTGGAGAGAACACCTGTACTGCTTTCTATCCTGGCATTCATTACCATAGCAATCGGTGGGCTTGTGGAAATTGTTCCTACTCTGTCATTAAAACAAAGTGTTCCTACCATTACTTCGGTAAAACCATACACTCCATTGGAGCTGGAAGGAAGAGATTTATATGTTCGTGAAGGATGTAATTCTTGTCACTCACAGATGATCAGACCTTTCCGTGATGAAGTGTTAAGATTTGAAGGAAAAAATGGTCAGTATTCTAAAGCTGGAGAGTTTATTTATGACAGGCCATTCTTATGGGGATCTAAAAGAACAGGTCCGGACCTTCACAGAGAAGGTGGCAGAAACCCGGATTCATGGCATTTTAAACATATGTATAACCCAAGAATTACTTCTGCAGGCTCTATCATGCCACGTTTCCCATGGTTAATTACCAACAAACTGGATCGGACTCAAATGGTAGATAAAATGAAGCTGATGAAAAACTCCTTCGATGTTCCTTATACAAAAGCTCAGATCGACTCTGCCAATCAATGGGCAGACAACCAGTCTAAAGCAATTGTAGAAAGAATTTATTCAGAAGCTACAGACGTAAAAGATCAGATGGTAAAAGAAAAAACAGCAAAAGGATCTGCTTATGTACCTCTTGAACAGAGAGAAATTGTAGCCATGATTGCCTACCTGCAAAGATTAGGTACGGATATCAAAACCACACAGATTCAAACAGCGAGTGTTGAGTAATATTAAAATTGTATTGCAATGAAAACGAGAACCCCAATTTCAGTATATATCGCAGTAACGATAGGTTTAACGATCATGGCCTTTGAAATGTTTGCCAGTGATTCAGGATATTTTACTTCGCCGTTTTTCTGGGCGCTGATATTAATTGCCATCATTCTTCTGATGATCATGAATTCTATCGGAGATATGATTGAAAATGAAAGCTTCAGCAGACTTTCAGAGGAAGAAAAAAAACAGTACCTGGCAGAAAAAAGTGTTCCTTATTATCAGAAACTATGGAATTCTGCCTTCAAAAAACAATCAGTCACTGAAGAAAAAGATATTCTTATTGACCACGGTTTTGATGGAATCACGGAGCTTGATAATTCACTTCCAAAATGGTGGATCGGCCTGTTCTGGTTCGGATGTATTTTCTGCGTAGTATATCTGACAGCATTTTCTTTCACAGATTATGCCCATCCGGAAGCCGAATATACCAAAGAAACGAAAACCATGCTGGCTTCCATCGCAGAATATGAAAAAACAGCTCCCCAGATCAATCTGGAAACGGCAAAATACAGCGCAGACAATATTGCAGAAGGTCAGGAACTTTTCAAAACCAATTGCGTAACCTGTCATGGTGACGGTGGTAAGGGAGGAATCGGCCCTAATCTTACCGACACGCATTGGATCAACATCAAAGAAAAAAGCTTATTCAAAAATGTTTTCTGGATGCTTGAGAATGGTTCACCCAACAACCCTACGATGAGGCCTTTTATTAAAGAGGGAACAATCACAGGAAAAGATGCTGAAAAAATTGCGGCTTACATTTATCACATCAATCAGGAATCTTCTCCAATCACAGCAGCACAAGGTGGTGCCGCACCGCAGGGAGAAGAAGTGAAATGGGAAAACGGAAACAATTAAAAATTTATTACCTCAATGATATAAACAAACCATGCCAGCCCCCTTTACAACTACACTAACATTTGAATTTTCATTTTTGCTAACTAACCTTTTCAACATTAAAAAATGATATAAAGGGGGCTTTTTTAAAGAATAAAATCCACACCTTGGCTCGTCTTACTCAACTATTCACTTGACAACTACTAAACTAAAAATTCCATAATAAGGCAGCCAAGGCAGGATTTTTGCATTCGTAAAGGGTACCACAACAAAGTGTAAATAATTTAGTATTATTATCTTTGTTAGAAACCACACCGAATTTGAAACTGAAAATCAACACCACAAAACTCTTAAGGCGTATTGTAATAACCTTTATTTCAATAGTGGTTTTACTTACCCTACTGATCTTAAGTTTAAGACTTCCGGCTGTTCAAAACTTTATTAAGGACAAGCTTGTTGTTTATCTTGAGAAAAAAATCAAAACTAAAGTAAGCCTCGAAAGGGTCTATATAGGATTTCCGAACAGTCTTGTCATGGAGAATCTTTACCTCAAAGGACAAGATGTTGATACACTTCTGGCAGTCAAAAAGCTGGATGTTGGTCTCCATATGTTGAAGCTCATCAATTCTACAGCAGACATCACTTCCGTAGAGATGCAGGGTGCCCGTGCCAATGTGGTCAGAAAAGCAGATGGAAAATTCAATTTTGATTATATTATTGATGCTTTTGCCACTAACGATAAAGAAGAGAGTTCTTCCAAGCCGTTTATCATTTCTCTTGATAAAATTAATTTAAAAGATATCGGGGTAACTTTTAATGATCAGCAATCTAAAAACGATATCAATCTATACTTTAAATCATTTGATACCCGGGTTAAAAAGTTTGATCTCAGTAAAAACACTTACGCCGTTAATGATATTAATCTGGACGGATTGAAATTAAAACTGAAGCAGGATATTGTAGAAGAAGTAACCAAAAAAGTTGAGAAAAAAGTAGACTCTCTGAATAAAAAGCAACCGATGAATATTGGTTTGAGAGGCATCAAACTTACCAATTTTGACATTGACTACGGTGATGAAAATACCAAAACATTTGCAAAAGTTTTATTTAAAGAATTAAGTACGAAAGTTAATAAGCTTGACCTTGAAAACAATTCTTACAACGTAGCCAATGTATTTCTTTCTGGGGCAGATATTAATGCCAATCTTTATCTTCCTGCCCAAAATGCCAATCCAAAAAAATCCGCAGAACCGGAAGTTTCAAAAGCTTCAGATCAGGATAAAGCAATGCATCTTCTTTTAGGAAAATTAGTTTTGAATGATGTAAAAGCAACCTACAACAATACCGCCATTGCTCCTACAAAACAGGGAATGGACTTCAATCACATGAATTTTTCAAAAATGAATGTTGAGGTCAGAAGTTTCAAAATGGAAAACAACACCTTTGCCGGAACGGTAAACTCTGCAGAAATAAAGGAATCAAGAGGGCTTGATATTCAAAAGTTCAATACAGATTTTGTGTATGCTGAAAAAGAGGCTTATCTGAAAGATTTGTATCTGCAAACTCCAAAAACGTTGTTACGTAATGAGGTTATCCTGAATTACAATTCAATAGATGAACTTACTTCCAATCTGGGCGCTGTAAAAATTTCAGCCAATATCAAAGATTCCAGAATAGGTTTTTCTGATATTTTAAACCTGGTTCCTACATTAAAAAATACGGTTCCATTCAACAAATATCCAAACACAATCTTAAACGTAAACGCCAATGTAAAAGGAAGTGTAAATGATCTTCTGATTCGGGATCTTAAGGTTTCTGGATTGGATCAATTAAGGGTGGAAGCATCAGGAAAAATCAAAAATGCAATGAATCCTGATCAGTTGTATTATGATCTGAGAATCGGCGAACTTTCTTCCAATGCCAAAACGATTTTCAATCTTGTTCCGAAAAATACCATTCCTTCCAATATTTCCCTTCCATCGAACTTCAGTATAAAAGGGAATGCAAAGGGAACAACTAAAATGGTTACCACGGATCTTAACCTCTACTCTACCCTTGGAAATGCGGCTATTGTTGCCAATGTCGATATGCGTAGAAAAAATCACGAATTATATGATGTAAAAGCCAATCTTCAGGGAATACAGGTTGGAAAAATCATTCAAAATAAAGATATAGGGCCGGTCACTGCACAAATTAATGCAAAAGGAGAAAGTTTTGATTTTAAAAATGCCAATGCAGATCTGAAAGGACATGTTGCCTCTGCAGTCTACAAAGGGTATCGTTATCAGAATATGAATTTAACGGGTAAAATCAATAAAGGAGCTTATCATGTTATTTTAGATTCAAAAGATCCTAATGCCAATTTACAATTGACTGCTTCAGGGATTTATGACGAAAAAAATCCTACCGTAAAAGTAAATGGAGAAGTCATCAAACTGGATGTCAATAAACTTGGTTTCTACGAAAAACCTATGATTATTGCAGGAAAAATAGATGGTGATTTCACAAGTTTAGATCCGAACAACCTGAACGGATATCTTAACCTTAAAGACTTTGCTTTTTCTGATACCAAAGAGGTATATCCTGTACAGGAAGTTAATCTGAAAGCTTCTTCAACCAAAGACTCTACACAAATTCTTTTCAACTCACAAGTTGCAGATGTTGAGCTGAAAGGTAAATATAAACTAACCCAGATTTTTGGTGCGTTAACGCAGACCATCAATCAGTATTATCAGTTTCAGAAGCCTGACAAAAAGCAAAAAATTGATCCGGGACAACACTTTGCCTTTACCGCAAAGGTCAAAAATGATGATTTAATCAGAAAATTCGTACCTGATCTGAAAGATTTTGAAACCATCAATATAACAGGAAACTATGATGCCGATTCGCAGAAAATTGAGCTTGACGGGCAGATTCCGCGTTTATTGTATGGTGAAAATTCCATTGAAAAAGGGACTTTAAAAGTCACCAATGAAAACCAGGCTTTACAGTATAATCTTAATGTTGCCGCTTTAAAAAGTTCCAGCTTTTCATTAAATAAAATTAATATTGGCGGAGATGTTGCCAACAATACCATCAACTACAATGTCACTACAAAGGATAACAAAGACGCCACCCAGTTCCTCATTGCAGGAAATGCAAAATCATTGAATGACATTACTGAAATATCTTTAAATCCAAACGGTTTAAAACTGAATTACACCGACTGGAATGTTGCCGAAAACAATAAAATCCAGATCAGCAGCAAAGGAATTCTGGCAGACAATTTTATTTTGTCAAATGGAAACAGCCAGATTTCACTTCAGTCTGAAACGAATAGCCCAAGCAGTCCTTTAAATGTTTCGTTGAAAGATTTTAAAATTGAAACCATTACAGAACTGATTAAAAAGGATACGGTACTGGCAAGAGGAACCATCAACGGAACGGCTCAATTAAGGGATGTGACAAAAAAAATGACTTTTAATTCTGATTTAAATATTTCCGATTTGATTGTATATGGAAGTCCTGTAGGAAATCTTGCCGTAAAAGTAAATAACGCTTCACCGAATGTTTTAAATGCCGATATCGCCCTTTCCGGAAATAATAATGATGTGAAAATTCTTGGAGATTACAATACGTCTTCAAGCTCATTTGATCTGAATATGGCCATCAATAAGCTTCAGATGAAAACGCTTCAGGGCTTTTCAATGAATGCCATTACGAATACCGAAGGTTATCTTTCAGGAAATTTAAAAGTGACCGGCAGTACAGATAAACCGAATATTTTAGGAAAAGTAAAACTGAATGATGCAGGTCTGGAAATTGCAAAAACCGGCAGTGATTTCAGAAAGCTCAACGATGAAATTGATTTCACCAGCCGTGGGATTGAATTCAATAAGTTTAAAATCAACGATAAGGACGGAAATTCATTGATTGTTGACGGACAGGTTCTTACACAGACTTACAGAGATTTTGCATTTAACCTTAATGTAAATGCTAAAGATTTCAAGGTGGTCAACTCCCAAAAATCGAACGATGCCATGATGTATGGTGTTCTTGCCATTGATGCCGGACTTCATATCCGTGGAAATCTGGATCTACCAAAAGTAGATGGCAGATTGAGTGTTTCAGAAGATACTGATTTCACTTTTGTACTTCCTCAATCTAATCCGTCACTACAGGAAAGAGATGGTATTGTAGAATTTGTGGACCAGGATCAGGTGGTTTTAAATAAAACCATCAAAACAGATTCTCTTAATGCCCAAAGCCGTATCAAAGGAATGGACGTAAGTGTCAATATTGAGGTAAACAAAGAGGCAAAACTTTCGGTAGTTATCGATAAGGCCAATGGTGATTTTGTACAGTTACAGGGGGAAGCTGAATTAACCGGAGGAATTGATCCTTCCGGAAAAACAACCTTGGTAGGCGTTTATGAAGTAAATAAAGGAAGTTATGACCTAACAGTAAGTTTCCTGAAGCGTAAGTTTGATATTCAGAAAGGAAGTACGATTACCTGGACAGGAGAACCAACAATGGCCCAGATGAATATTACCGCTGTATATAAAACTGAAGCTCCGCCAATTGATCTTGTGGAACAGCAAATCACTGGCCGCAGTGCATCGGAAATGAATCAGTATAAGCAGAGAGTGCCTTTCAACACCTTATTAAAAATGAAAGGAGAACTGTTAAAACCTCAGCTTAGTTTTGACATTACTACTGAAGAAAAGAACAACTCTATATCGAGCAATGTAAAGGATGTTATTGATCAAAAACTAGCTCAGCTCAGAACTCAGGAGTCTGAAATGAATAAACAGGTTTTTGCTCTGTTGCTTCTGAATCGTTTCATCGGAGAAAATCCATTTGAAAGTGGTGCCGGAATGTCTGCTGAAACCATGGCAAGACAAAGTGTGAGTAAAATACTTTCTCAACAATTAAATAATCTGGCAGCAGATTTAATTAAAGGAGTTGATCTTAACTTTGGACTTGATTCTTCAGAAGATTATTCAACCGGACAAAAAAATACCAGAACCGACCTTAATGTGGATATCAGTAAAAAATTACTCAATGACCGATTAAAGGTAACCGTAGGAAGTAATTTCGGATTGGAAGGACAAGCCCGTCAAAATGAAAGTATGACTAATATAGCAGGTAATGTTTCCGTAGATTATAGCCTTTCTAAAGACGGACGGTATATGTTACGTGCTTACCGTAAAGATGAATATCAGGTGGCACTTCAAGGACAAATCATAGAAACCGGACTTGGATTTATCATCACGTTGGATTACGATAAATTCCGGGAGATTTTCCAAAAATCAAAAGAGAAGAAAACCAAAAAGAATCAAAATAACCAAGTGGTAGAATTTAAATAATGAATAACAAGTTCCATACATATTGTAAATATCTGTTGGCTTCCGGATTGGTATCTACAATAATTTCCTGCAGCAATACCCGATTTTTGAAAGAAGGTCAGATGCTGTACACAGGTGCTGAAGTAAAAATTGCAAACGATACAATTTCAAAACAGGAGAAAAAAGACCTTCAGTCTGCCCTGGAAGACAATTTGAGACCTAAGCCAAATTCTACATTTTTGGGGTTGCGTCCCAAATTATATTTCTACAATATCGCTAAAGAGCCTAAGAAAGATAAAGGTTTTAATTATTGGCTCAAATATAAAGTAGGTGAAAAGCCGGTTCTGCTGGGCGACGTAGATCGTGAATTCAATAAAGATATTATTGAGAATTATTCTGAAAACAAAGGATATTTCAATGCAAAAGCAACCTATGACACCGTTTCAAAAAATAAGAGAGCCAAAGTTATTTATACGGTAAGACCCGGAGCCAGGTACCTGATCGATGGTGTTAAATTTCAGAAAGATTCTACTTTGGTTAATCAGGAAATTCAGAATTTAACAGGAAAAACATTGTTAAAAAATGGAAAGCCTTTTGATCTGGATGTCATTAAAACTGAAAGAGAGAGAATTGATAATGGATTAAAAGAAAGGGGATTCTATTATTTCCACCCTGATAATATTATTGTACAGGCAGACAGTACGGTAAACAAAAATCATAAGGTTGAGCTTAACGTAAAACTTAAAGATAATACTCCTGATCTGGCGACTCAACAATTTAGCATTGATAATGTTATTGTATTTCCTAATTATAATATTCAGGATGTAAAAGATGGGAAGTACAGCATTCCGATGAATAAAGATTCTCTTTCAAAATATGCCTTTGACGACATTTATGTGATTGATCCGCAGCATAAATTCAAACCAAAAATCTTTGACAGAGCTTTATATTTTAAAAAGGGAGATCTTTACAACCGTTCCAATCATAATTTAACCTTAAATAGATTAATCAGTCTTGGTGTTTTCAAGTTTGTGAAAAATGAGTTTGTAACCTCAGATTCTTTACATCATAAATTTGACACCTATTATTTATTGACTCCAAGACAAATCCAGTCACTACGGTTAGAGGCTTTAGGAAGAACAAACTCTGCCAACTATGGAGGTGGAGAGCTCAATCTGAACTGGACGCACAGAAACTTCTTCAGAGGAGCAGAACAATTTAAAGCAGCAATTTACGGAGCTTTTGATTTTCAGATGGGAGGACCCAAAGATGCCAACAACATTTTCCGGGCGGGGACGAATGTACAGCTTTCCATTCCGAGAATTGTGGCACCATTCCGTTTTAATTCTTCGAGTGCTTTTGTACCAAGAACCAATATTACATTGGGATATGAATTCCAGAACCGTACTCAATATTATACTCTTAATAATTTTACCGGCTCATTCGGATATGTGTGGAAAGAAAATATAAGAAAAGAACATGAATTGAAAGTAATCGATATTACGTTGGTTTCGCCCGCTAAGGTCACCAAATTATATGATTCGATCTCCGCCAATAACGCAGCCATGCAAAGAGTTGTGCAAGAGCAGCTTATTTTCGGGCCTACCTACTCTTATACTTATACCAATACCATGCTTCCGAGAAAAAATACCTTCTATTATAAAGGAACTTTGGATCTTGCAGGAAATATTACAGGGCTTGTTACAGGTGCCAATGCCAAAAAAGGCAAGGAAAAAGAAATCTTCGGAATTCCCTTTAGTCAATACGCCAAAATTGAAAATGACTTAAGATTCTATCATAAATTTACGGAGAAAACGTCTCTTGCCACAAGGCTAATTGCAGGAATTGCTTACCCTTATGGAAACTCAGAATATATCCCTTTCTCTAAACAATTTTTCTCAGGAGGTAGCAACAGTATCCGTGCATTCCGTGCAAGAACATTGGGACCGGGAAGCTTTGACCCCAGAACATTACCGGAGGGAGGCTTTTTTGATCAGTCCGGAGATATTAAGCTGGAATTAAATGCAGAGTACCGAGCCAACCTCTATAAATTTTTAAATGTTGCCGCCTTTGTTGATGCCGGAAATATTTGGTTAATCAACAGCGATAAGGACAGACCGGGCGCTGCATTTTCAAAAGATTTTTTAAACGAAATTGCCGTGGGTGCCGGAGTTGGTCTGAGACTTGATTTCTCTATCCTGATTTTAAGGCTGGATTTAGCCATGCCTTTGAGAGTTCCTTATTATGAAAAAGGGGACAGATGGACTTTCGATAAAATTAATTTCGGAGATCCTAGCTGGAGAAAAGATAATCTTATTTTAAATATTGCCATCGGATATCCTTTTTAATATGATCAAAAATGCTCAATTTTTCTGGGAAGTTTTAAAAGACACCTTTACAGAATGGAATAGTTCTTCCGCATCAAAAGATTCGGCAAGTCTTGCCTATTATGCGATCTTTTCAATTCCGGGATTATTGATCATTATTATTTGGGTATTGGGTAATTTTTTTGGTGAAGAGGCTATCCGGGGACAGATCAGCACTCAGATCAGCGGGATTATGGGACCGGATGTTGCTAAAAGTATTGAAGGCATGCTCGCCGGAGCACTCATTGATAAAAAGAATATTTTTATGAAAGCCGTAGGAGTAGGCGCATTGGTTTTCGGTTCTACAACCCTATTCTTTCAGCTTCAGCATACATTAAATTCACTTTGGGATGTGGAATCTGCTCCGAAGAAAGCATTATTAAAATTTTTACTGGATAGAGCCAATTCTCTGGGTATGATTCTTATTCTCGGCTTTTTATTGATGATTACCATGATTCTTTCTTCATTAATCAGCCTTTTTAATACCATCATTACCCAATATTTCGGTTTTGAAACCTATATGCTGGTAGAATTAGTCAACTTTTCAATAGGCTTTGGACTTGTTATGCTTTTATTTGCTTTAATGTTTAAAGTTCTTCCGGATGTTCAGATCACCTGGAAATCGGTTTGGAGAGGTGCTTTCCTTACAACCGTGTTATTTACATTAGGAAAATTTTTGCTAAGCTTATATTTCAGCCAGATGAAACCAACCTCCACTTTTGGAGCTGCCGGGACGGTTATTCTGATTATGATGTGGATTAATTATTCCTGTATGCTGATATTTTTTGGAGCAAAATTCACCAAGGTTTATACCTATAAAAAAGGATATCCTGTAGTTCTTTCCAAACATGCAAGATGGAATGCAGCCAAGCTGTATGCTGACAGTCTGAAACAAATGCATGGTGAGAATGAAAAGGGATAAAAGCTCGGGTGCTAGATTTTTCTGATTCGATTAACCGGAATTATATATTTACTTTTCACAAAAATAAAAAACCTCCTGAAAGTTCAGGAGGTCTGTTTTTTACATTCTGTTTACTGTTCCGATTCCCAGAAGCTCTAAAGACTTCTTAATGGTCTTCGCAGTGACATCCGATAAATTTAAACGGAATTGTTTTACATTTTCATCATCCTGATTCAGAATTGGATTATTCTGATAGAATGAGTTGTATGATTTTACAAGGTCATATATATAGTTGGCTACCAGCGCAGGACTTAATGTTTCTGCTGATTTGGCAACTACCGTTTTAAAATTAGCCAATTGCATAATCAATTCTTTTTCAAATTGGTTTAAGACAATATCTGCAGTTTCTTGTTGTGCATAACCTGCCTTAGCTAACAATGACTGAATACGGGCATAGGTATACTGAATAAACGGTCCTGTATTTCCGTTGAAATCAATACTTTCTGCAGGGTTGAAAAGCATTTTTTTCTTTGGGTCCACTTTTAGCATGAAATATTTCAAGGCTCCCAATCCTACGGTTTCGTATGATGCTTCTTTATCTTCTTCAGACAACGTTTCCAGTTTCCCAAGTTCCTGAGCTTTTGATTTTGCAGTAGCATACATTTCCTGCATCAGATCATCAGCATCTACAACAGTTCCTTCACGGGATTTCATTTTACCTTCAGGAAGTTCTACCATTCCGTATGAAAGGTGAAATAACTGATCTGCCCACTCATAGCCCAGTTTCTTTAATATTTTAAATAAAACCTGGAAGTGATAATCCTGCTCGTTTCCTACGGTGTAGATCAGCTTCTGGATATTACCTTGTTTAAAACGCTCTACTGCTGTACCCAAGTCCTGAGTCATATAGACTGAAGTACCGTCTGAACGTAATAATAATTTCTGATCCAGCCCTTCATCTGTCAAATCGCACCAAACGGAACCATCTTCTTTTTGATATAGAACTCCTTTATCCAGGCCTGCCTGAATAAGGTCTTTTCCTAAAATATAGGTATTACTTTCGTATTGAACCTGGTCAAAATCTACGCCTAATCTTTTATAGGTTTCGTTGAATCCTTTGTATACCCAAGAATTCATTTCAGCCCAAAGTGCTCTTACTTTATCGTCTCCGTTTTCCCAGTCCACAAGCATTTGTTGGGCTTCTTTGATCATCGGAGCATCTTTTTTAGCCTGCTCTTCCCCTACTCCTTGTGCTACAAGGTCAGCGATTTCTTTTTTATAGTTTTTATCGAATTCTACGTAGTAGTTTCCAACAAATTTGTCGCCTTTGGTATTCGTTGTTTCAGGAGTTTCTCCATTTCCGAATTTCTCCCACGCCAACATCGATTTACAGATATGAATCCCTCTGTCGTTGATAATCTGTGTTTTGATCACATCATATCCTGCCTCCTTTAAAATCTGAGCCACAGAAAATCCTAACAGGTTATTTCTTATATGCCCCAGGTGCAGAGGTTTATTGGTATTTGGGGATGAATATTCAACCATTACAGTTGCATTTTTCTTTTCTATCGTCGAAAAATTATCGCTTACCGATCTGAAGTTATCGATGAACAACTGGTTTTTAACTTTCACATTAAGAAACCCTTTTACTACGTTAAAGCTCTCGAACAATTCTGTTTGCTCCGTTAAAGCCTCACCTAGCTCAACCCCAATGCTTTCAGGGTTTTTCTTTAATTGTTTTACCAACGGAAAGGTAACGATAGTAAAATCACCTTCAAATTCCGTTTTATTTTCCTGAACTTCCAGCTTGATGTCTTTTAACTGATAGACATTTAAAATAACCTCTGAAAGCTTTTGTTCTATAATATCTTTAATATTCATGTTCTTAGATTCAATTTTAATGGTCCGAGATGTAATATTTTAACTTCATGTTTCATCTCAGAATTTTGAAGTACAAATATACGGAAATAAAAAAACCGCCCGAAGGCGGTATAATATGAATGTTAATAAAATGTGTGTTAGTTTTTATCCCAGAAAAGTTTTGTGGTTGCTTTGTCGCCACCAATTTTATTTCCTGCAGCTTTAACATTAGCTCCATTCAACACATATTCCTGATCAGAATAGGGCATTCTGTAAGGAACTGAAGACAAATTAGATTTCGGAGGATTCACAAGAATCGGATAATCCAGACGTCGTGTAAAATTCCAGCTTGCAAATCCCTTGTTGAACATAGCTATCCAAGCTTGCACTCCGATAGATTGTTTCCAGTTTGTTACATTATAAGGATTTGAAGCCAAATACGTCGCAGTATTTGCCGCACTCACTCCATTTTCTCTCATAGATTCTGTCACTGCCGCAGTGTAAAGATCTACAGCTGTACCTCCTACTGAATATCCTCTTGCAGCCGCTTCAGCCCTAATGAAAGCAACTTCTGCGTAACTTAATAAATTAGATGGAGTGGTAGATGATCTGAAATAAGAATTTAATTTTGAAAAATTAGCGTATGTATTCAGCTCTCCGAAAATTCCTCCTTTATAAATTCCTCCAACTTTAGTAAACCACATTTCCATTCTAGGATCAGATAAATTATTCATGGTATTAATCACAATTTCACTAGGAACAAAATCATCTCTGTTTGAAGCTACTAGGTTATCAAATACCGGATTGATAAATGTGTTTCCATCATATTTAAATTTATAAGCATCGTCATCAGAAGAGATAATTCCTCCAGCAACAGCTGATTCTACAGTAGCTTTTGATAATACCGAATCAACATCAGCCAAATTTATCCCCAATCTTAATTTAATGGAATTAGCAAATTTTATCCATTTTGACATATTTCCATAATATACCAAATCCCCAACACTGTATCCTGAAAATGCCGGTTTTACTGTTAAAATTACATTATCAATTCTCTTAATCAAATCAACATAAATTGCTTTTGCGTCATCATATTTAGGCGAAAAAATTTCGTCCGCTTTCAATGCATCAGAGTAAGGAACATCTCCATAAGTATTTACTATATTTTCCCACACAAAAATCTCTTCGATTTCTAAAGTTGCCAATTTATTAGCTTTAACATCATTAGAATTAGCTTCCTGTCGTAAATTTGCCTTTGCTTGTTTTATATTGTTTAAAGTATAAACATACATTCCATTAAAATGATTGCGTGGTTGATTGCGGGTGACTAGATTATATTGAGTCTCATCCGGATATTGAACTTCTGCCCATTGCTGTGTAAAAAATCTATAATTGTTAAGATTTACGCTGGGGCTATCCATATAGGATGAAGACTGGTATAAAGCTGTAGCCAGCAAATTTTCAGACGCAAGAACGGATGGATGTTTAGGATCGTTATTGAGAGAAGTTAAGTCACTTTGGCACGAACTTACCCCTAATACAATACATACAGATACCAAACTGATTTTTATAATATTTTTCATTTTAGAGTAATTTAGAATTTAAACGTTACATTGACACCGATATCTCTTGTTGTTGGCATCGAGCCGATAGACCATCCATAAGAATTAAGCCCCCCTCCTATCATGGCTTCAGGGTCTGCATACGGAAGGTTTTTATGAATAATCCATAAGTTTCTACCTACGATTGAAATTTTCGCATCATAAATTTTAGTTCCTGCTAACAGAGATTTGGGAAGTGTATATCCGACACTTGCTTCTCTTAATTTCACAAATGAGCCATCATAAACAAATTCACTAGGCGGCTGAGTTTTATATCCAGTACTACTTCCATTATCAAGTGGCGACAACGGAATATTATTTGGAGTTCCATTTGGAAGCACTCCAGGAAGTATAACATTTTTATCTCTAAAATCTCCCATTGCAGTTTCTTTATAAAGACCTGAAGACAAGCCATAATACATGTCAGTAGAGAATACATTCCCTCCCTTACGTACATCAATTAAGAAACTTAAAGAAAATCCTTTATAATTGATACTGTTTCTAATACCTCCAATCCAATCTGGAGTAGTATTACCGATAATCTGATTAGAGTTTTGTAAATACTTTCCGGTCTTTGGATTTATAACTTTTTGCCCATTTAAATATGTATAGTCATTCCCTACCAACGTTCCCCATGCCTCACCTACTCTAGCATTTAAAGAAACTCCACCTGTGAAACTATTCAAGAGAATGTTATCAATACCAGGATTAAGTTCAATTACTTTATTTGTATTTTTGGACCAATTGACATCTATATTCCAAGTAAAATCGTTTGACTTTATTGGCACCAAGCCTAACTGTACTTCATAACCTGTATTATCGATTCTTCCAGCGTTAATAACTTTAGATGTAAATCCAGTTCCTGAAGATATAGCAAGTGGAATGATTTGGTTGATCGTCTTTGTTTTATAGTAAGCAAAGTCTAACGTAATTCTGTCTCTTAGAAAATGTACTTCGGTCCCTAATTCAAATTCTTTAGATCTTTGAGGCTTCAAATCGCTATTTGCCTTCTTCAAAAGAGAGTTATATATTCCTATACCACCTTGTGCTCCACTAAAAATTCCTGCAGATGAATAATAATTAGTAAGTTGATAAGGATCTGCAGTACCACCTACTTCGGCATAATTAGCTCTTAATTTCCAGAAGTTCATCCAGTTTTTTATTTTAAAAATTTCCGAGAGTATAACTGAACCTGTTACTGATGGATAATTGTAAACGTTATTTCCGCTTGGCAATGTAGAACTTTGATCAATCCTCCATGTTCCGTCTAAATAGAACATTTTATAAAAATCAAATGATGCTGTTACATAACCTGAATTAGTTTGGGTGGTCCATTCATTTTCATCGGGTGCTAATGGACCTTTTACAGAGTTTGATAATGCATAAATTTTTGGTACAACCAATCCTCCTTCTGTGGAAGCATATATAGAATTCACATAGTTTCGTCTTACATTTCCCCCTAAAACACCAGAAACATTGATATTGTTGGTAATATCAAATTTATAATTAAACATTAAATCATAATTGGTCTCAGTCCTTGTTACATCCCGTCTTGAGTAACCAGAGCCAACTGAATTTTCTGATAAACCGAAACTTTGAGCAATTGATCCGACTGCTATCCTATTTTCAGCAAAGAGATTTGATCTGTCATATGAAACCTTTCCTGTAACAGATACATTATCTAATAGATCATAGGTAAGTTGAGCATATGTAAAAGTCCGGAATCTACTATCACTAGTATAGTTTTCATATGCCTGAAAATATGGATTATTCCAATATGCGGCATTCCCTTCAGTACCGGATTTTCTATTCCAGGAAACATTACCATAATAATTATCAGCATTAGGACTTGCTATATTCTGCGAGTATGCTCTTTGCTGCTCTTTTACATCTATATTAGTTTGCCACCATTGTCTGAATCCCGTAACAATATTATCATTATATCCTGTTATACTACGTCCAGTAGTATTTTGTATAGTCATGGTAGAATAGAATGAGGAATGTAATTTTGGGGTTAAGTCATAATTAACTTTTAAAGAAAAAGTATTTTTGTTAATGCGAGAGTTAGGCATCAGCCCATCAACAAGCATATTATCAAAAGTGAAATTTATATTTTTCCCTTTTTGTCCCTTTTCTAATGTTATACTATTTGTAAATGTAGTTGGATGATTGAAAAATTTAATAGGTCCATTTTTAGCAGCAACCCAAGGAGTAGCTTTTCCATAATTAGACGATGTAGGATCATAATAATCCCACTGATTAACTAACAAACTGCTATTATATTTTGGTCCCCATGAAGCATCATCACCAAAGTTAACATCGTTCAAACCATTAGCTCCTTGTGCAGTAAATTCTTGAGAATATCCGGCTCCATACCTTGTCTGATATTCAGGAAAAGTAGATTTATCTACAAAACCTACCTGTACTGCAGAAGATAAGGTAACACCCCATGATCCATCATCCTTACCTTTTCCATTTTTAGTCGTAATGACGATTACACCATTTAATCCTCTTTCACCATACAAAGCTGATGCTGCCGCTCCTTTTAATACGTTGATTGATTCAATATCATCTTGATTAATATCTGACAAAGCATTTCCATAATCGATACCCCCTGCTTGTGTATATGTATTATTAACAGGTGAACCATCAATAACAATTAATGGATTGCCTCCACTTAGTGATTTTATTCCTCTAATCAATAAATTGGACGATCCACCAAAATTGTTATTCGTTGTAACATTAAGACCTGCTACTTTACCCGATAATTGCGAAGCAATGTTTCCTGTATTTGTAGTTCCTTCTGAAAGGGTACTCCCTTTAATTTCCTGAGACGCATATCCCAATGATTTTTTCTCTCTTTTAATTCCGAGTGCCGTCACCACCACACCCTCAATCTCCTTTGTTTTGATTGTATCCTTCTTTTGCTGGGCATGGGCAACAGCAATAGAAGATGACAACACGGCAACAAGAAGACTTGTTCTTAGTTTTTTCATATCAAAATAATTTTTGTATCCGCACAAATTTGTTAAACATTATTAACAAGTCAAAGGAAAAAATTATAAATAATGAAAAATAAACATTAAAACATGTAAAATATTATCAAATAATTAAAAAAATAAACTAAAATTTGAAATATCAAGAAAAAACACAAGTAATCAACAGTGAAGAAAATCAGATTCTTTTATATTTTTTCTATAAAAAAGACTAAAAAACTGCTATAAACAGTTGAATACTAGTAAAAAAGTTAATATTACCATCAAAGTATAGGTCTCATTTATGAAAAAAGATGGTCAGATTTAATGCATAAAAAAACCGCCCGAGGGCGGTATAATATGAATGTTATTAAAGTGTGTTCTAGTTTTTGTCCCAGAAAAGTTTCGTGGTTGCTTTATCACCGCCAATTTTATCACCGGCCGCTTTAACGTTAGCCCCATTCAATACATATTCCTGATCAGAATAAGGCATTCTGTATGGAACTGAAGATAAATTGGATTTTGGAGGATTCACAAGAATCGGATAATCCAGACGTCTTGTAAAGTTCCAGCTGGCAAATCCTTTGTTGAACATTGCGATCCATGCTTGCGTACCGATAGACTGTTTCCAGTTTGCGATGTTAATTGGATTAGCTGCCAGATATGTTGTGGTATTTGCAGCACTTACTCCATTTTCTCTCATTGATTCTGTAACAGCTGCTGTATAAAGATCTACTGCTGTACCTCCAGCAGAATACCCTCTCGCTGCAGCTTCAGCTTTTAAGAATGCTACTTCTGCATAGCTTAATAAGTTTGATGCGGTAGTCGCACTTCTGAAGTAAGAGCTTAATTGAGAGAAATTAGTATAAGGATCATTTAATTCTCCAAAAACGCCTCCTTTATAAACTCCTCCAACTTTGGTAAACCAAACATCCATTCTTGGATCTGCAAGCGTACTCATCGTTTTAATAGTTAGTTCACTAGGCACAAAGTCATTTCTGTTAGAAGCTACTAAATTATCAAATACCGGATTGGAGAATGTTCCTCCATCATACTTGAATTTGTAAGCATCATCATCAGAAGCAATAACTCCGCCGGCAATTGCAGATTCAATGGTTGTCTTTGCTAATGCAGGATCAACATCTGCCAAATTCATTCCTAATCTTAGTTTAATAGAATTAGCGAATTTCTTCCACTTGGTCATATTACCTCCGTACACTAAGTCAGCATAACCAGTGGCTGCAGGTTTAATAGTAGCCGTAGCAGCATCAATTCTTCGGATCAGATCCAAATAAATTGTTTTGGCATCGTCATATTTAGGAGTTAAAATTTCATCAGGTTTAAATGCATCAGAATAAGGAACATCACCAAAAGTGTCTACCAAATTCTCCCAGATAAAAATTTCTTCAATTTCTAAAGTAGCCATTTTGTTAGCACGGATATCATCCGTCTCTACTTCATTTTTCAGATTGGTTTTTGCTTGTCTCAGGTTATTAATACTGTACACATACATTCTGTTAAAATGATTACGTGGCTGGTTACGGGTTACCAGGTTATATTGAGTTTCATCCGGATACTGAGTTTCAGCCCATTGTTGCGTAAAAAATCTATAATTATTAAAATTCACACTAGGGTTATCCATATAATAGGATGACTGATATAATGCAGTAGCTAATAAGTTATCTGATGGAAGAACTGATGGATGCTTAGGATCCTCGTTCAGAGAAGTTAAATCACTTTGACATGAACTTAAAGCCAACCCGATACATGCAGACACCAAACTTATTTTTATAATATTTTTCATTTTTAAAGTAATTTAGAATTTAAATGTGACATTGATACCAAGATCTCTTGTCGTAGGCATTGAACCAATAGACCATCCATAGGAGCTAACGCCGCCACCTACCATGGCTTCAGGATCTGCATATGGTAAATTTTTATGAATAATCCATAAGTTTCTACCTACAATTGAAATTTTCGCATCATAAATCTTAGTACCTGCCAATAAGGATTTCGGAAGTGTATATCCAATACTTGCTTCTCTTAGCTTAATGAAAGATCCATCATAAACAAATGCGCTTGAAGGTTGTGTTTTATATCCTGTAGAACCACTGTTGTCAACCGGAGATAATGCGATATTGTTTGGAGTACCATCAGGAAGAACACCAGGCAAAACAATAGGCTTATCTCTGTAATCTCCAATAGCAGTTTCTTTATAAAGACCTGATGATAATCCGTAATACATATCTGTTGAGAATATATCACCCCCTTTACGCATATCAATTAAGAAGCTTAAAGAAAATCCTTTGTAACTAAAGCTGTTTCGGATACCTCCAATCCAATCCGGGGTAGTATTACCAATTACCTGATTTGGATTTTGTAAATATTTTCCAGTATTCGGGTCAATAACTTTTTGACCATTCACATAGGTATAATCAGACCCAATTAATGCTCCCCAAGCTTCACCTACTCTAGCATTTAAAGAAACTCCACCCTGGAAACTATTTAATAAATAATTGTTGATCCCCGGATATAATTCCACCACTTTATTCTGGTTTTTAGACCAGTTGGCATCAATATTCCAAGTGAAATCTTTTGTTTTTATCGGAACTAAACCTAATTGTACTTCAACCCCACTGTTATCTATTCTTCCCGCATTGAATACTTTACCAGTATACCCTATCGCTGCAGATGTCGGAAGTGGTTGAAGAATCTGAGGAGTAGTTTTTGTCTTATAATAAGCAACATCAAGCGTAATTCTATCTCTCAAGAAATGAGCTTCAGTCCCAACTTCAAATTCATTAGCCTTTTGAGGCTGAAGCCCCGGATAAGGTTGATTTAAGATTGAGTTATAAATTCCTGTATTAAATAGAATTCCGGCAGATCTGTAATTATTGGTTAATTGGTAAGAAGATGCAGACCCTCCCACTTGCGCATAGTTTGCTCTGATTTTCCAGAAATTCATCCATCTTTTGGTATCTAGAATTTCGGACATAATTAATGATCCTGTTATTGAAGGATAATTAAAAACATTATTACCCTTTAGCAATGTTGACGTCTCTTCTACCCTAAATGTTGCATCCAAATAGAATTTTTTATAGAAATCAAATGAAGCTGTTGCATACCAGGAATTGGTTTGTACTGTATATTCAGTTTCATCAGGTGCTAAAGGTGCCTTTTTAGAGTTGGATAAAGCATAAATTCCAGGTACGACCAATCCACCCTCTGTTGAAGCATACAGTGAATTGTAATAGTTTCTACGGATATTTCCTCCAACAACTCCTGAAAGGTTAATATTATCAGTAATATCAAATTTATAATTCACCATTAAGTCATAATTGGTTTCCGTCTGTAGAATATCACGTCTCCCATATCCTGAACCAATAGAGTTATTTGATTGTCCGAAAGCTTGAGGTAAAGATCCAACAGCCAGTCTGCTTTCAGCCATAAGGTTTGATCTGTCATAAGAAACCTTTCCAGTAACAGAGATGTTATCTAGCAGATCATACGTTACCTGACCATAGGTGAAGCTTCTGTATCTCTTATCTGAAGAATAATTTTGATAGGCCTGGAAATATGGGTTGTTCCAATAGGCCGGAGCTCCGTTTGCAGCCGATTTTCTGCTCCAGGTAACGTTACCATAGTTATTGGATGCATTAGCAACGTGCGGATCTACGTTTGCAAAATATAAATTTTGAAGATCATTAACATCAACATTGGTTTGCCACCACTGTCTGAAGCCGGTTGCGATATTATTTGAGTACCCTGTAATACTTCTCCCTTTAGTATCCTGCAAAGTCATTGTAGAATAAAAAGAAGAGTGTAATTTAGGGGTCAGATCATAATTAATCTTTAAAGAGAAATTATTTTTATTAAGGTGAGAATTAGGCATTAACCCATCAGACATCATATTTTCATACGTAAAACTGATGTTTTTCCCTTTCTGTCCTTTTTCTAAGGTTACACTGTTGATATAAGAAGCCGGATTTTCGAAAAATTTAATAGGTCCATTTTTTGCAGCTACCCAAGGTGTTGCTTTTTGGTAGTTAGGGGATAAAGGATTAAAAGAATCCCATTGGTACACCATCAAATTAGGGTCAAATTTTGGTCCCCATGATGCATCAGCAGAAAAGTTAGCGTAATTTAAACCGTCAGATGCCTGTGATCCGAATTTCTGAGAATATCCCGCACCATATCGTGTCTGATATTCCGGGAAAGTAGATTTATCAATAAATCCGACCTGTACAGCAGAAGAGAATGTTACTCCCCAAGACCCGTCATCTTTTCCTTTTCCATTTTTAGTAGTGATTACAATCACCCCGTTTAGTCCTCTTTCGCCATATAATGCAGAAGCCGCAGCTCCTTTTAATACGTTGATTGATTCAATATCTTCCTGATTAATATCGGAAAGAGCATTACCATAGTCAATTGAGTTTGCCTGAGTACTGGTGTTGTTAACTGGTGATCCATCAATAACAATTAGCGGATTACCACCTGCTAGTGACTTTACTCCTCTGATTACCAAATTGGAAGACCCTCCAAAGTTGTTATTGGTAGTAACATTAAGACCTGCTACTTTACCGGATAACTGGGCAGCAATGTTCCCTGTGTTAGTTGTTCCATCTGATAATGCACCTGCTTTAATCTCCTGAGAAGCATATCCTAATGATTTTTTCTCTCTTTTGATCCCAAGTGCAGTCACCACCACTCCTTCGATTTCTTTTGTTTTAAGAGTGTCTTTCTTTTCCTGCGCATGAGCAACAGCAACAGAGGAAGACACTACTAAAACAAGAAGACCTGTTGTTAGTTTCTTCATATCTAATCTAAATTAATTTTGTACCTCACAAATTTGTAAAACTTTCTTAACAACACAAAGAAAAAATAAAAAAAATTATCATTTATTCAAAAATCAAGAAATTAATTAAACAAAAAAATAACAAATTAAGTTAAAATAGAAACTTTTAACAAAAACCCCATAAGTAAACATTATTTTTTTTTAAGAAACAATAACAATCAATAAAATCGATATTATCTATATATTAACGAAAGATTAAATTAATAAACAACTGTTAATCAATCAAATGAAATAAAAACAGATAAAAACGAAAAATGAGATAATAAAAATACAATGCTATGCATATTAATTTTATTAACCCGCAAAACTTCGAGCAACACCATTTTTTAACAGTCCAGAAAATAAAAAAACCGCCCGAAGGCGGTATAATATGAATGTTAAATGAATGTCGGTTATTAATTAACGTCCCAGAATATTTTTGTCGTTAATTTATCACCTCCAATAGCAGCACTTGCCGCTGCACTGTTGCTACCATTTGTTGTAGCTTCAGCTGGAGGATATTGCAGTCTAACAGGAACTTTTCCACCAGCATTAGGAATAGCCGTTGTAGGAGCAACCAACTGTGGATAATCCAGTCTTCTGTAAAAGTTCCAAGAAGTTACCGCTTGATTATACATCGCTACCCAAGCCTGCTCTCCTATTGATTTTTTCCAGTTGGAAGCATCATATGGATGGGCTGCTAAATACGCTGCAGCATCTGCATCTTTACCCCAATCACTAAAAGAAGAAGTAACAGCTGTGGTATACAAGGCTGAAGGACTTCCTCCAATTCCCCATCTTGCAGCAGCTTCAGCTAAATAAAAGGCTACTTCAGTATAACTCAAAAGAATACCCGGAGTAGTTGCATCCCTGGTAAAAGTCCCAGGTTTTGAAAAACTACCAAATGCTCCAGGTGCTCCAATGATCTGCCCTATATATTGACCACCAATCGGACCTCTATAATAAACACTTATTCTTGTATCATTCGTGCTTTTCATATAATCTACCAATGTCTTACCGGCAATAAAATCATTTCTGGAAGTCACCTCCTGGTAAACAGGATTTTCATTTGGAGAAGAATCTAAATACTGGAATTTACAATCATCTCCGGATGCATTCATTACACCACCTGAGATCGCCTGGTTAACTGTAGCTTGCGCCAAAGTAGGATTAACATCTGCCAGAGACATCCCCAACTTAAGCAATAAAGAGTTACCAAACTTTTCCCATTTGCTTATATCCCCTTTATAAAAAACATCTCCACTTCCAAAAGCATCAGAATCTTCGGATAAATTAGTGATATCAGTTTTCAATCTGTCAATAAGTGAGGTATAGATATCGGAAGCCTTATCATATTTTGGTAATGGATACTTATCAATATCCAGCGCCTGTGTATAAGGAATATCTCCATAGGTATCCACTAAAATCTGAAATGTATACACCTGCATTATATCAATTACAGCTAATTGATTCTGCTTTATCCCAGGCCAAGTTGCAGCTTCCTGAAAAGTAGGCACATACGCATTTATAATTCTTTTCGCCTGATCCAAATTCTTTAATACGTTCACATAATTATCGATCCAAACGTTATTAGAAACGTTTCTATTGGTAAAATCATAATTACTTTCATTTACATAGATCGTTTCCTGCCAGTATTGCATCGTTAACCTAAAGTTATTTTCATTAACACTAGGTGTAGTCATATAATCGCTCAATTCCTTTTGCGCATAAGTAATTAAAGCCTCAGGAGTCGTTTCATATGTAGCATGAGGATCCGAGTTTACATCATCAGCTGTTTGACATCCAACGAACAGCATCGCGACTAAGGATGTTAATATATATTTTTTCATGTCTTCTTAAAAATTAATTTTCACATTAAACGAGATATTCCTTGTAGTTGGCAGCGGACCGGATTGATACCCCTGTATATTTCCTGCTGACAAACCTGCTTCAGGATCTGAATAAGGTAGATTTTTATGAATAATCCATAGATTATTTCCTACTAGACTCATCGACATTCCTTGTATAAATTTAGAATTAAAGATGTTTTTATTAAATTTATATGTTATTGCAACTTCTCTAAGTTTTACAAAACTTGCGTCGTACACATAGGCTGCTCCCGGTAAATCCGTTTGTAAAACCTGGCTTGATTGAGATTTATCCAATCTAATTGTATTTGGAATATAATGACCAGGATTATTAGGATCCGCCATTACTCCCGGTTGAATTATACCACCACCATTAGCAATAGTGTTTCTCACAGGATTACCCAAGTCATTCAATCCTACAGAGTTAGGATAAAGACCAGTACCATAACCGTAAGATTGATCTAATGAATACACCTTTCCTCCTTGTCTCCAGTCGATCAGGAAGCTTAATGAAAGGTTTTTATAATTGATTGTATTATTTAAACCTGCACTCCATCTTGCCTGGAAACTTCCCTGATCATAAATCGCTTTATCGGACACCAAATAAGCTCCGTTTGGTCCAACAATCTTTTGTCCGTTTGAATCGTATACAAAATCAGATGTCCAGAGTGTACCATAATCTCCATTTAACGGGGCATTTACACTGGCACCTCCCTGAAGTCTACCGATTGAAATATTTTCAATACCCGGACTTAACTCAGTAACTTTAGTCCAAGGGTTAGACCAGTTTAAATTAAGATCCCACGAAAAATCCGTTGTTTTAATAGGCGTTACATTAACCGCTACTTCAAAACCTTTTGTTGTAAGCTCTCCGGCATTTTGATTTTTAGCACTAGCTCCTGTACCATATGACACCGGAAGTGCAATGATCTGATCGAATGCCCTATTCTGGAACCAAGATATATCAAAACCAAAACGATTATTAAACATTTTAGTTTCAATACCCACTTCTATATTTTTAAGTCCTTGAGATCTAAGATCAAAGTTTCTAAGCACCGCATTATATGCATACACAGGAACATCACCATATGAAGGTTGTGAAAAATACCTATCTCTCAATAGATCTGCAGTTGTATCTGAACCTACCTGAGAATACCCAGCACGTACTTTACCAAAATTCAACCAGTTGGCCTTAACTAAATTGGAAAACACAATACTTCCAGACACCGAAGGATACCAGTAAACAGCGTTAACACTAGGTAATGCTGTTGATTGATCTCTCCTGATTGTACCTTCCAAATAGTAAGTATTAGCATATCCTAATGAAACCTGAGCAAAAACACCATAAACATATTTTGAAACATCAGAAATCAATGGTCTTACCGGGTTAGATTTTGAGTTAGCAATAGTATATATTCCGGGGGTATACAAACCACCGGATGTTGACTGCTGGTTTGAAAAAGCTTTCTGAACGTTAACGTTTCCTCCTAATAAAGCTGTAACATTGAAATCTTCAGTTACATTTTTCTTATAAGTAGCGATAAGGTCATAGTTGGTTTCATTGAATTTATAATTGCTTAAAGCATATCCTGAAGGCTGAACAACTGTATTCAATCCAAAGGTATTTCCAATGTATGATCCAACAGCTTTTCTGTCCTCTGTCATCATAGTATACCCATCCGTACCCATTCTAAGTAATAAGTTAAACTCCTTACTCACATCATAGTTCAAACTAAAGTTTCCGGCAAATCTGTCTCTTGAGTCATTTTGATAATTTTCATACCTCTGGAAATAAGGGTTATCCCAAAATGCAGGCGTCAGATCATCAGTACCGTTTATATTCCATGTATAATTCTTTTTATAGGTACTGTACAGATATTGTAAATCTTTAACATCAACGTTAGTTGGCCACCATTGTCTGAAATTAGTCATAATGTTATCATTGTACCCCGTGCTATTTCTACCTTTAGTTTTCTGAGTCACATAATTAGCGTAGAAATTTGCCGTCAACTTATCAGTCAATTTATATGAAGCACTTCCACTAAAGTTATTTTTCATTAGCGTACTGTTTGGCAAAATATCAGAAGCATTGGTATTTGAATAACTTAAACGATAAGTTGCCTTATCATCTCCTCCACTTAGAGCAATATTATTCACATAGGTAGCCCCTACATTAAAGAACTTAATCGGGCCATTTTTTGCCATTTGCCAAGGAGTCCTTTGTCCTTCTGTTGGTGATCCCGGAGTAAAAGCACCGTATTGCCAAACCAATGATCCATCATACGGAGAACCATAAGATGCATCATTTCCAAAATCAACAATTGGACTACCATCTAAAGTACCGGCAAAACTGGTCCCTCTATATCCTTGTCCATACTGGCTTTGGTACTTAGGAAAAGTTGATCTATCTACAGATGACATTGTAATGGAGCTTGAAAATTCCAATCCAATTCCTTCTTTATTTTTCTTCCCTTTTTTAGTTGTAATTAAAATAACTCCATTTTGAGCTCTGGATCCATAAAGCGCAGTTGCAGCTGCTCCTTTAAGAACGTTCATCGTTTCAATGTCGTTAGGGTTGATATCCGAAATCGCACTACCATAATCATATCCACCACCACCTGTGTTCTGGGAGCTTGTATTGATATTATTATTCAAAATAGGAATTCCATCCACAACGAATAGAGCCTGGTTATTACCCAATAAAGATTTAAAACCTCTCATCACAACATTGACAGATCCCCCAAAGTTAGTACTCTGCTTAATTTCCAGACCGGCAACTTTACCGGAAAGGTTATTCAAAAAGTTTGTTGTTGGATTTTTGTTGACCGCGTCCCCTTTTACTTCCTGGGTAGCGTAACCAAGAGATCTTTTCTCTCTTTTGATCCCGAGTGCAGTCACTACGACCCCCTCGATTTCTTTCGTCTTCACGGTATCATTCTTTTTTTCCTGGGCATTTGCAATGGCCACAGAAGAAGTCAACATCAAAACTAGAAGACTGGTTGTTAGTTTCTTCATATCAAATTAATTTTGTATTCCTACAAATTTGTAAAACTTTCTTAAAATCACAAAACAATTTCTTAAAAAAATATTAATTTTTTAACATAAACCAGTAATATGATTAAAAAAATTAACATTTTAAGTTAAAGTTGATGTTTTTAACAAAAACAAGAAAATTTAATTGATATTTTTTTTAATAATTATCAATAAGATCAATCAAGCCATCAAACACGAAGAAAATTAAAAAACAAAACACTTAAATAACTGAATATAAGCTATTTAAAAATCAAAAAAGATAAAAAACACAATCTTAATTTAAAAATATAGAATGGTATGCATATATTTTATTTTCACCAGAAAGAGAAAAAAAATCTACAAATCGTCGTCAAAACAAAATAATTACAACATTAAAATTAAAAAAATAGGAATACTATAACACAATAAAAACATTCATATCAATACTTAAAAATATACTTAATTTTAACAAAATAATATAAAAGAAACAAGGCACAAACAACCATTAAAAACGCAAAAATATACACTATAAAACAAGAATTAACAAGATAAAAATTGATTTCATTAGTCGTTTCACAAATGAATTAAAACAGACCATTAATCAATTTGTTTTTTCTAATTTTACAGCTCTTATTTTCGAATACAAGAATGGAATTATTACAAAAATGGACGGATACTTACATCGAAGCAGGATGTGATGAAGTAGGCAGAGGTTGCTTAAGCGGGCCGGTTGTTGCAGCTGCAGTTATTTTAGATGAAAGCTTTAAACAAAACCTTGTGAATGATTCAAAAAAGCTAACGTTTAAGACCCGAATGGAACTCGACAGCTACATAAAGGATAATGTCAAAAATTATGCAATCGCAGAGCTGCCACCTTCATTTATTGATGAACATAACATTCTTAACGCAAGCATTCATGCGATGCATCGCGCTCTTGACCAGCTCACTATCATCCCTGAACTTATTTTAGTGGATGGGAATAAGTTTCATCCTTATAATTATATTCCTCATCAATGTATTATCAAGGGAGACTCAAAGGTATTGTCTATTGCCGCCGCCTCTATTCTTGCCAAAAACTACAGAGATAAATTGATGATAGAGTTGCATGAAGAATTCCCAGAATATGGCTGGGATACGAATTTCGGGTATGCCACTAAAAAACATCAGGAAGCCTTGATCAAGCACGGACCTACGATATATCACAGACAATCTTTCAGACTTAAATACGATTAGTATCCTTGACAAAGTTTAAAACCTTGGCAAGGATAAGCCACCATATAAAAAAAGAGAAGCAATATTTGCTTCTCTTTTTTTATATGGTGATATAGATTATTTCTTTTTATTTTTAATCTGCTCCTGAGTCTTTTGTTGCTCCTGAGCTTTCTCCATCATTTCTCTCATTCTCTTTTGGAATTTACCTTCTGTTTTTGGTTTTTCCTTGTTGGCCTGAATCTGAGCATGAATCTTCTTCTCATCCAGAATCACATATTTAATAACAAGGATAATCAAAATGTTAATTGCATTCGATACAAAATAATACCATGAAAGACCCGATGCTGAAGTATTCAGGAAGAATAAGAATGTAATAGGGAAAATATACATCAATACTTTCATATTTGGCATTCCCTCCTGTTGTGGCTGCTGCATATTTCCCGAAGTCATTACCGTATAAATTAAAATAACTACGGTACATGCTAATGCAAAAATACTTAAGTGGTCTCCCAAGAATGGAACTTTAAATGGAAGCTTGATAATATCATCATATGCTGTCAGGTCTTTTGCAAACCAGAATCCCTGTCCTCTCAAATCAATAAAGTTCGGGAAGAAACGGAATAATGCATAGAAGATAGGAATCTGAACTAACGCCGGTAAACATCCCGCCATCTGATTCACTCCGGCTTTACGGTAGACCTCCATCGTAGCTTGCTGCTTTTTCATTGGATCAGCATCTTTCAGCTTAGCATTTACCTCATCAATTTCCGGACGAATCACCTTCATCATTGCACTTAGCTTATGCTGTTTGTACATGATTGGTGATAAGATCAGTTTCACGATAATCGTTAATAAGAAAATAGCCCAACCTGCAGTTAACCCCCAAGATGCAATGAAATTATACATTGGAATGAAGAAACCACGGTTCATCCATCCGATGAAAGACCATCCTAATGGTAGAATTTCATCAAAATTCTTATCATATGATTTAAGCAATGGCAAATCCAATGGCATAAAATACCACGTGAAGTCCTGATTAAGCTCGCTTCCTGTCATCTGCACAAAACCTTCATAATTGAATTTCTTCAAATATTCTCCTTCTTCAACAGACTCCTGATTTCCTTTACTCTGAGTAAATCCGTTCTTAGCTTCGATTACAGAAGTAAAAAACTGTTGCTTCACTCCAATCCAGTTAAGCGTCTCTTTTTCTTCATCCATCGTCGTTCTTCCATCATAATCATAATCTTTATAATTATTGAATGCGTATGAGAATTCTGAGTGAGACTGCTCCTGAGCTCTACCTTTCTCAAGGTTTCTTACGTTATAATCCCAGATAAAATCGGCTTTATTATCAGCAGTAACTTTAGAAAGCCCTTGTGTTCTTACTTTAAAATCTACAGTATATTTTGGAAGTAATGTATAGATAAACTGGATCACAGCTCCGTTATAATCAGCGGTAAGAGTTACAGCATTTCCATTAACAGTTGGAGTAAAAACTAAATTTTTAGTATTAATAACTTTACCTGTTTTGTCTTTAAACTGGAAACCGTAGTTTGAATTGTTTTTGTTGATCAGATAAAGAGGTTGATCTGCATTATCTGTTTTATGGTTGTATGATTTATACTTTACGAGTTCAACTTTTGAAACCTGTCCTCCTAGGCTTGAAAATTCCAATTTCAATTCATTATTTCCCAGACTGGCTGTCTGAATAGCATTCGGAGTTACATTTGGATTGATATTGGTTACCTGAGTTTGTTTTACAGCGTTTTTCACCTGTTCAGTTTTCTGCTGTTGCGCTTTCAACTGCTCTTCTTTAGCCTGTTTGTTCTGGAAATAGAACATAAAACCAAAGAGAACCAGGCATAAAACCGCGAAACTAATCATTTGCTTCTTATCGATTCCGTTGTTTTGTTGCATTTTATTTTTGTTATAATTAAAATTCCCTATTTCAATTTACTACCAAAGTATAATAAGACTTATAAATTTGCAGCAATTTTGAGCTGACAAAAATACTGTTTTTTTATCAAATCTTTATACTATAATACGTTAGTATATAATAAACTCAAGCTGAGAATAATCAGCCTGAGTTTATATGTAGACGTTTATGATAAATATTTACCTTATTTCTTTTCGCAAGCTTTGATGAAAGCTCTGAATAAAGGGTGTGGTGTAGCCACCGTACTCTTATATTCCGGGTGATACTGTACCCCGACATAGAATGGGTGATCAGGCATTTCAAGCGCCTCTACCAAACCTGTTTCCGGGTTTGTACCGGTAGCAAGGAAACCATTCTTTTCAAATTCCTGAAGATATTCACTGTTGAATTCATAACGGTGACGGTGTCTTTCAGAAATATTTTTATTTCCATAGATATCAAATAATTTCGAACCGTTTTTCAAAGCACATTTCCATGCACCAAGACGCATCGTTCCTCCTTTATCTACTACATTCTTCTGCTCTTCCATTATTGAAATTACAGGATCCGGAGTAGCAGTATCAAATTCCATTGAGTTCGCTTTTGTATGTCCAAGAACATTTCTTGCAAATTCAATCGTCATGATCTGCATTCCTAAGCAGATACCCAACATTGGAATTTTGTTTTCTCTTGCATATTTTGCGGTAAGCACCTTTCCTTCAATTCCTCTGTCACCGAAGCCCGGTGCTACAAGAATACCGTTTACTCCTTTCAGTTGATCTTTGATAGTATCTTCAGTGATATCTCCACTGTATACCCATCTCACTTTTACTTCAGTTTCAAGATCTGCTCCTGCATGCTTGAATGCTTCAGCAATAGAGATATAAGAATCCTGAAGAGAAATATATTTTCCTACCAGAGCAATTTCAACCGTCTTTTTAGGGTTCTGGAATTTCTTAAGGAAGTTCTTCCAGTCCTTAAGATCAGCTGTTTTATCACTTTTCAGATCCAGCTCTTTCAAGACTACATCATCAAAGTTTTGCTTCTGAAGGTACATTGGAACTTCGTAAATCGTTTCCAAATCTTTACATTCGATAACGTTATCTAAAGGTACGTTACAGAACTGAGCCAGTTTTGCTCTCTGATCTTTTGGAATTTTATGCTCTGTTCTGCAAACCAGGACATCTGCCATGATTCCGCTTTCCATCAACTGACGTACAGAGTGTTGTGATGGTTTTGTTTTTAATTCTCCACTTGAAGCCAGATATGGCAACAATGTAAGGTGGATTACCATAGAATTGCTTTCTCCCAGTTCCCATTTCAACTGACGAACAGTTTCAATGTATGGTAAAGATTCAATATCTCCTACCGTTCCTCCGATCTCAGTAATGATGATATCGTAGTTCTGTTTTGAAAGGATTTTAATTCTACGTTTAATTTCGTTCGTGATATGAGGAATTACCTGAACTGTTTTTCCAAGGAAGTCTCCTTTTCTTTCTTTTTCAATTACAGTCTGGTAGATTTTTCCTGTAGTAACGTTGTTGTTTTGGGATGTAGGAGCATCAAGGTAACGCTCGTAGTGGCCTAAATCCAGATCCGTCTCCGCACCATCTTCAGTCACATAGCACTCTCCGTGCTCATAAGGATTCAATGTTCCCGGGTCGATATTGATATAAGGATCAAGTTTTTGGATGGTTACGTTAAAACCGCGTGATTTTAGCAATAGCCCCAGAGAAGCAGACACGATTCCTTTTCCCAAAGATGAAGTTACACCTCCTGTCACAAAGATGTACTTTGTATTCTTTTTACTCATTAGATTAGGTTTGTGCAAAGTTAGGGGAAAAAGAAATACAAAGCAATCTTTTAGATTTTGAAAATAAGAAAACAACCTTCAAACAACTATTAAACCTGAATTTTTTTTATCCATTTTTTAAATAGGTAATTAAAAGTAGTATTCCTTTGACTTTAATTCCATCAAGCAAAAAAAGGTTTTCCATGAGATTGGAAAACCTTTTTAAAACAAAATATAAAAATTTATTTTTTAACCAATTCAAGATATACGCTAAGTTCAGCATCTTTTGCAATTCCTGCTCCTGAAGGATCGTAATCAATTTTATAATCTAAACGGTTAATATTGAATTTTGCCTGTAGTCCCATTACTTCTTTACCGCTTTTATTTTTAGTGATTCCACCAAATGTTACCGGTATACTTACATCATTTGTATTTCCTTTAATCGTTAATTTACCTTTAAATGTATAAGAGCCTTCCTTATCTTTTGTTACGGAAGTGCTTTCAAACAAGATTTCGGGATATCTTCCCACAGCGAAAAACTCATCACTTCTAAGGTGCTGATCTCTCATTTCCACGTTGGTATTAATGGATTCGGCAAGGATCGCTATATTGAACGTTGCATTATCAAGATTAGCACCTTTCGTTACTACTTTTCCATTAAACTTATCAAATCTGCCCTGAACGAAACTGATTCCCATATGTTTAATATTGAAGTTTACAGAAGAGTGCATCGGATCGATTTCCCAATTATTCTGTGCAAAGCTCATCATACTGAACAATACAAATACGAAGGATAAAAAGACTTTTTTCATTGTAATTATATTTTACATTAATATTTTGATTTAAACAAAGCTAATTTATGAAAGATATTTCTAACATGGTTTATGTATAATTTAAATATTAGATCAAGTTAAATTTCGGAAGAAAAATGCTTTTTTATAACTTCGCGGTATGGCAAAACTGAAAACAGCATATTTCTGTCAAAACTGCGGCTCCCAATATTCTCAATGGATGGGGCAATGTAAAAATTGTGGACAATGGAATACTTTAGTGGAAGAAGTTGTTGAAAAGACTTCCCATAAAACACCTCCTTTTTCAAAAAACAAACAACACGTCATCAATATCGTTGAAGTGGAAACCAGCGAGGAGCCGAGAATAAAAACACCTTCTGAGGAGCTTAACCGCGTTCTGGGTGGCGGAATCGTTTTAGGCTCCGTTACATTAATTGGTGGGGAACCCGGAATCGGAAAATCAACTCTTTTGCTTCAGCTTGCCCTAAAGATGAAGAAGAAAATCTTCTATGTCTCCGGGGAAGAAAGTGCCTCTCAGATTAAGATGAGAGCCGACAGGCTTACCGATATCCAAAACCCAAACTGTTTTCTGTTTACTGAAACATCACTGGAAAAGATCCTTCATGAGGCTAAAAAGCTCGAACCGGATTTTATGATCATCGACTCTATTCAAACTCTTCAGTCTCAACTGATCGAGAGTTCTCCGGGAACCGTTTCTCAGATACGGGAGTGTTCCAATGAGATCATCAAGTATGCTAAAGAGAATAATACCCCGGTATTTCTAGTTGGCCATATCACAAAAGATGGTCAAATTGCCGGACCAAAGGTATTGGAGCACATGGTAGACGTCGTTTTAAATTTCGATGGAGACAGGAATCATCTTTTCAGATTATTGAGAGCAAATAAAAACCGTTTTGGTTCCACTGCCGAGATTGGAATTTATGAAATGGTTTCTCAAGGTTTAAAAGAAATAAAAAATCCGTCTGAGATTCTGATCACCAAAAAATTTGAGGAATTATCCGGAAATTCTGTGGCGGTAACCCTGGAAGGAAACCGACCTATGCTTCTGGAAATTCAGGCTTTGGTAAGCACAGCTGTTTATGGTACTCCACAAAGAAGTTGTACAGGATTTGATTCCAAAAGACTGAATATGCTTCTTGCTGTTTTGGAAAAAAGAGCCGGATTTCAATTAGGAGCAAAAGACGTATTCTTAAATATTACAGGTGGAATAAAAACAGATGATCCAGCACTGGATCTGGCTGTCATAGCCTCTGTTCTGTCCTCCAACGAAGATATTGCCATATCTGAACATTACTGCTTTGCCGGTGAAATTGGATTAAGCGGGGAAATCCGACCGGTAGCACAAATCGAACAAAGAATTACAGAAGCCGAAAAACTCGGCTATGAAAAGATATTTGTGTCTAATCTTAATAAAATACCCAAAAGAAAATTCGGAATCAAGATTGAAGAAGTGAGTAAGATTGAAGATTTTCATGAGAGACTTTTTTGATGATTGATAGTTGATAGTTGATAGTTGATAGTTGATAGTTGAAAAATAATGTTTTATTTTTTAAGTTTTGGCTAAAGCCAAATGGAATTATTTGTTTATTTCATTTGTTTGGCTGGGCTAAAGCCCAGCCCTATTGATGGAGCCAAGCCAATTTTGAGATTTAGGACAAGATCTTTTATCTTTTATCTTTTATCTTTTATCTTTTATCTTTTATCTTTTATCTTTTATCTTTTATCTTTTATCTTTTAATTCATACCTTTAATTTATGAATTACCTGGCGCATTCTTTTCTTTCTTTTACCGACGGGCAGATCGTGGGACAGTTTCTCGAAGACTTTATTCGTAACAGAGATCGTTTTACATTTCCGAAAGATATCCAGGACGGGATTACCATGCATAGAGCCATAGATACTTTTACAGATTCCCACCCTGCTATCCACGAAGCTAAAAAAGTTTTCGCTCCTTTGGTAAGGCTATATGCGGGTGCTTTTGTAGATGTTTCTATGGATTATTTTGTGGCGAATGATCTCTCCCTGAACTCTCCTGCAGCATGGAAAGCCCATTCACTTCGTGCCTATAGAGTATTGAATGCTCACGAACAATGGCTTCCTGAAAATTTTAAAAGAATGCTGATAAAAATGGAACAGGATGACTGGCTTTATAACTACCGCGAAGATTGGGGCATTAAATTCAGCATTCAGAATGTTCTTAATAAAGCAAAATATCTGGATAAAGATATTCCTGTATTTGAAGCTTTTTTAGACCATAAGACTGAACTTCAGAAATGTTATGATGATTTCTTTCCTGATCTGCTGGCTCATGCTAAAGGAATAAATACCTTGCTGCAACTGGAAAATTAATCTGTAAAAATAAAAACACCTGCATTAAGCAAGTGTTTACGTATTTGTGTTGTTAGAATTTTCACCTTACATATAGGCAGGTAATGGGAACTTTTACCTTCGTAGCCTGAATCTTTCATTAAAGAATTAATCTCCGGTTTAATCTCCTATTCGGAAAACCAATAACTGGGTAGAATTGGCAGCCAAACTCATTCCTGTACCACTACAATTACCCGACTGTCCTCTTCCTAACTGAATTTGCCAGGCTCTGTTAAGCGGAATTGTGGTAGCATAGGTAACGGTACCTCCATGATTGGATAAAGCACCTTCAGAGTGAGCTGCCGTATTGTGGATTCTTGTTGTTGTAGCATCGAGGGGAAAATCTACAAAATAAGAACTGATTGTACATCCGGTATTATTATGAGTAGCTTCATATACTACGGTCATCTGATAAGTTCCTGCAGGAAAAGTAATTGTACTCGTTCCGGCATTATAAGTTAAACCGGGAATTGAGTTTTTCACAACAGACATCGGAACTACCTGTGAACCACCCGCTCCCACTCCATTTAAAAAATTGGCCTGTGCTGTTTCCAGTCGGAATACCGCAGGATTGGGGATAGACAAAGCGCCCAATGTACCTATTGTCTTCACGACACCCGTAGCATCCAAAACCATTAATGGATCTGTAGTAGTATTTCCGGCTGTGGTTCCCTGTAATCGCAAGGGGTCGGTCCCATTGACATGAAGTTTGTTGGTAGGAACTGTAATTCCGATTCCCATATTCCCTGCTGCTGTAACAGCAACATCATTGGCTTGTTGAGTCGCATTAGGCGCTCCGGTAGCGGGATTATCTTTTGCTCCATCAATATTAAAGACACCTTGTGGGTTTGGCGTTCCTACCCCAACCTGCGCAAAAGAGGAAAAGCCTAGCATAAGCACTGCTATTGCAGAATAGTAATGTTTCATTTTCATAATATGATTGATTTGATTCGGTTACTTAAAACTATTCAGACTTACTTTATAATTTTTTTCATCAATAAATTATTAAATCAACACAAAATTCATTCAACATATTTTAAACAAATATAAAAAATAAACGTAATAATCAAATTAATAATACAACAATTAACATTAAATAATATTAATAAATTAAAAATAAAAAGCAATAAATGTGTTTTAGTTAAAACAATTTACATGAAAATTTTACGAAATAACAATAATACAAAATTAATCCATTAAAAGTGAATTAAAATCAGACAATTTCACTCCACTTCAATAAAAGCAGCATCACTTACTATTATTTAATTCTCTTTTCTGTTAAAATTGTTTGTATAGATAACGATTAGGATAGGTTAATTTTTCACTTTTCCGATCACCATTGACAATGATATGCACAATATTAATCTGATCATCAAATAAATTATAGAGAAAACTTACTGCGGTCTCTACTTTTTTGGGATTGGCCACAGGCTCTGATTCCAGGAAAACATTGACTGATTCTTCATCTTCTTCGTAACCAATATAGTTAACCTTCAAAAATTTATTGTCAGTTTTTAATTTAAAATATTCCGAACAATATTTTTGTAAAGCTTCGTTGAGCCGGGCTTTATATTTTTCATCATTAAAATGAAAAGATCCACCATATTTTTTACCTAACCCATTTTCCAGATCATCAAGGAAAAACCTCCCTGTAACTTCAAAAGTTTTAGATTTTGAGTTATAATTAATTTCTACGGAACCCACATGATATGGATGCTTCATTGTCGTGAACGACATTAAAACAACAACAGGAATTAAAAGCATCCAAAAATTCTTCATAAACCCTAACATAGAAATAAAATTTGTCCAAAATTAATCATTATTTTCGTACGCATTATATTTTTACGCTATGATGCAGGATTTTCTTTTTTATTTAAACCTGGGTTGGGAGCATATTATTTCCCTTGATGCCCTGGATCATCAATTGTTTGTACTCGTATTAATTGCTGTTTACTCGTACAGTGACTGGAAAAAAATTCTGATCCTTGTTACAGCATTTACAATCGGGCACTCTATTACCTTAGCTCTTAGTATTCTTGATATTTTCCGGGTTTCTTCTGATTGGGTGGAATTTTTAATTCCATTGACTATCGTGGTGACTTCATTGGATAATATCATTATGAAAAATCAAAAACAAACCCTGATGCGGGCCAATTATTATCTCGCGCTTATCTTTGGGCTCGTTCATGGGATGGGATTTGCCAATACGGCAAGAGTGATGATTGCAAAAAGCCAAAGTATTGCTGTTCCCTTATTAGGCTTTAATATCGGGCTGGAATTGGGACAAATTGTTATTGTTCTCGCGATTCTGGCAGTGCTGTTTATTTTGCTCAATATTTTCAAGGTTAATAAAAAGGATTGGGTGCTTTTTGTCTCTTCCGGAGTATTTGCTTTATCCTTAAAAATGACTTTGGAAAGAATTCCTTTCTAAATGTGAAATATTTTCATTATTTCAACCGCTTATTATTATCTTTGACAATTATTAAATCATTTCGGTTATGAAACTAAAAGTTGTTACACTTTCGCTTTCTGTATTGACCTGTACAGGTTTCACCGCACAAAATATTCAGAATAATCCTGGCAGCAATCATGGAAATAAGTTTGAGCAGCTGGGAAGCATTCTTCCAACACCCAATATTTACAGAACTGCTTCAGGAGCTCCGGGACACGGATACTGGCAAAACAGAGCAGATTATACTATTTCTGCCTATCTTGATGAAGACAAAAGAAATCTGAAAGGTTCTGAAACGATAACTTATCACAACAATTCTCCGGACGAACTGGATTATATCTGGCTTCAGCTGGATGAGAATGAGCATTCAAACGTAAGAAATGCAGGGTATGAAAATTCTTCTGTACTACGTCCGTCTGTGAATGATCAGCAACTCAAAGTTACAGAGCTTCCGGCAAAAGATAACGGATATGGTGTAAGTCTTGAAAAAGTAACTGATGCTTCGGAAACTCCCCTAAAGTATACAGTGAATAAAACCATGATGCGCATTGATCTTCCGAAGGCTTTAAAGAAGGGAGAAAAATTTATATTCAAAGTAGACTGGAATTATAATATTTCCAACAGAATAAAAATGGGTGGCCGTGGCGGCTATGAAAATTTCCCGGAAGATGGCAATGATTTGTACACGATGACTCAATGGTATCCGAGAATGTGTGTCTACAGTGATTTTCAGGGCTGGCAAAATCATCAGTTTACCGGAAGGGGTGAGTTTGCGCTGGTTTTCGGAGATTTTAAAGTTTCCATGAATGTACCTGCTGATCACATTGTAGGAGGTACAGGTGAATGTAAAAACTATGATCAGGTATTAACTTCAGATCAGCTTTCAAGATATAAAAAAGCAGAAAGTGCTGCTGAACCTATAGAAATCGTCACTTTAGATGACGCGAAAAAAGCGGAGAAAAACCATTCCAAGCAAAGAAAAACATGGGTTTTTGAAGCCAATAATGTAAGAGATTTTGCGTGGACTTCTTCCAGAAAATTTGTCTGGGACGGAATGCGTGTCACGATTCCTGAAAACAACAATAAAGTAATGGCAATGAGCTTTTATCCTAAGGAATCTTATGGACTTTACAGAAAGTTTTCCACAAGAGCCGTTGCACATACCATTAAAACATATTCGGAATTTACAATTCCTTATCCATATCCTGTAGCACAATCTGTAGAAGCAGCCAACGGAATGGAATATCCGATGATCTGTTTCAACTTCGGAAGAACAGAAAAAGACGGAACTTATTCCGAAGCCACCAAAAACGGAATGATCGGTGTTGTAATTCATGAGGTAGGCCACAACTTTTTCCCGATGATCATCAATTCAGATGAAAGACAATGGGCATGGATGGATGAAGGGTTAAATACTTTCACCGAATATCTTACCGAAGAAAAATGGGACAATAAATTCCCTTCTAAAAGAGGACCGGCATGGACTATCGTAGATTATATGAAACTCCCGAAAGACCAGCTGGAACCGATTATGAGTAATTCTGAAAATATTGTTCAGTACGGCCCGAATGCTTATTCAAAACCTGCAACAGGTCTGAATATCCTTCGTGAAACCATCATGGGAAGAGAACTTTTTGATAAAGCATTTAAAACATATGCTAAAAGATGGGCTTTCAAACATCCTGAACCTGCGGATCTTTTCCGTACTATGGAAGATGCCAGTGGCGAAGACCTGGATTGGTTCTGGAGAGGTTGGTTCTACGGAACAGATCCTGTGGATATTGCCATCGATAAAGTAACAGTAGCCACTCCCAATCTGGAAACCAATCCGAAAGCAGCAGCTGAAATGAAATATCAGGTAGAAAAGCCTTTAGTAAGCAGTTTTGAAGATATTTCAAAAATCAGAAACAGAGAGGATAAAAATATTACCTTCTACGTTGATAAAGATAAAGAGGCTCAGGACTTCTACTACCGATATGACAGAGGCCAGGAAAAAGTAGATCCGAATAAAGAATATTCGCTTAAAACTGAGGCAACTCTTCCTTTAGAAGCAAAGGATAAAGAGAAGTTTAAAAATATTACCGCTTATCAGATAGACTTTACCAATAAGGGAGGTCTGGTAATGCCTATTATTCTTGAATTCACTTTTGCA
Organism: Chryseobacterium lactis; assembly: GCF_003815875.1. Taxonomy (NCBI): domain Bacteria; kingdom Pseudomonadati; phylum Bacteroidota; class Flavobacteriia; order Flavobacteriales; family Weeksellaceae; genus Chryseobacterium; species Chryseobacterium lactis. Next base: position 425,911 of record NZ_CP033924.1, read on the forward strand.
GACGGTTCAAAATTATATGACAAATCATCTGCACAAATCTGGAGACTCAATGAACAAAAGGTTTCCAAGACCTATTATTTTGATAAAAAATTAACCTCTATTCAGCTTGATCCAATGAGAGAAACAGCGGATATTGATACCTCTAATAACTTCTGGAGCAATGCAGGAGGTAATGCGGAAGTTTCAAAATTCCAGTTATTCAAGCAAAAACAGGAGGCAGGGTCTGTTCGAGGAGGTGCTAATGGGAAAGTAAACCCGATGCAGGCAGGAGGAAAAAGCTAAAAAATTCTTTGACGAATATAAAAATACTTGTCAATACAATTAACTTTAAAGTTCACTTTTCACTAAGTGGACTTTTTTGTTTTTATTATCCCAAATACTCTTTTACTAATTTTTTATAAGTTCTGCCTAGTGGAAGCTGCTCTCCCCCATTCAAATATACATGGCCAACATCATAAGACTTGATATGGGATGATAAAACGATGTATGATTTATGAATTCTGATAAATCCGAAACTCTGAAATTTTTCTTCAAAATTGGACATTCTTTCCAGGATCATATATTTTTTTAATGGGGTAATTAGCGTGATGTATTCTCCAAATCCTTGTATCCACAAAATATCTTTCAGAAATACCTTGTTCATCACATAATTGGATTTAAACATGATATAATCTTCCTGCTGAGGAGCAGAATTTTTAAATTGCAAAAAATCCTTAGCCTTATAAACTGCTTTTTTAAAGGTATCAAAATCCACAGGTTTAACCAGATAATGAACGACATCCAATTCAAAAGCTTTTACGGCGTATTTGGACTCCAGCGTGAGAAAAATACATAAGGGTTTTTCGGGAAGCTGCTGTAAAAGCTCTACTCCGTTTATTCCGGGCATATTGATATCGAAGATGACCAGATCTACTTTATTTTCCTTCAGAAATTCCAGGGCTTTCTTTGGATCCTGAAATGATTCCAGCAGTTCTACCCCTTCAATCCGGCTGCAATATTGTCTGACCAGCTGTAATGCGGGATATTCATCATCAACATTTACGACGGTCAGATTAGCCATGTATTTTAATTTTTAAAAACATTTTATATTGATTATTTTCTTGAGGTTCTGAAATAAAATCAAACCTTCCCGAATAATATTTTTCTAATATATGAATAACCGCATCATTTCCCAATCCTTTATAATTTGTTTCGGCAGAATATTCCCGATTTTGGGCTACAGAGTTCACAATTTCAAAAAATAAATCTGAATTTTTAATGGTACAGGATAATTTGATAAAACTATTTTCCTCTATTCCAATAGCAGAATGTTTTAAAGCATTTTCAAACAAAGTAAGAAAAACAGAAGGCGGAATTTCAACAATATCAAACTCATCCTGATCTTCTATATTAAAAACGATATCAAGCTGATCATTATATTTTAACTGATATAAGGCAGCCAGGGCTTTTAAAGAAGAAAATTCCTGGGTAAGACTAATCTTGTCCTTTCCGCTATCATAAATAATATACTGCAAAAGTTTACTCAGCTGCAAAATAGAATCTGATGTTTTCTCTGAATGGGTAAAGCTGTTGGCATACATATTATTGAGGGTGTTCAATAGAAAATGCGGATTGAGCTTAGATTTTAACAGGTCAAGATAAAGCTGTTCTTTTTCCTCGCCGAGGTCGATGACATCCTGCTCTATTAAAAATTTATCTTTGGTAATCCCCAAAAAAGAGGCCACAAGAATCACAATTCCCTGAGAAATATAAATATTATAAAGAAAACTGACATGAAATCCTTTGGGAGTAAAATTCATTTCAAAAACTGCCGGTTCCCAAAGAATTCTAAAAAGACTGGAAACCAAAAAACAGATTAAAGCATATAATATAAACTCAGGATATTTATTGGATAAATAAAAATAGGGAACGAGATAATAATAGACGAGATAATAAATTCCGATATTGAAAAATACGTTCAAAATAATACTCCAGATCAGCTCAAAGGAATCAAGGAAGTAATTTTCGGTAAAATAAGTCATCAAAATGAAGACTAAAAAGAAAAAAACGTGCTGAAACCTCAATAAAAACTTCCAGCGGTATTTCATCAGGCTTTCAAGAATTTTACCACTAAATAAAACCCTGATAATCAATAATATAATAATAAAATTTATGATTAAAAACATATTGTAAGCCGTATTTTGGGCCTCATCAAATATAATATCTTTTTATCTCAAAATGCAGTTCGTTGATAAAAACTGTCATTGATTGAAAAATTCAAAAGCCGCTTCTTCTAATAAATATATTTGAAACATTCCAATGTTAATCAAATATTATATGAACCTTACCATAAAATTAATTCTCACTTTCTTATTAATTCTTATCAACAGTATTAACGTAAAAAGCCAAAGTATTGATAATTACAATATGTGGTATCAATACATTATGAACGCAAAGCTTACTAATAAAACTACGTTGACAGCTCTTTCCCAATACCGGTCATTTGATCTTGCTGCGGACGGAAGATTATTTCTCGTGAATGCCTACCTTGAATATCAGGTTGCTCCCGGAGTAGAACCCGGTGCCGGTGCCATGTTTCTCATATTGAATTCTTACAACTCCAAAAGAGAAAAAGTAACCCGCTATGAAACAAGACCTTTTCAACAGGTTACTCTGACAGGAAATATAGGAAGAACGCTGGTCAATCATCGTTTTCGGGTAGAAGAACGTTTCCTCAGTAATCCTGATGAATTTAAAGTACGATTGAGATATCTCCTTTCCATGAGAATTCCCTTTGGAAAACTGGGAAAATATTATGGGATTGTAAAAAATGAAATCCGTATCAATGCTACCAAAACAGATATATTCGACAGCAATCGTATCACGGCAGGGCTTGGGATAAAACTAAGCAAAGCTTCCGCTATTGAAGTCGCCTATATCAACCAGCTCGGCAATCAGAGAACCGACAATTACGCTTACGTCGGTTTCCGCAATACATTCGACTGGAGAAAAAAAGAACAATAATAACCTCACCTACATCTCTATACTTATGCTTACATTTCTTGGTTTCTTAATGATTTTCATTTTCATGATTCTCATCATGAACAAAAAGCTGACCCCACTCACCGCTTTGGTACTTGTTCCTGTTCTTATAGCCATAGTGGCTGGTTTCGGGCCTGATCTTGGTAAAATGATGAAAGAAGGTGTGAAAGAAATTGCACTTACCGGTGTCATGCTGATCTTTGCGATTTTATATTTCAGTTTGATGATTGATACCGGGCTTTTTGAGCCGCTGGTGAATGCCATTTTAAAAGCTGTAGGAGATAATCCTGTAAAAACAACGATTGGAACAGCTATTCTTACCACATTGGTTTCTCTGGATGGCGACGGCTCTTCCACCTACATCATTGTAGTAGCAGCAATGCTTCCGCTGTATAAAAGGCAGGGAATGAACCCGCTTGTATTGACCTGTATTATTATGCTGGCCGGTGGAATTATGAATATTTTACCTTGGGGCGGCCCCACAGCAAGAGTCATGAGTTCTTTGAAACTCGGCCATACGGAAATATTTGTCCCCATGATTCCTGTCATGTTAATCGGACTTGCCTGGGTGTTTTTGGTCGCTTATATTTTAGGAGTTAAAGAAAGAAAAAGAATCAATAAACACGGAAAATATACCCGATACAATCCACAGGATATTATAGGAGAAGCCGACCCGGCATTACGCCGTCCCAAATTGATTATCATCAATCTTCTCCTGACAATCGTTCTTTTAAGCGTAATGATTCTGGATATTATCCCTTTAGGAATTGCCTTTATGATTGCTTTTTGTATTGCTTCTGTGATTAATTATCCAAAGCTTAAAGATCAGCAAAAAATTATTTCAAAACATGCCGGAAATGCATTATCCGTAGCGGGAATGATCTTCGGAGCCGGTATCTTTACAGGAATTCTGAATGGTACCGGTATTATGCAGGCTATGGGAAACAGCATTATTAATATTATTCCACAAAGTTGGGGCGGCTATCTGAATATTATTACTGCTGTATTCAGTGTACCATTGACCTTTTTCCTTACGAATGATGCTTATTATTTTGGAATTTTACCGGTGATTACCGCCACGGGGCATCAGCTCGGGATTTCTCCTGATGTCTTGGGAAGAGCAAGCCTTGTTGGCCAGGCTTCGCATTTACTAAGTCCTTTGGTTCCTTCCACTTATTTGTTGGTATCATTAGCCGGTGTAGAATTTTCAGATCATTTAAAATTTACTTTAAAATGGGCAATCGGATCATCTATTGTAATGTTGCTGGGAGCTTTGATACTGCATATTATTTAAGAAAGGAAGCTGAAAGTCAGAAGAAAGAAATTTCTGAACCAGGAACTTTCATTTTCTATCACGAACTATTTATTAATTTTGTATCCTTATTGTATAAAAACAAGTGATGAATTCCTTATCCAAACAAAAAACGTTTACAGACTCATATCTGAGGAATCTTAGCCTGTATGTATTCACTGCTATTATCGGTGGAGCATTAACAGGTTATTATTTCCCTGAGATCGGCAGGCATCTGGAAAAGGTAAGTCACTATTTTTTTATGCTTCTGGAGGTGTTGATCGTTCCCGTTATTTTTATTGCCGTTACCTACGGAGTCAGCTATATTTTCAGTATTGAAAATGCTTTTAAAATCGTAGGACAAATGATCCTCTATTTTCTGATCATTACTTCCATAAGTATTGCCTTGGGAATTGGGTTTGGCTTTCTCTTAAAGCCGGGTGCCGATACGGGAATCTCCATGGCTGCGATCCATAAAGAAATTCCGCAGCGTTTTCTGACCAACACTACAAATCCTTTGTATGTTATCAATTATATCATTTTTATTTTCATATCCATTTCTGCCGGAGTGATTATTGGCCTGTCCAAAGGTAAAAACAGGCTGCTTCGTATTTTAGACGAGGGTAAAAATATTTTTTTTAAACTCATAAAATATGTATACATTTTTCTTCCGGTAGTTATTTTTTGTAATATTTCCTATGGAATTGCAGTCTATGGCATCAATACTCTACTTCCCTTAAGTAAAGTAGTGGCCACCGTATATCTTGCGTGTCTGGTTTTTATATTTGGAATATTAGGTCCATTAACTGCTTTTTTTAAAATCAATCTGTGGGATTTTTTAATCAGCATTAAAGAAGAAATTATCCTTGTAGTCGCTACTTCTTCTTCAAAAACAGCCTTTCCGATGATCTTTGAAAAAATGGAATCCCAGGGCTATGATCTGAAAATCCTCCGTTTTGTAATTCCTCTCGGATATAATTTTAATCTGGCTGGTGCTTGTATTTATCTTTCTATTTCATGCATTTTTCTGGTTCAGTTTTACAATCTTTCTCTTACAACGGCAGATTATTTCTGGCTTTTTATCATTATTTCCCTGGCTTCAAAAACAGCGTCAGGAGTTCCCGGATCAGGTTTTCTGGCTTTGATGTTTACGCTCAGTAGATTTGGAAAAATCCCTGTAACAGATCTGGCATTGCTGTATAGCGTAGATCGTTTTATGAATGAAGCAAGATCAGTTACCAATTTTATAGGGATTGCCATTTCAGCGGCCGTTATTTCCAAGGTTAATCAACGTCAGAAAAATATAATTTAAGAGCCTTAACGGTATGTGTAACTTTTTGAAAATCAGTACTACCTATTGTTAAAAAAGCTATGAAATCATTTATTGTACTTTTACTGATAAGCAGCACCTCTTTATTTTCACAAAAAATTATTACCCCCGAAAACGTCAATATTGATCAGAAGATGATAAAAGACGAAACCACCGAGTCGGTGTGGTATGCTGAAAATGCAGGACAGAAAATAGAAATAGGTAGCATTATCACAGAGCTTAAAAAATTGAATAAAACTGATCTGCTCATCAAAACAATGGTAAAGATGAAACAGATGCCGGATGCCAAATGGACTGATTCAACCATTGTGAAAACAGCTAATTTCCTACCTTCCTACCATTCATCTTATAATTCAATGAGAGATATGGTCCTGAAATCCGGGAAAAATAAAGTAACCGGATATTATCTTGATAAAAAGTCCGGAAAAAAAGATCTTATTGATACCGAAGCTGTGCATTATTTCGATAGCAGCAGCTATCCGATACTGATCAGGTTTTTACCTTTACAAGAAAACTATTCTTCTGAAATTTCTATTTTCGATTATAATCCAAAAGCCGAAAAAAACGGAGTCATCAAAGCTTACGTTACAAGTGTCAAAAAAGCAGAATACAAAGACAAACCGGTGTGGGCTGTACAAACGACCGATGATATATCCAACAAAACTTCTACAACGACATACTATATTGATCCTGAAACCAGAAAAGTTGTGAAACAGGAGATGGATATGAAAGGAAGAAAAATGTTTTTAGAGGTAATCAAATAAAAAATAACTCATCAAAGTATCAATACTACTTTTCTGTCTACAAACAACATAACCACCTGTTTTAAAAACAATTACCTTTGATTCAACTATAAAGCACCAATTGTCAAAATGCCTGATTGACATAAAATGTTCAGGATTAAAAAACTCAAAGGTATTATTTATGAAAAACGCTAAACTATTAAACAGAGATGCTCAGAAATCCATTAACGGAGGAGCTGCAAGACTTGTTTGTTGTGATTACGACGACCATATGAAATGTATCCGCTGGATCGGACCGGGACAATTTTGCCCGTAATATAATTATCCCATAACAATTAGAATAAAAGCCGGAAGTTTTCCGGCTTTCTCTTTTATATCTTATCAGTATACATTTAAATTAAAACAAAAATAAAATCCATTAAAATCTGACAACCAGTTAATTATTTTTATAAAAAATTATAAAATATATCACCAATTAAGGAAAAAGTTTTATATTTGAACTACTTCTTTTACACCAAATGTCAAGAATCTGATTGACTTTAAATGTTCAGGAATTTTGTACACACCAAAAATTATTAACTATGAAAAATGCTAAAGTTTTAAGCAGAGATGCTCAAAAGGCAATCAACGGTGGTGCTGTAGAGCGCTACTGTTGCGAAAGAGACTACAAAGGAAGATGTATCCTTTGGATAGGACCTGGAGAAAGTTGTCCATAGTAAAAATCAACTCATGAGTGAGATAAAAGCCGGAAAATTTCCGGCTTTCTGTTTTTTATTTTTCTGCCAAATTTTCACATTCACGAATAAAAGTCTGCCATTTCAGCCATCAGTGTCTCATGGCATACATTTAGAGAATTTCAACACAGAAATAATTAATAAATAAACATATTATGTCAGTAAACTTTAAACCATTAGCAGACAGAGTTTTGGTAGAACCAATCGCTGCAGAAACTAAAACAGCTTCAGGTATTATTATTCCGGACACGGCAAAAGAAAAGCCGCAAGAAGGTACTGTAGTGGCAGTAGGTCCTGGTAAAAAAGATGAGCCTACAACTGTTCAGGTAGGTGACAAAGTTCTTTATGGAAAATATTCAGGTTCTGAATTGAAGTTAGAAGGAAAAGATTACTTAATTGTAAAAGAAGCTGACTTACTAGGGATAATCGGATAAACTTCGAGACAAAAATTTCCAGATTTAAAAATTTCAAAATAATGCTTGGCGTCTATTATCTGACGTCTATTATCTAATATTTAACAACATGGCAAAAGAAATAAAATTCGATATTGAATCAAGAGACGCTTTAAAGAGAGGTGTAGATGCATTGGCTAATGCAGTAAAAGTAACTTTAGGTCCTAAAGGAAGAAATGTAGTAATCGAAAAATCTTTCGGTGCTCCACACGTAACTAAGGATGGTGTGTCTGTTGCAAAAGAAATCGAACTTGAAGACAGAGTAGAAAATATGGGAGCGCAAATGGTAAAAGAAGTTGCGTCCAAAACTAATGATATCGCAGGAGACGGTACTACTACCGCTACTGTTTTAGCACAGGCTATCGTAAGAGAAGGTCTTAAGAATGTAGCTGCTGGTGCTAACCCAATGGATCTTAAGAGAGGAATCGACAAAGCAGTAACTGCTGTTGTTGAAAACTTAAAAACTCAGTCTCAGACTGTTGGAGATTCTACAGAAATGGTAAAGCAAGTAGCTTCTGTTTCTGCTAACAACGACGAAACAATCGGTGCTTTAATCGCTGAAGCTTTCGGAAAAGTTGGAAAAGAAGGAGTAATCACTGTAGAGGAAGCTAAAGGTATCGATACAACAGTTGATGTTGTAGAAGGTATGCAGTTCGACAGAGGATACCAGTCACCTTACTTTGTGACTAACCCTGAAAAAATGTTAGCTGAACTTGAAAACCCATATATCCTTTTAGTAGAGAAGAAAATTTCTTCAATGAAAGAATTACTTCCAGTTCTTGAGCCAATTGCACAGGGTGGTAAGTCTCTATTAATCATCTCTGAAGAAGTTGAAGGTGAAGCTTTAGCTACTTTGGTAGTAAACAAATTAAGAGGTTCTCTTAAAATTGCAGCTGTAAAAGCTCCAGGATTCGGAGACAGAAGAAAAGCAATGTTAGAAGATATCGCTATCCTTACAGGTGGACAGGTAATTTCTGAAGAGCAAGGTTTCACTATGGAAAACATCTCTTTAGATATGCTTGGAACTGCTGAGAAAGTAACGATCGACAAAGACAACACAACTGTTGTAAACGGTGGTGGTGACGAAGCGAAAATCAAAGGAAGAGTAGCTCAAATCAAAGCTCAGATGGAAACTACAACTTCTGACTACGACAGAGAGAAACTTCAGGAAAGATTAGCTAAGTTAGCTGGTGGTGTTGCTGTATTGTACGTAGGTGCTGCTTCTGAAGTAGAAATGAAAGAGAAAAAAGACAGAGTTGATGATGCCCTTCACGCTACAAGAGCAGCAGTTGAAGAAGGTATCGTAGCTGGAGGTGGTGTTGCTTTAGTAAGAGCAATTTCAGCTTTAGAAAACCTTACTGGAATCAATTCTGACGAAACTACAGGGATCAAAATCGTGAAAAGAGCGATCGAAGAGCCATTAAGACAAATCGTTGCTAACGCAGGTGGTGAGGGTTCTGTAATCGTTGCTAAAGTAGCAGAAGGAACAGGAGACTTCGGATACAATGCTAAAACTGACGAGTATGTTCAAATGCTTGAAGCAGGAATCATTGACCCAACTAAAGTAACAAGAGTTGCCCTTGAAAACGCAGCTTCTGTATCTGGAATGCTTTTAACAACTGAATGTGTAATCACTGAAGTGAAGAGCGCAGAACCAGCTATGCCAATGGGTGGTGGAATGCCAGGAATGATGTAGTAGCAAGTCGCTAAGACAAATTTAATATATAAACCGTTCTGCTTTTGTAGAGCGGTTTTTTTGTTTTTTAGATTTATATTGAGTTTTTGTATATTGGGTTATCATAAGTAACTTTAATTATAAGTACAAAAGTCTAACTATGAAAAAAATATACGTAGTATCTCACAACAACATAATGCTATAATGAAATCCACAATTCTCTTTGTCTTTATTATACTAATATCTTACAGTTGTTCATTAGGTAGATTCAATAATGTTCCTGTTCAAAATGAAATTGATCTTTCTTTTAAAAAATTCTCTGAAATTAAGAAAGAAGAAATAAGTAAAAAATCAAAAGATATCACGCTTGGATATTTTTGGGAAATTGGACAAGATATTTATCCAACTTTTGAAAAGCATACATTTGAAATTCCTAAATCTTATCAAAGAAATGAAAATAACTTCATTCTTAAAGTAGATTATTTTTTTTCAAAAGATGACCAAACCCTTTTCAAGTTCTATGAATGGAATGAAAATGAAAAAGCTGAAATATCTACTAATCAGTTTGATGAAAAATTCCAAGAAATCAAAAAATATTTAAATGAAAATCTTGGACAACCATACCTGGAAATATATGAAGATTTGGAAAAATCTAAAGAAGAAACGGTAAGAGATGATATCAAATGGCAAAGTCAGAAATTGAATGCCTATCTATTTCGTTTTAGGGGAAAAAATGGGTTCGATCAAATAAGATTAGCAATTTATAAAGACTAAAGTAACAAGAGCTCCTCTTGAAAACGCAGCTTCAGTATCTGGAATGCTTTTAACAACTGAATGTGTAATCACTGAAGTCAAGAGCGCTGAACCAGCTATGCCAATTGGTGGTGGAATGCTAGGAATGATGTAATGGTCAGCGACCGAAGCAATTTAATATACTAACTATTCTATTTTATAGGGCGGTTTTTCGTTTGAATTATGGTTTACCATAATAGAATACCACAGAAATATTTTAACTTAGTAAAATAAACTGATTTAAAATTTAATATCAATAAACAATGCTGAAATAAATTTATAACCATGTAAAACTTTAAAATGAGAGAAAACTTTAGAAAAGCTTTAAAAAATATCATTGCTCATGGAGATACAGACGTATTTCCTTTTCCATTTGAAAGAAATTTATTTGAAGATAAAATTGAAGATACATTAAATATTTTAGAAAATATTCACAAAAATTTCTCCAGTCATTTAATAAGCTCCCCACCATTAACTATTGTTAAAGCTAGTCAAGTAGGTTACTATGGATTTAGACGCGCAACATTAATAGAACCCTTTTGGAACGCTTATTTTTTAGGTTTAGTAATTTCAATCGCACAAAAGATAGAAGACATTAGAATACCTATTTCAGAAAATAAAATATTTTCTTATCGTTATAAATGGGATAAAACAAAAAACACATTGTTCCAAAATACTACATGGATTGACTATAAGAAAAAGTGCATTGAATTATCTTTACAATATCCTTTTGTACTTCAAACAGATATATCAAACTTTTATCCTCGAATTAACCATCACAAACTAGAAAATGAATTAAAGAGATTAAATAGTTCAAATACTACTGAAAAAATTTCTACACTTTTAAGCCACTTTTCGGGTACTATTTCTTATGGTTTACCTGTTGGTGGACCCGCAGCTCGCATTTTAGCGGAATTATCTTTAAATCATGCTGATAAACATCTAAAATCTCAGAATATTGTATTTTGCAGATATGCAGATGACTATACTATTTTTTGCAGTTCAGAATCAGAAGGTTATAAAAATTTAATTTTTCTTTCAGAAAAATTAGCTAATGACCAATTAGAATTACAAAAAGGCAAAACAAAAATTCTTACATCACAGGAATTTCAAGATATACATAAATTCTTAGATCCACAAAATATTGAATCTATTGAAAGTGATGATGAACAAAAATTGTTAAATATCTCAATTAGATTTGATCCATACTCTCCTACAGCTATTGATGATTACGAAGATCTTAAAAAAGCAGTACAAGAGATTGATATAATTGGCATTCTTTCCAAAGAAGTTAATAAATCAACAATAGATCAAACTGTTACAAAACAAGCTATAAATGCTATAAAAGTTATGGATTCTCATCATCAAATATCTGCAATAAAAATTTTACTTGATAGTAGTAATCTCTTAACATTATCACCTGTATTTCCTTCTATACTCAGACTAATCCGAGGTATTTACGATGATTTAGATACTTACATTCAAGATTTTATTGACAAAGAATTATTTAATCTTTTTCAAATTGATAGCTACTTAACAAAAATTGAATTAAATGTTAATTATATTGTTCAAATTTTATCGTTAAGGCATTCTTATAGTAAAGAATCACTATTTATTAAACTATATGACACAACAACGAATCACTTATTACGTAGACAAATAATTATTGCAATGTCAAACTGGGATTGTCACTATTGGCTTATTGATGTAAAAAGTAATTTTTCTACTTTATCTATGTGGGAACGAAGAGCTTTCATGTTTTCTTCTTATGTGTTAGGAGATGAAGGCCAACATTGGCGAGATCACAATAAGAAGCGTTTTACTATAGAAGAAAATCTTATCAAAGAATGGTTTAGTAAAAAAAGTCAAGCAAAACAAAAAATATTAGTATGATTAGTGAAAGAGATTTAGCTGAAAAGTTTACTGATATTTGGAAACAACATTTTCCATTGTTAACTGCAAGCTATATGAAAGTATTTAATGAGTCTAAAATCATAACTATAAACAAAGGGGTTATGATTAATCCTTCTATAGAAATACGATATGATTTAGTATCACAGTTAGCATTTAATATTGTAGAAAAAGTTTCGTCAAGGAAAGTGAATTATAATGATATTTGGAAAGAAAAAAATCTAACGCCAGTTCTTGAACAAACCGCATATGAGATTTGGAGAAATGAAACCTTAACTTATAAAGAAATTAATTTTTCAGAAAATGAAAAAAATGATTGCCAAAATATATGTAACAATATTTTCGAATTTCAAGATAAAGTAACAATTACTTCTAATTCATTTAAACCAAAATTTCCAGGATATGGTATCATTTCAGATTTAGTTGGCGACTTAGAGATTGATGATACATTATATGAAATCAAGACAGTACAAAGAAGTTTTCGTTCCTCAGATATTAAACAACTTATTATTTATTTAGCATTATCCCATGTCCAATATAGCAATAAATGGAAATATGCAGGTTTATATAATCCAAGAAAAGGAACATATTGTAAATTTAACGTCGAAAAACTAATTTATGACATCTCTGCAGGTAAATCTACAAGCGAATCGTTTAAATCACTCCTAGATAGTTTTACTAGGGAAGTAAATATTGACAGTAGGTTTTGATATTACTTCTGAGTTGCTGTACGATTGTATCGTGTGGCTTTAGCTTTTAGATAATATTATTAATTCATATTATTAAAACCATACGAAAAGATTCGTGTGGGTGTGGGGTTCTATTTTTTCAACACACTGCTAGATCTTTATTCACTGCACAAGCTTGATATTAATATAGTAAAATAAAATACTTACTATAAACCAATCTCCGAAGTCTTCAGACTTCGGAGATTGGTTTATTTATCTAATTCAGAATAATACTCTTCAAAATCAAAAATAATATCAAATAATTCTTTTGGATGTATTCTTAGTCCAGTTGCAATTTCAATGAAAGTGCTGAGTTGACAATCAATCTTGTTATTAGCCACATCACTAATTCTTGCAGCTGTAACATTACATCTTTCAGAAATCTGAGAATAAGGAGTATCTCCTTTTATTTCTTTTATTTTTTCTGAGACCATTTTTTTTATTTCATCTGTCTTGAACTCGTTCATAATTGCACTCTTTAGCGCAAATTGTAATTATTAGCATAAATTACCATTACCGAATTCGGTAATATAAAGATATTTTTCTTATATTTGGAAAAGATTACTCATTAGAGTAATTTTGCGATACTTCAAAGAATAATAGAAGCTATTGCTTAGAATCTCGAACAGAAAACTGGTAATTTTTAGCATACGAGACGATAAGCAGGAAGCTCACGACCTAGGCGTGGGCTCTCTTATCTGTATGCATGGTATACCAGTACCTCTGTTCGGATATTGTAGAGTCTCATGCCGTTTTTATTTTCATGCTGTTCTGCTTTTCTACAATCATCTTTTTCTAAGCCTGCTTTACCACATCAAGTATCATGATACGGTACAATGGGGTGTACAATCCATTGCGGCTTTCGGGCTTTTAGAAAAACACAAATTCTATCATATTCATTCGGCTTGTATGGAAAGGAAGTTCAGGATTTCTCCTGTACGGCCAGTAAAATCGTACAATAAAAACAAAAAATTAAAACCATTAAGAAAAATGAAGACAATAAGATAAGTTAAGATCCATCAAAGATGGATGTAGCAGCCCGCTGAATACATAGCTTCAGCTATGATCTTAACTATTCTTAATTGCTTAAAAACTCTTAATGGTTTAAAAAATTATTAAAAATACACACTCATGAAAAAAATCAGAACAGACTTTCAATCCCGGCTTGGGAAAGGCCGGAAGAAGCATTACGGCTTACAGCTAATGGAAATATTTTTTCAGCTCAATGACCTGACAGCCTCCAAAGAACTGCTAAATAATATCATGCATTATGCGGTTAACAGAAATAGCTGGATAAAAGAAGAACCGCCCGTTATTTATCATTTTCACCAGGCAATGCGGTCCTTCATCCGGGCGGGCTATGTCATAGCAATGAAGGAAAAGAAATATACAGTCAATACTCAGTTGGAAGATGTTTCACCACTGGCTCTTGGCTTACTTTCGGAGAAAGAATATCAAAATCCTCTGCTGGTCTTTAAAAAAGCTTTCAAAGAATACAGCATCAAGGAATTTGATTATTTTATTTCCGGGATGGTCTATTTCTCAATGGGAATCTATGACAAGCTACCGGAAAGGAACTTGATAAGTCCGTACATTCATCTCATCAAAATGCTGGATGCAGCGTACCTTATTATTGAAAAGAGAAGGAATAAATAAATCTCTTCAACTTTTACCTATCTTTAAACCACGTTATTCAATTAAAAAAAATCAAATAGAACCAAACACTAAAACGCCTTCCCTTGAAAACAAAATTAGTATTCCTTTCTTTTTTGAGCACATTACTAGCCCAAGCCCAAACTCTTGATTTTAAAAACCTCGTCAATATGTCTGCAGGCAGAGGTGCTACAGCCAGTGTAATTGTGGACGATAATATCTATGTGAGCAATGGGTATCAGGATAAGGGAGGTAATGCCAATTATATTGAGAAATATAATATTACTGACAATAAATGGAGCATTCTCAATGCTACTCTACTTACCAAAAAGTTTGCTAATTCAGAGACTTACGATAATAAAATTTATATTTTTAACGGTTGGGGAAACAGCCATCTTGAAATTGTAGACCTTGCAACCAATACCATAACGAAAGGAGCTGTTAATCATTCTTATACAGGAAATGCAGGTTCTGCCATCCATAAAGGTAAAATATATGTGTTTGGCGGCACCGGACTAAACGGCGCTGCAACCACTAAATTTTCCAATAGATTTCAATATTATGATATTGCTTCCAATACATGGCATCCATTACCCGACATGCCCACAGCCAGAGAAACAAAGGGCAAAATTGTGAATGACAAGCTTTATGTCATTGGTGGTTTTAACGGTACTCCATCCCGTCTGATCAATGTTTACGACCTCAACACTAATCTCTGGATCAAGCAATATACAATGCCTGCTGGTATATCAGGCCATTCATTAGCAGTATCCGATAATAAAATTTTTATTGCGGGGGGTGTTAATAATCAAGCTTTTCTGGCCTATTTTGATACGACAACCAATAAGTTCCACCAGTTATCATCCAATATGATTCCCAGAAGGCATGCCACAGCAGAAGTATATAACAATAAACTATACATCATCGGTGGAAGTACAACGTCTGTCACCAGCTCAGCTATTAAAAGCATACAGGTGGCAGATATCAGCGAAAGTGTACTCACTGCGCAAAATCTCCCGACTTTGAACAAAAATTCCAAGGCATACTCCCAAAATTAGAAAGCTTCAGATCGCAAAAAATAATATAATGGTAATGTAGTTGTGCATAAATAATATTAAAACAATGGATAAATTTGAATATTAGTAACCATACAATATCATGCAAACAGATTTTTTCGGAATAGTAGAGGATAAAAAATTAATATTGGATTTTATATTTTCAGAAACTAATTATCTGCTTTTTGATCATTATTCTGAATTTGGAGAAGAATTAAAACAGTATTTTTCAACCAGCGAAATTCTGGAAAAATTTGATTTAAACAATGGTAAACAAAATGCAGTTACATTTGGCCTTTGGAATCCGCTAGACAAAACCAAAAATATCGTTCGAAAAGTGATGTTAGATCCTAAATATTGTAACGGTCACACATTTCGATACACAAGTGAAGGCTGGGGAATACAAAGATTATATTTTGGCGGAATCCAAAATGGTTTTCTCAATTCATCACAGTTTATGGGATTTAACGAAAAAGGAGCCATAACAAAAGATTCAATACATCCGGATCATGAACAAGAAGCTCATCAATTAGATTGGCAACTCATTCGCTCCGATCAAAGAAAGCTTAAAAATTATATTGAGAAAAAACTTGGAGCTGAAAAGCATCCCCGCGGTATCATTTTAAAGAATGCCAACCAACTCATCACCCAGTACGAATTAAAAATATGATAAAAAAAGCAACGAATAAGAAGAATGGATAGCTCTTTAGAAAATCAATTAATATTATTAGATTAAATTATGCATTTTAAATTTCCTATCTATCTATTTTCATGTCTTACCATACTAAGCTGTCAGAAAAAGGATCAAATTGTAAAAGTAGATAATGAGCCCGGTATTCACATTTTACAGGGAGAAGACAATGAAATGAATACTGCAATACAAAATGCACAAAACTCTTTTTACCAGTTTAAACAAGCAATAGAAAGTCACAATCCGGATTATTATAATTTTGCTTTGAAAGAAAGATTTACTACTCCTGATTCCGGAGGTGAGCATATCTGGATAAGCGAAGTGCAATATGCTGACCATAAATTCTACGGAATTGTAGATGGGGAGCCCATTTCAACAACAGCGGTAAAACTGGGAGATACTATTGAAATTAATCCTCAAGATATTACGGATTGGATGTATATTGATAAAAACATTGTAAAAGGAGCGTATACTACGAGAGTTTTAAGGAAAAGAATATCAAAGGAAGAGCGCGAACAAATGGACAAGGAAAGTGGGTTTATTTTTGAGAATGAGTAAAAAGATACAGCTGGATTGGAGCTATAATTCTGATGTGATAGACAAAATTAATGTTGATAAAGTTTAAAAAGATTTTAAAGACAATAATATTCATTGGCCAAACCAAAATTTCCCTCGCTGTACAAAGCCTCTCCATTTTGCAGCAACAGAAGATATAATATGATAACGAAGCTTATTCAATAGTAAATCCATTTTTTATATAACGGTTTTCCTCAAAATAACTTTATGTTAATCTAAAATAAACTAAAAAAAACTTTTAAACTTTTCTCTATCTTTGAAACACAATGCTTTATTAAAATTCGGCACAAAAAACAATCCCCCGAATCATTTATAGAACATGGATTAAAACCAAAAACGAATGCCTTAATACCAATGAAAACAAAATTATTTCTCCTTTCATTTTTCGGGTCTTTCTTAGCCCATGCACAAACACTTAATTTTCAAAAGCTCGCAGATATGTCTGCAGACCGAGGCGCCATAACAAGTGTCATCGTGAATGACAACATCTACGTAACCAACGGCTATACAGCGAATAAAGACACCAACTATATTGAGAAATATAATATTACCGATAACCGTTGGAGCGTTCTCAATTCTAAGTTGATTCCCAAAAGATTTGCCAATTCGGAAACTTATCAAAATAAAATTTACATTTTTAACGGCTGGGGAAATAACCGTCTTGAAATTTTAGATCTTACTACCAACACTTTGACAAAAGGAGCAGATAATCCTTTGGATACAGGAAATTCAGGTTCAGCAATACATGATGGTAAAATATATGTGTTTGGAGGCAACGGATTAAACGGAGGGGCAAAAAATGTATTTTCTAAGAAATTTCAGTATTATGATATTGCTTCCGATTCCTGGCATTCATTACCGGATATGCCCACAGCCAGGGAAACAAAAGGAAAAATTGTTAATGATAAACTTTATGTAATAGGTGGTTTTAACGGAAAGTCCTCTAATCTGATCAATGTCTACGATCTTACCGCCAACCGTTGGACCGATCAATATAAGATGCCTGTTGGCATATCCGGCCACGCATTAGCCGTATCCGGTGATAAGATTTTTATTGTTGGGGATTATGATAATCTGATTTTTCTGGCGTATTTTGATACCAGAACCAACGAATTACATCAACTATCATCCAATATGATTCCCCGAAGAAACTCCACCGCTGAAGTCTATAACAATAAATTATACATCACAGGCGGAAATACAACTTCTATCTCCAATTCCTCCATTAAAAGTACACAAGTGGCAGATATTAGTGATAGTGTACTCGCAGCCAATGTAAGCACTGACGATCATGAGGATAAAACCCGCGTCTATAGCAATGCTCATAGAGATGGTTTTTTTATCAGTAATAAAAATAACAGCAATCAGTTTGAATTCACTGTTTTTTCAATAGATGGGAAACTAATCAGCAAAGGTTTTGCCTACTATAACCGAAATATAGATTTAACAAAAGTACCAAGTGGAACTTACATTTTCAGTTTTAAAAATGAGAAAGGAGTTTTACAACAGATTAGAATTGTAAGATAATAACAGCAAGCCAGCTTATCACCCTACATAATTTAACCCCATTTTATCCAGATTTGAAAGTTATCCAGCTTCTGAATATGGACAAATTAAGCTTTAAATGGATTATAAAACCGTAATTTATTATGATTTACAAAAAAAATATTGACTCTTTATTAAAAGACATCAGAGCTAAAAATTTCTATTGCAAGTCCTTTATACTAGCCCTATTTTTACTATTGTTCACCACTATTCAAGTATTCGCTATCCCTCCTGACTTTACGACAAAAGATGTAAAGTTTGTAAGTAATGGAGATACTCTTGCAGGTACCATTATAAAACCTGAACATCCTGTTGCTGCCCTGGTCATTGTGCATGGATCCGGTCAGGAAAAAAGGATGATGAAATTCGCCACTCTTTTAGCCCAAAATGGCATCGCTGTTTTAACTTATGATAAACGAGGCGTTGGAGAATCCGGTGGTGTGTACGCCGGACCGGAAGTGGGTACCAATAACATTGATTCTGCAAACCTTAATCTCCTGTCTTTAGATGCAAGTGCAGCCGTCAATACTTTGAAGAAGGATTTAGCTGACAAGCAGATTAAAATTGGGTTAATAGGTGCCAGTCAGGCAGGATGGATCATTCCTTTGACTGCTAAGAAGAATAACAATGTCAATTTCATGGCCATATTCAGTGGAGCATTGGTTACCGCTCGGCAACAATTAAGATTTCAGTTTTATACTAACAATGATCGTGGCTTTTGGGATACCCACTCCGAAGAAGATGCCCGTCAACATACACTCAATGACCCGGACAAGTATCAATTTATAGACACTGATCCATTGCCTACTCTTTCCAAACTCTCAATACCCGGATTATGGATTTATGGTGGAAAAGATATTCAGGTTCCGGTACAGTTGTCAATAGAACACCTTAATACATTGAAATCGAAAAACAATCGATATGAATATCAATTGTTTCCTAACTTAGGTCATAATACAGCATTTGCAAAAGACCAGGAACCCGTTGAAAATGTCATCAAGTGGATTAAAACCCTTAAGTCTTCAACTAAAAAAAAGTGAAAAAATGAAATTAAACTTTAACCTTTTTTCAATCTTAATTCTTCTCTTGGTTTCAACATTTTCCTTTGCACAAAAGAAGACGCCTTTTCAAATAAATGGAGAATTATTTGAGGTTCCCGGAAAATGGGAATATAGAAACCAGCTTAAACAATCCGGGCAGTTTCACTTAACTAATAAAACTGAAAAAATAAGTTTGTCAATTTCAGTAAGAAAACCTGAAAAATTCGAATTTTACAAAGAAGGTTTAACAGAAAAAGAACTGCTGAATGCATTTTATAAATGGGAATATGATTATTGGGCATCTTCAAATGGAGTGAAAGCTGAAGTTTCCGAAGTAAAAAGAAACGAAGAAAAAAATTATATTATTTGGAAAATAATCATAAAAAATGCACCTCAAAATGATCATAAAGATCAAACTTCATATTTACTTTATGCTGTTCGAAATAATAACCTTATTTCCTTAAATTTAACAAATAACACAGATAAAAAGGAGGCATTAACTGAAACGGAATCAGTTGAACTTCTTGAACAAATCTATTTGAAATAAAAGCGCAAAGTCTCAAAACTACGGATATCGAGTGACGGCTAATCAATCTATCAGCTCTCTACAGCTACATCTCCTCTACTTCCCCGTTTTTTATCTCTAAAGTTTACCCTATATTTGTTTCTATAACCGAGTAACCAACGGTATTAAAACAAAAAACATGGCGACACAAGAAGAATTCTGGGCAAGAAAAAAGCAGTTAAACGATGACTTTTTCGTGATGGGTTCTGTGGCAAACCCGGCTACAGAAGAACAAATTGCAAAGTATGAAGAAAGCACGGGTTTTACTTTCAGTGAAGATATTAAAGACTTTCTGACCACCTTTGGTTCCTTGGTTTTTGAAGTTAAAGAAGAAATATGGAAAAGGCCTCAGGAATTTGACGTTCTTCCGAGTTGGAAATTTGGATATGGCTTTTTTGTGTATGGCCTTTCACAGGACGAAGAGATGCCTTCATGGATGGGATTTGAAGAAAAACATCAGGAAGCACTTGAATATAAAGAAAACCCTTTGGGCCAGCTATTTTTCAAACGAAGTGGAAACCTTTACAGAGCGTATACCGACAGCGGAATTATAAAAATTGAGTATGATAAATATGATGATGACCACGAAGTTTTTGACGGAAATTTGTACGATTTTTTAATTCAGGAAATTAATAATTTAGAACAAGATTATAAAGATTATATTAACGAAGGAAAATCGTAATCCGGATATGAAAAAAACATTTGAATTTCTTAAACAGCTGGAAAAAAACAATAACCGCGAATGGTTTGCCCAGCATAAAACAGAATTTGACTCGGTAACTAAAGAAAATAAAACATTTTTCACCCAGATTTACAATGAACTTCAGGAATACGACAATTTAAAAGGAATTCATATTTTCAGAATTTACAGAGATGTTCGTTTTTCCAAGGATCAAACGCCGTATAAAAATAATTTTGGCGTTGGATATTCCCGTTCAAAACCAATGTTAAGAGGTGGATATTATATTCAGCTGGAACCCGGCAACAGTTTTGTGGGCGGTGGATTTTGGGGACCTGAAGCCAGGGATTTGCTTCGTATCCGTAAAGAATTTGAAATCAGCACCACAGAAATTGAAAAGATTACTTCTGATGAGACCTTCGTAAAATATTTCGGGGAGCTTAAAGGTGATGCGGTGAAAACAGCTCCGAGAGGTTTTGATAAAAATCATCCGGCCATAGATTTAATCCGGAAAAAACAATTCGTCGTTATGCGAAAATTTACCGATAAGGAGGTTCTGGCAGATAATTTTCAAAAGGAAGTCCTTCTTACTTTACTGGCTATGCGTCCATTTTTTAATTATATGAGTGAAGTACTGACAACGGACATGAATGGAGAACCTTTATTTTAAAAAGGAGAATTCCCCACAGATAAGGATTCCCGTAAGGTAAGCCCCATGGCTTGTTTTACTTTTGGTGTTCAATTTTGAACATTAAAAATAAAACAATGAAAAGATTAGTACTCTTATTTACCTTTCTGATTTTTGGAATCACTTCTGCCCAAACTGCACCCAAATTTGAAAATGATACACTCACTACTTCGACAGGTTTTAAGGTGTATGAAGGATTAGACTTAAAGATCGGAACCGGTTCCATGAATGACGGAGATTTTAAATTTATCCGAACCAACGCTTCTTCCATGTTCAATTATTATTCTACAATCGGATATCAGGGCTTGGCCAATCAGGCGAATTCTTTTAAAAGGAGCAATTCCGGTCTGACTTTTAAAGTCAAGAAAATCATGCTGAGAGGAAACAAACGAAATGGCTTTGTTTATTACGTTAAAATCGGAAGTGGTCTCATCAATTATGAAATTGACCTGGAAAATGCCATCAGATCCGGTGAGCTGATCATTCCTGATGAGTTTTCACCCAAAGAAAAATCTCAGAATGTAACATCGGAAACGAAATATGATAAACTGAAAAAAATTAAGGAATTAAAAGATTCAGGCGTATTGTCTGAAGAAGAATTCCAAAAAGAAAAGGATAAAATAATGATCGACAAATAAATTTTTAGATACCGCTTTGTTTTGCAAGGCGGTTTTCATTTTTAATGAGAATAAAATTGAAAAAATTTCATATTCAATGATATCTGGATAATATGTAAATTCGAAAACTGATGATTTGATTCTAAATCATCCATCAACTAATATCTGAAAAGAAAATATGAATTGTAAAAATTGTAATATTGAAACGGAACTCGATGAATGCCCAAACTGCGGACAATCTGTAAAGCCCGTCGTCATTGATAAACTTGCCTGGATAGAATTAAAAAACAAATCTATTCTCTCCACAAAAAGCTATGGAAAAGATAAATACTATATTCCGGGAGGTAAAAGAGAGGCCGGCGAAAATGATGAACAAGCACTGATGCGCGAAATCAATGAGGAGCTCAATGTAGAAATTGACCGCAGTACAATAGAATATATCGGAACATTTGAAGCTCAGGCGCACGGTCACGCAGAAGGAATAATTGTAAAAATGACCTGTTACGCTGCAAAGTACTCAGGAGAATTAAAGGCAAGTTCAGAAATCGAAGAAATGAAGTGGCTTTCCTACTCAGATAAGGATAAAACATCTGAAGTTGATAAAATAATATTTTATTACTTACATAATAACAATTTATTAGATTAACACATATATAAAACACTACAAATCAAAAGCATGCAATCTTATTTAATTTAAAAAAAAACACCTACATTAAATAAACATTAACCTTGCTTCATGCTTTATCTCTTTATGATGCTTTTTTGTAATTTAACGTTTGAAAAACTAATAACCCCAATTCAAAACAAACATCACATGAAGCTGTATATTTTTATCTGCATTTTTTTAATATTTAATATCGCAGCCGGGCAGAAAAAGGAATACCCATCGATTAAAAAAGGAGATTTCCCGGAAGGCATTTATATGACTTTGCAGGATGTCTTAAATAAAGTTCCTTCATCAACTGAAGAGGTGTATTTCAAAGCCTGTGAAAAGTGTGACTCTATCAATCTGCCGGAAAAAACGTTTTTTTATTTTAAACAAAAAGATAAAAAGGTTAAAATTCCACTAGCTGTTTCCCATAAAGGAGAACTCTATTTTCAGACGTATAGAAAATATACCAATAGAGATGACAGAGGCTATGACCCGGATCAATATTCAAGATTTTGCAAGGTGATCAATTATGGCAGGTTTATATATTTTGAAGAAAATATGAGAGGAACATGGTCAAAAGCATTCCTTGGAGCGGTAAGCCCACTCACCTATTCCATCAATGGAAGAACAAAAGGAATTGTCTTAGATGTGGAAAATAAAGAATTTAATATTCTGCAAAACTGCGATGATTTAAATGATTTTTTATTCGAACATGAAATTCCATCAATAAAATGTGATCCGGAAAAATTCAATATTGGAGATTTACGAAAAGAAATTGATAAAATTAATACACCTTACAGATAATCATTTATTAATCAAATAGCCTTGGATAAAATCCGTACATTAGGCAGCAAAAATTATATACCCAATGCCGGCACTACGTCGAAGCATACAAAAATAACACCATGACAAAATACACATTACCCCATTTCGGGCAGGTCTCAACAGAAAATTTAGAAGAATATTATGATGTTAATATTGATTTCAAAGGCAATGAAATCCTGCTGGACCTGAATTTTGAAAACTCAAGTATTGACACTCCAAAGCTGGACAAAGTAAAAAACTTTCTTGAAAATATTGAGAAGTTCGATAAGCTTAACAAAACCTATATTGTAGAAGATTACCATGATCAGGACGGTGATACCGTGAAATATTACATCGAGCATCATTTAGAAGAAATTGACCAGGATGAGCTTTCAACCCTGATTAATTTTGATGATCCGGACACAAAACCTGAACAACAACTGCTGGCCAAACTGGAATTAGTAAGAGTAGGACTTTATCCTGACAGTGAGGATCATTTTGCAATCCTTGATTATTCAATCGGTGAGGAAATCACAGACTATCTGGTTACGATAAATACCGATGAAAATGGCCAGCTGGACTATATGTCCATGGAAAGCTAGAATAAAAACAATGACCCAAATTTTTAGTTAGCTAAAAAATGTCAAACGCAGAAAAGATAATCAACGACATCGATTTGTTTTTAGATAAATCAATGCTGAAAACTTCCAAAATCACTCCGGAAGAACTCATCAACTTTATAGAAGAAAAATGGAATGAAGCAGATGATGAGAAGTATAGTATCTATCAGGCTTATATCATCAATAGCCGGATGGTTAACGAGTACATTCGGGCAAAAGATTTTGAAAATATGATGAGATGGCTGGATAGGCTGGATTTGCATTCTGCTTCTCAGAAAGACGAATCCTATATTACGAATTATTACAAAGGAGAATGTTGTCTGGAGTGTGGCAACGAAGAAAAAGCACTTGATTATTTCAACTTATCTTACGATGAAAATCAGGAATATATTTTTTCACGAGCTCCGTTTTGCTATGAGTTTTTCAACAAACACCTTGAGACTCCGAGAGAATTACCTGATGAAGATGAGGACGAATATTCTGATCCTTCCATCGAATTAGAACATTGGAAAACATTCTTCAATCAGGAAGACGAAAAATTTTACTATGAAATATTTGATGAGGACGATGAATACGTGGATGAACCTACTGAAGAGCAACAAAACGGATTAGATTATTTGAAAGACAATCAGACCGTTATTTTAGAAAACATATTGAATACATTATTGGTAAGTTATCCGGATTTACAAAAAAAGTATTCTTATTCTGAAAAGGACAAACCGGACTTTATGCCCGATTTGCAAAACATTAAAGGATTTGCAGATCTTTTATCCCCAACTTATTTCTATGTCACTTCCGTCATTAAAGAAGATTATCCCTATATAGGATTTGGATTTTCCTGCTCATGGGATAGTGAACATGGATTAGGCGTAATGACTTACAAAGACAGGATTATAGAAATCGGAGGGGCAGAAATTGCTTTTGATACCTGGACAGCTGAAAAAGATTCACAAACCTGAAAATAGATAACAACCGCTCTAAAAAATAGAGTGGTTGTTTGTTTTGTTACCATTATCAATGTAATATTGTAAAAAATTATTTCCATGTATATTCAAGTTTCTGAAGACTTCAAAAAGAAGAGCAAATCGGCTATTCTGGCCATTACCATTTTCGTCATTGTTTATGTTCTTTTGTTTCTTTTTACTGTTTTACTGACGGCGGCCTGCATTGGCGGAGGAATTATGCTGATCATCGCAAAACCTATGTTTTTAACCTTAATGCTGGGAGCCGGAGCGATAGGAACCGGTGTTTTCATTTTCTTTTTTATCATTAAATTTTTATTTAAAAAACATATTAATGACAGAAGCCACCTTACAGAGATCAACCGAACGCAGGAACCCGAACTTTTTAAAATGATCGATGAGATTGTAAAAGAAACAGAAACTGACTTTCCGAAAAAAATATATTTATCGTACGATGTGAATGCCAGTGTCTTTTATGATTCAAGTTTCTGGAGCATGTTTCTTCCCATTAAAAAGAATTTGACCATCGGGGTCGGATTGATCAATACTTCTACAAAACAAGAACTGAAGGCTGTACTTTCCCATGAGTTCGGACATTTCTCTCAACGCTCCATGAAAGTGGGAAGTTATGTTTATAATGTTAATAAGATCATTTTTAATCTGGTGAATGACGATGAATCTTATCGTAACTCTATTGAAAGCTGGGCGAGTATGAGTGGATATTTTTCCATTTTTGCTTCCATTTCCCTTTTCATTACACAGAAGATACAGTGGGTTCTTACCAAAATGTATTCCTTTGTCAACATCCGTCATATGGCTCTTTCCAGGGAAATGGAGTTTCACGCTGATGAAGTGGCGGCTCATATTGCAGGGTCCGCTGCCCTGGAAGAATCTCTGTTGAGAATAGAACTGGCAAGTAATTCCTATAATCATGTGCTTAATTTTTATGAAACTAAAATTTCAAAAAATCAATCCAGCAGAAATATCTATAAGGAGCAATCTGTTGTGATGAATTTCTTTGCGCATCTGAATGATTTGGAATTAAAACATGGCTTTCCCAACGTAAAACTTTCTGAATCCGGTCTGTTTAACAAATCAAAACTGGTGATTGAAAATCAGTGGGCATCGCATCCGTCTCACGAAGAACGTATTGCAAAACTCAGAAATCTTAATATTCAAAAAGAAGCAGATCATGAACCTGCAAAAGAGCTGTTTAAAGATTTCGATCAGATTGAGGAAAAGCTCACTGCAAAATTATTTTCAAAGGTGAAATATCAGAATGGAAAAACTGATCTGGAGCTCCATGTTTTTAAAACAGAATTTGAGGAACAGTACGAAAAAGATTCATTTGACAAAGTGTTTAACAGCTATTATGATAACAAAAATCCTGATTTTACCGTTCAGGAAAATCCTGCAGCAAAAGACTTGTCCTTTGATGAACTTTTCAGTAAAGAAAAGGTGGAATTGGTATACACCATGATCGCTCTTGAAAATGATAAAAAAACAATAGAAGCCATTATCAATAAGGAGTTGGTTTTAAAAACATTCGATTATGACGGAAATAAATACACCTCTAAGGAAGCTAAAAAATTAATTCCTGAAATCGAAAACTCTATTAAAGAAATAAAGATCCTCATCCAGCAGAACGATTCTGACATTTACAACTATTTCATTTCCAATGAGAATGACGACAAAAAGAAGGAATTCGTACAAGCTTATCAACTTTTGGCTGACTATGACCTTCAATATGACGAAAAGTCAAATATTTATATGGAAATTGCTGCGGCTACTGCATTCATGAATGCGAAAACGGCATTTGACCAGATCAGACAAAATTTTAAAAACCTGAAACCTCTGGAAGAAAAATTGAAAAATGCAATCAGACCCTATCTGGAAAGCAGTACAATTGCTCTTGATTTAGACGAACAGGATATAAAAGATCTCAACTATTATCTTGACAATGAGCTGGTATACTTTAATAATGACCAGTATATGGAGAGCCACCTTCAACTTCTTATGAAAGCCATGAATACTTATCCTTATCTTATCAGCAGGAAATACTTCCGAATGAAAAAGACCTTATTAGACATTATGAAAGATCTGAAAACAGCTTCTGCAATGGAAAAAGTAAATTGATATTTTAACAGAAATCCAGAATCATGAATGCAAAATTAGACACTATTATTTTATACGTAAAAAACGTTGAACTGCTTACCAACTTCTACGTTGAAAATTTCAATCTGAAAATTCTTGAAGAAGACCCCATCTGGGCTTTGTTGAATGCCGGTAGTGCAAAAATCGGTTTGCATAAAATCGGGGAACAATACCTTGAAAAAATAGATACAAATCATATCTTTGATAACAACACAAAAATAGTTTTTGAAATTGATAAGGATATTGAGTCTGCAAGAAATGAGTTCTTGTCAAAAAATGTCAGAATGAGAGACATTAAAACATTCGAAAACTATGACTTCTGGTTATGCGACGGAGCGGATCCTGAAGGAAATGTGTTTCAGTTGAAAAGTAAAAAATAAAATAATCACCCCTAAAAAATGAAAAAAATAATCTTAGACCTGGCCATTACATTAGACGGATTTATTGAAGGCCCCAACGGAGAAGTTGATTGGTGCATTATGGATGATGACATGGATTTTGATGGATTCTTATCAAATATTGATACCATTTTCTATGGAAGAATAAGCTATGATTTATGGGGAAATTATCAACCTGATCAAACAGCAGGCCCCGAAGAGCAAAAACTTTGGAAAGGAGTGCATTCAAAAAATAAGTTTGTATTTTCAAATCAGAACCGGGAAGATCACAGAGCAACTTTTATAAATTCTGATATTGTAGAAAAAGTTTCGGAAATAAAAAATCAGGGCGGCAAAGACATCTGGCTGTATGGTGGTGCAAGTCTTATCAAAACATTTATCCAGAATAATTTGGTTGATATCTACAGAATATCAGTTCATCCAGTTGCTTTAGGAAGCGGTAAACCTTTATTTGCAGATCTTAAAGAAAGACTGAATCTGAAACTTATTAAAACCAATGTTTTCAAATCCGGAGTGGTACAGCTTATTTATGAAGCTTAATTGAAACAGCTGATAAATAAGGCAAAAGAGTGCAAAAAGCAGGAACTTACCAAAGAAAACAACAATCCTCCTAATGACTATTGAAATAAAAAATAAAACCAACTGGATCATAACCTTTATCACGAGTATGGGCTTATTGATTTCTTTGTTTATTATTTTAGTAGTGATTCCTTTTATCAGTGCTCAGAACACCTATTTTCTTACTGTTTTACATTATATTTTTTCTGTACTGCCTTTTATCGGCTTTTTTACGGTATTGCTTTATATTTGGCTATGGAACACTTTTGGAAAAACTAAACTCCATATAAAACCGGATACAATTACGGTGCAATACAAGAACAAATTATTCAGCAATCCCAAGACCTATTTGAAAAAAGAAGTTGAGCATATTGAGGCAAAAGACTTTGCCGTAGAAGAATATAAATTGGGCGTTCGTTATCATATCTCTTGGAGCGGTTCCACCTACTCTGTTGTTCTTGTGAAAACCGATGAAGAAACAAGAATTGTGGATTGGATTACAAAAGATAAAGCGGAGGAAATCGTTGATAGAATTAAAAAAACGTGGTAAGACTTTATGTAATTTAGAAAGTAATTCCCAAAAACACTAGTATACAATGTACAATCCAACCAGAAGAAGCAAAAATATAGGAACAGAAAATCAAGGGTATGGGCAAAGCAATAAATTGACAATTCCCTCACCGCATGGAAATGTAAAGTCATTTTACGAAAGACTGACCCATTATCAAAAAGAAATTCGAATAATCAACAATCATGAATTTGTATTTGCTGTTGAAGAAACCCGTGACAACTCAATCCATTCCTGCTCAGTAGATGATATTCAAAAGATAATTGAACAGATTCCTTCAGAAGATTATGGAGAATTGAGATTTATTATTTTAAGACAACCTAAGCGAAAAGAAGAAATACTCTCGCCTGTATGGGGAAGATTGATTTACAGTTATGAATTTGAAGAAGAGTACTTTCCTGCTATAATTTTAGATGCTATTGATTTAAATAAAAAATTATCCTGGTCCAGAAAACAAAGCATTGAAGATCAACAGGAATTTGAAAGATTAAAAGAAGATGGACATCTTTTTATAGAAACAAAAAGAAATTTCACAACAGAATTGAAGCCTGAAATTGTAAAAAATACTCAACTGTATAGAACTTTGCCCCATGAATTTGGCCACTACGTTCACTACTTAGAAATCGTAGAAAGAACAGAAGATGATCATGATGATTATGATAAAAGAGAACAAAGGATGGACTACTACTTCAGTCTTCCAAAAAGTGAAAAAGAAAAGTTTGCACATACCTATGCCAAAAGATTAAAAGATAGGTTTACAATTGAAAATAAAAATAATGGTAAAAAAATAGGGTAACTATATACAATTTTACATTGTTGTTTAGTTATTTCGCCTTGTCATTCTGAATACAAACTGAAGGTTTGAGAACATAGTTCAGAAGTGAAATAAATGAGATTCTTCCTTCGTCAGAAATCGAAGATTCGGCGTAGCTAATGACAACGATACAATTATATATAGGACAAAAAATACAATATCAGACATGAAAAAACTACTCTTCTTTTTAATTTTACTAATGATAAATAGTAATTTATTTGCTCAAACTGAAAATTACACTACCGCTATCGGACAATTTCAGGAGAATTATAATGCGGGTAAATATGATGATATTTTTAATACTTTTTCACCTGAAATGAAGAAGGCATTTCCCTTGGTAAATATCAAACAATTCCTTGCAGATTTGAAAACCCGTGCCGGAGCAATAAAAAGTAAACAGTTCATTACTTATCAGCAAGGATCTTTCGCCGTCTACAAAACACAATTTGAAAAGGGAGTGCTTGCCATCAATATTGCAGTGGACAGTCAGAATAAAATAAATAGGATTTCCATTAAGCCGTATGAAGAAACAAAAGAGCATCAAACTAAAGCAATAAATGCTCTGACCACCTATCCAAAGGAAATTGCCGAAATCATCTATTCAAAATCTCAGGATATACCGGATAATGCACAGTTTTCGGTAGCCATTATTCAAAATAATAAAACCAATTATTATGGAATGATAAAGGAAAACGGGATGATAAAACCCATCGAAAATCAAAATAAAATCTTTGAAATCGGCTCCATTACCAAGGTATTCACATCATCGGTATTGGCCTCTCTTGTAGAAAACCATACCATTAAATTAACCGATCATATCAATTCATATTATTCTTTTCCTTTTAAAAATAATATTAAAATAAATTTTGAAAGTTTAGCCAATCAAACATCCGGATTGCCCCGGTTGCCTACCAATCTTGATTTGTCAGACGAGGTTAATCCTTATAAAAATTATCAACAAAAGGAATTGGAAGAATACCTTAAAGACCTCTTGACAATAGAAACTAAAGGCTATTCGTATTCAAATCTGGGGACAGGATTATTAGGATATACGCTCGGGTTATCCCAAAAAACCACTTTTCAGAAATTGTTGCAAAAAACCGTTTTTGATAAATACAAAATGACTAATTCTTTCACTATTTCTGAAAATCTCGGAACAAGACTCGTTAAAGGACTCAAAAAAAATGGGGAGACAACTTCCAACTGGGATTTTGATGTTTTGTTTGGAGCCGGTGGAATCTTATCTACTACGGAAGATTTAGCAAAATTCGCAATCGCCCAATTTGATCCGGCTAACAAAGAATTGGCCTTAACAAGAAAACCCGATTTTACCATAGATGAGGCAATGAAAATCGGATTGGGCTGGCATATACTCAAATCAAAAGGGGGGAAAGAATTTGTATGGCACAACGGAGGAACTGGTGGATATTCATCTTCTATGGCAGTTAATACTAATGATAAAACGGCGGTAATCATTCTCACTAATGTCTCTGAAATTAATGCTTCGGTTGACAAACTGTGTTTTGAATTATTAGATTACACCGAAAAAAAATAATTCCTGATTTCATGTAAGCTACAAGTAAAAAAGTAATCATTCTCTTCCGGATGGTTACTTTTTTATCATACCGATTTATATTTTTATTACTTTTATATTACTCAAAATCAACACAAAATATTTTTTTCATGCCTCACTTTATCATAGAATGTTCAGACGATATTCTTCAGCAAAAAAAACCTGATGAAATTATGAATGCGGTATATGAAACGGCTGATGCAACCGGATTGTTTGCTCCCAATGATATAAAAGTGAGACTGCAACCTTATCAACATTATCGGTTGGGAACTCATAAAAAGAACTTCCTGCATGTCTTCGGATATATTATGGAAGGCCGAAATACAGAACAAAAAGCCAACTTATCCAGGCAGATCAGTATCCGGCTTACGGAAATTCTTCCCGAAATCGATTTCCTTTCTGTTAATATCAATGAATTCGAGGCAGCAACCTACAGCAACAAAGCCCTTATTAATCCGGAAAATAGTACTAAAGACAGGCATTTCGGATTATAATCCTATTGACCAAAACATCCAAATCAACAAAATACAAATTATTATGAGCTTAAAAACATTAACCACCAAAAGCGTTCAGTACAATAATTGGGTAGTCAACAAATACATCGACTGGTTATCCACAAAGTCCGACGAACAGCTTAATCAGGAAGTGATTTCAAGTTTTCCGACCATTTTAAAAACCTTACATCACATCTGGCAAACCCAGGAATATTGGTGGAGCCATATCGCAGAAAACAATGAATTTGATTTTGAGAAAACAACAGCCTTACATACTAAAGAGGATATTTTCAACGCTATTAAAAACAATTCCCAAAGATTGGTAGACTATGTGGAAAACTTGTCCGAAGATGATCTTTCAAAAAATGTAAAAATTGATTCCCAATGGTTTCAATGTGATTTTTCAAAGTATGAATACATCCAGCATGCCATACTTCACAGCACTTATCACAGAGGTCAGATTGTAACGATGGGAAGAAATGTCGGGATAACGGATGCTCCGATGACTGATTTTAATTTCTGGAATATTTATAAAGATCAGAACTAGAAAAAATCTCATATTGAAAGCTTCAACTGCATTCTTTCTGTTTTTACTGCTTTTATGCTGCTTCTCGTGTGAAAGCGATGAAGCAAAATTAGCCAGAGCGGAAAAAGAGTGTGCTGCCAAAACTAAAATTGACGGTCTTACAATTTCCTTCTTTGGATACTTTCCGAAAGATGTGGATTCTGTTAGTATTCAGATAAAGAGAGGCAATAATATTGTTAAAAACTATTCCGATCCCATTCCAACGATCATTTCAGATTCTTTACGGCATCAAAGAACCTATTACCTCAAAAATGAGATTAAGTTAACCGACACTGTTTTTATCAAAATAAAAAATGAACCTGTCAAAAAATTGTATGACTTCAAATATCTTGTCAGAGCTCATTTTACCATGATGAACAGAAACTGGGGATGTGATTTCTATGAATTAAAGGCAGATGGAAAAGTATATGAAGGAAGTACATTTGACATCACCAGGAAAAACTGGAAAATAATCGAAAGAAAAGATTTTAAAAATTATTATCAGAAATAAGATTCACCGAAAATACAAACAACGATTGAATTGTGGATAACTTTTAAAAAACCTCAAAATCCGTGGGGATAAAATATGAATATCTTTTTTAAAAGCATCTGAAACAATGCAAATTTAGCTTATAAACAATATCTTATTTCAAATACTAATCTGAACAGAGACTTTTCCACAAATAAAAAACCATGTGGATAACTTATGTGGATAAGTTTTCCAGACACACTTCGACTTGTATCTTTTCCGTAACTTAACCTTCGTAAATACCAACTCTCAAAATAATGAAAAGGCTTCTTTTTATTTTTTTACTACTTTGTAATTATTTTCTGTTCACCTCATGTTCAGGCCCGGCTCCTGCTTCAAAAATCACAGACATTTCACAGGTAAAAGCTGACATTGATATCTACCAGAGTTTATCAAACGAAAAAGATAATTCTGTCTCCGTTATTTTATATGACCAAAAAGGGAAAGAAATCGGCAGCGACTCCATCATTGTATGGGTCAATCAGAAGAAAACCGAGTACAAGGTTATGCAGCACCTGTACTATTCCAAAAATTATTATTACCGCATTGAAAATATCCTACCGGAAAACAAACAATATACTCTTGATATCCAATTGAAAAATGGGAAAAAAATTTTTCTGGGAAGCGCCTCAACAATACAGCTAAGCAATCCTAAAAACATCATTTCCACTCAGGAAGCATCCAGGGATGAAGACTTTCCAATTTCCTGGTCAAATCTTCATGAGGTCAACACGCTTTATATCTCTAAAAGTTTTAAAATTAAAAATGACAAAGAACCCAATATTCAGACTTTTATAGAAGAACCAGGAGACACGATCAAAATCAATGCGGATGGAAATTACATAATCGGGAAAGAACAATTATCTCAAAGAGGAAAGAGATTGAGTAAAATAGGCTTTAAATTTACAGCACAAAAAGAAGGAGTCATTAATCCTCGCCTACTCAAAGGAAGTTATGTAAAAATATACGGCTATCATGAGAAATGGATATCCTTCAAATAAAATCACATCATAAAAAAATAGAGGAGTAATGTACGACACTAAAATCCAGAAAGAATGGTTCTCGGAAGGAGAACACTATGCAATAGAAGTCAATAAAATGATTGAATTTGGTGAAAAAAACGGCTGGGAAAACTGGCAGGGAGAAGAACCACAGGATACAAGAGAGAATTTATCTCCTGAAGTTTTTGAACTTCTTAAAACAGCGAATAAAAACGGAGATACGAAAAGGTTCAGAGAACACTTTCCTCCGGCTCACGGGCCCATCATTCCTTTGTTGAAAGACAAATCTCAAAGCATCGAGCACCTTCATTTTATCAACGATCAAAAGATGGTTTTCATTACGGGAACTTCGTACGAAAAGAGACAAGCCTACCTGTTGGATCATGATGTAGTGGCTCTACTTGACGAAAACATCAACGCCATCGGAAAGTCCAAGCAAGGAAACATTTTTGCAATCGCTAAAAACAATAAAATAGAAATCTATAAAGGCTGGGACGGAGACCTCATCAACGAATTCGAACTTGATGAAAACCCGGATTTTGGAATCACAGAGATGACTCCTTTCAATGACGGAAGTAGAATTCTGATTGTTTCTTCAGAGGGAATTTATCTGCTTTCAAACAATGAAAAAAAATTAATCCACCCTCTCAACGAAGACAATGATGAAGAATGGACCTCACAAATTGATATGGAAAATGCAGCTCTTTCTCACGATAATTCTTATATCGCCGTTGGAGATCAAGGGTATGATCACAGAATATTAGACGCAGAAGGCAATACCTTAGGCACCATTGGACCACAATCTTCATATCCGCATTTTTGTCTGTTTGCGAAAGATGACAGCCAATTAATTACCAATTCCTGCCATTTTTATAACGGGATTACAATCGGCATTAACTCCAATCAATTTGTTGGAGCAGATATTGAAGCCTATACCGAAAGTGACGACTTCACGCTCATTGATGAAGAAATGAGAGTCTACACAGGCGTTGCCACAAAGGATTATTACATTCTTGGTGATGCCTATGGTTACATTAAAGCTTTTGATAAAAACGGGAATCGCCTCTGGAGACATTTCCTGGGATCCACTATCAGCGGAATGACTCTTTCTGATGATGAACAAACACTTTGGGTAGGCGCACATTCCGGTATTTTACATAAGCTGCAATTAGGAAAAGGATTACGAGACACCCATACCATAGGAAATACAGACCATTATGAAGAATTCAGATTATTAATCTGGAAAGATGAGCCGCAGATCTGGAAATGGTAATTTATCATTGCAATACCATCTACTACTATTGAGCCACACAGATTAAACGGATTACGCAGATGTCTGTGGAAGAATCTGCGTAATCTGCCAGATCTGCGTGAGACTTTTTTATTAAAAACCACCACGAAAGATCACACAGCACCTCAGCTTAGTTTTATTAATCTCAAAAAACCTTGCCTTCATCGAGCTTTTTGTAAATTAGTTTATTAAAAAAAATCAACAACACCAAACCATGGAAAAATACACACTCTCTTCAGACGGTCAGAAAATACATTATAAAGAATCCGGCAACGGCGCAACCGCCTTACTATTCGTTCACGGATGGCTGGGCAATTCCGAATGGTGGAACGATCAGCAAAACTACTTCAAAGATCAATATCACATACTTCAAATGGATTTGGCAGGACATGGTAAATCTGATTCGTCCCGACAAAGCTGGACAAGCGAATTATATGCTGATGATATTAAAGCAGTGGCCGATGCCAGCGACTCTTCAGAAATTATACTTGTGGGACATTCGATGTCAGGAGCCTATGTACTTGAAGCTGCATTAAAAACACCCAAAGTAAAAGCTATCGTCCTGATAGACACGTTAAAAGATCTGGATGAATCCTTCACTGAAGAACAGGCTGAACAGGTAATGTTTACCCATTACCGGAATAATTTTAAATATGCAGTAGAAAATTTTCTTCCGCAATATCTTTTTGCTGAGCAAACACCTCCTACCGTAAAGGAGAGATTGCAATATGAGTTTCTTCAAAATGAACCGGAAATGGTCATTAATCTTCTTCGACCTTTATATCAAACTGATTTCAGGGAGATTGCAAAACATATTCAGGTACCGGTTATTGCGATCAATTCCGATGCATCACCGGTTAATATTGAAGCCAATCGCAAGTATTTAAAAGATTACAACTCTGTTACTATTGAAGGTGTGGGACATTATCCTATGTTGGAAAAACCGACTGAGTTTAATGCAATTTTAGAGGATATAATAAAAAGATTAGCTTAAATAATCTATACTTGACACAATTAGAAAACACTCCGGTAAAGAATGACCGGAGTGGCTTATTCACAATAAATTTTCATTATATGTTTTTAATTTTTTAACCCGACCCCATGTCAAATATTTTTAGTCAAGGATACCTTTCCAGAAAGAAAAAAAACTGAGGAAAGAATTAAAATCAATTTTAACCTTCCTCATATCGAATCGGAAGAAGAAATCACACTCAGAACTCCTAAAGAAATCGCAGCTCGTGTTACAGCTCTCGCCATTACCAA
Organism: Chryseobacterium lactis; assembly: GCF_003815875.1. Classification (NCBI taxonomy): domain Bacteria; kingdom Pseudomonadati; phylum Bacteroidota; class Flavobacteriia; order Flavobacteriales; family Weeksellaceae; genus Chryseobacterium; species Chryseobacterium lactis. The sequence goes on from NZ_CP033924.1 coordinate 461,943, forward strand.
TTTTGTTGCCTTCGATACTATAGATACTAAAACGGCAACCGATTACCTTATAGAATATAATCTCTGGGAATATATTACTCCTGATGAAAAGGAGTTCATATCTAATCCTACAGAAGACAAAAAATTTCAGGAAACCTGGAAATGCGAATGCATCTTGGTTTTATTATGGGCATTAAAAATCGTAAATTCCTTGCCTTTCCCCAACGAACTTTGTAATCTTAATGATATTCCAACAGAAAAATATCCGGTAAGTGGAGACAGAGATCCCAGCAATTTCATTAATACCATACATACAATCCGTTCCAAATCCGAAATACTGGATGCCAACGACTTATATTACCGGTACGACCGGGCTTGTGTAGATACCAGAATGAACAACAGAGAAATGACACAAATACATCCCAGTATTGTTTATGAGAGGCATTATGCTTTAAACTGGCTAATCAACTATATGGATCAGGAGTGGGATGATATTTCCTGTGATACATAAGGTTTTAAAGAAAACATAAAATAAAAATTTATTCAGAATAAATAGTTTAAAGAAGCAATATTCTACTTATTTTTGCAAAAAATTTATAAATATTAATTTCATTTCCAATTTATACTTTTTATCAAAATATTCATGGTCAGAATAACCGAAACAGTGACCTTAAAAACTGAAAGTAGGTAAAACTAATAACACTCAAAATGAACAAGAAAAAATTATCTTTTGTTTTTCTATTCTTAAACTTTTGTCTGGTCTTTAGCCAATGGCAAAATCTTAATTTAAATCAAAATGTTTTATCCGCTTTTAAAAAAGGGGATGTAGAAATCGCCGGAACTGCTACTGGTATCTTTTATAAAAATCAGAATGCGAGCAACTGGATACAAGCTTCCGGTATTGCAAATAAAGCAATTAGTTTCACTTCTTACAATAACATCATTTATACTTCAAGTTATGAAAAGCTCTATACTTCTGGAGACAATGGAATGAACTGGTCTCCTTTAAACACATCGTATACACTGGCAGATCTCACTGCGGTTGCGGTTGAGGATAACAACAACCTTATGGTAGGAGTAAGAGGATGGGGAATAAGATTCTCAGCCAATGGTGGTAATCAATGGTGGGGTTCAAGCTCCAGCTGGCAAAGCAATGTAACCTCAATTATAAAATTAAAAGATGGTTATTTTTTCTCCACAAGATTTGGTGGACATCTGCAACGTTCTACAGATCTGGGCCATCAGTGGTATTCTCCTCAAGGAAATGGAATTAAGATAGGATTAAGCACTTCTTATCAAGATATAAATACTTTAGCAGCTCTTAATGATTCAATACTGGTTGCAGGAACTAATAATGACAATATGTGGTCAGATGGTGATGGTGTCTATTTCTCTAATGATAACGGAGAAAATTTCACAAAAAGAGTTAATGGTTTAACAAATAAAAAAATAAACTCAATCAGTACAACAGGTAATTTAATCTTTGCGGGAACAAGCGGAGGTGGAGTATTTTACTCAAATAATGAAGGAAATACCTGGACAAGCCTTAATACAGGTCTTACTAATCTTGATATTACAAAACTCTATACCAACGAATCATTTTTATACGCTTGTACTCCAACCGGAATTTTTAAAATTGATATTTGTAATCTGCTACAAGGAAGCTCAAAGATATTTTCTCCGACTAATATTACAAGCGGAAATTCAAAACTATTAAAAGCCAACCTTGGTGGAAAAAATTATACCTGGTACAAAAACAACCAAATCATCTCTGGAGCAAACAGCAATATATATACAGCTACAGAAAGCGGCCAGTATAAAGTTGTTATCAATTACTCCGACAGCTGCGCTGACACCACAAATGCAATCAATATAGCTTTTCAGAATTTAGCCACTGCTGAAAGTAAATACAGTAACAAAAGCGTAAAAGTATATCCAAATCCTGCGCAGAATTTTATAAAAATCCAAATGTCAGAATTACAAGATTTTGAATACAAAATTTTTGATTTCTCAGGCAAGCTAATTATTACAGGACAAGCAAAATCAGATGATCAGATTAATATCCAAAGTTTAACAACAGGAAACTACATCATCAAAATGAAAGACAAAAATAAACAAGAGCAATCCATAAAATTTGTAAAGAAATAACTAATTATAAATAATTAACTAAGACTGTCACCTGACAGTCTTTTTTTATATCAATTCGGCTCAAAAAACTTTTCCATATCAAAAAACTTCCCGAAATTAGCGGCTTGTGCGTTAAATACTATTCAATGAAATAAAAATTTAAACAACAACATACAACAAAACTTAGTATAAGTTTTCTTCGGGGCAGGGTGTAATTCCCTACCGGCGGTTACAGTCCGCGACTCCTTTCTTTTGAAGGGACTGATCTGGTGAAATTCCGGAACCGACAGTTAAAGTCTGGATGGGAGAAGAAAATGAGACGATCAATAAGATTCCTTATGGACTCTTGTTGAGTCGTATTTCATTTCCATGTACCGAAGACTATTTTAACTTTTAAAAGTAAAATAACATGGAAAAATTATTAGAACAATTTGGAGCGACCTCCAAAGATCGTGTAGAAAAAGCACTTTCAACTTTACAACAGGGAAAAGGCATTCTATTGGTGGATGATGAAAATCGTGAAAACGAAGGCGATATCATCTTTCCCGCCTCCACTATTACAGAACAGGACATGGCACTTTTGATCCGCGAATGCAGCGGTATTGTATGCCTTTGCATTCCCGAGGAAAAAAGCAGGCACCTCAATCTGCGTCCTATGGTGGAAACTAACAATTCAAAAAACCAGACCGCATTTACCATTACCATTGAAGCTAAAGAAGGTGTAGAATCCGGAGTTTCAGCGAAAGATCGTGTAACAACCATCCGAACTGCTACCGCTTCTGACGCTCAGGCAGAGCACATTGCCAGCCCGGGGCATGTTTTCCCGTTAATCGCCAGAAAAGGAGGCGTTTTTGAAAGACGCGGCCATACTGAGGGCAGCGTGGATCTCGTAAAAATGGCAAACCTTGGTGATGATGCCGTTCTTTGTGAACTAACCAATGAAGACGGTTCCATGGCAAGACTTCCGGAAATCGTGGAATTTGCTATCAGAAAAGACATGACCGTCGTTACGATTGAAGATATTTACGCTTACCGTACAATGATTCTCAGCAACTAAACTCATCTATTATTTAACGCACAACTTAACCATCTGACCACATCAGATGGTTTTTAATATTAATAATCAATTAAGTATAAATTTCAATAGTGTTTTTAGTTAACTTTAACAAAAAATTGACAATGAAAACATCTTTACTTATTTTGCTGGGAACCTCAGCTGTATTCTCAGCACAGATCACCCTTACAAAGGCATCTAATGATCCTGTGATGAACGATATTGTAAACAATAACACGGTAAACGGAACGGTAGACAATTCGGCAAGCGGAGCCAATGTTACCTTTTCAAACGGAAGCCTTACACAAGGCGCAGCATCACAGGTTACCTATCCCGCTCCTACGCCTGCTGAAATTACTAATTATCCAGGTTCTACGATCAAAATGGTGGATGGTACAACTACTATTTTCTATAAAGCATCTGCAACCAAGCTTGAAATTACCGGAATTGTAAACCCCCAGGTAACCCTGAACTTCAATCAGGATAATGGTACTTATATCGCTTATCCAACTACTTACAGTCTTACCCCACAAAGCGATACTGTACAAGGAGTCTTTTCCTCTTCTATTGCAAGTGGTTTGGTGAAAGGTACCATGGCTTTTCAAGCTGATGCGTATGGAACTTTGATTGTCGCCGGGAAGACATACAATAATGTGCTAAGGGTAAAGTTTACACAGAATATTAATTTATATTCCCCTATAGACATTACCTTTTCCAATCCTCTGGGAACCTTCACCAACACGGCATATTCCTATTATGATGCCAGCCACCGATATGCTTTATTGAGCTCAACCAGTGGAACTCTTTCAGTTCCTGCGTTTGGAATCAATCAGTCTACATCAACGGCTCAGGCTTTAAACGAAACGTTTTTGGCAGTCGGCAATGTGATGAAAAAAGCTAATCTGGCTATTTATCCAAATCCGGCTCAGGATTTCATTGGCTTTAAAGGAGATATGGAAAATTATTCGTCAGCAAAAATCTATAGTCTGGATGGAAAATTAATTAAGACATCAGATGTAAAATCCGGGAATATCCAGATCTCAGACCTTCCTCCGGCTTCCTATTTTATTGAAGTCAGCGGAAAAAATACTGAAGCAACAAAAAGTACAAAATTCATCAAGAAATAACAGGTAACAATCCCCGCTCAATCTCATCGGCGGGGATTTTCTTTGTCATTAATAAAACTTTAAAAAGTAGCTGCCGGTGCAGTTTCATTATTCAGCTTTCTTTGGAGCTCTGTCTTTTTTCCTTTTGAGAAATCATAACTAAGCCCAAGAATAAACATTGATTTATTATTCATGATCTGGGTATTTAATTTATAATCAACCAAACTTTCCGGTAAACTTTTTGTCTTATATTCGGAAGGCATTCCTATCCAGTACATGCCTGTGGAGAACGTCCAGTTTTTCAATTTATAACTGACAAAAATATGATTCTGATTTTCATTGGTATTTAAAAATGCTCCACTAAGACTGTATACGGGAATATTAAATTCATATTGAAGCGAAAACGATTTATATTCCGAAGACAATACAAAAGAATTTCCTAAGTAATTATTCTTAATCAATGCTCCGGTACTGGTTTTTATCGTTTCCGAAGTGGGCGTTAACACCAATTTTGCGACAAGGAGGCTATTACCAAAAGGTTTATAAGATCCCGTTAGCTGAACTCCATATCGCTGCCCGCTTTTACCATTTTCATACGTCAAGGCATAACCTCCGAGTACATTATCCTGGACATAATACTGATTGATTACCCTGTCCGTATACCTGTAAAACAAACCTGCATTAAAATCAAAATGTTTATTATTAAAAGAATACGTCAAGGCATTAGAAAATACCTGCTGAGATTTTAAAAAAGGATTTCCGCGTTGTACAATATTGGGTGCCAATTGTACCACATTACTGCTCAATGCATTGCTCACAGGACTTACAGGAGTAAAACTTCCTGTAAAACGAAGGTTCTGATTATTTTTCAACTGATAACTTAGAATTAATTTAGGGGTGAATGTCCATTCGTCAAAAGTATTTTCAGCACTTTTATTGTGAATATTGGTAAGTCCTGCTCCTACACGATAACTGAATTTATTGAGTTTACCGGAAAACTCTGTATAAAAATATTGCTCAAGATAATTAACGCTGTATTCAGAATATCCTGCAAGGTTATTCAGATCATTAGATATTGAAGTTCTGGAAATACGATATCCCGAAGATAGTTTTCCTGCGGCAAAATCATGGGTATGAGCAAGCTCTCCTACCAAACTGGTCTGCTTCGCTTTCAACATCATATCATTTTCATAAACAGATAATCCGGAATTAATAATCCATTCTTTCGCAGTCTCTGAAGTATCAGTGGTATAGTGAGAGCCAACAAGATTAATGCTCACTTCATCCTTTTCGCCCAATTTTTTAGAATAATATACATCCAGCTTCGGAATGATATAACTGGATCCATTATTTTTAAACATAGCATGCTCTTCACTAAAGTCGTCCTGTGTAAAAATACTCTGTCCTACCCCTTTTGAAAACCTGCTGAAAATATCTGCATTCAATTTTACCTGAAAAGCATAATCATCCGGAACCAAACGGGTATAACGCAAGGCAATACTCTGAAAGGTATATCCAAAATGATCTTTCCGGTCTTCATTCGAACGGTAATGTTTACCATCCAACTGATAATCATAAATGCTGTTTACCCTTCTGTCATTGTAATCTCTTACATTAATGGAATATTCAAGTCCAAAATCATTCTTCCCTTTTGTATAATTGGCATATGCAGAGCCATTGACAAATCCTGTATTTAACGCGGAAGAAACATCAGTCCCAAAGACATATCCCGTCTCGGTAGATCTTGTCAGAATATTTACTACCGTATCTGCTCTTGTTGCCCATCTGGCGGGTGGAATATCATAATATTCTACTTTTACCACTTCTGTGGGAGCAATACTTCGGATCTGGAGATCTGTAGCTTCAATACCATTGATCAGAAATAAGGTTGTTCCTCCTTTTGTGCTTGCGATCGAATTTGAAACCGGATCCAGCTTCAATTCCGGAAGCGTACGAAGCAAATCTTTGGCATAACGTGCCCTATCCAATGCTTCTTTGTCAAATGTATAAACCGCTTTATCTGCAAACTGCTTTTTACGTTGTGACTTTATAATGACTTCCTGAATTTCTTTCGTCCGCGAAACATCAACGGTATCATTGCTTTTTTCCTGTGAAAACATCAGAGTGCCAGAAAGAAAGAATAAGGTATATATCGTTTTTTTCATGTCAGAATAGGTTATACCATTAGAACAATCCACCTTCGGAATATATTACACCATCTCTTTGATAAAGAAAAAACATAATAAATTACGAAGATGTAATAGCATTTTTTTCGTTAATTGTTTTTATTATGTTAAATTCAGCCCGTTTTTTGCTGGTACTTTTGAACACCACAAAATATAAGATCATGAAAAAAGCAATCATACCTGTCCTTTGCTTTCTTTTTTCAGAAGCAAGCGCACAGGAAATCCAGACTTCCCCTGCGGAAAAGATGAATATCGTCAAGACGAATGTCACAGCCTATGTATTCAGAAATATTAACCTGTCTTACGAAAGGGCTTTCACACAATGGTTTTCAGTAAATATTGGTTTCGGGACAATGCCTGAAGGCAAAGTACCTTTTATTAATGCCTTTCTGAAAGATAAGGATGAAAAGAGATTTGAAAACCTACGGGTTAAAGCCACCAATTTCACTATTGAACCCAGATTCTATCTTGGACAAGGCTATGGAAAGGGGTTTTATATAGCTCCTTACTATCGGTATTCTGATATTTCCTCCAATACTTTTGATTTTTATTACGACTATAACGGTCCTGACGGGAACACCTATCAGATTCCCCTTAAAGGAGGCGGAAGTGCTAAGGGAAATAGCGGCGGACTAATGGTGGGTGTACAGTTCTTCCTCACCAGAAGCCAGAATCTCGTTCTTGATTTCTGGATCGCCGGAGCTCATTACGGAGGTGGAAAAGGCGACTTCAGCATGACTTCCGATTACGTTCTCACGCCTGACATGCAGGCACAGCTTAAAAAAGAAATTGAAAACCTTGATATCCCATTTGTAAAATACACGGTGGAAACCAATGCCAATGGCGCCAGAATAAAAGTGGATGGTCCATGGGCAGGTTTCAGAAGCGGACTTTCTCTGGGATATAGATTTTAAAGAAATGCCATATCATGAAAAAGAAGCTGTCTAAAAAGTTACACAATCTGAATTTTGTCATTGGCTGTGCCGAATCTTCGATTTCTGACGAAGGAAGAATCTTTTGATGATCAATGATGAGATTCTTCTTTACATTTCAATTTATTCAGAACGACACTTTTTAGGCAGCCTCTTTTCTATTCCTCCGAAATTTGTATTTTAGTGGCCATCATCTTAAACTTGTTGGTATTATAAACCCATGAATACATCTTCCATCACCACTGCCCAAAGAATCAAAGCCATTGTAGGAGGTTCTATAGGAAATCTTGTGGAGTGGTACGACTGGTATGCGTATGCTGCCTTTGCCATCTACTTTTCACATTCTTTTTTTCCGGATTCTGATCTCAATGCTCAATTGATGAATACGGCCGGAATTTTTGCTGTTGGTTTCCTGATGCGCCCCATCGGCGGCTGGGTGTTTGGAAGTATTGCAGACAAAATCGGAAGAAAAAAAGCAATGACCCTTTCCGTTTTACTGATGTCATTTGGTTCGCTGCTTATCGCCCTTACTCCAACCTACAAATCAATAGGAATTCTGGCTCCGTTACTTCTTCTGCTTGCAAGATTACTTCAGGGATTGAGTGTTGGCGGAGAATATGGAGTTTCGGCGACTTATCTGAGTGAAATGGCCACACAGGATAGAAGAGGATTCTATTCCAGTTTTCAATATGTCACTTTAATCGGCGGACAGCTTATTGCCCTGGGAATTCAGCTTATTTTACAAAAATTGATATTAACAGAAGCACAGCTGGAAGATTGGGGATGGAGAATTCCTTTTGTGATCGGAGCGATGCTTTCTATTATTGCTTTATACCTAAGGGCTAATCTTCATGAAACTGAAGCTTTCGAGAATAAAAAAGCCGTGAGTGAAAAGAAAAAAGGAACGGTAAAGGAACTTCTGAAACATCCGAAAGCACTGCTTACGGTGGTAGGATTAACGTTAGGAGGAACATTAGCTTTCTATACATATACTACTTATATGCAGAAATTCCTGGTCAACACCGTGCATCTTACCAAGGAAGAATCTACTTTGGTTTCTTTTATTTCTTTATTTATATTCGCCTGTCTTCAGCCGGTATTTGGGGCTTTATCGGATAAAATCGGAAGACGACCGCTTTTGTTAAGTTTTGGAATTCTGGGAACTTTATTCACAGTACCACTTCTCACAGCATTAAGTACTACTACTTCTATGTGGGGTGCATTTCTACTCATTATGGCAGCACTCCTTATTGTAAGCGGCTACACCTCTATCAACGCAGTTGTAAAGGCCGAGCTTTTCCCTTCAGAGATCAGAGCACTTGGAGTAGGATTACCTTATGCGATTACCGTTGCTATTTTTGGAGGAACAGCAGAATATATTGCCCTATGGTTTAAGAAAATCGGGTCGGAAGAATATTTTTACTGGTATATTACAGGCTGTATTTTATTCTCACTCATTGTGTATGCAGGAATGAAAGACACAAAAAAGAGTTCAGCACTGGATCAGGATATAAAAGCTTAGTAAAGACCGGCGCCGCAGAAAATCTGCGGCGCCGGTGTATTTTAATGATAAGCTTGTTTAAATTTTTCAATCATACTGTCCAGGTTATGTCGCTGAACATACACACTCTTCACGTCATCATACCTCGGCGATTTGTAAAAAACTTCATGGAAATCCATGCTTCCGTTTCCTACTTTTACTACCTTTTGTACTTCGATATTCAACTTTTTTAATTCGTCTGTAAAGACTTTAAATTCATCTTGGATACTACTGCTCATTTATATTTTTTGATTTAAGTTAAAAATTCCAATTTTGATCACGTACCCCCTTCAGTTTTAGGGTCATGCATCAAATTCCGAATAAAGTTAGTAAATTTATAGATACAAAGTAGCAGTTTTACAATATTTTGTTATTTTTTTTACAAATAGTCAATCTTTTTTATTCTATGGATACATAATCCGTATTTTTAACTTATAAAAAAAATGTAACAACCCCATTGAAATCATGAATATCAAAGCATTTTCCTCATTATTATTTTTAATTATTTTCACGGTCTTACACGCTCAGAAACTGGCGTTCAGTGCACCGGATTATTCCTTAATTCAAAAAAATATTGCAGATAAAAATTCAGAATTCTACTATCCGAAACTTTTAAACAGATTAAAAGAAAACGATACCCTTCTTACAAAAAGTCAATATCGCCATCTTTATTTCGGATATACATTTCAAAAAGACTATAAACCCTACAAAACAAGCAAGAGAGCAAAAGAAATGACTTCCTATTATCGTGGCGAAGGAAGTTCTGAAAATGATTTACCGAAGGGAATTCAGCTTTTCAGGGAGGCATTGGAAGAAAACCCATTCGACCTCCGCGCTATGAATCACCTCTCTTATATGTATCATCTGACGAATGATGATCGTATGGCAAAAAAGGTTGCTGCCAATTTCCACGGACTGCTCCGTGCTATTCTTACTTCCGGTGATGGTCTGAAATGCGAAACAGGCTTTCATGTCATTTCTGTTACTGATGAATATGTACTGTTAAATAGATTTCAGATGGAAACTTTATCACAAAGCTCCAGCAATACCTGTGACTACCATGAATTTGAAAAAGGGAAATATAAAATTCCTGGATTGTATTTTAATACCAGTAAGTTTTACGGAAGAATATTAGATTAATTTATGATCATTGGGGAAATATTCATTTTAACATTAATAAAATTTTTATGATTTTGCTTTAACAGCAGGGACTTCAGAGAAGGAAAAATATTTTTTTCAAAAAAATACAAAATTGATTGTAACATTTTGAACAGGTTCGTCTCTAAAAGACAAATAAACCTTAAAACTTTAGAAATCATGAAAAAATTCACATTCCTTCTTATCATCATGTTATTTTTTTTAGCAGTATGTAATATTTTCGGTCAGGAAAAAACTTACCCTTTTGAAGTAAAGAAAACCGGAAAAGGGAAATCTTCTTTAATTCTGATTCCCGGCTTTGCTTCTTCAGGCGATGTATGGAACGAAACAACAGCTAAATTTGATAAAGATTTCACTTGTTATACTTTAACCATGGCAGGATTTGCAGGTACAAAACCCGAAGCAGATGCTAGTTTCAAAGAATGGGAAAAGGGAATTGCTGCATTTATAAAAGACAATAAGATCCAAAAACCGGTCATTATCGGACATAGCATGGGAGGCGGCCTTGCATTGGCTATTGCAGCAGACTATCCTGAACTGGTTGGTAAAATCGTTATTGTAGACACTCTGCCTTGCCTGGAAGCTTTTGGTAATCCCAATTTTACCTCTAAAGAAAATAATGACTGTTCGGCAACTATTAACAAAATGACAGCCATGACAGATGATCAGTTTCATCAAATGCAGACGCAGGCTATTCCTAGGCTTCTTGCTGAAATGTCAATGCAGGAAACAGTGATCAGCTGGAGTATGAAGTCTGATCGAAAAACATTTGGCAAAATGTACTGTGATTTTTCCAATACAGATCTCAGAGATAAGATAAAAGCGATACAATGTCCTTCTCTGATCCTGCTGGAATCCTATTTTGTAAATTTCAAACCTATGATTGAAGGTCAGTATAAAAATCTGAAGAATGCTAATTTTCAATATGCTTCCAAAGGATTACACTTCATTATGTATGATGATAAAGAATGGTATCTGAGCCAGCTGAATAATTTCTTATCTGCGAAATAATGGTATTTGAGGATATATATGAACTCTACTGGCAGAAAATATTCCGTTTGTGCATGGGATATGTCAACGATACCGAACTCGCTCAGGACCTTGCTCAGGAAACATTTATCATCGTGTGGCAGCAGCTTCCCAAATTCAGAAATGAATCCAATATAGGAACCTGGATCTTCAGAATCGCTTCTAATAATTGCCTTCGGCAGATTGAAAAGGAAAAAAAGTTTGCAAAGACCGACCTGCCCATCAATCTGGAAGAAAAAAAACAGGAATCTATTGAACCTCAGATACAGCTTTTATATCAGTTTATTTCAGAGCTGCCGGAAACCGACAGGATTATTATTTCTCTGGAGCTGGAAGAGGTAAAACAGGCAGAAATTGCTCAGATTACAGGACTTTCAGAATCCAATATCAGAGTGAAAATCCACAGGATCAAAGAAAAATTAACCCAAAAGTTTAAAGAAAATGGATACTAATATCGACTTCAACAATATATGGAAACAGCAAACTTCCAATAAGCCCAATCTGCAAGAACTTCTTGGAAAACTGAAAAAGTTTAAAAACGAAAATCTGCGTAAATTAATCATCACCAACCTTTTGTTGATCGCCACTTGTGCAGGAATTGCTTTCATCTGGTATCATTATCAACCTCAGCTGCTAAGTACAAAGATCGGAATTGTACTGGTTATTCTTGCCATGGTTATTTTCTTATTGGCTTACAACAAGATGTTCATGGCATTTTATACCATCGACGACACGCAATCCAACAGTGAATATCTTCAAAATCTTTATACCGTAAAACAGAAGCAAAGATTTATGCAGACCACCATGCTGAACCTCTATTTTATGATGCTGTTCCTTGGAATCTGTCTGTATATGTATGAATACACTTCACAGATGACGATTGCTGGCGGTATGGCAGCTTATGGCATCACTCTGGCCTGGATTGCTCTCAACTGGTTTTACATCAGACCAAAGACGATAAAAAAGCAACAGGCAAAACTTGATGGATTAATTAATAAATTTGAAGAACTTAACGATCAATTAAAAAACTTATGATTTCTTCTGATAATAAAGACCATTGGGAAAATGTGTACGAAACCAAAAATCCAGATCAGGTAAGCTGGACTCAGGAAAAGCCACAGACATCACTTGACTTCATCAATTCTTCAGGCTTGGGTAAACAGGCCAGGATCATTGATATCGGCGGCGGAGACAGCAATCTTGTTGACTTTCTTCTCAAAGAAGGCTATGAAAATATCACTGTACTTGATATTTCTACCAAAGCTCTGGAAAAAGCACAACAAAGACTGGGGAAATTATCAGAAAAGGTACAATGGATCGCAACAGATATTACCGAATTCAAACCTACGAAAACATTTGATATCTGGCATGACAGAGCTGCTTTTCATTTTCTGACAACGCCCGAGCAGGTAACGAAATATATTGATATTACTAAAAACAGTGTAACCGGTTTTATGATTCTGGGAACTTTTTCTAAAAATGGTCCCACCAAATGTAGTGGACTGGAAATTCAGCAATACGATGAAGAATCATTATCTGAAAAATTTAAAACTTCTTTTGAGAAAATAAAATGTATCACAGAAGATCATAGAACGCCCTTTGATACCATCCAGAATTTTGTTTTCTGTAGTTTTAAAAAGCTTTAATCAAATACAGTATTTTTTATTTATTTTTATTTTTTAAAACCATTAAATAAAAAATACATGAAAAAATTATTACTTCTCCTCGTTTCAGGGGGCTTTTTTGCTAATGTCTATTCACAAAACCTCGGATTTCAGGAATGTGGAACTGATGAATTAATGAAAAAACATTATGAACGGTTCCCGGAACAGAAAGCACAGGACGATGCTTTCAACCTGGAATTATCCAAAATGATTAAAAGTGGCAAACTGGCTTCTAAACTGAACACCAATCAAGTCTACGAAATTCCTGTTGTTGTACACGTCGTAGGAGACGGAAGTGCCATCGGAACCACTAACAATAAATCTGATGCTGACATCATAGCCTGGGTTAATTATACCAACGGCGTTTTTTCCGGGAGTTCAACCAGCGGAATGTCGGGAACAAGTTCAGTACTGCCTGTTAAATTTGTTTTTGCCAAAGTAGATCCAAGTTGTAATTCAACCAATGGCATCAACAGAATTGATGCCTCTGCTCTTCCGAAATACGTCAGCGGAGGTGTCAACAATGACAATACCACCAATGCTGTAACGGCTTCAGAGATCACTGCGCTCGGACAATGGGATACCAGTAAGTATTATAATATTTATGTTGTTAAAAAACTGACTTCCAATTCAGGTGCTTTGAATGGCTTTGCGTACTACCCGGGAGGAAGCAATGACTATGCTTTTATGTCCACAAGTGCTTCTGCAGTTAATGCACAAACCTTAGCCCATGAGTTCGGACATGCTTTGGGATTAAGACATACTCATGAAGGCTATAATGAAACAAGCGGAGCATGCCCAGCAAACAACGACTGTACATTGGATGGAGACCTCGTTTGTGATACAGAACCTATGAAAAGCCTTTACCACTCAAGTGTTCCTCATACCTGTCAGACGGGACAGATCAACCCTTGCACCAATCAGTTATATGATGGTGGTGAGAGAAATGTGATGGCATATACGTACTGCTTCAGAAATTTATTTACCCAGGGACAAGCGGACAGGGCAACAGCTCAACTTTTACAATACAGACAATCTTTAATTAATTCTCCGGTTGCATCTTCAACAAATTTTAATAACAGTTCAAGCTTAACAAATGCCTGTACACCTGCACCACTTACAAATCCTGGAAATTTTAATATTGGGATTACCTCTGTAAAATTTGGAAGCATCAATAATTATTCAAGCAATTATAAGCAAGCTCTCAATAATTTTTATGAAAACTTTACCGGAAATTATTGTCTGGGAACTTCCAAAACAATGATCTCTCAGGGAGTTGCCACTACCATTACAGTAAGCCCCGGAACCAGTAACGCTCACATCATAAAAGCCTATATTGATTATAATAATGATGGACAGTTTGATGAATCAACAGAATTAATTCTAAACCAAAGCGGGATCAGTAATGGTTCAGTTGCCACGGCCTCTGTAACGCCACCAGCCAACGCAGTGATGAATACTCCTTTGAGAATGAGAGTTATCGGTGATTTCAACGGCACAGCTGTAACCGCTTGTTATACGCCTAGGTATGGGCAGGTAGAGGATTACTCTGTCATTATTGAACCTCAAAGTTCATTATCTCTGACAGATACCAGTCTGAAAAATGATCTTTATATTGTTAAAGATGATAATTCAGTGTACGTGAAAAGTAACAGGGCCATTTCTTCAGTTCAAATCTATGAGGCGTCAGGAAGATTGCTTACAAGGAAAACAAATATTAAATCTTCAGAATTCAGATTTCCGGTCGAGCAAAAGAATATGATCATCACGGTAAATGCTGTGCTGGAAGATGGAAAAATTCTTACCAAAAAATTAAAATTCTAAACTTCATTCATAAAAAAAGAGAGCACTTCAGCTCTCTTTTTTCTTATCTTAAATTTACCTCAGCAGTAATTTATTTCTGGTTAAGGATTATGATTTATTTTCATCCTGCATTTCTTCCTCCAACTCTACTTCATGACGCAACTGAGCTTTGTATAATGTAGCATAATATCCGTTTTTATCCAACAGCTCCAGGTGTTTGCCTTCCTCTACAATCTTTCCGTGTTCCATCACAATGATTTTATCTGCTTTTTCGATTGTTGAAAGCCTGTGGGCAATAATAATTGAAGTTCTGTTTTTTGTAATTTTTTCTGTTGCTCTCTGGATTAATTTTTCACTTTCATGATCAATAGAAGAAGTGGCTTCATCCAGGATTAAAATTTTCGGATCGGATAGATAAGCTCTTAAGAAAGACAACAATTGCCTCTGTCCTAAAGAGATTGATGAACCTCTCTCACTTACCACATAATCGTAACCGCCCGGAAGTTGTTCAATAAACTGGTCAACTTCAATTTCCTGAGCTCCTGCTTTTATTTTTTCCAGTGTAATACTGTCGTCTCCAAAGGCAAGATTTTCAAAAATACTTCCATGGAAAAGAAAAACATCCTGTAGTACCACTCCAATATGGCTTCTCAGGTTATATAATTCGTAATCTTTTAAGTTGATATCATCAATCAGAATATCTCCGGAATTAATATCATAAAGTCGTGTAATCAAACTGATAATTGTTGATTTACCAGCACCTGTTGCTCCTACAATCGCTACTGTTTCTCCCGGATTGACTTTGAAATCTATTCCTTTTAATACTTCCTGCTTTTCATCATAAGCAAAATGTACCTTTTTGAATTCTATTTTCCCATCAAAATGATCTTTTTTCACCGTTCCGATATTGGACATGGCATTTTCTTCATCCATCAATCCCAATACTCTTTCTGCTCCCACAATACCTCTCTGGATATTATTGAAACGATCGGCAATCTGTCTTAAAGGACGAATCAGCATTGAAATATATTGAATGAAAGCGATTACCACCCCGGCACTGATCGTGATATATCCTCCATAAAACAAGATAAATCCGATAAACAGCGAAGAAATAAGCTCAACAACCGGGAAAAATAATGAGAAGATGAAGACCGTTCTCAATAAAGCTCCTTTCAAGGTGATATTAATATCATCAAACTTTTTAAACTCCGCATCCTGTCTGTTGAATACCTGAATTATCGACATTCCAGCCAATCTTTCCTGCACAAAAGAGTTTTGGTTGGCCGTCCAGTTTCTCTCATCACCAAACGCTTTCTTCAACCTCTTCTGGAAAAACCGTGTGATAACAACCATTAAAGGAAGAATAGCCAGCGTAATATAACTCAGATGAACATTCGTACTGAACATCATGATCAGTACAAACAGGATTCTCAGAATATCGCCAAATACCATCAGGAAGCCATCCGTATACACCGTTGCAATGGTCTCCACATCACCTACTGCACGGGTCACCAATTGTCCGATCGGAGTTTTATCAAAAAATGAAGTCTTAAAATAGATCAGCTTCGCATATAATCTTTGTCTGATATCACGGATAACATTCTGCGATATAAAATTGGAGAAATAAACTAAAAAGAAGTTTAAAATAGTTTCCGCAAACACCAACCCCACCAAAATATAGATATGCTTCATCATTAAAGCTTTATCTTTCAATTTGGTGATATCAATATCCACCACCTGCATGGTAAGATAAGGTCTGTAGGTAGAAACTATTGAGAGTATAATGGAAATTATCAAAGTAAGGATGAACCAAGAACGAAATTTCATTCCAATAAAGAACAACCTTTTTATAATCTCCCAGGTATCTTGTTTTTTCATTGTTCGACTCGAAGAAAAGAATTAAAATTCTATGCAAAAATAAGACTTTATAACGGGACTGCCTGTACAACTTCTACAAATCGTCATAGAAAATTTCAGATACTTATTATTTACAATATGAATATATTAAGGTGAAATTTAACCGTGAACAGGCTTATTTAAACACAAAATCGGCAAAAGAATTTAATAGAATTTATCGGTAATAAAGAGAAACAGTAAAAGGTGAATTTTGTCCATGCCTTCCTTCCTGCACTCTTGTGCTTATTTAAAATTCATATCCTACATCCACCAGATACAATCCGTGAGCAGGAGCAGAAGTTCCTGCGGCATTGCGGTTTTTATCTTCAATCACTTTACGCAAGTCTTCAGGTTTCAGTTTTCCTGTACCAATTTCAACCATCGTTCCTACGATAGCCCGAACCATATTTCTTAGAAAACGATTGGCGGAAACCGTGAATTTCAGTTCTGTTCCGTTTTGTTCCCATTCTGCCTTGTACATTTTGCAGATATTGGTTTTGTTATCGGTTTTCAACTTGGCAAAACTTGTAAAATCTTCATATTCAAATAAAATTTTACAGGCTTCATTCATCTTGTCGATATCCATGGATCTCTTCCAGTGTTGCCATGCTGATTCCTGAGTAAATGGATTTTTGGATAAAGAAATATAATACTCGTACATTCTGTAGGTAGCATCAAAACGGGCATGAAAATCATCTTTCACCTTGAAAATTCTATGAATCGAAATATCAGGTGGAAGAAAACTGTTTAATCTTCGCGGAAGTTCTTCACTCAACTCCTGTTCCGTGTCAAAATGAGCAAATATTTTTTTTGCATGAACTCCGGTGTCCGTTCTTCCGGCTCCGGTCGTTTTAATCTCTTCTCTTAAAATTGTGGAAAGCGCTTTTTCCAGTTCCTCCTGCACAGAAATGGCATCCGGCTGTATTTGATAGCCGAAATAATTCTTTCCGTTGTAAGAAAATTCAATAAAGTATCTCAATGTATTGTAATAACTCCACAAAAATACTTTAATTTGATGAAATATTTGTTGAAAAGTCTTTGAGAATATTACACCAAATGCTTACGAAAATTACTATTTTTGCAATCGTATGAAAAGATGGTACCTTTATCCTTTTTCCCTCGGCTATCATATGGTAACTGGTATCCGGAACACAATGTATGATCTGGGAATTTTTAAATCGACAAAATTTAAAACACCGATAATTAATGTCGGGAATCTGTCTGTGGGCGGAAGCGGAAAATCACCGATGGTGATGTACCTGGCCCAGTATTTATCCAAACATTACAGAACCGGAGTGCTTTCTCGTGGTTACGGACGACTTACCAAAGGGTATGAAGTCACGAATTATGAGAGCAATTATAAAATTGTAGGTGATGAAGCCATGCAATTGTTTGAGCGCTTCAAAAACCGCTTTGTCATCGCTGTTTCGGAAGAACGTGTTCCCGGAGCAAAAAAAGTGATCGATGATATGGATCTGGAGGTGTTGGTACTGGATGATGCGATGCAGCATAGATCCATTAAAGCAGGTTTCAATATTTTGATGACCGACTTTAATGATCCCTTCTTTAAAGATTATCTTCTTCCCGCCGGAGATCTAAGAGAATCACGAGCAGGTTCTAAAAGAGCAGATATTATCATGGTCAGCAAATGCCCTGATGAACTGACAGAGGAAACCAAAAGATATTATATCTCAAGAATACGGCCTTCTTATAACCAAAAAGTTTTCTTTTCATCCATTGGTTATGACGAAAATGTATACGGAAGAGATAAAATGCTTCCGGATAACAACCTGAACTACTATGATATCTTACTGATCACAGGAATTGCCAATCCTAAACCATTATTGGAACATCTGGCTAAATTCTCAAAAAGGGTTACCCATTTGAAATTCAGAGACCATCATAATTTTACCGATGATGATATTAAAAAAATCCTTGCCGAATACAAAAAATTAGGAGAATATAAACTGATATTAACCACAGAGAAAGATTATGTTCGTCTGAAAACTTTTGACTATCTTAGAGATATCGTTTACTACTGGCCTATCAATGTACTTATTGATAAGAAAGAGGACTTCGATAAAATCATCTTAGATTATGTTAGAAAAAATTAAAGAGACCGCAAATTTTATTAAAAACATTATCCAGGACATTCCTGATTTCGCTGTCGTTTTAGGATCCGGACTGGGAAAACTGCAGAATGAAGTTGAACCGATCCATGTTTTAGAGTACAAAGACATTCCCAATTTTCCGCAAACCACAGTAGCCGGACATAGCGGAAAATTAATCTACGGAAAACTGGAAGGTAAAAAAGTACTGATGATGAGCGGTCGCTTTCATTATTATGAAGGTCATTCTATGGAAACCGTTACTTTTCCTGTCAGAGTTTTTCACCTTTTGGGAATTCAGAATCTAATTCTTTCTAATGCATGTGGTGGAGTGAATCCTGCTTATAATGTGGCAGATATTGTGATTTTAAAAGATCATATCAACATGATGCCCGAGCATCCTCTTAGAGGAAAAAATATCGACGAACTTGGTCCCCGTTTTGTGGACATGAGTGAACCTTACAACAAAAAAATGATTGCCGTAGCTGAACAGGCTGCTGCAGAAAATAATATTAAAATTCATCAGGGTGTTTACGTGGCCTTGCAGGGACCTACTTTTGAGACCCCGGCCGAATACGGTATGATAAAAGCCATCGGTGGTGATATGGTAGGAATGAGTACCGTTCCCGAAGTAATTGTAGCCAGACATATGGAAATGGATGTTTTCTGTGTTTCTGTAATTACAGATTTGGGCGGACCCGATATTGCTTTCGCTGTTTCTCACGAAGAAGTTTTAAATGCTGCTAATAAAGCCATGCCTAACGTAATTGCTGTAGTAAAAGGACTGATTAAAAACTATCAGTAGAAAACCACAATTCACCGATATTTCAAATAGAAACGCATACATTACCCTCCTCTGGAGGGGTGGCGAAAATTCAAAGAATTTTTGACGGGGCGGTCTCTCAATCCCCATAGAATCTATCAATATTATAAATTTTTCCTAATTCCAAAGAAATCAATCTCAGATTGCAATTCATTGTTTAGATTTGTACAAATGAAATTGTAAGAAATGAGAAAGTTGTTATTAATTTTTGTGATAGGTATTTTTGGTTTAAGTTATTCACAAAAAGTACCTGCTGTTCTTAAAACAGGTTTTTCCAAGGAAGCATTACAGCAAAAGATGGAAGATGAAGATGGAAAAGCAATTACCATCCAACAGATTCTGGACCAGCATAAAGGAAAGGTTTTAGTGATTGATTTTTGGGCCGGATGGTGCAGAGATTGTTTACAGGCTCTTCCCAAAGCTGAAGAACTGGAAAAAAATAATCCGAACATAGACTTTGTATTTTTATCACTGGAAAGATCAAAAGAAGGTTTTGATAAAAGTCTTGTAAGATTCAATATGAAAGATAAAGACAACTATTGGTTTGCATCGGGATGGAAGAATGATTTCAACAATTATGTGGATCTTAACTGGATCCCGAGGTACATGATTATCAATCAGAAATCAGGCATTGCAAAATATTATGCTATTTCTCCGGAAGATCCTGAGATTCAACAAACCATCAATAGTCTTTTACAATAATTTTAAAATCAGTTACTTAAATACCATGACGATCAGAGAAGCAAAAGAAGAAGATTTAGAAATTCTTTTAGAATTTGAACAGGGAATTGTTTCGGCAGAAAGACCTTTTAACAGTACACTTTTTGATGGAGAAATCCATTACTATGATCTGAGTCATTTTATAAAATCTCCGGACGCAGCTTTAATTATTGCGGAAGAGAATAATGAAATCATAGCATCCGGTTATGTCCTGATCAAAAAAGCAGAACAATATTACTATACATTTGAGAAGTACGCCTATCTCGGTTTTATGTATGTAAAGCCTGAACACAGAGGTAAAGGAATCAACAAAGTGATTACTGATGAGTTGATTGGCTGGGCAAAATCCAGAGGCGTTTCAGAAGTAAGGCTTGATGTGTACGCTCAAAATGAATCGGCTATAAAAGCCTATGAAAAGGCAGGTTTTGAACCGCACCTTCTCAAGATGAGATTGAAACCTTAAAAAGGAGGAAGCTGAAAGTAATTGAGGGATTGTGAATAATTAGCTATCTTTTAAACTACTTTTCAACAAGTCAATTATAAATTTCCGTATTCATACTTCCTTTCTATAAAAAATTTACCGTAAATAAAGGAATCCATATCTTTGTGATATGGATTTTTCGTTGCCACTCCGTAAAATTATTCATGTAGATATGGATGCATTCTATGCTTCCGTAGAGCAGCATGATAATCCTACCCTTAAAGGCAAAGCTATTGCAGTGGGTGGTGAACATCGTGGTGTAGTTGCAGCGGCTAGCTATGAAGCCCGAAAATATGGCGTACGGTCTGCAATGCCAAGTAAAACGGCAAAAGAGAAATGTCCTCATCTTATATTTGTTCCGCCCCGATTTTCCAGATATAAAGAGATTTCAAAAAAAATCCGGGAAATCTTCCATGAATATACAGATCTGGTAGAACCCTTGTCTTTGGATGAAGCCTATCTGGATGTCACGGAAAACAAAAAAGGCATGGAATCCGCCAACCTGATCGCCAGGGAAATCCGTCAGAAAATTTTTGAACAAACCGGTTTAACGGCTTCTGCAGGGATTTCTGTAAATAAATTTTTGGCTAAAGTAGCTTCAGATATTAATAAGCCTAATGGACAAAAAACCATTCATCCTGATAAAGTAGAAAGTTTTCTGGAAGAATTGCCTGTTGAAAAATTTTATGGCGTTGGAAAGGTTACAGCTAACAAAATGTTTAGTTTAGGGATTTACAAAGGAAAAGATTTAAAGAAGAGATCACTGGAAGACCTGATCAAACTTTTTGGAAAGTCTGGGAACCATTACTACAATGTGGTAAGGGGCATTCATACTTCGGAGGTAAAACCTCATCGGATTCAGAAAAGTGTTGCAGTAGAAAGAACCTTTTTTGAAGACCTTTTCGATGAACAACAGATTAATGAAAAGCTTGAAAGTTTAGGAGAGGAACTTCATCAGCGTTTACAAAAAAATAATATTCTCGGAAGAACTTTAACTTTAAAAATTAAATATAAAGATTTCTCACTTTTTACCAGAAGCATCACAAGAGAAGATTATTTTACTTCTCCTGAGCAATATTTTAATACCGGAAAAAAACTCTGGGAATTACGTCCCTTCGATAAAGCGGTACGTTTACTCGGATTATCGCTCTCTCACCTCAATACGGAAGAAAAAAAGCAGGTATCCGTTCAACTAAAAATCCCGTTTGAAGAATTTGAGAATTTATAGGTCATATTTTTTCGCTACCTTGTATTGATCAAATCAGCAAATTTATGAACCCAACAATGATTCAGTTTTTCCACTGGTATTCTGAAGGAGAAGGAAAATTGTGGAAAGAAGCCGAAAAACAGGCCGGATATTTAGCAAAATTAGGATTCACCTCCGTTTGGCTTCCTCCCGCTTATAAAGGCACTAGTGGTGGCTACTCTATCGGGTACGATTCTTATGACCTTTATGATCTCGGAGAGTTTGATCAAAAGGGAACAATTCCTACAAAATACGGTACTAAGGACGATTATCTTAAAGCCATCAAAGCTTTACAAAAACAAAATATAGAAATCATAGTTGATATCGTCCTTGGTCATAAAGCCGGCGGTGATGAACTTGAAAAATTCAACGTGGTAAAAGTTGATGAAGAAAACCGTGAAAAAGTCATTTCCGATGTTATTGAAATAGAATCTTATACTAAGTTTACCTTTCCGGGAAGAGGAAAAAAATATTCTGATTTTGAATGGAACTTCACCTGTTTCAGTGGCGTTGACTATGCCGAAGGTATGGATTCCCATATTTACAAAATTCAGTCAGAATACGGAAATGACTGGGAAGAAATGATTCATGATGAGAAAGGAAATTATGATTATCTGATGTATAATGATATTGAACACCGGAACCCTTTTGTACGGGAAGAGCTCAATACCTGGGCAAAGTGGTATTTTGATCAGACCGATTTCGGAGGTGTAAGGCTTGATGCTTTAAAACATATTTCTTTCGACTTTTATAAGGAATGGCTTACTCTACTCCGTTCCAATACCGGAAAAAATATTTTTGCTGTAGGCGAATACTGGGCTCCGGGCTATCTTCATCTTCTCCAGAAATATATTGAGGTAACAGAAGGCTGCATGAGTCTATTCGACAGCTCATTACAAAACAATTTCCACAACGCTTCAAAAGAAGGTGGTTCTTATGATCTTCGGAGAATTTTTGATGAAACTCTTACCCAGGCTGATCCACTGCATTCTGTAAGTATTGTTGCCAATCATGATACACAGCCTCTTCAGGATCTTGAAGCACCAGTAGAACCGTGGTTTAAGCCCCTTGCTTATGCCTTGATTTTATTGAGAAAAGAAGGATATCCATGTGTATTTTATCCTGATTTATACGGTGCTCATTATGTTGATAAAGACTCGGGAGGTCAGGATCAGGAAATATTTATGCCAAAAGTAGATGGTATTGAAGAGCTTCTCAGAGCTAGAAAAGAACATGCTTATGGAGAACAAAAGGATTATTTTGAAGATGCCAATTGTCTTGGGTGGGTTCGTGAAGGTGATGAAGAACATACATGTTGTGCCGTGGTACTAAGCAATAAAGAAGCTTACAACAAACCAATGGAAGTTGGAAAGATGTATGTCGGGAAACAATTCAAAGATTTGTTGAAAAGGTTTAAGGAAAAAGTGACGATTGATGAAAATGGCTGGGGAAATTTCCCCGTACCAGCGGGAAATGTCAGCGTATGGATTCCTGAATAAAAAACAAAAAGCGTACATCACTGATTATGTACGCTTTTTTTAATCGTATGGTATGTTAGCATTTAATACCTCTGCAATTCCAGATATCAGCAGCCCATTCACAACAATAGTTGTCTTCGTTGTAGAAACAGCAGATTCTGTCTCTGATAATAATTCCTCCTGTTACGTGTTTAAGTTCCTGTCTGTCAATTTTCCTTGCGTTTTGAAGGTTTTTTGTTTTCATAGTTAAATATTTTAGAGTTTAGTTTTATAAATATAATCAATAATTAACTTATATCTAATGATTTACCTACAAATATTGAAATAAAATACACATTTTGCAATAAAAACAACAAATAATTATTAAAATCAGGAAAACACCCAACTATCATTCTATTTTACGAATGGTCAGGATCTCAGGTTTTTCTGAATGATCTGAAATTCTGCCGGTTCGTGCAAATTCTGCCCAAATGGCTCTTAGCTTTTGACCATTTTCATGAATACTTTCCCAGGGAATATTTCTTAACATTTCGGAGGATTGCCAGGCAGATTCATTTCCAAAAATCAGCGGCAGGTCAATACAGTGCGGAGCACCAATATGATTGTCTTTTAAGGTCGAATGAATTCGGAACAGGTAAACATTGCCTCCACCTTTGGCTAGATTTTCGGCAAATTGCCTGGCAGGAGTTCCATAAATCAGATCTGTAGTTTTTTCAACAGCTTTATCAAGGATTTTTAATCCAAAGCCTTTGCCGAAGTATTTATTCAATGCCTCTGAAGTTTTGAGATAAAAAGCTGTTTCATTATTGTTTAAGCCGATCAGCACATCATATTTTTTTGCATTTTCCTGCCATTTTCCTAATGATTCTTCTTCCGTACATAAAGGAGGAAAACCATATTGGGTTCCAAAGGGCATCGCTGCTTTTAAACCATACCGAATGACAGAGGGCACATATTCCCCGTATTCATCCATCATCTTATAGACATCTGTTTCATCTTTTAAAACCTCGGTCTTTTTCAGAAATTCAATTGACATTCTTTGTCTTTTATGGCGGAGGCCCAAAGGAGCACTTTGGATAATCACCCGTTGAAACAACCCTTCCACTCCTTCTGAAATCATTAAATGAGCAATGGCATCGCCTCCCGAAGATTGTCCAAAAAGTGTAATATTCTCTGCATCTCCACCAAAGTCGGCGATATTCCCTTTGATCCATTTTAAAGCTTCAATGATATCAAATAAACCCAGGTTAGCCGGTCTTTTTTCATTCCCTCCTAAAAATCCAAAAAGACCTAAACGATAAGAAACTGTGACTACGATAATCCTCTGTTCTTTCACCCATTCATTCGGATCCGCAGTAGGAAGATCACCACAACCGATCTCATGAGAGCCGCCATGGATCCAGACTACAACAGGAAGAGGCTTACTTTCGGATATAAGATCCGGTAAGGTCAGGGAAAGATACTGAGTGGATTCATCAGGCTCAAACTTTTCAACCGGAGTAGCTCCAATCATCTTTTCCACAAGCGGGCTTAATATCTGGGGGCAAACCGGAGTTTTATCCGGAAAAAGAAGGTCAGATAAAGATTCAACCGGAACCGGCCTTTGAAATCTTTCGGATCGGGCATAGCGAATACTCCTGGCACGAATAACACCATTTTCTTTTAATGCCATAATTTTTCCCAACCGGGTTTCAAAAACATGAGTTCCTTTCTGATGTGACTTCATGGGTAAAAACTGAAAAACTTTCTACCTTAAATTTAATCTTGTTTTTTGATAATGGAAAATATTTTAGACACAAATATCGTATCACAAAAATTTAATTGAGGATTTTATATTCGCTGGGAGAAACGCCTACTTTTGTTTTGAATAGTCTGGTGAAATGCTGTGGATATTTGAAGCCTAAATCATAGGAAATTTCACTGATCGATTTTCCCTGCTCCAGAATTTGCTCTTTGGCGACATCAATTAATTTATTATGAATTAATTCCTGTGGAGAAATACCCAGTTCTTTTTTAATCAGATCTCCGAAATAATTGGCAGAAAGGTTCAATTTATCGGCAAAGTAATTCACCATTGGAAAGCCTATATTTTTAGGACTCTCAGATTTTAAATACTCATCTACAAGGTTTTCGAACTTCCCGATAACTCCCTGGTTGATGTGATCTCTTGTAATAAATTGGCGGTCATAAAAACGCATGCAGTAATTCAGGAATAATTCAATATTATTCACCACTAAAGATTTGCTGTGTTTATCAATAGGTTGTTCCAGCTCTAATCTGATATTTTTAAAACATTCGAGAATAATTTCTCTTTCTTTTTCAGAAAGGTGTAATGCTTCGTGGACGTCGTAAGAAAAGAAAGAATAGTCTTTCATATTTTTTCCCAAATTGGTTCCTTTAATCAAATCGGGATGAAAAAGCAGAGCATATCCTCCGGGTTGGATAGGAGCTCCATCATTTTTAACACCACTTACCTGTCCGGGAGCAATGAAAACCAAGGTTCCTTCCTGATAGTCGTAACTGTGCTTTCCATAGTACATATCCCCACAAACTACATCTTTTAAAAATACAGTGTAAAAACCGTATGTTCTTCTATAGCTGCAAATACGCGGAGATTTAGAAAAATCAACCACACTTACCAGCGGATGTAAGGTTTCGTGATTAGTCATCTTATTGTATTCTGTAATACTATTCACTCTTTCAACTTCCTGATTTTCCATTGGATAAATTTAAATCTTACTCAAAATTACCACTTTCCAGTGTAACAAATATAAGGTCTGTAAAATTGGTAGGTAATTCGGTAATCTGTATAAGCCGGGTTTATCTTAAAGTTTCGACTTTTGTATGATTATGGAAACTTTTAATACGAACATTTTTCCGAAAGGAGAAAAAGCTCCTTCTGATTATTTTTCAGGAGGAACAGCCAGGGTTCAAATTATTAAACCCAATGAAGACGAGCTGAACTGCCAGATCGGAAATGTCATCTTTGAGCCGGGATGCAGAAATAACTGGCATTCTCATGGCGGTGGACAGATTTTAATTGTAACTTCAGGAAAAGGATTTTATCAGGAAAAAGGTCAGCCAGCAAAGATATTACATCCGGGAGATGTGGTGAATATTCTTCCTAATGTCATCCATTGGCACGGTGCTAGTCCGGACAGTGAATTCACTCATATTGCAATCAATCCGAATACACAAAACGGAATTGTAGAATGGCTGGAGCCTGTAACAGACGAGGAATACAATGCATTATAATGTTAAACTTAATAATAACTTAAATTAAATATACAAATGAGCACAATTACAGTAAAAGCTTACGGTGCAGAATCTACTACGGCAGATTTAAAAGAAATGAGTATTGCAAGAAGAGAAGCAACTCCAAAAGATATAGAGATTGAGATCTTATATTGTGGGGTATGTCACTCTGATCTTCACACTGCAAAAAACGACTGGGGCGTTACACTGTATCCAACAGTTCCGGGACACGAAATTGTGGGCAGAATTACCAATGTAGGGAGTGATGTTTCAAAATTCAAAGTTGGAGACCTTGCCGCCGTTGGATGTATTGTAGATTCCTGCGGACACTGCGATAGTTGTAAAAAGGATCTGGAGCAGTATTGTCTGAACGGATTTACCGGAACCTATAATGGAAACGACAGGCATTTGGGAGGACATACTTTTGGAGGATATTCTGAAAAAGTAGTGGTAGATGAAAGTTTTGTTCTAAGAGTTCCTGAGAACTTAGATTTAGCTGCTGTAGCACCACTTCTTTGTGCAGGTATTACTACATGGTCTCCATTAAGACACTGGAATGTAGGTCCTGATTCTAAAGTCGCTGTTGTAGGATTAGGTGGATTGGGTCATATGGCTATAAAACTGGCAAAAGGCCTTGGTGCTGAGGTTACTTTATTCTCAAGAACTCCGGGGAAAACAGAAGATGCAAAGCAGTTGGGTGCAGACCATGTGGTTATTTCTACGGATGATGAGCACATGAATTCTGTAAAAGGAAAATTCGATGTAATTATTGATACTGTTCCTTATGTACATGATGTAAATCCTTACGTTGCTACTTTAAATATTAGCGGAACTCTTGTTTTAGTAGGATATCTGGGAGGTCTGGAGCCTATTTTAGATACGGTTCCTATGATTATGGGAAGAAGATCTGTTGCCGCTTCTTTAATCGGAGGTATTGCTGAGACTCAGGAAATGCTGGATTTCTGCGGTGAGAACAATATTGTTTCTGAAATTGAGATTATCAAAATGCAGGAAATTAATGAAGCCTATGAAAGAATGCTGAAAAGTGATGTAAGATATCGTTTTGTGATCGATATGAAGTCTCTGTAATCCGGCTTTAAATAATACTATACAACAGGTTCTCCGAAATGAAGAGCCTGTTGTTATTTTTAGATTTAAATGGGCTAAAGCCCATTCCTATTAATGTCTTACACCGGGCACTTTAGTCCGTTTCTTTCCATATCCTGAAAAGCCCATTCTGCCATTGCATCAATAACCGGAGACAATTCGCTACCGGCTTTACTTAATTTGTAAGTGACATGTGGAGGCACGACCGGTTTTGCTGTTCTGATAATCAGTCCATCGGCTTCCAATTGTTTTAAATGCTGAATAAGCATCTTTTCCGTTACGGCAGGAATTGCTTTTTTCAATTCACTGTATCTTTTTTCTCCTGTATAAAGGTTATACAGAATGATAGGTTTCCAAAAACCACCAATTCTTTCCATCACATACATTACCGGGCAATCCTGTACGGTTTTCTTATTCTCCTGAATGGTTGAACTTTCTTTAATTGCTGTCATAATTCTACATACTTTAGGGTAAGTACTTGTATAAAAGTAAGTACAAATATAACTTTGTCTACAGAAATAAAAAAATATTTATTATCAAAAACAATAAAAAAATTTAATATGAAAATTGTAATCACAGGATCGTTAGGAAACGTTGCAAAACCGTTAACACAGCAATTGGCTGCAGAAGGACATCAACTTACTGTAATAAGCAGCAACGAAGACAGAAGACAGGATATTGAATCGTTGGGAGCAACTCCAGCCATCGGATCAATAACTGATGTGGATTTCTTAACCAAAACATTTGAAGGAGCTGATGCCGTTTTTGTAATGACTCCTCCTGCCGTAACTGAGACAAATATTATTGAAGGCATAGTGGATGCAGGAAAAAATTATGCGGAAGCATTAAAAAAAGCTCAGGTAAAAAGAGCCGTAATGTTGAGCAGCGTCGGAGCAGAATCACCGATAGAAAATGGACAGATCAAAGGCCTTCATCAAATTGAGAATATCTATAACAAAGTCGAAAATACTTCGTTCACTTTTTTAAGAGCTGGATATTTTTACAATAACCTGCTCAATGACATCCCATTGATACAAAATACTGGAATCATCGGTAGTAATTATTCTGAAAATACTATTATTCCGTTGGTACATCCCAGCGACATTGCCAAAGCTGCAGCTGAAGAATTGGTGAAAGACGAAAGTGGTAAAAATGTAAGATATATTGTAGGAGATATCCGAAAAGCATCTGATTTTGCAAAAGTTTTGGGTAGCTCTGTAAATAAGCCGGAACTTCCATGGGTAGAGTTCTCTGATGAACAAACTTTAAATGGTATGCTACAGGCTGGTCTACCACAGGATATGGCTGATCAGTACACTGAAATGGGGAGAGGAATAAGAACAGGAATAATACAAAAGGATTTTATTGAGCATGGCTCTCCTGTTACCGGAAGTATTAAGCTGGAAGATTTTGCCAAGGAATTTTCTTCAAAGTTTTAATTCAGAAGAATGTTGCAATATAAAAAGCTTCGGCGCACCTTTGGTGCGCCGAAGCTTTTGTTTTTATGAATATTGATCTTATTTCGTTTCTTTCAATGTTTCTTTCAACACTTTCAGTTTTCCGTCGATAGGCTGTTCAATTTTTAATCCTAAAATTTCAGCCACCATAGGATAAACATTGACATTGGAAAATTCATTGATTACCTGATGATTTTTGAATTCCGGACCCCAGGCAAAGAAAGTTGCTTTCATTTCCGGGACTAATCTCGGATTATACCCATGCTTTCCAACAGATGTCTTCTTTCCTTTTTCCAGGAATATTTTGGGAGCTTTCGGAACAAGAAGAATCTGACCTATTCTGTTATATTTATCATCTCTTGTGGCAAAATGCAAATAATGAGGAAGCCTTTTATCCAGATAAACGGTGTAATCATCTGTTTTATGGGCTTTTAATTCTTTGTAAACAGCTTTTACCTCATCAGCATTTTTCACATATACTCTTAATAATGTCTGCGAGTTATAAAAATCGAATCTGTTTTTATCAAAAAGAAGAGCCGGAATTTCAAGAGGAGTTCCACCATCCACTTTTATCATTCCATGGTCGGAAACAAATACAAAGTTGACATTCTTTAATCCTAATTTATTTACTTTCTGCACCAAATCTCCAACAGCCTGATCAATAAGGTGAACAGCCGTTTCAGTTTCTTTTGCATCCGGTCCAAAATGATGCCCGCTTCCATCTACTTCAGGAAAATATAATGAAATAAAATGGGGTCTTTTATCTTCAGGAAGCTTCAGCCAGTTTACTACTTTGTCTACTTTTTCAGAAGGGGTGAATTTTTCGTGATACGGATAATAATAACTTGGTCTTATTCCTCCGGCATCACTGGCAGATCCTACCCACATTAAAGAGGCAGATACCATTCCCTGCTTTTCTGCCAGTCCCCACAATGGAGTTCCTCCATACCAGCTTCCATCTTCCGCATTTTTTTTATTGCTCATCGCATAGACTTCTTTTCTTTTATAATCATAGAAAAAATTATCAATCAAGCCGTGATGAGAAGGATAAAGCCCCGTGATTAGACTCCAGTGATTAGGAAAAGTAATACTTGGAAAACTCGGGATCATTGCTTTTGCCTGCACCCCGTTATCTGAAAGTCTCAGCAGATTCTCAGCATTATATTTTTTAGCATAATCATATCGGAAACCATCTGTAGATATCATAATTACATAAGGTTTTGATTGTGCTTCTGCACTATTCTGACGACCAGGAATAACAACCTGAGCCGTATCTGGAGTGACTTGCTGAGCAAAAGCCGTTAAAGAAAAAAACAGCAGTAAAAAATGTATTCCGCGCTTCATTATTTTAATTTTTGGCAAAGTTACATTCTCTATTGCTCCCTGAAAAGTTTAATAGATTAAAAGTATATTAAAACAGATCTTTTCGCTTAAAAATTTACTATCAATTAAATAGATCGCTTCATTTCAAACTGTGACAACCAGTTAGTAAGCCCTACTTTTTCACTAAGAAATTTATCAGTATTTTTTGAAGAGCTGTCTACATTATTTAAAGAAACAGGTTGCCCTTCAGGAGTATCTTTAATGGAATTAAAAAGCCTGGCTCCTATTCCCTGTTTTCTGTACTCTTTATCTACCGCAATTTGGTATACCTTTTTTGCTGCCGGATTATAAATGATATATCCTACCAGCTTTTCATCATTAAAAGCGCCTAAAGCAATATAGCTTTCAGGTATTGGATCCAGTACAAAAACGGATCCCTGCCATGAAGGCTCAATGTCCCAGAAAGAACGCAATGTATCCCATTGGAAATCCTTCAGATCACGTACAGATATCTCCTCATTATATTTAGCCGGATTAATCTCTCCTTTAAAGCAAAGCAGTTTTCGTACAATGGTAAAACCCAGATTTTCATAGGCTCTGATGGCACGTTGATTTTCTTCAATCACCTCAAGAAGCAAGACATTGGCATTTCTCTCTTTTAAAAGAGGAATGATAAAATCATACATTTTTCTTACCAGCCCTTTCCCTCTAACCTCCGGTACGACTCCGGTTCCACCGTTGTAAATAATTTTTTCTCCGTTTTCTGTTTTTTCCGACTGAAGAATAAATCCAGCCAGCTGCCCGTCTTCAAAGGCACCTACGGAAAAATTCAAATCTATTTTCTCCGCCTCAATTTTGGAAACCAGCTGCTCTTTTGATAAATGAAAAGGAATGACATAATCTGAAAACGAAAGATTGAATACTGCTAAAATTTCTTCTATTGTATTATCTGCTAAGGTTTTAAATTCCATTGATATTTTAAATTATTAGATTAAAGGTTACCACTCTCTGTCAAGATCTTCTTTCCAGTCGTAAGGCATCAGTTCTTTTAAGGTTACAAATACTCCGTTTTTAACTTCTATGATAGCATTGAGATTCTCTTTGGATAATTGGCTCATCAATTCTCTGCAACGTCCGCAGGGAGGTACTGCATTACCGTCGCTTCCTACTGCCACCACCGATTTGATATAGCGTTCTCCATTTTTTAACATCTCAGCTACAGCGCTATGTTCTGCACAGAATCCCATGGAACAGGCTGTATCTATGCTGATCCCCGTGTATACATTTCCATCTGCCGTTTCAATTGCAGCCGCGACTCCTCCATATTCTATAAAATCATTGAGGATGGTGGATTTTGCAAATTGACGGGCAATGTCCTTCAGGTCTTTTCTCATGAGTCAAAATATTAATAATTATTCTTTATGCTGTGTTAAATACCATTGCACGGCTTTCCTCTCTTCTCTTTTTATAAACGAATCTTTTCCCTGATTATAATCATTTCCGTCGAACCATTCTTTTGTGCTCAGCTCTTCTTTTAATTGCTGATATTCCCTTCTCACATCCGGATGCGTCCGCAGATAGTTACGAAAGGCAATATGGCGAAGCCAGTGTTCTGAAGAAACAGGAATCACATGAATGTGCGCCTTACGAAACTGGTGGTCGTGAATTTTCTCAGGAATCTCGTCTTTTGAATAAATAACTTCCGGCAATCCTAAATTATGGGGTTTATCTGTAAGTTTAATAAAGAAACGTCGATAAGGCATATCTTCGTTATATTTCTCATAATAAACGTAATCCTGCCCCCGCAGTAAAGATGGAATTTCATCCAGTTCCTTTTCATCCTTCACCCCAATCATCATATCAATAACAGGTTTGGCAGATAATTCTTCTACCGATGTACTTCCTATATGTTCTATTTCGGGATGTAAAAAACCGATACTTTCTTCCAGCTCATTTTTTATCGATTGAAACTGTTTTCTCCAGGAAGGATTATATTTTTCAAAAGGAATTTTCATAGATATCCGGTGTATACACAAAGATATTAAAAATCGTTCAATCCCTTTAGAATAAAGTATTTTAAGATCTCCATCAACCTGTAAAACAACAATACCCCTGAAAAATCAGAGGTATTATTTTTTTAATATTTAGGTGTGTTTTTTTATTTTTTTATCAGTTTCTCGTAAGATGTGCTGCCATCTTTTAACCTGATCTCAAAATAATAATTTCCTGATTGCAGATCATTCACATTGATACTCTCATTATCAAGCTGTATGGATTTTACTTTTCTTCCTGTTGCTTCATAAACTTCTACAGATTTTATTTTATCAAAGTTTTTGAAGCTTACTGTTGATTTTGCAGGATTTGGGTAAAGAATCAGCTTTTTGCTTTCCGCAACAGCTTCAGTGGTGCCTAGTACTGCCCTGCTTAAAATTGCGTAGCCTCTGTTAGCCGTTCCGAATCCATGGTTAGCAATTGTAGTGGTAGATCCTTTGGCATAGAAAATATTGATTGGGCTTGTATTATTAGCAAATACTGTATCTCCGGCCCCTCCTGCAAGAGATCTGGTCGCCACAATCGTTCTGGTTCCTCCCGAGGTAGTATTTGAAGTAATCGTCCAGTCTTGTATAGCATCTGGGCTAGGAGGTATTCCCACACCGGCAAAAGAGTAATCAATATTCGTGTTTGAAGTAGAATTGACATTATAAATAAATCCGTCCACTCCACTTCCCATTCCTCCGGTGGTTCCGGTACCTCCGAATCCTACCCCTAAATATGACGTATCTGGCCCTGTAAGAGTCATCGTAACTGTAGTAGGACTAGTGTCAAGCTTAACGGTCATACCGGTCGACAAACTCACTGTTCCGGTTGTAAACTGTGCCCATGCTAAATTGGCAAGAGCAAAAGTAATGGTTAGTAAAACTTTTTTCATATCAATTTTTTAAGAGGTTAATGATTTCTTTGTTATTGGTTTGTAATGCGTATTCAAAAGGAGTCATTCCCATTGAATCTTTTTTTGATTTATCTGCTTTATATTGAAGCAGCAATTCTACCAGTTCTTTGTTTCCAAATTTGACAGCCCAGAATAACGGGGTGTATCCTGTAGCATCAGCGATATTGGGGTCTGCATTTTTTTTCAATAAAGATTCTGCCAGTTCTTTGTTGTACTTTACTGCAAGCCCTGCTAATGCTGTACCTTCATTACTCCTGTAATTCACATCTTTTACATTCTCAATAAGGAATTTTGCAACTTCTGCATTTCCTCTGTAGCAAGCCAGGATAAGGGGCGAAAAGCCATTCTCGTTGGTTTGATTGATAATCCCCGAATCCTGTTTCATCAATTCTTTTACTTCAGCAACGGTTCCACTTCTGGCAATATCAAAGATTGACTTCGCTTTTTCCTGAGCCATACACCATGAACTCAGGAATAAGGTTAATAATAGGATTAAGCTTCTCATTGTTTTATCATTGCATAATTATATTCTACATTTACATTCTCTGCGATTTTTTTTGTTACCACCTTTGGAATTGTCACTTTATAATCTGCTGGTCTGGCTATAAAACCTCCCTGCATATAGATTTTATTGTCTTTCAAATATATTGTTGCGGAAGAAGTTACAGCTTTATCAACACCATGAAAATTAAGGGTTCCCTGAACGGTATATTTCTGTGGAGTTGCAGTGAGCTTTGTTTTGTCGAAATTGCTAATTTTTCCTTTAAAGGTTGTCTTCGGATATTTCGTCGTTTCTGCATAATTTTCATTGAAGTGTTCTTCCATTAATTTGGTTTTAAAATGAAAGTTTTTAACTGCAGAAATAGATGCCATTTCTCCTGTATCAGCATTAAAAACAACAAGGTTACTATCATCCTGAGCATAGATATCGTCAAATAACGGTACTGATGCTTCAAAAGTTACCTTACCGGTTTTAGAACTATATTTTTGTGCTGAAGCATAACCTGTAATCAACAGAGATACGCTTAATAATACAAGTTTTTTCATATCAAATATTTTTAGTTTTCAGTTAATCCGTCTGCTTTCCATTTTGTGAAAATATTGATCTGTGTTGCAGATAAGGAGCCTCCTTTAGGCATTTTTAACGGGTCACCGTTCGGTCTTTGAATCCGATCCAGAATTCCATCAATATTATTTTTCACCTGGTCATAGGTAACGAGGGGTTTAAAACTTCCTGCTGAATGGCATCCTATGCAATTGTTGTCTACAATCGGTTTTACATCCTGGGTATAATTTACAGGGACAGTGATAGGAGTATTGTCTGAAATTTCTTCATAGGTTCTGCTTTCACAAGCTACAAGCATCACTACTGCGGATACTATTGATAGGTAGGTTAACTTTCTCATATTAAAAAACTCTGTAAAGGTTAAACCCAAAGAAAATATGTCCCTTTCCCCAATTTCCTGAAGCATTGGTAAGATATCCGATATCTGAATTAATCTGGGAATTGGTAAATAACAGCTGGAAAACATGTCCCCCGGTTTCTATGTCTACTCCTAATGATAAAGGATTTTTATAGAAACTGTGATTATCAAAGTTGACGAAATATTCCGCATTTACAGAAACTCTCTTTGAAATTTTATAGCGTCCGCCTAAGCCTGCCAAAAATTGGTTTTTATCTTCAATACTTGGTTCGTAAAGGTTTTTGTGAACATAGGAAGGGGTAAGCTGCAGTGAAAATTTATCGCTAAACCTTCTGGAAATCAAAGCTTGTGTAAGGTAAGAAAGCCGGTCACTAAATTTCAGGTGAGGATAATTATCTTTACTCAGGTCGGTATTTGCTCCCATCACATTGTAACCGACAATATCTACGGGAAAGCTTTCACTTTGTTTGATAAGTTTATATTTTACAGCCCCTTCAAAAGTCTTCATATTGGTTTCTCTGGACAGACTTACAGAAACAGCATCGGTAATGCCATAGATCACTCCCAGCTTGGTAGAAGCATTATCAAGGCCAAAAAAGTTTTTGAACCCAGTACTTACATCTCCGAACCTGTGGGCTACAATAATATACCATTCTTTTTTTGCTGCCAGTTTGGTGGATTGTCCGGTGACAATCTGCAGCGCTTTAAAGGCGGGTTGTGAGGTTTCTGTACTGGTTTTGATTGTGTCAATATCTTTCAGCAGATCTTCCTGTGCAAAGGCAAAAACTGATGAAAATACCGACAAAAATAAGAGAGTTTTTGTCATATTACAATTTGAATTAAATTATCATATGACAAACTTATCAAGTTATCAATTCAAAAATAGGTGATAAAAGTCACCATCAAAATTGTTTTTATCAATGATAAAACAAAAACTTTTAAAACAATATAAATTAGATTAGTCTAACATTTTCATTTACAGTGACTTTTATCCCTTCTTTGGTCTGAAGGATTTCACCATCACTTTCAATTTTTTTTAATACTCTGCTTACAACTTCTCTGGAAGTACCTAGGCTGCTTGCAATTTCACGGTGGGTAATCTTTAAGGGATTGTTTCCAGTCGCTGAAATTTGTTGCTTGATGTGATTTAAAACTCTTTTATCAAGTCTGTGAAAAACGGCATCATTCACCATATTCATAACTTCTGAGAAACGTCGGTCATATTCACGATAAAATAATTTATTGATCTCCGGAAACCTGATCAGCCAATCATGCATTACAGAAACAGGAATCAAGAGTGCTTCAGAATCTTCTTCAGCAATGGCATATACCCTGCTCACATAATCTGCAAAAATGGAAGAGAAAGTCATCAGACAGCTGTCATTAGGCTTGATGAAGTAATAAATAAGCTCTCTCCCGTCATTAAGAGTGTACACTTTAATGGAGCCTCTTATTAAAAAAGGGACATATTTATTTTTTTGTCCTTCCCTTATAATTTCAGTTTTTGCTTTTATATCGGTCATAATAGCTTCACGCTGAAGTTCGTTGAGAAAGTCACTTCCCAAAAAACTAAACTTATTAAGGACAAATGAGTCGTTAATCGTAATCATACTTTCTACTTTTCTAAAGACAAAAATATGAAAATGAAGTATTGCTAAGCTATTTTTTTATTTTATTAAAAAAAATTAACAAAAGATAATAAGTTTTAAATTTAATAAAACATAACATCATAAATATTTTAAATTCCGAAAAAAACACTACCTAATTCTACTTCAGATATACGAGTATACCACAAAAAATACCCCGGTAAAAACCGGGGCATCTTATTTTATTGTAAAAGAAATCTTACGCTTGTACGTTGTTTCCACCTAATACGAAAGGCTCAACTTCTTTAATTTCTCCGAACTGCTGCTCGTAATTAGCGATGTTCTGCTGAAGAGCGCTTAATACTCTTTTAGCGTGAAGCGGAGCAAGAATGATTCTTGATCTTACTTTAGCTTGCTGAACACCTGGCATCAACTGAATAAAGTCTACTACAAATTCTGATGGAGAGTGGTTTACCAATGCTAAGTTAGCATAAACTCCAGCAGCTACCATTTCGTTTAATTCGATGTTGATGTTTCCGTCTTGTGGATTTTGATTGTTGTCCATTGTTATAAATTATGTTTTTAAAATTCGAAATTTGAGATTGTGAAAATATAAAAATAAATTCAAATCCCAAATTTCAAATCATTAATTTTAGTTAAGGTCTTCGAATTCTTTCTTAGAACCTACGATAACATTCTGATATTCTTTAAGACCTGTACCTGCAGGAATTCTGTGACCTACAATTACATTTTCTTTAAGACCACCAAGAGCGTCAACTTTACCAGCAACTGCTGCCTCGTTAAGAACTTTAGTTGTTTCCTGGAATGATGCTGCAGACATGAACGATTTCGTTTGAAGGGCTGCTCTTGTAATACCTTGTAATACAGGAGTTGCTGTAGCAGGAAGAGCTTCTCTTACTTCTACCAAGCTTTGATCTTCACGTCTCAACTTAGAGTTCTCATCTCTTAATTCTCTTGCAGTAATCATCTGACCTGGTCTGAATTCTTTAGAATCACCAGCTTCTACTACTACTTTAAGACCGAATACTCTATTGTTTTCTTCTAGGAAGTCATACTTATGTTCAAGAGCTCCTTCAAGGAATTGAGTATCACCTCCATCAACGATAGATACTTTTGTCATCATCTGTCTTACGATGATTTCGAAGTGCTTGTCGTCGATTTTTACCCCTTGTAGACGGTAAACTTCCTGAATTTCGTTTACTAAGTATTCCTGAACGGCAGTTGGGCCTTTAATTCTTAGAATATCTTCCGGTGTGATAGAACCGTCAGAAAGTGGAGAACCTGCTCTTACGAAGTCATTCTCCTGTACTAAGATCTGGTTGGATAATTTAACTAAATAAATTTTTCTTTCTCCAGTTTTAGCCTCAACAATAAGTTCACGGTTACCTCTCTTAATTTTTCCGTAAGAAACTACCCCGTCGATTTCAGTAACAACCGCTGGGTTTGAAGGGTTTCTTGCTTCGAATAGTTCGGTAACTCTCGGAAGACCTCCGGTGATATCCCCTGCTTTTGCAGATTTTCTTGGGATCTTGATTAAGACTTTACCAGCCTTAATTTTTTCACCATCGTTTACCATTAAGTGGGCTCCTACCGGTAAGTTGTAAGCTTTCTGCTCAACTCCTTTAGAATCTACCACCTTCAAGGTAGGTACGGCTTTCTTATTTCTAGATTCAGAGATTACTTTCTCTTCGAATCCTGTTTGTTCGTCAATTTCAAGTTGGAATGAAATACCCTGGATAATATCCTCGTATTCTACCTTACCTGAAGTTTCAGCAATGATAACCGCGTTATATGGATCCCATCTACAGATTGTATCACCTTTTTTCACTTTATCACCTGGTTTTACAGCTAATATAGATCCATAAGGTACGTTAGCTACCATTAACGGAGTTCTTGACTCGTTATCAGCAACTAATCTGAATTCTGTTGAACGTGAAACTACAACTTCAGCTGTATTACCGCTTTCATCTTCAGAAGTAATTGTTCTTACTTCATCCATTTCAACGATACCGTCTCTTCTTGCAACAATCGATGGGTTTTCTGATACGTTTCCTGCAGTACCCCCTTGGTGGAAAGTTCTCAACGTAAGCTGAGTTCCCGGCTCCCCAATTGACTGTGCTGCAATTACACCTACCGCTTCACCCATGTGGATTACTTTACCTGTTGCTAAGTTTCTACCGTAGCATTTCGCACAGATCCCTTTCTTAGCTTCACAAGTTAATGGTGAACGAACCTCAACAGCTTCTAAACCTGCTGCTTCAATTTTCTTAGCCAATTCTTCGATGATCACCTGGTCTGCACTAGCGATTAACTCGTCAGATTCAGGGTCATAGATATTATGAAGAGAAACTCTACCTAAGATTCTTTCAGAGATTCTTTCAACGATCTCGTCATTTTTCTTAAGTGCAGTAACTTCAGTACCTCTTAATGTTCCACAGTCATCTTCTGTAACGATAACGTCCTGTGCAACGTCTACCAATCTTCTCGTTAAGTAACCAGCATCGGCTGTCTTAAGAGCGGTATCCGCAAGACCCTTACGAGCACCGTGGGTAGAGATAAAGTACTCTAGAATCGAAAGACCTTCCTTAAAGTTTGCAAGGATCGGGTTTTCGATGATCTCCGCTCCGGTAGAACCGGCTTTTTGCGGTTTCGCCATCAAACCTCTCATCCCTGATAACTGACGGATCTGTTCTTTAGAACCCCTCGCTCCAGAGTCAAGCATCATGTATACAGAGTTGAACCCACCTTGGTCAGTTTTCATTCTGCTCATGATCATTTCAGTTAATCCGGCGTTGGTGTTTGTCCAAACGTCGATTACCTGGTTATAACGTTCTGTATCGGTAATTAGACCCATGTTATAGTTAGCTCTAATTTCGTCTACAGTTTCAATTGAAGTAGCAATCATTTGCTTTTTCTCAACAGGAACTACGATATCCCCTAATGAGAATGACAGACCTCCTTTGAATGCATTTGAATATCCTAGATCTTTCATTGCATCAAGGAACTTCACAGTTGTAGGGAAATCCGTATCAGCAAGGATCTTACCGATAACGTTTCTCAATGATTTCTTAGTCAGAAGTTCATTGATATATCCTGACTGCTTAGGTACAATCTGGTTGAATAAGATTCTACCAACAGAAGTTTCGATCAATCTTGTTACGATTTCTCCGTCTTCTTTAATAGGAAGTCTACATCTTACTTTAGCATTTAAAGATACTCTACCTTCTGCATAAGCGATTTCCGCTTCTTCAGGAGAATAGAATGCAAGACCTTCTCCTTTTACTTTCATATCTTCTGTAGAGCTCAATTCTTTAGTCATGAAATAAAGACCAAGAACCATGTCCTGAGATGGTACTGTAATTGGAGAACCGTTTGCAGGGTTCAAGATGTTTTGAGAACCTAACATCAATAACTGAGCTTCAAGGATCGCTTCTGGTCCTAACGGTAAGTGTACCGCCATCTGGTCACCATCGAAATCGGCGTTGAATGCTGTTGTTACTAACGGGTGTAATTGGATTGCCTTACCTTCGATCATCTTAGGTTGGAAAGCCTGAATACCTAGTCTGTGAAGCGTAGGTGCTCTGTTCAATAGAACAGGGTGACCTTTCATCACGTTTTCTAAGATATCATAAACTACCGGTTCTTTTCTATCAATAATTCTCTTCGCAGATTTTACTGTTTTTACAATTCCTCTCTCGATTAGTTTTCTAATGATAAACGGTTTGTAAAGTTCAGCTGCCATATCTTTAGGAATACCACATTCGTGAAGCTGTAAGTTTGGACCTACAACAATTACCGAACGCGCAGAGTAGTCAACCCTTTTTCCTAGTAAGTTCTGACGGAAACGACCTTGCTTACCTTTCAATGAATCAGAAAGTGATTTCAATGGTCTGTTTGATTCAGATTTTACTGCAGAAGATTTTCTTGTGTTATCGAATAATGAATCTACTGATTCCTGAAGCATACGCTTCTCGTTTCTCAAGATTACTTCAGGAGCTTTGATCTCCAATAATCTCTTCAAACGGTTATTTCTGATAATAACTCTTCTATAAAGGTCATTTAAGTCAGAAGTTGCGAAACGTCCTCCATCCAATGGAACCAATGGTCTTAGTTCTGGTGGGATAACAGGAAGTACACGCATAATCATCCACTCCGGTCTGTTGATCATTCTTGTATTAGCACCTCTCAATGCTTCTACAACGTTCAATCTTTTCAGAGCTTCAGTTCTTCTTTGCTTAGAACCTTCGTTGTGAGCTTTATGTCTTAAGTCGAAAGACAATGCATCAAGATCGATTCTTTTTAATAGATCTTCAACAGCTTCAGCACCCATTCTGGCGATGAATTTGTTTGGATCAGAATCGTCAAGATATTGGTTTTCTACAGGAAGAGTTTCCATGATATCAAGGTACTCTTCTTCTGTAAGGAATTCCATATTTTCGAAATCAGAACCGTCTAATTTCTTAGCAATACCTTGTTGAATCACTACGTATCTTTCGTAGTAGATGATCATATCTAATTTCTTAGAAGGAATTCCAAGAAGGTATCCGATTTTGTTTGGTAATGAACGGAAATACCAGATGTGTGCAATTGGAACTACAAGGTTGATGTGCCCGATTCTCTCTCTTCTTACTTTTTTCTCAGTAACTTCTACTCCACAACGGTCACAAACAATCCCTTTATAACGAATTCTCTTATATTTACCACAAGCACATTCGTAATCCTTTACAGGACCAAAGATTTTCTCACAGAATAGCCCGTCTCTTTCAGGCTTGTGAGTTCTGTAGTTAATAGTTTCCGGCTTTAAAACCTCCCCTCTTGAGTCCTGTAAAATAGACTCGGGTGAAGCTAAACCGATGGTTATTTTATTAAATCTACTTGTTTTATTTTTATTTGACATAAAAAATGTTTTATTCTTTATTTCTAAATCTTTTATTTTAATATTTTTTTCTTAGCTTCAAACGGATAAATCATTTATCCCGATTGAACACTTAACAAGCATCAAAGAGCAAACTTTATCTATTGTTCTTTTTTAAGCTTCAGCAATATTACAGTATCATAGTCCGGCTGCCATACTTTAAGAGGGTTAGGAAAAGTTGTAACAAGATCGAAATCCGTTATCTGTATTTTACTAACATTCTTCTTTAGAAAACTGCTTCTAGCTCTATAAGAAACAGTACCTTTTTCATTAACAGCCTCAATTCCTATGAATGTCATCGTTCCTTTTTTCTGAAATCCCGCTGGCAGTAAAACATATTGAATATTATTCTCCGCCAGATATTTTTCAAAAGGTAATGATGTAATCTTTCCAAAAAAGCTTTTATCTGCTACCAGTCCATCCGCTGGGATGATCTGCAGATCTGAATAAAATGCTAATTTCCCTGGCATATCATAGGTAAAAACCCTTGATCCTGCCGGAAGATTTTTCTTCAGATCTTCTGCAATACTTTGTACCTTATCTTTTTTGACTTCTCTTATTTCTTCATTATCTCCTCCTGCATTATATCCTAAACTCATATTCGTATTGGCCTTTACATAAGAAACAGAACTCAAAAAAGCAGTACAGCCTATCAGTAAAACTCCTATTGTTATACTGCTTTGTTTAATACTGAACTTTCGTAAACATACATTTACAATATCATTCAGCATAAAGGCCACAGCCAACATCTGCATTACAAAATACCACTGTCCGATCTGTGACTGAAAGTATAGGTTATATAATAACTGTACGACAGCCCCAGCAATGAAGTATAATTTTAATTTTCTAAAATCAACCTTCACAAAGGAAAGTAATATTGCATACAATACATTTGAAACAAGAAAGATGGTTCCCCACAAATTTCCAAAAACAGAACCTTCAGCATAGGGAAAACTTGATTTTATTCTCCCACTTATCGGAACCATATTCCCAAATTCAAATTTATTGTACAGTAAGTATCCGCCAACAAGCACGATACAAACTCCTGCAGCTTTTATCAGGTCTCCCATTTTGGGCCTTGTATCACCGGATAAACAATATAATCCTAAAAATATCAGGACAAAAGCATTGTCTAGCCGGGATAAAAACACCATACTGGTTGCAAGTCCCAGAAGCCATCCGTTTACTGATTTGCCTTTTATCAGCAAGTTGAGCAGTAATGCAATGCAAAATAAATTAAGGTGCGCCTCTGTTAAATATAAAGTTCCAACTGAGAAAAAAACCAACGCCAAAAATCCTACTCCAGCTATTTTCCCAATTCCTCCGTCTTTAAACAAAGGCTGCAGATATTTTATGCTTAAAAAGAACAATATAATTTGTATCAGCCATAGTATATAAATCATTTCCTGTTTAGGAATAGGTATTATAAAATCTGAAATGATACACACCACCATCCACAAGGGATGAAAACCATTTGTAGGATAAATATCGTTGAATTTAAAGCCTAGTCCGTTCACAAAATTATGGGCTATTTGCGGATAAAAGAATCCGTCGTCAGCTGGAAATTTTGCAGGGCTCAACAAAAAAAACAAGGCTGGAATCGCAAAAAGCAAGTATCCGTATTTTTCTGTTTTGCCTAAATTCTGAAACATTATACTTTTAAAAATGATGTATGGTTAAAGTTTGTTCTAATTAAAAGATTTAATTTATTCCTCCAATCTTACGTCTAATCCAAGACCTTGTAACTCGTGAAGTAATACGTTGAATGATTCCGGAATACCTGGTTCAGGCATAGATTCACCCTTAGCAATTGCTTCATAAGTTTTTGCTCTACCAATCACGTCATCCGACTTCACAGTCAAGATTTCTCTTAGGATGTTTGATGCACCGAATGCTTCAAGTGCCCAAACCTCCATCTCTCCGAATCTCTGACCACCGAACTGAGCTTTACCTCCTAACGGCTGCTGAGTAATCAATGAGTAA
Organism: Chryseobacterium lactis; assembly: GCF_003815875.1. NCBI lineage: Bacteria > Pseudomonadati > Bacteroidota > Flavobacteriia > Flavobacteriales > Weeksellaceae > Chryseobacterium > Chryseobacterium lactis. Next base: position 505,294 of record NZ_CP033924.1, read on the forward strand.
GGTCCGATAGAACGTGCGTGCATCTTATCATCAACCATGTGTCCTAGTTTCAACATGTAGATAATACCTACCGTTGCAGCCTGAGTAAATCTTTCTCCGGTACCACCATCATAAAGGTGAGTGTGACCGAATTTAGGAAGTCCTGCTTTCTCTGTATATTCAGTAATCTGATCAAGAGTTGCTCCGTCGAAGATTGGCGTAGCGAACTTCATACCCAGCTTCTGACCAGCCCATCCAAGAACTGTTTCATAGATCTGACCGATGTTCATACGAGAAGGTACCCCAAGTGGATTCAATACGATATCTACCGGTGTTCCATCCTCAAGGAACGGCATATCTTCTTCACGAACGATTCTTGAAACGATACCTTTGTTACCGTGACGTCCTGCCATTTTATCCCCTACATTCAGTTTACGTTTCTTAGCGATGTAAACTTTAGCTAACTTCATGATACCTGCTGGTAGCTCATCTCCGATTGAAATTGCAAATTTCTCACGGTTTTTAACTCCCTGGATGTCGTTATATTTGATTTTGTAATTGTGAATCAATTGTTTGATCAACTCATTCTTGTCAGCATCAACAGTCCAATCTGCACCACTAACGTTTACATAATCTTCAACTGAAGTCAATAATTTGTGAGTGAACTTTACCCCTTTACCGATGATTTCTTCGTCAAGGTCGTTTTGTACCCCTTGAGAAGTTTTACCGCTTACCAGTGTATTTAATTTTTCAATTAAAGTGTTTCTCAACTCATCGAACTTAGCCTTGTAAGTGTTTTCAATTTCTTCAAGTCTAAGTTTCTCTTCAGTTCTTTTCTTTTTGTCTTTAATATTTCTGGAGAACAATTTCTTGTTGATAACAACCCCTCTTAATGAAGAGTCGGCTTTTAATGATGCATCTTTTACATCACCAGCTTTATCACCGAAGATTGCTCTAAGAAGTTTCTCTTCAGGAGTCGGGTCAGATTCACCTTTTGGAGTAATTTTACCAATCATGATATCTCCAGGCTTCACTTCAGCACCGATTCTGATCATACCGTTCTCGTCAAGATCTTTAGTAGCTTCTTCAGAAACGTTTGGAATATCTGCTGTCAATTCTTCCATACCTAATTTGGTATCACGAACCTCTAGTGAATATTCATCTACGTGAATTGAAGTAAACCAGTCTTCACGAACAACTTTTTCGTTGATTACGATTGCATCCTCAAAGTTGTACCCTTTCCAAGGCATGAACGCTACTACTAAGTTTCTACCAAGAGCTAATTCTCCTTTTTCAGTAGCATATCCGTCGCAAAGTACTTGTCCTTTCTCCACTACATCACCTACTCTTACGTTTGGTCTTAGCGTGATCGTCGTACTCTGGTTAGTTTTTCTAAACTTAGTAAGTTTGTATGTTTTAGTAGCGGACTCGAATTGTACTAAATCTTCGTCATCGCTTCTTTCATATTTAATAACGATTCTGTCAGCATCTACGTACTCTACAGTACCTGTACCTTCAGCGTTAATTAAGATTCTTGAGTCTCTTGCAACTTGTTGCTCAAGCCCTGTACCAACGATTGGAGCCTGTGGCTTCAATAGAGGAACGGCCTGACGCATCATGTTAGATCCCATCAATGCACGGTTCGCATCATCATGCTCCAGGAATGGAATTAATGAAGCGGAAATACCAGAGATCTGGTTTGGTGCAACGTCGATAAGGTTAACCTGAGCTGGTTCAACTACCGGGTAGTCACCATCTAATCTTGCAATAATTCTGTCTGTTAAGAAGTCACCATTATCACTCAATTCAACGTTTGCCTGAGCAATTACTTTATCTTCTTCGTCTTCTGCATTTAAGTAAATAGGATCAGCGTTAAGATTAATCTTACTGTCTTCTACTTTTCTATATGGAGTTTCGATGAAACCAAGTCTGTTGATTTTAGCATAAATACCTAGAGATGAAATCAAACCGATGTTTGGTCCTTCCGGAGTTTCAATCGGACAAATTCTTCCGTAGTGAGTATGGTGAACGTCACGAACCTCGAAACCTGCTCTTTCTCTTGATAAACCACCAGGCCCTAGTGCAGATAATCTTCTCTTGTGAGTGATCTCTGATAGAGGGTTGGTTTGGTCCATGAACTGAGATAGCTGGTTGGTACCGAAGAACGAGTTAATTACAGATGTTAAAGTCTTAGCGTTAACAAGGTCAAGTGGAGTAAAGATTTCGTTATCTCTAACGTTCATTCTCTCCTTGATTGTTCTTGCAATTCTTGAAAGACCTACTCCGAATTGTCCTGCTAATTGCTCACCAACAGTTTTAATTCTTCTGTTTGATAAGTGGTCAATATCATCAACATCAGTTTTTGAGTTTACCAACTCAATTAAGTGTCTTACAATGGCAATAATATCTTCTTTTGTAAGAACTTCAGTTGTAGTTGGGATGTTTAGACTTAATTTTTTATTCAATCTGTAACGTCCTACTTCACCTAAAGAGTATCTCTGCTCAGAGAAGAATAATTTTTCAATAATTCCTCTTGCAGTTTCCTCATCTGGTGGATCTGCGTTTCTTAACTGACGATAAATATACTCTACTGCTTCTTTTTCAGAGTTAGTAGGGTCTTTTTGTAATGTATTCTGGATGATAGAGAATTCATTGCTGTTTTCTTTGTGAATCAAGATTGATTTCACACCAGCATCAAGAATAAGATCTAAATGTTCTTTTTCAAGGATCGTCTCTCTATCTAAGATGATTTCGTTTCTTTCGATAGAAACTACTTCACCTGTATCTTCGTCTACGAAGTCTTCGAACCAAGTGTTCAATACTCTCGCAGCCAATGTTCTCCCTTCCACTTTTTTAAGGGCAGCTTTAGAAACTTTCACTTCTTCAGCAAGGTCGAAGATCTGAAGGATGTCCTTATCAGATTCGTAACCGATAGCTCTTAATAAAGTTGTTAATGGTAACTTTTTCTTACGGTCGATATACGCGTACATTACGCTGTTGATATCCGTTGTAAATTCCATCCAAGATCCTTTGAAAGGGATAATTCTTGAATAGTAAAGTTTGGTTCCATTCGCGTGGTAAGTCTGTCCGAAGAATACACCAGGTGAACGGTGAAGCTGCGTAACGATAACTCTTTCTGCACCATTGATGATGAAAGATCCACTAGGCGTCATATAAGGAACCGGACCTAAATATACATCCTGAACCACAGTTTGGAAATCTTCGTGTTCCGGGTCAGTACAGTACAGTTTAAGTCTTGCTTTTAGAGGAACTGAATACGTCAATCCTCTTTCCACACACTCATCGATTGAATAACGTGGAGAATCTACCAGATAGTCTAAGAATTCTAATACGAATTGGTTTCTTGAATCCGTAATTGGGAAATTCTCTTGGAAAGTCTTGTAAAGAGCTTCTGTCTTTCTGGCTTCAGGAAGTGTATCAAGCTGGAAAAATTCTCTGAAAGACTCAATTTGGATATCCAAAAAGTCAGGAGTGATAATTTTTCCTTTCGCTGATGAGAAATTAATTCTCGGATTTCCTTGAGTTGTTGATTTTGTTTTACTCATAAAACTTTTAAGAAAGGGTTAAAAAATATTTTGATTCATTAAAAAATATCAGAAAAGAACAAGAAACAAGGTAAAAAAGTAAAAGGTAAAAGTGTTTTTGGCGCTCACGAAGGACCTTAAAGTTCTTTTAACTTTGCACTTAGCTCTTTCTAACTGCAACACTGGTATATCTTTTCACAGCGTAATGCAAAATATTTTTATACTTTTGAGGCTATATTACCGCAATATCTATAAACGGGAAATCCCTTCCATGCTTTACACAATGAAAGAGTTGATTTTCAGTATTTTATAAATTTACAAACAATTTTTCGCGCCAAAAGAAGGGCAAAGATACAAAAACTTATCCACAATAACAAATAAATCACTCTCATTTTGAGGCAATTAAAATAAAAAGAGCTGCCCAAAAATGGGCAGCCCTCAGCAACACAAGCTTTCTTATCAATTATTTCACAATAACCTTATAAGATTTTACAGTTGATTTAGTTTCTATTTTAATAATATATACTCCTGTAGGTAGTGAAGAAGTATCAATACCTGCATTAGCTTTAAATTTATCTGACTTAAGAATCTGTCCCTGAGCAGAAAATAAGGTATATACTCCTTCCTCCGGTCCCATAATTTTGAGATTTTCTCCAGCTTTTACAGGGTTTGGATAGATTTTCACATCATTTGCAGCATCGGTAATTTCCGAACCGGTGATTTTTGCAGTTGCGCTTAATCCGTTTTTCAACAATGAGGCATAAGGTGAAAGTGGAGAGTTTGGCGCTCCTCTCTTTACAAGATCAGTATCTACAACAGCCTGAATACCATCTTTATCCTTATCATCTATTGTAGAAATAAATCCTCCTCCTAAGGTATCAAGGTTTCCTTTTCCGATTTGATAAAGATCCAGATCTGAACCATTGGACATCACATCAAGGAAGTCGGGCTTATCGTCACCATCCGTATTTTTGATTGCATATTTCAGAATTCCGGAATCAGGAGACGTTTCCAAAATATCTGCAATACCGTTTTTACCTACCGGAATATTGCTGTCGATAATACCATTATGATCCGTATCAATCTGATTGATTACTGATACCGGAATTCCAGATTCAAATAAATCCAAAATACCATCATTATCAGAATCGAGATCAAGATAATTCGGAACCGAATCTCCTAAAACAGGAGTTAATAGAATATCACCCTCGGCATCATCATCCTGGAACTTCCCGTTTTTATCAAAATCTTCAACAGCATCCGGGATACCATCATTATCAGAATCAAGATCACAAGCATCTACGATACCATCGCCATCCGTATCTAATGCAGGAGATTTATCGTTTACTACTGTACATCCTTCAGCACAATCCGGAATACCATTTCCATTGTTATCAATGCTGTCATCTCCTCCGGGACATTTGTCAAAACAATTTGGAACTCCGTCATTATCATCATCTCTGCTTGCAAAAGCATTGTAGATGTAATAGTTCTGAGGAATACGAACAGCAGTACCGCTATTGAAAGTAATTTTAATACGGTTAAAAGGTTTTGTCGCCTTACCTCCCACATAAAATTTATTTGAATTGGTAGTGAAGAAATTTCCACTGATCAGACTTCCTGAGCTGGTAAAGGTATCGGTTGTCGTATTTCCGTTATATAAAGTCACGGTAATGTTTTCAAGAACACTAACCCCGAGAAGGTTCGCTGCTTTTTCCACTGTAAATCCTGCCATTGTATTAGCCGGAAGAGTCGTATTGCTGCTTACGGTGGCATATGAAGAGAAAATACTAAATAATGATGCAGCAGGTATCGTTGCAGTAGCATAATTGGAAGGATTATTATCCACAATTGCTTCGGGATTGATCATTTTGGCAAAAATAAGTCCAAGGAATCCCGGGCCTGATGTCCCGCTGCTTCCCGTCACTAAGTTTCCGGGAACTGAAGAACCGCTTGTCTGGATTTTATCATCACATTCGCAAGAGATCGGCTCTTCGAAAGCATAGTAAACATTTAGTTTTCCTAAATTAAACCCTACTGTTTGAGTAATTTTCAATCGTACTTCGTTAAAAGGCTTTGTCGTAGTTAAAGTAACTTTTTGTTTTCCGGAACCATACCCAAGCACTTTAATATTAATCAAACCACCTCCATCAGACAATTGCTTTGAATCCTGAAGCTGCCCGAATAAATAGGTTTCAATAGTAATATTTTTAAGGAATTCAGCACTTAACAACTTACCCTGATCATCAGGTTCAATGACAAAACCGGTTCTGTTTCCTGCAGGATATACCTGGTTTTTATCCAAAACTCCCACTGAATAAGATCCCAATAAACCTATCGGAAGAACTATTGATCCGTAAGAATTTTTATTTCCATCTCCAATTCTTTCTCTGTTTTGCACATAAGACAGTGGCGCCAGGAAACTACTGCTTCCGGACACGTTGCCATCCACACCACTTCCTGCAATGATATCGTCACAGATACCATTATTATCTGTCGGAACTTTAGCCGGATCAAAAGCAAATGCATAATATACATTCATTGCACTGAATACAGATAGGACATTGGTCTGATATAATCTCACTTCATTAAATTCTTTTGAAGTCTTAAAGTGAAGGAATATTCTGTTTTTATTTCCTCCAAAAGCCGGCACAGACAATAAAGTACTGCTAGTAGTTGTCTCCTGAAGCACTCCGTCTTTATAGGTACTGATTCTCAAAGAACTTAAAAGATCTATGGTAATAAAACTCGTCCCGAGATCTACGTTGAATCCGGTAATATATCCGGCCGGATAAGTGGTATTCTTATTTTTTACAGATATTCCATTTCCACTTAGTAATGAAGCAAAGTTCCCCATGCTTACACTGTTGTCAAGATTAGCATCTACTACAGGATTCATACTTCCGTTATAACACGCTAAACAAATTCCTGAGTTATTTACAGGTTTTGCTTCCACTCCCATCCCACGGATAGGTTCATAGCCTTGTTGTGCCAATACTACGGCAGACATTACGAATGTCATGAGTACTGCGGCCAATTTCATGAATAATTTTTTGGTCATTTTTGTTATTTTATAAGGTTTGTGTTTATTTTAATTGTAAAAAGCTTTCCAGGTACTTCCGTTACAGCCTTCATGCAGTTTAGCAGTTGCATTATAGCGGATAGCTCCTTCTTCAGCTGAAGTACATGAAGAGGTAGGATTGGTAATTCCCTTTATCTGAAGTGCAGCGCCTGTTGCCGTATCTGCTGTAGGAATCATATTAATCCCGACTATTGAATTGTTTCCGTTATTTTTATTGAAAAAGACGTGACTTTTATTGGCGTAAACATTTTGCCCGGCGGCGGCCTGTCCGGAAATCCCAAAAGCTACAGCTTCAAGGCCACCCGCGGTATTTCCTGAGCCGATGGCTATATTATTTGAGGATGCCGTATTTCCGCTTCCGATGGTAATCCCACCGTTATTCGTATTACTATTTCCCACCGTCAATCCAATAATTCCTGTTACTGTGTTCGAGTTTCCCAATACCAGATTATTCGGACCTGTTGCATTATTCGAGTTTCCCAATATTTTAGCACCGTTGGTTGCTTTATTTGCCAAACCAATAGCCACTGCCGGGAAATTTCCCTGTGCAGATACGGTGTTATCTTTTCCTAACGCAATATTAGATGATGTGCTATTTGTCAGAATATTATTTGATCCCCAGGTAAAAGAAGCATAATTGCCTGTCGTACTATTTGAATTTCCTCCCTGCAGAGATCCATTGACATCTAATATTCCTTTCACATTTTTTTGAGTAGCGATTACCAGACTCTGCCCATCAGTTGTCCCAAAGTAATTTCCTGAAGTAATATCTGTACCTAACGTCGCAGTAGTTGCTGTTGTACCTGCATTCCCAACAGTACGCCAATCAACGCTTAAACTTCCCCATTTCGTACCATCGAAATAATAGTAGCCCGGTGATATTACATCTACAGTTTGTCCGGTAGGTGCAGTTTCTGCCACGGTGACATAGACTATTGCTCCTGTTTGTAAAGTGGTGTAGTTTTTAGCTTTAAGCTGCACTCCGGTAAGCCTGGGTGCAATGAAGCCATCTGGTTTATTGACGTTAGCAGGAAATCCGGCCACATCAAAAGTAGCATTGGGCGATCCTGTATTAATCCCAACCTGTGCTATACTTAACGAACTCGCAGATAAAAGTGCGAGAGTGAATAATTTGTTTTTCATGTCTAATGATATTTGTTGTTTTTTTGTGTAAATTTTATGTAGAGACCATCTTCCTCCTGTTCCATTCGAAAGTGAATGAAATAGTGATAATTTTCCTAAGGAATATGAAAGATTGCAGAAATGATTATGATACAGAAATGCTGATCAGCTTATCCGGATTTTTAATAATATATTTAAAACCATCGACCACCTCACAGGCGTATTCTCCGAATTTCTTTCTTTTTCGGGATAACACGACAGCATTATTAAAATTGAAGGAGATCATGGACGTCCAATGTCCGCGAATTTCAATATATTTTAAATCCTTTAGTAAAAGGGAATAAAAATCGTTATCATTATGGGCACCAGGGAAATTGTTCTGGCAAAAGTGATCATTAAGAAATGTGTAAAAGTTACTATTCACTCGTTTGGAATTGCCGGTCAATTTCTTCACTGTTGTTGAAGGTTCTATTTTCAGAAGAGGTTGATAAACAGAATTAGAAACATCTGAAAAACGGGGATGCACATCATTACTGATGCTACCTGTAGCCATTCTCATTGCTACAGATACAGGCTTACTATTTAATTTCCCTACCGTCAGTAGCAATAGTATAAAAACTATCCTACGCGTGCAAGAAAGAAAGTAATTTCTATCCAATTAGTGTTTTTTTCGGTACAAATATAATACATTTTCAATTAAAAACATATTTTGATGATAAAAATTTACATTAAATACGCAAAATGATAAATAAATACAAAAATCATATACAAAAATTGAGAATTAAATAAATATAATAAAATATCAAGATATAAAGAAGAAAAATATTCAAATACTATTATTGATTAAATACTAGATTTACAAGGGTTTATAAACAAAAAAAGCCTGGGCAAATTGCCCAGGCTCTGTATGTATAATACAATTGAAATTATTTCAATTCTACTTCAGCACCAGCTTCTTCTAATTGCTTCTTAAGAGCTTCAGCTTCGTCTTTAGAGATACCAGTTTTGATTGGAGCAGGAGCACCATCTACGATATCTTTAGCTTCTTTAAGACCAGCACCAGTTAAATCTTTTACTAATTTAACGATAGCTAATTTAGAAGCACCTGCAGACTTAAGAATTACGTCGAATTCAGTCTTTTCTTCAGCAGCTTCTCCACCACCTGCAGCAACTACTACAGCAGCAGCAGCTGGCTCAATTCCGTACTCATCCTTAAGGATAGTTGCTAATTCGTTTACGTCTTTTACTGTTAAGTTTACTAGCGTTTCAGCTAAATTTTTTAAATCTGACATTGTTGTAATGTTTTTGTTGATTATTTATTTAATTTTTTGAGTGTAATTATTCAGCACTTGGAGTTTCTTCCGTGCTTTCTGCAGCTGGAGCTTCCGGAGCAGGAGTTTCTTCAACTGCAGGAGCAGCTTCTTCAGCTTTAGCTTCTACCGTTTCAGGTTTGTTTTGAAGAGCAGAAACAACTCTCTGGATTGGAGACTGAAGTAATCCGATGATTTCACCGATCATTTCTTCTCTAGACTTGATGTTAGCCAACATGTCTAGGTTGTTGTCACCAACGTAGAAAGTTTCTTGAACAAAAGCAGACTTTAAAGCTGGCTTTTCTTCTTTCTTTCTGAATCCTTGGATTAATTTCGCAGGAGCGTTAGCTGTATCAGCAATCATTAATGCTGAGTTTCCTTTGAAAGTTGGGAACATTTCAGAGTAATCTACTCCGTCGATTTGTTCCATTGCTTTTTGTAAAAGTGTATTTTTTACAACTTTTACTTTGATATTTTGCTTGAAAGCTTGTCTTCTGAAATCTGAAGATTTACCAGCATTCAAACCTTGTAAATCTGCTACGTATACTACTTTTGCATCCTGAAGCAAATCTTTGATCTCTTGTATTGCTACAACTTTTTGGTCTTTTGTCATTGTCTTAAGGATTATTATTAGTTAACAGATTTAGTATCGATTGCAATACCTGGGCTCATTGTAGAAGACAAATAGATGCTCTTCACATAAGTACCTTTAGCAGCAGTTGGCTTCATTTTGATCAAAGTAGAGATCAATTCCTGAGCATTTTCCTTGATTTTAGCAGCATCGAAAGACACTTTACCAATACCAGCGTGGATAATACCGTATTTATCAACTTTGAAATCAATTTTACCAGCTTTCACTTCAGTTACTGCTTTACCAATTTCCATTGTTACAGTTCCTGATTTAGGGTTAGGCATTAGACCTCTTGGACCTAAAACTCTACCTAATGGACCTAATTTACCCATAACAGCTGGCATAGTAACGATAACGTCAACATCTGTCCAACCATCTTTTATTTTTTGTAAATATTCGTCTAGACCTACATAATCAGCTCCAGCTTCTTTAGCTTCAGCTTCTTTATCCGGTGTTACAAGAGCTAATACTTTAACATCTTTACCAGTACCGTGAGGAAGAGATACAACACCTCTTACCATTTGGTTTGCTTTTCTTGGATCTACTCCTAATCTTACAGCGATATCTACAGAAGCATCAAACTTGGTAGTGTTCACTTCTTTTACAAGAGCTGAACCTTCTTCAAGGTTATAGATTCTTCCTTTTTCTACTTTGCTTAAAGCTTCCTTTTGCTTTTTAGTTAATTTTGCCATTTCTTTAAGTTTTAAGCGTTAAAAGTTGGTTTAGTTCCTGTTACTTTTAATCCCATAGATCTAGCAGTACCTGCAACCATAGAAACTGCAGAATCCATTGTAAAACAGTTAAGATCCGCCATTTTATCTTCAGCGATTTTCTTTACTTGTTCCCAACTTACAGAACCTACTTTATTTCTGTTTGGTTCACCAGAACCTCCCTTGATCTTAGCTGCATCCATTAACTGAATTGCTGCAGGTGGAGTTTTAATAACGAATTCAAAAGATTTGTCTTCGTATACTGTAATTACTACAGGTAAAACTTGCCCTGGCTTATCTTGGGTTCTTCCGTTAAATTGCTTACAAAACTCCATGATGTTCACACCTGCAGAACCCAATGCTGGACCTACTGGTGGAGAAGGGTTAGCTGCGCCACCTTTCACCTGAAGCTTTACCATTTTAAAGACTTTCTTAGCCATTTTAATTTTTTTTAGTTTGAATAATTAATGAGTTTGGAAGCATTTATTATTCAGCAGGTTATGCACTCACATAACAATAAACCTACTTTTCGGACTGCAAAAGTATAAAATATTTTTGAATCTACAAACGGATAACGCTGATTTTTAAAAAGTTTACCGTTTTTTTTTGCAAAACTTCCGAGGAGCAATAAAAGTACTCTTACAGCAAAAGGTCATTACAATAATGACCTTTTACTTTTTTATAGTTACAATGTGTTTTTAAAAACCTGATGGTTTGGTAATCGTTTGTGTTGAACCGTCATTGCCACCAAGATCTGCGTTGACATCATTGATATTTTGTTTTGTAATCAACCTCTTGTAAGCCATCAGATACAAATCAACGGTGAAGTTGTTATACCCTCTGGATGGTGGATTGGTATTGGTCGCAATAATCCTGCTGTCGGTAAATCTTGCTTTAACATGCCACGTTCCATTACTTTTAAAAGCAGTCACTTCAGGAGACCCCTGCTTATTATCGTTAATTCCGTTATCTCCATAGTCGAGCATAACATTGGTGGTTCCATCATTTAACTTAAATGAATAGTTATGAAGCACCACTAAAAAGTTATTGGCATCTATTTTTGTATCATAATCTGTAATTCCTAATCCTGAAACTCCCGTAAGGGTCAGTTTTAAATAATTAAACAATCCACTGCTTTCCAAGTTTGGATCGTATAATTGCAGGCCGTTTTGAGAAGTAGCCAAAAAGCTTCCTCCTGTCATGGTAGGTTCTCCGGGATTTCTCAGATATAATGAATTGGTATAAGATTTACCATTCACATCAAGGGTCTCGGTAGGATTAGCAGTATTGATTCCTACTTTCTTGTTCTGGGCATTCAAAAGTAAACCCAAACACATCATTATTGTGATATAAATTTTTCTTTTCATAGTCTTTTATTGAAGCCCAAGAGGCGTATTAGTTGAAACTCCTGAATACCCCGGAGAAGCCGAGGCAGAAACTGAACCGTTAAAAGTTCCCCAGTCTTTTACAAGAGATCTTTCAAAAACATTCAAAGTAAGTGTCCATGTTCCGTTTTGTGATGAAGCTGTACCAGCTCCTTTAAAACTTAGATTGATGGCGTGATAATTTTTTCCACTGCTGGCAATCTGAGTAATTTCTGTAGAATAAGATCCATATGATTTGGGATTCGTCGTGGTATTGGCTCCCGACACAGCTCCTGCAAAAACAGCTCCTGTAATAGCCACTACATATTTACTTGTCTCTAATCCTGTATTCAGATTAACCACTTCATCCTGTTTAACATTTCTAAGGATCACATTATACATATTCACCGGTGCCACATTACGAAGCGAAATATCTAAAAGTTTAACCTTTCCTACAGGCGAAGTATCTTTTGACCTGGTCAAAAGAAGATAATTTCCGCTTGCTTTTGTGTTTTCGGTGTCTATTATATAAGATTCAACTAAGGTTTCTCCTTCTACATCCAACATCCCTTTTGGAGTAGCGGTATTAATTCCGACCTGAGCTTTCATACCTAAAGAGGCAAAACTCACTAAGAAGATTGCAATATATTTTTTCATACAGTATCTTTTTTATTGAATTAATGGAGCCGAAGCAGCGCCGGTTGTAGAAGCTCCGAGATTTTGAGTGGTGTTAAAGTCTTTAGCGTATGATCTATCAAAAACCAATAAATTAAGGGTCCATACTCCCGTTGGCAAAGAGGCATCCGGTGAGAATCCCTGGTAATCTGCCTTCAGTTTCCATGTTCCTCCTGAAGAGTACGCAAAAATCTGATGCATGGGCGTCACCCAATCTGCGGTATAGGTTCTTGTAGGCTGAGTAAACCCGAAAGATGAAATCACCACCAGAAACTTGTTGGAATTGATCTTTGTATCAAATTGATTTACCCAATCTTTGTCTGAAGGATCACAGGTAATTTTGTATTGAATAAGGTTAATCGGTGCCGGAGAATTAGGTACAAATGAATCATTGTATGCCGTAATTTTATTTTCCGGGGCCGGAGACTTGATAATGAAAGTATAGTTTTCACTAGCTCCCAGCTTTTCCATAGGTTTTTTGAAAACCACTCCTGATGTTTTCATGGTACCATTTACAGTCAATTCCTTTTCCGGATTTACTGTATTAATTCCAACTTGAGCACTGGTAAGCACTATCGTACCTACGAGTAAGATAATCGAAATAATATTAGTCATTGTGTTGCGTGTTTATTTTATAGTTTTCTTATTTATGTTGAAACCTACAGTAATTAAAATAAAAACACAGAGATTCCGTACACTTGTTGTACTGTGCACCAAATAAGAAAAAAATAAAGTTTTATGAATTTGCTGACTGAAGGTTTACAATAAGCATGCCATACAAAAGTAAAACAACAATCAAAAAGGCTTTAAATACAGGGAAAATTACACGTTATCCCGAAGTGGTGATTATTCATACTTAGTCAAAGTGCCATATAGAAGCATTAAACAAAATTTCAGATTTATACTTTTAAATCAAATAAAATATTTGAACTTAAAAAAACTCAACGATAAAAAAATTGAAATAATTTATTTAAACACTCGTTTGACAGTATAAGGAAGACATCACTTTGTTATGTTGTAAAATGAATCGGGTAAAAGTTAAGAGAGAATATAAACTTAGGTGAATATATATATAATTTTACACCATTGTTTCCGAATCTTCGGCTAGATTCTTCATTTCACTTCGTTGTATTCAGAATGACAAACTCATAATAACTAAGATATCAGGATTATTTACTGAAGGTAGAATCCATTTGGTTATTTTTCTTTACATAAGCACAGCCATAACTTCCTCAAAGTCATTACTACTTTCTATTATTCCGTTCTTACGAAGCAGATAATTATCAAACAAAAAAGACCGCTAAAAAAGCGATCTTTTATATTTTTATATAAGTAATTATTATACTTTTTCTACTTGCATGTAGCTTAGCTCCATTGGAGTTTTTCTACCGAAGATCAAAACAGAAACTTCGATTTTCTTTTTGTCTTCAAGAATCTTCTCAACTGTACCATTGAATCCGTTGAAAGGTCCATCGATTACTTTAACGTTTTCACCTACTACATATGGAATTTCCACATCGCTGGCGAATTCTGAAAGCTCATCCATTCTTCCCAACATTCTGTTTACCTCAGATTTTCTCATTGGAACAGGATCACCTCCTTTTGTTAAGCTTAAGAAAGATATAACTCCGGGAATATTCTTGATAACGTGAGGAATCTCTCCCATCAGATCAGCTTCGATCATTAAGTAACCAGGATAGTAAGGTCTTTCTTTAGGAACTTTTTTACCGTTTCTAATCTGAATAACCTTTTCCATAGGAATAACCACTTGAGTAACGTACTGCTCAAACCCTAAACGCTTGATTTCTGTCTCAATATAGTTTTTCACTTTATTTTCCTGTCCGCTGATAGCTTTCAGCACATACCATTTCAATTCGCTCATTATGGGAAAATACTTTTAATTAATTGAACAAGTTGATTAGCATTCCTATGATGTTGCTGATTGATTTAGAAAACAATTCATCAACTCCAAAAGTAAACAATGCCAGAATCACTGTCGCAATAGTCACTACAATAGTAGATGACTGAAGGTCAGCCCACTTTGGCCATTCAACTTTATGTCTGAATTCGTTATAAGAACCTTTTAAAAAATCGACAAATGAACTCATAATTTATATTTGCACGGGCACAAGGATTCGAACCCTGATCAACGGTTTTGGAGACCGGTATCCTACCATTGGACGATGCCCGTAGATAAAAAGCTTCCGAGAGTTTCCTTTCGGAAGCTTTATTTATTTTAAGATGATTAGTCTAGGATTTCAGTAACCTGACCTGAACCAACTGTTCTACCTCCTTCTCTGATCGCAAATCTAAGACCTACGTTAAGAGCGATTGGCTGTAACAATTCTACAGTGATCTCTAAGTTATCTCCTGGCATTACCATTTCTACACCTTCTGGTAAGAAGATCTCACCTGTAACGTCAGTAGTTCTTACGTAGAACTGAGGACGGTACTTGTTGTGGAATGGAGTGTGACGTCCACCTTCTTCCTTAGAAAGGATATAAACAGAAGCTTTGAATTTTTTGTGTGGCTTCACTGAATCTTTCTTAGCGATAACCATACCTCTCTTGATGTCAGTTTTTTCAATACCTCTCAACAATAGACCTACGTTATCTCCAGCTTCACCTCTATCTAGGATCTTTCTGAACATCTCAACTCCTGTAATAGTAGAAGTTAATTTTTCGTCACCCATACCTACGATATCAACTGGATCTCCAGTGTTGATAACACCAGCCTCGATTCTACCAGTTGCTACAGTACCTCTACCTGTAATAGAGAATACATCTTCGATTGGCATCAAGAATGGCTTTTCAGTATCTCTTGGCGGTTGCTCGATCCAAGTATCAACAGCATCCATTAATTCTTCTACGCTTTTGAACCACTTATCTTCAGTGTTAGCAGGAGATGCAGTAGCAGCTGTAAGAGCTCCTAACGCAGAACCTTGAATTACTGGAGAGTTGTCTCCGTCGAAATCATAAGTAGACAATAAGTCTCTAAGTTCCATTTCAACAAGCTCTAATAATTCAGGATCATCTACCATGTCAACTTTGTTCATGAAAACAACGATTCTTGGTACGTTTACCTGACGGCAAAGTAGGATATGTTCTCTAGTCTGAGGCATTGGTCCGTCAGTTGCAGCACATACAACGATAGCTCCATCCATTTGAGCAGCACCAGTTACCATGTTCTTAACATAGTCGGCGTGACCTGGACAGTCAACGTGAGCATAGTGTCTTTTTTCAGTTTCGTATTCGATGTGAGCAGTATTGATAGTAATACCTCTTTCTTTTTCTTCTGGAGCAGAGTCAATTGCAGAGAAGTCTTTTTTCTCAGCAAGACCTTTGCTAGCTAATACAGCAGAAATAGCAGCTGTAAGAGTAGTTTTACCATGGTCAACGTGACCAATAGTACCAATGTTCAAGTGTGGTTTGTTACGATTAAACGTTTCCTTTGCCATGATTTAAAATTATTTATTTATTGTTTTTCAAATTTTCGGTGTGCAAATATAATGAATTTTTAAATACCAAAAACTTTTTATTAAAAAAACTTTCAATATTCTCATCCAATGAAGGACAAACCTTATATTTCAACGTATTGAGACTGCAAATTTACGTAATTTTTCCCGATTGAAAAAAACTTTCTGAAACCTTTTATGAAAAAGCCTGAAATACAGAATATTCCAGGCTCAATTACTATATAAAATGTAAGATAATCAAGCTTCACGCAGCTTTTTATGGCTGTTAAATATCCAGAAAATAATCGGGAAAATAAGCAGCGTAAGTACCGTTGCTGTAATCAGCCCACCAATGATCACAATGGCCAGAGGTTTTTGAGATTCAGATCCGATACCTGTGGATAAAGCGGCCGGCATAAGTCCAATGGACGCCATCAGTGCGGTCATAATTACAGGTCTGGTTCTGGATTTTACTCCGTTGAGTATCGCGGAGTCTATATCCATCCCGTCTCTCATATTCTGATGGAATTCTGTAATAAGAATTACTCCATTCTGGATACAGATTCCCAAAAGGGCAATCATTCCCACCCCTGCAGAAATACCAAAATTGATTCCGGTAACATGCAGGGCAATAATTCCTCCGATCAGAGCAAACGGAACATTGGCCAGTACAAGTAGTGAGTCTTTTATATTTCCAAACAGAATAAAAAGAAGGAAAAATATCATCAGGATACTTACCGGTACTACCTGTGTCAATCTGTGTGAGGCACGTTGCTGGTTTTCAAACTGCCCCGTCCATCCGATAGAATAGCCATCTGGAAGTTCAATAGTCGCTACTTTTTTCTGGGCGTCGGCAATGGTTCCTCCTAAATCTCTGTCACGGATAGAGAATTTTACTCCAATATACCTTTTAATATTATCTCTGTAGATAAAGGCTGCTCCGTTATCTTTAACGATATTACTGATTTCTTTTAAAGGAATTTTGGCACCGTCCTGCGTAGGAACCATCAGAGAAGCGATATCATTTTCATCGGTTCTGTATTCCTGGGAATAACGGAGACGGATGGGAAATTTTCTCTCTCCGTCAAACATTTCGGAAGCTGTTTTACCTCCAAAAGCCATTTCCAATACTGCCTGAGCATCGGCAGGCATTACCCCGTAAGCCGCCATTTTATCTCTGTCCAGAACCACACTTACTTCCGGCTGACCAATATTTTTAATGATTCCGGGATCTTTCACCCCATCAACATCTTTGATTTTGGTTAAAACTTCATGAGCCAGTTTGTCTAACGTCTCCAAGTTGTCTCCATAAATTTTAATTCCATTTTCAGCTTTAAATCCTGCCACAGCTTCTGCCACGTTATCTGAAATCGGTTGGGAATAGTTAAACGTAATTCCCTGGTAGCTTCTCAGCTTTTTATCAATTTCCGTAATCAACTCATCATAGGTGATCTTCCGCTTCCATTCTTCCCGAGGTTTAAGATTTACTGCAAATTGTACGAATCCAAAACCGTTGGGGTCAGTTCCGTCATTACTTCTACCCGTTTGTGCCAAAACATCGGTAACTTCGGAAAAACTCATAATATCTTTCTTCAAAAGATTGGCAGTTTTCAAAGATTCTTTTAATGATGAACTCATCGGCATTTCTGCAGTAATCCAAAGTGATCCTTCATTCAGTTGAGGAAGAAATTCAGTTCCCAGAAATTTTCCGGAGAATAAAGTCACTGCCAGGAAAGAAATTGCAACAATCATACTCATCCTTTTATTTTTAAAGGTCAGATTGAATCCTTTCAGAACAATTCTGTCCCAGAAATTCACAAACGGATTATTTTTTTCTTTTACATTCTTATTTAAAAGGA
Source organism: Chryseobacterium lactis (assembly GCF_003815875.1). NCBI lineage: Bacteria > Pseudomonadati > Bacteroidota > Flavobacteriia > Flavobacteriales > Weeksellaceae > Chryseobacterium > Chryseobacterium lactis. The sequence goes on from NZ_CP033924.1 coordinate 523,025, forward strand.
TATGTGAAAGTACCGGAACCAAAGTTAATGTGAATATCAAAGCTCCTATTAATGCAAATCCCAGGGTAAACGCCAAAGGTGAAAACATTTTCCCTTCCACTTTTTGAAATGAGAAAATCGGGATCAGAGAGGTAATGATAATTAATTTTGAAAAGAAAATAGCCTTTCCTAAGCCGGTTCCCGTCTGCTTGATCCAGCCTCCTTTTGCCAGTTTATTAAATTTTTCCGTTCCATATTTATGAGCTTTGTGGTCGAGCATTACAAATAGCCCTTCCACCATGACGACGGCTCCATCGATGATAATTCCAAAGTCTACCGCTCCTAATGAAAGTAGATTGGCGCTCATGCCTGCCATTTTTAAACATAGAAATGCAAACAACAGGGACAATGGGATGATAATCGAAACAATCAACGTTGTTCTCCAGTCTGCCATGAAAATTAAAACAATTACCGTTACCAATACAATTCCTTCAATAAGGTTATGCATTACCGTTTTTGTTGTAAAATCCATCAGGTTGTCACGATCGTAGAAAGTTACCATTTTGACGTCCTTTGGAAGAATCTTTTCATTCAGTTCCTTAATTTTCGCTTTTACGCCTATCAGAACTTCTCTCGGATTCTCTCCTTTTCTCATCACGACAATTCCTTCTACCGTATCATCGTGATTATTTAAAGCAGCCTGCCCTACTCTAGGCATCGAGCTTTCATGAACTTCCGCTACATTTTTTACCAGCACCGGGTTTCCACTGTCATTCTGAATGGTAATATTTCCAATATCACCGGCAGATTTTACCAATCCGATTCCACGGACTACATAAGCTTGACCGTTTTTTTCAATAACGTCACCACCTACGTTCAGGTTACTCTTTGTAACCGCATCATATACCTGAAGCGGAGTCAGGTTGTATTTATCTAAGGCTCTGGGATCGATACTTAATTCAAATACTTTATCCTGTCCACCAAAAACATTGATATCTGCAACTCCCGGTACTCCTCTTAAAGCACGGTCAATAACCCAGGTTTGCAGGGTAAGCAAATTTCGGGAATCTTTTGTTTTACTTTCCAGCGTATATCTGAAAATCTCGCCGGTAGGCCCGTAGGGTGGTTGTACTTCAGGATCTACTCCATCAGGAAGATTAATGGTTCTTAATTGGTTATTGACCTGATTTCTTGCAAAAGTATCATCCACCCCGTCATCAAACAGAATTTTAACAATGGAAAGCCCAAACATGGTGGTGCTTCTCACACTGGTTTTCTTCTGAACCGGGCTCATGGCCAATTCGATGGGGGTAGTGACAAAGCGTTCTACTTCTTCCGCACTACGTCCATTCCATTGGGTAATGATAACAATCTGGGTATTGGTAACATCCGGAAAAGCTTCAATGGGCATATTTTTGAAACTTATAAACCCGGCTATTGCCAGAATAGCTACCCAGATAAAGGTAAAGGCTTTATTTTTTAATGAAAAAGCGATTATATTTTTAATGAATTTATTCATAACAGATAAATTGATGACCTAAAAAAGTCGTTGAAAGAATTTATTTTAAATCACTACAATTTTAGCTATTCAAAGAGCGGTATATCAACAATTGGTTATTGGTAATCACTTCTTCTCCTTCTTTAAGACCATCTGCGATATAGGTAATATCGCCAACCTGCTTCAATACTTTAACTTCTCTGATTTTCACGTCTGTTCTTGACTTGAAAATAACAACAAAACTTTTGTTATCATCAAAAATGACCGCTTTAGACGGAACAGTCAGCATGCTGTTGTTTTCTAAACTGGAAACCTTAATTGTTGCTTTACTATCGGGAATCAACAGTCCGTTGGCATTATCAAGAACTACTCTTGCCTGCATGGCATTGGTTTGAGGATCTATAATCTTGAATATTTTATCAATTTTCCCGTCAAAAGCTTTATCAGGATAAGAAAGCGTAGAAACCTGTGCTTTCATTCCAAGACTTATTTTATCAATATCAGACTCGTTGACGTTCATGATTGCCCATACATTGGTTGTATTGGCAACGTCAAAAATATTTTCACTACGGTCGCTTCTCAGCTGCATATCCTTATTGATGTTTTTTTGAACGATATAGCCGTTGATAGGAGCCACAACACTATATATATTTCCAGTTTTCACATTATAAACGGTACTTACAGCAGTCGCTCTCTGCAACTGGTCTTGTGCTTTCTGTAACTGACTTTTCGCTTCCAGGACATCTCTTTCAGTATTTAGCTTTCCTTCATATAATTCTTTGGAGACACGCAAGTTATTTTTGGCAACTACCAAATCAGTTTTGGCATCACTTACGTCTTTTTGAATTTCTGCAAGCTCGGTACTTCTTATGGTGGCCAGAACCTGCCCTTTCTTTACATAATCTCCTAATTCAACATTTACACTCATCACATTTCCCCCTACCAATGGGTAAACATCAATATAACTGTTTTTATCAGCAGAAATCTTTCCGTAAAAATTATATTCGTTTTCTATATTCTTTTTTTCAGCTTTTGATAAGGTAATAGAGTTTAGCATGGTATTGCTCAACTCAAAACCTTTTTTGGCCTGATTGGGTTTTTCTTCCTCTTTTTTAGAGCAGGCTATGAATGATAGACCTACTAATACCGGGATTATATATTTTTTCATTGTTTTAATAGAAGATTTTCGTTTGTACTAGTTGATTAAGTTGCTCGGCTGAAAGCATGATCTGTTTTTTCATTTCGTAGATATGCAGAACGCTTTGTTTATAACTTTCCATAAAGTCAGTAAAATCAATAAGACTTACGTTTCCTTTCTGAAAGTTACTTACAATCCCATTAAATACGAGATCCATATTTTTAAAATCATGGGGCTGCAAGGTATAATACTGCTGGTATTGATTGTCCCATATTTTATAGGTGGAATTGACCTGGGACAGCAGTTCTTCTTTCTGTCTCGCCTCATCTTTCTTATTTTCTTCTATCTGATATTCTGCTTTCATCTCGTTCCCTTTATTTTTTTTCCATAACGGAATAGGGATTCCAAAAGAAACAGCTACCTGATTATCAAAAGCTGCCCCTCGTTGGGTATAGCGAGCTCCGACAGTTAAATCCGGTGTATTGAGTGATTTTTGCCATTTCAGGTTAAGCTGGCTGCTTTGTGTTATCTTAATAAAGGTAAGATAATTGGTATTGTTGTCTAATGCTTTTTGTTGCAACTCTTCCATATTGGTCAAGGGTTGTCTGTTGAACAACTGCTCCAACTCTTCCTCAGAAATACTGGGTTGAATTTCGGTCTGACTTCCGGTAAGCAACTTCAGCGTTTGTTTCTGCTGAATAATATTGTTGGTAACTTCAGTTTTATCACTTTGCAATCCGATAACCAGTGATTGAAGTCTCACTACATCTTTTAAAGAAACATTGCCTTTTTTATTCTGATTTTCATAGGCATTCAAAAGATTGGTAATATATTTAAGCTGAAGATTTATATTGTCTTCTTTCTTTTCATCAAAAATAATACTGTAGAAAGTATTTCTCAGTTGTGTTCTTAAATCTATAATAAGTCCTTTGAACTGAAGTTCTGCAATTTCTTTATTCGATTTCGCAAAGGCAATTTCATTTTTTCTTTTACCCCCCAGGACCAGGAGCTGATCGATACCAAATTCTTTTGCTCCCGTACTGCCTATATGAAGAACTTTATTATTTTCAGGGTCAAAGGCATTCAACTCAACCGAAAGGTTAGGAAGATCCCATATTTTTGCCTGAATAACATCTGCTTCTGCTTCGCTGATATTATACTGCGCAGCAAGCAACTGGAGGTTATTTTTCTGAAAAGCTTCTTCACAGTCCGAGAGGGACATTTGCTGTTGTGCCGCCACGAATGAGGAAATGGTAAGGCACAGCACTGCAATTCTGTTCATTATTTTTTCTTTTTAAATTACAAAATTGCTTTGATGTGATTAAAAGAAACTTAAATGAGCCTTAAAAAAAAATTAAAATGTCCTTAAACAGGGCGATTTCTTACAATTATTCAAAACCATAGTGGATTAAAATTTTTCTCCACTGTTTGAATTTTAAGAAAAACTCAATCTACAGTTTAACAAAAACTGCAATATTATTTCCAAAAAGCGATTGAACTGTTTTATTTTTTAAAAGTAATTGCGAACTCATTGATGAGCTCCGCAGGGGAAGAATAGAGAATTTCAGCACCATGATATTCCAAAATACGCTTTACAATCCTGAGTCCTAATCCGGATCCGTTTATATTTTGAGTATTAGTTCCTCTCATAAAAGCTTCAAATAACTTGGGCTGCTCTTCCTGGGAAATAGTGTCCCCGTGAGAGATGACTTCTACAGCAAGGTGTTCATTTGTTTCAGTGATTAAAACCTTCACTTCAGTATTATCTGAATATATTGCTGCATTTTTGAACAGGTTAAGAAAGACAATCACCAACAGTGACTGAATTCCGCTTATGGTTAAAAGAGCATTTTCTGAAGTTTCTTCAGTAATCAGGAAATCCAGCTTCAGATCCGGGTAGCTTTTTTCCACCCCTTCAAATGCTTCAAAAATCACTTCATCAATTCTTACTTCTTCATAAATCGTCTGAATATTTTCTTTATCAAACTTAGTCAGTAATAATAATGAATTGGTGAGATCGGATAGTTGGTAAACATCCCGCTGAATCCTTTGTAAAGACAATAGGGTCTCTGGGGAATGTTCTTCAAATTTTATCAGGTTTTCCAACTGAAAGGCCATCCTTGTGATCGGAGTCCGGATTTCATGTGATGCGCTGGCCGTAAAATCTTTCTGTGACTGGAAGACATCGTTCAACCTTGCGATCATGGTATTAAATGAATTGGCAAGAACGCTTATTTCATCATTAGAATGCTGAACCGGAATCTGGGTGGTTAATTTATGGGCTGTAACTTCTGAGATTTCCTTATTCAGATCTTCGAGAGGATGTAGAAATTTTTCCACAAAATAATAGCTGAAGAATCCGATAAGAAGCGTGCTCATCACATAAGCGGTAATCAAGAGATATTTAAGATAACCCAATTTTGATTTACCGTTGGTATCAAAAGCACTGGTCAGGATGTAATAATTCTCGCCGTTGATATTTTTTAATGCCGCATAAATTTCAGGAACTGTCTTTTCTGTGTAGATGGTCTTCTTTTTATCCAGTTCCCTTAGCATTGCATTATCCCAGGTAACATTTCGGTCTTTAATAGTACTGTAGATCAGTTCTTTTTTTTGATTGAAAATTAAAATAGTCTCATTTAAAAGGATATTGTCTGAATTTTCATTAAAAAAAACAGGTGCCTCTTCCTCAAAATCCTTAGATTTCGAAATAAAATGAGTCGTAAACTCCAGCCTCTGCCTGAATCTTTCTTTAAACTCATCTCTTCTAAAATCATTAAAAGATAAATAAATAACAGCCATCACCATTCCAAAAAGCAATGAAAAGGCAATACTGATCGTTAATGCTATCTTTCGTTTTAAAGACATTTATAATGGACTTAAATAATATCCGAAACCGGAACGGGTGTGGATGAGTTTTATTTTAAAATCTTTATCAATTTTCTTTCTTAAAAAATTGATGTAGACCTCTACCGTATTGGTATTGGTATTAAAGTTATGTTCCCATACATGCTCAGTGATCTGCTGTTTAGAAACTGTTCTTCCCTGCGCTTCCGCAAGGTAAACCAATAATTGAAATTCCTTTAAGGTAAGGGTTATTTCATTTCCTCCACGATAGACTTTCTGTTCTGTTTTATTGATGATCAAGTCATCGATTCTAATAATATCCTGATCAGAAGCATCAGACGGAGCTTTTCTTCTTAATAAAGAGTTGATTCTTAAAAGCAGTTCCTCAAACTGAAAGGGTTTTACCAGATAATCATCGGCAAGCCTCGTAAAAGCATCTTTCTTATCGGAAATATCTCCATACGCTGAAATGATAATGATAGGAGTATTTTTATCAAAAGAACGAATGGTTTGACATACATCAAGCCCATTCACTTTGGGAACATTGATGTCTAGCAGGTATAGATCATAGGTATTATTTTTAATCTGGCGAAGGAAAGTTTCCCCGTCATAAATCTTATCACAGGTAAAATTATTTGATTCCAAAAATCGGCAAAGTTCTGCGGACAGAATGAGATCATCTTCTAATAAAAGAATATTCATCAAAAATTTATTTTACACGAATTTAATCATTTTTTGGGCACTGACCGAATTACCGAGGTAAGAAGATAAAATATAGACTGAAAAAAGGTAGAGGGAATTATAAAAATCAGATAACAAAAAAATTGAAATCCAAAATTTTGTTGACTATAGGGCAAAAAAAAATCCCGAAAAAAATTCGGGAAAATCGAGAGCCAACTACGGGACTTGAACCCGTGACCTCTTCCTTACCAAGGAAGCACTCTACCGCTGAGCTAAGTCGGCATCAACTAAAAAAATCACACTAAGTAGCGTGATTTTTTTTGAGCGGAAGACGGGGGTCGAACCCGCGACATTCAGCTTGGAAGGCTGACGCTCTACCAACTGAGCTACTTCCGCAATTTTGTTTCCAAAACTATTGGTAAACGCTGTGCAAAACTAAGAAATTTAATTTAATCTTGCAACTTTTTTTCTAATATAAAATGTGGGGAGAGCAGGATTCGAACCTACGAAGCCGAAGCAACTGAGTTACAGTCAGTCCCATTTAGCCACTCTGGAATCTCCCCAGATATTTTATATTAAATTGAGCCTCCAGAGGGATTCGAACCCACGACCCCGAGATTACAAATCACGTGCTCTGGCCAACTGAGCTATGGAGGCATTTAATATTTTTGAACTGAAAGTGATTGAGAAACTCTACTCTTCACTTTTCAGCAGTTAAAAAAATCACTTTAATCGGGCGATTTTTTGAGCGGAAGACGGGGGTCGAACCCGCGACATTCAGCTTGGAAGGCTGACGCTCTACCAACTGAGCTACTTCCGCAATTTTGTTTCCAAAACCATTGGTAAACGCTGTGCAAAACTAAGAAATTTAATTTAATCTTGCAAGTTTTTTTTCTAATATAAAATGTGGGGAGAGCAGGATTCGAACCTACGAAGCCGAAGCAACTGAGTTACAGTCAGTCCCATTTAGCCACTCTGGAATCTCCCCAGATATTTTATATTAATTGAGCCTCCAGAGGGATTCGAACCCACGACCCCGAGATTACAAATCACGTGCTCTGGCCAACTGAGCTATGGAGGCAAAATAAAAAAGAATTCAAAAGATCGCTGTTCCTTTTTTGCGAGTGCAAATATAGAACGGATTTTTTGAATTCTCAAATATTTTATAAACTTTTTTTAACTTTTTTTCCTAAGCCATTTCTTTTTTCTTGATTAGTAGCTTTTTAGCTGTATCAACACAAAGATCCAAACTTTCTTCAAAACTTACAGAAGTCTTCTTTACTACGATATCGTCTCCCGGAACCGCCAAAATAATCTCAGCTGTTTTATTCGCTTTATCCGAATTATTTTCTACTTTCAAAAAGATCTTACATTCATGAATTTTGTCATAGAACGTGTCTAGTTTACTTACTTTTTTTTCGATGTGTGACTCTAGTGGTTCGTGTGGTGTTAAACCAATTGATTGAACTGAAATCTTCATAATTCTTCTTTTTTTGATGCTCGAGGGTGAGCCTGATTAAACACTTTTTTCAATTGTTCAATATTAGCATTCGTATAGACTTGAGTACTGGCAAGACTGGAATGCCCTAATATTTTTTTTACTTTGGAGATCTCCGCCCCATTATCCAACACGTGGGTAGCAAAGCTATGCCGAAGGATGTGAGGACTTTTTTTTTCTTTTGTTGTTATAAGACTAAGGTACTTATTAACTACCACATAAACAAATTTTTCGTTGAGTTTTTTCCCGGTCTTATTTACAAAAAAATAGGATTGATATTCTGTCTGTGGTTTTCTTATTTCCAGATAACTCGTAAGGAGTTCAGACAATTCATTGGAAATGGGAATTACCCTTTCTTTATTCCCTTTTCCTATTACTTTTAATTCATTTCCGTATAAGTCAACATTCTCAAATATCAGGCCACAAAGCTCAGCTTTCCGCATCCCGGTTTGATAAAGTACTTCGATAATGCATTTTTCAAGAATATTATGGAGTTGCTCGAAAACCTTTTCGTTAAGATCTGTCATTTCTTCCTGGGAGATAGGGATCTGTTTTTCAGCATAAAACTTCAGGGAAGAGATACCTTCGGTAGGAGAAACCTTGATTTCACCAATTTTGAGAAGGAAAAGATAAAAACTTCGGAGTGACGATAATTTTCTGTTGATACTTCTTTTGGAAATATTGTTTTCACTTAGTTCAACGATAAAATTTCGAATTATTTTCTTGTCGGCTTTCGCCAGGTCTTCAGAAGATTCTGTTCGGAGGTAGAAATGGGAAAAGTCATCAAGGTCTTTTTTGTAGCTTGTAATGGTATGAGGTGAGTACCTTTTTTCGAATTGTAAGTATTCTAAAAACTTTTCCAGCATCATAGGTATAAAAATAAAAATTCACTCCTCAAATATAAGAATTTAAGAAGTGAATTAATATGTGTTTAAGAAAAAATTCTTAAGCCTGCTCTTCCTTGCTAAGTGCTCTTTGCTTGTAAGCAGCTTTCAACTTAGATTGTCTCAAAGTTACAGAAGGCTTGATAAACGCTTGTCTAGATCTTAATTGACGAACTGTACCTGTTTTATCAAATTTTCTTTTGTATTTTTTTAAAGCTCTGTCGATGGATTCACCATCTTTAACTGGAATTATTAACATATTTTACATCTCATTTTGGATTGCAAAAGTACTTTTTTTTTCATTAACTGCAAAATATTTCACAAAACTTTTTTTCAAAAACCATCAAAGTTCAGTATTCAATTGAATTTAATGTAAAAAATTAGATTTTTTTTTAGAAAAAAGAAATAAAAACAAAAATGCCGTATAAATCTCTTTATTATTTACACAACCATCAGATTATCAAAGAAATAAAATAAAATAGATTTGTAAAATCAAACAAAAAAAGCTAATGAAAAAAAATCTACTTTTATATTTTTTCATCTTATTACTATGTACAAATAAGGCTTTATCGCAAACATATCAATTAACGGGAAATCCTGTAAACACCACTGGATGGACATTAGTTCCAAGTACAATTGTAAGCGGGGATTTTGTCAGACTCGTTGACGACATAACAGGTGCATCCGGAGCTATCAAATTAAATGCCCCAATTAACCTTAAGTATTGTGACAAATGGCGGGTAGAATTTGATTTCAGGATTGACGGAAGTGGTACTTCCAGTTTTGGAAAAGGAGATGGTTTTGCTTTCTGGTATTTGGCCAACCCACCTGTTACCAGCCAGGGTGGATCAGGATTAGGTATTCCCCAAAACGCTGTAGGGCTTATGCTTGGATTTGATATTTTCAATAATGCTACTTCTTCTTCAATGAGCAAAGTACATGTAGCCTATGGAGTGGTACAAAATACAACAGATACTAATAATATAGAATTCTTCAATACGGCCGGAAGTTCATTTCATTCTCCTGACCTTAATTCTACACAACCTTTTACAGGACCTACATATAAACGTGTTGAAGTCACAGGAAAAATAGATCCTACAACTCCAGCCAACTGGATTATCACAATAAAGATTGATGGCAACACGATTACCTCTCAGTCATTTGCACCGTCGGGTGGTGCAACTACGATGACACAGGGATATTTTGGCTTTTCAGCATCAACAGGAGGAGCCTCAGCGAGACATTCAATTAAAAATGTAAAAATCTATACAGATAAAGTACCGGTTTTGCAGAGTATCATTACAAAATCTTTCTGTCCGGGAAGTAATACAGTTGATCTTACTTCATTCAACTCTCAATTCACTTCCAATCCAGGTAATTATACTTTTACTTATTATATACAAGGAAGTTCAACTCCTATTGCTAACCCAACTAATTTTCAGTTTAACTCAAATACAACAATTGCTGTTTCCATCAAAGATCCTGCACAGATTTTATGTGACAATTCGGATGCCAGAATACAACTTACTATTACTTCTGCTCCAACACCTACTATTACAGCTTCCTCACCTATTCTGTGTTATGGAGGAAGCATAACCTTAACGTCTAATCAAACTACCGGAAATACTTGGTCAACCGGTGAAACAACACCTACAATTACTGTAATCACCCCGGGAACTTATACACTCACTAATAACTCGACCGGATGCACCAGCTCACCTGCCTCCATTACTATTACAGGAGAGGCAAACCCAGATATACAAATTACAGGAAACCTTGCATTATGTGAGTCACCGACTCAACTCACAGCATCTTCAATCGGTACAGGAAATATCTATACCTGGTCTAATGGTACAAATGGAAACTCTATTTCAGTTTCAGCACCAGGAACTTACACTGTAACTGTCAGAACTCCGGCCGGATGCCAATATCAAAAATCAGTAACTGTTACTCAGGGAGTTGTTCCGGCTGTTCAAAATGCCAGCTTAAGCCAATGTTCTACCACATCAACTGCGACTTTTGATTTAACCTCAGCTCAAAATAATCTCAGTTCAACTCCGGGAGTAAGTTTTGATTATTATGTCTCTCAGGCAGATGCCATCGCAGGAAATGCCAATACTATTGCTAATCCTACGGCTTATATATCAGGGAATGCGACTATTTATGTCAGAGTAAAGTCTACAACTTGTGCAAAAATTGCAGAACTTCAGCTTAGTATCAGTACGACATCGACTCCTACGATTACCGCTTCCTCTTCTACTATTTGTAATGGTGGAAATATTACCCTTACATCCAGCCAAGCTACAGGAAATACATGGTCAACGGGCGAAACAACATCCACTATTACTATAACCACTCCTGGAACTTATACATTAACCAACACAACAGCGGGATGTGCAAGTCAACCTGCTTCCATAACGATTACCGCGGAATCTGATCCGAATATCCAAATTACTGGAAACGTTATATTGTGTGAATCACCGACCCAACTTACAGCATCTTCGACGGGCACAGGAAATACCTATACCTGGTCTAATGGTACAAATGGAGATACCATGTCTGTTTCAGCACCAGGAACTTATACTGTAACAGTCAGAACTCCGGCCGGATGCCAATATCAAAAATCAGTGGCTGTTACTCAAGGAGTTGTTCCGGCTGTTCAAAACGCCAGTTTAAGCCAATGTTCTACTGCAACAACTGCTACTTTTGATTTAACCTCAGCTCAAAATAATCTAAGCTCAACTCCCGGAGTAAGTTTTGATTATTATGTCTCTCAGGCAGATGCGATTGCAGGAAATAACAATACTATTGCCAATCCAACAGCTTATGTATCAGGGAATGCGACTATTTATGTCAGAGTAAAATCTGCAACTTGTGCTAAAATTGCAGAACTTCAGCTTAGTATCAGTACGACAACAACTCCTACGATTACAGCTTCTTCTTCTACTATCTGTAATGGTGGAAATATTACTCTTACCTCCAGTCAGGCTACTGGAAATACATGGTCAACAGGTGAAACAACGCCTACGATTACTGTAAGCACTCCTGGAACTTATACATTAACCAACACAACTACTGGATGTACAAGTCAACCTGCTTCTATAACAATTACCGCTGAATCTGATCCAAATATCCAAATCATGGGAAGCACTATATTGTGTGAATCCCCGACCCAACTTACAGCATCTTCGACAGGCACAGGAAATACCTATACCTGGTCTAATGGCACAAGCGGAAATACTGTATCTATTTCATCACCAGGAACTTATACTGTAACAGTCAGAACTCCGACTGGATGCCAATATCAAAAATCAGTGGCTGTTACTCAGGGAGTTGTTCCTACGATTCAAAATGCTAGTTTAAGCCAGTGTTCTAGTGCAACGACAGCTACTTTTGATTTAACCTCAGCTCAAAATAACCTCAGTTCAACTCCAGGAGTAAGTTTTGATTATTATGTTTCTCAGGCAGATGCAATTGCTGGCAACACCAATACTATTGTCAATCCAACAGCTTATGTATCAGGGAATGCGACTATTTATGTAAGAATAAAGTCTACAACTTGTGCTAAAATTGCAGAACTTCAGTTAATTATAAATGTTAAACCCACACCTGTGATTACTGCTTCATCAACTGCAATATGTAATGGTAACAGTGTAATTTTAACATCAAGTATACCTACCGGAAATACGTGGTCTACAGGTGCTACTACGCCATCCATTACCGTCACCACAGCCGGAACATATACTTTAACAAATACCAATGGAGCCTGTATCGGTGATCCGGTAAGTATTACGATCGGAGCAGGAACAGATCCTAATCTTCAGGTTACGGGAAACACAGTCTTCTGTCAGGGTTCATCTACTACATTAACAGCAACCGCCTCGGGTACGGGAAATACTTTCGCCTGGTCCAATGGAGTAAACACCGCCGCTAACACAGTAACAACTGCGGGAATCTATACAGTGACCGTAACCACTCCTGCCGGATGCCAATATCAAAAATCTGTTACGGTAACAATGGATCCATTAATTGCAGTCAATATTGCAACTCCAGCCTCAATTACCTGTACAACTTCACAAATCACTTTAGACGCCAGCTCTTCCGTGTATCAAACCGGAGCTACATTTTTATGGGCTGCAACCGCCGGTGGAAATATTGTCTCCGGAGGGAATACTCTTACCCCGATTGTCAATAATGGAGGAACTTATACGCTCACCATTACCAGTGCAACCCGTAACGGATGTGTAAAACAAGCTTCCGTTACTGTGACTAAAAATACCACTCCGCCCACTGTTATCCTTTCTTCTCCACAACTGACCATCTGTAAAGGAGAATCTGTTACCATAACTGCATCCGGAGCCACAACTTATACATGGAATAGCCTTTCGGGAACAGGAAACACACAAACTGTCAGTCCAGGGACCACTACAACATATTCTGTAACCGGTACAGGAGCAAACGGATGTACAGGAACAGCAACTATTACTATCCGGGTGGTACCTGAGATTGCATCTACATTGCATGATATAGAGATTTGCCAGGGGGACAAAGCCATTCTGGATGCCGGATCAGGGTTAAATTATACTTACAGATGGAATACCGGAGCAACCACACAGACCATCAATGTAAATACTGAGGGAACTTATACGGTAACCATAAGTAATGGTTATTGTTCTAAAACTTTTACTTCTATCGTTTCCTATATTCCGAGACCACAAATTTTGAAGATCCTTTATAAAGATCCTGTTTTAACAATTATTGCTAAAAACAATGGCACTACTCCTATGGAATATTCTATCGACGGAGAGCTAACATGGCAAACCTCCAACATCTTCAATAATGTACTCAGAAACACTCAATATCCTGTATCGGTAAGAAATAAAGGGACATCCTGTTCTTCAATAGCAGAATATTATACATTTTTTATGGCTAATATCATCACTCCTAATTCTGATGGTATCAACGATGTTCTCAACTTCAGTATCATCAGTAAATACGGAAATTTTGCAGGCAATATTTTTGACCGATATGGGAAAGAGGTTTTTAAAATCACTTCAAAAAATCCTATATGGGATGGAAAATATTTAGGAAGACCTCTGCCTACCGATACCTATTGGTACAAGTTATCATGGGAAGACCGATTCACTAAGAAACCTATGGAATTATCCGGCTGGGTACTTTTAAAGAACAGAGAATAAGCTTTTCAATGCCGGTAAAATAACCGGCATTTTTTTATTAACCGAAATCAAAATTTTGAATAATTACTATTATTAAAAAAAGCTATAGCCAGTATTAATGGTATTTGAACAAAATACTTTATCTTTGCATTCACTTTATTCATGGGGTTGACTGGTTTCGACAGCAAGATCAATGGGTAAGTAAGCATGCAGAGAACCGTAGCGCGATCTCTTAAATCCCTTGCTACACAACTTTAACTGGCAACGAAGAGTTCGCTCTTGCAGCTTAATATCGAATTATAGTAGATCTAAGCGCTTTCCTGAAGATAGTAAGGAAGCAAGATATTCCACAAATGCTCTGTTCTGCGGCGTTTGATCCTGGGATATAGGAATGCGGGAATAAGGTTTTAGATACTTTGGCTAAAACTCGAAAACTTTAGAAGATAAGCTGGAAGTTGGGTGTCTATCCTCTGCCTCCAGTCGAAAACCAATGGTAGAATAAGCATGTAGAAATCTTATGTATTGCTTGTTTGGACGAGGGTTCGAATCCCTCCAACTCCACTTTTCAAACTAAAGAGAATTTGTAATTTATTGATTTATAAACAATTACATTTTCTCTTTTTTATTTTTGTACCCAAAGTTGTACCCAAATTTTTGAAATGTACTTTTTTAAATCTGTTTGAATTTAATTAAACTTATTTGAATTTTAAGAATACAATAAGTTATTATAATAATACAAATATACTACGATTTAAAATAATGTCCGTTACTTTCAAAATAATCAAACATTATGCTTCGTGCAGTTGCGCTCCAATCAATCACAACCCAATTAGGAATATTAAAAGTATCATCTTCGTAAAGCCATTGTACAAAATCTTCATCACTTCCGAACTCGCCGTAATAAAAATTATTTACATACTCGTATAAACTGTGGAAATCTATATTTCCTAAACAATCTAAACAGGCTTCGTAAACCTCTAAGTCATGTCCTGAATCGTTAATTTGTTCAATTATTTCGTAAATGTCTTTAGATATATGACATTCGCTCAACAATCCCATTTTTTCAAGAAAAGGACATTCGTAGTCCTGAAACATAAATTCAGGGTCTTGTTCGTCAGAATGAAGCTCATACATTGCGGTAATTAGTTCGTCATAGTCTGAGTAATCGGCTAAATCAAGCCATTTCCCAAATAATGAGCCGTTGTTGTACTTGGCATAGGTTCCTACATAGATACTCGCAGTATCAAGACAATTTCGTAAATTTGTCATGTTGATAAGTTTTAGATACGTTAAAATTTATTGATGTTGCCTTGTTGCGTTGCACCGCTTCAAGGCTTTTTTATTTTATGTAAGCCTTGTATCCAAAGACACAAGGTTATTTTTAGTAGTTAAGTACAGAGTAAAGATACGTAAAAAACACGATAACCACCAGCTTTTAAGACACTTTTTACTCAAAATATCAATACTTTTCAAGGTTAGTTAAAATCTTTTTAACCACTCCGAGCGCATAAAAACAAAAGCAGGTCTGAGAAAAACAAAATCCGAGCATAGGGGACACTACGAAAAAACTACTACAACCCACACCCAAACCGTTATAGTAGGTACACACCCGATACATATTCAAAATTTTGAGATTTGGTATAGGGGGTGCATTTTTACATGAAAATTTGACGGGTGGTGTAATTAGTAACCCAAGTATTATACATTTTCCCGAAACTCCGCAGGTAAAATCAACATCACATACAGAACACCACAGACCGTCTGCCATAGTAACACGAAATGTTGGTTTAGAATTGTTAGAGAGAGATTAATTATGAGATAAATTTGAGTATATATGGCTAGATAGCTTTATCGTTTTGGGGTTAATAGGCAGATATATATTAACAAAAATGAGCCTATTTAAAATCTGATTTTTCAATCCCCCTATAAAAACATAGAAACTACTTACCATACCTAAAACCTAGATAAAATCTTTAATGCTGAAAAAATTTCACAGGTTTTTTGAGCAAAGCAGAAAGATTCGTAAAATTTCATATTTTTGTAGCTAGAATTTTAACGAAAAAATATAAAGCGTTAGCTATTATTTGAGTGTCTCAAAATCGCCAAAATTAAGATACACACCTCAAATGAATAATAGGTTAATGCCTACGCTATGGCGTGGGCTAAACTTATTTTGGGGTGGGGCGTTTGGCGATGCCTGAGACCAATAAGGCTTAGTCCCACGCTTTCTGTATTAATAACCTTTCACTTTGGGACTGAGTGATGCAATAAATCACTATGAAAAAAGTCTTTATTTCTCTTCTGTTGTTCATGGGTATAACAGTATTCTCACAGGAAAAATTTGATTGCAACAATCTATCTAAAACAGATTATCTCAATAAGTATTACCAACTACGAAACTACGGGTTAAATTACAAGTTCAAAGACGGTACGGAAGTAATTCCAGTGCTGATTTCAAAAATATTTGATGAAAACAACCTAAGACAGATATGTATTGATACCGCATATCAAGACCATAAATTCGGGACAGAAAACAGTTACAAACTATTTCGTGATAATATTCAAAACATATCCAGAGAAGTATTTATGAATGATTACGACTACTTTCAGATATTTTTGAAAATGATTACTCATTTGGAAAGCAATTCTAATTACATACGAACAAGATAATTATGGAAAAGAAAACTATTCAAATAGACAAAAACATCCCTAAATCGATACTGATAGGTTTTGCACTAGCATTTGTAACAGTTTTTGCGATAGAACATTACAGTACATTTTCCTACATCCCGAATCTTAGCAATCCTACAATAGACTACGGACATAAGATTGTTATTAGCGGAACGTATGACACCCGCACAACGCCTGTTGGCGCATTGTATCAGACTACGCCATTCGGAACAAAGATAGATTTACCGACAAACGGAATGATGTGCAGTGAGCTACTGTATGATTCTGAGTTTAAAAGCTACTCAAACAAAGGCGTGTTGTATGCAAAATCTGTATTTACTGATTACAAATACCTCCTGCTATTTTGGTTAGCATACACTCTTATCGTCCTGTTTTTCAAAAGATACCGTCTAAAGGTTTTGATTCTGATATTACCAACTTTAGGTATCAATTGTAGTCATTCTAAACAAGAGCCAATAGGATATTGTATAACGCACGGAAACACGGCAAAAATCGATTCAAATATTCAAACCAACAAAACGCCTAAACCAACAAATACAACGGCTATAAACAACTGTTTTTAAACTACAATTTTTTAAAATTTATCAATATGAAAAAATTATTTTTTACGCTATTATTAGCAACGACACCAGTATTATTTTTTGCGCAGGAGGAAAAACCAAAAGAAACTGCAAAAGAATGTGATTTACCTAAAGATTTTAAAGAACCAATCAAGAACAACCGACTAAAAAAGTTTGTAGCCATTGATAACGGTGTTGAGGAAAAAGAGGTAACTATTATCAGAGCGCAAAATGGATTCGGGAGTGGAATTTATACAGCCTGTGTAAAAGGTCAGCCAATCCAATATCAAAAAATGGGTACAGTTTTTATGAGAGAAGGTAATAATCCTTTCAAAAAGTAATTAGCTATGAGAAACCTATTAGTAATTGTATTACTCTTAGTATCTGCAATCTGTTTCGGGCAAAAATCCCAGATGAAGACACAATATGTGAAGTACAGGCAGAACAAAGGCGGATATTGGACTGAGTGGAGCGGATTAAAGAAAACATCCGTTACAGTAACCATAAATGCAGATGAACAAAGAATCATAGTACATTCAAGTCCACAGGAAACATACAGAATCCTTGATTTTAAACCAACACAATATATTGATGATAGTTTGGTGCAGGATTATTATTGTGTTGATTCAAGCGGTAAAAAATGTACGATAACGTTTGTGATAAGCAAAAGTGAAAATGCCATAATCAATCTCAAATATAATAATTGGCAATACATTTATAGCGGATATTTACTGTAAAATTGAGCCTTGACCTTATTGGTTGGGGCTTATGTTTTCAATCTCTGTAAACACCCATGAAAAGAGGGGTTAACAAAGAATCTGCAAGATAGTACCAATACATACTATAACTTTTATCTTACTTATATCACACATTTAAACAAACCTAAACACTCTAATCGGGAAAATTTGGAGAAAAAAAATACGTCAAGTTTTGTCGCCCCACAGATATAGATTTGTAAAAAGGGAAAATAATAATTCAAAATACAGGGAAAATACCTATGCTTTGAACCAATGATTTTTTCTAAATTGTCGCCCAAATAAAAATTTAATATGTAAAAAATCGCAAGTAATTATGAAAAAAAATCTATTACGAACCTTATTCGCATTCATAGGAATGCTGATAAGTTTATGTACTTATGCACAAACACCCACCTCCAATGAAAACTACGTACAGGTTACAAAATGCCTTGATGCAGATTGTGTTAAAAAAGCCGTAACAGTACAGTATTTTGATGGATTAGGAAGACCTAAACAGGTTGTTGATGTAAAGGCTTCACCCACAGGAAAAGATGTCGTTACGCACATCGAATATGATGGATTTGGCAGACAGGTCAAAGATTTCTTACCTGTACCACAGTCAAACACACTCAACGGAAATATTGTACCCAATCCGCTAGGAAATGCTTCATCAGTCTACGGAGCAGAAAAGATTTATTCAGAGAAGCAGTTGGAGAACTCACCATTAGATAGGTTACAGCAACTCACGCAGGTTGGTAATGATTGGAGCAACAAACCTGTAAAAATGGATTATGATGCTAATTCCGATAATGAAGTGAGACGTTATGAAACTACTACCGATTATATTGAGGGTAGAACATTATCAGTTCTAAAAGTCACCAACAGCACCAACTCCCTGAACGGCTACTATAAAAAAGCTCAATTATATAAAAACATCGTTACTGATGAAGACGGAAATAAAACCATTGAGTTCAAAGACGGCAAAGGTCAGGTAGTTCTAGTAAGAAAAGTATTGAGCGACACAGAAAATGCGGACACTTACTATATCTATAACGAATACAATCAGTTAGCATTTGTTGTACCGCCTAGTGCGTCAGAAGCAATCAAAAACTTAGCACCAGCAACACAGATACCAGATAATGTACTGAACAACCTTTGCTATCAATACAGACATGACGGCAGAGACAATCTCGTTGAAAAGAAAATACCTAACAAGGGTTGGGAATACATGGTTTATGATAAGGGAGACAAATTAGTAGCTTCACAGGATGCGAACCAAAGAGAGCAAAATAAATGGCTAGTTTTCAAATATGATTCTTTCAGACGCTTAGCCTACACAGCTATTATGACGGGTGGAAACAGAGTTACACTACAAAATCAGGCTAAAGATATAGTTGTTAAAGAAACGAGAGACGGTGGATTTATCAACAGTGGCATGAGAATATTTTACAGCAACTCATTTTTAAGCTCAATCGAAAAGGTTTTAACTGTAAACTATTATGATACCTATCCGACATACAGTTTCAATCCAACATTTCCCACCACTGTATTTGGAGCAGATATTCTAACAGACAATCCAAATAATCCCGCAACCATTAACCACAGTACAAACAGCCTTTTGGTAATGACAATGGTTAAGAATCTTGAAGATGATAATTGGACAAAAAACTACAATTATTATGATGACAGAGGTAGGGTTGTAAGCACATATTCAATAAATTATTTGGGAGGTTATTCCAGAACGGAAACCGAACTAGATTTTACAGGAAATCCGTTAAAAGCTTATACATATCATGCAAGAAAAGCAGATGAAGCAGGAGTTACAGTCAAAGAAAGATTTGTTTATGACGAGGGGAACAGACTTAAACAACATTATCATCAGGTAGATAGTAACCCAGAGGAATTATTGGCAGATAATACCTACAATGAACTTTCACAATTAGTTAATAAAAAAGTAGGAAATAATTTACAGAGCATTGATTACGCCTACAATATCAGAGGTTGGATGTCTGATATTAACAAAAATCAAATGACCGCACCTGATTTAGGCGGTAAATTGTTTTCATATAAAATTAAATACACAAGCAGAGACGGAATAGAAAATCCCGACCCGACACAGTTTGCAGGTAAAAATGTAATTCCGAGATATAACGGGAACATTACAGAAGTGGACTGGAGAGCCGTTGAAACAATAGGTGCAAATCCGTCTTTAACACCAAAAAGATATGGCTATGCTTATGATAAATTAAACAGATTAACAGCAGGTTATTATCAGAATCCAATTAATCCATACAGCAAAGAAAACATTGAATCTTTAGCGTATGATTTGAACGGGAACGTAATAAATCTTTACAGAACATCTGTAATGGAATATGGAAGCAATACGGCTACCGTAATTGATAATCTCGCTTACGACTATAACGGAAATCAAGCTACCAGAATCAAAGATAATAGCGGTAACAGTACAGGATATGAGGGTACAACAGGTTTTCCGATTGAGTATGATGCGAACGGAAATATGAAAAACATGATGGATAAGCAGATTACAGGAATAGCTTATAATCATTTGAATTTGCCTAATACTGTAAATATTGGCTTTGACCAAATTACTACACAGATTAATACAAAATACCGTGCTGACGGAGCAAAACTAAGAAAAGAGAATATTAAAAGCTCAATTGGTTTTGCGGGAACAGATACTACTGTACAAACAACTGATTATTTAGATGGATTCCAATATTTCAAATCCACATCAAGTAGTACAGGGGGCGGAGGTGGAAGCTCAGAACTTTTAATGATGTCAAAACGTGCATTTGAGCCACAAGCATTTACACCTATCGGAATTATTGAGCCAACGATTGACCCACCTTTTGGCGGTGGCGGGATTATTGCCAATTTAAAAACACCAGATTTACAATTTTTTGCAACATCGGAAGGATTTTATGATTACAACAAAAATCAATACATTTACCAATACAAAGACCATTTAGGCAATGTAAGGGTAAGTTTTGCAAGAAACAGCGCAGGAGTTCTTGAAATTGTAGACAATAACGATTATTACCCATTCGGAATGAATCACCTGAAAACAGGAAACTCATTCTTTGGGCAAAGTAGCTTCAAAAATTACAAGTTCGGAGGCAAAGAATTACAGGAAACAGGGTTTTACGACTTTGGTGCTAGGCTATATATGAATGATGTTGTAAGATGGGGAGTAATTGACCCTCTCGCAGAAACAACTAGAAGATGGTCACCATTTGCGTATGCTTTCAATAATCCTTTGCGATATATTGACCCAGATGGTAGAAGTAATAACGATTGGGTAAGAACTCAAAACGGTGTCTTTTATGATAGCAGAGTGACAAGCCAAGCAGATGCAGAACAGGCATACGGAGCAGGAGCAACCTATATAGCACCAAACAGTGAACAGGCTACATATACCGCTACTGATGGCAATACCTATCAATTAGGTGAGCATGGATTCATTCTTAAAAATGGTAGTGAGGTCCTAGTTGGAGAAGACTACGCAGATTATGCGGTTGACACTTCGGGGAAATTGGCAAAACAAGGTCTTACAGCAGCAGGAATGACGATAACAGCAGGTGGTGGTCCAGAAGATGTACCTGCGGACGTTATAGCTGCGGGGATTGCTTCAATATATTTGACAGGTGCATTAATCCAAAAATTGGATTATGAAATGTCTAAAATTGATGAAAAACCTGAAGGACCAAATGGAACTCAATATTCATTAAGAGCTACAGCTGACGGCGAATATCCTGTTATGAGTTCAGGAAGTTCAGCACCTACGGGAACAACACATCTTAATGCAGGTGATGTTTGGAAGTATGGAGAAACAACATCACAAAATAGATACTCTGACAGCGAGTTAAAATCAATAGGTCCAGGCGTTAAACAAGTTAATGAATTTAGCGGAACTCAAAGACAAATAAAAATGATGGAAAAAGCTAAAATTTACAATTACTTTTTCCAAAATGGAAATTTACCCCCAGGAAATAAAATATTTAGATAATTTATGAATTTTGCAATAGTACAACATACCGATACTAACTCTAATAAAAAATCTGATATAGTTCAAAATATATCAAACAATTTAGAAGAGTTATTAAAAAATAAAAACTATGGAAGTGATATAGAAACTTTTTTGATTGGATTTCTATGTGTAAAAACAAAGTCAGGATATGAAGATTGGTATAAAGAAAACAAACCTAAATACATTGATTATAAAAAAACTAAAAACCGTCTTACAGGAGAGGTGATGGAGATAGTCAAAAAATATGGCTATAATATTAAGTTTGATTATGAATTATATGACGAGTTTGTAAATGCTTCTGATGAAAATAGTAAATCAATATTTGTGAAAAAATTGTTAGAATCTTTTCGTCATTTAGACAAACTCCCAAAAAAAATTCAAGATTTTGATAAAGAAAGATTTAAAACAGATGTTGAAAATTTCTTTAAAGAAAAAGGTGTAATCTAAATCAAAATAAATTGACAAAAATATTTAACAAAAGTTTGGCATATAGATTTATTGTATTGTCTTTAATTACACTAACTACTTATGCCTGTAATAAAAGCTCTGACAAAACAATGAATGAAATTCAAAACCTAAAAAAATTAAAGACAGAACCTAAATTTGTTTCAAATGGTCTGTATACGGGACTTGAAAATAAATCGAATGAAAAATCTTTATCAGATTTATTGGATAACATTATTGATGATTTTTCAAAAGGTGCAGAAAATAATTTCACTGATGAACAGTATCAGAATTTAATTAAAAAAAGTTTAATGAAATTTGATAGTTTTAACCTAGATACAGAGGATAGAGAATATATCTGTGGATATTTTGAAAAAATTATGGATGCAATTGGACTTGAAAGTTCAGGCGGTGCATTGAACGAATGGCTTTATGGATTTAAAATAGAATAATATTCGCTTGTTGACACTAAAAGTTTTTAATAACATAATGATTGGCTCTACTGTAATAGTAAAGCCAATTATGTTTTTTATCGCTTAGGCTTGTTTAGAATAAATGTAGTAAGCTGATGGCTCTGGTTCTTCCTCTTTGGGAGGTTGCTTTATATCAAGTTTTTTAGTTCCTTTGGGTTTATCATCCTTTGAATTAAAGGATTGAGGACATTTTGAGCCTGGCAACTGAAAACAACGGAACTTAAATTCATATAAATGTTTAGAATCCGAATTTAAAGAATCTTTTTTCTCTTGCCCAAAAGATAAACAATACAGAAAAATAGGGAAAATATAAAGTTTTTTCATAATCTCAACTTGTTCTGCAAAATACGCAAAATCCTCAAATAAGCCAATCATTTTAAAGCACTAGCTAAAAATCACTCAATATATTTATCCAAGTAAATATTAGTTAATGTCCTTACCAATCTGTTTCTATTCTTTATATATTGCTTTACAAAACCTTTCACCAAGAAAATATCAACAATAATTATCGTAAATCCTATTAGGAGTAAAACAGAAATTAGAATCCTTGAACCATCATAAAAATCTTGCATATTTGACGAATAATCTAAAAACTTAGATAAAAAGCTACCTGTAATAATTGAAATTGTTATTACTACTGTTTGAACTGAAAGCCCGTAAGAATATTTGTTTTGTTGTGTAGAAAGTTTATCAATCAGAAAAAGCAAATTATCTTTTTTAGTCAGAGTATTTCCCAATAAATTAAATAGTTCCTGTTTTTGTATTTCCAAAAAGGAATCATAATTATACTTGTTATTATCATTCAAAGCATAGCTGTAATAGGTTCTAATGACGACTTCAACTCGTCCTATCATATAATTGATAGAAACAACACTAAAGAACACCATAAGAGGAAAAGTCAAAAGAATCCATAAATCCCTTTGACAGAATAAGAGTATAAAGGATGCTACCGTTGGTATTAATGGCGGAATAATAATACGAACCCACCATTTAAACTTGAATTTTTTGTAGACTAAATTGTAAATAGAAATCTTGTCATTGTAACTACTAATTTTTTCAATGTGATGTTTTTCACTCATAATATTTATTTTAGAGTGTAAATATATTAATCACAATAAAACCCTACTTCCAAACCTTTTGGGTCATATTTGGAGCATAACCAATTTCACGCATAAATATTTCATGCATCAATTCATAAACTTGGTCTAAATCTGATTCTTTTACGACCAAACAATCATGAAGTGTAAACAGTGGAATTTTGCGTTTAAATTTATTATTAATCTCACGTGCAATAATATTCAGCATAAAATGAGACTCTAATTGAAACAGCATAAAAGAAAGTTTTTTATGTCGTTTAGACTTCTTAAAATCCCTAAATTTCGCCTGTTTAAACTTTTTGACAACATCATGTATACTTGGGAAATGGCGGTAAAAAACAGATTGTTCCTGTTCATAATACTTAGTATTTGCAAAGAGCATTGATAATAATCTTCGTTTACTGTATTTTTTTAATTCGTCCGTATCTCCGTCAAAAGGTCTTTGGAACATATTTTCAAAATTTGATTCAAAATTATCTAAGTTCATAAAATCATCCATAAAAAACTCATAAAGTCGGTTATTCTGAATCAACCCTGCGAAATCCGCTATCTCCCTGATAGAAGGGATTACCGAAGATTCCGCTAACATATAATGATATAGTATGTCTTCACTGTACGGTAACTGTGCGTATAGTACGGCATCCTTAGCGGATATAGCTGTATCCGTATCTGTGGGAATAGAGAGAACATAAGACAGAAAGAATGGAATTGAGGACGATAAATCGACTTCCGCCAGACTTTCACCGTCATATTTTAGATATTTTCTGCAAGTCTTAGGAAACTGTGTGATTGCGGTATGTAATCTCCCGTCCGTTTTAGGCTTATGCCAGAAAGGAAAGTAACCATTTTTAAAATTCATAATCCTGACAGCATTTTTAAGATACTTCGCATAATTTCCAGTCTGCTGATACTTAAGATAAAGTTCATTTAAAGCTAGTTCAGCATCAAATTCAAAACGGCTAATATCAAAGTAGTTAATTGTAAAATTGAAACGTTTTCGGACTATGTTATCAATTTGAGGCTTGTCATATTTTATGATATTATCTATAAGGTCTTCTTCAGTAATACAAACGAGTTTTAGTTCACCATCACCCCAATAGTACTCAGGCAGATTATAAGAATAACATTTATCTTCTTCATAATTTTTTCTAAACAACATCCGACCTTCACCTGAAAAATCTTTATACAGGTAATCTAAATGTTTTTTTGAATCTTTGTAAATAGATTGATTGATTTGTGAACATCGAGGTATAAAAAATTTGGTTGAAGACGGCAAATCATTCTTTTTTTGATTCTGATAAGATGATTCTTTAATAAGCTCGGAGATAAAATAAAGACAATAATCGTTGCTCAATTCAAAATCAGGCGGAAATTTAGACAGTCTTTGCTCAAGAGTCAGACTTTTAGGTATTAAGATATAACGTTCGCTCATAATTATGTTATAAAAAGGCATAACAAGGGCTGTACACAGCTTTTTTTTGCAATGTCTTGGGGATTTTGTTATTGAAAATGTTTTAGTTGATTTTTGGGACGTTTAGGGGCTTAATTTATGTACACAGAGTTATTATACGGCATAATAATAAAAAGATGTTTTTTACCCGTTCGCAGTGTCTGTGCGGTGTAACAGGAAAAAGATTCTGTGGTTACAGCCTTGTATCTTTAGAGATAAGGCTAAATCTCTAATATGAAAAGCTTATATTTAGCACCTGGTTGTTGAGATATGAAATCTTTCACTTTAGTTTCATCTTTAGCTACAATAAAATATTCAATTTCATTATTTACTAAAAGATGTCTGCCTGTATTAATATCATTTGCATATTTTTCAACAGAAATTTCAGTCTGCAAATTTTCTAATTCTGGCTCTTGTTGCACATCTTCTTGAATATCTGTTTTTACATCAGGATTCAGACTCTTCTTTTTTCGACTATTTTGTGTCTGCATATATGCTGATGTAATGCTTACATCTCCCTTTATCATTTTTGCCCTAATTTTATCAGACCCATTTTTTATAACCTTTCTGTATCTGGCAACTGTTGCTTTACTAACATCGGCAAGCTTGGCTATTTCTAAAATAGTATCTATTTTATCATCTATAGTCTCACCTTTGCCTGCTTTGACAAGATTTTCTTTTGCCCTTTTTTCAATAGTTTCTTCATATAAACATGCTAGCTGCAATCTTTCTATTGGTGTAAGATTTCTTCTTTGGCATTGATTTTTAAACATCCAAAACTGAATATCTTCCAGACATTTAAAATCTTCTCGAATTTCTTTTGTCGGTATATCTGTTATTTTAAGCTCAATACAAGCTTTTAAACGCACATGACCGTCAATAACGAGTTTGATTCCGTTTGCAGTGGTATAAAATAAAATCGGGTCATTAATTCCGTTTTTTTCAATATCTTCTTTTAACTGGCTATATCTATTTAAATCTGTAATAGTAAGATAGGATTGTAGTTCCGAAATAGTTGTTAAATCATTGTAGTGATATTGTACATTATAGCTTTGACCTAATAATTGAATTGTATTTGACATGATAATTGTTATTTTAAATTTAGCACAAGAGATACACACACAATACTCGACTGTGCTTTGATTAAACATTAAAAGTGTGGTAAATGATTAAGAAATAATTGGATTGATAAGAATTTCTCGCTGTATTAAGAAACTTGTTTCAGTTTTGAAAATACTTCATCTTTTGAGTAATACACTCTGTTGCCGATTTTGGTATTTTTTAATGTACCATCATTATTCCAATGGAATAAAGTCGTTAGACTTACATTTAAAAGCTTTGCTGTTTCTTCACGAGTATAAAACTCTTTTTCCTCTGATTGTGTAGGAATGATTTTTTCTAATTCTTCCCTAACTAGTTTTTGAATAAACTGACCAAAAGATTCTATATCTATTTGCATCAATTGAATGGCTGAATTTGTCATAATTTTTTGTGTTATTATTATGATGCAAAGTTTCAAATAGGGAAAACAGGGAAAAAATAGGGAAAAAACTTTTTACTTAACTTGATATAACCACATGATTATCAGTAATAAAAATTTCAATATTTTTTAATCTCAGGAATTGCTTTTAGTTTTTCCCTACTAATTCCTAATGAATATTCAATCTCTGATAAGAAAAGTTCTGTCTTTTTTAATGTAAATGGATAATCTTTGTGCTCAGAATTATTAATATTAATATAATTTTTAAGGAACTGCTGTTTATTTTCTCTTTTGTTCTGAGAGTTAAACTTAATTATAGGCTCAAACGAAACAATTGAATCAAATATAATTCCTTCAACTTCTGTAAAATAATCGAAAACGTGGAAAAAATAACAAATTCTAAAAAAGTAAATATCACGCGCTGTATTGAGGCTTTTTATATCTAATGAATTGTACCTATTCTCTGATAAAATATTTAAAATAATATTTATCTCACGAGTTGTAAAGTTTTTTCTTTTTAGATACTGTATGAAATTTTCTTTTTCCTTGATAAAGTAAGTGAAGTTTTCGCTTAAACTTTCTTCGTCTGAATCTTCATCCTCACCATATAATTTCAAATTTAGATATTTTAATTTCATTCCATATAAACAATGTTCATCGTCTAATTCTAAATAATTATATTGATAGATATTATTTAGATATGTAAACTGAAAAATACCTGAATCTTTCAGTATATTTAGATAATTCCACAATGTATCATAAAATATGACTAGCGGCATTGTTTCTTCAAAAACACCGTCTAATTGTGGGGTATCAAATGAATGTTTATAGCATAAAGTTTCATTTTCGGATATTAGAGTTTCTAAGTATTTACTACTGGTTGAAACTTCATTAATTAAAGGCGAATTTGTAAGAGCATCAATTTCTCTCACAAAACGTCTCATTTTATTACTTGTCTTTTGGTCTAAAAAATGAATTTGCGAAGCATAATAACTGATATACGTGTTCGGAAATATATAGCGTAGTGAAATAAAATCTTCAAAATCTTCTTTTAAGGATGCTAGTTTAATTCTATAATTTTCTTCTTCAAAAAGGTCTCTTTCTTGGCTTTCATCATCATAAATCCCCTCTTCTATTATATAGTAATTGACTTCATATAATATATCTTCTATCTCTTCCGTTGTATACAGGTCTAGTAAAGTATTTACTTCACTAAAATCTACATACTCGAAATCCTCACGAATTATCTCGTCTATATCTAAAAAATAATGTAGGTATTCAAAATAATCTTTTATTATATCAGTACAGCCTTGTTTCTCGTGAAACAACCCTTTCCAATGGAAAGTAAACATATCTTCTGATGAATAACGAATAAATTTTCTTTCATTTTCATCGGTAATATCAGGATAATACTGTTTAATATTCTTTTTGATTTGCTCTATTGAACTGTAATTTTCAGCTTTATTCACTAAGTTATAATCCTGAAAGAAAAAACCACCAATACCATGTAAATTATATGGTAAGTTTGCTGTAACCGCATATACAATAAAATCAAGCGTTACACCTGATTTTGTATTAACATCTATATGTTTTTTCATATTAGTACCCTAAACTATTAAAAATATTTGCAGTTGACTTGGCTTTCTCGACTTCTGTTTTGTTGATATATGCCAATAACTGCCTTTCTGTAGTGTGTCCTGTAAAATTAAGCAAATAAGTTGTAGGAATTTTTTCATAGAAATTTGAAGCAAAACTTTTACGCCCAATATGAGAAGTAACCAATTCGTATTTCGGAAATTCCCCAAAAACCTTTCGGGTAATTTTGGGCTTTCCTTTTCGCTCTATTGACATTACTTTTCCGTTATAAATCATTTCGTCAATATTAGCAATTTTACAGACTTCCTTGATATAAAGATTAAATTTCACATCTGATATTTTTCGTGGAAACTCCCCATCCCTTTTATCTAAAATCTCCTGCACTTTCTTTAGTAAAGGGATTTTCATTTTAGCTCCTGTTTTTTGCTGTATAAATTCTAAATACTTTTGACTTTCAGCATCCTCCACAATCATAGAGGAAGTAAATCTTAAATAATCGCTTACACGTTGGGCTGTATAGCAAGCAACTAAAAGCCAGTCTCTAGCGTTATCCAAATAGTCATGGGGCATTTCTGCTTGTTCAATCTTATTAAGTTCGTCAAATGTTAAATATATTGACTTCGGGTCATTCCTTGTTACTTTTTCGACTTCAAACTTCCAATTCTTAGTGTGTTTATGTACTTCAATATCAAAAGATTCTGCTACAGTACACACCATTTTTAAGAACTTTAAATTTTTGTAAGTATTTGAAACTTTATAAACCTCGTTTTGGCAATATTTTTCAAAATCAATTCTGAAATTATTATCTAAATCCTTAAATTTCAAATTCCTGAAAGTCTTTTTACTTTTACTATCCGTATATCTTTGTAATAATTGTTTTACTACGTTCGCTTTTTTAACAGTAGATTCTGTAATACTATCTTTTTTAAGGGAAATATAAATATCTATGAAAGAAACAACATCATCCGAATAACTTGCTTTTTCAACTTTTAAGCTTTTATGCTCAATGATTGATTTTAGCCACTCTTTCAAATCTAGTTCGGGCTTATCCTCCGTATAACTGGAAATAATATTTGCTTCCAATTGTGTTAAACGTGTGTTAATAGTTTCTGTATCGTCTTTGTGCATTTTTTTAGAAGGTATTTTGCACTTACCATCTTTCCAGTCTTTCGGTTTACAGTTCAGATATGGAACAGGTACACGAATATCAATATCTCTATCTCTGAACTTTGCCCAAATTGTACTTTCCTTATCTGCTACTTTTCCTCTAATAAAAAAACTTACTGATGCCATAATTAAAATGATTCAAATTTAAAGTTGTACCCAAAGTTGTACCCAAAAAATTCAAATATAGTTTAATTTCGATAAATTCAATTTAATTAAAAACATTTTAAACGCTTTAATACAGAGCATTTATAAATTAATTAAGATTTTAACAGATTTAAAAAGATAGAGCCTCCAACTCCACTAAGGGTTAACCTTAAAAATTTAAAAACCTCTATACCAGAAGTATAGAGGTTTTTTATTAATTAAACGACGCAATACTGACAGCAGCATCATTTTTTTTACCCTCAATCATTAATTTCCTGTTTTCCTCCTACCTTTTCTAAAAAATTCAAATTTATAAGATAACACGACAGGCTTTGTCGCTTTGTAGAAATATCTTGCGCAGTAGAAAATTAAAGATAGGATAAATGAGTAATAAAATTCACATTAAATATCACTAATTGCGGTTCAAAAAATCACCAAGAAATGTTAAGTTTGCAAAATTGTAATAATAAAAACTAATATTAACTTTTAAACACAAATAGATGAGAAAACTCTACATGAGTGCATTTACTACGTGCATAACCCTGAGCTTCGCGCAGGAACCGGTTTGACAAAAGGATATGAGATCCGAAACAAAGGATTCTTTTATCACAAACCACCACAACAATTAATCAGCAGCATCTTACAACAAGGGAGTTCAATTCGATATACAAAGCTTTCTACGAATAACAAACAAAGCAATTGCAAAGTTTGAGAACAAAGTATAAGATAATGAAGACCAAAATTCAGTACGCTTATATGATTGTTATTAAAATGCATACTAATAAAGGCTAACGCCAAATTAATTTAAAAATAACCAATGAAAAAAATCTTTTTATTGTTGATCTCTTTCTTGATAAGCAATACATTTTATAGCCAAAATTCAGCATTCAATGCAGGAGTTACACAACCTGTCCCTACTGCATCATCATTAGCAACATATAATAATAATCCAGTTTCTATACAAACAGGAATTCCTAATATATCATATCCCTTATTTAACATTCCGACAAATAATAAACTAGTAAATATTAGCTTAGGATTAAACTATCATGCCGGAAATACTTTCCTTGATCAATGGACCAGTAATGTAGGTAAAGGATGGTCAATGCTTGGACAAGGAGTTATTTCCAGAGAAGTTATAGGAGATTTTGATGAAAGCTTTAATAGCTCAATCTTTTCTCCCCAGTATAAAAAAAATGCATATAATGACATTTATAATTTCAGTATTCCGGGAGAATCAGGAAAATTCAAAATAAAAAAGGATAGCATTACCAATACTTTTGAAATTGTAAAATTATCAGATTACACTTCTATTATAAAGATTAATAGACCTCTTAATATATCAGGCCTACTTGTAGATTCTTATACTATAACAAATAGCCTGGGCATTACATATGAGTTTAAAACATATGATATTTCCCCAATGAGAGTACTGGCTGGGATTAATCCAAATACAGGAAATATATATGCGGACTTAACGTATAGAAGTGCATATTATTTAACTTCAATAATTGATGAAAACAATAAGGAAATTGTAAAATACAATTACTTAAATAATATTACCTATGTCATAGGACATCCGACTACCGTAGAATCTGAAAATCACAGACTTTCAAGTATAGAAATAAAAGATAAGGGAACAATAACTATTAATTATTCTG
This sequence comes from Chryseobacterium lactis, assembly GCF_003815875.1. NCBI lineage: Bacteria > Pseudomonadati > Bacteroidota > Flavobacteriia > Flavobacteriales > Weeksellaceae > Chryseobacterium > Chryseobacterium lactis. Next base: position 554,275 of record NZ_CP033924.1, read on the forward strand.
AAAAGGCAGGCATAGATAATAAAAATGACAAATTTGGTATTGATAATATTGTCTTAAAAAATTCCGATAATCTTTTTATAAAAAAATATACGTTCGAATATTCATATCCTGTATATAGAAACTTAAATTCATTTAGTCAGGTGAATAGCACTGGAGAGATTATTGAAAAATATAAGTTTGATTATAAAGATCTGTTCAGTGGTATTGAAAACGATATTATTAACTCAAATGTATTGCATAGAGTTCATTTGCCATCAGGTGGTGCTATTGAATATAATTTTGACCTCCCTCCTTACTATTATACTATTGTAAATACCAAACCTGGTCTTGGTGATTTGTATGATGATGTAAGTTTTACAAATTCTGAAGGAAAGAAGTTTTTTTTAACAATTAATGAGCCTAAAGAAATTACCATCGACGCATCAGATGTTGGCGTACTCAATGGCCGCAGTTGGGGAATTAACATTTATAAAAAGGAAGGAAACAGTTTTCAGATAGCGCATGTTTTGGGAGTATTAATAGGAGCAACAGATCCGGATACAGAATATAACTTAATACAGGTCAGAAACTTCCAGCCCGGAGAATACTATATTGAACTTTTTTATGCCGGCATTGTTCACTTACAGAAGCCTATAGTTATTCATGCATTTACGATGGATGGTCCACCGATTAAAGAAGAAGTTAAAGTGGAATTAAAAGGAGGAGTACCTCGTATTAAAAATATTAAGTATTTTGATTTAGCGGCTGCTAATATTACCACTTCATCTGTTGCATCACGGATAGAAGAATATGATTATAATTTTTTTAATGACCCTACAAAATCAAGTCAATATTTTGTAGACGGTGGTTCTGTAAATGATGGAATGACCGCAGCTGCGCCAAGTATGCTTTATAAAAATGTAAAGGTTTCTCAGGGTAACAATACAGGCTATACCAAATATTACTTCAGAACACCTGAAGAGGATACGCCTGCTATTGGAAATTTTTGGCCAAACTATAATTTAACAAGGGGAGGTTTACCCGAGAAGACTGAAGTTTACAATGCTTCCAATCAGAAAGTATCAGAAGATATTTACGATTATACAATCCAGGATTTTGACGGGCCTGAATATTATCTGTCGGGCGGAGCTTTCAAAGTAAAAACAGTCTGGACAAAAGAAGATAAAGTTACTTCGAGAAACTACTTCGATTCGGGAGTTGCAGAGACTAAAAAAGAAGTCATTAAAAATGCTAATAACTATGCGCCGAACCTGGAAAGGGTAACTTCTTTTGACGGAAGTATCCAGGAGACAACCTATCAATACGCCCTGGATAAAAATAATCAAAAATTGATTACTGCCAACATGATCGGAATTCCTTTGGAAACCACTTCTTTAGTAAAGAAAAATGCTTCTGATGCAGGAAAATTAATCGCAAAGTCTGAAACAAAATATGATAATGCGGCTAATAAACTCCCTTCTTCTGCTCTTTCCTATGATTCTCAAAATATATTGGCTTCTGAAGTCATCTTCAATCAATATGATGAAAAAGGAAACCTGGAGCAGTATACCACCAAGGATGGGCTTACTGTTTCCATAGTTTGGGGATATCACAAAACCCAGCCTATTGCTAAAATTGAAGGTGCAGCATACGGCCAGGTTGCTCCTTATATTGCTGATATTGTTGTCAAATCTGATGGTGATGTGAATGAGGCAACGGAAAAAAGCTTTCAGGAAGCTCTTGATACATTCAGAAACAATTCCAATCTTGTCAGTTACCAGATTACCACCTTCGTATATGATCCTCTGGTTGGTATGAAAAGCATGACACCACCTTCCGGAATCCGTGAGTTGTACAAGTATGACAACGCCAACAGACTGGATCAGGTTGTTGATGAAAATGGAAAAGTTCTAAAAAAATATAAATACAACTACAAACAATAATTCATGAGTAATAAGTAATGGGTAATGAGTAATTATTTTACCGATGTTCCCATAGTTTATCTCTTAACTGTTATCAATTATGAAAAAGATATTAAATATATTCAGCATATTGTTTGTAGCGGTATTATTCAATGCACAAACAACCACAGAAAACTATATACAAAGTACAACCTGCCTGGATGCAGACTGCATAAAAAAAGCAGAAACCGTCCAGTATTTTGACTTTTTGGGAAGACCTAAACAGGTCATCAATGTGAAATCTTCTCCTACAGGAAAAGATATAGTTACCCCAATTGTTTATGATGACCTGGGAAGACAGACCAAAGGTTATCTTCCTATTCCACAATCGGGAACACAGAACGGAGACCTTTACACATCTCCTTTAAATAACGCCTCTTCCATATACGGAGCAGAAAAGATCTATTCCGAAAAAATATTGGATAACTCTCCTTTGGAAAGGGTTTTACAGCAAAAACAGGTAGGAAATGACTGGAATAGCAAGTCCGTTGCTTTTGGCTATGACCTTAACAATTCTCCTGATCATGTCAAAAAATATGATCTTGTTACCGCATGGAATCCTACAGAAAAGCTCTATAATAATACTCTCCAGCCGGCTTCAGAATATCAGGCGGGCCAACTGATCAAGAATTCGGTTACTGATGAAGACGGAAATACAACCGTAGAGTTTAAAGACGGTTCAGGACAAACAGTGTTGATCAGAAAAGTAATGAGTACTTCTCGAAATGCAGATACCTATTATGTTTACAATGATTATAAACTCCTTACCTATGTAATTCCTCCGCTGGCTTCTTCAGGAACTCTGGATGCTGCTGTAATAGACAACCTTTGCTATCAATACAAATATGACAGTAAAAACAGACTGGTAGAAAAGAAACTTCCCGGAAAAGGCTGGGAGTATATGGTGTATGATAAACAGGACAGATTGGTTCTTTCTCAGGATGCCCTGTTAGGGATAACCACTAATAGTTTCGCTGCCAAAGGATGGATGTTTTCCAAATATGATCAATTCGGAAGAGTGGCCTATACAGGCTTCTTTGCCAACACCGCAACCAGGATTGCTATGCAGAATGCCGTTAATAGCATGACTGCCAATCCCGGGAACAATGAAAAAAGGGATGACACCACTCCTATTGTACAAAATGGGGAAAATATTTATTACACTAAAACGGCATTTCCTACAGGAAGTATGACCATCCTGTCAGTTAATTATTATGACACTTATCCCACACTTCCTGCAGGTGCAGAAGTTCCTTCATCTGTCATAGGCCAAAATACATTGAAACAACCGGGACAAAGCACAAGTTCTAAAAACACAAAAAGCCTTCCGTTGGCTTCGTATGTGAGAAATATCGAGGATAATAACTGGACAAAAAACTACAATTATTATGATGAAAAAGGAAGAGCAATCGGAACCTCCTCTATCAATCATTTGGGAGGTTATACCAAGACAGAATCTGAACTGGATTTTGTAGGATTGGCAAAACAAACCAGGGTTTATCATAAAAGATTAATATCGGATACCGAAAAAGTGATCACCCAGACTTTTACTTATGACAGCCAAAACAGAATGATTATTCATAAGCACAAGGTTGACAATAACCCCGAAGAGGTACTGGCTCAAAATGAATACAACGAACTTTCACAATTGAAAAATAAGAAAGTAGGAGGAACAGATACTGCGTCTCCCCTTCAAAGCATAGATTACACCTATAATATCCGGGGATGGCTGACGAGAATTAACGACCCTTCGAATCTTAACGGTAAACTCTTCGGGTACGAAATGAGATATACCAACCCTATTAATACCCAAGTTGCACCGGGAAGATTTAATGGAAATATCACAGAAGTTGATTGGAACAACGCTTCAGAAAATGTTTTGAAAAGATATAATTATTCTTATGACAACCTCAACAGGCTGCAAGATGCTATTTATTCTGAACCTAATGCTACCAATCCGTTTAATAATAACTTCAATGAAAACTTAACCTATGACCTGAACGGAAATATCAAAACCCTGAAAAGAAATGCCTTCCCGATAACCGGAAATACGGCAACTCAGGTAGATGATCTGGTGTACAATTATACCGGAAACCGTCTGAACAGAGTAGTAGAAAATGCATTGAATACTACAGGTTATGAAGGTGGCAACAATCTCATCGATTATGACCTGAACGGGAATATGATCAACATGAAGGATAAAGGCATCCAGTCTATTAATTACAATTATCTGAATCTTCCCAATCAGCTTAATATTAGTCATAGTGGAGGTAATTTGGGATTTAATTTTAACATCAGTATAAACCATTTATATCGGGCAGACGGAACGAAGTTGAGAAAAACCTATTACAGCGCTAGGTCAGGAGATGTGGGAACCACTACGACAACAGATTATCTTGATGGCTTCCAGTATAGGCTTTTTGATAACGGTATGGGAACTCTATGCCTGTCATGTAAAACCAATTCTGCTTATGAAGAGCAGGCTTATAAAGCAGCTTCTATACCTCTTCCCGGAAAACCAGTATGGACATTGGATTTTGTAGCTACAGCAGAAGGCTTTTACAGTTTCACGGAAAACCGCTATATTTACCAGTACAACGACCATCTGGGAAATACCAGGGTAAGTTTTGCCAAAAACAGCGCAGGCGTTCTTCAGACAATAGACACCAATAACTATTATCCTTTTGGGCTCAATCATATTGGGGGAACTCAGTCTTCTAAATTTACAAGCTTCTATTCTTATAAGTACAATGGAAAAGAGCTTCAGGAAACAGGTTTCTTTGATTATGGATGGAGACAATATATGCCGGATTTGGGAAGATGGAACAGCATGGATCAGCTTTCTGAAAAATATCTCTCCACAAGTCCTTTTGCGTATGTTGCAGGCAACCCTGTATCACGATTTGATGTAGATGGAAGATGGTTCAGAGAAGACGGGAGTATTGATACCTCAGGAAGAACTCCAGGTTTTATGGGAGGTTCTTATAAGCCTTTTTATGCAACCGGTTATCCTGAACAAGGTAACGTGGGTAATGGAAATTATACTGCTTTTGGAAAAACACAGGCCTATACTGATATTATGACGGCGTTTAGAAACGGAGGAACAGCAGAGTTAGTTAATCAGAATGGCACCTTAAAATGGTGGACAGATTATGATGATCCGAATACAGGGATTAAAGGTGTTGGTCAATTAAATATGTTGAAATTTACAGAAAATAGTTCCGTTTGGGGAAACCAAATACAGAGCCATTTTAGTTCTTATACGGAAAATTCCTTTAATTGGATTCAGAACCACCCAAGGGAAGTTACATCAATAGCCGGTATCATACAGGCTAGTTCTACAATAACTGAGAAGGGGTTGTCAAATTGGAATGCATCTTCAAGTATAGCGAAAAGTCGTATTTTTGCTGAGACTATCAGTACAAAACTACCTGTTTCTGCTAAGGCATTGGGGAATGCTTCCAAAGTTCTTGGCGTTGCTGGAAAGGCAGTTGGTGTTTTAGGAATCGCAAACACTGTTTATCAATGGAATAAAGGTAACATTTCTGATACAAGGGCAATTGTTGATGGGGTAATGGGAGTTGCCGGCTTCTTTCCTGCCACAGCCTGGGTATCAATAGGCTATTTTGCAGGAATGACAATTTATGAGACTTACTATAATAATGGAAAACCAGCATTTTAAGATGATCAGATTTATAAGGTTATTATTTTATCATATTTATACGTTTTATTGTAGAAAAGAAGGAAAATCGATAGCAAAATTTTCCACATTTGCGGTTTTCTTAGTTATAATTGCCCTTCTAACAATAAGTATTCATGATTTATTTTGCCAATATTATGATAATAACTACACCTCACTTTCTGGAGGACTCTATATTTTAGTTTGGGTAATTACTGGTGTCTTTATCGCCTACTACTTGTACAGAGAAGGATTTCGGGATTTCAATGAATATTATGACATTAATAGAAAGTACTATTATTATTTTTTAATAATAGTACTATTTACTCTTTGTCTGGTAATTTATACAGGTAAAGTTAGTAGAAAAAGAATTTTTAAGCAAAGAGAAATAGAGAAAGAACGAGTTGAAAATAGAAAGAATAATATAAAGGTCAATTAGTAATAATAGTTTTTTGCCGGAATGGCAGTTTATGGAGTTGTAGACTATATGTTTGGAGTTAGCGATCAATTAGATAAGAGTATTGGCAGAAAGTCTACAATATGGTATCCATAAATAATTTTTAAATGAAACAATATAAATTAAAAAACTTTTCGGTAAAAAGACTGATGTTGTATATGTCTATTTCTTTTCTTTTAGTAATGCTATTTACAATATTAACTTCTATTTATTATAACCCCAAGATTTATCCTGCAATAGTACTTTTTATATTGACCAGTATTAGTTTTATATTGATAAAGAATAATTGTATAAATACATACAATATATCCTTAGATAATAATTATATTTATTTTAATAGTCGAAAAATTGATTTAATTGATATTTGTAATTATAATTTTAGTGAAACTGAACAATTTTATGGATGCAGATTAGTTTTTAAATCCTATAAAATTTTTTTAAATATTCCTAAAAAAGAAAGTGGTGATTATTTAGATTTCAAGGAAGATTTTATGGATATTATTAAATTTCAGAACAAAAATAGAAGTAACAATTTAATTGTCGAATACAGTTGGTATAATACAAAATTTGCTCAGATATACGGTTACGTGATGATTGGTATAATGATAATATGGTTTATGTTAATGATTTTGTTTCCTAATAAATTGAATATATCTAATTTGGGACTTTTTTTAATGGTTTCAGTTGGATTAAGCCCTATTATTTATAGGATTTTCAAAAAATAACACCATCTATTGTGTAGATTCCATCTATTTTATTAAAGTGATTTACAATCATACTAAAAACGAATGAAAACCACTGTAGCTACAGTGGTTTTTATCATTTCCATGTAAAAAAAACTGCTATATTTACCAGTACAACTACCATCTGGGAAAGAGCTTCAGGAAACAGGGTTCTTTGATTATGGATGGAGACAATATATGCCGGATTTGGGAAGATGGAACAGCATGGATCAGCTTTCTGAATAACATCTCCACAAGTGCATTTTCGTATATTTTAAAGGATTAGCTGATCAATCATTTTGGCATGGAGGTATGGTTTATTATATACAAAAACGGGAAAATAAGCTATATGTAAATGTTTTTGATAAATACACTGTGTCTTCTGGAATATCAAGAAATGACGAAGATTCCTTCAATAGAGGTAAGACAATTACACCATTAGAAACAACAACAATTAATATTCATTTTAATTATATGTGGATAAATACTAATAAAATTATGACAGTAAAAAAACTATATTTAATAGCTATTTTAACATGACTTCTAAACCAATCTTGTAATAAAATTTTTCCCGACAATATCAATGATTCTTCACTACATCAATTAAAAGATAGCATATATCTAGACCAAACTATGAAAGCAATCCTTATTATGGATAAAACGAGTAAAGATAGTTTTAAGGTGAAAAAAGTAATAGTAAATAAAATAGATAGTGTTTACATAAATACCGATAAAACTATAATTTATATAATTAATGACAAAAATGAATATATATCAGTAAGGCCTGATTTCAAAGTTGAGAAGCTAAGTCATAAACCAAATGTTATTTTCAATAGTATTAATAGTTTGTAATAGAATTACTGTCTTTCTTATATTTTACATATAACATTGAAAAGAATTAATAAATAAAGTTTATACGGAATTTAAAGTTAAATCTGAAAAAAATCACTCATATAAAATCCTTTTTTGAAGACAAGCAATTTGAATTCAAAAAAAACTATTGCAAACAATCATGAATAGTAAAAAATAAATAATGAAAAAACAATTCTTAATGATGATATTATCTGCATTTTGTTTTTTAAACTGTAATCCTTTATATAGACAATATAAAGACCTTACATTAGTTAACCAGCAAAAAAAATTTAGCCATATAACTAAAAGCCAGGTTAAAAAAATTTTAAGTAAATACAATAAAAAACAAAGCTTATTTATAATATCATGGGAAAATAATATTTTTAATAAAAAAAAACTTGTTTTTAATGCTATAATGTATGACAATGAATCCAAAAATATTGAATACATCTATAATAATTCCGAAAAACAGGATGAAATCATTTTTTCAAATCAAAATCCTTCTAATAAATTTAATAGCGAATTATTTATTCTAGACAATTATATAAGAGGAAAAGAAGATTATTTACTCTCACTTCATGATTCTTTTAGCAGTTCAGAAATTGGCAGCTATTTTTATTTATATGATTTTACAAAAAATAAGAGATTAAAAATTAGTGCTATTGCTTTTGATGAAAATGATAAATTGATACAATAGAACCCTTTAGTCTACCTAGATAAACACTTTGTTCGTTATACTGAATAAAACAAAAACCACTGCGAATACAGTGGTTTTTATTATTAAATTTTATAGAACCGCTATATTTACCAGTACAACGACCATCTGGGAAATACTAGGGTAAGTTTCACAAGAAACAGCGCAGGATGAATCACTTGAAAACAGTAAATGTTTATTCTGGCAGGGAAGATAAGTACATTACTCAGTAAACAATTAAATATGAGCTTAACAGTAACAGATATAGACAGCGATTATCAGTGTTTAATTGATAATAAAGATTTTACCGCCGTGAATTTTCCTACTAAAGAGGCCGTTAAAATTTACGGGAGTAGTTATGATAGACTAAGAGATAAGAATACATTAAAACGTGAAATTGAAGATATAATAGGATTTAAAGATGAGCAATTAGACTCATGTGAAGCAATAGAAAATTTTCTGGTTTTTAGCTATTATTTACTAAAAACAAATAACAAGTTGGTTGTGTTTACAGCAGGATTATCTTATAACTCTATTGATCACTATATTAAAATAATGGGAATTATCCTGCCTAAGTTGGATAATCGTATATTATATGTTGTCAAAAATTTCTCTGATATTAATGAATCAAAATTAACTGATCTCTATATACACATCCATAAAATTGAAAAAGAAATTGTATTTAATTTTATGCAAAAATGGTTAATCGGATTTAAACCTAAAGATATTTTTTTTACATATCCACAATATTTTGGAAAAATAGAGTTTGAAACTGATGATTATTCTGAAATGCTTTCGTTTATTTTATCTAAAACAAACAGGCATTATGAATTCTATTTTATTAATAAAAATAATTCTCAATATCCCAAAGGTATGGTTATTATTAATAATAATTCCCTGTATTTGGGAATCGGGGTTAATTCAATGTATGAAAAGAATCTCATTGATAAGCTATCTGAAGAATATATTAAAACTCCGATTATTTGTAATGGGACATTCCCTTATTAATAGATTCTGTCATATCTAAAATCTAGTGATTACAGCTTTTCAATAGTTACTTCCTGAATCTGCTGGTAATACTCAATAAATAAATATCACATGGAAAATAAAATAGAAATTCAAAAAGAAGATTTAAAACAAATCCTTTTCATTTTAATGAATAAGTTGGAAGCTTCCAGTAACAATACGTTTTTATTAAATAAAGATTTATATTGGAATATTCCAGATGAGGAATTATATGATGTCTACAAAGAACCAAAAGATCTAACTATTGGAAGTTTAGCAGAGGATTGGGAATTTCTTCAAAAAGTTTTGAAAAGAGAAAGAGAAGTAATAGAATATGATTTTACTAAAATATCTGATATTCTAAAACTAATAGGACAAACATCACTTGTTTAACATCAACCTCACATAAATATAGAAATGCATCAATACTATAAAACCAGCTTACTGGGCGCCAACCCAAATTGCTTTTTAAAGGCAAACGAAAAATGAGAAAGGTCTTCAAAGCCGAGATCAAGATATATATCTGACACTTTTTTCCCTTTTTCCAAAAGATATCTTGCTTCCTGCAGTCTTTTTTGAAGGAGCCATTTTCCCGGAGCCGTTCCGAATATTTTTGCAAAATCCCTTTTAAAAGCAGCCAGACTTCTTCCTGTCAGATAAGCAAAACGATCCAGTTTTACATTAAAATGATAATTCTTCAGCATAAATTCTTCAAGATTGATTTTATAAGGATCCGAAATATCATACACTATATTTTTCAATGACTCATCATGTCCGAATAAAAGCAATAAAGCTTCTTTTTGTTTTAATAATGCCAGTTCCAGAGATCTATTTTCAAGAAGATCCTGATACTGCAGTAAAGATTCCATGAAATATTTCAAATGCGGAATAGAAGAAAGATCTACAAAAACAGGATTCCTGACTTTTTCATCTACTTCGAAGTGATCCTGAGCCTTCATTTGCTTGAGCATTTCATCATCAAACCTTATCGATAAAGATTTAAACTCGGATTCTTCACCCGGCCTTTTTAAGAATTTCAGAAGTTGGTTTTTTCTTACAAGATATATATCTCCACTTTTAAAAACCTTCCGATGCTCCCCGTCATTAAGTTCCATTTCTCCTGAAATCACCATGGATAATGCATTGTATGAAACAAACTGTTCTCCCTCACGAAAAACCGTAAAGTAACAGGAGTAGTTGATGTAATCTAAATTTTCAGACATTGTAATCCTTTTAATAAAGCCAGGACAAAATTGAAACTGCCCTGACTGTTAAATATAATATTTTTAATTGTTTTATACCAAAACAGACTTCGCTTCCAGGTATTCTTCCAATCCATATTCTCCAAACTCTCTTCCGATTCCCGATTGTTTAAAGCCTCCGAATGGTGCCAACGGATCATGTTTAAAACCGTTAATACAAACCCTGCCCGCCTCTATTTGTGAAGCCACTTTCAATGCACGGTTTTCATCAGAAGAAGAAATGTAGGCTGCCAATCCATAAGCCGTATCATTAGCAATCGCAATCGCTTCCTCTTCATCATGATAGGGAATAATTGAAAGAACAGGTCCAAAAATTTCCTCCTGAGCGATTCGCATATTGTTCTGAACATTCGTGAAAATAGTTGCTTTAACAAAATTTCCGGTTTCAAAACCTTCCGGCTTACCAATGCCGCCAATTAATAATTCTGCTCCTTCTTCTACTCCAATCCGAATATAATTTTGTACCCGCTGATATTGTTTCTCAGACACCATAGGTCCTACATTCGTTTCTTCATTTGTAGGATTACCCACTACAACCTGCATGGCAGCAGCCTTTGCAATCTCATTAACCTCTCCTATTTTTGACCGGGGAACCAGCAATCTTGTAGGCGCAATGCATGCCTGTCCACTATTCATATACGCTCCGAAAACAGCCTGAGGAATCACTTTGCTCAAATCAGCATCATCAAGAATAATGTTGGGCGATTTCCCTCCAAGCTCCAGCGTCACCCTCTTCATAGAATCTACCGCTCCTTTGGCAATCATCTTTCCTGTCTGAGTAGAACCGGTAAATGATATTTTGGCAATATCGGCACTCTTTACCATTTCACTTCCAACCACATTTCCTAACCCATTAACCAGATTAAAAATACCCTTTGGAAGCCCGGCATCATGAAAACATTCAAGAATAACCTGAGTTTGCAGCGCACTCATTTCACTCGGCTTTACCACCACCGTACAACCTGCAGCAACTGCTGTAGCAAACTTATTGCAAATAAAACCATTACTGGAATTCCAGGGAGTAATAATCCCCACCACTCCTACCGGTGTCATTTGAACCTGAGTATTTCCGGCCTTTCTGGTAAACTGAAAATGACGCAGAGTTTCTATCATACTGCTAAAACCACTCACCATATTCTGAAAACTTGCCGTACAAAACTGTCGGGTTCCTCCATATTCCAGGATCATAGTTTCTATAAGATCTGTTTCACGACTTTCAACTGCTTTTTGTAATTTTTCAAGGATAGCAATACGTTCTTCAATAGTTGTTCTGGAGAATGTTTTAAAAGCATCTTTTGCAGCAGCAATCGCTTTCTGGGTATCCATTTCGTCTCCCAATACCACTTCACCAATTTTTTGGTTGTTTGACGGGTTGATCAGATCAAAAATTTCATTTCCGTTCAACGCGGAAAATTCGCCGTTTATATAGGCTTTGTCTATACGTTTCATCTCTATTTATTTTAATTTTACAGGACAAAGTTCCGACAAATACATCCTTATTATTTTGTTGAAAAGCTCAATGTAACTTTGTTAAAAAGCTCAAAAAAAACCACCGAACTATTCAGTGGTATTTATTTTAACGTACTTATTAATGCTATTTTATTTATTCTTTTTAAACCATTCAATGTAGGCATCGACTGCTTTCTGCAAAAAATCTTTAGTATCCTTATCATTTAAATTCCCGTTTTCATCTAACATTTTGTTGATATGAGGCAAATAAACCTCAGGTTGCTGCATCGTTGGAATATTAAGAAAGACAAGGCTTTGTCTCAAATGATGATTCGCTCCAAAAGCCGATAAATTCCCGGGTGAATTGCTGAAGACAGCTCCCGGTTTTCCATTCCATACACTTTTCCCCGATGGCCTGGAGCCAATATCAATGGCATTTTTCAAAGCAGCAGGTACAGACCGGTTGTGTTCAGGAGTAATAAAAATCACCCCTTCAATACTTCTGATTTCTTCTCTAAACTTTACATAAGATTCCGGAACATTATTGTAATCATCAAAATCCTGATTGTATACAGGTAAATCTTCAATGGAAATAATTTTAAATTCAAATCCTTCGGGAGCCATGTCAATAAGAGCCCATGCTATTTTTTTGGAGAAAGATTCTTTACGTAAGCTTCCTGCGATAAGTCCGATTACTGTATTCATAGACATATTATTTAAGTGATTATAATGCATCTACAGCAAAAACAGTGCGGGAATATAATATAACTCTTACGACATAAGGAAAAGACTCGTAAAGAATTCTTTCATTTTAAAAGCTTTCAACATAGTTAATATCCCAATTTCACGATGGGTAAATAAAGAACAAATGATAGACTTATTCACTTCTTATCTGCTCAGCATGGCGAAAACCATCCCTTTCAAAAACAAAATCATCTTCATAAGAAGTCAACTTACCTTCAATTTTAAAATAAACACTTCTCTTCCATCTTATTATAAAACACTGAAAACTAAAACACTAAAACTTCATCACCTAAAATGAAGACCTCCCATCCACAAAAAAGACTAAAAAAATGTTTTATCGTAAAGAATTTTATATATTTGCACCATCTAACAATTAAAAAAAATAATTTACTATGTCAGACATTGCATCAAGAGTAAAAGCTATCATCGCTGATAAGCTTGACGTTGAAGAAACAGAAGTAACTCCTGAAGCTAGCTTCACTAACGATTTAGGAGCTGATTCACTAGATACAGTTGAGTTAATCATGGAATTCGAAAAAGAATTTAACATTCAAATCCCAGATGACCAAGCTGAAAAAATTACTACTGTAGGACACGCTATCGCTTACATCGAAGAAGTAGTAAATAAATAATATTCTTCAACAAAAAAGAAATTAAACAAAGTTTATGGAATTAAAAAGAGTAGTTGTAACCGGATTTGGAGCAATAACACCGATTGGAAATAATGCAAAAGAATACTGGGAAAATCTTGTAAAAGGTGAGAGCGGTGCCGCTCCGATTACTCTTTTTGATGCCACAAACTTTAAGACAAAGTTCGCTTGTGAAGTGAAAGATTTCGATCCATTGCAGCATTTCGATAAGAAAGAAGCAAAAAAAATGGACCGAAACACCCAGTTGGGGCTTGTTGCAGCAAGAGAAGCTGTAGCACATTCCAGAATTATTGAAGACAATGTAGATAAAAACAGAGTCGGCGTAATTTGGGGTTCCGGAATCGGAGGTTTAGAGACTTTTGAAACTGAAGTACTAGGATGGGCCAATACGGAAATTCCTAGATTCAATCCTTTCTTTATTCCTAAAATGATTGCGGATATTACTCCGGGACACATCTCTATCGAGTATGGTTTCCACGGACCCAATTATACTACTGTATCTGCATGTGCATCTTCAGCAAATGCTATAATTGATTCCAAAATGCTGATCCAGTTAGGAAAAGCTGATGTAATTGTGTGCGGAGGCTCAGAAGCTGCCGTTACTGCAAGTGGTGTCGGTGGATTCAATGCAATGATGGCACTTTCTACAAGAAATGACGATCCAAAAACAGCTTCAAGACCTTTTGACAAAGACAGAGACGGATTTGTATTAGGAGAAGGAGCAGGAACGATCATCCTTGAAGAATATGAGCACGCAGTAAAACGTGGTGCAACAATTTATGCAGAATTATTAGGAGGAGGTCTTAGTGCTGATGCACATCACATGACCGCTCCACATCCTGAAGGTCTTGGCGCTTATCTGGTAATGAAAAGTTGTCTGGAAGATGCTGGTTTAACTGCTGATGAAGTAGATCATATCAATATGCATGGTACTTCTACTCCATTAGGAGACATCGCAGAATCCAATGCAATTTCAAGATTATTAGGCGAGCATGCTTTTGACATTCAGATCAATTCTACAAAATCGATGACAGGTCACCTTCTAGGGGCGGCAGGTGTCATTGAAGCTATCGCTGCGTTAGGAACTATTATTCATGGTACTGTTCCTCCTACCATCAACCATTTTACTGATGATGAAAATATTGACAGCAGACTAAACTTTACGTTTAATACAGCTGTGAAGAAAGATGTAAAAGTAGCCATGAGCAATACTTTTGGATTTGGCGGGCATAACGCTTGCGTTCTATTTAAGAAAATCTAAATTCAATGAATGGAGTTACAGAAATACTTTTCTAAATTCCTTCTCAAAAAAAGAAAAAGACAATTAACGGAGAGAGACTATTTTCTCAGTACCGAGCTCAACAGAGTTTTGGGTACGGAGGTTCAAAATCTTGCTCTTTACCGTGAGGCTTTTTCTTTGAAAAATTCTTCTAAAAATCAAGACAGCAATTACGAAAGACTTGAATTTTTAGGAGATTCTGTTTTGGGTACAATTATTTCTTGTCATTTGTTCCAGACTTATCCTCAGGCTAATGAAGGATATCTGACACAGATGAAATCTAAGATTGTTAATAGGAAAAACCTTAATAAACTAGGAGAAGATCTCAAACTTACCAACCTTTTGCAAAAGCAAAACAGTTCTTCAGCTTTGGGTGAAAATATCTCCGGAAACTTATTTGAAGCCTTAATCGGTGCCGTTTACCTGGACTTCCACTATGATACTTGCAAAAAGATCATTATGGAAAAATTGCTGACGCCTTCCGAAATCAATAAGCTTGAAAATAAAATTGTAAGTTATAAAGGTTTGCTGCTGGAATGGAGCCAAAAGAAGAAGGTCAATATAAAATATGAAACCTGCGAAGAAATCCAGGTGAATAAATCGATCGTATTCAGGTGCCACGTTTGGTTAGGAGACGAAAAAATTGCCAATGCAACAGAAACGTCTAAGAAAAAAGCGGAGGAAAAGGCAGCACAAAGAGCATTTTATATCTTAAATAAAAAAGAAAATATACTTGGAAATTCAAAAACTTTATGATCTGGATGATATAGAATTTGAAGATATTGCCATAGGATTGGTAAGATTAGCAAAAGATATACCCGCTCACGAGTTTTTTTTCAAAATCAATCAAAATAACGACCTCAGTTTCTCAAGAAAAAAAGATCTTGTTTTTCATGGGGATTATTATGACTATTTTTTTCCGAGATATGAGGCCTACCACAAGTTTTCAAAGACTTGTTTTACTTTTATTTCAAACAAATCTTCTGAAAGTAAGCAAAAAAAAGTTCAAACCGAACTCTTTACAGAAGAAGAAAACATTAAATTTTTATTAAATAATCAGGTAGATGTAGAATATATTCTGCATAGTTCGGAACAGTTTCCTGATTTTTCCGTAATTTTGCTCCCTGAAAATCTTGTGTTTCCAATTCAAGATTATACACTGAGTTCTGAAGAGGAACTTTATCAAATTATCCAGTATTATGAATAAGTATTTAAAGAAGACAAAAATTATCGCAACACTAGGGCCGGCTTCATCATCGAAGGAGGTAATGTTAGATTTAATGAAGGCGGGTGTTGATATTTTCAGAATAAATTTTTCCCATGCAGATTACGACTTAGTTCGAAAAAATATTGATATAATTAGAGAACTAAACAGCGAGTACGGGTATTCGGTGGGTATCCTCGGAGACCTTCAGGGACCGAAGCTGAGAGTCGGTGTCGTAAAGGAAGGATCTTACCTGAACCCTGGAGACATTCTTACTTTCACCAATGAAAAGATGGAAGGAGATTCTACCAAAGTTTACATGACTTACCAACAGTTTCCTCAGGATGTAAAAGCAGGAGAAAGAATTCTTATTGACGACGGTAAGCTTGTATTGGAGGTTATTGAAACCAACGAAAAAGATACCGTAAAAGCTAAAACAATCCAGGGAGGACCTCTAAGTTCTAAAAAAGGAGTAAACCTACCTAACACGCAGGTTTCTCTTCCTGCATTGACGGAGAAAGATATTCAGGATGCCAACTTCATGATGGACATGGAAGTAGACTGGATCGCACTTTCTTTTGTTCGTCATGCCCAGGATATCATTGATTTAAAGGAATTAATTGCCAAGCATCCAAATGGTAAATTCAAAACTCCGATTATCGCGAAGATTGAAAAACCGGAAGGGGTTAAAAATATTGAAGAAATTCTTGTAGAATGTGACGGATTAATGGTTGCCCGTGGTGACCTTGGAGTAGAAGTTCCAATGGAAGAAGTTCCTGCCATCCAGAAAAATCTGGTAGAGAAAGCAAGATTCTATTCCAAACCGGTTATCATTGCTACCCAGATGATGGAAACCATGATCAACAGCTTGACGCCAACAAGGGCGGAAGTAAATGACGTTGCCAACTCTGTATTGGATGGTGCTGACGCTGTAATGCTTTCAGGGGAGACTTCTGTAGGAAGATATCCTGTACAGGTTGTGGAAAACATGGCTAAAATTGTAAAAAACATTGAGACCACTCATTTCTATCAACATAAAAATGAGCCCATCGAAAAAGATTATAACTGTATTGATGAGAGATTCATCACCAACAGAGTATGTCTTGCAGCGGTAAGAATTGCTAAAACAACGAATGTTTCGGCTATTGTAACTCTTACTCACTCTGGATATACAGCTTTCCAGCTTGCGGCTCACAGACCAAATTCTCAAATCATCGTGTACAGTGGAAATAAAAGGGTGATCACCATGTTGAACCTTCTTTGGGGTGTTCACGCGTATTATTATGATATGAAGAAGTCTACGGATGAAACCATCATTCAGGTTAATATGCTTACCCACAACTACGGGTATATTGAAACCGGAGATTTTGTTATCAACATTAACGCTACTCCATCCTATGAAGGCGGAAAGACAAATACATTAAGATTGACAACAGTATAAGCAATAAGCAATAAGCAATAAGCAATAAGCAATAAGCAATAAGCAATAAGCAATAAGCAATAAGCAAAATTACTTTTTGTCAAAGCATATAAAAAACTCCCGGAAATTAATTTCCGGGAGTTTTTATTGTCGTATTATAATATTGTGGACTCTGTCATTCTGAACACAAACCGGAGGTTTGCGAACGTAGTTCAGAAGTGCAGTGAAGAATCTCCGAGATTCCTCGGTTCCTCGGAATGACACTGTAAGGTTTTAGTTGCCTACGATAGTCTTTGCTGTCACAAACTCTTTTAAAGCCAGTAAAGAAAGCTCTGTCCCATATCCTGAACCCTTTGAGCCACCGAATGGGAAACGCGGGTCAGAACTGGTCATTCTGTTGATATTAACAGTGCCTGATTCAAGGTTTTCGATGAAGAATACCTGGCGGTCTTTATCCTTAGTCCAGACAGAATTAGAAAGTCCGAAAGGGATATCGTTGGCAATCTGTAGAGCTTCATCAGCATCTTTAGCAATCATAACCATTCCAAGAGGTCCGAAAAGCTCTTCTTTTAAAATTGGATTTCCTTCCTGAACCCTGATTAAACCTGGTTTAAATTGATTCTCTGAAATTCTTTCCAAAGGAATGATGATTTCCGCACCATTTTCCAATGCTCTGTTGAATTGGGCCTCCAACTCATCAGCAAGGTCAGGTCTTGCCATTCCGGCTAGTTTGGTGTCTTTACTAAAAGGATCACCAATCTCATATTTTTTATATTCTTCAATGAAAATAGGTAAAAATTCATTCTCAACCTTTTCATCAATGATAAATCTTTTAGCAGCAGTACAGGTTTGACCACAGTTTTGAAGCCTTGATTTTACTCCTGATTTTGCAGCTTCCTGCAGATCGGCATCCTCAAAAATGATAAAGGCATCGCTTCCGCCTAGTTCAAGTAAAGATTTTTTGATATTTAAACCAGCTATTGAAGCCACTTCTCCACCTGCTTTTCCACTCCCTGTAAGACTTACTCCTTTTACAGCATCATGTTCAAGAATTTCCTTTACGGCCTGATGTCCTACTTCTAAGTTCTGGAAAATACCTTCCGGAAAACCTGCTTCCAAAAGAGCTTCTTCGATCGCATTTCCACTTCCGAAACAAATTGATGCATGCTTCAAAACTACCGTATTTCCTGCCAAAATTGCAGGAGTAGCAAATCTCAACACCTGCCAGAAAGGAAAATTCCACGGCATCACCCCTAAAATCACCCCTTTTGGAACATAATGAACTTCAGAATAGGCAAATTCAGATGCTACTTTTTCAGGTTTTAAAATATTTTCAGCATCCGCATAATAATTCATCATTAAAGCACACTTCTCAACCTCGGCAATCGATTCTGAAATCGGTTTGTTCATCTCAGTAGTAATGATCCTTCCAAATTTTTCCGAATTATTTTTTAAAATTTCTGCTGCTTTTGCAATTAACTTCTGCCTTTCCTCAAACGGCACTTTTCTCCATGCTGAAAACGCTTTATCGGCTTTAACAAGCTTGCTTTCAATCAATTGTTCCATAATATAATTTCTGTTTTAAATTCAGCTAATGAATTTACGAGTGCCATTATTTTAAAAGCACGGATAAAATCAGCAAATTCTGTTCCTTAAGGGTAAATAAAATAGTGATTTTCTCTATCGGAAGAATATAATTTTATCTTACATCATTAGCCATTCATTCACCAGACATGCTGCCAGTCTTGCCGTCCTGTCCTGAATATCAAAAGACGGGTTTACCTCAGCTACATCCAGTGCAACCAGTTTTTTATTCTTTAAAATATGCCTGTAAAAATGCATAAAGGTTGCGTCTGCAAAGATACCATTATATGCGGAAGCAGAAACTCCCGGAGCGATAGATGCATTAAAAACATCCATACAAATGGTAAGATAGACGTAATCAACGTTGTTCAACAGGTCATCAATGCGTTGATAGATTGAAGAAAGATTTTCAAAAAAGAGCTCATCGGCAAGGATATATTTCATTCCATACTGATGCGCCGTATCGAAAAGTTTTAATGTATTTGAATTTCTCTGAATTCCGATGTGTAAAGAATTGATAGGACCCTCCTGCGCGATCTGCCAGAATCCCGTTCCGGAACTTGGACCTACACCATTTTCAGGTTGTCTGTTATCGAAATGAGCATCAATATTGATAATCCCAATCTTTTGTTCAGGAAAGGCAGTTTTTACGCCCAGATAATGGGCATAGGTAACTTCATGGCCTCCGCTTAGCACGAGAGATTTTCCGCCTTTTAAAAGTACTTTAGATACGTTTTTTGCAAGGTTATTCTGGGAACTTTCCAGGTTTCCGTCCTCGCAGGTAATATTTCCAAAATCCAGCATGGAGAAATCCGGAAGAATCACCGGAAAATTAGACATATTTTTCCTGATCACATCCGGAGCCTCTTTAGCTCCCTGACGGCCTTTGTTTCTCCTCACTCCCTCGTCCACAGCAAAGCCATGTAAAACGAAATCATTCGTTGAAATATTGTCGTAATTCTGTTCTTCTTTTACTCTCTGAAATAGCCTGTGGAAGAGAAGTTCTTCTCCATCCAATCTACCCTGCCAAATATTTTGAAACATAATTCTTTAAAAATTCAATTTTAGTCACATCATTATATCCAGTAAAGCTAGCTAATATTGTTTAGATATAAAAGCAGCTTTCAAATAATATGCAAAGACCTCGATATAAGAACGATAGGCCTATTTTCAGTCTTTACCTTGGTTGTTTATGTAAATTTCTCCTGCAAATCTTTAAAAGCTTGCCATTATATTTTTATCCCATTGATAAATACATTCTCGGCTTTTAAACTTCCCTGATTATAAAGTACATTCTGAAAATTATTCGTTTTAAAAGTAACAAAATCAGCTTTTTTGCCAGGTTCCAATACTCCTCTATCTTCCAGATTAAGAGCAAAGGCAGCACGAAAAGTCATTCCGGCTAATACCTCAGCAGTGGTCAACTTTTGGAAAGTAGCCAGAATGGAAGCTTGAGTAATTAAATTTCCCATCGGCGCTGAGCCCGGATTCCAGTCACTGGCAATTGCTACGATCGCTCCGGCATCCAAAAGTTTTCTTGCCGGAGTAAATTTTTCACCTAAGCCTAAACTTGCTCCCGGAAGTGCTGTTGCTACGGTATCCGATTGTGCTAGAAAATCAATATCTTCATCAATTGTTGCTTCCAGATGGTCCGCCGATTTTGCTCCTACTTCTACCGCTATTCTTGAGCTTCCCGGAGTAAACTGGTCAGCATGAACGGTAATTTCAAAACCTAAACCTTTCGTTTTAAGTAGAAATTCTTTACTTTCTTCAGGCTGGAAGGCCGATTTCTCAATAAAGATATCCACACGGTTGGCTAATTTTTCTTCTTTTACTTTTGGTAAAATTTCGGTAAGGATATACTCCAGATATTCAGGATTGCTTCCTTCAAAATCTCTCGGCTTCAAATGGGCTGAAAGGCATGTAGGAACTAAAGTCGCTTTCGTTGATTCCTGAGCTTTTTTAATGATTCGAAGCATTTTCAGCTCATTTTCCACATCCAGACCGTACCCACTCTTTACTTCAATAGTTGTAATTCCAAGATTAATAAGGAAGTTTATACGTTCTAATAAAGTGTTCAGCAGTTCTTCTTCTGAAGCATTTCTGGTATGTTGCACCGAACTCCAGATCCCGCCTCCGCTTTCTGCAATTTCCAGGTAAGTTTTCCCTGCATTACGCATGGCAAAATCATTGGCTCTGTTTCCACCGAAACAAATATGGGTATGTGAATCTACAAAAGCAGGAAGAATAACCTGTTCTCCTTCTATCAGTTCGATTTCTATGTTGGGATTTTCGGCTTTTAATGTTGCAAAATTCCCAATTTTCTGAATGACATTATTATCCACTACAATTCCTCCATCAGCAATAATTTCAAGTTGATCGTCGGTTAATTTTCCTCTTAATGGTAAGTTGGCAAGTGTTACTACCTGCTTGAAAGGTCCTATTAATTTCATGTATTTAGGCTAAAGGTTAGAAGATGAATGCTTTATTTAATTCTTTTTAATATCCGGAAACTTTTAGTACAACAAATTTTGTCATTTTGAAGACTTCCGGTCAAATTTAAATTTTATCATTCAAACTTTATATTTCCTCTCAAAAATACTTAAAATATCTCAATATAGTAAGTCTTAGCTCTCCTAATTCTCTGCCCTTACCTTGCATCAGCCTTAACTTCTGTCTTAATTCAACCTTTTCTCAATCTCGCCTTCAACCTTAGTCTAAATTTGTTATCTTTGAAGTAAATGAAATGAATTAATGCCAGATTTTTTACATCCAGATAAGGAAAACTACTCACGCGAGGAGCTGATGCAGGAAGAGCAAATCCGTCCCCAGAGCTTTAAAGATTTTGCGGGACAAAGAAAAACGCTGGAAAACCTTGAAGTTTTTGTTTCTGCAGCCAAAAGGCGAGGCGGAGCACTTGATCATGTACTGTTGCATGGTCCTCCGGGATTGGGGAAAACTACTTTAGCCAATATTATCGCTAATGAATTGGGAGTAAATTGTAAAATTACTTCAGGTCCTGTATTGGATAAACCGGGAAGTTTAGCAGGTTTATTGACCAATCTGGAAGAAAATGACGTTCTTTTCATCGATGAGATTCACCGTCTTTCTCCGGTAGTGGAAGAATATCTGTATTCTGCCATGGAAGATTATAAAATTGATATTATGCTGGAAACAGGCCCTAATGCGAGAAGTGTTCAGATTGGTCTGAATCCTTTTACCTTAGTAGGAGCCACCACCAGAAGTGGTATGCTGACGAAACCCATGCTTGCGAGATTTGGTATTCAAAGCAGACTGGAATACTATTCTATTGAACTTTTATCTGTGATCATTCAGAGAAGTGCAAGGGTTTTGGGAGTGGTCATTTATGAAGATGCAGCCATTGAAATTGCAAGAAGAAGCCGTGGAACACCAAGGATTGCTAATGCATTACTAAGAAGGGTACGCGATTTCGCAGAAATCAAGGGAAATGGTGAGATTGAAATCAACATTACCAAATATGCTTTAAATTCTCTTAATGTAGATGAATTCGGACTGGATGAAATGGATAACAAGATTATGCGTGTCATGATTGAAAACTTCAAAGGAAAGCCGGTTGGTATTTCTGCTCTTGCCACATCCATTGCCGAAAATCCGGAAACACTGGAAGAAGTATATGAACCATTTCTGATCCAGGAAGGATTTATTATCAGAACCCCGAGAGGAAGAGAAGTGACAGACAAAGCTTATAAACATTTGAATATTACCAGACCTAAAAACCCGGGAGAACTTTTCTGATTCAAAGTTTAATGTTAAATAAAAATTGATGTTTGTACCTAAATTATACAGGAGTGAAGACATACATGTGATGAAAGAAATTATCACAGAAAATTCTTTTGCTCTGTTGATTTCTTCTGTGGATAAGATTCGGGCCACACATTCTATGATGATATTGAATGAAGATGACCCGGAAAATGCTTATATTGAAACTCATATTTCAAGAGCAAATCCACAGGCGAAAAGTTTGAAAAACGGCGATGAAGTTCTTTGTGATTTTCTGGGAGCCCATACTTATATTTCAAGCAGCTGGTACAACCACATCAATGTTTCCACATGGAATTATGAGGCGGTTCAGATCTACGGAAAGGTTGAGTTAATGAATCATGATGAACTGTATCGTCATTTGGACAAATTAACATCCAAATACGAAAATTTCCAGCAATGCCCCATGATGGTGAAAGATATGGGAAATGAGTTTGTAGAAAAGGAAATGAAAGGGGCTTTCGGTCTTAAGATAATTCCGACAGAAATATTTATTAAGCAAAAGCTTTCTCAAAACAGAAAAGAAAATGATTTTCAAAACATTATTTCGCATCTGGAACAATCGGATGATGATGCCAGAAAAATTGCTGAAAAAATGAAATTAATAAAGAAATAATCAAAAATATATATGAAGTTATATCCAATACAATGTGGAAAATTTAAGCTGGACGGCGGCGCAATGTTCGGAGTCGTCCCAAAGAGTCTGTGGGAAAAAACGAACCCGGCAGACGAAAAAAATCTAATCGAATTGGGAACCCGTTCCCTTCTCATTGAAGACGGCAAAAAACTAATTCTAGTTGATTGTGGTCTTGGCAACAAACAAGATGATAAATTCTTTGGCCACTACTCTCTTTGGGGAGATGATAACCTGGATAAGAATTTAAAAAAATATGGTTTTGTAAAGGAGGATATCACCGATGTATTCCTTACTCATCTACACTTTGACCACTGTGGTGGCGCTATTGAATGGAATGATGACAAAACAGGTTATAGACCGGCCTTTAAGAATGCACATTTCTGGACAAATGAAAATCACTGGCAGTGGGCAACAGAGCCTAATGCAAGAGAGAAAGCAAGCTTCCTGAAGGAAAACATTCTTCCTATGCAGGAAAGCGGACAATTAAACTATTTGCCTCTTCCTACCACCGGAAATTACGGATTCGCCCCTGATTTGAAAATGGACGTCATCTTTGTGGATGGGCATACAGAAAAACAAATGCTTCCTGTTATCCAATATCAGGAAAAAACGATTGTTTTTGCAGCAGACCTTATTCCAACGGCAGGACATATTAACCCTGTCTATGTAATGGGATATGACACGAGACCTCTTTTAACAATGGAAGAAAAAGGAAAATTCCTGAAGCAATGTATTGATAATGAATATCTGTTGTTTTTCGAACATGATGCTCATCATGAGCTGGCAAGTCTTAAGATGACGGAAAAAGGAGTAAGACTGGATGAGACGTTTAGTTTTAACGATGTATTTGGATATTAATTATTAATTATGGAAGAGTTACATTCAGAAGTACAACAGCCGGAACCTGAGCCGGCGCCCAAGATCATAGGTTTAACAGGAGGAATAGGTTCAGGAAAAACGACTGTAGCGCGTTTTATTGAAGAGTTTGGATTCCCTGTCTATTATTCTGATGACAGATCAAAAACGATTGTCAACGAAAATGAAGAGCTAAAATTAAAGATTAAAGAATTATTGGGTGAAGCATCTTATGATGAAAATGGTCTATACAACAGAAAATTTGTAGCCGATAAAGTTTTCAACAACAGAGATTTACTTCATCAACTTAATGAAATTATCCATCCCGCAGTACGGATAGATTTTGAAAACTGGTTGAAAGGGCAAACCAAATACCTGGTTTTTAAAGAAACAGCATTATTATTTGAATTAAAACTTAACAGACAATGTTATAAATCTCTTTTGGTCACTGCTGAAGATAACATCAGAATCAAAAGAGTGATGGACAGAGACCACAAAACCTATCGTGAAGTGGAAGCTGTTATGGAAAAACAAATGCCGGAAAGAGATAAGATTAAAATGGCAGATTGTATCATTTATAACAACACCAATCTGGAAGAGCTGAAGGAACAGACTGAAAAGGTCATTTTTAATATTGAATAATTCCTTATCACAACATACAAATAAGCCCTCTTTTCGGAGGGCTTACTTTATTATTAAAAATCGAAGTATTATTCTTTGATAAATTTCTTTTGTGCAGTTTTGCCGTTATCATCAATATCTATTACATATACACCGTTTATCAATTTACTTACATTCACCTGGTTATTCAGAAGAATTCCATCAGTAATTATTTGTCCTACTGCATTGTAAATTTTGTATCTGGCTTTCTTACTGATATTTTTCACATATAATATTGAACTTACCGGATTAGGATAAATCAATATATCTGTCTGGTTGATAGGATTAGGCACTACTCTACCAGAAATTTTCACGGCATAATCTTCTACTTCTCCGTTTTTAAAGTTGAGACAGCTTACAGGAATGCCATCTCTTTCCATTGCCACTCTCATGATGACGTATTTATGAGCTGTCATGCTTAAAACAGCATCCACAGGGATATTAAATTTGCCAGACACAGGAGTTGTTTTATTTGGAGGTGAGGAAAATACCTTTTCATTAATATCAAACTCTCCGTTTCTGTTGAAATCGATCCAGACTGCGATTCCTTCATTATATGTACTTCCGGTCCATTTTTTCTCAATGACGATTTCATTATCGGTAGATCCCTGAATAACTTCTATCAATGCTTTTGGAATTCCTGAGTAATCCGTATAGGTTGAAGCTCCTGAGGCATTTTCCATGATTGGTTTTCCGTTTGGTTTTACAGTAACTTTAGCAATATGTTCACTTGCTGAACCTCCTGAAGCCATAGTACAATAAATTACCGTTGGAGTTGTAAAGTAATAAAGTGGAGTGAAAGCACCCGGAGTGCCATTACAAACATTAGCAACCTGCATTTCATATTTCGTCAGCTCCATCAATCCTGTCAATGTATAATTATTGGTATTCACGGAAATATTGGTCCAACTTGGAATACCCACTTTTCTATATCTCAGAATATAGGTGGCTCCCGGGAAAGGATCCCATTTGATTTCTGCAGAGGTAGGAAGCAACTGAGTGATCGTCAATCCCGGCGGAGGTATTTCACATGTTCTTTCTGTAGTAAATACCGCAGGATTTGAATAAGGATTCCAGGCTGTTTCTCCTTTACACTGATTCGCGATTTGTACTTCATAAGTTGTGTAAGGATCTAATCCGCTAAATGTGTAAGTATTAGCTGGGGCAGACGGCAGGGAAATATCAGGATTAGGCCAGGTAGTAACACCAACTTTCCTCCATCTCATGGTATAAGATACACCCGCTATGGTAGGATTCCAGGTAACTAAAGCAGAGTTTGCTGTAACAGCACTTACAGTAATAGTGGGCGGTGTTGGGTCACATCTCGTTGTAAATACACTAATCGGGGTAAATGTACCATTAGAAATTCCACAATTTGCAGCAACCTGCACTTCATAAGTCGTTGCCGGAAGTAAATTATTTAATGTATACGGAACATTAGCAACTGGCACACTAGTCCATGTCGCGGTTCCCTGTACTCTATATTGTAAAACATAGGTAAGATTATTAGTAGATCCTGTCCAGTTAATGATAACTGAGTTGTGAGTTATTGTGCTAAATGTCAGATTTGTTGGTGTTGTGGTACTACATGGCTTTAATCTTACCGCATAATCTTCAACCTCACCATTAATTGCATTCTGACACATGACCGGGTCATTTGTACGTCGCAAAACAACCCTCATCGTGGTTGTAAATGGTCCAGAATAGGCACCAGCAGGAACTCCAAATAAATTAGTAACAGGTGTGCTTGTACTTGCGGAAGAACTGATAATCTTTTCGGAATTATCAAACTGACCATCCCTGTTAAAATCAATCCATGCTGCAACTGCCGTATTACTTGTTGCACCTGTCCAACCTTTACCTACGGATATTTTATTATTGACTGAACCAAGTTCTAGTGTGATAAGTGTTTCAGGAGTAGTATAGCTGATATAATTAGTTTGAACAGAATTATTACTCATCGCAGGTAATCCCGGATTTATCGATGTAACAGTTACGTTTGCGATATGATCATTTGTTCCTGTACCTGTCATCGGACAATATACTAATATCGGAGTAGTAAATTGTTGCGTCGCAGAAAATGTTCCCTGGCTGCCATTACATTTTGTAGCTACCTGAACTTCATATTGGGTCTGCTCCATCAAACCTGAAATGGTATAATTATTTATAGGAGCCGGTACCGGATCTATGGTTGTCCAGGCTGTGGTACCTGCTTTTTTCCATCTCAGAATATAGGTTGCTCCGGTTGTTGCGGCCCACGACACATTTGCTGATGTAGGCGTAAGGTTACTAATTGTAATATTGGATGGTGCAGTGTTGGTGCATGCAGGCATATCAATAATTTTCACGGCATAGTCTTCTACTTCTCCATTGGTAAAACTACCACACTGGTTGGGATTATTTGTATCTCTCAATACCACACGCATACGGGTTGTAAGAGGTCCTGCATAAGCAGTCCCCGGCACAGTAAATGTGCCTGTTACAGGAGTAATTGTATTATTAAGTCCATTTAAAACTCTTTCGGAAGCATCAAAGGTTCCATTCTTATCAAAATCGATCCAGACACTTACTCCCTTACTGCTTGTAGTAGCAGGCCATGATTTTGCAACAGAGATATTGTTATTATTTGTTCCTCTGATTACGGTGATAAGTTTTGCTGCATCTGCAGAATAATCTGTATAATTATTAGCGCCGGAATTATTACTCATTGTGTAGGAATTGGTAGCTGCTACAGTTACATTTGAGATATATCCATTATCAGTACTGGTAGAAGTAGCTGCACAATACGGAGTCATAAATACTACTGGGGCAGAAAAATTCCCTGTCACTCCTGAGCATACATTGGCTACCTGAACTTCATAGTGCGTTCCTGGTGTTAAGCCGGTAATTGTCACAGTATTTGTAGCTGGAGCAGGGGTAACGGTTGTCCAGTTCGTTGTTCCTGCCAAACGATATTGTACAACGTAAGTTGCATTATATGACGCGTTCCAGGTAATTGTTGCAGAAGTCTGCGTCGTTGCTGTAACCTGAACACCCCCAGGAGGATTAGCTGAGCATACTGGCAGCGTATCGATAGAAGCCGTTCCCACAGCATAAAAAACATTATTAATAGCACTTACTCTGATTTTCGCTGTTCCACCTACCGTAAGAGGAAAGGAACTGAAATCCAGAGATTCGCTTCCATCATTGGGAGTGGAGGCCGAGACTACATTCCAGGTTGCGCCATTGTCGGTTGTAAAATCTATTTTAACATTGGCAGCACTATAAGGAGCTGCATTGGTATTTACAACATCCCAGGTTACAGTAGTCGGTCCATTATTATAAATAGTAGTAGGATTCACTTTGAAAGGCCCTTTATCACCAACAGTAATAGTTTGAACAGCAGTCTGAGTCTGTTGTTGGCTCGCTACCGGATTATTATCCCGTACTGTAATACCAAACTTGGAAGTTCTGGCCACTGTGGATACGGCTTCCCAAAGATTATTAGAATTATTTAAGACTCCTGCAAGGACAGAAGATAACCTGGGGAAATAACGGGTTGGGTTCGTAGTAGGCATTACAGACCTAAATGAAGGTCCTTCTACTGTAGTTCCTAAATTCAGTGCATTAATCGGTGTCGACATAAGATCAACCTCTTCCCAAGTATAAGTCATGGGATCATTTTCAGCATCTGTAACTGAAGCCGTTAAAACAAAAGCAGTCCCTTTAGGAATGGTATAAGTGGGAAGCGGACCAATGATCGGCGGATTATTTGTTACAGGAGTTTCTACATCACATGTTCTTTGTGCTAAAACTGTTTGGATATCATCAATGCTCTTTTTAAAAAAATAAGCATCATGCTGTTGCTGAACATTAAAAGTAGTCCCAGCAGGAGGCGTAACACCTTGATTATCCGCCACACCCGGATAACTCATAATTGTTGATCCTGAAGCCGGTTCCATCTGTGCCTGGTTCCCCTGATTTTGATAAGTAAAGGTATGATACCCGCCTAATTGGTGTCCCATTTCATGAGCTACAATAATATCAAATCTGTCCCCTTGCGGAGGAACATTAGGAAATGGAGATGTATAGCCAGAACCCTTTCCTCCACGTGTAGCCGGATCAGGGTTTCCATAATCTAAGCATACACAACCTATACAACCTGCAGACCCTCCTCCACTAGTAGGACTTGGTGTTCCAAATAAATGACCTATATCATAGTTAGCATTACCTACATTAGCGGTAAGAGTATTTCTTAATTCAGCATTCCAGCTATTACTGGAGGTTGGTGGAGAGTATGGATCAGTGTTCGGATTCGTATAAATTACATTTGGATAATTCTGTAAATTTAAATGTACAGCAAAATCTTTTTCAAAAATCCCATTAACTCTTGTAAGGGTAGCGTTAATTGCAGCTAAAGAACCTGCAACTGTACCACCAAAAAACTGGGTATACTCTCCGGTAACAGATATCGCTAATCTCAATGTTCTGTATTTCCGGTCTGATGATCTGGCAAAATCGGTGGGTCGATTTTTAAATGATTTCCCTTCCTGATAAAGCTTTTCAAGGTCTTTTTTACTGCTGATACTTTCTTCGGTGGAGCAAACAAAACCGGCCATACCTCCTTCTGTCATAGGGTGAACTTCATAAACTGTCTTACTAGTATTAGCAGGTTCTATGAATTCATAGCCCTGATCACTAAAAATCATAGACTGGAAATAATTAGGGGCTAGGCTAAAACGTAAATATCTTGAAGGATTATCAATCCCTACCCCTACATATGATCCCAACTGATATTGATCTGCCAGTTCTTTGACCACAACCGGAAAACTATACACTGCGAATTTTTCTATTTTTCCATTTAAAGTCGGTAAAGATATGGTAACAGGTTTTGCATTCCTTCCCGTTTCCTGTGCTTTTTCCAATTGAGACTTTAACAATGAAATATCTAAAGAATAATAGCTCTTAGCTTGTGAGCCTTCTTTCCCAGTGAATGTTGCCGGTGCCCATTGTGCATGAACAATTGCCAACAAATAAAGGAAAAAGAAAGAAGTAAAGATTTTCTTCATAATTTTTCTCTTAATTTTGTATTAATCTCACAAATCTAGCTATTTATCTAAGATAAAACAATTAAAATTAAAAAATCACTGAATACTTAACAACAAAACAAACAATTAATTAATAATTTAAATACAAAAGTATAGTTTAACTGAAATTTTAAACAAGTATTGAACTATTAATTAAAATAGCAAAAAAAATAAGCCTCCATTTCTGGAGGCTTATTCTATTTTAAATCGAAGTGATTATTCTTTGATAAATTTCTTCTGTGCAGTATTTCCGTTATCATCAATATCAATTACGTAAACGCCGTTAATCAATCTGCTTACATTGACCTGGTTGTTTAGTAAGATACCATCTGCGATCACCTGTCCTGCTGCATTGTAAATTTTATATTTTGCTTTTTTGCTAATATTCTTTACAAATAATATTGTAGTTACAGGGTTAGGATAAATCATGATATCAGTTTGATTTAATGGATTAGGAACTCCTTGTTTAGAAATTCTTACCGTATAATCTTCAACTTCACCGTTATTAAAGTTGGCACAGCTTACAGGAATACCATCCCTTGACATTGCAACTCTCATTACTACATATTTGTAATCCGTCATGCTTACGAAAGCATCAACCGGTACATCAAATTTCCCTGATACAGGAGATGTAGTATTTGGTGATGAAGTAAATACTCTTTCATTGATATCGAATTCTCCGTTTCTGTTGAAATCGATCCAAACTGCAATTCCTTCATTATAAGTATTACCTGTCCATTTTTTCTCAATAATGATCTCATTGTCTTTAGATCCCTGAATCATCTCAATGAATGTTTTAGGTACTCCAGTATAATCTGTATAAGTGGAAGCACCTGATGCATTTTCCATTTTAAGTTTTCCTGTTGGGATCACTGTTACTTTAGAAATATGCTCACCCGTTGAGCTTGCTGAAGCCATCTTACAATAGATTACAGTTGGTGTTGTAAAGTAGTAAGGTGGGGTATAATTTCCAGGGGTACCGTTACAGATGTTGACTACCTGCATTTCATATTTAGTAAGTTCAACAAGCCCGTTTAGCACCACATTATTAACTATTGTCGGAACTTCAGTCCAGCTTGGAATACCTACTTTTCTATATCTAAGAACATATGTTGCTCCTGGGAAAGGATCCCATTTAACCTCTGCTGAAGTTGGCAATAACTGTGTAATTGTCAATCCTGGAGGTGGAATTTCGCATATTCTTTCTGTAGTAAATACTTTAGGATTTGAATATGGATTCAGAGTAGTTTCTCCATTACACATATTGGCAATCTGAACTTCATAAGTTGTGAAAGGCTCCAAAGGAATCACACTACCCAATACATAAGTATTTGCCGGTGCAGCAGGAAGAAGGATATCAGCATTTGGCCATCCTGTAGTTCCTACTTTTCTCCATCTCATTGTATAGGTAGAGCTCGCAGCAAGAGGAGCCCATGTTACCAATGCTGTTGTTGGAGTAATATTACTGATAGAAACAGTTGGAGGAGTAGGATCACATTTTGTTGTAAACGTTCTAATAGGTGTCGCTGTTCCTATAGAAGTTCCACAGATTGCAGCAATTTCAACTTCATAAGTTGTTGCCGGAATCAATCCGTTAACTGTCAATGGCATATTTCCTAATAATGTCGAAGCATATACTTCCGTCCATGTTGTAGTTCCCTGTACTCTGTATCTTACTATATAACTCACATTACTTGTTACACCTGTCCAGGTAATAACCGCTGAGTTATGAGTACGAGTAAAGGTAGGTGGATTCGGAACAGCGTTGCTACATGGTCTGATCATTACTTTATAATCTTCAACCTCTCCATCGATTGCATTCTGACACATTACCGGAGCAGTTGTACGTTTCAGTACTACTCTCATTGTTGTTCCCAGAGCTCCGGTATAAGATCCTGATGGAACATTAAAGTTGGCTGTGACCGGTGTCGTTGTGCTTGCTGCTGAGTTAAGAATTCTTTCAGTTGTTTCAAACTGACCATTTCTGTTGAAGTCAATCCACACACTTACCGCATCATTTCCTGTAGAACCAGTCCATCCTTTTGATACCGAAATTTTATTATTTTGAGAATTATCATCTAAAGTAATAAGCGTTGCCGGCGTTGTGTAACTGATATAGTTCGTCTGAACAGAAGTATTACTCATTGGAAGTACTCCCAGGTTAGAAGAGGTAACCGTCACATTTGAAATATGGTCATTATCTCCACTTCCTACCATAGGACAATACTGCAGAGGTAATGTTCTAAATGGAACCAGACCAGAGTATGCCCCTGTACTACCATTACATATTGTTGCAACCTGAACTTCATAATCTGTTTGTTCTGTTAAAGGAACTGTAGTTGTATAAACGTTCCCTGGAGCAGGAACAACATTTACCACAACCCAGCCAGCTGCACCAGAACCTAATTTTCTATATTGAAGTTTGTACGTTGCATTCGTAGCACCTATCCATGAGAATGTAGCACTTGTATCTGTAATATTTGTTACAGTGATATTCGTTGGAGGAGCAGTTGAACATGCAGGTTGATTAATAAATTTCACAGCATAGTCTTCCACTTCACCATAATCAAACTGACCGAATGTTCCACAAGCCGTAGGAACACCACTTTGTTTCATTACAACACGCATACGTGTAGGAAGAGTTCCACTATAAACAGCTCCAGCCGCAGTAGGCATTATAAATGTTGCTGTCACAGGAGTTGTTGTACTACTTGAAGTATCCAATACTTTTTCTGACACTTCAAAAACACCGTTTCTGTTAAAATCAATCCAAGCAACTACTCCGTAAGAAGAGGTAGAACCTGGCCAGAATTTGGTGATTGTAATTTTATTTCCTGTAGAGTTTCTCAACAATGTAACTACTCTGGTAGGATCAGCCGAATAATCTTTATAAACATCATATCCGGAATCGCTTACCATTAGCGGACCATTTGTAGGAGCCACTACTACTTTGCTGATATATCCACTTGATGTGGTATTTACCGGAGTATTATTACAATAAGTCAACGTTGGAGTTGTAAAGGTACCGATAGGTGAAAAAGCACCTTGCGTTCCATTACATTTAGTTGCTATCTGATACTCATACTGAGTTCCATCTGTTAAGTTATTAATCGTAGCACTACCGGTAAGCGGAGTGGTGATATTGATCGTTTGCCATCCCGCAGCACCTGAACCTACCACTCTATATTGTAAAACATACGTAGCTCCCACTGCAGGCATCCAGCTTACAATAGCTGAACTTGATGTGATATTACTCACGGCAATGTTTGTAGGAGGCGCAGTAGAACAAGGTAGTAAATCAACCCCTGTAAGCATCAGCCTTGGGATATCAGAATATCTGCTTGATGATGTTGGAGGGGAAGTAGGATCAGGGTTAGTTGTATCGTTATAATACAATATTCCTCTGTTTGACCCTGCATTATAAGATCCCCATGTTGCAGCACTTGTGCTATATCCTGGCGAGTTTTCATCCACTGCAACGACAAGATTACTTACACCGTCCCATACGAAAGGTGTTGCCAGAGGGATGGTAATCCAGGTACCGGCAGTCATTGTAGGAAGTGTCCCACTGTAAACCTGGGTTAAATTCCCTGCAGGCACCCAGTCTGTTGTAGTTGTAAAGCTGGTTTTAGGTGTATTTCCTAAATAAACAACCCATTCATTATATGATGTCTGAGGGGTCTGAGGGGCAGCAACATAAAATTTCACTGCTGTAATCAATAGAGAAGTTCCTAATACGGCACCTACTTCAGCAGCTGTATAAAGCTGTTGAGAATAGTTAAAACCATAATAAGAATATACAGGAAGGTTACTTGTTGTCCCTGTACCTGTACCAATCTGTCCCGGAGTAAATGAAGACCCAGCTACCCAAGGTGTTTTATCAGTAGGACTACACACTGCTCTTACCCACCAGTAGTAGGTAGTTCCTGCAGTAAGAGGAGACAAAGTTGTAGAAGTACCTGTAACCGGAGTTCCTACGGTAGCAGCCGTCGGAGCAGTATTTGTAGCACTGTAATACACCTCATATCCTTGTGCAGGTGCAGGTGTAGGAGCAGTCCAATTGACTACCGCACTCGTTAAAGTTACTGTACCTACAGTTAAAGCTGCACCGCCTGCCATAGGCATACAGGTAGGTGGTGTAGTAAATGTAATTGGTCCTGTCCATGGACTTTGGTCCGTTGCACTACATCTCGCTCTTACCCAAACATAATAAGTTGAGTTGGGAGTTAAAGGAGATAAATTAGCCGTAGTACCTGTCACACCTGATTGAGAAGGTACTGTTGCTGCTGTAGGCGCAGTGTTTGTCGTACTGTAATATATATCATAACCTCCTGCTGGTACAGGAGTATAAGCAGTCCAGTTAAGTACTGCACTTGTTGCTGTTATTGCTCCGGTAGATATTGTTCCACCAGGAGGCATCGCTAAACATGTTGGAGGAGTACCAAAAGTTAACTGAACATTTGGTCTGTTACCGTTTACCGTACCATTTCCTGTAGGAGCTGTGGTATCTGTCTCATAATACATATGGCTTGATGCCGCTGTAGAATATTTAAAAGCAGCTCCGTTAAGTCCGGATCCACCGCCACCGCCACCATAATTGGTTTCGACTAAAACCATAAGGTTATCCGTTCCGTTATAGTTGTAAGGAAGTTGTAACTGGAAGGTATTCCAACCCACTGCTAAACTTGTTACGTTAGCACTATATACTAAAGTAGCCCCAGTTGTCACTGTGGCCCAATTCTGTGCTGTAATAGTTGTGGTTGCAGCTGGTACGGATTTTAAATAAATTTTAACAGGAAAGGTAATATTCATGGTCGCTGTAGCTTCCCACCCTACGGATAAGATGCTTCCACCACCAGGAGTATTTATTTCTGCAGCAGTATAAAGCGATGCAGAACGTTGAAATCCGTAGTAAGGAGTCAACGGGTATCTTTGAGTACTTGTTCCTGTACCAATTGAAACTGTTTGTGCTTGTAGGAACAGCCCGAAGACCATACATAGCAATGTTATGAGCCCCCTTATAGGTCGGCCCATTTTACAGAGTAAAAGTCCACTCATATTTTAAAAAATTTAATGTTGATAACAATAAGTAATTCTAGTATTTCCTAATTTTTGATGTTCGAATATAATTCTTGAAACATCACCTTTACAGATAATCTGCATTAAAAAGAATAATTTTATCTCATACGCTAATATTTTAATATTTACACAAATCTAATCATTTTTTCATTGTAATACATTTGTTAAAATGATTTTTTTTAAAAAAATTCACGATAATCTTATATATGATTAAAAATAAAAAATCCCCGAAAAACTTCGGGGATTTAACTTTATGAACAAATAGGTTACTTTTTGATAAATTTAGACTTGAACAGTTCTTGTCCTTTTTCTTCAATAGTAATTATATATCCACCTTTCACTAAGGCTGAAACATTAACCTTTCCATTGTTAATATTTCCGCTATTGATCAGCTGACCTGTAGCTCCATAAATCTTGTAGGTTGCTTTATCCGAAACCTTTGTTATGTTTAATACATCAGTAGCCGGGTTTGGATATAACTGGATACCATTGTTAGACTTGGTAATATCAGATGTTGCGAGATTCTGTGAAATCACTACATTGTAATCTTCAATTTCTCCGTAATCGAAAAGATCTCCACACACATAATCAGCAGGCAATGATAACCCTACGTTTACGTTATTAGTACCTGCACCAACAAATACTGCAACTACTCTCATTCTTAGAGGCTGTCCTTCTACTGCATTAGCTGGAATTGTAACTGTTCCGCTCACTACAGTTGATGGTTGTGTTTGTGTTATAGGATAATCCAATACTCTTTCTGATTCGCTGAAAACACCATCTTTGTTAAAGTCGATAAATGCAACCACAGCATCATAATCAGCAACATCAGGGTTACCAACTGTTACAGAGATAGGATATGAAGTTCCTTTTGTTAAATTAACCTGAAGCGCTGTATTGGTTGTATAGTTTGTATAAGTACTACTTGCTGAATTGTTGTTTATGTTGGCAAGCGTTACATTTGCGATATATTCAAAACTTGCAGAACCTGTAGAAGCCGTACAATAAGGCATTATCGGTGTAGCAAAATTTACTGATGCAGAGTAAGTGCCAATTGTTGTACCACAAACCAACGCAACCTGAACTTCATACGTTGTATCATCTATTAAGTTGCTTACGTTAATTGAAGGAACTGTTGTATCAACTTCTGTCCATGAAGTGGTTCCTACTTTTCTATAACGTACTTTATAAGTTGCGCCAGTATAAGACATCCATGATATACTTGCTGTAGAAACAGTGATATTACTTACCGCTACATTGGTAGGAGCAGCACTACTACATGCAGAAAGAGGCGCTATTGTAACCGGTCCCACTGCGTAGAAAACATTTCCTATTGAAGAAATTCTTACTTTAATAGTCTGTCCGTTCAATGAAGAAGGGAAAGTAAAGTTTTCAGATCCATCGTTAGGTGTTGAAGCGGATAGTAAAGTCCAGTTAACTCCATTATCGGTAGTATACTCAATCTTTACATTGGCAACATTATAAGGTGCTGCATTTGTATTCGCTACAATCCACTGAATTGGAGTTGGCGTATTCACATCAGCATATTGATTAGCTAATCTGAAAGGTCCGTTATCTCCTACAACAATTGTCTGAACTTTAAAAGCTGATTGTTGTTGTTGAATGTTTGCATTATTATCTCTTACCGTAACAGCAAAGTTTGTAGTTCTTGCTTTAGTTGATACTGCTTCCCATGTATTGTTTGCATTATTTAATACTCCATTCATTACAGATTCAAATTTCGGGAAGTATCTTGTTGGACTTGTAGTCGGAGAAAGAGATCTGAATGAAGCCCCTGATGTTGTATTTCCTAAGTTAAACTTA
Source organism: Chryseobacterium lactis (assembly GCF_003815875.1). NCBI lineage: Bacteria > Pseudomonadati > Bacteroidota > Flavobacteriia > Flavobacteriales > Weeksellaceae > Chryseobacterium > Chryseobacterium lactis. The sequence goes on from NZ_CP033924.1 coordinate 591,138, forward strand.
TCAATAGAAAGTGCCGCATCATCAACCTCTTCCCAAGTATAAGTTAGCGGATCGTTTTCAGGATCTGTAGCAGAAGCCGTTAAAACAAAAGCCGTTCCCTTAGGTATATTATACGTCGGAAGCTCAGCAATTGATGGCGGATTATTTGTAATTGCAGTTTCTACATCACAAGTTTTAGCAATCAGGTTAGCCTGAACCTGGCTAATACTTGCTTTATGGAAATATGGGTTAGAATTAGCCTGAACATCTGTATTAGGTCCTGTAATACCAGCATATCCCATAATAGTAGATCCCGAACCTGGTTCCATATTCACTCCGCTTCCCTCAATATTATGAGAGAAAGTATGATTACCTCCTAACTGATGTCCCATTTCATGGGCAACATAATCTATATCAAAAGTATCACCTTGTGGTATTCCGTTTGCCGGAGAAGTAAATCCTGAACCTTTTCCTTTAGGAACATTGGTTGTTGGATTAACACACACACATCCGATACATCCTGCATTTCCTCCACCTCCGGATCTCCCGAATAAATGGCCGATATCATAATTGGTATTCCCAACATTAGCAGTTAAAGCACCTTGTAATTCTGTATTCCATGCTCCGGCAACCCCAGCTTGCGGACCTGAATATGGATCTGTAGCAGAATTGGTGTAGATTACCGCCGGAAAATTCTGTAAATTCAAGTGTAATGCAAAATCTTTTTCAAAAACTCCGTTTACTCTACTTAAAGTAGCATTCATTGCAACCAATGCAGGAGCTCTTTTCTCATCATCCGTAGCCGTAGCAGGCACACCCGCCAGCGTCATAAAATACTGAGTATATTCTCCTGTAACCGAAAGCGCCAATCTCATTGTTCTGAATTTCTTATCAGAACTCTTAGCAAAGGTCGTTGGCTGATTTGAAAATGACTGTCCTTTTTGCAACAAATCATCTATTTGCTTTTTCGCAGCAGGAGATTCTTCTGTAGAACATAAGAAAGAGTCACGATTCTTTCTTGTTTTTGGGTGAATAGCATATACTGTTTTATCAGCAGAAGCAGGTTCAATAAATTCATATTTATCACCATTAATAACCATAGACTGGAAATCATTTGGAGCTAAACTGAATCTCAAATACTTTGTAGGATCATCAATACTTGCTCCCACGTACGATCCCAAATCATACTTATCTGCCAGTTCTTTTACAACAACCGGAAAACTGTATACATTAAATCTTTCAATCTTCCCATTCATTGAAGGAAGAGAGATCACTACAGGTTTGGCATTTGGTCCCATTTCCTGTGCATTCTTCAATTGAGATCTTAGTAAGTCCAGGTCTAACTTATAGTACCCGTTACCTCTTACGCTAGATCCATCTACTTTTAATCCTGTGCTTCTTTTGTTACTGTCTCCTTTAAAGGAAGTGGGCGTCCATTGTCCGAACGCTGCTCCCCCTACAAAAGTTACCAGTAAGGCAGTAAATAGTCTTTTCATAAATTAAAACATAATTATAATTCCGCCAAATATAACTATTTTACGAATTATATAAATGAAATAATGTTATATTTTTCAAAAACTTACACCAAATAAACATATTTATTAAAAAAAATACAAACTTTAGAATATTCTGAAGTTTGTATTTTACATATCGCCAAAGGCAATAATTTATATTTCTAAAATTTATAAGCAATATTCCATGCAAATCCCATATTGAACTTCGAAGAACTTCTTCCAAACCCGGGAACAATCATAGGGGTGATATCATCCTGCTTAGAAGTATATACCATATACCGAGGCTGAAGATTTACATCAATATAAAAATTGGAACTGAATAGCTGAACTCTTCCGCCTAAAGTACCTTCTAACCAAAAGGAAGATTGCGAGGACGATGGAAAAGCCACAGAAGAATTACTCCCACCAAATCCACGCACCGGAATTGACATGTATTCCTGATTATAAAATGATCCGGCTACTTTTCCACCTGCATAAAATCCGTTAAATTCATTCTCTGCATCTTTTGCCAGCATATAGAAAGCTCCTAATTTAACAAAAGGACCATTCGCTTTAGCATCATAGCCGTTCTTCTGATATACATTTTTTTCAAAACCGGCTTCTGCAATGACGTGAACATTTTCTTTAAGCTTTGAGGAAATAAACCCCTGGTACACTTTTCTGTCAGAGAAAAAAGAAACACCGGCATTAAGGGCATCGAAACCAACCATAAAATTGGGTTCATATTTCCAATGCGCCTTTTCCTTTTTCACTTCTTTTTTTTCCTGTGCCCAACTTAGTATTCCTAAGACACTAAAAAAAAAGGAAAAGATTAGTCTTGTTTTCATTCTCTATCTGATTTAATCCGTTTTCCAGTTTTTTTACCGGATTAGGAGTTAATAATTCTGAACTTAAATTTTCGTAATTTTTTTTAATACCACATCCAGGCGAAACATAAATAGCTTTTGTTGTATAACTCACCCTTACCTTTGATTGTGGCCCTTTAATTCTGTTTTTAAAATAAATATCAGTATAAGGGGCATCATCAACACGCAAAGGGATCAATCTTGATGTATTATTGGCAGTCACTCCTAAATCTACAAGGGCACCCGTACCGTAATCTACACTCACATATAGTGAATCTAACGTCATTACCTTACCGTCAGCATCTTTAAAGGCAATTCCCAGTCTGGGAGTACCTTCCCCGCTTTCACAGATATCGTCATCTCCTCCACATGAAGAAAGCACTCCTAAAAAACAAGTCAGTATGAGGAATTTAAAATATTTCTTTACGTTCATATTTTTATTTTGTCATGTGAAACCAACATTTCATATTAATATTTTGGATCTTCAAATGTAAATAAATTATTTTTTAACCAGCAAGGCAATATTTTCCACATGGTGAGTTTGCGGGAACATATCTACCGGTAATATTTTCACCAAAGTATAATGATCTTTCATTAAAGCAAGATCCCTTGCCTGTGTTGCTGAATTACAGCTTACATATACCACTTTTTCCGGAGCAAGTTTTAGGATTTGCTCTACTACTTTCTGATGCATTCCGTCTCTTGGCGGATCGGTAATCAATACATCTGCTTTTGGATGGTTTTCCATAAATTCATCGTTAAAGACATTTTTCATATCTCCACAATAGAAAGTTGTATTCGTAAGTCCGTTTAATTCTGCATGTTCAATAGCCGCATCAATAGCTTCCTGTACAGATTCAATACCGATTACCTGCTTGGCATTTCTGGCTACATATTGAGCAATTGTTCCTGTGCCGGTATATAGGTCATAAACAACTTCATCACCTTTCAGATCTGCAAATTCCAATGTTTTTCTATATAACTCTAAAGCTTGCTTATAATTGGTTTGGAAGAACGATTTCGGTCCTATTTTAAACTTCAGTCCATCCATTTCTTCCATCAGGTAACCTTCGCCGAAGTATATCTCAATGTCGAGATCATAAATAGAATCATTAGATTTCGGATTGATGGCGTATACTAAAGTTTTAATCTGAGGAAACTTCTCTAATAAATACTCAAAAAGCTTTTCTCTGTTTTCTTTTTCTTCTCTGTACAATTGAAAAAGAACCATCCATTCACCCATAGAGTTTTGTCTCATCATTAAGGTTCTTAAGAAACCTTCATGATTTCTTACATCAAAGAAATCAAGGCCATTTTTAACGGCATATTCTTTTACGGCAAGTCTTATTGCGTTAGACGGATCTTCCTGAAGGAAACATTCTTTAAGGTCAAGAATTTTACTCCACATTCCGGGAATATGAAACCCTAAGGCATCTTTGCTGCCAAAATTTTCTTCGGAACTGATTTCATATTGAGTCAGCCATCTTGCATTAGAGAATGAAAACTCCATTTTATTTCTATAAAAATATTGTTCTTCAGAACCCAGGATAGAAACGGTTTCAAAATCCTCAATTCCTCCAATTCTTTTAATATTATTATATACTTCTTCCTGTTTAAAATCAAGCTGCTTTTCGTAGCTCATATTTTGCCATTTGCATCCACCACAAGTTCCGAAATGCACACATCTGGGTTCCACTCTGAAGGGAGACCTTACCAACACCTCTGTTGCTTCTCCTTCAAAATATTTTGATTTCGCTTTTTTCACTCTGACATTTACCACATCCCCCGGAATAGCACCCGAAACCAGCACCGTTTTACCATCTTCTGTCTTTCCTATGGCTACTCCTTTTGCTCCTGCCGTTAACAGCTTAATATTTTCAAGAGTAATATTTTTCTTCTTTCTCATTCTACAATTTCTATTTTTTCTAAATATGGAACCTTTCAGTTCCATTTTGCAAAAATACAATAAAAAAAACCTTATCCGAAGATAAGGTTTCCAACTATATTAAAGTTTATTATTTTGTTTGAGCCGGCTGAGGAGCAGTTGGCTGTGGAGCCTGTTGTTGTGCAGAAGGATCTATCTGCATCTGAGGCTGCATTTGTTCATTTGGATTTACTTTTGGAGCTGAAAGCCCTGTTAATTGATCCAAAGTAGTTACCACTTCCATTTCGCCAAGATTTACAAAAGATCTGCTGGCAATTTTACCATTTTTATCTACCACTACAAAGCAAGGTAATTTAAACCCATATACTCCGTATTTTTTAGCAATTTCAGATTCCATACCTTTTTCTCCGTAAACATTCACTCCCTGGATACCTTTTAATAAAGAATTGCTTGTTTTTACAAACTGATCTTTTGTATCATCTACATTCACGAATACAAAGTTCATTTTAGACTTGTAGAAATTTACAACTTCTTTTAAAACCGGTACTGTAGCTTCTCCGATGTAAGGATTCCATGAAGCGTAGAAAAATATCATGTAAGGTTTTCCTTTGTTTTCTGAAAGCTTGTACGCTTTTCCATCTTGTTTTACCAGAGGTGCTTCCGGAGCATCCTCTCCAATCTTAAGACCTGTAATAGCTACCTGCATTTTTAAAAGATCACTTTTAATCGTAGCATCCTTAATATCTGTATCAATAATTTTTTTGATTTTATCGATATTTTTAGCAGGGCTTGTAGGATGGATATCTGCCTGAGCCATTACAAAAGCCAAAAGATAATCTTTAGCTGTTTGTGAAAGGTCTTTTTTAGTTTTCAAATATTGAGCAAACATCTCTGAAGTTGTAACATCAGTTTTTCCTTTACTGTTTGCTTCTGCATATTTTTGAAAATCAGGAGTCATTTTTACAAGCAAATATTGTCTGTAAAGCGGAATTGATTTTACCATCGCATCTTTATCATCATCCAATTTTGTTTCATAATCTTTAAAAGCCTTAGAAGCTTTGTAAGAAGGGTTTCCAGACATTGGCCCGTGCGACATTTCGTAATTGGCAAGTAAGTTAAGGATAGTTACCTTAACATCATTTTTCTTCCATGCTAAAAGTCCTTTGCTAGGGTTATTCTTTTGTGCCAGCTCATCAACATTTTTGTTGATATCTGCTTCAACTTTATGCATTCCTTTCAAAAACGCAGCTTCGTCTCCACCCATCAATGCACCCAGGTTAACTTTACCAGCATATGTTGCTAAAAACTTTTGGCTCGCAGAAAGAAAATCATTGTTTTTCTTGGCATCACCGGTAATAACATATTCGTTAGGGAAAGTAGCTCCATTTCCTGAGATATTAACCTTTTGTCCTTTTTCAAGATAGATCAGGTTTTGTTTGCTTGCATAGTTGATGACATACATCCCATCTTTAGGTGCATCAAAACTACCTGAAAAATTACCGTCTTTATCTAAACCAATATTAATTAAAGGTAAGGTTCCCACTCCTGAAGCTTCTACAAACTCAATTCTTTCTAATGGGGAACTTCCAGTAATTTTTCCTTTTACTTCTACTTTTTTTGAACAAGACATCACGAAAATCGCGATGATAAACAATAAAAGATATTTTTTCATTTCAATTTTTAATATTACACAAAAATAAGCTTTTTAGGGCTTCTTAATTCACACTGGTTATTTTTTTTAAAAAATTTATTACAGCCGATCAAAAGGGACATTCCAAATACTTTATCATCCAATTTTTTATCTGCTAAAAATAGCTGAAATGTATTTTCCACGATGATTCAACCGCCCTCCAAATATATACTTATTAAATAAAGAATGCCTAAAAAAGACGAATAAGTTAACAAACTTTAACAGGAAATCTTATGTATAAAAAAAATCGCCCCCGAAATGGAGGCGATTTTTTATGTATTTGAATCAATTCTATCCTTGATCTACAAGAGCAGCCATGTATTCTCTGTTCATTCTTGCGATATTCTCAAGAGAAATACCTTTAGGACACTCAATTTCACAAGCTCCGGTATTTGAACAGTTTCCGAATCCTTCTTCGTCCATTGCCTTCACCATATTCAGTACTCTTCTTTTCGCTTCTACTCTACCTTGAGGTAACAGAGCAAACTGAGAAACTTTAGCTCCAACGAATAACATTGCAGATCCGTTTTTACAAGTTGCTACACAAGCTCCACATCCGATACAAGCAGCAGCATCCATTGCTTTGTCTGCATCTTCTTTAGGAACCGGAATTGCGTTAGCATCCAATGTATTTCCTGAAGTATTCACAGAAATGAAACCACCTGCAGCCATTACTCTGTCGAATGCGCTTCTGTCTACCATTAAGTCTTTAATAACAGGGAAAGCAGCACTTCTCCAAGGTTCAATAACGATTGTTTCACCGTCTTTGAACATTCTCATGTGAAGCTGGCAAGTTGTAATACCAGTATCCGGACCGTGAGCTCTACCATTGATGTAAAGAGAACACATTCCGCAGATTCCTTCACGACAGTCGTGGTCGAAAGCAATTGGTTCTTTTCCTTCGTTAATTAAATTTTCGTTCAGGATGTCCAACATCTCCAAAAATGAAGAGTCTGTAGAAACATCTGATATTTTATAGGTCTCAAACTGACCTTTAGTTTTACTATTTTTTTGTCTCCAAATTTTCAGCGTAAGATGTAAGCCTTTTTTTGCACTCATAATGTTATATTTATAGGTTGGAGATTATTTATAACTTCTAGTTTTAACCTCGATGTTGTCATATATCAGTTCTTCTTTATGCAATACTTCCGCATTGATATTTTCTCCCTGATATTCCCAAGCTCCGACGTATTTGAAGTTTACGTCGTCTCTTTCCGCCTCTCCATCCGGAGTTGCATGATCCCAACGAAAATGCCCACCACAAGATTCTTCTCTGTTGAGTGCATCGATAGCCATTAATTGTCCTAATTCAAGGAAGTCTGCTACTCTGAATGCTTTTTCAAGCTCAGTGTTCATCCCGTCTCCTTCACCAGGTACTTTTACATTTTTCCAGAAATTGTTTCTTACTTCTTCAATTTCTTTGATCGCTTCTTTTAATCCTTCAGGAGTTCTTCCCATTCCCACCTTATTCCACATAATGTGTCCTAATTGCTTGTGGAAATGATCTACGGAATGCGTTCCTTTATTATTTAAGAAGAAATCAACTTTATCTTTAATTCCTTTTTCAGCTTCGTCAAACGCAGTTGAATTAGTAGGAATTTCTCCTGTTCTGATATCTGAAGAAAGGTAATCTGCAATCGTGTAAGGAAGTACGAAATACCCGTCAGCAAGACCTTGCATCAATGCAGAAGCTCCCAATCTGTTGGCTCCGTGGTCAGAGAAGTTAGCTTCTCCGATTACGAAACATCCAGGGATTGTAGACTGAAGGTTATAATCAACCCATACACCACCCATTGTATAGTGAACTGCAGGATAGATCTTCATTGGAGTTTTGTAAGGATCATCAGCAGTAATTTTCTCGTACATTACGAATAAGTTACCGTATTTCTCCTCAACCCAGCTCTTCCCTAAGTCATACAACTGCTGATCTGTTGGATTATGAATATGTTTTTCAATAGCGGCTTCTTTACCTTTTTTCATGATCTCTGTAGAGAAATCAAGGTATACCCCTTCCTGAGTATCATTATTTTCGATTCCGTATCCGGCATCACATCTTTCCTTAGCTGCTCTTGAAGCAACGTCTCTAGGTACAAGGTTACCAAATGCAGGATATCTTCTTTCTAAATAATAATCTCTATCTTCTTCTTTAATATTTTCAGGTCTTAATTTACCTTCTCTGATGGCTACTGAATCTTCAATCTTTTTAGGAACCCAGATTCTTCCGGAGTTTCTTAATGATTCAGACATCAGGGTTAATTTAGACTGCTGAGTTCCGTGAACCGGAATACAAGTCGGGTGAATCTGTACGTAGCAAGGGTTTGCAAAGTACGCTCCTTTTTTGTGGATTTTCCAAGCTGCAGAAACGTTTGATCCCATTGCGTTGGTAGAAAGGAAATACACGTTTCCGTATCCTCCTGAAGCAATCACAACCGCGTGAGCAGAGTGTCTTTCAATTTCACCTGTTACAAGGTTTCTTGCGATAATCCCTCTTGCTTTTCCGTCAACAATTACAAGGTCAAGCATTTCATGACGGTTATACATCTTGATTCTTCCTTTACCGATCTGACGGCTCATTGAAGAATATGCACCTAGCAGTAGCTGTTGTCCGGTTTGTCCTTTCGCATAGAAAGTTCTTTTTACCTGAACTCCACCAAATGAACGGTTATCCAACTGACCGCCGTAATCTCTACCAAAAGGAACTCCCTGAGAAACACACTGGTCAATAATATTTGCAGAAACTTCAGCTAATCTGTAAACGTTGGCCTCTCTTGCTCTATAGTCACCACCTTTAATGGTATCATAGAATAATCTGTAAGTAGAGTCACCGTCTCCCTGGTAATTCTTAGCGGCGTTGATACCTCCCTGAGCTGCAATAGAGTGAGCTCTTCTTGGAGAATCCTGGTAACAGAACGCTTTTACGTTGTATCCTTGCTCAGCTAATGTAGCTGCTGCAGAACCTCCTGCCAAACCTGTACCTACAACAATAATATCAATCTTATCTCTGTTGTTTGGTGCAACAAGGTTCATATGGTCTTTATGATTTTTCCACTTATCCTTTAAAGGACCTGCTGGAATTTTTGAATCTAATTTACTCATACTAGTGTATTGATATTATTGAGTTATAAAATGATAAACTGCCACGATGATAAAACCTGCCGGAATAAGGATAGAATACCATGTTCCGAAAGCCTTAATCACAGGCGTATATTTTGGATGTCTTGCTCCGATAGACTGGAACGAAGACTGGAATCCGTGAGCTAAGTGTAATCCCAATAGTACAAAAGAGATCACGTATAAAGCCACTCTCCAAAGATCAGCAAACTTCTCATGAAGTTCCGGCCAGAAACGTTCTGCATCAGGAGCTAATCCCTCTACATACTTGTAATTGATTTCATGTAGCCAGAAATCATATAAGTGAAGCGCCAGGAAAGCCAATATAACAGCTCCGGAAATAATCATATTTCTGGACATCCATGAAGAATTCACAGATGCATTGTTTGCTGCATACTTTACCGGACGTGCTTTATTATTCTTGATTTCAAGTACAAATCCCATCGCAAAATGGAAAATTACTGCAAAGCCAAGAATAGGCTGCATTAAGAACTGCACAAAAGGATTATAGCCCATAAAGTCAGATGCTGTGTTGAAAGCATCCTTGTTAAGGACTGATAACAAATTGGTTGTCAAATGCAGTATAAGAAAAATCAGCAAAAACATAGCTGATAATGCCATAGCGTATTTTCTACCTATCGTAGAACTCGTTAAACCTGCCATATAAGTTTAAATTTGAATTTCCACAAAATTAAGAAATGTTAACAATATCGAAAAGTGAGAAATCTCACAAATAGACAGTTTGTAATGTTTCTAAATAAGAATTGACACTTTATAAATACAGGAAAAACATAAAAATTGCATCTATTATTTCAGATCATAAATCCGGTTCATAAAAACAATTTTTTGAGCCGATGACGGAATTGTTTTTATCTCAAAATGACGGATCCTTCGGGAGGAACAATAGGGATTGATTAAAAACTGTAATACCTTACCGTTATCGGCAATATCGGGAATCCAGAAACAAACCTCATCGCCTTTTTTTATGGCAAATATTTTACTTTTTTGAAAGTTAATAGACAGCGATTCTTCCCTTTGATTACTGAAAGTATTGCATCCCATTCTAATGGTAAGAAATAGTAAAAAAGCGATGGTTAATCTCATATAATTTTTAAAATTTAATTTTAAAATGACAAATCGTAATAAATATACCATTACTAAAGCTGAAAACACTTCTATTAAGCTCATTGGTATGTTCTCAAAAAACAACATATCTCTTTCAGCAAACCAATGAATTATTTTCAACAGAACCTGAATCACAAAATCATAGATTATATTAATCCATTCAAAATCAATATTAAAGCTAATAAACACAGTCATTAAAAAAGAGAATACAATGATGACTTCTGAAAAAGGTACAATGATAAAATTCGCAATAATTGAAATCAATGAAAACTGATGGAAATAATATAAAACCAAAGGAAGTGTTGCCAGTTGTGCGGATAATGATATTGTAATAGTATTGAATATCAATTTTTTAAAATAAGAATCCTGGTTTGGAAAATATCTCAAAAGAGGCTGATTCAACCAAAAAATTCCAAGAACGGCCAAAAAACTCAACTGAAATCCAACATCAAACAGCTGCTGAGTATCCAACATCAAAATAACAAATGCTGATAATGCCATGGAATGAAGGAGATCAGGTTTCCGTTGCAACAGAATAAATATAAAATAGATACTCAACATCAGGCATGCTCTTAATACCGAATTACCGAATCCTATGAACATCGCAAATAACCAAATGAATCCAAGACTTGCCACAATCACATATTTTCGCAAGCGTACCGGAATAATGCGAGTCATTAAGAAATAAAACATTCCAAAAATAATGACAATATGGCTTCCTGAAATCGCCAATAAATGAACCAATCCTGATCTGTTAAAGTCCTGAACTGTATTAGAATTCATCTCCGTTCTGTCTGCGAGAATAATTCCTTTTAAAAACTCTTTAGCTTCTGTAGACATTCCCGTTTGATTAATCGTAAGCAAAACCTCAAGTCTATTTTGTCTGACTTTATCAACAAAACTTACGTCATCCTTTTCTGCAGAGGTAATTTCATTGATAAGGAAACTTTGATATCCTATCCCTTTCCGTTTCAAATAATGAGCATAGTCAAATTGAAAATCATATTGGGGAGCCTGAGGTGCTGTGATGTAGGCTTTAGCTTTATAATAATGATTAAAATCAAGTTCTTTATGATCTCTGGAAACATAGAAAACTGATGAAAAACTATGATTCCTCACCTGCGCCGTCCCTACATATTTTTTATATTTTTCGCTGGAATTCAATTTCTGAGAAATTGTAAAAACAACAGTTCCTTTTCCTGTGAATATCGTGGTCTGAGATGGAAATGTATTATAAAAATGAAGTATAATTCCTATTCCAAAAAATAAAAGACCTAGCAGAACTACCCGGATTTTATGTAAAAAATAGGATTGAAAAAACATTGAAGCCAAAATCCCAACCCCGATCAGAGAAATAATACAAACTGAAGTTCTTCCCAAAAGAATGCTATCCTGAAAAAGAATTCCAAGGATAAAACATAGGGCTAAAATAAGAAGTGGTTGTTTGTTCAATTAATTAAAGTTTAAATACCGTGTGTAAAAAACAAAAGTCTAAAACCATCGTTTAGACTTTTGCCAGATAAGCTAAACAAAGCTCAATATCATTCCGAGAATATTATTTATATACTCATCAGTTTATTTTATAGCAGTTCCCCCAGCTTGAATAGGCCAGTAAGGATTCTGGTAAATGGTAGATTTGGCCGGATCTCCATCTGACGCCAATAAAAAATGCTGGTAAGCTATTGGCTTAAGATAATGAGCCTGTGCAAAATTATAACCGTTATAGTAATTATTATTTTGCGAGATTATCTGGTAAGGTCGCAAATAGATACTATTCGATTTTGGAGAAACATTAGGGTCCGCATCAGGTTCTGCTCTAAGACGACTCACTCCGTTTTTTGTATAATTTTTATACATAGAACTCCAGAGATTGAAGCCTTCAATCTGATAATTATTAATCTGATCAAGAGCTCGCCATCGTTTCAGATCTTCCCAGCGCATTCCTTCAGCTATTAATTCATTTCTTCGCTCTCTGCGGATATTATAGAGTGTTTTATCAATTAACTGACCACGTGAATATTTTGCCCAATCATTCTCTTGTGACAGATCAGTTGCATTAATGGTTATATTATAGTCTGCCATCAAACCACTTCTTTTTCTCAATTGCTGCCAATATGATGACGCATTACCATCCAGATTTTGATTTTTCACATAACAGGCTTCAATATAATTGAGATACGCTTCCGATGCCCTGAAAATCAAACTCCCTGAAATACTTGTATTTCCACCATAATAGGAAGGATCTCCATACAATCCTTTCTTTATTTTGTATCCTGTTACAGACTTTGATTCATTGATATCCAAAATATTAGGATAATCTACTATTTTACTTCCTGTTGGGGATGCATCTAAGTCATCACCCGGCACCTGTAAAAAAAGCTGAAGACGTTCGTCTCTGTCAGCTCTCAGATCAGTAAGCTCCTGATCTCCTTTATAACCGGATCCCGCAGCATAAATTGGAAGCCCGTTTTTCATTAAAAAAGATTCCATCAGAGATCTGGTATAGCCGGTTCCTCCTCCGGTATTTAAGTAATTTTGGGTAGAATTCGTTATAAACTGGCTGCTATATTGTCTCCAAAATAATACTTCGCTATATTGAGACATCATTTGATCTGAAAACATCTTAAAATACGTATTATTAAATACCGCTTTCCCAGCAGTCTCATGAGTATTGGTTACCAGAGGGAATGCTTCTGCAACAGCTTTAGAAGCATCCATTGCCTCACTTAAAAAATAATTAATTTCGGAATCCAAATTAACAGAATAACCAGCGAGATAATCTTTTCCGGCTCCGGGCCAGCCTGGACCACCGGGTACAAATGCTGTATTATTATGATATTTCTCCCATGTTCCTTCATAAAGCGCCACCCTGGATTTGAGAAGTTGAGCAATTTCTTTGCTGATTCGATTTTTATTTTCCACCGGGCCGGACTTCAATAATTGAATAGACTTATTTAAATCCTCAATGATAAATCTTGCCACTTCATTTCGGGGACGTCTTTTTGAAGCCTCCATCAATATTTTTTTATCGTCAGGGAATACTTCTTTTATAATAGGAAAATCCCCTAGGTCCTTTAGTTTATTAAAGTATTCATAGGCTCTGAGAAAGTATCCTTCGCCAATATAATGTCTGATATTCGCATCATTCCCGCTAATCTCTTTTTTTCCATAACGTTGTTCTGCATTGATAATAAAATAGTTAATATTTCTTATCCTATTAAAGTCCCAGGCTCCTTCATTAGTTTCGACACGCCACAGTCCAGTGCCCCACTTCTCTGAAGCAGTCGGTGAGGCTTGATTATCTGTCCCATTATCATATCCAAAAGTACCTATATTCCAGGATCCATGAGACGGAAAATCATATAGTGAAATGGTATAGGTAGACAGATCCTGTTCAGATCTAAAGTATACTTCAGGAGTAACCTTATCTAAAGGTTCTCTATCTAAAAAATCATTACAGGATACAATAGTTAAAATAGCCAGTAACAATATTGTTCTTTTTATAATTTTTATTGTCATCATAAATTGTTTAAAAGATTAATGTAATTCCCGTAGAAATCACTCTTGATAATGGATACACTTTACCCTTTCCCCATGCTCCATTGATCGTTTCAGGATCAAATATTTTAGACATTTTGGTAATTGTAAATACATTTTCAGCAGAGAGATAAATTCTCAGATGATTGATCCCCAGAGATTTCAGCATTTCCGCCGGCAGACTATACCCTAACTGAATATTTTTTAACCGGATATAAGCCGCATTTTGTATCCAGCGGGTTTGTGGTTCAAAGTTTTTTGTTCCATAATCAAATATGGGACGTGGATAATATGAATCTACATTGGGTCCAAAAGGGCTATCGGTATTGGCAGGTCGGAAATAATTCATATGCTCTGTAAAAGCCGTTGATTGCCACAGCCCTACATTTGCCCCAATAAAATAAGGCTCAGCTCCAATATTTATATCTCTTTTCCCGACTCCCTGAAAGAAAATATTTAAATCAAACCCTTTATAATCCATATTGATATTCAGACCGAAATTATAACGTGGAGTACTATTTCCTATAATACGTCTATCTCCGGGATCACTCAATGTATTTTTACCATTATCAATCTTTCCGTCTCCATTAGTATCTTCATACATAATATCACCAGCTCCCCAGTTACTTCCCAGCCTGTCCTGATTATGATTTTTAAGCCATTCCTTCATTTCTTCATCGGTTTTAGCTATTCCTCTTGTTGTATACCCCCATATTTCGCCGAAATATCTTCCTGCATAGTAGTAATCCAAGTTGCCTGTTTCATTATTGTATCGAGTCACTTTTTGTCTGTTATCGCTCAGCATTCCGTTTATACTATAATTAAAATCCTGTCCTATCTTACCTTTCCATCCCACTTCTAGTTCAAAGCCTTTGGATTCCATATCTGCGTTATTCATATCCGGAACTGTTGTACCAAGAGTAGCCGGCAGCGCCGGAGCAGGAGCAACCATATCAAAAGTTTTACGTTTAAAATAATCGAATTTAAAATTAAGTCTGTTGTTGAATGCTGTAAAATCAAGACCATAATTCCATGTGGTAACCCGTTCCCAGGTTAATGACCTACTAACCATTCCCGGAGCATATGCAGTATTTGTCCGCTGCCCGTTAATAAGCCAATACCCATCATTAGCCCCCACCGGCATGGTTTGGAAAAATGGATACCAACCAATTTTATCAGTGTTTTGATTTCCTAGAGATCCATAAGAAAATCTAAATTTTAAATCATTAACAGCCTGAGCAAAACGACCCATTTTTCCCCAAAAATCTTCCTTAGCCATATTCCAACCGACTGAAAAAGAGGGATAAAAATTCCATCTCTGATCTCTCAGAAAACGGCTTGTTCCATCATACCTTCCATTAACTTCTACCAGATAGCGTTGTTTATAATTATAATTAAGCCTTCCAAAAGCTCCAAAGGTAGACCAGTGCCCACGTGAGCCTCCAACACCAGGCGTATTTCCGTAGGTGGCATCAATAGCAATAACATTTGGAGAATACAACATATCTCTTGAAGCCCTAAACTCCTGAACCTTATTAAGTTCAGACTGCATTCCAAGCATAGCCTTGAAATAATGATTATTTAACTGTGTCTCATAGGTTGAATAAATATTAGTATTGAAAAAATTTCTTCTAAGTGCATTTTCTTTTACCAAAGAAGAGCCAGGCTTATTGAGCCCATCCCCTACCCCTGCATCATATCCTGCAGGAATAGCAGTTCCATTACCATCATATCGGTAAATCGGCAGATAAGAGCTATTTGTAAAAGTATTTGTTGTGATATAATTAAATTCGGCTCTGGTTTCCCAGTTTTTTACAGGATTAAAAATAAATGCAACCTGCTGAGTAAGGATATCCTCCTGATTTTTCCGATTACTGTTTTGTAATTCCTGGATTTCATTTCCCGACATATAGTTCCCAAAAGGATCTTTCACCGGATTTGTAGGCCATCTTCTAGCCACATTATGATAAAAGAGCCCACTCATGTAGGCAGGACTTTTATAATCTGTACGGGTAAAACGAGTACTATAATTCAAACGAAGAAAAGGTAGAAGCTGAGCATTAATTTTACCGTTCAAGGTATATCGATCCATTCTATCAGGATTGTACCGCATTAACCCATCAGTACCTAGCCAATTAGCAGAAAAATAGTAGTTTATTTTTTCAGCGCCTCCTCTTATACTAAGATTGTTTTCCGTAGAGGGAACCCATCTTTTGTAAAATTCTTTAAACCAGTTTACATTGGCAAATCCCTGGTCATATGTTCGCCAGTACTGACCTTCCGGATTCCATTCTGTACCATAATTTTTACCAGCTTTGTAATCTTTTATTTTTTGAATAACCTCCGGAGTAAAAACAGGATTTTGTCCGGCATTTTTCGCAGCGTCATTAAAGTAATATGCAAATGACTCAGAATCCATCATACTGGGCTGTAAAAGTGGTGAGCTGAAGCGCGTCATCAGGTCATAAGTAATTGTTGGCTTACCTGGCCTCCCTGTTTTCGTAGTAACCAACACGACTCCAAATGGTGCTCTGGAACCATATATAGAGGCCGATGAGGCGTCTTTCAGTACAGATATACTGGCAATATCCCTTGGATTTAAACTCTTCAAATCCCCTTCTACTCCATCAATCAATACCAGTGGAGAAGATGACATCTTATCACCTATAATTCCCGATCCCCGGATGGTAAAACTCAAAGCATTATCTAACTGTCCACCTCCGTTTCCAAGGTTAAAATTTAGCCCTGAAGCGGTACCCTGTAATGCCTGTATTGCATTATTTATGGGGCGTCCTTCAATGGCTTTTTCAGATACTGTTGAAATAGAACCGGTAATATTTTCCTTCTTCTGCTTTCCAAAACCAACGACTACCACTTCATCGATATCGTTGGTCTTATCTCCAATATTCTTAGAACTCACAGAGCTTAATTCTATTTGAAATGCCGTTGTATTTGCTTTAACAAGTATTTCTTTGTCAGAATATCCGGAAGCTGTGACAATAAGGGTATCCAATACATCAGCATCAATTGTAAAAGCCCCTTTCTCATTAGTAATTGTTTTAATATTTGTTCCTTTTACTACAATTTTTGCGTTGGATACAGGCTTTCCTGTTTCATCAACAACTACCCCGGAGATTTCTTTTAAAATAGGAAAAGAAAATCGCCTAACTGTACTGAAAGATTCTTTGGTATAAAAATTGTCTACTTTATTGTCATTTACTATTCCATAATATGTTTTACCATAAATGGGACATAAAGTAAGAAAGAAAACTGCCGGCAAAGCTTTATTACTATAAAACTGCTGCCTCCATAAAATAAATTTTCGTTTCATAAGGTTTTTATTTTTTTAAACAACACTAAACAAGAGAGTTAAATGTTATTTAGGTGTTTCTAAAATTAAAAAAGCTATCTAGCCCTAGTCACGAGCATCAAAGATCATTGGAACAAAAAATCACGGTATTTGTTGAGGGTAACATCATGATTTAGATCCAAAGACATGATACAATCAGTACCATAATTCAATTCAGATATAATTTTTTAAAGGGAAAGATTTTAAAAGTAGAAAGAAAAAGAAACGAAAAACATATTAATAAAAGCAATATCCGTCAAGTAGGATGCATGTATGAGAATTTTGCATTATATGAACCATTACGTAGCCTTATTTATTTTTATATAAGATATCCGTAGGGTGTATGTATAATCAATTTTACTGTCTTTTACATATAAATTGATTCTTAAAAGAGGTTTATATTATTCAAAAAAACACACAAATGATAAGAGGAACATGAATCTTATATATAAAAAATCCCAACAAAAAAATTGTCAGGATGTTATTTAAATTAAATCACCACAGAGGCATTTAATGTCTTTATAATGATAAAGATCTATTTTACTATAAAAAGAATTAAAGAAGAATTGAATCTTTTGCTACAAAATCAAAAATGAATTAAACTTTTAAAATGACTTCTGCAGCATGGTCACTAGCCCCTTTTCCGCCTAGTTTTTCCCTTAATAGCTTATAGTCATTCAGAACCTGTTCTCTTTTTTCACCATTCAATATTTTAGTAAGTTCCTCCACAAGATTCTTCGTATTCAAATCATTCTGAATTAATTCTTTTACCACTTCTCTGTCCATAATCAGATTGACCAGAGAAATATAGTTGATATTCTTCACCAGCCTTTTAGCAATAGCATAAGAAATCTTACTTCCACGGTAGCAAACCACCTCAGGAATATTCAATAACGCGGTCTCCAAGGTAGCCGTTCCGGAGGTAACAAGCGCTGCTTTTGAACACCTCAGCAAATCATATGTTTTATTGGAAACAAAGTGTACATTGTCATCCACATATGTTTGATAGAATTCTTTTGGAAGGCTTGGTGCACCTGCGATAACGAACTGATAATTTTTAAAATGAGGTCTCACGGAAAGCATTATTTCAAGCATTTTCTCTACTTCCTGTTTTCTGGAACCCGGCAGAAGTGCGATAATCTCTTTTTCATTCAATCCGTTTTCTGCTTTAAACTGATCAATGCTGATCTCCTGCAGATCTGAAATAGCATCCAATAACGGATGTCCTACAAAATGAGAATGAACGCCGTGTTTTTTATAAAAATCTTCTTCAAAGGGAAGTATTACCATCATTTCGTCTACATACTTTTTGATGATTTCTACTCTGCCTTCTTTCCATGCCCATAATTGTGGAGAGATGTAATAAACTACTTTAATTCCTAATTCTTTAGCGAACCTGGCAATTCTTAAGTTAAAACCAGGATAATCTACCAAAATTAAAACGTCCGGCTTATGGTTTTGAATATCGTCTTTACAGACTTTAATATTGTTTAAAATCGTTCTTAAATTCATCACTACTTCCAGAAACCCCATAAAAGCCAGATCACGGTAATGTTTTACCAGTGTTCCACCCTGAGCTTTCATCAGATCTCCGCCCCAAAACCTAAATTCCGCCTGTGGATCTTTTTGTTTTAAAGCTTTCATCAAGTTGCTTCCATGCAAATCACCGGAAGCTTCTCCCGCAATAATATAATATTTCATTTCTATAGTAAGGATAGAGAACAAATTAAAATACATATGATCTTAATTCGTAAATTTGTTCAAAGATAATGATAAAAAATGTCAGAAGAATTTGAAATCCGGAATAAAGTTGCAGAAAGCGGCCTTATCAATTTTGACCTTGCCACTTTACTTCCAAAAGGGGTAAGAAAGGGGATTGACCTTAAAGATTTTCTTTTCCAGGAAATGATCCTGAAGGAAAAAGATTTTCGTGAAAAGGTAGACACTATTAACACAGAAGAATATCAGGACAGCTATATATACATCTACAATTCTGTAGACACGATTATTCCACTCTGGGCTTATTTCGTCATAACGGCGAAGCTTACTGATGTGGCTAAAAAAATAGTTTTTGGAAACCGTGAGGATCTCGAAGTTATTTTGATGCATAATGCCATTCAGACTTACGATTTTGAGGATATGCGTGGTAAAAGAGTTTTGGTAAAAGGGTGTTCGGATAAAGAAATCCCTGAAAATGCCTATATAGAATTGGTAGAACAGCTGAAACCGCTTGTAAAGTCTCTGATGTTCGGGGAAGCGTGTTCTAATGTTCCGATTATAAAAAACTAAGATTAAAAAGTGTTCCTCAAACTTTAACAATAATTGTGAAGTTTAGATATTTTGGGAGGCATATTTTTTGATAACTTTGATTCACTTAATACTAAACAAACACAAACAATGAGTTTAATTGACCTACTTACGGGGAACACAAGCAACCAGGTTGCTGAACAGGCTGAAAATAAATTCGGAATCAGCAGAAATCAGGTAATTGCCTTATTGGCAGTAGCTACACCTCTTATTATTTCTTATCTTAGGAATAAATCTCAGGACTCTAAAGAAGCAGAAGCTTTAAACAGTGCTTTAGATAAAGACCACAATGGAAGTATTTTAAATGACGCTTCACAAATTGAGGCAAGACAGGCTGAAGGAGGTTCTATTCTTGATCATGTTTTTGGCGGACAAAAAAGTACTGTTGAAAATCAGCTGTCACAAAATACAGGAATTTCAATTGATAAAATCGGACCCATTCTTGCGATGCTAGCCCCAGTTGTTATGGGATATATCGGTCAGCAAAAACAACAAAACAATGTTGGTGCCGGTGGTTTAGGAGATCTTTTGGGAGGAATCCTTGGAAATGCATCCAACCAGGCTCAGACACAACAATCCAACCCTTTGAATGATATTTTGGGGAGTGTTTTAGGTAACGGAGGTCAGTCTCAGTCATCAGGAAATCCTTTAAATGACATTCTGGGCAGCGTTCTTGGCGGTGGTAGTGGAAATCAGCAACAACAAGGAGGCGGAGGCTTAGGAAGTATCCTTGGAAATATTTTAGGCGGAGGGAAATAATTAATTTAATTTGTCATAAAAAAAGACCGGAGAGTAGTTCTCCGGTCTTTTTTATTTCTTTTACTTTTTGGATTTTTCTTCTGCTGCCACAAAGGATTTTGAAGCTTTTCTAGGTCTTCTTTTTCCATAGCTTCCGGCATTGATTTTTCCTCTTCTTGACTTTTTATCTCCTTTTCCCATAGTAATATGTATTTTGTTATTCTTACGAATTTAGAAAATATGATTTTAAAATCCAATAAATGAAGCTGTTAAAGTTTTATAAAAAAGAGCAAAAGTTCGAAGTTAATGATCGATTACTTCAGTAAAATCCTGCTTCCAGCTTCCCCGTTTTCTTATACCTTAATCGTTTTCCATTTTCCTTTTTTAAATAAAATAAAGGCAACAATGGTAATTAACGTCTCTGCTGCCGGAATTGAAATAAATACTCCTTTTGGACCCATTTCCAAATGCTTTGACAGGAAATAAGCCAGAGGAATCTGGAACAACCAGAATCCAAAAAGATTGACCCACGTTGGAGTCCAGGTATCTCCCGCTCCATTGAAGGCATTGATCATCACCATTCCTATTCCATAAAAAATAAATCCGGTACTCATAATGAACAGAGCGCTTTTAGCGAAATTTTTAATCTCAATTTCCTGAGTAAAAAAGCTTACCAGAAAATTTCCAAGGAAAATAAATATCAAGCTGACTATTAACATGAAAATCACATTATACTTCACTGTTTTCATTACCGATTGTTCTGCTCTCAGCATCTCATTAGCTCCCATATTTTGTCCAACCAGTGTTGATGCTGCATTGCTGAGTCCCCAGGCAGGAAGCATAAAAAACATCATGAGTCTTAATGCGGTCTGGTATCCGGCAGATGCATTCTCACCACCTGTAGTGGCAACGAGTTCCGCAAGAAAAATCCAGCTGCATGAAGCAATGACAAACTGAAAAATTCCAGGAGTTGCAATTTTTACAATGGATTTAATTAAACTAAACTGTGGTTTAAAATAACTGAGCTTAATACGAATCTGTGTATCCGCAATCAAAAGGTGATACAGCTGATAAATAACTCCAATACTCCGTCCTATCGTGGTTGCCAGTGCCGCTCCTGTAAGTCCCATAGCAGGAACCGGTCCAAATCCTTTTATCAAAACGGGACACAGAATAATGTTGGCAATATTGGCAATCCACAAACTTTTCATGGCAATCATCGCATTTCCTGCACCTCTGAAAATCCCATTGATTAAAAATAAAAGCATAATGATCGTACTGCTTCCCATCATGATTCTCGTAAAATCTTTTCCATACGCAGCAGCTTCAGGCTTTGATCCCATTAGAATTAAAATTTCTTCGGCATAGATTACTCCCAATAAACTCAGTATTAAAGTTATTGCAAAAGACACCAACAATACCTGGGCGGCACTTCTGGAAGCCTGTTCCGGGTTCTTCTCACCAATTCTTCTTGCTACCAAAGCAGTAGCAGCCATACTCATCCCAATGGCAATAGAATACATCACAGAAAGCACAGACTCCGTGAGACCTACAGTCTGAATAGCAAAACCACTTTCTTTCAAGTGCCCCACGAAATAGAGATCTACTAAGGCAAATACAGACTCCATCGCCATCTCCAGCATCATTGGAATTGCCAAAAGAAGAACGGCACTTCTTATATTTACTTTGGTAAAATCGGTTTCTTCTCCGCTAAATGCTTTTTTTAAAAAATCAATATATCGTATCATTTTCCAATTAATAATTTATGTAATCCCAAAAATACAAATCCAATTATTAGTAAAACTTAGCAATTGGTAATAAAATTTAATTTAGCTTTGTATATTCTTAAAAAATAATTCTTATGAAAAAAATAACTTCTACAATTTTTCTATTTGGAATTTTAGCATCTGCCAATATGCTTTCTGCTCAGAAGCTTACTCAGGAGAAGATGAAGGCCATTTATACCGATGATATCGCAACATTTAAAAAACATTTTGCGCCCGGAGATTACAATAAATGTTTTACTCTTGGAACTGAACAGTTCTCTCCACTTGGATTCAGTGTATTAGGTGGAAAAACTAAGATTATCAATTTTTTATTGGATAATAAGGCCAACATTAACAAAAAATGTACAGGAACTCCTCTTCAGATTGCAAAAGATGCAAAAAGAGTTGAGGTTGCCCAGCTACTTACTGAAAGAGGTGCTACCAGCAATTAAAAACTCATAAAATATAACTTTTAAACTTCCTTTCGGAAGTTTTTTTGTTTAAAAAACCTGTAAAAATCTTATCTTTGCCAACGAAAAATTCAAGGTTCTGAATTGAACCTTAAACATTGAACTTTAAACAAATAATTATGTTTCGATCGCACACCAACGGAGAGTTATCTCTAAAGAATCTGAATGAAGAAGTTACACTATCAGGATGGGTACAAACTATCCGTGATAAAGGATTTATGATTTGGGTAGATCTTCGGGATCGTTACGGAATTACCCAGCTGGTTTTAGATCAGGACCGTTCTTCCGCACAGCTGATGGAAGAGGCTAAAAAACTGGGCCGTGAGTTTGTGATTCAGGCCACTGGAAAAGTTATTGAAAGAGTCAGCAAAAACCCTAATATTCCAACAGGAGAAATTGAAATTTTAGTTGAAAAATTAACGATTCTGAATGATTCACAACTTCCTCCTTTCACTATTGAAGATGAAACAGACGGTGGAGAGGAATTAAGAATGAAATACCGTTACCTGGATATCAGAAGAAATCCGGTAAAAGATAAATTGATCTTCCGTCACAAAATGGCACAAAAGGTAAGAAATTACTTATCTGATGAAGGATTTATCGAAGTGGAAACTCCGGTTTTAATTAAATCTACTCCTGAAGGAGCCAGAGACTTTGTTGTTCCCAGCAGAATGAACCCGGGGCAGTTTTATGCATTGCCTCAGTCTCCACAAACCTTCAAGCAATTGCTAATGGTTGGTGGAATGGATAAATACTTCCAGATTGTAAAATGTTTCCGTGATGAAGATTTAAGAGCCGACAGACAGCCGGAATTTACACAAATCGACTGCGAGATGGCCTTTGTAGACCAGGAAGATGTGATGAATGTTTTTGAAGGAATGACCAAGACTCTTATAAAAGATATTACCGGTCAGGAATTCGGAAACTTCCCAAGAATGACTTTCGCAGATGCGATGAAAAAATATGGGAATGACAAACCGGATATCCGTTTCGGAATGGAATTCGTAGAATTGAATGAACTTGTAAAAGGGAAGGATTTCAAAATATTTGATGATGCAGAACTGGTTGTAGGAATTAATGTAGAAGGATGTGCAGAGTATACAAGAAAACAGATTGATGAGCTTGTAGACTGGGTAAAACGTCCTCAGGTTGGTGCTTCAGGAATGGTTTGGGTTAAATTCCAGAATGATGGTGTGAAAACCTCGTCAGTGAATAAATTCTACAACGAAGAAGATCTGGCAAAAATCATCGAAAAATTCGGAGCAAAAGAAGGTGACTTAATGTTAATTCTTTCCGGGAATGAAAATAAGGTAAGAGCTCAGCTTTCTGCTTTAAGAATGGAGCTTGGAAACCGTTTGGGATTAAGAAAAGGAAATGTGTTTGCCCCACTTTGGGTAGTGGACTTCCCATTACTGGAATTTGACGAAGAAAGTGGACGTTACCATGCCATGCACCACCCTTTCACCTCTCCAAAATCTGAAGATATTCATTTATTGGAAACAGATCCGGGGAAAGCAAGAGCTAACGCTTATGATATGGTGTTGAACGGAAATGAAATCGGAGGCGGGTCGATCAGAATTTTTGACAGAGATCTTCAATCAAAAATGTTCGACTTATTAGGATTTACCAAAGAAGAAGCGGAAGCCCAGTTTGGATTCTTAATGAACGCTTTCAAATACGGAGCACCACCACACGGTGGTTTAGCATTCGGGTTTGACCGTTTGGTTGCTATTCTTGATGGAAATGAAGTGATCAGAGATTATATTGCATTCCCTAAGAACAATTCAGGGCGTGATGTGATGATCGACGCACCAGCTTCCATTGCTGATGCACAACTCGATGAGCTGGAATTAAAACTAGATTTAAAAGCATAAATTTGAAGCGGGGTATTTGCCCCGCTTTTTTTATATACTATGAAAACTTTCATTCAGATACTTTCTTTAATTAACTTTTTATCAGTCTTGGGAATTGCAATATCTTTATTACTGATATTAATAAAAAAAGTAATTTACTATCCTCCTAATGCCATCAATGACGCTAAAGAAAAATCTTCAAAATACCTATCCGTATTCGGGTTATGTCTTTCATTAAGCACTGCTTGTACTTTTGGCAGCAAAGCACTTATAAAAAGTGATTTCCAAAAAACGCTGAAAGAAAATAAGATTATTCTAGTAGAAGTCAACGGATTTTCATTTGCTCAGGAAGATGCCGCCGACCTTTTTACAAAATTTGAAGGTGATCCCGGACGTTTCCATTGTGAATCTTATTTAGGATATATTACCTTTGAAAATGATGAGTCAATTCCTATTGAAGTTATTCAACATTGTTATGAAGAAAACAAATACATTATTGTTTCTAAGAAATATTCAACAGATGCTACAATTGGAATCATAACGACTTCAAAATTCGATTATATAAAAAATAAACCTCTTCCAACAGATCAACAATAATCCTCACGAAATTTATTTCATTTTTAAAATCTCTTCTCTTCCAGGACCGATAGAAAGATACCCTACAGGAATTTTTAATTCTGCTTCCAGAAAAGAAAGAAAATCTTTTAATTCTTTTGGTAATTCCGAATGATCTTTCATATTTGTAAAATCTGCATTCCAGCCTTGCATCCATTTCAGTACCGGACGGGTATTGTCGGATAGTGTTCCGGAAACAGTTTCAACAGTTCCGTCTTCAAGTTCATAATGTGTGCAAATAGCGACAGATTCCAGACCACTTAAGACATCTGCTTTGGTTAGTACCAATTGAGTCACTCCATTGATCATTACAGCATATTTTAACGCAGGAAGATCCAGCCATCCTGTTCTTCTTGGGCGGCCAGTATTAGAACCGAATTCATTTCCTTTGATTCTGATTTCTTCTCCAAGCTCATCAAAGAGTTCGGTTGGAAATGCCCCGTTTCCTACTCTTGTACAATAAGCCTTTGCAATGCCGTAGATTTCCCCCATTTTTTTCGGAGAAATTCCTAATCCACTACAAGCACCCGCAGCCGTGGTAGAAGAAGAGGTCACATAAGGATATGTCCCGTGATCAATATCCAACATCGCTGCCTGCGAGCCTTCCGCCAATATTTTTTTACCTTCTGCTAAAGCATGATTCAGATAAATTTCCGTTTCGGTACAATTGAATTTTTTCAGGAATTCTATGGCATCAAAAAATTCTTTAGTGATTTCCTCTAAAGGTGGTAAAACCATATCTCCGGCTGCCAGCATTTTGTAATCTCTCTGTAAAATATGCTTCGCTCTACTCTCGAAATCCTGAGTATAGATATCTCCAACCCTTAGATTCTGTCGTAAAATTTTATTCGAATAGGCTTGTGCAATACCATTTTTTGTAGTTCCTATCGTTGTATAATCAGGATTTTCCTCCATAAAAACATCAAGGAGCTTATGCGTAGGCATCACCAAATGAGCCTTTCTGGAAATAATAATATTTTGTTCCGGCTGAATGATGCCATCGAAAATCTGAAGATTCAGAATTTCTTTCTTAAAGCTTACAGGATCCAGCACCGTTCCTGTACCAATAAGGTTTTGAACTTCCTTCATGAAAATACCGGAAGGAATCATTTTCAGCGTAATTCTTTTCCCATTTCGCTCTATACTATGCCCGGCGTTAGATCCGCCATTAAAACGGGCTGTAATGTCATAATATTCACTGATCAGGTCAATAAACTTTCCCTTTCCTTCATCACCCCACTGCAATCCTAATACAATATCCATACTTTAAATTTTATGGGACAAAGCTATGACCGTTTGAAAGAGAAGCCATTGCCATTTGGCAAAAACGTATTTCCTGACAATATATAGTACAGGAATGAATTTATTAGGTTTCGGCTAAAGCCAATGGAAGATTCTTAAAAATGATTGAACGGGCTAAAGCCCGTCCCCTATTGAGTATAATCTTTTAACCGTTTTCTACTTTAATAAAACAAAAAGCCAGAAATCATAATTTAGATAAAATTACAATTTCACCAACAATACTCAAACACTATGACTCTCAAGCTCTCCCTCTAAAATTTATTCATTGATATTCCTCCTGATACGGCTCAGTGACGAAGGGGTAACGCCGAGATAAGAAGCCAGCATAGACTGTGGAACTCTGTTAGCCAATCCGGGATAATGATTTAGAAAGTGAATATATCTTGATTTTGCGTCCTGATTCAACATGATGCTCGCTACTTTAAGTTTATTTTCTGCTACAAAACCATGAATTCTGGCAAAGAGAACAGGCCAGATCGTGATTTTCTCTTCCAGTATTTTAAAGTGATTAAGATCTATTACCAGTAATACAGAATCAGTAATGGCCTCAATATCTTCGTGGGCTGGCAACTGCTCGGTAAAGCCCTGAAAGTCTCCTATAAATCTTCCTTCATAGATAAAATAACGGGTAAAATCATCTCCCTGCTTATTATAATACAAAGACCGGAAAACACCTTCTTTTACAAAAGCAATCCTCTGGCTCACCTTTCCTGCCTCAACAAAACTTTTTCCTTTCTTTATATTGATTTTCCGGATACCCTCTGCAATCAGAAGCTCATCCTGCTCATTCAAAGTACCGAATTTTTTGATGTAGTTAAAAAGTTCTTCCATATTATTTTTTTACCCATGAATCAGAAATATAAAGGTATAAAACTCGTTGATAAAAACAATTGTCATTTGGCAACAAAGGTTTTTAAAGATACCACAAAAGGTTTGCACGGCATATTAATTGCTTGATTTTTAAAAACGTAAGACAATGAAAGCAATTTGGAACGGCGCCATTGGCTTCGGCTTAGTAAACATTCCCGTTAAGATTTATTCCGCTACAGAAACAAGTAAACTGGATCTTGATATGCTTGATAAATCTGATTTTTCTAATATCAAATTTAAAAGAGTCAATGAAAGTACGGGAAAGGAAGTAAAATGGGAAAATATAGTCAAGGGTTATCTCATGGACGACCGATATATCGTTCTGGATGAAGACGATTATGCAGCAGCAAGTCCCGAAAAGACAAAAATTTTATCCATTAACCAGTTTGTAAAAGAAGTTGAAGTAGACAGTGTTTATTTTGAAACCCCTTATTATCTCGAGCCCCAGAAAAACGGTGAAAATGCCTACAGACTTTTACTTAAAGCTCTTGAAGAAACAAAAATGGTTGGTATCGGAACTTTCGTTCTTCGTGAAAGTGAAACGATTGGAATGATCCGTCCCTACAATGATGATATATTGGTTCTGAACCGTTTGAGGTTTGATCAGGAAATAAGAGAATATGCAGATTTAAAAATACCTGCCAAAAAATCTCCTAAACCGGCAGAGCTTAAGATGGCAGTAAGCCTCATCAAGCAGCTTTCCCAGGATTTTGATCCGACGATGTATAAAGACACCTATTCTGATGAATTGATGAAAATCATTAAACAGAAAGCAAAAGGTAAAAATATAAAAGCCAAAAAAGCCGAACCTGCAAAAGAGGGTAAGGTGATTGACCTTATGGCTCAGTTAAAGGCTAGTTTAAGCAATACCAAATCTAAATCCGCATCATAATGGCTCTGAAAGATTATCAGGAAAAACGGAAGTTCGATGAAACTACCGAACCGAAAGGAAAAGCCAAAAAGAGCAAAAACAAATTGATTTTTGTTATTCAGCGACATGCGGCAAGCCGGCTTCACTACGATTTCAGGTTGGAAATGGAAGGAGTGCTGAAAAGTTGGGCTGTTCCGAAAGGACCGTCTTTAGATCCGCAAGATAAGCGCCTCGCCATGATGGTGGAAGATCATCCTTATGATTACAAAGATTTCGAAGGAAATATCCCGGAAGGAAACTATGGAGCGGGACAGGTAGAAGTATGGGACAGCGGCACTTATGAACCCTTAGATGAAAATTCTAAACTTTCTGATGAAAAGGAATTATTAAAGGAACTTCATGCCGGTTCATTAAAATTTGTTTTACACGGTAAAAAACTGAAAGGTGAATTTGCTTTGGTTAAAATGAAAAACGGCGAAAACAACGCCTGGCTGCTTATTAAGCATAAAGATGATTTTGCAGAAAGTCCTTATGATGCTGAAGAAAATACATCTCCAAAATCTTTGGTAACGAAATTTTTAGAGGAAAAAAAAAGCCTAAAAATAAGCCCCAAAAAGAAATCATAACGTCTGAAAAAAGATTCAGAAATTTCAACTCGTTAAACAACGAAAAAAAATTAAAAACATTTATCAAACCTATGCTGGCAAAGCTTTCAGAGGAAGCATTTGACGATAAAGACTGGGTTTTTGAAATAAAATGGGATGGATATCGTGCCATTGCGGATCTGAGTCATAATGATCCGCTCTTCTATTCCCGAAACGGGATTTCATTCTTATCTAAATTTGATACTATCGCAACAGATTTTGAACGGCAGAAGTATCAAATGATCCTGGACGGTGAAGTTGTAGCGTACGACCACGAGGGAAGACCTAATTTCCAGCAGTTGCAACAAATCGGGGATAACCCCAATCCAGCTCTTGTTTATCAGGTTTTTGATATTTTATGGCTGAATGGCCATTCTACGGAAGAACTTCCTTTAATTCAACGAAAAGAACTTTTAAAAGAGGCATTGGTTGAAACTGATGTTATCAAATATTGCGACCATATTTCTGAAAAAGGCATTGATTTTTTTAAACAAATGAAAAAAATGAAGCTGGAAGGAATGATTGCCAAGCGAGCCGACAGTGTATATGTAGAAAACCACAGAACCAGTGACTGGCTTAAAATTAAATTCAACAACACCGACGAAGCCATTATCTGTGGATTCACCGAACCACGAGGTTCACGACAAAGTTTCGGAGCCTTAATTTTAGGGAAATATATTGATGGGCAACTAACTTATTGCGGACATACCGGAACTGGATTCAATAACAGCTCATTGAAGGAACTTTATGAAAAATTTCATAAGCTCATTGTGAAAACTTCCCCTTTTGAAACAATTCCCAAAACCAATATGCCTGTAACCTGGATTAAACCGGAACTGGTTTGTGAAATCAAATATTCAGAGATTACCAAAGATGGCATCTACAGACACCCTGTCTTTGTTGCTATTCGGGAAGATAAAGAACCTGATGAAATAAAGGATTCCGGCCACAATACACTCACCGAAAAATCTAAAGATATGAAAGCCAAAACTTCATCAAAAAAAACAGAAACTCATGAAAAAGAAAATGAGATCACATTAAACCAACATAAGGTAAAACTCACCAATCAGGATAAAATCTATTTTCCGAAAGACGGTATTAGCAAGGGTGATGTGATAGACTACTATCAATCGGTTGCAACCTATATCCTACCCTATCTGAAAAATCGGCCGCTATCTCTCAATCGTTTCCCTAATGGTATTGAAGAACAAGGTTTTTACCAGAAAGATGCGGGAGAGCATATTCCGGAATGGATCAAAACAACACAGGTGTATTCTGAATCTAATGATAAATACATCGACTATATTTACTGCAATGATAAAGCAACGTTAGCATATCTGAACAATCTGGGATGTATTGACCTTAATCCCTGGAACAGTTCGTTACCAGATCTGGATCATCCAGATTATTTGGTTTTAGATCTGGATCCGTCGAAAAAAAATAGTTTTGACGACGTTATTGAAACGGCTCTTCAGGTAAATGAGATTTTAACCTCAATTAAAATAAAAGGATATTGCAAGACTTCCGGAAGTACAGGAATCCACATTTACATTCCGATGGGTGGAAAATATGATTTTGACCAGGTGAAAGATTTTGCACATATCCTCATGAAACAGGTGAATGAAAAGCTTCCAAAGATTACTACACTGGAAAGAAGTTTACAAAAGAGAGATTCTAATAAAATCTACCTGGACTACCTTCAAAACAGAACGGGACAGACTTTAGCCAGTGCTTATAGTCTAAGACCAAAAGAAGGTGCTTCAGTATCCATGCCTTTGGATTGGAATGAACTTAAACCGGGAATAAAACCAACAGATTTTAATATTCATAACAGTCTGGAAAGGATTAAAGAGAAAGGAGATTTGTTTAAACCGGTTCTGGGTAAGGGAATAGATATGATGAAGGCACTGGAATTCCTGCAGAATATTGATTAATTTTTATATTTTAGCAGGAAAACTACCACTATTAACCCATGGATGAAACAATCAAATTAGAAGTACTCTTTGATGAAAATTTAGAGCGGGAAAATCAAAAATTCTTCTTTCATTATGTTTGGAAAAAGCATTTCACTCAATTAAAAAAATCTCTTTTTTTTGGACTATTAATACTAATTATAGGATTTATACCACTTAAAGGATTTGATGAAAGCCCAATTCCCTATATCTTTAGATATATTGGATTTCTGTATCTCGGATATGTATACTTACTTATAAATCAATATATTAAATCTAAGAAACAAAACGATCAGTTAATTGAAAATCTCATTAGTGATTTTAAACAGAAAAGTGAAATTCATAACCTAATATTTCTCAATAAAGAGGATATTACAGTTCAGACTCCGTTTAGTACCATTGGCTCTATTTGGGATAGAACCAATTATAGAATAGTTGAGAAGTATCTCATTTTAGAAATTTCAAACAACTTAAATTTTATCTTTACTAAAGCCGAGTTTAAAGAGAGTAATTATGAAACTTTACTTGACTTTCTACAACAATATTCTAAAAAAGGAAATTAATGATATTTCTTTCGTTGTACAGTAGAATCTCAAAATGAAAAACCTCCTGCATTATTCTGTTGCAGGAGGTTTTTTATTATCATTTTCAAATACAATTATTGATTGTAGACATGAATATCTCTTTGTGGAAACGGAATTCCGATTCCTGCTTTATCCAACGCTTCTTTACAGCTGATGATCAACTCTTCATTCATTGCCCAGTAGTTTTCTGTAGAAGAGCTTACTCTTATTGACAGATTTACAGCGCTGTCCCCAAGCTCAGTCACGACGACTTGTGGAGCCGGCACTGTAAGGGCATATTGATTATTTTTAATCACATCCATCAAAAGATCTTTGGTTTGTCTAAGGTCAGCATCGTAAGCAACTCCGATATCCAACGCTGTTCTTCTGGTACCTAATTGGGTGAAATTCGTAATACTATTGTTTGAAACGACTCCATTCGGAATAACTACTAATTGATTTTGAGGAGTAATTAATTTGGTATGAAAGATATCAATCGCCTGCACTGTTCCTGATACTCCGGAATTGGTAGAGATAAAGTCTCCGATTTTAAATGGTTTTAGTAGTAAAATAAGGATTCCACCGGCAAAATTCGTTAGTGACCCCTGTAATGCCAAACCTACGGCAAGACCTGCTGCACCAATCATCGCAACAAATGCTGACGTTTGCACTCCCAACTGAGTAACTACCACAATAAAAAGCAGAATATTAAGCCCCCAGTTGATAATATTTAAAAGGAAAAGCTGTAACGAAGCTTCCATATTACGTTTCTTAAAGGCTTTTGCAACAAGCTTTTTAATCATTCTTATCATCCATGAACCTATCAGATAGATCAATACCGCCGAAATAACTGCCGTAAAAATTCTCGGAGCCCATGCTATTGCTGAAGATATTAAAGTATCCCAATGTTGTTGAATGTTGTTCAATTCCAGATTGTCCATTTTTTTTCTACTATTTAAATGTTTATATATTAAATATTTATCGTTCTTCATGAATGGTAAGCGAAATACTGAAATTGAGTAGAAATAAGATCTGCAGACAAAATAAACAAAGCCTTACCCATTGTAGAGGTAAAGTAAATGTTTTATACATGAAAAAGATGGATAACAGAACGGAATGATTCTGCTTTACTCAATGATCATTTCAGAATTACCTCTTACCGGAAGAAATAAATTCGGTTCTTCTTATTACAAAAAAGGTACCGAACTTTAATTTCGATAGGATTTATCTTTCCATAAAACGGACAATTAGATATTTAAAACAGAAATAATTTTGCAAAAAATCTTAATTCAACGAAAAATATTACGGAAGCTTCGCCGCCAGACTTTCAGGTAAAAGTCTCAGAATATGGTAAATTATTTTCCATTTAAAATCGGGAACGATAGTAAAAGAATTTCCGGCGTTTACGATATATTTCGCAACGTAGTCCGGTTCCATAATCAATGATTCATTAAGTTCTAATCCTTCATTGATTTTTGTTCTGATATATCCGATGACCAGAGCATTTACAATTATTTTTCTTGACGATAACTCTTGTCTTAATCCTGCAAGATATTGGGTAAAAGCAGCTTTGGTACTTCCATAGACAAAATTACTTTTCCTTCCTCTGACACCTGATAAGGAAGAAAGACCAATAATTCTTTCCAGGTTTTTATTGCTTTCATCCATTGCAATAATATTAAGAATGGAAACACCTCCCATATAATTCACTTCCATCATTTGTTTAGCTCCTTTGAAATCAGTTAGTGCTTTTTGATTATCCACCAAAAAACCGGCAGCGTAGACTACAATATGAGGTTTTACGGGAAGATCATAGTAAAATTTCTGATGAGAGCCAAAATCTGCAGCATCAAAATACAAAACGTTTACTTTTTCTGGATTTAAATGCTGAGCTGTGATAAAATCTTGTAGGGATTTTGTATTTCTGGATGCAGCCATTACAGAAAAGCCTTTTTCAAGGTATTGGATTATGCACTGTTTTGCGACATCAGAATTAGCTCCTAAAATGAGAACAGTTTTACTTGTGTTTTGATTCATGGGACAAAGATAATTTTTATTAAGGACTCATTACCTGAATATTTTCAGAGTTCATTATACTTTTGCCTTGAAGCAAAGTATGCAAAAGTTCAAGCCTGGAATCATTTTCTAAAAATATTCTTTTTAGAAAAAAGGTATAAAAAAGTTGCGGCGGGTGAACTTCGTTCACCCGCCGCAACTCAATATTTTCAGACTGAATTATTTTTTTTCTTCAGTTTCTGTTTCTTTTTTATCAGCAGTTTTTGCTTTATCTCCAAAACGCGATTCTGTCATTTCTCTGGAAATCGCTGCTTTTTCGAACTTCAGTTTTCCTGATAATGTTTCAATTACAAAACCGTCATCCTGAACCTGAGCAATTCTTCCGTGAAGACCTGATGTAAGAACTACTCTGGTTCCTACTTTAAGGTTTTCCTGGAAATTCTTTTCCTGCTTTTGTTTTCTCATCTGAGGTCTTATCATCAGGAAATAAAAACCTACAAACATTACTCCCATCATGATCAGCATCATGGATGAAGATCCTCCTGGTTGTGCCTGTAAAAATAGTGTCAACATATTTTTAAAATTATGGTTGAATGTTCGCCGTGAACGTTAATTTAATTGGAGCTTTCTCTACGTTTGCAAAAACATCAGCATACTTCTGAACGTTTCCATCGAAGTTGCTTGAGTCAAAGTGTAGCGTAATTTTTCCTTTTTTACCCGGCATGATTGGCTCTTTTGTAAAATCAGGAGCCGTACATCCGCATCCTGGCTTAACTTCAGAAATCACCAATGGATTTTTTCCGGTGTTCGTTACTTCATAAACGTGTTGTACTTTATCTCCTTTTTTGATTTTTCCAAAATCGAAGTTGCTTTCAGATAAAGCAATAGAAGTAGATGGTTCGTTAGAAGTTGGTGCAGCAGCAGTTTCAGCCGGAGCAGGTGTCGCTGTAGAATCAGCCATTACAGGAGCTCCTGCAGCTGTAGAATCTGTAGCTACAACTTCAGCGCTTTGAGTTTCTTTGTTTTCTTTTTTACATGAAACTAAACCAAAGCCTATGATAGATAAGGCGATAATTGATAACGTCTTTTTCATTTTATATTCTATTTTGATCTTTACAATATTTATCTAAAATACCATTAATGAAGATATTTGAACGGTCTGTAGCAAATACTTTTGCAATTTCAATATATTCATTAATAATAACTCTTGAAGGCGTGAAGGCAAAATTATCCAGTTCTGCAATCGCAGTAGCCAAAATAACTTTATCCATTAAAGAAATTCTTTCCAGATCCCAGTTTTCCAGTCTTTCTTCTAATTTCTTTTCGTTGTTTTCCCAATTGTTTAAGGTATCTCTCAATAATTTACCCGCGAAAGTTTTATCTTCTTCATCTTTAATCATTTTAATTAAAGTTCTGCTTTCTTCATCTTCTCTCAGGAAACCAATTGTTTTTTGTACCATTGAGTTGGCAATGTGGATATCATCATACCATGAAAGTTCTTTATCACCCAGGTAATCATGGAAGTCTTCGTTTTCAGCAATATATCTTAAAAATAATTTACCAATAAATTTCTGATCTTCTTCAAAAGAATAGCCTTCTTCTTTCATGAAATCCTGATAACGTTTTCCTGCAGTGATTCTCTGGAAAGTTTTCACCAATAAGTCATCATGCATATCCCATTTCAGTTGTTTATGCTGACCTGTGAAAAACAATCTTTCCGGATTTTCCTCTAATTTAAGTAATACCTGGTTATTGATGAATTTTTGGTTAGGATTAATATCAGCATCGGTTTTAAGGTATTTATTTTTCCCGATTTCAATCTGGTTTTCTGCCAGATCTTTCAGGCCTACCAAAAAATTAAGCTGATAGATGTATAGATAATAGATTTTCTCTATACCAGAGAACATGTTTTTCTCTAAAACATCAAACTTTACAGGATTCTGATAGTAAGAATACACTGTTTGTACTACTTTTTCACGGATTTGTCGTCTTCCTAACATTCAAAGAGCTTTTTTATGCCTGCAAAGATACAAAATTTAAAATTGATGAAATTCGTAGTGTGATGACATTTTTGTAATTTTGCAAAACTTTATGAAAGCGCTAAAAACCTTAAACCCTTATTTTTGGAAACACAAAATATTATTGTTTTGGGGAGTACTATTTATCATTGCCAGTAACTTTTTTAATATTTATAAAGTTCAGTTTGTAGGAAAATCCGTTGATGAGCTTACGAAAGGCGGAAATCTGGGCTTCAATCACCAGGTACTTATTTATGTCGCTATTATTGTCGGATGCTCGCTATTGACAGGATTCTTCACTTTTATGATGCGACAAACGATCATTGTAGCTTCCAGAAGAATTGAATATGAACTGAAAAATAAAATCTACAGACATTATCAGGATTTATCTTTAACCGATTATAAGCAGACCACCATTGGTGATTTGATGAACAGGTTAAGTGAGGATGTGGTTGCAGTAAGAATGTATCTTGGTCCCGGGGTAATGTATGTTGCCAACCTTATTGTTCTCGTTGTGATCACGGCCATTTATATGGTGAAAACGGATGCTTCAATGACCTTATGGACCTTGTTGCCACTCCCTATTTTATCATATGCTATATATAAGGTAAGTTCGATCATTAACAGAAAGTCGAAAATCATGCAGAAAAGTCAATCTGCTATTTCCACTTTTGTACAGGACAGTTTCTCTGGAATCCGGGTGGTGAAATTTTTCGCAAGAGAAAAATATATCGAAAAGAATTACG
Source organism: Chryseobacterium lactis (assembly GCF_003815875.1). Classification (NCBI taxonomy): domain Bacteria; kingdom Pseudomonadati; phylum Bacteroidota; class Flavobacteriia; order Flavobacteriales; family Weeksellaceae; genus Chryseobacterium; species Chryseobacterium lactis. The sequence continues at coordinate 626,904 of NZ_CP033924.1, forward strand.
GAGTAAAAGTAACTGATTATCAGAATAAAGCTCTGGATCTGGCAAAAACAGAAGCCTACTTCTTTACTATTATTTTGTTTGTCATCGGATTATTAAATGTCGCCGTTATTTTAATTGGCGGTCAAAAATATATTGCAGGAGAATTAAGCATTGGTAAAATCGCAGATTTCTTTATGTACATCAACACATTGATTTTTCCATTTTCCATGGTGGGTTGGGTAACTTCTGTTAATCAAAGAGCTGAAGCTTCCATGCAAAGGATTAATGAATTTATGGATAAGAAATCCGAGATCGTGAATACCAACTTTGAAGATTATCCTATCAAAGGAGAAATTGAATTCAAAAATGTTTCTTACGTTTATCCTAATACCGGAATTAAAGCATTGGAGAATTTAAGCTTTAAGGTTAAAGCAGGAGAATCGCTGGCCATAATGGGTAAAACAGGAAGTGGAAAATCGACTATAGCCCTGCTTTTATGCAGACTCATCGATCCTACGGAAGGAGACATTTTGATTGATGGTAAGAATCTGAAGGAACACAATTTATACAATTACAGAAACTTCATCGGATATATTCCTCAGGAAAGCTATTTATTCTCTGATTCTATTGAAAACAACATCGGTTTTGCCATCGATCATCCGTCCCATGAAAGAGTCGTAGAATATGCACAAATTGCAGACGTCCACAAAAATATTGTTGACTTTAAAGAGCAATATAAAACACTTGTTGGTGAACGGGGGGTAATGCTTTCAGGAGGCCAGAAGCAAAGAATTTGTATTGCCAGAGCCTTAATTAAAGACCCAAATATCATTATTTTTGATGATTCGCTGTCTGCTTTAGATACCGAAACAGAGCAGAATATTCTTGAAAATATTGATAAAAAAATCAGCAACGCTACATCCATAATTATCACACACAGAGAGTCTAGCGCTCAAAAAGCCGACCAAATCATCAACCTTACGGAAATTGCCAATTCTGTAACCGCTTAGCCGTTTCGTTCCCAATTGTTAAATAAATCATAAAAAAAATTTTGTGATTAAAAGAATTCTTTTATATTTGTTCTTAACAAGATTAAAAAATATCTAACAATGAGTGAATACAAGGAACGCCATGAAAATGAGATTTTCACGAAGGTGTTAAAAGCAGGGAGAAGAACTTATTTCTTTGATGTGCGCGAGACGAAAGCAGGAGATTATTATCTTACAATCACAGAGAGTAAGAAAAATTTCGGAGAGAATGGGGAAGCTACATTCGAGAAGCATAAAATTTACCTTTATAAGGAAGATTTTAAAAGTTTTCAGGAGATGTTTAATGAGTCCACAGATTTCATCATTAATGAAAAGGGTGAGGATGTAATTTCAGAAAAACATGACAAAGACTTCAAAAGCAGATCTTTCACGATTGATTCTGACGAAGAAGTTTAAAAAAAGAATATCTAAAAACACAAGCATCTGAAAAAGATGCTTTTTTTTATGCCTGTGAGTGGCTTATGGCTTATGGCTTATGGCTTATGGCAAAATTAATAAAAGAAAAAGTACACTTTTGAAAAGTGTACTTCTTTAATTTTAAACATATTCCCGTTTAATCTGCGACAATATGGTAGGATCCTGTATTTCATTGTCCTTCGCAAGTAACAATACTTTAGACAACACTTCTGCTGACTTCGGATCATCATCGGCAAAAGGTAAAAACAGCCTGCCTCTATGCTGGGAATGAATAGGAAGTATGGACAAATATTTACCCGGAACCTGATGAACTACCGCACTGCCCAAATGCACACTATATTCTGCCATCTGGCCTTTCACAAAAGCATGTGATCCTTCAATCCTTACATTATCCAATTTGAATAAACGAGCCGTTTCTTTCATTAATACAGCCCTCATCTCAATAGATGAATGACTGGCTTCAGGATCTACATCTCCTACATGGGCTACCGACACTACCAGATCTACATCCCTCATTACTTCTGAAAACAGTCTGGGATTAATATCTTCAAAAGGAATGTTTTTATAGTCTTTTAATGAATGGAATTCTATCGTTTCCAGGGTTGGACTTTCCACATCGGCAGGTGAAAACCAATCAGCCATTGCATACAATTTTACCTGAAACCCTTCTTTATGATAGACCTTTTGTAAGCCTTCTTCATAATCTACTTTCCAGCCTCTTGTTTTCAGGAGTGCCAGGGTCTGCTTCGGCTGAATCTGATGTCCTGCGTAGCGGCGTGATACAGATTTTTCCTTCAACTCATCAGGAGTAAGCACATACAGCTCCCTGAATATCTGCTTAAACGGCTGAACCAGTTTTTCTTTGAAACAATAGTGTTGAAAATCACTCCACACATGATGTTGATGGAGATCTACACAGTGAGCAATTCGCAACAAATGGTCATCCTTCAATTCCAGAATCTCGCCCTGGGCATTGACCAGGTTTCCATCGTGAAAAAAGCCTATTTTGTGATCATTTGAGATAAAGACAAGTTTTTCCAGATGTTTTACGATCACAGGATGTTCAAAAAGGGTTTTGATTTCTTTTAAAAGGAATTCATCCCCTCTGATCATTGCTTCCTCTAGACCTTTTCGGGAACGGGTCCATTGTTCACGCATGATTTTACGGTAATTCCCCAATTCAACAATTGCTTTATCTTTTTTAATCTTTGGCGGAATTGACTTCAGCTGTTTATCATCACGAAATACGGCAAGCTCTGCTTTTCCGCTGTCTTCGATGATCAAACCTACCGTAACTCCGTCAATTGTTACCTGAGTTTCCTTTGATAAAAGCTCCTGAATTTGTTTGGTCTCCATTGCCCAGGTCAGTCGGATCGGATCAGGATACCCGGCGTTTCTTGCTAAATTTTCTAAAGCGACACGGATTGCCAGCGCTTCACTAGACTGCTTCATGGAACCGAATTCCTTGCTTTCCTTTTTGAATTGTTGAATATATTCGTATCGGCTAAGGACATCTTTCTCAGGATTCGTTTTACTCAACGGAACAAGTCCATATACACGAAGATAGTCCTGGTCGCGTTTATCTTTAACTTTCGCTGTTACTTCTTTTATTTTCAAATCACCTGTAAGGGTATCCGAATAAAGTCTGGCCCTGCGGTGTCCATTTCCGTCAGATATATATTTTGCAGATTCATATAGCATCTCCCAACGGGCTTTACCTAATTCTTTAAAGGCTTTCGTAAACCAATCCTTATCTACTGCTCCGTCCTGAAAATCCTGAACATCTACGGATGAATATCTGGCTACTTCACTTTCCAGTTCTGAATTCTGTGCCTGATAAGCGCTGGTTTTGGTATGAGCGTGCATCCACCATATCGCTGAATCCAAACCTTTCCAGCCTAAATAAATACTTATTAGCTTCTGCCATTGAGGGGCGTACACAGCTGCCTGTATTAAGCGAAGCTCTGAAACCTTCTCTTTCTTCATCATTTCATTGAACAATTCCTGAGTATCAGCTGCTAAAGGATGAGAATTTTTGATCAGATAAGAAAACAGTTTCTGCTTGTTCATACTTTCGCCACCGTAACTGTAAATGTAATTGGCGTACAGTGTAGTTTTCCCCAACCCTTTCAAAAGCTGTACGAGACGATGGGCACCATATATATTTTGAAACTCCTGAACAAAATGAGAAACTGCAGTTCCTGCATCACCACGTATAAGCTCTATATCCAGAAACTTATTCTGTACTTCATCAATCATCGGTTTCAGAAAAGGAAATGTTTCAGGATAATTTTCCTGGTTGGGATAAGTTTGGGTTCTGGTAAGTTCTCTGATAGCTGATTCAGCGGTGATAACCCCTTCGTAAAGTTCACCTTTGGTAATGATTTCCAATTCATAAGCCTTACAAAATAAATACAATGGCGGCACAGAAACTTTTATATTATCCTGCAAACCGTTATACTGCATCCATCGGTATAAATTCCAAATCTTTATATATTGTTCATTTGTAAGATCCTTTAAAGGAACTGCTCTCAAAAACACATCGAAAAACCCCAGTTGCTGCCATCCGTTTCCTCTTTGTGTATAGTAATAATCCTTATCATCTTTTCCTTTATAATTGATGACATCATCCGGAAGATGAGCAAAGAGTGTACTGCAGGCATCTATCAGAAAATCAGTTTTTTCCTCAAATACAAATTTATATTTTAGGGATTCGAGAATTCTGCAAATAGGATTATTCCAATAGTAGTCATCTTTTATAGGGTTGGGTATAATATTCTTGTGGTAAAATACATACCCCTCCAGGAATTCTCTGAATACTTTTCTGTCGCAATTTTCGATGAATGTCAATAAAAACAGGTCTATGGGCTGCATACCGGAATCTGTATACCATTGTTCCCAGACTTCGTGTAAGGGAAAGTTTTCAGCCATCTGTTCCGGAGTAAAACCTTCTGTCTTATTTTTAATTTGACGGAAACTGTTACCTATTAATACTTTTTCTACGGAGCCACTCCATTCTTCTGCTTCATATTCGTAATCTTTATTTTTAAGAAATAAATCATTTAGTTTTTTTAATTCCGCTTTGATATTATCTATAGACTGAGTGAAGCCATATTTATGCTTTTTAACAGCCTTTGCATATACAGAATCGGTTTCTACTGTCGGTAATTCATATCTTGAGATCACAGACGGATCATAGAATCCGAAACCATTTTCTGCAGAGAGTATTTTTTGCTCTCCGGAAGGATCAAGCTGATCTAAAAGACCCTGTTCTCTTTCGGATACCTTTGATCTTTCAGCAAACTGGCTGGTCCAGTTACCGATTTGAGTAGACACTCTTTTTTCTTTTTGAAGCTGAAGCATAATATCCAGTGAGGCAGTTCGCTGTTCGATATCTCCTTTGGTCATTAATTCCTCAATCAATGGAGCAACTACCCCATCCTCCTGCTCTATCACAAGCTCTATAAGCTTCTTTCGAAGTGTACCGCCTTTTCTTTTAAACATATCAAAGAAGATCATTATTTCTTCCTTATTTAAAGGATGCTGCTGTAATACATTGATGCTTGACGCTATCAAAGATTCACTGCGATCTTTGAGGATTTTGAATGCAAACTCTTTCTGGAATGGCGTTACAGCAAGTTTTTTCTTTCCGAAATTATAGGAGTACGAATAACAATAGAACTCACCCAAAATAGCTCTTGATAACTGCTCACGCAAAGAGAGTTCAAACTGTTCAAAATAAGAAAGGACTGTATTCAGTTTTTCAGTATCCTCTCCTACCAAATAGAACATCGAAGAATATAATGTGCTTTTACTGAAAGTGGCATTAAGCCATGAGAATATTTTACCTTCAAATTTCTTTTCTTTCACCTCTATCTTTTGGGTAAGCTCATGCAGTTTTTCGAAGAAATCAGGATAATCCGAATTGTTGATAAAGAATTTTGACGTAACATTAGTACTCAATAATGTTGATAAAGGCTCTCCTGCAAATGCTAAAACCTGCAGATCGCCTTCCAGTACAGCCTTATAATACAATGGCATCTGAATATAGGGATCTTGGGTTTCTCCTGCAAACTTGATAGCCAGGCATTTCTTCTCTATACTTCCTTTATCAAATAACTGATGTAAATAAGGGATTGTTTTTTCTACATCCCATACAGCTTGTACCCAAAGAGCCATATAAACTTCGTTATTATTCTTACTTTTTATAGCGTCAGGAATGAGATCCGGGTTTTTAAAATAAGTATGGGCCAACGATACGATATCTTTTACTACAGACTCTTTTTCTGTCTCCCAGCCTAAACCTGTCCAAGTATCAATAGCACGAACCACTGAAGAGAACCGTGTCAGTTTATGTTCTACAATCACATTCGTCATATATTCCAAAGCACCGATACTTGTTTCGTCCAGAGCTTCCAGAATAGTTTGTCGTAAACCCTCCTGGCGCTGGGCTGCAAGTAAAAGCTTTTCTACCAACTCCCAACATTTCTGTTGTTCGCTGTTGAGCAATGCTTTAATGATATTGCGTGATACTTTTCCTTCCGGATGTTTATTGAAAATAATATCTTCAATCAATTGATAGATGGCTGTATTTCCTGTATCAATGGCTGCTGCCCAAATATAAAACTGACTGGCATTATTGCTGAGGTCATTGTCATATATAATCTGCTCTTCCAGTGATAAATCAAAATATTGATTATTGCTTCCATAGGAATACACATTGGGAAGTTCCAGCAGTTCTCTCATCAGATTAACCTGGTTCAGCAGAATGTACCGTTCATTATGAGGAGCACGGAAAGAACGGCGATAATAACTTGTCTGGTACATTTTATAAGGCATTCTGTCCCAGGCATATTTTACCAGGTCAGCATTTTCACCAAAGAAATAAATCAATAAGTTATAATACTCTTTATCTTCCCAAATATCGGGCTTAATAAGATCTTTGAATTTTTCAGCTTCTTTGGATCCCAGTGTCATCGCTTGGTAATAGTTGGCTTTGCCCTTCAGCAAAAGCCCTAAATCAGCAACGTCTTTTTTAATGATTGGCCGATCGGGGAAAAGTAGAGAAGGTGTACCCTGTTCGGCATGTTCCGACAGATCTTTCCGCAACTTTTCGTAATAATTTTTTTCAAGTTTTTTCGATTCTAATTTTTTTGTGATTTCCATGTATTGTATTGCTTAGTATTTTTTGATTACCAATAGCTTCCCGCAAGAAATGTAAGTCTTATAAACGTAAAGGTATGTTGTGCACTCAGATCGATAGTCTGATGAAGATCCTCTAATTGCTCATCATTGTAAAACACGGCAAACATTCCATCTTGAAAGGCTTGAATGGCATTTTCCTGCGCTTTTTGAAGATCAGCTTTTTTGAGATTATAAATGCTTCCAAAGCCTGCTTTCCCTGTATCTGTAAGAATGTTGAGGTAGTTATGTTGAGGAATTTTAGTCTCATCTTCATCTTCCAGTTCGAATGATTTTTCGTTAAAAGCTGCTACCTGCTGCTGAACGATGAGTTGCAATAGATTTTCCAGTGAAATACCCGCATTGTCATATGCGATTTGAATTTTATGCTCCGAAAGAACAGGGTGTTTCTTTCCCAATTGCTTTACTGTGACAATTATTTCCATATTAGATGTTAGTGTGCATTAAATATAATAAAATTTCGCAGGTCTATTGAATCAAATTGAGTTTTTATGATGAATATCACAGGAGTGTAGTGTAATGAGCTGAATCCTTATTGAGATTTGCTTCAGAAGAACAATGTTATGGATAAAACTTTTTGAATTTAGGCTAAAACCATTGGAATTATGGTATAAATAAAACGGATGTAAAGCCTATTTCTATTGAACAGCAATTTACTTATGATGACTGATTTTTATTATTATGGTAATTTATAGATGAGATTCCTCCTGCGTCGGAATGACAATGCATGTAAAATGATATATAAGCCTTATCTACAATTAAGCAAAATCGAACAGATCCACAGACATCTGATTCCGCTTCCATCATTACTTATTACTCATTACTTATTACTCATTACTGATTACTGATATCCTAGCCCTGATAGCAACGGGTACCCCGCAGCATGCGATGCCCTTTTTGGATGTTGGCGCGAGGAGTATGAGTGGATAGCAGGAAAAAGCTTCTAAGAAAAAAATAAAAAAAGAATGATATTTTCGGGTTGAAAATAGGGTAAAATAAAAAAGTACACTTTTAAAAAGTGTACTTTCTTTGGGTGAATGAGGGGTCTCGAACCCCCGACCTTCGGAACCACAATCCGACGCTCTAACCAACTGAGCTACAATCACCGTTTTTCTGAGTGCAAATATAGGACATTTTCCTCAACTACCAAACAATTCCGTCAAAATTTTTCAAAGAAATTAGCTTCTCAGAGGTAAATCCCTCAGCATAAGCAACTCCCGATAATCGCCCTAAATCCTGGGCACGGTAGGTTAAGCTCTCATAAAAGTCTTTTGTTGTAATCGGGGTTTCGGGTTCCTTGGAAGTTGGGTCATAAAATTGAGTTTTATACGCCATGCACGATTCTATTTTTTTATCCAGAAATTCTGAAATGTCTATCACGAATTCCGGTTTGATATCTTTCCATTGAATGTAATGAAAAACATGCTTGGGTCTCCACACCTCCTGAATTTCTCCCTCATGTACAGTTTCAATTTTTCTCAGTCCGGACAAAAAGCACGCATCCGACACTAATTTCGCTCCTTTTGCATGATCGGGATGTCTATCATCAATAGCATTCGCCAAGACGATTTCCGGGCGGTATTTGCGAATCATTTTTACGATCCTCATTTGATATTCTTCAGAATTCACAAGAAAGCCGTCTTTCATTCCCAGGTTCTCTCTCCCTGAAAGTCCTAAGATTCTGGCAGCGTCTGCGGCTTCTGCTTTTCTTGTTTCATCTGTACCTCTGGTTCCGAGTTCTCCTCTGGTAAGATCTACAACTACACATTTTTTACCTTCAGAAACCATTTTAGCAATAGTTCCGCCACATCCCAGTTCCACATCATCAGGATGGGCGCCAAAAGCAAGTATATCAATTTTCATATGTAGATATTTATTTTTTTATACGGTCATATGCAATCGCAATCTTCACCAGTGTTTATTTGTCGGAGATTTCGTTAATGCGATTTCATGCAGTCAAAGATAGGGTTTAAAATAAAAACTTCCCATACATTACGAATGGGAAGTTTTAATATCTATAATTTAAATTTTAAATTACTTGTTGATGGCTGCGTTCAATTTTACTGCATCCTCATACGTAGGATCAAGTTGTAATGATTTTGCAACATATTCTTTAGCTTTCGCCACGTCAGAATCTTTATTCATATAAGCAACTGCAAAGTAAGCATAGGCAAGAGTCTGCTTGTTAGCTTCCTGGTCAGCCGGTTTTACTGTACTGATGAATTTCTCATAAGCAATTTTTGCAGCATCGTTATTTCCTGCCTGCTGATAAGAATATCCCTGGCTGTAATAAGCCGGAGCCCAGTCAGGAAGAAGTGCCGACATTTTCTGCCATGTAAGGATCGCCCCGTTCCAGTTTTTAACATCCTGATAAGCTGTTGCTAATTTGAATAGAGCGTCAGAATCCTGAGCGTTTGCAGCTACTTGTTTTTTCAATGCTTCGATGGTAGGGTTAGTAGGTCCTTTATCAACATCTGCCTGAGAAGCACCTCCACCGCCAGCGATGTTAGCTAATTCTAAATCCCACTTCATGGTTTCATCTTTTGCAGCTTTTGCAATAGCAACTTTTTGTTGAGATTCTGTCATCAATGCAGTTTTCTTAGCAGCATCTTTTTCATCTTTTGCTAAACCTGCAGCGATAAGTCCTTGTAAACCTTGGTCAGCTGGCTGTACTCTTGTTTTCTCAGCCTGAGAAACGAAAGTATCCATATTTTGTTTAGCATCTACATAGTTTTTATCTGCATATGCATTATAAGCTCTTAATTTGAACTTAATAGGATCATCAATTTTATCAAAAATCTTGTCTAATACCATTTTGGAGTTTGCATAATCTTCGTTTGTGAAGTATAATTTTGCAATTTCCAATTGAGTATATGGATCTTCGTCAGCATATTTTGTATAGTTGATAAGGTCCTGAGTTGCTTTTGCATTTTGCTGATATCTGATATCATAACCAGCCAAAGCTTTATATGCAGGAGCATAAGTAGGATCTACAGCAATTGCTTTATCAATACTTTCTTTTGCATTTTTCCACACTTGTGCAGCCATCCATAAAGTTGCCATTCTTGTGTAAACGGAAGCTTTATTTTTAGCTAGAGGTAATGCTTTATCATAGGCAGACATAGCTTCACCTTGCATTCTTTTTAATCTGTAAGCATCTCCTAATGTATAGTAATAATGTGCAGGAACTCCTTTTTTCTCAGCTTTCTCAATTGCTTTGGTTAAGAATTGGATAGCAAGATCAGGAGAACTGTTCTTTTCAAATAAAGTTAAGGCTTCAGCTGCTCTGAATAATACTTCAGCATCTTTTTCTCTGGAATCGGTAACTACTTTTTGAATTTCTGCGATTGCAGCTTTATCACCTTTTCCTAGTTTTACGGCAGCTAAACCGATTTTGTTAAGATAGCTTTTGCTGTCAGCAGCTAATCCTTTGTTGAAGCTTTCAATTGCCTTAGCATAATCAGGCTCTCCTTGTCTTAAGAAAGTATTTCCCAGATAGAAGTAGTTTTCAGCTGTAGGCTCTTTAGCGATCATATCAGTGAAATTGGTTTTTGCCTGTGCAAATTTATCACTGTCTATACTGTTAATACCATCCTGCAATGTTTGTGCAGTGGCAAAACCGGTAAAAAATACCACGGCTGCTCCAAAAGCAATCTTCTTTACATTCATAATCATTATATCTTTCATTTTATATTTCTAAATAATCGAGTTATATTCTACACAATTTTCAGACCAAAATGATCATTTTTTTAAGGGTAAATTGTGACTTTAATATTTTTTAACGCATTTGTACTTCTCTTTTATAGAGATTATACGGTTGCAATCCTTCTTTCTGGACAATTTTCTGTCCCAGGTGAGTACATGAAAATCTTATAAATCCGTTGGCAATGTTAAAATTTCCTTCATTAACCAGAAAATACAGGACTCTTGTAAAAGGATACTCCATGCTGCGAAGTCCTTCAAAATCTGCGGTGTATTGTTTTCCTTTATCAACAACCGGAAGCACCTTAACCATGTCTCTTAACTTTTCAGAAGTTTTATCATAAGGACGACTGAAGGTATTGAGTCCGACCACGCCGATTTTATCCGGATATTTACCCAGTTCCTCAATAATTTTTTGATTCCCGGGAATAATAGAAAATTTAAGATCTTTAGGTTGTTGTTTCAACTTTTCAGCAACAAAATTTAAGTTACTTGAATTGGTTCCATCGAAAATAAATTCTTTTTTATCAGATAAAAGACCATTCTTTATTTCATCCATTGAAATACTTTCTCTTGGAGAATCTTTAGGAACCACAAAAACTACTGCATCAGCAGCAAATTTTGAAGGAAGAAATTTTAAATCGGTTCTGTTTTCAAATGTCTTTACCTCTTCTTGAGTAAGATTTCTGGACATTACCACGACTTTTGCTTTGCCGTTTAACAGATCTAAAAAGCCTAAATCTTCTTTTTGAGTAGCCACTTTAATACGCGTTTCCGGATAATTGATCATATAGCCTTCGGCTAATGCTTCAGTAACACTTTGAAAGGATTCGTCTGTATAAATTGTAAGATCACCTTTATTATAGGATGGAGATTTCTCTTCCTTTTTGCAGCCAACGAGCAGTAAGCCCAGAATACATACGACTGCAAGTTTAAAACTATTCTTCATTTCTCGATTTTTTGATTCTTGAAATCGCCCTGTAAATTCTGAAAACACCATAAATAACCAATACCACTCCTAATGCATAAGCAATGGCCGGCTCCAAAATGGTGAAGAAGAATTTGTAGACAATCACTACAATTCCTAAAACGATATAAAACAATCCCGTAACCAGGGATAACCAATTGAACATCATGTAACAAAAATACCAAAAAAAATAAAAAGAGAAGCATATGCTTCTCTTTTTATTTATATTCTGAATAAATAAGTCTAATTATTCAAAGTTCATAGTAAATGGTACGCTATAGTAAGATCTAACGCTTTCTCCATTTCTCTTAGCAGGAGTCCACTTTTTAAGTTTCTTAACTACACGAATCGCTTCACTGTTGAAGTCGCCATTTGGAGATTTCTCTTCAATGGTAACTCCGGAAACAGTTCCATCTTTTTCTACAACGAACTTAAGCTTAGCTTTAAGGGTACCTTCACCTCCTTCCATTAGGGAAGTATCGAAGTTATCTCCTAAGAATTTTCTCAAAGCTCCCATACCTCCAGGATATTCTGCAGACTGGTCTACGTCTTTGTAGATTTCGTTAGGATTATTCGCTTTCACTTCTACCGTACTAGCTTTAGTACCTGTAGATGGTGGTGGCGGTGGTGGTGTATAAGCCGGAGCTTTTACCCCCTCCTGATTATTCAAACCAGTTGTTGTTTCCAACTGCTTAGAAATCGGTGGTGGTGGAGTTTCAATTTTCGGAGCTTTTACAGGCTCAGGAACAACGTTCTGAATAACCTCAATTTTCGGTTCCTCTTTTGGAGGTGGCGGTGGTGGAGGTGGTTCTTCTTCTTTAGGCTGCTCGATAATCGGTTCTTCTTCCAGGATATCTACAAGATCTGCCTTTACTTCTTGCTTAGGCGGAGCTGTAAGATTTTTAATCGTAAGATAAATGAACGGAGATAAAGCTGCCAAAAGGAATAGGGCTGTTCCGATAATAAATGACTTCGTTAAAAGTCTCGGATACTGATGTCTAAGATCATAGGCACCATATTCCTTGTTTCTATTTTCAAATACGATCTCGTCTAAGGTAAGATTCTGACCGTATACATTTTCATCTGCCATAGTAGATATAACAATTTTATGGTTAAATTACTTTGTAGCAGCCGGTGCAGCTGCACCACCTATTTTCTTTTCATAAACAGCTTTCTCCCAAGCCTTCACATCGGTAACCCCGTATTGCTCGCTTTTGGTAATTGCCATTTCATCAAGAATATCAACAAAGTTCTTATATACTGCATCGTCAGTTGGCTTAATGATCACGGTAAATTTACTTTGATCTGCAGCTCTAGATTTTGCCTGCTGAATTACTTTTCTAATTCCTTCTCTATCAAGAGTAGTTTCCATAAGAGTTTGGTCATTCAAAGATGTAGCATCCTGTTGGTGCCAAAACACTCTATTGTTTTTTCCTAATAAGATAGAAATTGAGTTAGATAGTTTAATTTCTGTTGGTGGAGGTTTAGGTGCATCTGGCTTTGGTTTTGCCGGAAGTCCTAAGTCCATAACATTCGGTTTACTAAATGTAGTTGTGAACATAAAGAAGGTAATCAATAGAAAACCCAAGTCCACCATCGGAGTCATATCGACTCTGGTACTCTGCTTCTTGGAACGTACTTTGCCGCCCTTTCCGCCTTTTTCCTGTACTTGTACTTCTGCCATTTCTATCGATATTATTCGTTAGGTTTACCTTCTTGTGATGTAATCAACCAAAATTTAAGAAAATCAATATCTCTTAAACCTTCAAATAGGCTTTTAACTTTAGGGTATTGAGTTGTAACGTCACCTTTAATCGCTAACTTGTAGTCAGGGTTAACGCTCAAACTTTCTTTTACCCAATCAATTAATTGCTTATTTGTACTGTCCATAGGAATTCCTGTAGGACTCTTATAATTTTTTTGCTCATCTCCAGACATATCCAAATAACCTTTAAGTTGGTTCATTGGAACTCCAATTGCCTGAACTTTCTGGAAAGCTGCTTTTTGGTTGTTGTCAAAAGTAATACCATACTTTTTCCCCATTTTATCCAAAAGAGCAACTCTTTCTGATGCGTTTTCTACTGGCTGGAAATAGAATTTTCCATCCGGAGTAGCGTTGATAGTCATTAAACTAGCATCAGGAAGCAATTTTTCCGAAATTGAAGATGGCGGTTTGATCTGCTCCACGTCAGGCTTTTTAAACTGAGTGGTCAAGATAAAGAACGTAAGGAGTAGGAATGCAACGTCACACATTGCAGTCATGTCCGTAATTACTCCATGTCTTTTTGGTTTGACTCTCGCCATTATTATAAAATATTTTTAATTAAACTTCTTTTTAATTGCTAATGCAAATATCTTGCTAAAATTCTTAGTTGAATTCAGCGAAAGACTGCTGGATGCTCATAGAGATCTCATCGATCTTATAAGTTAATCCATCAATTTTAGATGTAAAGAAGTTATAAAGAATAATAGCGATAGCTGAAGTACCAATACCTAATGCCGTGTTGATCAAGGCTTCAGAGATACCTGTAGATAGAGCAGCAGCATCCGGAGTACCACCTCCTGAACCTAATGCAAAGAACGCCTTGATCATCCCGATTACTGTTCCAAGTAGTGCTACTAACGTTGCAACTGTACCTAGAGTAGAAAGGATCATCATGTTTTTCTCAAGCATTGGCATCTCAAGAGTTGTAGCTTCTTCGATAGCTTTGTTAAGAGCTACCATTTTCTGCTCTTTATTTAATGTAGTATCGTGAGAAAGTGCTTTGTAAGTAGTAAGACCTTCTTTTACTACGTTACCTACAGAACCTTGTTGTCTGTCGCACTCTTCGATAGCTTCGTCAATTTTGTTTTGGTTTAGTAAGCTTCTTACTTGTACAACGAAGTTGTCTAAGTTTCCTTTTCCAGCAGCCTTACCAAGAACGAAATATCTTTCAAAAGAGAAAACGATTACAGTAATCATGAAAGTAATCAAGATTGGTACGATAACTCCTCCTTTGTAGATAATACCTAAGAACGATTCTGGGTGAATGTCTTTTCCTTCAATACTTGAAAAAGCTACAGATCCGCTTCCTAGCTTATCTGCGTCTTTGAAGTTTCCTGGGCTCCCAAGAACGAATAAATAAATACATACTCCTATAATAAATAGAATAGGAATAATAACAGCTGGATTTAAACCTCCTGCTTTTCTAGCAACTACTTGCTCATCATTTTTTGAAACATTCATTTCCATATTTAACTAAATTATATTGTTTTAAAATTTTACAGGGTGTAAATTAAAGGCAAAATTAATTAAAATGCAAGAGTCTTAATTAAACATTTTGCTTTTTTTTGATAAAGAAATTTTAAATCGATTTCGAAATAATAATTATTCTTAAATATTTTATTTATTTTTTCCAAATTTAACATTTGGGTTAAAAAATCAAAAAAATTAGACCCCCATTTTTTTTAATTTCCCAATGTTAATTTTTTTTTAAATTACGATATTCACAATACGGTGAGGGACAACAATGATTTTTTTAGGGGTTTTTCCTTCCAAAATCTGTTGCATTTTCTCACTTGAAATCACCAAATCTTCCACCTCCTTGGCAGAAAACTGAGCTGAAAGCGAAATTTTGAACTTCATTTTACCATTTACGCTTACAGGATATTCAATTTCATCTTCTACCAGATAATCCTCATTTAATACCGGGAATTGTTCAAATTCGATCGATGTTTCATGACCTAATAAGCTCCAAAGCTCTTCACAAATGTGAGGGGCATACGGAGAAATGATAACGGCTAATGGTTCTAAAATATTGCGCTTGTTGCATTTTATTTTCTGAAGCTCATTCACAGCAATCATAAAGGACGATACAGAGGTATTGAAAGAGAAGTTTTCAATATCGTATACCACCTTTTTAATTAAGGTATGTAAAACTTTGTATTCTGCTTTTGTAGGTTCTTCATCAGAAACTTCAAATGTATCTCCATTGAAATACAAGTTCCAGAATTTTTTAAGGAAACCATATACTCCGCTTAATCCCTGAGTATTCCAAGGCTTGGACTGCTCCAACGGACCTAAGAACATTTCATATAACCTTAATCCGTCTGCTCCGTATTCATCACAGATATCATCAGGATTCACTACATTATATTTAGACTTGGACATTTTTTCTACTTCACGGTCTGTGATGTATTTTCCATCTTCCAGAATAAATTCAGCATCAGCATAGTCGGGTCTCCATGTTTTGAAAGCTTCCGTATCTAATTCATCGGAAGTTCCTTTTAATAAAGATACATCCACGTGAATTTGCTGAGTCTGATATTCCTTTGCTAAATTTTTTGACACATATTGATTAGTACCATCAATTCGGTAAACAAACGCACTCATCCCCAAGATCATCCCCTGGTTGATCAATTTCTGGAAAGGTTCATCGTGGCTGATATACCCTCTGTCTTTTAAGAACATATTCCAGAAACGTGAATACAATAAGTGACCGGTTGCATGTTCACTACCACCGATATATAAATCTACCTGTCCCCAGTAATCTGCCAGTTCTTTTTTAACAAAAGCTTCCTGATCATTCGGATCCATATATCTAAGGAAATACCATGAGCTTCCTGCCCAACCCGGCATCGTAGATAATTCTAACGGGAAAATTGTTTTATCATCAATTAAATCGGTAGAAACCACTTTCTGATTGACCTCATCCCAGGCAAATGTTTTCGCATTTCCCAGTGGTGGATCTCCGTCTTCTGTCGGTAGATATTTTTCAACTTCAGGAAGTTCTAAAGGTAATGCAGAGGTTGGCAATGTGTAAGGCATTCCATCCTTATAATATATAGGAACAGGTTCACCCCAATATCTTTGTCTTGAGAAAATAGCATCACGTTGTCTGTAGTTGGTTGTTCCGTGGCCGATTTCCTTATTTTCAATTTCAGAAATTATTTTTGACTTCGCGTCATTATAATTCAATCCGTTTAAGAAATCAGAATTAACACATACGGAATCTTTAGAATCAAAAGATTTTTCCTGAACGTCTTCTTCTGTTTCTACAACTTTTTTAATTTCAAGATTAAATTTCTTGGCAAATCTGTGGTCACGCTCGTCGTGTGCAGGAACTGCCATTACGGCTCCCGTTCCATATCCCATCAATACATAATCTGAGATATAGATCGGCATCTTTTGTCCACTGAACGGATTGATTGCATAACTTCCTGTGAAAGCTCCGCTCACGTTTTTCACGTCAGCCATTCTGTCTCTTTCTGTTTTTTTGGAAGTTTCTTCAATATAAGTATCTACTTCTACCTTTTGAGCAGCGGTAGTAATTGTCTCTACTAACGGATTTTCCGGAGCCAATACCATAAATGTAGCCCCAAAGATTGTATCAGGTCTTGTTGTAAATACTTCAACTACCTCATCGTGTCTTTCTACCTTGAACTGAACCTGTGCACCCTGAGATTTCCCAATCCAGTATTCCTGAGAGTCTTTCAAAGGTTGTGGCCAGTCTAATGTAGCAAGCCCCTGTAATAGTCTTTCTGAATAGGCAGAAATTCTCATGCTCCACTGCATCATCTTTTTCTGGAATACAGGGAATCCTCCTCTTTCAGATTTCCCATCTTTTACCTCATCGTTCGCCAATACGGTTCCTAAAGCCGGACACCAGTTTACGGTAGTTTCGGCTCTGTAAGAAAGACGGTAATTTAATAAGATATCTTCTTTGTCAAGATCGGAAGCATTTTTCCATTCTTCAGCAGTGAAGTTTAATTCATCGTTTTGATTGGCATTTAATCCTTCTGTTCCTTTTTCTTCAAAATGTCTGATTAAGGTATCGATGGCTTCTGCCTTATCTGTATCTTTATTATACCAGGAGTGGTACAACTGGATAAAAATCCATTGTGTCCATTTATAATAAGAGGCGTCTGAAGTTCTTACTTCTCTGCTCCAATCGAATGAAAATCCGATTTTTCTTAATTGTTCTTCGTATCTGTTGATGTTTTGCTCTGTAGTAACTGCAGGATGCTGACCTGTCTGGATCGCATATTGCTCAGCAGGAAGCCCGAAACTGTCATATCCTACCGGGTGGAGCACATTAAACCCCTGATGTCTTTTATATCTCGCATAAATATCTGACGCAATATATCCAAGCGGGTGACCTACGTGAAGTCCAGCTCCGGATGGGTACGGAAACATATCGAGTACATAAAATTTAGGTTTATCTGTGTTATTGGAGGTTTTATAGGTTTGATTTTCCTCCCAGTATTTCTGCCACTTTTTTTCTATCTGCTGATGATCGTAAAACACTTTTATATAAGTTATATGTTAGACTTTAAATATTGGATTGTTCTTTTTCTTTTAACAAGATTCACAAAAATAATGATTTTAAAAGAAATAGAAATTTAAATTATAATGAATTGTCATTCTTTACTCAACAAAAAAATCTCATCCGTGGATGAGATCTGTTTTTATATCTTGAAGTATACTTATTATTTTTGAGGATTTACTCTCTTTAAAGTATAGGTTCTTGTTTTAAACATTGTCGGATCCTGAGTTTCTTCTCTTACCGCCAGATTGAGTGTTACATCATCTAAAGTCACCACTTTTGCAGTCACAGGCTCTACAATCCCCTGGAATTTCATCACAACAGTTTTCCCACCTTTATCATAGGTATATGTGAAGTTTTTATCTGGTAGAATATTACACAATCCTCCTGCTGTAGTAGGTTCCGTTACATCTATTTTTTTTCCGGTTACTTCAGTACTGAACCACCATCTCGACTGTTTCTGGCAATCTGTATAGGTAATCTGGTCAGAAATCGGCTGCTCTCCTACTTCTACAGTAGTCACCACCTCTTTTATCGGTTGCCAGAGCCCAATAAGCGGGGCTTCTCTAACAGTATCGTTATCATTATTACATCCGGTAGCCACCAATAATGAGATGCCTGCAAATAGTAGTAGTAATTTCTTCATAGATTAATTTTTTCAAGGGCTAAAATTATAATTTTTTTGATTTAAATAACAATTTTTTGTGAAAAATTATTTCATCAACCATTATTTATATATATTTTAAAGTGAGAAAGGATAAAAACTCCTTTATTTAACAAATATTGAACCTTGTAAAATCTTTCTATTCTATTAAAAAAGTTATTTTTGTAAGAAAAAGTGCAAATGCAGGATATAACGAAAAACAATTTTGACTTTATACGTGTTCTCCTTGCCTTCATTGTCTTTGTAGGACATTTGGGAGCTTTAAGCCAGGTAGACCAGCTTCATATCTTAACGTACAGCCCTGTAGAAGTTGCCGTTTTTTCGTTTTTCATTGTAAGTGGTTTTCTGATTGCAAGGAGCTACGAAAGATCTTCAAGTTTAAAAAGTTATGCAAAAAAAAGATTTAACAGGATTGTTCCTGCTTATCTATTGGTTGTATTTCTGTGTGGAATACTTTTAAGTCTGGTCAGCACCTTACCATTCACGGAATACTTCAGTAATACGGAGGTCTATAAATATTTATTCTGGAATTCGCTTTTCATGAACTTTAAAGCGCCATGGCTTCCCGGAGTATTCGGCAATCAGGCGGTAAACGGAGCGTTATGGACTCTTAAAATTGAAATGTGTTTTTATATTGCAGTTCCGCTTATTTTTTTATTCTTCGGAAAAAACAACAGATACAGAAATCGTAGTCTGATCATCCTCTATTTTCTTTCGCTTATATTTCTCAATTATTTTGAAATGACCGGAAGAGCAGCTATCTCAAGGCAACTTCCCGGCTCATTATGTTATTTTATCGGAGGAATGCTTGTCTACTTTAATTTTGATAAATTTATTCAGCATAAAAATACACTCTTCATCATTGCTATTCTGACGGTGTGGATTGATCTTATTTTTAAGATAAAACTATTCTCCCCCATCATGATCAGCATAATAGTTCTGTATATCGCTTACTCTTTAAAATTTTTGAATAATTTCGGAAAATACGGAGATTTCACTTACGGAATTTATATCTTCCACTTCCCTATTATCAGGGTATTCCAGACATTAGGACTCTTTGAAGATTACAATCCTTATGTAATGAGTGTTGTTTGTATGCTGGTCGTTATTGGTGTCGGGATTAGTTCGTGGCATCTTTATGAAAAAAGATTTTTATAATTTTACATCCTATTTACAACACAAATGAAAGACCTTGTCTCCATCATCACGCCCTGTTATAACTCTGCAGAATTTATCGAGGAAACGATACAGTCGGTTCTTAATCAAACCTATTCCAATTGGGAATGGCTGATTACGGATGATCTTTCTAAAGATAATACGGTAGAAATGATCAGGAAATATAATGATCCCAGAATAAAACTACAGGTTTTGGAAAAGAACGGCGGTGCGGGAAATGCGAGAAACAATAGTCTGGAGCGGGCACAGGGAAGATATATTGCTTTTCTTGATTCTGATGATTTCTGGTACCCGGAATATCTTGAAACCATGACGGATTATATGCAGGAACACAATGCTGAACTTGTCTATTGCAATTATTCCAGATGTGATGAGAATCTACAACCCATCCTCAAAGATTTCATGGCAGATACCATAGTAACTTTTTCAAATTTGCTAAAGACCTGCAGGCTTGCCCCGGTTTCTACTATGTATGACACCAGAAGAGTTGGAAAATTTTTGTTCCCGGTAAAAAGCAAACGGGAAGACCATGTTATGTGGCTGAATCTTTTAAAAGTAATTCCTGAAGGAATGCCTATTAATAAGACCATGGCCAAATACAGAATGCGTGAAAACAGTGTTTCCAGAAAGAAGAAAAACATTATTAAAGATCAGTATCTTGTGTATAAGGATTTCATGGGATTTTCTACTGTAAAATCTTTGTATTATACCGCGAACTGGGCACTAAACGGATTTATGAAATATTCAAAAATTTTCAACTAATGGAGTATTCAAAAGAATTTAAAGCAGCATTGAGTGCTTTTTCAAATACAGAAAAGGATAAACTTATTTTCAGACTTCTGAAAAAGGATAAACTATTATCTAAGAAACTCTATTTTGAACTGATCGATCCTGAAACTACGGACGATAAAAGAAACGCCATGGAAACTCTGGTGGAAGAAAAAGTAATTCTGGCATCAAAGTATATCGGAAATGCTAAATATTTTCTGACAATCATCAGAAAGCTCAGTGCAGAAATTACAGAACATATCAAAATAACCACAGATAAATTCGGAGAGGCTTCCCTGAACTTGTTATTGGTTAACAAAATTCTGGATTATAATAATGACCTGAGCAAACAGAGATTTGACAATGTGTACAAACTTTATATCTATATCATCAATAAAGTATTCAGGTCTTTAGTCTTGATTAAAAAACTGGATGAAGACTACTGGATGGAGTTTGATGACCTTTTAAGGGAAACTCAGGAAAAGATATTAGAAAACCATTATCTGCAAAAGCTCTGCATTAACAATGGGCTTGATTTCAACTGGCTTGAAAGTGAAAAAATACCAGCAGACATTGAGTTGATTATGAAAGATATTAAATCTCAGGGGTTTCTAAGGTAAAATCTTCCGGATTATAAGTTCTGTAGAATTGGGCTTCTCATCAACAAATTTTGCGGCATTCTGAGACATTGCATCCAGCTCTTCTTTGTTGTCCTTGTTGGTAAGGAACAGAACGAATTCCGCAGCTTCATATTCCTCTTCAAAAGATTTCCCTCCTTCCGCAGAAATAAGCTCATCTGCTTCAGGATTCTTTCGGTAATGATTTCCGAAAACAACCGGAATACCAAAGGTCGCAGCCTCCAGAATGTTATGTAAACCGGCATCATGAAACCCGCCTCCCACAACTGCTACATCTGCATAGGAATACAGTTTTGACAATAAGCCGATACTATCTATAATTAATACCTGAAAGTTGAAATTTAGAGGTGGATCGTGTTGTATTTCACTATACAATACCGCATCTGGAAATATATTTTTCAAATACACTACTCTTTTTAAATCATGAGGTGCCATGATTATTTTCACGGTATTATTTTTCAGGGAGATCATTTCAGCAATCTTCTCTTCCGACTGCCATGAACTTCCAAAGACAATAGCTGTATTATCTCCAATAAAATCGGTAATGTAATTCACATGATTATCCCTTTCTCTAAGTTGTTTCACCCTGTCAAATCTCGTATCTCCCGTTACAGAAGATTGTAATAGACCGACGCTTTTAGCCAAAGCAAGGGAAAACTGAGTCTGATGAAAAAACCAGTCTACATCTTTTTGAAGCTGCTTTACAAACCATTTCCCATAAGAAGTAAAGAAAGATTGTCTTTCATAAAACAAAGCAGAAATCACATAAATTTTCGCATTTCTATTTTTAAGTTCTGCCAATAGATTATACCAATAGTCATACTTCACCGTAAAAAATAGTTCAACATTAAACTCTGATATAAAATCTTTTACGGTTCTTTTTCTATCAAAAGGCAAATAACAGATTACATCCGCGATGTGTTTCTTTTTGACAACGTTTTCATATCCTGAAGGAGAGAAGAAAGTCACGAGAATTTTATGACCCGGCAATTTTTCTTTTAGCTTTTCTAATACAGGCAACCCCTGTTCATATTCGCCGAGACTTGCAGCGTGCATCCAAATGACCTTATCAGTTTTAGAGAATCCGGCTTTAACCTTTTGTAAAGATTCTTTTCTTCCTTCAACGCCTTTTTTAGTCTTATTATTAAATAATGAAAAAATCTTCATTCCGAAGATCAGCAGATTGACAAATATATTGTAAAGAAATTTCAATTTTGATTTGATTTAATCATTAGATTTTTTTGCGATTCTTTCTTGAATTGATTTTACAAGCCCTATCCCAATAATCATAAAAAGCAATCCTAAAATAAAGAATACGGCATTGCTAAGTTCAAGCTGCTTTCCTTCTGCAATCCTTACACTTTCAATAATAATATCTAGGAATAAAATCATCAGTGAAAATTGCATAGAGAACATATACAGTTCTAAAGTATCTTTATTACGAAAACTTTTAGGGACATTCAGCAACGGGGAATCAGGATCTCTGGATATTCCGACAAAAAGAACAGAAATAAAGGTAGCAATGCATGGTAAAGCCCAAATCATTGCTTTCCCGGATTGTCCGTCTATCTTGCCCTGAAAGTCAAAATGAGTAGGAATGATATCAGGTAAATCAGCATATTTTATTCCCGTAAAAATCCATATTGCAATAAGCAAAAGAGTGTTTACAGTTAATAATATGCCGGTAAGTTTCATATTCTAAATAATACTTTTAAGCACTCTCAGTTTATGAGTATGTTTATTCATTTCTTTATTGAAAATCCCGGTAGAATCCAGGGTGTCAATTCTTACTTTTCCTGATGCATGGATAATTCTTTGGTTCTCCAGCATAATACCTACGTGAATGATTTTCCCTTCCGCATTTTCAAAAAAAGCCAAATCTCCTGGCTGAGCTTCTTCAACAAAAGTAAGAGCCTCTCCTACTTCAGCCTGCTGGGAAGCATCTCTTGGAATCTTGATATCATGAACTTTGTACACCAATTGGGTAAATCCCGAACAATCAACCGCAAAAAAACTTTTACCACCCCATAAATAGGGCACATTAAGGAATTCTTTTGCCGTAAGAATTATACTTTCACGGAGATCATGACTTCTTTTTGAAGCTACCACAGGAAATTCTACTTCAGAACCCATAGAAAGTAAAGTCTTACCGTCATTCATCAGCACAGAAGAAAAATCTTCGGTAACAACAGTGACTTTTCTGTTGGCAAGAGCTTCATCTGTTACAGGCTTAAGCTGCTTGGTATCCATCCATCCTTCATAACCATCATAATGCATTTTTATTTTAGTCCAGTTTTTATCTACTTCTAAAATATCTGCACTTTCCCCAAACAGTATTTCCGTAACAATTTCTGCCCTGTCAGAATTCTCTGCACGGACTGGTGCTACTGTAACTACACAAATTCCTTTATTCATTTTATTCATTTAGAGATTAGGAAATCCGGAGATTCAGAAATTTTATTACTTCTTCACCTCTCCATTTCTTAATTTTTAATTACTTTCTTCGAAGAAAGTTTACCCCATCACGCAAAGGTAAAATAAGATTTTCAAAATCTTCATCTTTTGCTGCCAAATCATTTAATTCCTGAATAGACTGGGTAGATTTCAATTTTGGGTTTTCTTCCAGTACTTTTCCATACCACAAAACATTATCAAACAGAATCACAGATCCGGACTTTGTCTTAGGCTTAATTAATCTGAAATAGTCTGCATAATTCTCTTTATCAGCGTCTACAAAAATCAGATCAAAGGTTTCATTTGTTTCCTTTAAGAATTCTTTGGCGTCCTGAAGTTTAAAATCAATCTGATTGGCATATTCACTGGATTCAAAATATTTCTTTGGCAGATAGGCAAGATCTTCATTCACATCCAATGTAGTAATTTTTCCGTCCTTTGCCAAACCTGAAGCAAGACATAAAGTGGCATACCCTGTGAATGTTCCTATTTCAAGAATATTTTTAGGCTGCAGCATCTGGGATATAATCGTCAACAACCTTCCTTGCTGATATCCTGAGATCATGTGAGGTTGTGTTGTTTTCTGGTAAGTTTCTCTTCTTAATTTTTTCAGAATTTCGGATTCCGAAGAAGCATGTGATTCCAAATATCGATCCATTTCAGGATTCTTTTCCTCAAAAAAACTCATAGTATTATAATTTAAACAAATTTACGGATTTTAAACTTTGTTTTTAAACCTGTTTCGGGTAATACAGGCATAAAAAAAGAGAGAAATGAATCTCTCTTTCTTAGATATATTAACTCTGATGCAGAGAAAAGCTCTATACAGCTACACAATATCTTCCTTTTGAAGCGCATACCCATCCCGGGCAGCAGTCAGCCGTTTTTTGACAAATGATCATGGGATTGCATATGGCAATTGCACCTTGTACATTTTTCATTTCTCCTCTGGAAAGTTTTTGTAAATTTTTCATAATTATTTTGTTTAGTATTAATTTCCTACTCTTGAAGATTTTCGGATACCTCTGTCTATATTATTTCCTTTAATAGAGATTTAAATATACGCATTCTTTTATTAACCAACCCATTAGATATAATTAATTATTTTATCAACAACCGAAAAATTATTACTCAGGGAAAGCCCCATATAAAATACCGTGAAAATACGGATAGTTTTTTTGTGGTATTAGCAATAATTTTGCGAAAGAAACAGGGGTAAAAACACTAAGCGAAAACAAATGATTGCAGGAGAAAAACAAACTAACCGTGAGAATCAAAAAAGAATGTCGCCGCAAGGCAGCATAGATCCTCCTGCAATAAAGCCCAAGACAGAAATATCCAATTCATTTTTGCATCGAATTATTTCTCTCTTGAAAAAGGAAGAATTAATTTGATTAAAAAAATCCCGGGTTTACTCGGGATTTTTTTTAATTATTAACCAAATGAATAAGATTATTTATACTCTTCTATTATTTTGTTCAGAGCTGCAATTTGTTTATTCAGACTTTCTGCTTTTTGTGGATTTTGTTTTAAAAAATCCTTTTTTTTCTCCAACCCTTCCTGCAACATTTGAGTGATCATTTTTTTAGCATCTTTGTCCTTCAGCATTTCAGTTTTTGCCTGGCTTAAAATTTTAGTAATTCCTTCGGTGGCAAGTGTATTATCAGAACTCATGATTAAATTAAACCCTTCTTCAGCAGATTTCCCCAATTCTGGATCCTGAAGCTTTATCAGCGGATAGAATGCCACAATAGAAGTAATATATTGCAGTTGAGAAGTCACTTTATTTCTAACTATAATAGGAAACATTTTGATAAGCATATTTTTGGATGCTTCTGAAAGATCTATTTTATTCACTAAAGACTCTGCCATTGAAGGCTTTATTTCCATTATAGCCATCAAAGAATTGCTTTTTACAGCATTTGATATAGCATCTGAGCCCTTCTCAAATAATGGAAGATATTTTTTGTTTTTTGTCTTTGCCAACGCTGAAATTGCAGCCGCCTGCACCAATGTTTTAGGATCATTGATAGCCATTTTTTCAACATCAGAAGCCAAAGCTTTTTCCTGATCTGCATTTGAAAGATTGAGTATTTCCAATGCTTTGATTCGAATTCTAAAGAAAGGATCTTTTAAGGCGGCAGATATTAATTTCACAGCCGCAGGATCACCCAGATTGTCTTTTATACCAACCAGCGCTTTATAACGATTAGCAAATTCTTTGGAATTCGTGAACTGCATTAAATTCTGTCCCGGTGTCTTTTTATCTACATTCTCGGAAATCAGTACTCCATCAGCATTTATATTTATTAAATCTGGATTTTTAGACACATTAAAAGTGAAAGTGTTTGTTTTCCTGGCATCTACCCACACATTGTAACGTTTCGGCTTGCCGTTATCAAAAACATCAATAGCTAAAGGAAATTCAAATGGCTTTTCCTGAGACTGATTGATGACAAGTTCTACCTGCTTTTTTACGGGTTCAAAAGTATATGAATACTCTAATTTCGGATTTCCGCTTCCATAATACCATTGGTTGAAAAACCAGTTCAAATCTTTTCCTGATGTCTTCTCAAAGGACAATCTTACTTGCTGAGCTTCTGCATTCTGATATTCATAGGTTTTCAAATAATCGGTCATTCCTGAAAAAAAAGCATCATCTCCCAAATAATTTCTCAGCATATGAAGAATTCCACCTCCCTTTTGATAGGACACTACATCAAAAACATCTTCCGGAGAATCATAATCAAATCTCACCAGATTTTTGTTAAAGTCTGAATGACTGGAAATATACCTGCCTACATTTGTCATTAAATGATAATCCGCCTGATCTTTTCCGTATTTATATTCGTTCCACAGATATTCAGAATAGTTAGCAAAAGATTCATTCACAGTGAGATTACTCCAACTTTCCGTTGTCACCAGATCTCCAAACCAATGGTGGAATAATTCATGAGCAATATATTCTTCCCACTTATTTTCATCTATCAATTGTCCGGGCTTCTGCAATACTTCTGAACTATGAAGAGTAGCAGTCGTATTTTCCATCGCAACACTTCTATAATCTCTTCCGGAAATTTGTGCATACTTTGCCCAAGGATAGTCGTAGCCAAGTTTTTTAGAGAAAAACTCCATCATCTCAGGGGTATTTCCATAGATTTGTTTAGCATAAGGCTCATATTCTTTCTCTACATAATACTCTACCGGAATATTTCTCCATTTATCTTTTACAACCGAATAATCTCCCACTCCCATAAAGAAAAGATAGGTTGAATGTCTTTTATTCATAACCCAATGATCAGTCCGCATATTACCGGATTCCTTGCTGGATTCTTTTAAAACTCCATTTGAAAGAGTAATGTACTTGTCAGGAACAGTCATATAAATTTCCTGGGTAGTTTTTTGATTAGGCTTATCTATGGTGGGAAACCATATGGAAGAATATTCCGTTTCGCCATCTGTCCAGATCTGAAAAGGATGGTCTTTATCATTATCTTTTGAGTTGATAAAATACAATCCCTTTGCTAAACTTCCCTGTTTTTCGGCAACATCCGGTCGGGAAGTATATTTTATGTACACCGTATAATCCTGATTCCTGTTATATGTTTTATCCAGGTTAATGGTAAGAATATTACCTTTATAATTATACTTTAAGGGAGTCTTGATTCCTTCTTTATCTATTGCTACTTCATGGATCAGCATTCCTTTAGCATCCAGTACCAATGAATCCGACGGATAGAAATATGGAGATGCTGTGAGCCATTCTTCCCCGTTCATTTGCTCTTTCTGATAGTCAAAATTAACTTTTAGCTTTGTGTGCTTAAGCTCTGTCCATTTTGTTGGGGTGGCTCTATATATCTTTTCTCTTCCGGATGTTTCTGTCTGAGCAAAAACATTTGCAGATAAAGAAAAAACAAGTACACCTATTGAAAGCATAATTTTTTTCATATGTATTAGATTTTTAGTGGTAAATACATGATAACCTAACTATTAGCCTTACATCAAAAATAACAACATAGCCAGCTGATTATCAATATTTTTATTTATAACAAATAGGTAGAACTATCAAATTAAAAGTTACAACAAAGAGAACAATTTAATTCATAAAAAAAGATCCTGAATTTCTTCAGAATCTTTTTGAGATATAATTAATTATTATAATTCTATTATTTCTTAGGAGCGATATCCATCAGTTTCATGAATTCATCCAGCTTAGGCATGATGATAATTTCAGTTCTTCTGTTTTCAGATCTACCGGAAACACTCATATTTGTAGCTTTCGGGTTGTATTCAGAACGTCCGCCAGCGGTCATTCTAGCCGGATCTACCCCAAACTGAGTCTGCAGAACTTTAGCCACCGAGGTACCTCTTAATGCGGAAAGATCCCAGTTGTCTCTAGGCAAATTTGGAGAATTTAATGGAGCATTATCTGTATTACCTTCGATCAATACAGAATATTTATCGTAATCATTAATAACTTTCGCTACTTTACCTAACACTTCCTGAGCAGCTGGTAAGATGTTGTAATCTCCTGTTTTATATAACATTTTGTCTGAAAGTGAAATCATAACCACTCCTTTCAAAACCTTAACCTGTACATCTTCATCCGAAACATTGTCCAAAGATCTCTTCAGCTTGTTGGATAAAGCAAGGTTCAAACTGTCATTTTTAGCATTGTTTGAAATCAACTGTTTGATATATGAATTGGAAGAATTGATTTCTCCTACCAATTTATCAATATTAGCAGAGCTTTTTCCTGTATTTGAAAGACAAGCATCAAGCGATGATTTTAAAGCATCATGCTGGCTTTTAAGTAAATTATTCTCACCTGCCAATGCAGAATTCTGAGATTTCAAATCCTGAATTTCTCTTTGTCTCTCGCCAATGTTTTCGATACATTGCTTATAATTTGAACTCAATGCATCATATTGCTTCTTGCTGACACAAGATGTCATCCCCAATGCCATTGCAGAAACTGCTAAAATTTTTAAAATCTTCATAAATAATCATTTTTAGACCAATCAAAGTTAGGAAAATTCAATTGAATTATATGGGTTATCTTTGCATAAAAGAAATTCTCAACATAGATGTTGAAAAAATTAAGCTTTATCAATCAACTGGAAAATCTCGTTCATCAGCCGGAAAAACATAGTTTTCTTTTGGCGGTAAGCGGAGGGGCTGACTCCATGGTTTTAGCCTCATTATTTAAGGATTTAAGAGACGAAATGCAAAGTGAAGAATATGCATTTCAGGTAGCTCATATCAATTACAAACTTCGTGGTGAAGATTCAGATCTCGATCAGAAAGTCGTACAGACATTCTGTGAGAAAAATCATATAAAATTCCATTTGTATGAAGTTTCGGAGAAGGATAAAAAACCGGAAAATTCTATTCAACTTTGGGCAAGGGAGCTTCGTTATAACTTTTTTAAAGAAATTCAGAAAAAAGAACAGCTGGAATACCTTGTCACCGCTCATCATCTCAATGACCAGCTGGAAACGTTCATTATTAACCTTTCCAAAGCAGCCGGCATTAACGGATTGAGTGGAATCCCATCCAATGAGAATCACATCCTTCGTCCTCTTTTAAATTTTTCAAAAAAAGAAATTTATGCGTTTGCAGCGCAAAACAATATTGAGTTCAGGGAGGACTTATCCAACAAAAAAAATGATTATTTAAGGAATAAAATCAGAAATGAGATTGTTCCCCAACTATTGGAAACAAATGATCATTTCCTGGAAAACTTCAAAAAGAGTTCTTTATACCTTAATCAAACCCGGGAATTTGTTCAAAAACAGGTTCTGGAAATAGAAAATAAGCTTAGCCTATTTAACAAAGACTATAAAATCTTATCAAAGGAAAAGCTGGATCAGGAAAGTGATTTTGTTAAATTTGAGATTTTAAAGAAATACGGATTTACTCAGGAAGAGGAAATTCCTAAAATTTTTAAGGCCGAAAACAACAGTTCTTTTTTCTCAAAAGATTTTCAATTAATCGTTAACCGTGACGATTTGATTTTTATTGACAGAAATAAAAACCAAGAGGTTCAAGATGAAATTCTACTGATCGATCAATTTGATTTTTCGAAAAACCAGATCACTGTCAATTTCGTAGATATTATTGGAAACATTGATGAAATCAATAACGATTTTAATTGGGATTTTGATGCTGAAAAACTTCAGTTCCCACTCAGTTTAAGAAAGCAACAGGAGGGTGATGAATTTTATCCGATGGGGTTTTCGGGAAAAAAGAAAGTTTCTAAGTTTTTTAGGGACGAAAAATTATCTATTTTAGCGAGGCAAAAAACTTGGATACTGACTGACAGGAACAATTTCGTACTTGGAATTATTCCTTTAAGGCAAGACAGAAGATATGCAAAAGATGAAAAGACAAAATGGAGTCTTAAAATTTTTAATGAAAGGAAAAATGAAATTTAGAAATTGGTTTTTATTAATTCTACTATTTTTAGCAACAGGAATTAATGCACAGATAAAAAATCCTGTAAAGTTTAAATTCACCATCAACGACCTGGGCAACAACCAGTATGAAGCCGTTCTGAACGCTACAATGGAAAGCGGATGGCATATTTACTCTAAAGATCTTCCGGAAGATACAGGAATTCCTACCGAGTACAAAGTTTCAGGGAAAAACATTGAACTGATCGGAAAATTCTCTGAGGTAGGTAAAAAGCATGAAGAGTTTTCAGAAGCTTTTGGTGGAACGATTGTGTTCTACTCAAATTCGGCGGGCTTTAAGCAAAAATTCAAATTAAAAGATCCGACAAAACCTGCCGATGTAACCTCTGAAATTACCTATCAGACCTGCGACGACAGAGTCTGCCTGGCTCCAAACACGTTAGAATTTAACCAAAAAGTTACGCCAAAAGGAGCAACGGAAGAAGCTGCAACAGACGAGAAGACAGAACCTGTAAAGGATTCTGCAAAAGTGATTGAAACAGTCAGTGAAAATCCAGCCAAACAGGAAATGACCATTTATGAAACTTCAAAGCTGGATCCAAAGCAACTGAAAATTAAAACCATAGATTTCAAAAATCCATTAACAGACTGTGGAACAGCTTCCACAAAAGTGGATGAAAACTACTGGACTTACCTATTCTTAGGATTCATCGGAGGATTGATTGCCTTGTTGACGCCATGTGTTTTCCCAATGATTCCGTTAACGGTTTCATTCTTTACCAAAGGAAGTAAAAATAAAGCTAAAGGAAAAAGAGATGCTCTTATCTACGGATTTTTCATTCTCCTTATTTTTGTTTTGTTAAGTATTCCTTTCCATATTATTGACGGGATTGCAGGGAATATTTTCAATGAAATTTCAACAAGTGTATGGCTGAACATTGCCTTCTTTATTATATTCATCTTCTTTGCCGGAAGTTTCTTCGGGTATTATGATATTACACTGCCAAGCTCAATTGCCAATAAATCATCCAAAGCGGAAGAAGCAGGAGGAATCATCGGGATTTTCTTCATGGCTCTTACCCTGGTTATTGTTTCTTTCTCTTGTACAGGACCTATCCTGGGAAGTTTATTGGGAAGCGCGGTAACCGGATCAACCAATGTACCGATGTTATTAACATTTGCACTCGCCGGTTTCGGATTAGCATGGGCTATTATTTTCGGACTATTGGCTTTATTCCCACAAGCATTGCAAAGTCTTCCGAAATCAGGAGGATGGATGAATACGGTAAAAGTAGTATTAGGTTTCGTAGAATTAGCTTTGGCTTTAAAATTCTTATCTAAAGCTGACCTTGTTTCTAAAACATTCTTCTTAAAGAGAGAACTTTTCATCGCTATCTGGATCATCGTTGCATTGGGACTGGCATTATATCTGTTCGGATTGATCAGATTCCCACATGATGATAAAAAACCAAAAATATCTCTAACAAGAAAGATTCTGGGTGTACTAGGTTTCGGTTTTGTAATTTATCTGATTCAGGGGCTAATTCCTTCTGATCGTCCGAAACTTCAGTTATTAAGCGGAATTCTGCCTCCATTGAATGTTAGCTATTTCCACGATGAAAAAGACGGCATCTTAGGAATGCATCCGGAACATGATTTCTTTAAAGCCATTGAACTGGCGAAAAAAGAAAACAAACCTATTCTGATTGACTTTACCGGCTATGGCTGCGAAAACTGTAGAAAAATGGAAGAATTCGTGTGGAGTGAAGCTGATATTTTGCCTATTCTTCAAAATGATGTGGTATTGGCCTCTCTATATGTTGATGATAAAGAGGAACTTCCTGAAGATCAAAAAACTAAAATTGACCTTGGAGAAGGGCAAATCAAGAAGGTGAAAACAATTGGTGACAGATGGAGCTTATTCCAGCAGGTTAACTTCAATAATAACTCACAACCTCACTATGTTTTAATTACTCCTGACGGAAAAGTGATCAACACTCCTGTTTCAGGATATATGCCGAAGGAAGATTTCAAAAAATTCCTGGAGTGCGGAGTCAATTATTATAAGAAAAGTAAATAAATAACACTTCAACAATACATTAAGCCTTACCAATTCTTTGGTAGGGCTTTTTTAATGCACTGATTTTAACATTATTTAAGTTTAACATAATAACAAAATTGATAAATTATTACCATTTTACAATTTTAGGTACAAACTTTGTATCAATTCTTCAAAACTACGATCGGGTTTTTAAATTTTCATCAAATACCGTTTAACATTTTAAAAACATCAACCATGGCAGAAGTAATTGCACAAGAAAAACAAGGAGGCAGACAAAAAAAGAAACTCATAAGAGTAGATATGACTCCGATGGTGGATCTGGGATTTTTATTAATCACATTCTTTATGTTCACCACAAATTTTACAAAACCCAATGTAATGGATCTGGGACTTCCGGCGAAAGGCAACCCACCAAGCCCAGTAGTAATGAATCAAAAAAATCAGGTCACCTTTATCCTCGGAAAAGACAATCGGGTATTTTATCATCAAAGCAATGCTGTAGATTTAAATACCGGCAATCTCAAAGAAACTGATTTCAGCGGTATAAAAGTATCTAAAATCATTTCAGAAGCCTATAAAAGCGCTCCTAATCCGGAAAACTTTACAATCATCATCAAACCGACAGATGAAGCCAACTACAAGAATTTTGTAGATATGCTGGACAATATTGCGATTGCTAAAAAGGAACGTTACGGCGTTACCGATATCAAACCCTGGGAAACAAAAATTTATAAAGAGTTAGTTCAATAGTAGAAGGCCGCCTCAGTTTTGAGACGGCTTTTTTGTATCACCTGACCATGCAGGAGTATTCCTCTTTTTTGTTTAACTTTGAAAGGAGAATCCTTCAAACTTAGTACTTATAGGATTCTTTTAACCTTCTATAAAAATATTGAAATCATGCTGAATTTTGAAAGAAAAGGAAACGGACAGGAAACATTGGTATTGCTTCATGGCTTTATGGAAAACCTTTCCATCTGGAGCGATATGGAACCTCACCTTTCGAAAGATTTTTCGCTTTTAAAAATTGATCTTCCCGGCCACGGAAAATCTGAAATTCTTGGTGAAGTTCATACGATGGAACTTATGGCAGAGGAAGTAAAAAAAGTATTAGATCACGAGAACTTAAAGAAAGTACATCTATTAGGACATTCTATGGGAGGTTACACTTCGTTGGCTTTTGCCGAAAAATATCCTGAAACTTTAAAGAGTCTGACTTTGTTTTTCTCCACGTATTTCCCTGATGATGAAGAGAAAAAACAACAGCGCATCAAAAGCTACAGAATAATCAAAGATGCCTTCGCTCATTATGTAAGAGCCGGAATTCCGAATTTATTCAATCCTAACGAAAGGGATATTCTTGAAGGTAAAATTGAGACCGCCCTTGAAGTAGCACTCGCCACAAACAATCTTGGAGCACTGGCCTGTGTAAAAGGAATGGTAGAAAGAGCCGACAAAAAACACATCATGCAAAATCTGGAAGCAAAAATTTTAGTGCTGGCCGGAAAGCATGATAATGCTGTAAAAACAGATAGTACAATCAAAAATTTACCTGACAGAACCAATATAAAGTCATATATAATAGACTGTGGTCACAACGGTCATTGGGAGAAACCCGGCATCTGTGCTGAAATTATCAATACCGAACTGCTGCACAACCTTCCGAAAAAACTAGTATTTTAAATTCATGAAAATCATAATAACCGCAGTATTATTACTTGTATTGATAAACTGTAAAAAAGAGAATTCAACAACTCTCAAAAACATTTCGAATGATAGCATCAGTACTCCATCAACTGTCAAAAATAATACTTTAAAATCTGATCAGCCTAAGGAGGAAATATTTAAATTCGTAACAGAATTATGTGATAATACCGGGTATTTTGATTCTAATAAATACAGCCGGGAAGAGATTGAAGGCGCCTACAAACTTAAGTATGACTTACATGGAACGCTGTTGGATACCCCATCTGTTTTTGGGCTTAATGATCTTCAGGAAGTAAGGCGTGACAAAGATAAAATCCTGTCTAAACTCGATAAGGATTTTGCAGAAAAGAAAGCTCTTCTCCAAAACCTTAAAATCGTTAATTCTCCTTACTGGCAAAATATAAAAAAGTTAAAATACGAAGCTCTTCTCCAGCAATATGAATTGGAAAAGATCCGCATCGCAGCCTATTCCGATCCCTCAATACTTCTTTCCACCAACAAATGCCAGAATTTTGCAAAGGCATTGAATTCAACCGATGAACAAATGGTTTCTGAATGGAGGAAGCTCAGAGAGCAAATGAGTAAAAAAAATGCAGATCCTGAAAGAATCATGACTCAATTTAATGAGCATCTCAATTCATCAGATAAAAGAGACTTCGCTATTATTGACCTGATTACCTTTGGATGGGGTAATTGTGTGAACGGTACTATTCAAAGACCTTCGTATGATGAAAAAATGACCAAAGAGTTCGATTCGCTATTCATTAAGGTTGATTCTGATTGTGATGAGCCATAATTTTTTATTTAAATTCCTGTATATTAGTAAAGGATAATTTTCACAGATGGGTTTATTCTCGTTCAAAAAAAAAGAACCGCAGATCATTGGGCTTACACTTTCAGGCGGAGGAATGCGTGGAATTGCACATATTGCCGTTCTCAAAGCGCTGGAAGAATATAATCTGAAACCACAGATTATTTCAGGAACCAGTGCCGGTTCTATTATTGGTGCATTCTATTCTTTCGGAAAAAGTCCGGATGAAATGATGGAGATTGTACGGGAAACTTCATTTTTCTCAAGATCCGCTTTGAAACTATCTAAAAACGGAATTTTCAGTTCGAATTTTATTTTAAAACTATTTAAAGATTATTTACCCGAAGATAATTTCAGTATTTTAAAAATTCCCATGTACGTTACTGCGACGGAAATGACGCATGGTATCGTTGATTTCTTTTCTGAAGGAGAACTTTTTGCCCCTTTATTAGCTTCATCCAGCGTTCCGTTTATTCTTCCACCCGTGAGGATGGGAGATAAAATATATGTTGACGGTGGCGTATTAGACAATCTTCCGATTGAACCTATTATTGATAAATGTGATTTCCTGATTGCCTCTCATGTCAATTCCATCAGCTATGATGAATTAAAAAAAATGAGCCTGATGAAAGAATTTGACCGTATTCTCCACTTAGCGATTGCAAAATCCGTGTATTCTAAAGTAAAACACTGCGATATATTTCTGGACCCGCCAAAGATGACGAAGTTCAGTCTTTTCAACAAAAAATATATGGATGAAATGTTTCAGCAGGTATATGAGTACACCTGCCTGGAGCTTGAAGAAAAAGGATATCGCAAAGATTGATTGTTTGAACGTAATAAGTCCTCTCCTCTTTTGCAATTTAAAGATTCTCTTCTTCTACTTTTTTCTTAAAGTTTTCAATAGTACCGGCTAGTGAATCCATAGATTTTCCGCCTGCAGCATTGATATGCCCACCTCCACTGAAATATTTTCTGGAAAACTGATTTACATCTACATCATCCTTACTTCTGAAGGAAATTTTAATAAAGTCTTCATACAGATCCTCCATGAAAAATGCAGACATTTTTACACCGGCAATACTCAGTCCATAATTCACAAAACCTTCTGTATCTCCTTTCTGGAAACCAAATTCTTTCAATTCGTTTCTTGTAAGGCTTAAAACAGCTACTTTACCATCATTCACTACTTCTATTCTTCCAAGAACAAGCGCAAGCAGGTGAAGTCTGGAAACCGTATTCGTATCCCAGGTATTAGAAGTGATCATAGCCGGATCAGCTCCATTTTCAATAAGATGTGCAATTATTCTGTGAGTAGTGGCACTCGTGGAGCGAAAACGGAAACCACCGGTATCAGTCATAATCCCGGTATAAAGACATTCTGCCATATCCTGATTCACCAGTTTTTCATCATTCAGTGCTTCAATAAAATGATAAATCATCTGTGAAGTAGCAGGAATCACTGTATCAGAATATACAAAATCAAACTTTTCAGGTTGCTGGTGGTGGTCAATAAGAATTTTCTTCCCCTGAGCTTTCACCAACCAGTCGCCCAGCAAGCCAATTCTTGACGGAGAATTAAAATCTAAACAGAAAATAACATCTGCAGCGGCAATCATATCAGAAGCCAGTTTTCTTTTGTATTCAGCAATGATTACTTTTTTGGATTCAGGCATCCATTTCAGAAATTTCGGAAAATCATTAGGAACAATAACTTCTGCAAAAATACCTTTCGCTTTCAGATAATGTTTCAATCCCAAACTGGAACCAATAGCGTCTCCATCCGGGTTGTAATGGGTAAGGATAACTATTTTGTTTTCTGGTGTAAGTAATGTATTGATATCTAAAAGTTCTGTTGGTGTAAACATCTGGTGTTTATTTTCGTTAAAATTTAAGTTTTCAAAGATAGAGCTTTTATATAAATCATTTAAATATTATTTTTGCACCGGGAATTTGGTTTCTCAAAGGGGATTTATAAATATTTGATTTGAAAAGCAGATAAATATTTTCAAAAAAAGATAATTAAAGTTTGTATCTTATAAAAAATTATATATCTTTGCAACCTGAAAATTAATAGATTAATTACGATTTAAACATATAGTAATGAGTAAAAGAACATTCCAGCCATCAGAAAGAAAGAAAAGAAACAAACACGGTTTCAGAGAAAGAATGTCTACGCCAAATGGAAGAAGAGTTTTGGCTGCGAGAAGAGCTAAAGGCAGAAAGAGTTTAACTGTAAGTGCTGCACGCGCTAAGAGATAATCTTTTTATTATCATATACAAATCATGCTTGAGAAGTTGCTTTTCAGGCATTTTTTGTTGTTAAAATTTACTAAAATTTAGGCTACATCAACATCTTTTTTCTATTTTTAAAAGTTGAAAATTTTTTATTAGAAACAGCCTTTAAAATTAAATTATGCCACATACAAATATCTCCGGTGACAATATCATAAGTTTGCAAAACGCAAAGATTGCGCAAAAAAACTTCACTGTTCTTTCTGATGTAAATCTTAACATTAAAAAAGGTAGATTCTGCTATCTTATCGGAAAAACAGGTTCCGGAAAAAGCTCCCTTCTGAAAACGCTTTACGGCCACATCCCTTTAGCAGCAGGACATGGAGCAGTTGTAGGATTTGAACTGGCAAAACTGAAACCTTCTGACATCCCCAACCTTAGAAGAAAATTAGGAATTGTATTCCAGGATTTCCAGCTACTTTCTGACAGAACTGTGGAGAAAAATCTGAAGTTCGTTCTTGAAGCCACAGGATGGAATGACAAGGTTAAAATGGAAGACCGTATCAACGAGGTACTGGGAAGCGTGAATATGAAAAGCAAAAAGCACAAAATGCCGCACGAACTTTCCGGAGGTGAGCAGCAACGTATCGCTATAGCCAGAGCCCTTCTTAACCACCCGGATCTTATCCTTGCGGATGAACCTACAGGAAACCTTGACCCGGAAACCTCTAACGAAATTATGACCTTATTAAAACAGGTTGCCCTTGAAAACGGCGCCGCAGTAGTAATGGCAACACACGATTATCACATGATCCAAAACTTCCCGGGAGAAGCCATCAGATGTGAGGATGGAAAAGTTTCCGTATTGGATACTGCAGAATTGTTTGAATAAGAAATCATAGAGCCTGGAAACGGCTGCTATGCCATTTAAATTTTATTAAAAACATGAAACTCCTTAGTGAGTTCAAGATATTGGTCCGAGTATTGTCTCGGACTTTTTTCTATGGTAAAATCAGATTCTTTCACGTCTTTTTCAATCAGAGAAAATTCAAGAATCACTCTTTTTACTTTTGAGTTTTCAATTCCTCTGATGTTGACTTTTCGGATTATGTATAATTGATTTTCCTGAGCAATAGCAATAAAATCACCTTCAACTTCTACAGGAATAATTATAGAAAAAATTCCGTTTTCGGAAAGTAATTCTGATGATTTTGAAATTAACTGACTGAAATTTAACTCAACGGTTTGCCTCGCAATTTTATCCTTATCTGAGTCTGACACTTCAAAGTAAGGTGGATTTGAAACAATCAGATCAAATTTATGATCTGTCTTAAAAGCTTTAAAATCCTGACGAATATTTTTCAACCTACCCGCAAAAGGTGAGTTTTCAAAATTAAGTTTCGTAAGATGTACAGCTTCATCATTAATATCGATTCCTAAAAAGTCTGCCTGGGAATTCCTTTGAGCCAGCATTAGGGAAATTAACCCTGTTCCTGTTCCCACTTCCAAAACATTGGAAGCATTTTTAATACAAGTCAAAGCACCCAAAAGAACACCGTCTGTTCCGACACGGAAAACGTTTTTGGACTGCTGAATTTCAAATTGTTTAAACGTAAAAGGCTTCACTATAAGTTGGTAGGTAATGTAATAATGAATGTTGATCCCTTCCCGACTTCCGACTTCACCGAAATTTCTCCCTTATAATCTTCAATAATCTTTCTCACCATGGATAAACCAAGCCCCATCCCGCTGTTTTTAGAAGTAAAATTCGGTTCAAAGATTCTTTCGTACATATTTTCCGGAATCCCGATGCCATTATCCTGAACGGAAACAATTACTCTTCTCTGATGTTGTTCTACATCTACATTGATGATTAGTTTTCTTTCATCACTTTCTGCCTGCTTGGCATTGGTAACAAGATTAGTTATGATCCTGGAAAGATAAATCCTGTCCATATTGATCATGATATTCGTCTTGTTGGCATGCATGAAAATACTATCATCATTGAAGACACGAAGAATATCTTCAACCTCAGTATTCAGGTTAATTACTTCGTTATTTTTTTCGGGAAGCTTGGCGAATTCAGAGAATGCTGATGCGACTGTGGCAATCAGGTCAATCTGATCTACCATCGTTTTGCTCATGAGCTTTACTCTTTCTTTGATATTCGGATCTTCAGGATCAAATTTCCTTTCGAAGTTCTGAATCGTGAGTTTCATAGGCGTCAATGGATTCTTTACTTCATGAGCCACCTGCTTAGCCATTTCTCTCCACGCTTCTTCCGATGCTTTAAACCTAAGCCTTTCCTTCTGATCCTGAATTTGTAGAATCATTCTGTTATAGGCTCTTGCCAAAGCATTCAATTCATCGTTTTTATAATATCTGATAGGACGCATTTCATTTTCAAATAATGTAATACGTGTAATCATATCAGAAAACTTCGTAATGGTCTTTGCAAGACTGTTTGAGGTTACCCAGCTGATCCAGATACTGAATAAAATAAGGAATATATCGACTAAAAGAATGTATTTAACATATTGATGAAGAACCTCCAGATAGGCAGATTCATTATGATATAAAGGAATATAAACGACTCCTATCGGCTCAAGCTCATTATTTTTCAGGAGAAGATAAGAAGAAGTAAGCTTAGCATCTTTAGCAGCATCAAATCGGGTCATATCAACTCTGGCATCTGTAGCCAGAATTCTGTTGATAATCTCTACAGGAATTGCTTTCTGATCGATCAGACTTTCATCTTTATTGGAAAGCAAATAATTTCCTTTCAGATCATAAATAACAATATCATGCTGGTTGATATCTGCAATTTCAAAAATCTTATTGCCTAAAACTGCCGGAAGATCTGCCGTTCTCACCAGTGTACGACTGACAGCATAATCCAGATACCTCATTACGGCATTGGTTTTCTCCTGCATATCGATATTGCTCTGCTGCATCGAATTATTTCTCAACACAAAGTATGGAACAAGCGAAGTTGCCACAACACTTAAAAAGCATACCAACAGGAAACCAAAAAAGACCCGGTTTCTTAAGCTATATCCTTTATATTTATTAATTGACATCCTACTTTTTAATTAACCTAGCAATATACTTACCAATGATGTCAAATTCCAGGTTCACTTTATCACCAATTTTTAAATGTTGCATATTTGTAAATTCCCAAGTGTAAGGAATAATGGCTACCGAAAACTGAGCATCTTCACTTTTCGCTACCGTGAGACTGATTCCGTTTACGGTGATTGATCCCTGAGGTACCGTCACAAAATTCCCATCGGCATCGTACTTAATAGTAATGAAATAACTTCCGTCTTTATTTTCAATGTCTGCCACTTCACCGGTCTTGTCAACGTGTCCCTGAACGATATGCCCATCCAGTCTTCCATCCATTTTCATACAACGTTCAAGATTTACAACAGTTCCCAGCTCCCATTTTCCAAGGTTTGTTTTTTCTAATGTTTCATTGATTGCCGTTACCACATATTGGTCATCTTTAATCTCCACAACAGTCAGGCAGCAACCATTATGAGCCAGGCTCTGATCAATTTTCAGTTCGTTTGTAAAGGGGCATGATAAGGTAAAATCTATATTGCTTCCTTTTTCTTCAATCTTGTTAATAACACCAACTGCTTCAATAATTCCTGTGAACATATTATTTTTTGCTAAATTTGTAAATTATAATCTTCAAAGATAATCAAAATGAGCCCAAAAAACCATAAAGTACGAGTAGGAATTTCAATAGGTGATTTCAATGGCATCGGTCCGGAGATCATTATGAAGTCTCTGAAAGACAAAACTATTACGGATTTTTTCACTCCTGTAATTTTTGGTTCGGGAAAGTTGTTCACTTATCAGAAAAATATTTTCAAGCTGAATCTTAATTTCAACTATGTTAATGAAGCTTCCCAGGCACAGGTCGGGAAACTTAATATGGTGAATCTTACCAAGGAAAATGTAAATGTAGAACTGGGAGTTCCAACTGAGGAATCAACAAAAATGGCGATTGATTCTTTGGAAGCCGCTACTGAAGCTTTAATAAGAGGTGATATCGACGTTCTTGTAACCGCACCTATCAACAAAGATGAGATGGTAAAAATGGGATTCAAGCATGCCGGACACACGGGATACTTTGAAGAGAAGTTCGACAAAAAAGGATTGATGTTCCTGGTAACTGAAGATCTTAAAGTTGCGGTTTCTACCCATCATATTCCTATTGCTCAGGTTGCAGAAAATATTTCTAAAGAGAAAATCAAAAAACAGATCAAAGCACTGAATCAGACTTTGATTGAAGACTTCTGCATTCAAAAACCGAAAATTGCAGTTTTAGGATTAAATCCACATGCCGGAGACGGCGGAGTGATTGGTAGTGAAGAAATTGAAATTATCTCTCCAGCTATCAAGGAACTTTCCGATAACGGAATATTAGCATTCGGCCCTTTTCCGGCTGACAGCTTTTTCCAGCCAGGCAAATACAAGAGTTTTGATGCGGTTTTGGCCATGTATCACGATCAGGGATTAGCCCCGTTCAAGACATTAGCTTATGAGGAGGGAGTAAATTATACAGCAGGACTTCCTTTTATCAGAACATCTCCCGATCACGGAGTCGCTTATGATATTGCGGGGAAAAATATTGCTGACGAACAGAGTTTTACAGAGGCTATTTTCACGGCGATCAAAGTGTTCAACAACAGAATTGAATACAACGAACTGATGAGCACTCGCCTTCAGCCAAGAAAAATGGTTGTAGACAATGGAATAGATGAAGATCTACCAGAGGAAACTGAAGCATAAATCATTAAAACAAATTTTAATTTAATTTGTTTTAGATTTTATTTGTTATTATAAAAAAAATGCATATTTTTGCACACTCATTTTATGGACAAGTTAAGAAACTATGACGTAAGCTTTTCCGGACTTAAAAACGGAAAACACGAGTTCAAGTTTGAGATAGATAAAACGTTCTTTCAATTATTTGACACTGAGCAGGAATTTACAAATCCTAGAATAGGAGTAGATGTATTACTAGATAAGCATACTACTTTTCTGGAATTTGAAATTAAAATACACGGATTGGTAGAGCTGGTTTGTGACATTACAAACGAAGATTTCGACTATCCTATTGAAAATAAGATCAATATCCTTGTGAATTTCGGGGAAGAATATGATGACAGCAATGAAGATGTTATTACGATTCCTTCTACAGAGCACGCATTCAATGTAGCACATTTGATTTACGAAAATGTAATGCTTTCTATCCCGATGAAGAAGATTTCACCGAATATAGGTGATGAAGATCTGAA
This sequence comes from Chryseobacterium lactis, assembly GCF_003815875.1. Lineage (NCBI taxonomy): Bacteria > Pseudomonadati > Bacteroidota > Flavobacteriia > Flavobacteriales > Weeksellaceae > Chryseobacterium > Chryseobacterium lactis. Next base: position 668,768 of record NZ_CP033924.1, read on the forward strand.
AATTCTTGAACAGTTCAGTCCCAAAGAAATTGAGATAGAAGAAGAGAAAGAACACGAAAGTGACCCGAGATGGGATGCTTTAAGAAAATTAAAAGACAATAATTAAATAAAATAATTTAAATATGATGAGATGATAAATCTCATCGCTCATCAATTAAAAAAGTTATTACAAAATGGCACATCCTAAGAGAAGACAGTCGTCCACAAGAAGAGATAAGAGAAGAACTCACTATAAAGCTGTAGTTCCTCAATTAGCTAAAGATGCAGCAACTGGTGAACTTCACCTTTACCACAGAGCTCACTGGCATGAAGGAAAACTTTACTACAGAGGTAAAGTAGTATTGGAAAAAGAAGTAGCTACTACTGAAGAAAACTAATAGAGGATTTTATTCAAAAAAACCTCATTTTAATACAAAAACCGTCCAAATTTGTTAAATTTGGACGGTTTTTTATTGTTTTTTATGTTTTTTTGGTATCTTTGACCCAAAATCAAATATCAATTTTATGGACATTAAAGACATACAAAATCTTATTAAGTTTGTATCTAAAGCTGAAGTTTCAGAAGTGAAGTACAAAACTAAAGATTTCGAAATCACTATTAAAACTCCATTGGCTGGAAGCGATACTGTTTATGCACAACCTGCAGTATACCATACTGCTCCTCAGGCAGTAGCTGCTCCGGCACCTGTTGCAGCTCAGGCTGCGGCACCTGCTGACAAGGCTGAAGCTGCATCTGATGACAGCAAATATGTAACGATTAAGTCTCCAATGATCGGTACTTTCTATAGAAAACCATCTCCGGATAAGGATGTATTTGTAAATGTAGGTGATGAAGTAGCAGTAGGTAAAGTGGTTTGTGTAATTGAAGCAATGAAGTTATTCAACCAGATTGAATCTGAGATCAGCGGAAAAATCGTTAAGATCTTAGTAGATGATGCTACACCTGTAGAATATGATCAACCATTATTCTTAGTTGACCCATCTTAATTATAATATTGATTAATGATGATTGATAATTGATTAAATCAATTTCAAATTTCAAATTTTCAAATTTCAAATAGTATTAAGATGTTCAAAAAAATATTAATAGCCAATCGTGGCGAAATTGCAATGCGTATTTTACGTACTTGTAAAGAAATGGGGATCAAAACTGTTGCGGTATACTCTACTGCAGATAAAGACAGTCTTCACGTAAGATTTGCTGATGAGGCGGTTTGTATTGGTCCTGCGATGAGCAAAGACTCATACCTTAAAATCCCTAATATTATTGCTGCTGCGGAAATTACCAATGCTGATGCTATTCATCCGGGTTACGGTTTCTTATCTGAGAATGCTAACTTCTCAAGAATCTGCCAGAAGAATGGGATCAAATTTATTGGTGCTTCCCCTGAACAGATCGAAAAAATGGGCGACAAAGCAAATGCTAAAGCTACCATGAAGGCAGCTGGTGTACCTTGTGTACCTGGCTCTGACGGTTTGATCGAATCTTATGAGCATGCTGTAAAAGTTGCTGAAGAAACAGGATACCCTGTCATGATCAAAGCAACTGCCGGTGGTGGTGGTAAAGGAATGAGAGCTGTTTGGAAAGCTGAAGATCTTAAAGAACACTGGGAATCTGCGATTCAGGAAGCTGTTGCAGCCTTTGGAAACGGAGGAATGTATATGGAAAAACTGATCGAAGAGCCTAGACACATTGAGATTCAGGTTGCCGGTGATCAATTTGGTAAAGCTTGTCACCTTTCTGAAAGAGACTGTTCTGTACAGAGAAGAAATCAGAAATTAACTGAAGAAACTCCATCTCCTTTCATGACCGATGAGCTTCGTGAGAAAATGGGTGATGCTGCTGTAAAAGCTGCAGAATTCATTGGATATGAAGGTGTGGGAACTATCGAATTCCTTGTAGACAAACACAGAAATTTCTATTTCATGGAAATGAATACAAGAATCCAGGTAGAGCACCCTATTACTGAACAGGTAATTGATTATGACCTGATCAGAGAACAAATTCTTCTTGCTGCGGGAACTCCTATTTCAGGAATCAATTATTATCCTAAATTACACTCAATCGAGTGCAGAATCAATGCTGAAGATCCTTATGCAGATTTCAGACCATCTCCGGGAAAAATCACAGGATTAAACATTCCTGGCGGACACGGAATCAGAGTAGATACTCACGTATATTCAGGATATTCAATTCCTTCTAACTATGACTCAATGATTGCTAAGCTTATTACTACGGCTCAAACCCGTGAGGAAGCAATTGCAAAAATGAGACGTGCCCTTGAGGAATTCTATATTGAAGGAGTAAAAACTACCATTCCTTTCCACAGACAACTGATGGATAATGAAGATTATCTTGCAGGAAACTATACTACAAAATTCATGGAAGATTTTGTAATGGATAGAAAATATGATAATCACTAAGATTATTTTAAAATAAAGATATAAACTGCCTCTTCTCGGGGCAGTTTTTTTTATTTCCTAAAAGTTAAATATATCCCGGATTAATAAAAGTTAACAAAAAAAATCGGTTTGAGACTATCAATAAAAATCCTGTTCTTATAAAGATAGAATACCTACAACAATTGGCTGATAAAGAAAATATTTGCTGATATATTTTTATTCCGGCTCAAAATCTACTTCAATTCCAGCAGTTAACCTCATTAGGTTTTGGTTCAGGCATCTCATTAATATTGCGTAAATTTGTGAAAAAGCAAAACATATGTCAACAGCAGAAACAACAAAAAACTCACAATATTTTATTGACCTTGAAGACAAACATGGAGCACACAATTATCACCCTCTTCCAGTAGTACTGGATCGTGGAGAAGGTGTTTTCGTCTGGGATGTAGAGGGCAAAAAGTATTATGATTTTCTTTCAGCATATTCTGCTGTAAACCAGGGACACTCTCATCCTAAAATTGTGGAAGCATTGGTAGAGCAGGCTAAAAAATTAGCTTTGACTTCAAGAGCTTTCTACAACTCTAAATTGGGAGAGTATGAACAAAAGATCACGACTCTTTTCGGATTCGATAAAGTATTACCGATGAACTCCGGAGCTGAAGCTGTGGAAACAGCCGTAAAGCTGGCCAGAAAATGGAGTTATGAAGTAAAAGGAATTTCAGAAAACGCAGCTAAAATCATCGTTTGTGAAAATAACTTCCATGGAAGAACAACAACGATTGTTTCTTTTTCCAATGATCCTGATGCTAATCAAAATTATGGGCCATTTACTCCCGGATTTATTAAAATTCCATACAATGACATTGCAGCATTGGAAGAAGTTCTGAGAAGAGAAGCAGAAAATATTGCAGCATTTCTAGTTGAACCTATTCAAGGGGAAGCAGGAGTATATGTTCCGGATGAAAACTTCCTTAAAGATGCTTCTGAACTATGCAAAAAATACAACGTTCTTTTCATCGCTGATGAAGTACAAACCGGTATTGCAAGAACAGGCAGACTGATCGCTTGTCATCATGAGGATGTACAACCGGATATCCTGATCCTTGGAAAAGCACTTTCAGGCGGAATGTATCCTGTGTCGGCAGTTTTGGCGAATGATAGCATTATGAATGTCATCAAGCCGGGACAGCACGGTTCTACGTTCGGAGGAAACCCGATTGCATGTGCTGTGGCAGTGGCTGCTTTGGATGTGGTTGCTGAGGAAAAACTATCTGAAAGAGCTGAAGAACTTGGTCAGTTATTCAGAGCTGAGATCGAAAAATTAATGGATAAAACAGACCTTATTACCAAGGTAAGAGGAAAAGGGCTTTTAAATGCAATCATCATTAACGATACACCGGAAAGCTCTACAGCATGGAATCTTTGTTTACAATTAAAAGAAAACGGATTATTGGCAAAACCAACTCATGGTAATATCATCAGACTGGCACCACCATTGGTTATCACTGAAGAGCAACTCCTTGATTGTGTAAAAATTATTGAGAAAACGTTCGTGGAGTATAAGAATTAATTTCTTCCAAGAACTTTTTCATAAAATCTAAGATAATTATTGGACATTTCGGTATAACTATACTGTTTTGTCCAATTTTTTATTTCCTGACTTCTTTCTTCTTTCTCACTGTTGTATAATGCCATCTTTTCGTTAAATACATCAGCCATTTCTTTGGGATCAAAGCTATCAAAATAAAATGCTTTATCTCCTCCGATTTCCGGAAGACTTGTGTATTTTGAAAGAAATACAGGCTTTCCAAAAGCCATTGCTTCAATAGGTGGAATACCAAATCCTTCTGCAATGGAAGGGTGACACATGGCATCAGCATGTTGAATAACAGCATATTTTTCTTCTTCGGAAAGATTCTTCAGAAAATGAACTCTTTTTTCAATATTCAATTCTTTGATTCTTGCGCGAACTTCATCTGCATACGGTTGCTTTTCATCTGAAGCGATAAGAACCAGATCATCTTCAATATATGGTAACATTTCAACCAAAGTCATCTGATTCTTCTTATTGAAAAGTACCCCTATATTGAGGATATATTTTTTGTCTTTTAAAAAGCTATACTTTCCCAGGTGATATTCTCTGTTTTCAGGAAGCTGAATCCCATTATGGATCACCACTATATCTTTAAGCTTATTAAACTGAAAAAGGGCCTTATTTTCAATTAAATTCTGCTTTGCATATTCTGAAATACAGACGATATAATCTGCATTTTTCACATTGTTTTTGACCTTCCCCAGCATTTTTATTTTTTTAAACTCACTTAGGTTTTCATGTAAAAAATTCAGATCGTGCAGGGTTACGACTTTAATTGTTTTCTTATAATTTCGATGAAAATAGGAAGAAAGCTGGTGACTTACGTGAATCAGATCAAAATCTCCACTGAATCGTTCGTAAAAACGGTGAAGTTTGCTCCAGGAAACATGGTTTGTTGCAGGTCCGAACTTTTCAAGCTGCTCTTTATCTCCAAAATAAGATATTTCAAACTTAGAATTATTTTCCTCAAGACCCTTAGCGAGATTTCGAAAAACATTTGCAATTCCTGAATTGGGGTATCTGAGACGCTCAAGATCAATTAAGATTTTTGCCATACGATAATAACGGAAAATTTTTAAGAAAATTTGTTTTTAAAGAAAACTATTTCTTTTTCAAGACTATGATTATTTTTAATGAATTCATGGGCTTTGTGTCTTAAAGCATCATATAACTCATCATTTTTCAAAAGAATTTCCATGTATTCGGCAAATTCTTTGGCATCATCTGTTACCAGACAACCATTGTCAACTTTTTGTGAAAGACCATCTACACCACGGGTATTGGTCACAACCGGTAAATTATTACTCAAAGATTCCAGTACTTTAATTTTAACTCCTGTTCCACTCAACATGGGACAGATTGTAATTCTTGCATTGTCATAAAATTCCTTCAAGTCATCAACCATACCATGTATAACAACATCAGGATATTCTTTTTTTATCTCTTTCCCTACTTTTCCAATAATATGAATTTTAATAGTATCTTTTAAGTGGGGCAATACCTTTTCAAGGAACCAGTTAATACTATTTACATTGTGAGGATTATTGCTGGCAACATACACAACATCGTATTTATACTTGTGTTGCAACGGCATCAATTGTTTTTGAGGAAAAGGAACGGGCATATGTTTTACCTTCTTGTTGGTAAATTGTCCGAATATATATTCTTCCTCCACAGAGTAAGTCCATATTTCATCAAATTTTTTTAAAATATCAATTTCACCCTGAAATAACTTTCCAATTTTTTTGCACTTGTTGCTATTTTGTGCTGTAATGAAATCGTGGGTATCAATAATAAAATTAGATTTTGTTTTTACTTTGTTGATAATCTCCCCCCAAGTTGCATAGCTGATAATGAAGTTATCAAAATGACGGGTATTAGCAATTTCCGCAAATTCTTTTCGTAAAATCCAGCTTGTCATATCAATTGGATTTTTCCTGAAAAGGTAGGGCAATTTGTACAGAAAAAAATATTTAAAAAAATGATGTTTATATTTTTTATCTAAAAGAATTAATTCAATATTAGGATATTTTTCAGAAAACAAGATCTTCTCATCCTCTTTCCAAAGTCCCCAATCTTTTAATGACACAAATGTTATTTCAACACTTTCAAAGGTATTAAAATAAGAAAGCATCTGATTGAGTCTCGTCGTATTTCCTGCTTTTCCGGACATCGGATTATCAGGCATAAAATACAAAAGTTTCTTTTTCAAAATTTTCTATTCTAATATTGCATTATAAATATTAATATGCTCTTCCACTGCTTTTTCCCATGAAAACTCTTTCGCTCTTTCAATCGCTTTTTGAGCATATTCCATACGATATTCTTCATCGTTGTATAATTTCCAGATCACTTCGGACAAAGCATTTTCATCTGTAGGATCAAGTTGTATGCCAGCTTCTCCTACCACCTCCGGCAGTGACGAAGTATTTGAAGTAACAGTCGGAATACCGCATTGCATCGCTTCTAATGGTGGAAGCCCGAATCCTTCATACAGTGACATATAATAAAATGAATTGGCCTGGCTGTAAACCGAAGCTAAATCTTCGTCAGGTATTCTTCCCGTAATAATAATTTTTCCTTTTAAATCTTTGGCATTTTCGTATTCTTCAAAAATCTTGTCGTATTGCCAGCCTTTTGAACCCACCAAAACCAAGCTTAGATCACTAACACTATGTGTATCCAGCATTTTGATAAAGGACCTGATTAAATGGTCTATATTCTTACGTGGTTCTAACGTACTTAAACTTAATATATATTTTTCCGGAAGATTATATTTCTCTCTTATTAAAGCGTTTTCCTTTGCATCCGAACTTTGATAAAAAATATCCGGAGAAGCAGCAAGCCTGCTCACAAAAACTTTCTTTGGGTCTATATACGGTGCATATTCAAGCAGATCTTTCCTTGTATTTTCAGAAACACATATCGCATAATTATTGGGACCAATACTTTTAATCGTATTATCCAGCAACTGCGTATTATCATTGTATTCCGGATATAAAATAGGAATCAAATCATGAATTGTAACGACTTTTTTAACATTAGGAAATTCCTCTAAACTTTTATGAATGGGATAATATAAAGAGTGATATATCTGAGCATCCTGAATACCTTCATTATAACTCACTTTGTAATCAAATATACCTAATTTGTTATACAGCTTTCGGAAAGGCTTTTCTTTTCTGAAGGGAATAAATTTGACTCTTTCACAGTTATTTGCATTCTTAAGCGTAAGTTGGTGATCAGAAAGAAACCGATCAATTTTGAATTGAGTTTCCTTATGATTATTAAAATTAAAATTAGAATATGAAAGTTCTATTTCCTCACGGGATATAAAACGCTTAAACAGCTCATAAGCCACTCTGAATATTCCAGTTTGATTATTCTTATAGGCGTTTCCAATAACCTCAATGTCAAAAATAAGTTTTATCCTCATTAAATATATTTATAGCGTGTCATAAAAAGCATTTTGCTTCTTTTGTCTTTCCATTTCTTTGATGTGAACCAGACAATATTCGTCATTTTCTGTTGGCAATTCTTTTACCCGGGTATAATTCACCAATACCTCATGAATTTTATTCTGCCAATAAATATTTTTACCTAGTTTAAATAATCTGTTTTGAAAATCCGGAAAGTTAATATAATTATTCTGATTTTTTTTCCAGTTCCATTTTTCTATATATTCCTCTGTAATACCGTTTACAATATTAATCCTTGGAATCAGAAAACAATCATATTTTCTGTTTTTAGATAGGAAACTTTTCAGGTTTGTAATTAATTTTTCTTTTGGATATTCATCGGCGTCTATCTGAAAGAGATATCTGGATTTTGCATGTTTAATCAAAGTATTTTTAAAGGTTGCAAAATCTCCATTTAATTTAGCTTCAATAACATTCACTTTGGATCTATAGTCATTCAGCAGCTCTCCTACTTTCTGATCAGGATTTGTCACATCCCGTAAGATAAGTACTTCATCATTTTTATCAATTAATGGCAATAGCACCTCTAAAAGCAGCTTTAGCTCAGTATACTCATTACAAACCGTGATTCCGTAAGTAATTGTTATGGGTTTAAAAAAATCAAACATCTTTTCTGGTTATTAGTTCTTGTTCGTAAGACTTATGCTGTTGTAATTCAAAGCTCAGATTATTAATTTTAAAATGATCAGGCTTTCCAAATAGCTTTTGAAAAAAATTTTTCTCTGAAGTCTTTTCGTCTTCAATAGAATCTGCAAGACTTCTAAAAGTACGCCTATTTTTCTCAGAAAGCTTTTTTGCATTGAATTTTATGACAACATCATCAGTCACTTCTGCATTTTTGGGTCTGAATTTCTCTGTTAAATCAAACCTCGTATTCTTTTGTTCATCCTCAATATATTTCGATGCATCATAATCGGAATAAATATGATCAACAAACACTTCCAATTCTCTAACAGCATTATCAGTAGGGTTATCTAAAACCAAACCGTACTGAAGTTTTCTTTTCACTTTAGATTGATTGGTAAAACTCCATTTTCGTATAAAATTACGCAATGAGTTTTCTTCAATTTTTTTTGTTTTATTCCGGAATTCTTCAGAAAACCGGGACGTTTTGCTTACAAAATGATATACAATGGCATCAGGACACACAAAAGTTTTTTCGCCTGACATGCGCAATCTCAAAATTAAATCATCATCCTCACAAAACATAGGTTTAAAAAGAGGATCAAGACCATTAATCTTTACCAGCACCTCTTTTTTAGCAGCCAGAAAGAAACTGACATCGTTGGTATATTCTCCCTTTTGTGCAGTCTGGTCCTTTTCAAATTGAAAGAATAAGTCAAATTGAAAAGTTTCAAAATCACTTCCAAAATCACAAATTTCTTTCCATAATCTTTTGTCCGAAGCAAAAATAGGGGGTTCAATTACCTTATAATATACCAGATTATTGGTAGACAAGGCTTCCTCAAGTGAAGACAAAAAATTTCTACCGATTACCATATCATTATGTAAAAAACATACATGAGCCTTGGTAGAGATTTCTATTGCTTTATTATAAGTATCTGAAAGAGTTTTTTCTTCCTCATTATAAAAATAAATAAGATTCTCATCTTGCAAAGAATCGAGCCATAGATGAGTTCCGTCTGAACTTCCGTAGCTTACAAAAACGATTTCCGTTTCAGGATAGTTTTCTCTTATTGAATAATAACAACTTTTTGAATATTCAAGATTATTTTTCAGTCCGATTAAAAGCGAAATATTATTATTCATTCATTATTTTTTAATTTGTAGATAGAGTCATCTGACAATAAAATATTCCCCTTCGTGTCTATTACTAATTTCCAGATTATTGTCCGGCTTAATGGCTACAAATTTAGAAATTAAGTTCAAAAAAGCCAACTTCTGGTCATAAATCATTTTTACCTGATCGTTTAGCGTGCAAAAACAGAATAACTTTAAGTATAAAAAAACTGCCTCATCAAAAGATAAGGCAATTTTATTAGTTAAAAATGTGACTCAATTAATAAGCATAAAACTCAATCCCTATCATAAATCATTAGCTAACCCCATAATTTTAAGTAAATTTGCACCAAAATTTTAATTGAAATGGACAAAGTAAGAGTACGTTTTGCTCCAAGTCCTACGGGACCTTTACATTTGGGAGGCGTAAGAACTGCATTATATGATTATCTTTTTGCTAAAAATCAAGGCGGAGAATTTGTATTAAGAATTGAGGATACAGACACTGCTAGATACGTAGAAGGAGCTGAAGACTATATTGAAGAAGCCTTAGAATGGTGTGGAATTATCCCGGATGAAAGTCCCAAAAAAGGAGGAAAATTTGCCCCTTACCGACAATCTGAAAGAAGAGATATCTATGATCGATATACAGAGCAGATCTTAAAAACCGACTATGCCTATTTAGCTTTTGACACTACGGAAGAACTGGACGCTATACGTGCAGAATTTGAAGCTAAAGGCGATGTATTCTCCTATGATAATAAAACGAGAAACCGTTTAAGAAACAGTCTTGCCCTTTCTGAGGAAGAAGTTCAAAAGTTATTGGATGAAAAAACTCCGTACGTCGTAAGATTCAAAATGCCTGTTGACAGAATATTGAATCTTGAAGATATTATCCGTGGAAAATCTTCTGTGAATACCAATACGCTAGATGATAAAGTTCTGGTAAAAAATGACGGAATGCCTACTTACCATTTTGCCAACATCGTGGATGACCACGAAATGGAAATATCTCACGTGATTCGTGGTGAGGAATGGTTACCATCTTTGGGTCTACACACCTTATTATATGAAGCAATGGGTTGGGAGGCTCCACAGTTTGCCCACCTGTCACTGATTTTAAAACCTGAAGGAAAAGGGAAATTAAGCAAAAGAGACGGGGACAAATTCGGATTCCCGGTATTCCCACTTGATTTCAAAGATCCGGAAACCGGAGTTATCTCCAAAGGATACAGAGAAAACGGGTATCTTCCTGATGCATTCATTAATATGGTCGCTTTATTAGGCTGGTCTCCTGCAGATGACAAAGAAATTCTTCCTTTAGAGGAAATGATCAAGGAATTTGACCTTCATAAAGTACATAAAGCAGGTGCAAGATTCAGTAAAGAAAAGTCAGAATGGTTCAATCACCAGTATATTCAAATGAAAACTGATGAAGAACTTCTTCACCTTCTAAAGGATACTGATCTTGATCTTTCAGCAGCTTCTGATGAAAAACTATTAAAAGTAATTCATCTGATGAAAGAAAGAGCAACATTCCCGAAAGACATCTATGAAAGCGGAAAATTCTTCTTTGAAGCACCTACGTCTTATGATGAAAAAGCTTCAAAAAAAGCATGGAATGATGAGACCTCTGCAATTTTAGGAGAATTGGCTACAACGCTTGATTCTACAGACTTTACTGCGGAGACCTTGAAACAGGCGATGCATGATTTCGCAGAGAATAAAGGTCTTGGAATGGGTAAAGTAATGATGCCCCTACGTTTAGCATTAGTAGGAGAATTGAAAGGACCTGATGTTCCGGACATTCTGGAAATCATTGGAAAAGAGGAAAGTACCTCCAGAATAAGCAATGCTATAAATAATTTTAAATAGAATTACCATAATTTTTCATACATTTGAAAGATTTAATTTACTTCAAGAAATGGAATATTTAAGTTTCGAACTTCCTATCAAAGAATTGATGGATCAATACCAGACGTGTTCTTTAGTAGGAGAAGAAAGTGGTGTTGATGTAAAATTAGCATGCAGCCAGATTGAGGATAAGATTTTAGAGAAGAAAAAAGAAATCTACGAAAATCTTACACCTTGGCAAAGAGTACAACTGTCCCGTCATCCGGATCGTCCTTATACTTTGGATTATATCAACGGAATGGCAGACAAAGGCAGTTTCTTAGAACTTCATGGAGACAGAAATTTCGCTGATGATCCGGCAATGATTGGAGGATTGATTACCCTTGATGGTCAGAAAGTGATGATCATAGGGACTCAAAAAGGAAGAACAACTAAAGAAAGACAGTACAGAAGATTTGGAATGCCAAATCCTGAAGGATACAGAAAAGCTTTAAGACTAATGAAGCTTGCTGAAAAATTCAATATTCCTATCGTAACTTTAGTAGATACACCGGGAGCTTATCCGGGATTAGAAGCTGAAGAAAGAGGACAAGGTGAAGCTATTGCAAGAAATATTTTTGAAATGGTTCAGCTTAAGACGCCTATCTTCACTTATATTATCGGAGAAGGAGCCAGCGGAGGAGCACTGGGAATAGGGGTAGGAAATAAAGTATATATGTTGGAAAACACATGGTATACCGTGATTGCACCGGAAAGCTGCTCTTCTATCTTATGGAGAAACTGGGATCACAAAGAAGATGCTGCAAATGCATTAAACCTTACTCCACAAGATGCCTTAAGAGAAAAGTTTATCGATGGAATTATTGAAGAACCACTTGGAGGTGCTCAATACGACGCGGAAACAACTTATCTGAACCTTAAAAGTTCTATATTACAAAATATCAAAGCTTTTTCCAAGTTTACAGGACAGGAGCTTGAAACCCAAAGACAGGACAAATTCATTGCAATGGGTCAGTTTAAAGGATAAAAAACAAAAAAGGTTAAGAAAATTTCTTAACCTTTTTTACTTTAGTTTTCTTCTCTCCTAATCAGCAACATTGAGAGCAATCTCAATATCCTGACTAATTTTCTTCAGTGAAGAATATTTCGCGTCACACACCATGGTCGTCAGCACATATTCTCCTTTATCTACCAGAATAAAGTTTTCTCCTTTTGCAGGAACACTTAAATTATAGTACTTTTTTCCACTTATTTTTACGATCAGATTACAACCGGATCTGTTTTTAATATTAACATAGGCCTCACTCTTATTGATATCATTATTAAAAAGGTGAGTAAGCATTGCTGCGGTCTTTTTATTGGCTTCACTAGGTTCGGATTTGGAAGCTGTAGAAGTCTTTGATGATCCAACCGAAGCATAACTTTGCCTTCTCTCCTCCTTCAAAGCATTAATTGCATCGTTTACTTTATCAGTATTCTTGGTATTGTTAGCAGTGGTGGTTGCTTTATTTGTTGTAATAACCTTACCACTGTTCAGTTCATTATTCTTAACAATATTTTCAATTTTTTCTTTGCTGATTGGCCTGATAGTAGGCTTGGCTTCGGGAGAATTATCTGCCATAATAATATCAATCAATCTTCTTTTAAAAAAATCGGTTCTTGCGTGTCCCGGGTTCTGTTTTAGAAATCCGGCAATTACCCTTGCCTCTTTTGATACCTCAGCCTCCTGCTCCGTATAAATAATAATCGTTTCTTTTTCAACAACAGCTTTGGATTTTGATTTTTTCTTTTTTTGAGAAAAACCAAGAGAAAAAATGCATATAAAAAGGAGAAGGAAGATTTTTTTCATTAATCAAATCTTTAAAATAGTATTAAATATATTAATAACGTGAAAAGTCATTTTTTAGTTTATCATTAAAATCATTATCTTTGCACTGCTCTAAATTTAAGCTAAAAATTAAAACTAATCTTAAATAAAAAAATAATAGATATTATGTCTTATACACCAGCTGCTGCAGACGTAGCAAAATTGAGAAACCAAACAGGTGCAGGTATGATGGACTGCAAGAAAGCTCTAGTTGAAGCTGAAGGAGACTTCGAAAAAGCGGTAGATATCCTTAGAAAAAAAGGACAAAAAGTTGCTGCTAACAGAGCTGACAGAGAATCTGCTGAAGGTGCAGTAATCGCAAGAGTAAACGAAGACAACACTTTAGGTGTAGTGATCTCTTTAAATTGTGAAACTGACTTTGTTGCTAAAAATGAAGCTTTCATCGAGCTAGCTTACGAATTAGCTGAAATGGCTATCTTCGCTGCTACTAAAGAAGAGCTTTTAGCAACTGATTTCCACGGACTTACTGTTGCTGAAAAATTAGTTGAGCAAACAGGAGTTATCGGTGAGAAAATCGAGATCGGTTCTTTCGAAAGAATCCAGGGAGATTTCTTAGGAGCTTACATCCACGCTGGAAACAAAATTGCTGCAATCACTTCTCTTTCTGCTAAAGTAGATGGAGCTGACGAAGCTGCTAAAGCTGTTTCTATGCAGGTTGCTGCTATGAACCCAATCGCTTTGGACGAAACGAGAGTTTCACAGGAGACTATCGATAAAGAATTAGAAATCGAAAGACACAAACTTACTGAAGAAGGTAAGCCTGCAAACATTATCGACAATATCTTGAAAGGTAAAATGCAGAGATTCTACAAAGACAACACTTTGGTACACCAGGATTTCATTAAAGACGGAAGTATCTCAGTTGCTGACTACGTAAAATCTGTAAACGCAGACCTTAAAGTAACAGGATTTGTAAGAGTAAGCTTATAAGCTCATCTTCAAAAAATATTAAATCCCGGTGAAATTCACCGGGATTTTTTTGTGGGGTATATTAATGAATATGAACTTAATATGACGCAAATTTTAAATATTAAATAATTACATTAAAAATACGATTTCAAAGTTTTTTTTATATAAAATTCAAACTATTAATGTTTAAATTTGCGGCCCTTATAATAACGAATGAAAAAATTTCTACTAGCTATTTGTGCTTTTCTTTATTGTTTAATCCATGCACAATTGGATAATGAGCACTGGTTTGCTCCTATGTCCGCAAGTTCACTTCAAGGAACTCCACAATGTTACTTATACTTATCTACCAACGAACTTACTCCCTTTTCCGTGCAGGTTTCTAATAACAACACGGTGTTTTCTACGGTACAGGTAAGCAAAGGAAATCCTGTACAACTTACGGTTCCGAGTAATTATATGATTGCCTTTACCATGAACAATCTATTTACCCAAAATACAATGGGACTTCATGTAAAAGGAGCTAAAAAATTCTTTGCCAATTTCAGGTTTTCAGTTCCCCAACAAGCAGAAATAATCACTTCGAAAGGGATGGCCGGAGTTGGTAAAACTTTTTTCATAGGAACAGCACCAACCACCTCTCCAAAAGAATATGTAAATTCTACGGTAGGAGTAACAGCTACAGAGGATAATACCACAGTAACAGTATCCGGTTATAGTCCTAATATTGTTTTCGCCGACGGCAGTGTAATGGCTAGCCGGACATTTACCATCAATAAAGGAAAATCTTATATCCTTGATGTCAATAGCGACATGGGAGGAGTGAATAACAGAAGGGGCTTACTAGGCGCAAAGCTTGTTGCCAATAAACCGGTAACCGTAACAAACGGAAATTTCAACGGACTCTATACCACTCAAAACAGCACCAATGTAGATATTCTGATGGATCAGGCTGTTCCTACCGAAAGACTGGGAAAAGATTTTATCATGGTAAAAGGAAATGGCCCTATCACTGTAGGTATGGAAAAAGCCTTAGTCATTGCTACGGAAAATGGCACTACCCTTACCGTTAACGGAAATCCTTTAGCCGGTGTCAGCCTTAATGCAGGAGACTATCGTCTGATTGAAGCCACAAGCTACATAAACCAGGGTAACGGAAACTACAACATGAGTATTTCCTCAAATAAAAACGTCTATGTCTACCAGCTTCTTGCCGGAGCTTCCGGAAGTACAGTATACCAGACCGGAGGAATGAATTTTATCCCGCCATTAAGTTGTTTTTTACCTAAGGAAATCAATGAAATAGGATACATTAATATGATTGGCTCTACATCTTATGATACTAAACTTAATATTATCACTCAAACCGGAGCAATCGTAACGGTTAACGGAAATACAATCGCCAACCCCGGCGCTGTAAGCGGAAACTCCAATTGGGTCACCTACTCCATACCTTATGTTACCGGAAATATTACAGTAGCCTCTACAAAACCTGTTACAGCTGGAATTGCAGCAGGAAATGGTGCAGTAGGATATGGAGGATATTTTGCAGGATTCTCCTCTATTCCTGTCATTTCTAAAACCGGTGATTGTTATAATGGAGTTCTTCTGGAAGTAGATCCCGGTCACGATGGGTACCAATGGTTCTTAAACGGAACTCAGATTCCAGGCGCTACAACACCTTCTATCAATCCTGATTTATATGGAACAGGAATCTATACATGTTATATTACTAAAAACAGTTGTGAATCCAGACTTACAGCAGAGTATGATTATACAGCATGTCCGCCAATTACAACGACAACTTATGATATTGGATCATGCAGTACCAAAGTCATTAATCCGGTCTTTACCAACTCCACTCAGCCCGCGGTTCCTTCCAACACAAGTATTATTGTACAGCCTACCAACGGAACGGTTGCTATAAACCCTACAACCGGTCAAATCACTTATACACCAAATGCAGGAATTACGACAAATACCACTGATACATTTACTTATTACATCCAGGGAAATGGTAATCCTGCTGCTTTTGAATATTTTAAAATAATAATTAACAGCCACGTCCTTCAAACAACCAACACTTCCATGTCTTCTTGTGCTGCGGCTAATGGGAACGGAACATTCAATCTTACAACCCCAAGCGTTAGTCCGGATCCTACGGCTACCATTACTTATTTCACTAATGCCAACTTAACGGGGCCAATAGCAACGCCAACATCTTATTCCGGTCCTGCAGGAACTGTATATGCCAATGTGACTTCAACATATGGATGTTCGCAGATCGCTACTATTACATTAAATACATTTCCTACACCTAATATCAATACCAGTAATTATAATGCCAATATTTGTGATGAGCATTTTGAAGGTCTTGTGAATGTAAATTTTGCCAATATAACGCCACAGATTGTAAACAACTCTGCCAATTTCACTGTACAATATTACCTAAATCAGGCTGATGCCAATGCTGGAAATAGCAATACGCTTCCTAACAACTGGACATTTACAGCCAACACAACGGTATATGTAAGGGTATCTTCTACAACCGGCGGATGTCCTCCTGCTTTTGGGCAAATTAATTTTACGATTGGAAATAAAATAGTATTGATAACCAGTTCCGCCAAAGCACAGATCTGCGACAATGATCTTAATGGCTCTGAAGCAATAAATCTGAATGATTACAAAGCATTATTTACCACAGACCCAAGTGTTATTTTATCATTCTATACTTCACTTGCTAATGCACAGACAGGAACCAACCCTATTCCCGCTTCACAGATTCTTACCTCAACAGGTGTTTTTTATATAAGATTCCAAAACAGTACAGCTTGTCCCAGTACAGGAAGTTTAACCCTTACTTTAAAATCTCCAAAAAAATCTACGACCTTGCATGATCAGGTTATCTGTTCTGATGAAAAAATACTATTGGATGCCGGTCCGGGATTCTCGTCTTATCTATGGAGCAATGGAGCTACTACACAAAATATATCCGCTGCTGCCGGAAATTATTATGTAGATCTTGGATTCAACGGGTGTGTATACCGACAGTATGTAAATGTAACAACATCGCAATCTCCTGTAATCAACAGAATAGATGTTACAGGAACTACTGCAACTATTTATGTAACTGGGGGAACCCCTCCTTATAAATATTCATTAAACGGTTTCGATTATCAGACCTCTAATGTTTTTACCGGATTATCAAGAGGTATTCACACGGTATACGTATTAGGTTCCGATGGATGTCGTCATATTACCAAAGAGTTTTTGGTGATTAACCTCATTAATACCATTACTCCCAATGGTGATGGCATCAATGATGTTTTAAATTATTCTGAATTAAGAATAAAACAAAACGTGGCTATTGAAGTCGCAGACCGATATGGAACCTCAGTCTATAAATCTACGGACAAAAATTACATCTGGGACGGAAAGTCAAATGGAAGAAATCTTCCTACCGGAACTTATTGGTATGTGATCAAATGGAATGAACCGGATACGAAATTACAAGTTTCGTATTCTGGATGGCTTTTAATTAAAAATCGAGAATAGTTTTCCGCTTTTATTCATAATTTATTAAATGTATTTCATTTTTTATTTTAATTTTGTAGAAATCCTAATTCCATACACATGAAAAGATTTCTACTCAGTTTAGTGTTTACTTTCCTGGCTATTAATACAATTTTTGCACAAAGGGATACTGAGCACTGGATAGCTCCGTATTATGACAGCTACGGAGGCTATGTCAATATGATTTATCTTTCCACTGATTCAGTAACTCCTTTTGATGTAACCATATATAATAACAGCCTGGTTGTCACAACAGTTACAATCAGCAAGGGCAATCCGCAAACGTATAAAGTTGCTAATGACCTTATTTCTACAGGAACATCGACCGAGGCATTTGTTGTGGGTACCAAAGGGCTTTATTTAAATGCATCTAAACCTTTTTATTGCAGTTTAAGACTTGCTCAGAGTATTCACGGGGAAATTATTACCAGTAAAGGAAGAGCAGGAATAGGAAAGACATTCTTTGTTGCTGCCAGCCCAAATAAAAATTTAACCAGTATCCATAACTTTACAGCTGGAATCCTGGCTACAGAGAACAACACCAATGTCACTGTTTCATGGAATCCACCTACTTCACCTACTCCACCAGTATCTTTCATCAATGGTACACCTACCGGTAATACTCAAACTTTTACATTACAAAAAGGACAATCTTTTATTCTTGCAGGATCGGGCGGTTTAGAGGGAAATCGGGAAGGTTTTATTGGCGCCAAAGTAGTTGCTGATAAACCGGTAACACTTACCAACGGAAGTTGTAATGCTAATTTCTCTTTTATTGCCTTTGCATCCGGAAGTGACCCTGTTCTTGACCAATCTGTGCCGGTAGACAGACTTGGAAATACATTTGCTATGGTAAAAACAAGATCCACACTTCCTAGTTTGAATATGGAGGGTGGGCTTATTATAGCCACAGAAGATAATACTGAAGTATACATAAACGGGGCAACAACCCCGGCAGCAACTTTAAATGCTGGAAAATACTATAGGATTGACGAAACGAACTATGCTACTCAAACCGGTCCCGCCGGTACTCACTCCAATATGTTTATTTCAACGACCAAAAATGTATATCTATACCAGTTTATCGGAGTGGGAGCAAGTGATGCGACTAACGGGTTCAATTACATCCCACCATTGAACTGTTTCCTACCAAGAAAAATTGATGAAATCGGAAAGATCAATGAAATGCCTCTTGGCCCATTAGGAGCCAGTGCCACTCAAGGTGACTTAATTGTAAAATTAAATATCCTGACAGAAGCAGGAGCTACCGTACTGGTCAATGGAACCCCGCCATTACCCGCAGAAGGCCCGTACCCACTGTCAGGAAATACAAACTGGGTAACCTATGCTATCAATAGCATTACAGGAAACCTAAATATCACCTCTACAAAAGCTGTAACTGCAGGTATCAACGGAGGATATAGTTCTGCAGGGTATGGAGGATATTTCGCAGGTTTCTCTTCAATCCCTCTCATTGCTAAAAAAACCGGAGAATGTGTTCCGGGAATTATTCTGGAATTAGATGATGGATATGAATCTTATCAATGGTTCCGAAACGGAACTGCTGTTGCAGGCGCAACCGCAAATACCTACACTCCAACACAATCAGGAAATTATACGGTAAAAATAACAATGGGAACATGCCCTCCTATTACAACACCTATATACAAAGTACAAACCTGTTTAAAACTAACAACGCAGGCGCTTAATGCTTGTTCTACAAAAATCATCACACCAACATTTACATCGTCAACACAAACTCCTGTTGCAAGTACAGTACAGATTCTTACCCCTCCAACAAAGGGGACCGCTATTCTGAATCCTAACGGCACTATAACCTACACGCCAAACCCGGGGTATCTGGGAGCGGATGTTATTGTTTACAAATTCTGTGGAGACAATGCAGAATTTACGGATTGTGAACAGATTACTTTAAATCTTACTGTAGTACCTTTTGTTGTAAAAGATGTTACTATTACAGCATGCTGGTATGATGTAGCTCCTTACGCTTACTTTGATCTTACCAAGGCTAAAGTGACCGATTATACAGCAGTAACAAAAAAATACTACCGTACTCTTACGGACCTTAATGCAGGAATCAATGAGATTACAACACCTGATAATTTTCCAGCTACAGGTGGAGTGGTATATGTAAAAGTAACTACGGCTGAAGGCTGTACAGGAATTGCTAAAATCACTCTTGTTCCCCTTCCTATTAAAAAATCTCCTGTCCTGGTAGATCAGTACATTTGTATGGACGCCAGAACAAATCTTGATGCAGGGCCGGGATATGACTCTTATCAATGGAGTACAGGAGCTACAAGTTCAGGGATCAGAGATATAGGGGTTGGTGAGTATACAGTAATACTTGGTAAAGACGGATGCTTCCTGACACAAACTGTAAAAGTGAAAAAAGCAGATGATCCGGTAATTCAAACAATTGAAATTAATAATAATAACGCGACAGTAATCGCAGCAGGTGGAAAACCTCCTTATAAATATGCTGTTGACGGAACAGGTACTTGGCAAGACTCTAACATCTTTACAGGATTAACCAGAGGTCAGCATACTTTCTATGTAAAAGATGCTTACAATTGTACTCCTGTTGCGGTAGAAATTACGATTCCTAATTTATTAAATGCAATTACCCCTAACGGAGATAACGTAAATGATTTTATAGACTACAGTGAGTTAGCCTATAAAGAGAACCTTACTTTCTCAATCTATGACCGATATGGAAACACAATATTTACAGGGAATAAATTCAATAATTATAAATGGGACGGAAAACATTTTGATAAAAAAATTGTTACCGGAACTTATTGGTATCACATTACCTGGAATGAATCTAATAAAGCCAAAACTCCAATAAAATACACAGGATGGATTCTCGTAAAAAATAGAGAATAATCAATAAGCCATCTTCACTAAAATAAGCCGCGAATAAATATTCGCGGCTTATTTTGTTAATTTATTAATAGGAATTGTAAAATATTTTAAATTCAAACCATTTATTCTGTTATTTTTGTAGAAACTATAATATATTATCTATGAAAAAAATTCTATCAGTTATTCTGTTGTTTTTTGTGGCATTCAACATGTTGTTTGCCCAAAGAGACACAGAACACTGGTTTGCCCCTATGGCAGCCAGATCGGGGAAGGTAGTCACCCCCAAACAAGCACTTTATTTTTCAACAGATTCAGTCATACCATTTGATGTAGATATCTATAGCAACAATACTTTGTTGGGAACTGTTACCATCAGCAAAGGATCACCACAAACATTTGATATTCCCATCAACAGAATGGTTGCCAGCACTAATGGAGAGCTTTTCGCTGTTGGAAATAAAGGATTATATACAAAAGGTACCAAACCTTATTTTGTAACGTACCGATTCTCAGTAAGCCAGCATGGTGAGATTTTAACATCCAAAGGAAAAGCAGGAATTGGAACAAAGTTCTACGCTGTCACGGCTCCCATTGAAGAGCTTAATAATGAGTACAATTTTACAGCCGGAATTTTAGCAACAGAAGACAATACAACAGTTACTGTTTCCAACTACTCTCCCAACATTATATTTACCAATGGATGGACGGGAGCCACCAATCCCTCTCTTACATTCACTTTGAATAAAGGACAATCTTACATTATTGAGGGGATGGGAGATAAAACATTAAATAAGGAAGCCTTTATAGGAGCAAAAATAGAATCTGACAAACCGGTATCCGTTACCAACGGAAACTTTAATGGTCAGTTTGCTATGTCAGCCGGTGGATCTTATCAGGGTTCTGATATTATTATGGACCAGTCTGTACCTGTTGACCGATTAGGAAATGAATTTGTAGTGGTTAAAGGAAATGGTGATATCGCCAGATATATGGAGGATGCCCTGATCGTTGCTACAGAAGGAGGCACACAAGTATATGTGAATGCAGGAACAACCCCTGTAGCGACCTTAGCTGAAGGGGAAAGCTACAGAGTTAATAAAGTTAATAATACCAATTATATCAATCAGGGAAATGGTCATTATAATATGTATATCCGAACGACAAAAAATGTTTATGTATACCAGTTAATGGCTGGAGTAGCCGCAAGTAACGCTACATTGGGATTCAACTATATCCCGCCATTGAACTGTTACCTTCCGAGAAAGATTGATGAGATAGGAAAAATCAAAGATCTTCCTTATCAGGGAACTCTTTCTGGTCACATTGTTAAGCTAAACATTCTGACGGAAGCCGGAGCTGCTGTCACCATCAACGGAGTAGCCCCACCGGCAGCACAAGGCCCCTACCCCGTTACAGGAACCGCTAACTGGGTTTCTTATTCGGTACCTGACATTACAGGAAACGTTACCATTACCTCTACAAAAGCGGTAACCGCTGGTATTTCGGGAGGAAGTGGTGTGGTTGGTTATGGCGGTTACTTTGCCGGATTCTCTTCTATCCCGGTTATTGCCAAACAAAACGGAGAATGCATCCCGGGGCTGGTACTTGAAGTAGGTGATAGTTTTGATACCTATCAATGGTATAGAGATACCACTCCCATCGTAGGCGCGAATTCTAATTCATACACCCCGACACAATCAGGAAATTATACGGTAAAAATAACGGTAGGCTCATGTCCTCCGGTAATTACTCCGGTATATAAAGTATACACCTGCCTTAAAAAAACGACTATTAATGATACGGTATGTGATGGCGTAAAACAGTTTGTTCCAACATTTTCAAGTTCTACCCAGACTGTTGTTCCGGGAACAGTAACCATCATCACGCCACCTGCTCATGGTAATGCAGTCATTGATCCTACCACCGGTGTAATAAGCTACGCCCCTACTTTCAATTACTTTGGTCCTGATACCTTCGTTTACAAATTCTGTGGAAACAATGCTGATTTTACAGATTGTGAAGAAATCACTTTAAATTTAACAGTATCTGAAAGTCCAATAGTGAATGACGCATTATTAAGAACCTGCTTCTTAGAAAGCAATATTGCTACAGGATTATTTAATCTTACCAACGCCAGTGTAACAACAGTTGTGGGAGTTACCAAAAAATATTACCCGTCACTTACAGATGCCCATGCAGGAACGCATGAAATTTTAACCCCGGCTAATTATATAGCTCCTAATGGAGTTGCTTATGTAAAAGTAATTAATGCAAATGGCTGTTACAGAGTTGCACAAATAACCTTAGTGGTAATGCCTCCTGTAAAATCCAGTGTTCTGGTTGACAAAATCATCTGTATGGAAGGCAAAACAAGCCTTGATGCGGGACCAGGATTCAAAAGCTATGAGTGGAATACCGGAGCAACAACACAGGTAATTAATAACGTAGGGGTAGGAACTTATTGGGTAAAATTAAAAACCGGAGAATGTATCACTACTCAAACGGTTAAAGTATATCCTTCCGAGCAACCCGTTGTTACCAATGTTGATATATCAGCTAATACGATAACTGTTTATGCCATAGGAGGGACAGCGCCTTATCAATATTCTATTGACAATATCAACTGGCAGGACTCCAATGTATTCACAGATTTGGCGAGAGGCGAAATAAGTGTATATGTAAAGGATAGCTACAACTGTGATCCTATTAAAATAGATATTACGATTCCGAACCTCATCAATGTTATTACTCCAAATGATGACGGAGTAAATGATGTAATCGACTACTCATCATTAGCCCGTAAAAACAATTTAGTATTTAATATTTTTGACCGATACGGAGCCAAAATCTTCCAGGTAGACAAATCCAACGGCTACAAATGGAATGGAACTTCCGGTGGTGGCAAGAAAGTACCTACCGGAAACTACTGGTATGAAATAGGCTGGAATGAGCCCAATGGCAAACAAACCGCTGTAAAATACACAGGCTGGATTCTGGTAAAAAACAGAGAATAATACTTCACTAAATAAAATTTTTAATAAAGCTGTTTCGCAATGAAGCAGCTTTTGTTTTTACACCACCCTTCTATTTCTTTCTCTGGGAATTAGCATTATTTATTTTTTT
Organism: Chryseobacterium lactis; assembly: GCF_003815875.1. Lineage (NCBI taxonomy): Bacteria > Pseudomonadati > Bacteroidota > Flavobacteriia > Flavobacteriales > Weeksellaceae > Chryseobacterium > Chryseobacterium lactis. The sequence goes on from NZ_CP033924.1 coordinate 692,220, forward strand.
AGATTATCTATACATTAAAGGAGATTGCCTCAAAATCTTCATTTATAACAGAAATTAATTAGTAAAAAGAAATTCCCCCATAAACAAGAAAACAAAATTGACAAAAAACAATTCATAAAAATCAATTTTAACTACCAACATTTAACACAAAACAACAAAATCATCAAAAAAAATACCGTTTCATTAAACATATTAAATGTTTAATTATTTTTATGCAGTTTAATTACACAAAAATGAATAAAATATTACTCACTATTTTTTTACTATTAATTCCGATCCAATTACTTTTTGCCCAAAGAGATACAGAACACTGGTTTGCACCAATGATGAAGAGAAATACAAATTCAGCGGAGCAACAGGGGTTATATTTTTCTACAGACTCTACTACTCCTTTCCCGGTAGAAATCTATAATAACAATATACTTATTGGTACCATCACAGTTAGTAAAGGAAATCCACAGGTTTTTAATGTTCCTATTCAAAACATGATTACAACTTCTCAGACAGATTTATTCACTCCTGTTACCATGGGTTTGTATACTAAGGGAACCAAGCCGTACTTCGTAACTTTCAGGTTTTCATCGCTTAATCATGCTGAAATATTAACGTCTAAGGGAAAAGCGGGAATAGGTAAGCAATTTTATGCGGCAATGGCACCTATAACCCAAACAAATGTTAGTGGCTTAAACTTTACCACTGGAATAATGGCTACGGAAAACAACACAAAAGTTACTGTTTCCGGATATTCAACTACTGTAGTATTTTCAAATAATACGACAGGAGCGACTAATCCCTCAATGTCTTTTACACTGAATAAAGGGCAATCATATATCATTGAAGGAGATGGAAATACAACAGAAAATCGTAAAGGTTTTATAGGAGCAAAAATTGAAGCAGACAAACCTATTTCTGTTACCAACGGAAATTTCAACGGGCAATTTTCATTGGCTAGCTCCTTGCTTGGTTTCGGAACAGATATTATTATGGATCAATCAGTTCCCGTAGACCGGTTAGGGAATGAATTTGTAGTAGTAAAAGGGAATGCGAATGTTGATGAACAGATGGAAGATGCATTGATTATTGCCACAGAGAATAACACCCAAGTATTTATCAACAATGCTACTACTCCCGCCGTCACTCTCAATGAAGGGCAGAGCTACAGAGTGAATGAACTATCAAATACCAACTATATCAATCAAGGGAACAACCATTACAACATGTACATAAGAACAACTAAAAATGTTTATGTTTATCAATTATTGGCAGGAGTTGCTAATGATAGTGGTCGCGCAACAGGCGGATTCAATTATATACCCCCTCTTAATTGCTTTTTACCAAGAAAAATAGACGAAATAGGCATGATTAATATTCTTCCGCCTACTACCAACACCGTCAAATTAAATATTCTGACGGAAACCGGAGCAGCTGTCACGGTAAACGGGGCTACCCCACCTGCTGCACAAGGTCCTTATCCGGTAAGCGGCACCAGTAATTGGGTTTCTTATTCCGTACCTAATGTCACAGGTAATATCACAGTAGCTTCTACAAAAGCTGTAACCGCAGGTATTTCTGGAGGAAGTGGTGCTGTAGGCTATGGTGGTTACTTTGCCGGATTCTCTTCTATTCCTGTTATCGCCAAACAAAACGGAGAATGTATCCCTGGACTGGTACTTGAAATAGACGATAGCTTTGATACCTATCAATGGTACAGGAATAATACTCTGATCACAGGGGCAACATCTAACTCTTATACCCCGACACAATCAGGAAATTATACGGTAAAAATTACGATAGGTACTTGTCCTCCGGTAACTACTCCTGTTTATAAAGTCTATACCTGCGTTAAAAAAACAACTATCAACGACACATTATGTGATGGTGCGAAACAATATACACCCAACTTCACAAGTTCTACTCAAACCGTCGTTCCCGGAACAGTAACTATTATCACCCCACCTACAAATGGCACTGCAGTTATCAATCCCACAACCGGTGTAATAACCTATACTCCTAATACTAATTATTCAGGTCCCGATACTGTTGTGTATAAGTTTTGTGGAAACAACCCTGATTTTACAGATTGTGAAGAAGTCACTTTAAAATTAACAGTATCAGCAAATCCGGTAGTAAACGACACCTCATTGAGAACGTGCTTCCTGGGAACTAATGCTGCGACAGGATTATTTGATCTTACCACTGCGAATGTAACAACCACCACAAATATTACTAAAAAGTATTATCCATCTCTTGCAGATGCCCAGGCGGGAACCAATGAGATTCTGAATCCAACTACTTATACAGCACCTACCGGAGTTGTCTATGTAAGGGTAACCAATGCAAACGGATGTTATAGGATTGCTCAAGTGACACTCACTGTAATGCCTCCGGTAAAATCCGACGTTCTGGTTGACAAAATCATCTGTATGGAAGGCAAAACAACCCTGGATGCAGGACCAGGATTCAAAAGTTACGAATGGAGCACCGGAGCTACCACACAAGTTATTAATAACGCAGGAGTAGGAACTTATTGGGTAAAACTAAAAACGGGAGAATGTATCACGACTCAAACGGTTAAAATATATGCATCTGAACACCCTGTGATTACCAATATTGATATTTCCGGAAATACTGTAACGATCTATGTCATAGGAGGAACACCACCTTACAAATACTCTGTTGATAATATCAACTGGCAGGATTCAAATGTATTCACTAATATGCCAAGAGGTAATGCAAATGTATACGTAAAGGATAATTATAATTGTAATCCGATCAATATAGAGATCACAATTGCGAACCTCATTAATGTAATTACTCCCAACGAGGATGGGATAAATGATGTGATTGATTATTCATCATTTGCCATCAAAAAAAATCTTGTTATTTCTATTTTTGACCGCTATGGAGCAAAGATCTTTCAGGCTGATAAATCTAATGGTTACAAATGGAATGGAACTTCCGGTGGCAAAACTAAAGTTCCTACCGGAAGCTATTGGTATGAAATAAGCTGGAATGAGCCTAACAGTAAGCAGACCGCTATAAAATACACAGGCTGGATTCTTGTAAAAAACAGGGAATAATCTTTTACAAATACAATTTTCAAAACCATGATTTCAAAATCATGGTTTTTTATTATTTTTTCAAACATTCAATACTTTTTATTATTAAATTTGTGATAAATACTAATCCTGAATGAAGAAAACTCTATCTTTTTTATTTATATTTTATATTTTCGCCTTTTCCTTTGCTCAATTAGATAGAGAGCATTGGTTTGCGCCGATGATAGACCGGTCAGGAGCACCTAATCAGTACCAGAAGCTTTATCTTTCTACCAACAGAACAACCCCGTTTCCTGTAAACATATATAACAATAATATTTTGATCGGGACGGTTACCATAAGCAAAGGAAACCCGCAGAAATTTGACGTTTTAAGAAACTATATCATTACCACTGAGCAGATAGACTTATTCACGCCTACAACAAAAGGATTATATCTCAAGGCGGAATTTCCGTTTTATGCCAATTTAAGGTTTTCAGTATTCAACCATGCAGAAATTATTACTTCTAAGGGTATTCCTTCTACCGGAAAAAATTTCTTCACTGCTTCAGCTCCCATTACGGTCAGTAATGATATTTTAAACTTCATGACCAGTGTTCTGGCAACAGAAGACAATACAACTGTTACGATCTCAGGATACAAGCCCACCGTACAGTTTTCAAACGGGACTACCGGAGTTACCAACCCCACAATGACTTTCTCCCTCAATAAAGGACAATCTTATATTATTGACGGAATCGGAAACCTTACAGGAAATTTTGATGGATTTATCGGAGCAAAAGTGACCTCAAACAAACATGTCAATATCACCAATGGAAATTTTAATGGCCAGTATGCAGGTAATTTTGCTTCCAGTTCTGATATTTTAATGGATCAGGCAGTACCTGTTGACCGGCTTGGGAATGAGTTTGCACTTGTAAAGGGTAACGGAAGTATCGGAGCCAATATGGAAGGAGCTGTTATTATTGCTACGGAAGATAATACTCAAATTTATGTCAATAACGAACCTATCCCTGTTGCAACAATTAACACAGGCAGTTATTTTGTAATTCCCGACACTAAATACATGCTTCAAGGCGGAGGACATTATAATTTATATATCAGGACTTCTAAAAATGCCTATGTTTACCAGATTCTGGCCGGAGATTCCAATACGGGAAACGAGGTGGCTACCGGAGGATTTAATTTTATCCCGGCTCTGAACTGCTACCTTCCGAAACAAATCAACGAACTTGGGTTGATCAATGAAAATTTTGTTCATTCCAACGCAAACCTGGGTGGCATTCTGAATATTCCTACAAAACTGAATCTGATTACCCAAAGAGGAGCAACTGTTACGGTAAATGGCGGCATCCCTCCCGCAGCCACCGGCCCATACGATATGACAGGAACCAATAACTGGGTAACTTATGGAATTCCCAATGTAACCGGAACGATAACAGTGGTTTCTGATAAAGCAATTACTGCCGGAATTACTGCCGGAAGTGATGCCGTAGGATATGGAGGCTTTTTCGCTGGATTCCCTACGCAACCTGTAATTATAAAATCGGGAAGCAATTGCGCCCCGGGAATAGTGCTTACAGTAGATCCTATTATTTATGATACTTACCAATGGTACAGAAACGGAATAGCTATTCCCAATGCTACAGGTAGTTCCTTCAACCCTACACAATCCGGATATTATACATGTTCTGTAACCATGGGAAGCTGTGCACCTTTGGTCACTGAACAATATAAAGTTTTAAACTGTACCAAGCTCACAAATACCTCATATAATGTATGTACGACTCAAACTATAACTCCCACATTCAGTAATTCATCACAGACTCCTGTTCCTGCAACAGTGGCCATTATAACGCCACCAGCATTAGGTACTGCTGTGATAAACCCTGCAACCGGAGTTATTACTTATACAGTTAATACACCCGGAACTGTTGCAAATGATACTTTCACTTATACATTCTGCGGCAATGATCCTGATTTCCCGGATTGTGAAACAGTGACAGTACATATCAATATTGAAGCGCTTACGGTTACCAATACCACCTTATATGCATGTGACATCAACGGACAGGGAACCTTTAACCTGACAACCGCGAATGTGACATTAAATAATCCGGTGACGATCACTTATTATCCGACTCTTGTTGATGCCCAAACTGAAAATCCCGCAGCATTGATTACGAATCAAAATGCCTATTCAGCACCTAATGGTACCATTGTCTATGCGGTAGTCAAAAATAATATCGGATGTAAAAGTATTGCACAAATAACGCTTTCTCTCTTTAATAAAGCTATTATACAAGATAATTACAACGGTTCTTTCTGTGATGATAACTTTGACGGAACCGTTACCATTGTACTATCCAATATAACCAATATTGTACTTAATAACCCTACCTATTTTACAAACGTCAGATATTATGCAAATCTTGCTGATGCCAATGCCGGAAATGCCAATATCCTCCCCAATACCTGGAGCTATACTGCTACCACAACGATTTATATCAGAGTAGATTCCCCTGATGGATGTGCATTTGTCGTTAAACCGCTACAATTCAGTATCGGAGCGAGACTTTTATTATCAAAGCCAGCGGCTATAGAAAATGTATGTGATGATGATTTGGATGGAATAAAATCAGTGAATCTGACACAATTTATCCCTCAGTTTACCATAGATCCTAATGTTACCTATACTTTTCATAATAGTTTAGCTGATGCTCAAAACAACATCAACCCTATTTCAGCTACGGTAAATATTACGACTTCACAAACCTATTATATTCGTTTTGAAAAAAATGGAATATGTCCTGAAGTGGGATCAATTACCATTACAATTAAAGTTCCTAAAAAATCAGATCTGTTAAAAGATCAGGCAATTTGTCCGAAAACAACTACAACACTGGACGCCGGCCCGGGATTCGACAGATACCTTTGGAGTACCGGCGCGACTGGCCCTTCCATCACCAATGTTCCTGCAGGAAGTTATTGGGTAGAATTAACATCGAATAACGGTTGTGTGTATAAACAATACGTCAATGTTACCGAATTACCAATTCCGCAGATCACTTCCATTGAGATAGACGGAACTACTGTAAAGGTCGGAGTAAGCGGTGGCACACCTCCATACCAATACTCTTTAGACGGAGTAGTCTGGCAAAGTTCCAACGTTTTTTATGATGTACCAAGAGGAGCACATACCGTATTCGTAAGAGATTCAAAAAATTGTGAAGAGGTGAAAAAAGCATTTGCTATTATTAATCTCATTAATACTATTACCCCCAACGGAGATGGACATAATGAAGTGGTTGATTACTCGGCGCTGATGGCTAATGACAATCTTGTATTCCGGATTTTTGACAGATATGGTGCAGAAGTTTTCAGAGGCAGCCCGGAAAACAGATATACCTGGGATGGAAGAATAGGCGGCAGATGGGTACCTACTGCAACTTATTGGTATTTTCTTACCTGGACAGAATTTGGCTCTTCTATTTCCATAAAGTATTCGAGCTGGCTTCTGGTAAAACATCGATAAAACGAAATCAGTAAAATTTTCGTGAAATAAAGATAAAAGCCGGATTGATGTTATCATCATATAACCGGTTTTTTTTGAATATTTAAAAAGAATATTTCACCGCTTTTTTCCTGATTTCATGTATGATAATAGTGGTTTTGATAAGCTTTAGATACATTTATAACAATCATTAACAATTTAATGCTAAAGTTTAATATAATTTTAACCACTATTCTTTATCCAATAAAGTACAAATTGCTTTATTTCTATGTAATTTTGCCAATTATATGAAGAAACTATTTACGTTACTACTATTGGTTTTTCTGGCAAAAATCAATGCTCAAATATACTCTGGAGAAGTATTTCTAAGAGACAATTCTATTTTATATCTTAACCAGGTATATGTTACCAATCTGAACACTCAAAAAACAGTTCTTACAGATTATAACGGTAATTTTAATGTTCCGGCCAACCCCGGAGATGTCATCCGTTTTACCTCTATCGTTACTGAAAGAAAGGATATCAAACTGACTCCTCAGATGATGGAACAGAAAAACCTGGTTGAACTAAAAATTGCTTATTATGAAATCCAGGAAATTGTCCTCAATAGATTTAAACCAACGGGAAACCTGCGATATGATGTTAATTCGTTAAGAAAAGAGGATAAGGCACTGGCTATTAAAAAAGTGATCGGACTTCCTCAGCCTAAAGGGGACGGTACTCCTCCTGAGCTTCCGGTTGCCGGATTAAGGGACGGCGGACTTACCTTCAGTCTGGAAAGTATTTATGATATCCTTTCCGGGGAAAGAAAGAAAAAACAACGTTATCAGGCCTTTGAAAAGATGAATTCTTCGGTTACTCAGATCAAAAATTACCTGGGTAAAGATTATTTCCTGAGGTTTAAGATTCCCGAAAACCTTATTGACAACTTCCTGCAATTTGTTTACAGCTCTGAAAATATTCAGCCTTATATATCAGCCGGTAATTTTGAAGCAGTAAAAATACCTATTGAAAAATATCTGCCTATCTATCAAAAAAGGTTAAGAAACTCCCATCTTCAGGAAGTTATTACTCAATAGCATTTTCAATAAAGAAGATAAATAGTCCAATATATTAAGAAATCCATGTAAAAATTTACATGGATTTTTTTATGGTAAAACAGTTCCTTACCATTTTACCATGCGTTATGTATTTTAATCTGAATAATTTATTTTTTTATGCATACATTTATTTAATATTCAAAAATATATTTATTTTTATATCACAATTAAGTGTTTAAAATAAAAAGAGTGGTATTCCGTTATCATAATAAAGACTAATGGCCTAAACACAAATTAAGAAAAAGTACCAAATCTTTAACTTATTATATATTAATGAAAAAAATACTTTTACTTCTTTGCACGGTCCTGTTTTTCAGTCTCTCTGCCCAAAAAAAGGGAAAGGATTACAGTGAAATTCTAAAAAGCAATAATATTTACGAAATTAATGCTTTCCTCAGAGACGCCCATCCCGATGATCCCCGAAGATCGGTTCTAAAGCCACGGGTTATGGAAATGATGAAGGAATACATCAAAAATGCTCATCCGGCAGATCAGAAAGTAAAAGATATGCAGGAAATGCTTGCATTATTACGCAGAAGGCCTTCTACAAAGATTACTTTTGATGAAATGAATGCCATCATCAAACAGAAACAAATCGCAAAATATAAGGCTGAATTAGCAGCAAAACAGCCAACCACAGTATATACACCCAGCAATGCTCAAAACACCTTTGTCGTAAACGCAAGTGCTAACGCTGCCATTCCCAATGCCGAAGCTGAAGAATTCAATCTGCTGATGGCCGTCAATCCTGTGGAACATAAAAACAGAACGGTAAAAATCCTCAATTCTCTATTTGACAATGATCCCAACGCCAAGGAATGTATCGTTCTGATCCGGAATCAATCAGATTGTAACATCATTGTCCGGATGGAAGGGGTAGGTACCATCAAGTACAGGCTTGCAGTGCCGGCACAGGGCGAAGCCTCAATAGTGATTGAAAAAGGGCAATATCTATTCACAAGTTTGGTTTGTGGAGCTCAGTATGCCTCACAGAAAACTATAGAAAGACCCATCATGGTGGCCCTTGGAAGTGCAGTAGCCCCATAATCAGAACAGTAAACCATCGTCAATAATGTCTTTTGCCTCTAAAAGACAGGAAGTCTATGCAAATTTTACTATTTTTGCAGTCATTTTAAATGACTCATGGGCAAGAATAAATTAGCGAGATTCGCAGAAAATAAGATTTTACCAAACGTAATGCAACCAACAAGAGAGGATGCTTTAAAAGGTTACGAACTTAAAGGAAACTGGAGAAAAAATTTCTTTAAAAATGATAATCCTATCGTCCTGGAATTAGGTTGTGGTAAAGGAGAGTATTCTGTAGGACTCGCCAAAACATTTCCTGAAAAAAACTTTATCGGGATTGATATCAAAGGTGCAAGATTCTGGTTTGGCGCAAAAGAAGCCGTAGAAAACAATATGAATAACGTGGCTTTCCTAAGAACACAAATCGAACTTGTAGATTATTTTTTTGCCGAAAATGAAGTGGACGAAATCTGGATTACTTTTCCGGATCCACAAATTAAATACAAAAGAACAAAACACAGATTAACCCATCCGGATTTTTTAGCCCGTTATAAAAAGTTCCTGAAACCTGGTGGTATTATTCATTTAAAAACAGATTCAGAGTTTTTACATGGATATACTTTAGGGTATTTGCAGGGAGCAGGTTATGAAATCATTTCCGCTCACCACGATATCTATGGTGCGCCGGAATACGATCCTGATACACCACATTTGAGAGACATCAAAACGTATTACGAAGAGCTATTCTCGGCAAAAGGAAAAACAATAACTTATATAAAATTCCGGATAAGCTGATGAAATAAACTTAATTGATGAAAAAAAATTTTTTAACGATCTTATTCTTCACATTTCTTTTCCCAGGCTTTACTTTCGCACAAAAAGGGAGTAAAGACATTTTAAAAAGCACAAATATCCCGGAAATTGAAGAATACCTAAAGAACTCGCATCCCGACGATCCAAAGAGAAGCGTGCTGAAACCTAAGCTCATTGCTTTAAAAAACTCCGAATGGACAAAAGGGAAAAAGAATGCCAGACCTATGGAAGCAAGGCCTGTGATTTCAGACATTCCTAAGAGTGTCATGAGAAATCCGACCTCTGATGAGGCAGAAGAATTCAAACGGCTACTTGCAGAAACATCTGCTGAGCATAAGAGCAAGACCGTACAACTTCTGAATGCCATGCTTAATGAAGATATTACAAAGAAGGAAGCTATTCTTTTGTTCAAAAATAATTCGGATTGTAATATTGTACTCAGAATTGAAGGAAAAGGTTTTTACAATCTTGCTGTGCCTGCTCATGGAGAGAATTTCATTGTGCTCAACAAAGGTTCTTACACCTTGAACAGTAATGTTTGTGATATGAAATATACCTCCCTGAAGGACATAAAAAGAAGTATATTTGTAACGATTGATAATCCGGGGAAGCCAGGAGCAGAATCAAAAAATACCATAGAAGATCCTGAGCCGGAAAAACCTTTGAAAAAAAAGAAAATAAAAAAATAGACGGGTATGAAAAAGCTATTAGTCCTTATCGGAATTTCTTCCATGCTAACCAGTTGTAATGTTAATTATGGAGGTTATCCTATAAGAACCTCCTATCCTGGCGGTAATTCCGGCGGAAGCATAGCCAATACAGATAGAGAATATAATGAACTGCTGAAGACCTACAAACCCGAAACGGCTGAGGTTCTTAGTGATCTTCTTAATAATGATGATCCTGCCAGCCTGAGAACATCTATCTCGGTAGAAAATAAGTCACCTTGTAATATGGTTCTAACTATAAGCGGAAACAATTTCTTTAAAAAGATTCCTATCGGTGCCGGAAAAATAGGCTATACAATGATTCCTAAAAATCAAAATTACAGTTTGTCCGGAATGGTTTGTAATTCGAGATATCAATCTAATAAATACATTACAAGCTCCTATTCTATAACGCTTAGAAACTAAAAAATAGACCCACAGAATTCTGTGGGTTTTTTATTTGATAAGTTTGAAATTAAATCTACAATAAATAGCAATTTTCCTAAAATTTATTAGCTAATTAAATATTCTACGTATTATATTAAATATTTAATTATATTTAAAACATATAAATGCGGAATCCGAAAAGCTTATAGAGTAGGAAACAAACTAAAACTAAAAACCATGAAAAATTTAAAGAAAGTCTCAAGAACTGAGCTAAGAACAATTACAGGAGGATACAGAAGCTGTCTGGATGGCTGCAGTATGGAAATGGGAGAAATGTGCTGTGGCGGTGTATGTAGAATCGGAGTCGTTGTTCCGACTACAGACCCGGATTTCCCTGAATTCACAGTATGTCCTAAGAAATAATTACTGTTATAGATAATAAAAAAACGCTGGATCGAAATCCAGCGTTTTTCTATATTAAAGAAAATCTTTAATTATTCAGCATCGAAATCAGCATCTGTATCAGCAGATACTTTTTCTCCTTCTTCTTTAGATTTTTCTTTATCAGCTTTTCTTTGAGACTGACCTTCTTTGATAGAATCAGAAACAATACTCAAAATCATATCGATAGATTTAGAAGCATCATCATTTCCTGGAATAACGAAGTCTACTTTTCTAGGATCAGAGTTCGTATCAACGATACCGAAAACTGGAATACCTAATTTCTTAGCTTCAGTTACAGCGATGTGCTCTCTTAAGATATCAACTACAAAGATTGCAGAAGGAAGTCTAACCATGTCAGAGATAGAACCTAAGTTTTTCTCTAAGTTAGCTCTTTGTCTGTCAACTTGTAATCTTTCTTTTTTAGATAAAGTTTCGAACGTACCGTCTTTTTTCATTTTGTCGATAGAGTTCATCTTCTTTACAGCCTTTCTGATAGTAACGAAGTTCGTTAACATACCACCTGGCCATCTTTCTGTAATATAAGGCATATTAAGTTCTGAAGCGTGTTTTGCAACAACTTCTTTCGCTTGCTTCTTAGTAGCTACGAAAAGAACTTTTTTACCTGCAGAAGTTAATTTTTCTAAAGCGCTACAAGCTTCATCCAATTTAACTGCTGTTTTATGTAAGTCTACAATGTGAATACCGTTTTTCTCCATAAAAATGTATGGAGCCATATTTGGGTTCCACTTTCTAGTCATGTGACCGAAGTGTACGCCAGCCTCTAAAAGGTCTTTTACATTTGCTTTTGCCATGTTTTCTGTTTTTGTTAGTTTACTTTCCGTCTTTTAAACAATCAACAACTTCTTTAGATGGGAGAAGCGTTTGGATGCTAAACGTAACGGGCAATTTTTTGTTTTGATAAATAGATTTTAGACATAAGATAACAGACCAAAAAAATTCTGAAATCTGAGACCTTGTATCTGAAGTCTGAAAATTAACGTTTTGAGAATTGGAATCTCTTTCTTGCTTTTTTCTGACCTGGCTTCTTTCTTTCCACCATTCTTGCGTCTCTTGTAAGTAAACCAGCAGGCTTCAATGCTAATCTGAACTCAGCGTTGATCTCGCATAAAGCTCTTGAAATACCTAATCTGATAACCTCTGCCTGACCTGTATTACCACCACCGAAAACATTTACGGTAACGTCATACTGACCAACAGTCTCAGAAAGGATAAACGGTTGGTTTAATTTATAAACCATCACGTCTGTAGAGAAATAAGTTGTAGCATCTTTACCGTTTACTGTAATAACACCAGAACCTGGTCTTACATAAACTCTTGCTACAGAAGTTTTTCTTCTTCCGATTTTATGAACTATAGACATAATTAATTATTTAAATTCGTTAACATTAATTGTTTTAGGCTGTTGAGCTTCATGTTTGTGCTCAGTTCCTTCATATAAATAAAGGTTCTTAAGAATAGCAGATCCTAATCTGTTTTTAGGTAACATACCTTTTACAGACTTCTCTAATACTTTTAAAGAATCTTTCTTTTGAAGTTCAGCCGCAGTCATAGACTTCTGTCCACCAGGATAACCTGTATGCCAGATGTAAGTCTTATCAGCCCACTTATTTCCGGAAAGCGTAATTTTCCCAGCATTCAAAACGATTACGTTATCACCACAATCTACGTGAGGTGTAAAGTTCGTTTTGTGCTTACCTCTCAAAATCTTTGCAACCGTAGAAGCTAGTCTTCCTAACGGCTGTCCTTCAGCGTCTACCACAACCCATTCTTTATTAGCAGTAGCTTTGTTCGCTGAAACAGTTTTGTAACTTAATGTATTCACACGTTTTAGTTAAAGATTAAACATAATTTACCCCTAAAAGGGTGTGCAAAGGTACAAATTATTTTTGTAACGCAAAAACATATTTCATTTAATCTATAGTATAGGAGTTCTCTCCCGCTCTATCAATAGATTTTAACACTTTTTAAGCTTTTGGCATAAATCTTGTAAAAAGTTGTTGCGATGAAAAAATACGTTTAGAGGATTCTAAGAACACGGGTGATAAAGCAAAGAGTTTGGTCCCTCAACTCTTTCTTTTATTAATTTTATTTTAAGATTTACAGTGAAAACTTAACGATATCATTACTATATCCTCTAAATATTTATATTTGTGGCGATCATATTCTGTAATCCATGAGCCACGGAAAATTAAGAGAAGACAAAACCTGCCTCAACTGTGGGCACCAGGTCGAAGAAAGATTCTGCCCCCACTGCGGACAGGAAAATATTGAAAGCCGACATCCTTTCTATTACCTTTTTACCCATTTTGTAGAAGACTTTACCCATTATGACGGGCAGTTTTGGGGAACATTGAAAAATCTCATGTTTAAACCCGGAGCTCTTACCAATACATACCTTGAAGGAAAGAGACAAAAATTCGTTCCTCCGGTAAAGCTCTATATCTTCGTCAGTTTTATTACCTTTTTTGTATTTGCCCTTTTCCCATTGGTTAATTTAAACTTTGATGGAGCAAAGGAGCAACACGGCCCGGACAAAGCGAGTGTTTTCGATAAGATGAGAGCTCTTAACACAAATAAAATAGTGGATAGTATAAAAGCTAAACCTATAATGACGAGAGAAGATTCTACAACAATTAAAAGTTTAAATGTCTTACCGGATTCTGCTAAAGTAGATGACCTGGAGGAAGCTTTTGATATGAGTAATAAAATAGATGAGGATGTTCAATATGGAGGCTACAAGACAAGAAAATCTTATGATTCTGCGGCAGCCAAAAATCCTTCCGCTTTTGATTTTATCCAAATACCGATAGCTCATAAATTCTTCGAGCTTAAAGAAAAGGGGGTTACAAAAGGTGAGATTGCGAAAAATCTTACTGCAACATCCTTTCACAACCTGCCGAAGGCTCTTTTCATATATCTTCCATTGTTCGCTTTCTTTTTATGGATTTTTCACAACAAAAAAAGATGGTGGTATTTTGATCATGGAATTTTCACTCTCCATTATTTCTCGTTCCTTTTGCTGAATATTTTATTTGTGTTCCTTATTGTTAAATTGACCAGTCTTACAGATATTGGGGCTATTAACGCTATTCTATATCTGATATTATCTGTGTTACTAATCTATATTATCGCTTACTTCTTCGTTGCACACCGCCGTGTTTATCATACACACGGAATAGTAAGTTTCTTTATCGGAGGTATTTTGCTTGCTCTGAATTTATTTGCATTTATGATTTTGGTTGTCGGTCTTGCCCTGGTAAGTTTCCTGATGATCCACTAGATATGAAAGAGGTTGTCAAATTTGACAGCCTCTTTTTTTTTATTTTCTTAATGACTTACTTCCTCTGAAGCTGGCAAATAAATAATAAGCTACAAAAACTGTAGAGAATTTTAAAATGGACGGGATTGCCAACTTTAATTCAAAAATCAAGGTTCCTATCAGAACCAGAATTCCCATGGCTACAAAAGATAACCCCATTTTTTGAGGCAATGTAATGTCGGGAGTATCCAGATAGTACGCAATTCCCCATGCAGAACCAAAAGCAAAGGCATAGTAAATATCAAGTCCCAGGTTTTGAGAGCTTAAAAAGAAATAATTGATAAGGAAGCTTACTGCTGTTCCTAACGCGAAATATATCAAAGCTTTTTGCATGTCTGTAAAATATTCTGCAAAAGTAGAAATTTTAATTTGAGAAATTAAAATTGACTCCATTTGAAGTGAAAACGCGTAACTCATTTTAATTCTGTAACTACCGAACTTTTCAACTTTCAAATTTTCAAACCCAAAATAGGGGAGATATAATTAAATAAACTATATTAAATTAATGAAAATCAATAACATAAATTCAAACACAAGGTTCTTTTTTTATTGTTATATTTGAGAACTTAGAAACTTTCTAGAATTTTTATGGAAACCCAAAAATATACTCCAACCAACAAGGTAAGAATTGTAACAGCTGCCTCATTATTTGACGGGCATGATGCTGCAATCAATATTATGCGTCGTGTCATCCAGGGAACAGGATGTGAAGTGATCCACCTTGGACACGACAAATCAGCAGAGGAAGTTGTGAATACAGCCATCCAGGAAGATGCCAATGCCATTGCATTAACTTCTTATCAGGGAGGTCACAACGAATATTTCAAATATATCTATGATCTTTTAAGAGAAAAGAATTCACCACAGATCAAAATTTTTGGCGGTGGCGGCGGTGTTATCCTGCCGGAAGAGATCAAAGAACTGATGACGTATGGTATCGACAGAATTTATTCTCCGGATGACGGTCGTGAACTGGGCCTTCAGGGAATGATTGATGATCTGGTACACCGATCTGATTTTGCAACCGGAAAAGATGTTACTGCACAAGATCTGGATGCGATCAGCTTTGAAAACTCAACAAGTATTGCCAGAATTATCTCTGCCGTTGAAAACTTTTCAGATGAAAAACCTGAATTGGTAAAAGCAATCGACGAACAATCTAAAGATCTTAATATCCCTATCATCGGTATCACAGGTACCGGAGGTGCGGGAAAATCTTCTTTAACCGATGAACTAGTAAGACGTTTTTTACGTTCCAATACGGATAAAAAAATTGCTATTATCTCTATTGACCCCTCGAAAAAGAAAACCGGAGGAGCTTTATTAGGAGACAGAATCCGTATGAATGCCATCAATGACCCCAGGGTATATATGCGTTCAATGGCTACGAGAGAAAACAACGTTTCTGTTTCTCCGTTCATTCATTCTGCTTTGAATGTATTGAAACTGGCTCACCCGGATGTGATCATCCTTGAAACTTCAGGAATCGGGCAATCCGGATCGGAAGTTTCTGATTTTGCTGATGTTTCCATGTATGTGATGACTCCCGAATACGGAGCATCCACACAGCTGGAAAAAATTGACATGCTGGATTATGCAGATTTGGTAGCATTAAATAAATCTGACAAACGTGGTGCTCTTGATGCCCTTCAGGCAGTAAGAAAACAATTCCAGAGAAACCACCTTTTATGGGAAAGCCCATTGGAGGATATGCCTGTATATGCCACAAAAGCTTCTCAGTTTAATGACCACGGGACAACAGAGCTTTATAACAGACTGGTTTCAAAAGTAAATGAGAAATTTTCAGATTTAAATTTAATTACTTTTGTTGAACAGGAAATTACGGACGAAGTAACGATCATCCCACCAAAGAGAGTACGTTACCTGTCTGAAATTGTTGAAAACAACAAACAATATGATGCCAATGTTGAAAAACAGGCCGAGTTGGCCAGAACCATGTATCATATTGAAGGAGTAAAAAAGATTATTTCCAATGAAGTTCTTGATACTGAATATCAAAAAGCAGAAAAACACCTTCAACAGGAAAACATCGATTTCCTAAGAACATGGGATGATACGAAAAAAGCTTTCCATGCTGAATTTTACTCTTATTATGTAAGAGGTAAGGAAATTAAAGTGGAAACCTCAACGGAGTCTTTATCTCATTTAAGAATTCCAAAAATCGCCTTACCAAAATATAATGACTGGGGTGATCTGATCCAATGGAAAGGCCAGGAAAACCTTCCGGGAAGCTTCCCTTATACAGCCGGAATTTATCCGTTTAAAAGAACAGGAGAAGATCCTACAAGGATGTTTGCAGGAGAAGGAGGTCCTGAAAGAACCAACAGAAGATTCCATTATGTTTCTGCAGAAATGCCTGCAAAACGCTTATCTACAGCCTTTGACTCGGTAACATTATATGGTCAGGATCCGGCTTTACCACCGGATATCTATGGCAAGATCGGAAATGCCGGAGTTTCTATTGCCACTTTGGATGATGCTAAAAAACTATATTCAGGATTTGACCTGGTCAATGCATTGACTTCAGTTTCCATGACAATCAACGGTCCTGCTCCAATGCTACTGGCTTTCTTTATGAATGCAGCCATCGATCAGAATGTTGAAAAATATATCAAAGAAAACGGATTAGAGGCAAAAGTTGAAGCTAAGCTGAAAGAAAAGTTTGATGATAAAGGATTGGAAAGACCTCAATACAACGGCGAACTTCCTCCATCCAACAATGGTTTGGGATTACAGCTTTTGGGACTAACCGGAGACGAAATAATTCCTGCGGAGGTATATGCTGAAATTAAAGCTAAAACCATTGCTACAGTTCGTGGTACAGTTCAGGCCGATATCCTAAAAGAGGACCAGGCTCAGAATACTTGTATTTTCTCTACTGAATTTGCCTTACGATTGATGGGTGATGTTCAGGAATACTTCATTAAGGAAAAAGTAAGAAACTTCTACTCTGTTTCCATTTCGGGTTATCACATTGCTGAAGCAGGAGCAAACCCTGTTTCTCAGCTGGCATTTACTCTGGCAAATGGTTTCACTTATGTGGAATACTATTTATCAAGAGGAATGGATATCAACGAATTTGCGCCCAACTTATCTTTCTTCTTCTCCAACGGTATTGATCCTGAGTACTCTGTAATCGGACGTGTGGCAAGAAGAATCTGGGCAAAAGCTATGAAACTGAAATATGGAGCCGACGAAAGAAGCCAGATGCTGAAATACCACATCCAAACTTCCGGACGTTCTCTTCACGCTCAGGAAATTGATTTCAACGATATCAGAACAACGCTTCAGGCGCTTTATGCAATCTACGATAACTGTAATTCACTTCACACGAATGCTTATGACGAGGCAATTACTACACCTACCGAGCAATCTGTAAGAAGAGCAATGGCCATTCAGTTGATTATCAACAAAGAATTAGGATTGGCTAAAAACGAAAATCCACTTCAGGGATCATTTATCATTGAAGAACTGACGGATTTAGTGGAAGAAGCTGTGTATACGGAATTCGACAGAATTACAGAAAGAGGGGGTGTTCTTGGAGCGATGGAAACAATGTACCAACGTTCTAAAATTCAGGAAGAATCCATGCATTACGAATGGTTGAAGCATACCGGAGAATATCCAATTATTGGAGTAAATACCTTCCTTGGAAAAGATGGGTCACCAACTGTTCTTCCGGGAGAAGTTATCCGTTCTACTGAAGAAGAAAAGCAGGCACAGATTGAAGCACTTCACAACTTCCAGAAAGCGAATGAAGATCAGTCTGAAGAAGCATTAAAGAAATTACAGCACGCAGCCATCAACCAGCAAAACTTATTTGAAGTAATGATTGATGCAGTGAAACATTGTTCTTTAGGACAAATTACCAATGCTTTGTTTGAAGTGGGTGGTAAGTACAGAAGAAATATGTAAATGAAAGATCAATATATGACAAAAAAAACGCAGATTTCTCTGCGTTTTTTTATTGGTATTTATTTTTTATTAAAATCTCCGGCAAAAACTGATGTCAAATTATTTGTAGAGATATATTTCTTAAGAGCTGCATTAACCTCAGAAAGTTTCAGATTCTGAACTTTTGAATTCTGCTCATCAAAACTTTCCAATGGAATATCATAAATAAGTTTGTTATTCACCAGGTTGATCAGCATATTATCCGTTCCTAAATTCGTTTTTCTCCCGTTAGCATAACTTTTTTTATTCGAATCTAATTCTTCCTGCGTAAAACCGGAAGCCAGAGCTTTCCCTACTTCATCTTTAATAGCCGCTTCCACTGCTGCTCTTTTTGTTGGATTTAAAAATGCATAATAATTCCATGAAGCAACATCATTAGAAACGGGTACACTAAGATAAGAGCCTACACCATAACTTATTCCTTCTTTTTCACGAAGCCTCATCGGCAATCTCGCAGAAAGAAAACCACCGCTTCCTAAAATTTCATTAGCCAAAACCAATGCCGGATAATCAGGATGATCCTGTTTCATTTTGAAACTTAATGTTCCTAATGCTACGGCATTTTCTTTATCCGGAGTAAGAATATTTTTATCTTCTTTTTTAGTTTCAAAGAAAGTTGGCTTTACTTCTGAGAATTTTGATTTTGAAATAAACTTCCCAAATGTTTTTTCCAGTTCTGCAGCTACCGATTTAGAATCAAGATTCCCTATCACTGTTCCTGCCCCCTCTGAGGCTCCCATAATATTTTGATAGAAGTCTACTACCTGAGCTTTTGTAACTTTTTTATTTTCGTCAATTTGCTCTTGCAGAGAAGGCTCATAAAAAATACTTGTTTTCGGATATGGTGAAGTTAATCTTTGTAATTCATTATTTGCAATTGCATTAGGATCTTTTAACTGCCCTTCGAGCCATGTATTAGTTTCTGTAATAGACTTAGTCAGTTCATTTTCAGGGAAGGTAGAATTCTTTAACATATCCTCCACAATAGCCATTACTTTTGGATAATGTTGTTTATAAGTATTTACAACAATGATAAAATTTTGTCCATAAAGATAAGTATCAACAGAAGATTTCATTTGATCCAATTCATCCTGAATCTGTTCTTTGGTTTTAGTTTTCGTTCCTGATTTTAATAAGGAAGCAGTCATTTTCCCGATGGCATTTTTACCTTGAAGATCTTTCTCATTTCCAAGACGTAATCTGAATGTTCCCTGTACCTTTTCACCTTTCAGCTCTTTATTAATCCATCCGTATTTCATACCATTGGATAATTTCCCTTCTGTAAGGTTCTTCTTTAGGTTTGCGATAGAAGCTTCAAATGGAGCCGGTTCTTTCTCCAGCGCCTTCCCTTTGTAATCTTTTACCAAATCTGCAATCTGGTTGTCTCTGAATTCAGCCGGAAAAACTCTTTCCTCGTTTGAAGACGGCTTGAAAACGCCAATAGTACGATTGTTATTTTTAAAATATTTCTGAGCGACTCTGTTGATATCTTCCAACTTCAGATTTTCGACATTATCCCGATACATAAATGCCAGTTTATAATTCCCTGCTCCAATTATATCTGTGAGGCCAATCGCATAATTGATGGTATTATTTTTCGCATCATCAATATCCTTAGCCAGCTTGGCTTTGGCTCTTTTAAGATCCTCTTCGGTATACTTTATCGTTGAGACTTTATCAAGTTCTGCTTTTACAAGTCCTGTCGTTTGTTCAAGATTTTTATCTTTCGGAACATCAAAATTGAAATAAACCATTCCCGGATCTCTTACGACCGGGGTGAATGCCCAGATCCCTGAAACTTTCTGGGTTTCTACTAAACTTTTATACAGGTACCCTGAAGGATCGGAAGTCAAAATCTCGTATAGAGCCTTTAAAGCTGCATAATCTTTATCTGCATAGGCTGAAGTGTGGTAACCTGCTGCTATGATCTGTTGATCGTTGTTTCTCTTAATCTCAAAATATTTTTCTCCATTTTGTGCAGGCTCTACAGTATAGGTTCCTCCCAGTTCGCGACCAGGCTTTGGCAGGCCAGAAAAATAATCCGTAATATATTTCAGGGCATTATTTTCATCGAACTTACCCGCAACAATAAGGGTTGCATTATCCGGCTGATAATATTTTTCGTAGAATTTTCTTAAGGTAGGCGCTTTTACACGTTCAATATCTTCCTTGCTTCCGATCGTACTGTTTCCGTAATTGTGCCATGTATATCCTGTGGAAAATACGTTTTGTATCATTACTCTTGTCGGGTTATTTTCTCCGATTTCAAATTCGTTTCTTACAACAGAAAATTCTTTATCCAGATCAGTCTGCAAAATGGTAGCATTAATCATTCTGTCTGCTTCCATCTGCAAGGACCATTTTAAGTTTTCATCACTGGAAGGGAAGATTTCATAATAATTTGTTCTATCAAACCAAGTCGTACCATTCGCCCTTCCTCCTTTATCAGAAAGTTGCTTTTTGATATCGCCAAGATTTTTGGTACTCTTGAATAGCATGTGTTCCAGTAGATGCGCCATGCCCTTTTCGCCATAGCCTTCATCTTTTGAACCTACCCTATAAACAATGTTTACCACCATATTACTTTGAGATGGATCCGGAATCAGGAGTACCTTCATTCCGTTACTTAAAGAATATTCTTTTACTCCTTCCGTATTGCTTACGAATTTTGGAGCCTCATTTTTTTGCGAAAATACAGGATTCGCAATTCCGGTAAAAAATAGGACAGCCGTCCCGAATAATAGATTTCTCATGTGTTTTGTTTAGTTTTGTTAAATATACACGATTTTTTTTGTACCTCTATAAAAGTAAGACAATATAACCCACATAACTGTTACAATTTCTGCCACTTATATTAAAATTTAAATAAAACATGGTCCATATATGAAGCCAAAAGCCCTATTTAACTGGAGCAGCGGAAAAGATTCTGCTCTTGCCCTTTATAAAATATTACAGCAAGATCAATATGAGATCAGCACTCTGCTTACCAGCATTAATCGGGAGTTTCAGAGGATCTCTATGCATGGGGTTCATGTTTCTCTTTTAGAAAAACAAGCAGAAAGTCTTGAAATTCATTTGGTTAAAATGGAGTTACCCAAAGAACCTTCAATGGAAGAGTATCAGGAAATCATGAGTAAAACGATGACTGAAATACAGTCTCAGGGAATTACACATTCTATTTTTGGAGATATTTTTCTGGAAGATCTTCGAAAATACAGAGAGGAACAATTAAACGCTATTGGCATGAAGGCAGTATTTCCTCTCTGGAAACAAAATACATCCAATCTTATTCAAGAATTTCTGGATCTTGGCTTTAAAACCATTGTAACCTGTGTGAACGGAACATATCTGGACAAAAGTTTTGCAGGACGAATTATTGATCATGATTTCATCAAAGATTTACCGAAAAATGTTGATCCATGCGGAGAAAACGGAGAGTTCCACACCTTCACTTTTGATGGACCTATATTTAAAAGCCCTATATCATTTGAAATCGGAGAAACAGTAAAGAAAACATACCCCAAACCAAAAACTGATTCTGAAACTGAAACCGGTGAGTATGTGTTCTGGTTCAGTGATTTGATCTTAAAATAAACCCACCGGAAGCTTTCCAGTGGGTTTTGTAGTATTATTTTAATTCTGCAATGACATCATTCATGGTTTTAAAAATCAATTGAATATCATTTTCATTGGTCATCCAATTAACAAATGCCGCCCGGATACCTTTATGCCCATTATAAAAAGTGGGGGTCATGAAAACTTTACCTGTGTTATTAAGCACCTCAAGAAATCGTCCCACCTCATCCTGCTTTTCATCATCTCTCAGGGTAAAGCAAACTGTATTCAGACGTACGGGAGCCAGTAATTTAAAATCCTGACTACCATCAAGCATTTGTCCGAATTGGTTGGCTAATGATATATTATTATCGATGATATATTGATATCCTTTTTTACCATATGCCATAAGCGAAAACCATGCAGGTAGAGCTTTTAATCTTCTGGAGTTTTCAGGCAGAAAATTCAGGTAGCCAAAATTCTCCAAAGGATCTCCCAGATAAGGAGCATTGGAGTTTTGGAAAGTCTCCACCTGTAAGACTTTGTATTGTTCTTTGATTAAAAATACAGCACTTTCATAAGGAACATTCAGCCATTTATGACAATCTACCGTAATACTGTCTGCATACTCCCAGCCTTCTACCAAATGGCTATGAGTAGTAGAGCAGGCCGCAAAACCTCCGAAAGCCGCATCAATATGCCACCAAAAACGATATTTATCCTTTAGCTTTTTAATTTCTGAAAAATCATCAAAATCAACCGTATTTACCGTTCCTCCACTTGAAATTAAAATAAACGGATCCCCGTTAAGCTTTACAATCTGATCTTCTAAATCCTGTATACAAATAGCTTCCCTATCATCTCCGGCAGTTTTAACCTTAATAATATTGCTGCTTCCCAATCCTAAAAGTGACAAAGATTTTATCGAAGAAGAATGTGGTGTAGCTGTTAGGATTTTAACCGGGCCGGAAACTCCTTCTTTAGCCACATCTCTGCCCTGCTCTTTCCCCTGCCACTGACGTGCAACCGCCAGACAGGTAAAATTAGACATCGTCGCCCCAGTCACAAAACCTCCAAGAAAGCTATCCGGAAGGCCTAGAAGTTTTAATATCAATTGTATGGTTTCCAGCTCTATATTGGCAGAAATATCTCCCTGCCCTTTTGTAGATTGTGTATTCTGATCATAAATGGTAGTCAGCCAATCCCCTACAATGGAAGCAGGTGTAGTACCTCCCGTTACAAACCCAAGGTATCTTGGCCCGGATGAACCTACCATAACAGGCTCAAATCTTTTATTAAATATTTGCAAGGCTTCTTCTGTACCATAACCGGACTCCGGAAGACCCTGCTGTTCCCATACAGGAATATGATGTACTGATGTTGGTCTGTTTGTAATAAAATCCAGATACTCAACACCTTGCTTTTTCGTAATATCTAAAAGGTGATTAATATTTTCCAGGTCGTTCTTCAAATGTTCTTTCATGATTGTTGATTGATTAATAATCTGTTCAAAAGTATTAAATCCTCCTTAACCTGGAATTGTCTATTTATCATGATAGAAAAAACCTATTCTAGCACGAATTTTGTATCCTTTAAGACTTTTTAACATTTCATTATTTTAAAATCAAACTAAAAAAATAAGACACTCGTGATTAAAAATTTAACGTTCCTTCTGCTTTTTTGTTTTTTATTTTCATGTAAAACGGAAACCCCTCAAGTTCCGGTCGACAAAAAGGCCATCATTGATTCTACGATTACTGCATTTCAAAAGACGCTTTTAGAACAGCAAATTGATTCTGTTTTTAAAAAGTATCATTTCAATGGAAGTATTGCCGTCTTTAAAGATTCATTACAACTTTATCGAAAAGAAAGCGGCTATGCGGATTTTAAGCGAAAAACTAAAATTGACAGCAATACCATTTTTGCCATTGGATCTGTCAGTAAACAATTTACAGCAGCTCTTGTTCTTCTTCAGATGGAGCAGGGAAAACTGAATGTTACAGACAAAGCGTCCAAATACCTTAAAGAATTCCAGAATAAAGAGTACGAAAATATAACCATTCATCAGCTTCTGAATCATACTTCGGGATTAAATCTTTTAGGAGGAAAACTCATGTTTAAAAGCGGTTCTGACTTTTTCTATTCTAATGACGGATTTAATGCATTGGGAAAAATTGTTGAAAAAGTGTCCGGAGAATCTTATGACCAGAATGTTGAAAAACTCTTAAAAAAAGCAGGCATGACCAGCTCTTCCACAGGAGATATTTTCAAAGGAAATAATTTTGCCAGTGCTTACCTGGGAAATGGAACCAAAGCAGAAGAAGTTCCAAACATGCCAAAACGACTGGGCGGAAAGGAAATCGGAACTCCTGCAGGAGGTATCCTTTCTACCATTCGGGATCTTCATACCTGGAATAATGCTCTTTATGGAGGAAAAATTCTCAAACCGGAAACCCTAAAAATGTTCATGGCTAAAAGTGCCGAAAGACGTCATGCTATTTTTGGTAAAATGGGCTATGCCTACGGAATCATGCTGAACATCGGAAAACCAAATTCTTACTTTCATAGCGGCTATATAAAAGGATCTCCTTCGTTAAATATTTATTATCCGGACACCAAAACGTCAGTCATTATCCTTTCTAATATTGCAGATGAAGAGAAAGGGAAAGGCTTTACTTTTAGGCCACATATAGAGGTGAAAAAGATTACAGACAATCTTGAAAATACACTTTCACAGCTCAAACAAAAAAATTAAATACCTTAGGCGTCATGAAAAAATTGTACTTCATTGCAGTCTATCCACCTGAAAATATCATGGAAGAAGTAAAAGTCTTTAAAAAAGATCTCGCCGATTCTTATGGTAATTCTAAAGCATTAAAAAATGACGCCCATATTACTCTTTTTCCTCCTTTTTCGAGAGAAATTGATTGGGAGGAAGATATCTTCACGGCATTTCAGAAAATAGATACCGGACTGGATCCTTTTGAAATTGAACTCAATGGATTCGGAAGCTTTGCGCAGCCCAAAAACCCGGTCATATTTATTCAGCCTGAAGCTAATCCCAATCTGACAGATCTTTACCAAAGAGTAAAACAACAATTTAATTTTATCAGTTACTCTTTTACGCCTCATATGACGGTAGGATATCGGGATCTTACCTGGGAGAATTTTCTAAAAGCATGGGATAAATATCAGAATATTCAATATAAAACTAAATTCTTAGTCGATAAGATTTTACTTTTGCGTCATGATGGAAAATGGGTTCCTATAGCTGAAAAAAAGCTTACAAATACTTCAAAATAAAACCGGCCTTACAGCCGGTTTACATTTATTCTTTGATTATTTTTTGAGAAATTATCGGTTGATCATCTTCCGTTATATTTAACAAATAAGATCCGGCCGGAACATTCCTGATATCCACCCACAAAGTCGATGCATCTTTCAACTCAGACTTTGCAGAAATTAATTTTCCTGACCCATCATATACTTCCACTCTGGTATTTTTCGAAAAATCCTGTTTTCCTCTGATGTAAAATACTCCATCAGTAGGATTCGGGTAAATGCTAAACCCTTTTTCTTTGGCAGAAACTTTAGAAACTTTAGCAGCTGACTTATTAAGTGTCCAGCTGACATTGGTAAAATGAACCGTGCTGTGATTATTTACCTTAAGCATCGGACTGTTATCTGTTACCGAAAAAAGCAACGTATTATTTCCACTGTTAAGTTGAGCAGGCGTGATTGTTATTGAATTACCTGTTCCACTGAGTGTTGTCCCGTTAAGTTTCCAGGAATTTACCAAGGTGTTTGGATTGGGAAGAACTTCATTCACGGTAAAGGTTACGTTAGCATTGGCATTTACAGTCGCAGTATTAGCGGGAGAATATGAATCTACAGGGGAAACTAATGAATGAATTTTTTCAATAATAGCTTCTTTACATACAGAACAAAACTGTTGATTCAAATATCTCATCTCACAGCTCTGATGGGGTCTGAACCAGCTTGGACTCTCAGTGTAAGGGTAAACTCCTACACTATTTACTCCTACCCAGTTTTTCCACTTTACAGTGGCAGTATTGGAATTTTGTGTTTTATTAGGAGATTCACCAGAACCTGCGAACCAATATTCATCGGCTAATTTTCCAAAAGAATGTCCCAGTTCATGCACTACAATTTCATTAGCTGAGCTATTTAAAGAGGCAAAGGCATAAGTCCCGCCACACCCTCCATATTCGGTAGAATTGCCTAAAACATAAGTGATATCATAATCAGGAATATTGGCAGCTAATACTTGTCCCACTTTATTGGTTGTACTGCTGTAAATGCATCGGTGAACTCCATTATCAAAGCTGGATCCCAGATAATTATTAGGATTTGAAACCGGGATAACCGGCTCTGTAACGTCGGTAGCAGTTCCCGGATGTTTCACTCCAGAAGCAGCAGAAACTACTTTGACCGCATAGGCGTTAAAATAATTTTTATACTCTTGATAAGGGCTTTTGGTAAAGAGATAATTGACGGTTGATTGGGCTGACGAAACAAATGATGTTTGTTGTGCAGTGGTAAATCCGTCTCCCAGAACAGCAATAATAATTCGTTTATCATTACTTCCGCTTTGCAGGAGCGGAACCTTGTCAAATACCTGGGCAAAACAACTGCTTCCAATTAAAAGGGATAATAAAAGTTTTTTCATGATGATAGTTTTTGAGTGAATATTAATTGTACACGGTCGGTCATTACTTTTTCAATTTTTACAGACCGGATATTTTCAGAATAAGGGAATCTTACACTGAATTCTGCATTGGGAAGAGACGTTTTGTGTCTGGACACTCCATCTTTCTCATAGACTTCCAGTTCAGGATGTAAAGGATCTTTAATAAGGTGCTTCGACGCTTCTTTTCCATCTTCGGCAAAAACCGTAATAATAAAGTCACCGCTTTGAACCTGATCACGGTCAAAAGAAGGAAGCGTCTTCATTCTGCCTTCGGAGATTTTGCTTTCCTGAAGTACAATTTTTTCACTTCCGGATTGATCTGCATCTGCCTTAAAAAACAAATACATAATCCGGTCGGCTTTTTTAACCGTATTTTCTACAGCCAAATGCCCATTCGGGGCTAATTCACTCTGTTTCTGAAAACTACATAACAGTAAAGAGGGAATAATAAATAAATTAAGTACATTTTTCATGATCATTTTTTCTTAAAGTTAATAAAGATTCAAATACAAATCACCAATCATTGAATTTTTTTTCATGGTATAAAACATTTCAGAAAGTCCTATCTTTGAAGCAATGATTTCAGAGAAAATAATTTTAGGTATTGACCCAGGTACAACCATCATGGGATTTGGTATTATCTCCGTTAAAAAAGGTAAAATGGAGATGGTTTCTATCCACGAATTGATATTAAAGAAATACCCTAATCACGAAACCAAACTCAAATATATTTTTGAAAGGACCTTGTCGCTTATCGACGAATTCCATCCAGACGAAGTGGCGTTGGAAGCCCCTTTCTTTGGAAAAAATGTACAAAGTATGCTGAAGCTGGGACGTGCACAAGGGGTAGCGATGGCAGCCAGCCTTTACAGAAATATTCCCATCACTGAATATTCTCCTAAAAAGATAAAAATGGCTATTACCGGAAACGGAAATGCCAGCAAAGAGCAGGTTGCAGGAATGCTTCAAAATTTGCTTAACTTAAAGGAATTTCCTACAAAATACTTAGACGCCTCTGATGGTCTTGCTGTTGCTGTTTGCCATCATTTTAACTCCGGAACGATAGCAGATACAAAATCCTACTCAGGTTGGGAAAGCTTTCTAAAGCAGAATCCGGATCGGTTGAAATAAAAATGCCCCTGAAAAGAATTTTACTTTTCAGAGGCAATCTAAGCCAAAAGGCTTAATTTTAGTTATTTAAGAACTTTTTAGATTCTTTTTTACTTTTATCAGAATAATTGATAATAAATGCTCCTTTTGGAAGTTCTCTCTCAATTCGGATCTCATTTGTCTTAGTAGCTCCTTTTTGAATAAGTTTGCCACTCAGATCATAAATCTGATAATCTCCAAATACATCATTCTTATTTCCTACAAGTCTGAGTTTATTTTCAGCTTTAACATATAGTAATTTTGAATCTGAATTAAGTTTAGTTTCAGAAGTTCCCAAAGTTCCTGTTATTCTTACAGCATAATCTTCCATTTGTCCATATTGCAACTGAGAACATGCCGTTGCCATATCCGGAACCGCAACACTATTAAAAGTTGCCGCATCTACAGCAACTCTCATTCTCAGGTAAGTATTCTTTACCGCACTTTGTGGCGGAGTAATAGTATTAGCTAATACAACTGTTGCTCCTCTAGCCACAGGATTTGCTGAAGTGTTATCAACTACCAGTTCAGAATCTTCAAATGAACCGTTATTATTATAATCTATCCATACTTTTGTTTTAAATTTATCAGCCTGGCCAAAACCATTCAGGTAACTTACTTTCAATTCTGTACCTGATTCTGCCGAAATATCTGTATAGAAAGCAGGTCTTATACATGTTGCTGTTGAATAGTCCGCATAAAAAATGGGAGCAGACTCATCTGAATCATACCCGTTAGTCATGCTGCTTATAGTACCCATCTGTACTCTGTAAGGTCCTATAGCAAAATTATTATTGGTAGGATGTGCAATTCCTGAAGGATTACATTGTGCCGCTACAATAGTGACCGGTGAAGGAACAACGACAGAGGGATCCTGGCCAGCCGTTGAGTTGATTAAATTTTTTCTGTATTCCATCATCAACATAATCGCTCGCTCTCTCTGCCCCGCTGTAAACTTCCTATTGGTATTTGAGTAATTCATTATATTGTATTGAACACCTTGATAATTTTTACCAGTACATGGATTAATCTCCGAGTTTGAAGGAGCCGGATCCTGGTAATAGGCAGCACCAGATACTTCTGTATCGCAAACTTTATCATTATCTACCATACAATCGGTTTCTGTAGGAGGACAATATCCCGGACTTCCACTAGGAGCTAAAAAATCTCCTCCGTCAAAAGTATGGTATAATCCAAAAGCATGTCCTAATTCGTGGGTTAATGTTGTATTATGTGCTCTTTTAATTGTAGCAACCTTCATAAAGCTTTCATATCCATAATCATAAGCATCAGGAGTTCTAGCATACCCCATTATTCCACCTCCGTTTTGTTGTTGCCCGTTAAAGCCAATGATGACATAGATA
This sequence comes from Chryseobacterium lactis, assembly GCF_003815875.1. Classification (NCBI taxonomy): domain Bacteria; kingdom Pseudomonadati; phylum Bacteroidota; class Flavobacteriia; order Flavobacteriales; family Weeksellaceae; genus Chryseobacterium; species Chryseobacterium lactis. The sequence goes on from NZ_CP033924.1 coordinate 721,364, forward strand.
TTAAAATAGGAAGTTTCAGGCCAATGTGGAGCCAGTGCTTTAATCGCATCGTCACTTGCCCCAGTTCCGAGATTTGTTGCTGATAAACGGAACTTTACCCCACTTGCGTCATATAAAGGAACTGAGCTTCCGTTATATCTTACAATTCCTGTAGTAGATGTACACTGTGGGCTTCTTTTTGCCAATACCAGTTTAAAGGGAATCACATTTCCGCCGTCAGGACCTGCCCCTTCAGGATAGAATCCATTACCGTAAGTAGTGGCATACATCTTATTGGCCCTGTCTAGCCAATTAATAATCTCCTGATCAGTTACTTTTAGATTAGCATTAGTCGCCGCACTGGATTCAATGACATGAACAACAACCGGAATTTCAAATATCTGACCGTTATAAAGTCCATTCCAGGAGGTCGTTCCCCCATTTTTTTTAAGAAAAGACTGTTTGTCCATATTTCTTAATTGTTCCTCTACAATTTCACGTCTTTCCTTTAACCCAGGATATTTAATGTCTAATTTTCGCATACTTTCATCAAAACCGCAAAAATTTTCACGATTTTGAGAAAACACATTAATAGATAATAAAATTATCAAAATAATATTAATTCTTTTCATTTACTTAATTATTAATTATTAATTAGCTTCAAATATAATAATTTAATAAATCTAACATAGAATTTTATTGCTAAAAAATTAATCATTTCAAATTTCACGTAAGAGTAGAATATATAATTCAATAACAGTTATTTATGCAAATCATTACAATTACTTGGTAAAACATAATACTATCTTTTACATTGGTATGATTTTTAGTAGTACATTTGTATAAATTTTCACTTATGAAAACAAACCAACAAACTATAAATCAAGCGAATCACAAAATAAACTGGTTCCAGAAGTTTCTTATGGTATGTTCCGGCGGAAATATCCATATTTTAAGAAAGACTCCGAGCGAATGGAATAAATTTTCAGGCATCGGAGGAATTGTACTATTCACTGCAGTATTTGCTACTTTATCCGCAGGCTATGCGATGTATACGGTATTTGATAACATCTGGGCAGCAACAGGCTTTGGAATCCTGTGGGGTCTAATGATATTTAACCTGGACAGATATATTGTTTCATCGATTAAAAAAACCGGAACATGGTGGAATCAGATTCTTATGGCCATTCCCAGATTGGTACTCGCTACCTTCTTAGGAATTATCATTTCAAAACCTTTAGAGCTTAAAATTTTTGAAAAGGAAGTTAATAAGCAGCTGAACACCATTATTCAAAGAAATAAAAAACAGCTTCAGGGTGAGATGACCGGAAGAATTCTTCAACAAAGCGGACCTTTTGAAACTGAGAAAAAACAAATTTCAGAAAAAACAGCCCAGTACCAAAAAGCATATGATTCAGCCTCGGTAGAGCTTGAAAAAGAAATTTTAGGAAAGCAAACCGGCTTAACCAGTGGTAAAGAAGGGTTTGGATCAAATGCCAAACGGAAGCAGCAATTGAAGGAACGGCGCAGACTTGATCTTGAGAACTATCAAAAACAATCCGCTCCACGACTGGATTATTTAGATAAAGAAATATCTAAAGTATATACCAACCTGGAAACAGAAAGAAAATCTACTGAAACTTTTGAAGATAAGTTTAACGGATTTGCAGCCAGACTTCAGGCGCTGGATGAGCTTGGTAAAAGTTCTGCCATTATAGGACTCGCGGCAGCTTTTATCATGGGCTTATTTATTTGTCTTGAGATCTCGCCGGTTATTGTAAAATTGATATCTCATGTAGGACCCTATGACTATCTTCTTGAAAAAACAGAAAATGATTTCAGGCTCTACTCCAAAGAAAAAATTGAGAAAGGAAACGCTCTGACTGATTTTCGTATCGAAGATTTTAAAGATAATTTAAAAAATTAGTGTATTTTTCATCTATGATTATTGACAAAGAAGAAATCAAGAAGAAAAAGAAAAAGCTGGATGATTGTAAAGCATTCCTGAAAAAAGAATTTATCGGGATAGACAAGATCATCGATGACATAATGGAATATATCCAGATCTGGTATCTTATGCCGGAAATTCTGACACGCCCCGTGGTCATCAACCTTTGGGGAATGACGGGAGTAGGAAAAACAGATCTGGTAAGAAAGATGGTACGCTTCCTTGAATTTCAGAACCGCTTTGTCGAAATCGAACTCAGTAATTCTGATGAGACTTCCTGGAGTAAAAGCGTTTCTGACATATTCCAAAGCAATGGTCTGAGTGATGAGAAGCCGAGTATTGTACTTTTTGATGAAATTCAACGTTTTAATACTCTTGACCCTGATGGCACTCCGGTTCCACAAACTAAATTTACAGATTTCTGGGAACTATTAAGCGATGGACGTTTAAGCAAAAGAGAACGCGAAGATCTTGAACATTATCTATTCTCTTATCTTTTGCGTAAAAAAGAAAATGACAGGCGCAAATTAAACGGAGAAACAGAGCTGGATGAAAATCCTTATCTTAATTTATGGGATGCTAAAGAACTCAAAAAATACCTCAGTATGGATGATGATGTGATGAGCATTATTGATATGAAAGAGGAAGACATGATCAAGCTGATCCGTAAAAAGCAGAAGGAAAAGAAAATTTATGAGCCGGTAAATTACAGCAAAATGCTGATTATCATCAGCGGAAATTTAGATGAAGCGTTTCAAATGTCCCGGGAAACCAGCGAGGCAGATATAGACGCCAATATTTATCATGCCTTTACAAAAAAAATAACGGTTGTAGACATTAAGAATGCTTTATCCAGAAAGTTCCGCCCTGAGCAGGTGGCCCGGTTTGGCAATATTCACCTGATTTATTTTTCATTAAAGACAGAGGATTTCAATAAACTGATTCAAAGGGAGATCAATACCCTGAAACATAATACCAAAACAAAATTTGGGGTTGGTTTAAAAATAAATAAAAACATCAATGACCTCATCTACAGAAATGGTGTGTTTCCGGTGCAGGGCGTTCGTCCCGTTTTCAGTAGTGTGGTTGATATTTTGGATACGAACTTGAGTAAGTTTCTTTTTGAAGCAATTATCCATGAAGATCAGTCTATAGAAATTGATTATCTGGAACAACAGAAAATAATTACCGGAAAGGTAGGAAACCGAGTTATTGAAATTCCTTATCTGGGAAAAATAGATAAAATACGACAATCCAACCTAGAGGACGCAGTGGCTAACATCAGTGTCCACGAATGCGGTCATGCCGTTTGTTATATGCTTTACACAGGTTTTGTACCGCTTCAACTTAAAAGCAAAGTGGCAAGCAGCTATGCAGCTGGTTTTACGTTTCCCCATCAGATTCATGACACCAAGGAAAGTATTTTGGATCGGGTTAAAATTTATCTTGCAGGAGGAATTGCTGAAGAAATTGTTTTTGGTGATAAAAACGCCAGTATCGGAAGAAGCCATGACAGGGAGCAGGCAACTATCCTTGCTATTGACTATATCCGGAAATACGGTTTCGAAGTAAATTATCAGGCTACTTATAACCTTGAAGAATATCCTCATCGCATGCAGCAGCATATTACCGATGAAAGGGTTGAAAACTTAATGCAGGAACTCGCCAGGAAAACAAAAGAAGATCTGATCCAGCATCTGGTTCTTTTGAAAAACATAAGCAAACAGCTTGGTGAAAAAGGAAGCCTGCAACCCAAAGAGGTTTCTGATATTGCTAAAAAGCATGGGCTTACTGTGGACATCAGAGAGGAAGGACATCTCCATATAGTTGATTATCATAAAATGCTTAATTCGTAGGAGGTCATTCTCAGAATAAAATATAACTTAATAGCCTTTTAGTAGTACTGAAAGGCTTTTTGATTTTAACATCCTGCTAAATAGGTAAAGGAATATTTTTTGCAGAAAATTCTATATGCCATCAAGTGTAGTGAATCATTTCATTTATTTTCCAGACACTGAAATATTAAGAATTATATATCAGTCGGGATCAGTATATGATTATCTTAAAGTACCGGCTTATATTGTGAAAAAATTCAGCGAGGCAAAATCTAAAGGAACTTTTCTGAATAAGGTAATCAAACCTAGATTTAAATATACCAGGGTTCAATAAAAATGCCCCCATTTTACTGGAGGCATTGATATGTATTCTATATATTAATCAGAATTACTTAATGATCAATTTAGATGTTTTGCTATCTTTTCCGTTAGAAACCTGGATCATATAAACTCCTTTTTCAAGGTTTTGGTTTATTTTGAAAATTCCGGTTCTTTCTTCAGATACAGATGGGCTTACTACCAATCTTCCTGACATATCAGAAATAGAAACCTTTAAGTTCTTAGCATTTTTAGCTTTGATAAATACTTTATCACCAGTAGCAACCGGGTTAGGATAGATTACTAAATCATCTTTGTCAGTTTTTACTTCAGAGGTTCCAAGATTTTGCACCAATCTTACAGAATAGTCTTCAATCTGTCCATATGCTAATTGTCCACAAGCTACATTGGCACCACCCATGTCTGCTGAAACTCTCATACGAAGTGGAGTATCCTGTACCGCAGTTGCCGGAGGTGTGAAGTTAGCTGTAAATGTTCCGTAACCACCTGCTCCAGCTTGAACGTTGTTACCTGATGCTACTAATTCACTTGCTTCAAAAGCACCATTATTGTTGTAGTCAATCCATACTCTTATTGATTGATCCAGATTAGTAGCTTTTAAGAATCCAACCTCAACAGTTTGCTGCTGCCCTACCACTAATGGAGTATAAGAATTAGCAACACAAGCTTTGGTAGTATAATCTACATAGAAAGCAGGAGCACCTGGCCACGTAGCCGCAGATGAATTGTTGATATCACCTAATTTTACAGACGTAGGTCCTGCAAGAAACGCACTTGCTGTGCTAGGGTTAGCAACACCTGTAGGGTTACATGTAGCTGCAATAGGAGTTGTTGAAACCGGTGTTGCAGGAAGAGCTGTAGCTCCTTTAGAAGTTGTTAAGCTGCTTCTGATCAACATAAAGAAATCTTCAATTCTATCTCCCTGACCAGCAGTAAACTTCTGAGCAACAGTATTGGTATAATTCATCATATTATACTGCACCCCCTGATAATTTGCACCAGTACAAGGATTAATTGTAGAATTGGAAGGAATAACAGGCCAGAAAGTGTACGCACTTCCTGCTCTTTCAGTATCGCACACCTCATCATCATCTTCACCACAAACACCAGTTGTAGGCGGGCAATAGTCGTTATCACCAGGTACAGCGTCATACCTTCCTCCTTCAAAAGTATGATATAATCCCATTGCATGCCCGAATTCATGAGCGAATGTCGTATCGTGTGGATTCGTTACAACCCCCGTTTTCATAAAAGATTCATATCCTGCATCAGTACTGTTTGGAAATGCTGCAAATCCCATAAGCCCTGCAGTTGGAGTGTTACTTCCATCAAAAGTAGTAATTACATAAATATTAAAGTATGAAGTTTCCGACCAGTGCGGAGCCAAAGTTTTGATTGCCGCTCTTGAAGCTCCGTTTCCTGTCTGGTAAGCCATCCCTGAAGTTGTATAGCCAGCCAGTGATGTCCCGTTGTATCTTACAATACCTGTAGTTGCATTACAGTTAGGATCTCTTTTTGCCAAAACAAGTTTAATTGGAAAAACAGCTGAAGTTCCGAAATCTGCTGGTGTACCTGCTGCCGGCCAAGGATATGTACCTGCATACATTTTATTAGCATTATCCAACCAAGTCTGGATTTGGGCATCTGTTCTCGTATAGGAAGCATTGTTTCCTTCAATTACATGAACTACAACAGGAATTTCATAAACTCCGTTTACTGTTTTACCAGTAGCAGATAGAGGATTTGCTTTTTTCTCTGCCTGAATTTTTTTGATTACTTTATCAAAAACCTGTCTTAAACCTGGGTTTTCTCTATCCTGCATTTTTAAAGCGTCATCAAAACCGCATATTCTTGATGGTTGTTGATGTTGCTGTGCTGTTAACGAAAGCGAAAATAGCGCTGCTCCATAAAGGAAAGTTTTCTTCATTTTTATTATTTTTAAAAGTTTTCAAATATTTAATCTTATCAACCTATCATACTATTTATATGCACCATTATGCACTAAAAAATAAATAAGTATTAAAAATTTTAATACTTAGTCGAACAAATAACTTTTTTGTTACACTTTTTACTATGTTTTTTTAATATTAATTTAAAAATTTCTTTACAAAATATTCACAAAACATAGTATTTTAATCAGGTATTGAAAAATCACAAAACCTCAACCAGCTAAAAATCAGAGAACTATTACTTTTTCTCATAATAGCTCAAAACAATTCTAAAAATTTTAATTATTTTTTCCATATTTCCCTATTTGGACACTATAAATACAAAAGCCGCACAAATTTGTGCGGCTTTTGTATATTATTTATATATGATTTACAATGAATAATTCGGAGCTTCCTGTGTGATGATTACATCATGCGGATGCGATTCTTTCAACCCGCTTCCTGTGATCATAACCAATTTGGAATCGTTTTGTAAAGCTTCAATATCTTTAGCCCCACAATATCCCATACCTGCTCTTAAACCTCCTGTCAACTGGAAAATTACATCTTCCAATTTTCCTTTGTGAGGTACTCTTCCTTCAATTCCTTCCGGAACAAATTTCTTGGCTTCACTCTGAAAGTATCTTTCTTTACCTCCTCTCTTCATAGCAGAAAGACTGCCCATCCCTTGGTAAGACTTGAATTTTCTTCCCTGGAAGATAATCTCCTCACCCGGAGCCTCATCTGTTCCAGCTAAAAGAGATCCCAGCATTACTGCTCCTGCTCCACTTGCAATTGCTTTTACGATATCTCCTGAAAGCTTAATTCCACCATCAGCAATTACCGTTACATTTTGAGATTGAGCATACTCATATACGTTATAAATAGCAGATAATTGAGGAACTCCTACTCCGGCAACCACTCTGGTTGTACAGATAGAACCTGGCCCAACTCCTACTTTAAGAACGTTTGCTCCAGCTTTGATAAGATCTTTTGCAGCTTCAGCTGTTACAATATTTCCACCTACGATATCTAAGTCCGGATATGCTTTTCTGATTTCAGAAATTTTATCTAATACTCCTTTAGAGTGACCATGAGCAGAATCTATTGCCACAATATCAACACCGGCTTTTACCAATGCTTCAATTCTGTCTAAAGTATCCTCTCCAACTCCAACTCCGGCTCCTACGATAAGGCGTCCGTTCTGATCTTTGTTGGCATTAGGATATTCAAGTTGATTGTCGATATCTTTGATGGTAATTAAACCTACTAGCTTATTATCTTTATCAACGATCGGTAGTTTTTCTACTCTGTTTCTAAGAAGAATTTCTTTGGCTTTTTCAAGATTGGTATCTTTATCTGAGGTGATCAGGTTTTCTTTGGTCATGATCTCCTCTACTTTCATATCAAGATTCTCCTGATACTTTACATCTCTGTTGGTGATGATTCCGATCAAAACATTATCATTATCTACTACTGGTAAACCCGAGATTTTATATCTCGACATCAGATCTTTAGCCTGTGCTAAAGTATGATCTTTGGAAAGGGTTACCGGATCAGAGATCATTCCGTTTTCGGAACGTTTTACTCTGTTCACCTGTGCAGCCTGCTCAGCGATCGTCATGTTCTTGTGAATGAAACCTAAACCTCCCACTCTTGCCAGAGCGATTGCAAGATCTCCTTCAGTAACGGTGTCCATCGCAGCGGAAACTATCGGAACATTCAGCATGATTTTGTCGGTAAGTCTTGATTTTAATGAAACCTGGTTAGGTAAAACTTCTGAATAAGAAGGGACTAGAAGAACGTCATCGAAAGTGATGGCTGTCTCTACAATTTTGTTATGAATAGACATCTTTACTTTCTTTGCAAAATTAGGCTATTTTGATGACATATGAAAATCCTTTTTAATAGTTTACATAAAATTTAATAATCAATAAGTTAAATCAAAAAAACCGTTCTTTTTCAAGAACGGTCACTGTACAAAATAAATTTAGTTCTATTGAAACTACTTGTTTAAGGTTAATATATTGTGTTAATCAAATAAAAATCGGTTATTTCACCACATTCCCATTTTCATCTAAAGTTTCGACGTGGGTCTGATTATTTTTATCGACGTATAATTTTAATCTTACTTTTCCTTTGTTATCACGAATGAAAACACCTACATCTCCATTGGCAGTTTTTCCTGCAAAAAATCTTTCACTTCCAAGCTTACCTTCTTCCCTTAGTTTAGCATACGCCTTTTTTGTTATTGCAGGATCATTAAGCTTTTTAATAGAATCATCAAACCGAATAACAGCCTCTAGCGGAAAGTCGTCCGGGCGATCCCAAAGTTTTAAACCATAGACCCTGTTTTTCTCCTTCCCGGGTGATTCAAAATACTGCAGCTGCATAATCTGATCCGTTTTTCTTTGATCTACGGAGTATACCATTCCTGATCCTTTTTCATTGGCATCATACACCAGTCCTCCACATTCGTCTCCCAATGAATTAAAGAAAATAAGTCCTGCTTCTCTGTCTCGTGGCTTCATACTTTTATGATTCGACATTCCGGGATGCTGACGCTCTTTATTACTGATTACCATCTTCAGGGTGCCATCTTTTTCAACGATATTGATCCGTTCTACATCTATTTCTTTAAATCGCTCATTAGATGATTGATTTTTAAAAGCCAGAATAGAGAATAATATACATACAATGGTAAGTGAAAAAGCATAGATTTTAAGAATGCGTACTTCTTTGATTAGTTTTTCCATGTTAAGTTAAGTTTTTGCCCTAAAGATAATTACTTATCTGAAACGGCGCTGATCATTCTGGAAATGTCATCAGCTGTAAAACTCCCTTTTACATCTACAAAAACCAATTCTTTATCTGAGTTCACGGTAATTAGCATATTTTTGATAGCATCACCGGTTTGTTTCACTCTTACGTTTACATTATCTCCGTCATGCTTTATGGTTGCCCAGTCTTCATAATGATTGTCATTTAAATATCGGGCATAGTCTTTAAGCATTTCTTTACTTCCATTCTCTACGGTAAGAACTTTGATTTTGGAAATTTTCTTTACGAGATTGATTAACTCTTCACTTTCTCCATCTTCTTTCAGTGCCTTCTTTATGTAAGGCTTAGCCAAAAGCATCGGCACATTAAAGCTTGTAAATTTTGCTCCTTTGAAATCGTACCCTGAATTTGAAAAGAAATCCATATTTGGTTTTTTTGAAACGACGCAGGATTCAAGTGCGCCAATCATCAGAATAACAAGGAAAATGTTTTTAAAAATTTTCATAGTCAGTTTTTTAATCCATTGGTCTTAAACTTCCTCCTGATGTTTTGCTGATATTGGATTCTATTTCCGGTCTTCCTTTATATTTTACCAATCCTCCAGAAGATGCTCTTACTTTTAATTTTCCGGATACATTTACAGAAAGATTTCCTCCTGATGTAGCTTCTGTTTCCAGATAAGTAAGTTTTAAATCATCTGCTTTACAAACTGCCCCGCTGCTGATATCAATGGTTCCGGATTCGGCACTTCCATTTAAGCTTGTATTGGATCCGCTTGAACTTTTAACGGCAATATTTCCGGTTGTAATTCCTGCTCTGACATTGGATCCTGAAGAAGCAGAAATATCTGTCGCTCCCGAGATTTTAAAATCACCTGTCACGTTAGCTCCTGATGAAGCATCAATTCTCATATTATTCTCCTGAATGGAGTTGACCACTGTAAAGTTTGATCCCGATGAGACATCAATACTGCTCATTCTCGGAGAGGAAACATTTACACTCATATTTTTAAATCTCAAATTCCTAACACCTTTATTATCAATATAAATCTTCAACACTCCATTTTCTACTTTGGTAATGATATATTGTAGTTTATCCGAATCAGCAATCACTTTTACACTCGTTGGCTTTTCCTGCTTGAACACTACATTAACTCCCGTACTCACCTGAATTCCGGAGAAATCACCGACATTTCTTGCTTCACCATTCAAATAGGAAGGGTTACTTTCTGAAGTAAGGGTATTTCTTGTATTGGAAATCGGATTTTTCTTCGTTTCGCTGGAGCTGATGATTTTACTGACGTCATCCATGGATAGTTTACCGTCAAGCATTACAAAAATGCTTTCTCCACCTCCTCCATCAATGCTCAACAGCAAATCATCAAGGATACCATTTTTCGCTTCGGCAGAAAGGAACTTTATTTTTGCTCCGGAGTTATTTACAGACATGATTTCACTATAATTCAGATTCTTCAGATAGGAGGAAATATCTCTGCTTAACTGAGAAAGGTTATTCTGAACCCTGCGTCCATCGGAGGTATTCGATTTTTCAGGATTTTCTGTAATCAAAATCTTTAATCCGTTGATTTTTGACAACAAAGGTTTGATCTGATCAAGCTGAGAATCATCGATGTTCAAACTGCTGAGCATCCCAAACATAGGCTTGGCAATTTTAATAGAAGTAACGCCTTCTACCTCCTGATATTTGTCAAAAAGCTGGTCGAATTTATCTCTTTGCCCATATACATTAAAGAAATGAGAAAAAGCAAGTGCGAATATTATGAATAGTTTTTTCATGAGTCAATTTTATTTTTTAAGTTAATGATTATGCCACTTCAGATTTGTATCTTTTCGGCTAATAATCATCGTCTACCACTTTAGGTTGTACCAATTTTTCACTAACGTTATTTGCAAATATCTGGAATGAATACTTAGTCACATTGATGGCTTCGTCTACATTATCGATTCTCTTGCCATTAACAATAACATAAGAATTTTCATATCCTGTAGAGTCTTTCAAAGCTTTATTTTTAAAAGAAGAATTGTCAACAAATCTTGGCTTTCTTTCTTTTTTAAGTCTTCCTCTTTTGGGTAGAATTTCATCCAACGCATCTTTTTCAGCCACATGATTTTCCTGAAGGATTGAATCTTTCTTTGCTCCTGAAATAGAGTCGGTATGATTAACGGCTACCTGTCCCTGGTGATCATTATTTTCTTCAATGAAATCTGATTTTTGTCTCAACACTTCATTTTTCACCAAATTCTCTTTATCAAAAGCTCCTACATTTGTATTGGAATCATGATTATAAAAGAAGAATCCGATACTGAAAAGCAGCAGTATACTTGCAGCCATCCAGAACCATTTAGGAAAAGAGGGCTTATTTTTTTCTGCTAATGGAATAACAGGAGCAGCATTTTGTTCAGTTTCCTGACTTTCTGTCTTTTGAAGAAAATCTTCAAAGCTCCAATCCATTTTCTCTTCCTTTATATCCCGGAAGATTTCGTCGTATTTATCTTGTAATTGATCTTTTTTCATAGCTCATCAGTTGTGAGATTTGTTCTTTTACTTTTTGTCTTGCCCGCATAAGGTTTACCCTTACTGCATTTTCCTCCATTTCCAGCATTTCAGAAATTTCGGAAACATCGTACTCTTCTACATCTTTCAAATGGATGACCATTTTTTGTTTTTCCGGAAGCTGATTGATAAATCCCATGATATAATCTTTAAGGTTATCGACTTCCATACTATAAAGCTCCGATCGGTGAAGCTGCATATCTGCAAAACCTATCTTTACATCGTGGTGCTTCAACCGGTTCAGACATTCGTTCCTGACGGATTTGAGCGCATAGGATTTGAAATTTCCAAATTGCTCCAGTTCATCCCTTTTCTGCCAGAACTTCATCATCAGATCCTGCACCACATCTTCAGCCTCATCACTGCTCATGACGAATCTTTTCGCAAAACGATACATCTCGTCTTTGAGAATAAACACCGTATTCTTAAAAGTTTCTTGGGTCATGAGTTTTGTTTCTTATAGGTAAGACAACTGCTGTTTCAAATCTATTACATCAAAAATAAAAAAACTTCAAAAAAATTTGAAGTTTTTTTATAAATGGTATTAATACGTATCAAAAATATGTTTCAGAATAGCCTTGTCTTCCTCTGTTAAAGGCACTTTTCGTCTGGCCATTGCTCTTTCTGCTACTTCATATACTTTATCTAATCTGAATCTTTCATCATCTTTTAATCCGCCCCATGAGAAGTTTTCTATAAGGTTTGGTGGGAAACCTGCTTTAAAGATATTGGAAGCAACACCTATTACGGTTCCGGTATTCAATTGCGTATTAATGGCTGTTTTGGAATGATCTCCCATAATAAGACCTGCAAACTGTAATCCTGTATCTTCAAAAGCTTTGGTTCTGTAATTCCAGAATTTTACATTTCCATAATTATTTTTCATATTGGAAGAATTGCTGTCTGCCCCGAAGTTGCACCATTCACCAATGACAGAGTTTCCTACGAAACCTTCATGCCCTTTGCTGGAGTATCCGAAAATGATAATGTTATTCACTTCACCTCCAACTTTACAATGTGGGCCAACAGTAGTCGCTCCGTATATTTTAGCACCCAGGTTAAATTTAGAATCATCACACAGCGCAATAGGTCCGCGAAGATGACAACCTTCCATAATCTCGGTATTTTTACCGATATATATTTTCCCTGTTTTAGTATTAATAGTTGAAAATTCGATGGAAGCTCCTTCTTCAATGAAAAGATCTTTTTTATCGCCTAAAAAACCGTTGGTGGAAGATAATTCCTGTGAGGCTCTTCCTTTGGTAAGTAAATCAAAATCAAAATTAATCGCGTGGTGATTATAGGTAAATAAATCTTTCGGTCTTTTAAAGAATATCAGTTCTTCTTTAATATCAGTCATTTTTTCGATCTGATGTAAAGAAAACCCTTTCATATTAATTTTTGCAGCAATCAGTTCGTCTTCATAAACCAGTGCTTCTCCTTGTTTAAGATCCTTAATCTGCTGAATTACAGTTTCAGTCGGGATGAAGTTTGGAACAAGAAAAAGGCTTTCTGTTTCTTCCGGACTTTTAAATTTATCCTGAAGGTACATTTCCGTAAAATAAGACACCTCGGTATTTTCCAGGATCTTTTGCCATCTCTCGGAGAATGTAAGGATTCCGCATCGCATGGCCGCAACCGGACGGGTAAAGGTAAGCGGAAGAAAATCTTCCCAATATTGTGCGTCTGAAAATACTAATTGCATTTTTTAGAAATTAAGATTAGAGGTTAAAAATCAGAGACCAAAAAATTAATCGTGGTTTCCGGATTCTATCTAAAACAAAAATACGAAAAGATGTGAAAAGTATGAACTGAAGATTGGGGATTGTTAAGATGAAGGGAGAAAGACGAAAAGATAATAGACGGAAAGCTTCTTTCTCTGAACACAAAATATATAGCCACTCTGAATGTGCTTATTTTTATGACTGCAATAAGTTTCGGCTAAAGCCAATAGAAATTTTCTTCATTATTAAACGGGCTAAAGCCCGTTACTATTGAATATCATCTCCTTCAAAAATTGGAATTTTATATAACTGTCTGCATTAGCTCTTAATGTGAGACTCCTGGTTCAGCGCACAAAAAAAGTCTCCCAAAACTGGAAGACTTTAATATTTTTGATAATCAAAAAATTACTTAGCGAATTTTTTGTATTTGTTCATGAACTTATCAACTCTACCTGCAGTGTCAACTAATTTCACTTTACCAGTGTAGAAAGGGTGAGAGGTTGAAGAGATTTCCATTTTAATTAATGGGTACTCTTGTCCTTCGTACTCGATAGTATCTTTTGTTTCTGCAGTAGACTTGCAAAGAAACACCTCGTCGTTACTCATATCTTTGAAAACAACAAGTCTATAATTTTCTGGGTGAATTCCGTTTTTCATAATACAATTTTTAAAAAAATTAAAGTTTGCTTTCGAAATAGTAATGGATATTTCTCTGCTAATTTTAGGTTGCAAAAGTACAACAATTTTTCTAATTTCCAAATACTGAATTCAATATTTTTTTAATGATAAGAAATTCAAAGTATTTTCGTTAAATTTGGAACCTACTTAAACTTTAATTTCGATGAAATTCAAATTATTACTGGCTTTTTGTTTCTGGATGTTACTTGTAACGGTATCTTGTAATAAGGATGATATTACGTTTGATGCTCCTTCACAGGAATTAAGATTTTCAAAAGATACGGTATTCTGTGATACGGTATATCATCAGGTACGTTCAGAAACCTACGTTGTAAAAGTATATAATAATGAGGATAAAGATATTCTGATTCCGAGAGTAAATCTTGAAAAGGGAGCTGCATCCTTATATAGAATCAATGTAGACGGAAAACCGGGATATGATTTTAAAGATGTTCCTTTAAGAAAGAAAGACAGCCTTTTTATTTTTGTTGAAATTTCTCCTCAGGCAACAGGACCTGAAGCGATTGCTGAAGACAGGGTTGTTTTCACAGGGCCTACGGGACAACAACACGTCACATTATTTTCTGTAGTGCAGGATGCTGAATTTTTTATTCAGACACCTACCAATCCAAATGTTATTTCCAATTCTACAACCTGGAGTAATAATAAGGCCAAGATTATCTACGGAAATCTTACCATTAACCCAAGTGTAACGTTAGACATCCAACCTGGAACAAAAGTATATTTTCATAAAAACAGTGGGATGAAAGTCGCTTCCGGAGGTGTTTTAAATATCAACGGAACGCAGGATCAGCAGGTCATTCTTCGTGGTGACAGAAATGATACGGCTTATGATACCATTCCCAAAAACTGGAATTCTATCAAGATGGAAGCGAATTCTATTCTTAATATGAACCATGCAAGACTTTTCGGGGGAACAAGAGGACTGGAAATGAAGCAGACTACAGCAACGATCACCAACTCATTCATCCATACCTTTTTTGAATATGGAATTTATGCCGTAGGATCTACCGTTAATGCTAATAATTTAGTCATGAACAATTGTGGATTATCTTGTATCGGAATCTTCAGAGGTGGAAATCACAATTATACTCATGCTACGATTGCCAACTATTCTAAATCGATGGGTTCATTTGACAGAGAAGGAATTTTTGCCACCAACGAATGGAAAAATGATGCGGGCCAAGTAGAACAAGGCGCTTTACAACAGCTTAATATAAGGAATAGTATTGTTTATTCTGACAGAGATAATTCCGTTCACGTTGAACCGACTTCAGGGCAGCAATTTGAATTTTTACTGCAAAACTGTCTGGTCAAATATTCAGGAAAATCGGAATCAGGCTATACTTTTGATAACAGCCCTAATGTGATACAGAGTATAAAAAATGAAGATCCGCAATTTGTCAATTATTTTATGGCTAAAATGAATCTAAGGGTGAAGTCAACTTCTCCGGCAAGAGGAAAAGGAAATGTTGGGATAGCAGGAACTGTACCTGTTGATATTGTTAATGTATCCAGAACGACTAACCCTACTCTAGGAGCTTATCAATAATGGAAATTACTCAATTACAACAGCAGGTGGACGAGTGGATTAAAACCATCGGTGTACGATATTTTAATGAACTCACCAATATGGCGATGCTGACAGAAGAAGTTGGCGAAGTTGCCAGAATTATTGCCAGAAGATATGGTGAACAGAGTGAAAAAGAAAGTGATAAAAGCAAAGATTTAGGTGAAGAACTGGCTGATGTACTTTTCGTGACATTATGCCTGGCCAATCAAACCGGAGTGAATCTACAAGAAGCTTTTGACAAGAAAATGAAGATAAAAACTGATCGCGATA
Organism: Chryseobacterium lactis; assembly: GCF_003815875.1. Taxonomy (NCBI): domain Bacteria; kingdom Pseudomonadati; phylum Bacteroidota; class Flavobacteriia; order Flavobacteriales; family Weeksellaceae; genus Chryseobacterium; species Chryseobacterium lactis. The sequence continues at coordinate 737,014 of NZ_CP033924.1, forward strand.
AGGAACGCCATCAGAATAATGAAAAACTTAAATAATTATCAATGATGAGTTATGAATGATTCATAAATTTTTAACTCATCATTTTTTTAATATAATGAAGTAAACCACAATGAAGCTAGAAAAATCAACATTGATAGGAAATAAAACAGTACAGATCAGCGGTTCGAAGAGTATTTCGAATCGTTTATTGATTTTGGAAAGCCTGTTTAGCAATATAAAAATCGGGAATTTGTCTAATTCTCAGGATACGCAATTACTGAAAAAAGCATTATCTGAAAACACAGAAACGGTAGATATTCATCATGCAGGAACGGCGATGCGCTTTCTAACCTCCTTCTATTCTATCAAGGAAGGGAAAACAACCATTCTTACCGGGTCTAAAAGAATGAAGGAAAGACCTATTAAAAATCTGGTGAATGCATTGAGAGATCTTGGGGTAGACATAGAATATCTGGAAAATGAAGGATTTCCACCTTTAAAAATTATCGGCAAAAAGATCACTCAGACTTCGGTCAATGTGCCGGCAAATATCTCAAGCCAGTTTATCACCTCTCTCCTTCTCATTGCAGGGAAACTTGAAAACGGCCTGGAGATCCATCTTGTGGGTGAAGTGACTTCAAGATCGTACATCGAGATGACCCTTGATATTTTAACAAAATTCGGAATCAAAAACAGTTTTGAAGGCAATACCATTAAAGTAGAACCTTTCCATCCTGATCATCAATCTTCAACAGTATCTTATGAAGTAGAAAGTGACTGGAGCTCTGCCTCGTACTTCTATTCGATCTGCGCATTGGGAAGAGAAACCATTTATCTGAAAAGCTTTTACAAAGAATCTACACAGGGAGATTCTGCGATCGCCAAAATTTATGAAGATTTCTTCGGAATTACGACAACCTTCTCTGAGGAGGAACATAAAATCACCTTGGAACCTCAACAGGATTTTTCATTCCCGGAGAAAATCATTCTGGATATGAACAACTGCCCCGATATTGCACAAACACTTTGTGTAACGGCGGCGGCTTTGAAGATACCTTTCGAAATTTCAGGATTGGGAACGTTGAGAGTGAAGGAAACCGACAGACTACTGGCTTTATATAATGAACTGAAAAAGCTCGGCACTGAAACGGAGATTACAGATTTAACGATCAAATCAATTGGTTTCGGAGAACCGGAAGACAATATCTCTATCAAGACGTATCAGGATCACAGAATGGCCATGAGTTTTGCTCCTTTCTGCCTGATCAAAGAGCTCAACATTGAAGAGGAAGATGTTGTTGAGAAGTCTTATCCTATGTTCTGGGTAGATCTTGCCAGCGTAACAAATTAATTTAAAAATTTTAAAATGTGGTAATTTGAAAACAGGTCGATGATCTTCTATTCAATTACCACATTTTTTTATATCCATACTTCATGAAGATTTTTCTTTCTTTTCTGACGCTATTATTTTTCACAAGCTTTTATGCTCAAAGTCTGAAAGATTTTTCAGCACCGAAAGGATATACAAAGATTGCGGAAGTAAAAGGAGATCTGGATAAAGACGGCCAGAATGAAATTATTATTGCATTTGATACCGATACAAAGGCTTCAGAGATGGAGGACTATTCAGGAAGAAAAGATGTACAGAGAATTTTTTACATCCTGAAAAATGAAAACAATCATCTTAAGATTTGGAAAACGAATTCCACCTTTCTTTTATCAAGTGGAATCGGCTTTTATCCTGAAAATAATATTCTTGAATTTTCTATTAAAAACAATTGTCTGATTGTTGTACAACAGTTTTCTACCAATTCAAGGCATACACAAGGGTATACCCATACTTTCAGATTCCAGAATGATGATTTTTATTTAATAGGTTCTCAGGATACGTTTGAAGATACCTGTGAATTTAATTTCATGAATGTTATCAATTTTTCGACCGGGAAAGTAGTCGTTGACAGAGAATATTCATCTTGTGATGAGGATTCTAAAGTACCTCCCAATTACCATAAAGAGTTTATCCACAAATTACCAACATTGGTGAAAATGAATGATTTTAAAATCGGGGAACATAAGTTTAAAATTCCCGGTTCAAAAGAAGATTTTGTTTTTTAAGCAGAGAACCGCAGGCTGGGAATACTACTCAACAGTTTGTTTTATAACTCTGGATATTGATTTAAAACATTGAAGCCTTTTTTGATCTCAAGAACTTCCCTTTTCTGACTTCTTCCTTTCTATTCTCAACAACTTAATCATCTCTTAAAGTTAAATTAACTCCTGCACGTTTGATATATTCTTATTTTTAGGTTACACTAAAAATATAAAAAAAAACTATGTTCAAATCCAACATGAGGCGTTTAACGACCATCACTCTAGGTATTGCTACGGCAAGTCTATTCTTCTCCTGCTCAAATGACAGTATTATCGAAAGAGATTCTAACGAGACATCCATGGCTTCTTTAAGAAATGTTAATGCGAAAGCTTCTTTAGTTCCTTTTGAATTGAACAGCTGGATGGCCGGTCTTCAGGATAATATTTCCATTTCAAAAATTTCAATTCCGGGAACGCATGATTCCGGAGCGCGTATTGATGCCCCTGTAGTATCAGGTACTGCGAAAACTCAAAACCTCAGCATTGCTGAACAGCTTAACGCCGGTGTTCGCTTTCTGGACATCCGTTGCAGACATATTGATAATTCTTTCACCATTCATCATGGAGCCATTTACCAAAATTTAAATTTCGATGATGTTCTTACGGCATGTTATGCTTTTTTGAATAGCCATCCGTCAGAAACGATTATCATGTCTGTAAAGGAAGAACATGACCCTTCGAATAACACCAGAAGTTTTGAACAGACTTTTGATTCGTATGTTCAGAAAAATTCTTCCAAATGGGATTTGGGAACTACCATTCCTTCATTGGGCGATGTAAGAGGAAAAATCAAATTATTGAGAAGGTTCTCTACAGGAACTGCAAAAGGAATCAATGCGACTTCATGGGCAGATAATACAACTTTTGAAATCAATAATCCGGGAGCAGCATTAAAGGTTCAGGATTATTATAAAGTAACAAATAATGATGATAAGTGGAACGGAATTTCAGGTTTGCTTAATGATGCTAAAAATGACAGCAATAACAAACTTTTCATCAATTTTACCAGTGGATACAAGCCGGGAATCTTTGGAATCCCAAGTATTCCTACCGTTTCCAACAATATTAATCCAAGACTTAAAACTTTCTTTCAGAATAACACCAAGGGATCTTTTGGGGTAATGCCAATTGATTTTGTAAATGCAGAATTATCTGAACTGATTGTAAAGACCAATTTCTAAGTTAATTAGTTGCTAGATATTTTCAAAAATAGGCTGCCTCACTTTTGAGACAGCCTATTTTATTGGCAATCCGGTTGATTAAGTCATTTATTTCTTCCAAATAAAGAAGATTACGCAGATTGTTCAGCGTTAAAAAAGTATACTAATTTTGTTGGAATATCGCTAAGACGCTAAGAATAAAAAAACTGTGCTGTTTTCAAGGCGCAAGAAAATCCAAGATTTTCATTAAACTTAAGTGTACTTTCTATATACAAAGTTTCGACTTAAAAAACTTAAGTGTTTAAAAATCTAAGGCTCTTATGGTTACAACAAAATAAAAGTGTAGCTCTTAGTTTAAGGGCTACACTTTTTAAATCAAATTAAAATGACTTCAGAAATTATTTCTCAATACCGTAAGCGGCTAATATTTTGTTGAAGATCTCTGTGTTTTCAAATAGCCCCGTAAATTCTTTAGAGTTTGGGCCGTAAGTAAAAACACTGGATGGGATTGAGGTATGGTCATTCGTACTGAAATTTCCAAATATCCAGCCCTCTTTAAGGCTTCCGTCCAAAAGCGTTAAGCCTCCGGTTTCATGATCTCCTACAACAATCACCAGGGTTTCTTTATTTTCATCGGCAAACTTCATTGCTTTTCCTACAACGTGATCAAAATCCAATAATTCGGTAACTAATTGTTCAATATTGTTGCTGTGTCCGCCACCATCTGTCTGGGAAGCTTCAATCATCATAAAAAACCCTTTTTTGTTAGATTTAAGATCATTCAGGGTAAGATCAAAAGCATCAGCTAACCAGTTTCCTCTTCCGTTGCTTATTCTCTGAGAAGCCAATGGATCAATGATCAGGGAACGATTGTCTATTTTTCCTACAGATTTGAGATCATGATAGATGTTGACTTTTGCTTCTTTAAGCTTTTGTTCGGCTTCCTGAGTCAGTCCGCTGGTAGGACCTCCGATCAGAATTTTTGTTTTGGAAGTGGCAAAATCTTTAAGAATTGGTTCTGAGCTGTTTCTGTTGTCTGAGTGTGCATAAAAATCTGCAGGAGTGGCATCCGTAAGATCTCCGGTTGAAATCAACCCTGAAACCATTCCTTTAGCAGCAATAATATCGGGAATTTGTGCTAAGGCCTTCCCTGAATTATCCACTCCAACAAATGTATTTTTTGTTTTCACTCCTGTTGCAAATGCCGTAGATCCCGGTGCCGAGTCTGTAATATAAGCATTGGATGAATTGGTCTTGGATAGCCCGGTCGCTTTCATATTGAAAACATTAAGCTTTCCCTTATTTGCAGTGAAAGCAGCATAATACTGTGGTAAAGAAGTTCCGTCCGGAATCAGGAGGATTACATTTTTCACTTTCTTATTAACTCCATCCGTTTTATAAGTCGGAGTATAGGTGATATATTCCTTTGTATTTTTATAGAAATTCTTTGGAATCGAATTCATAAATTTTTTAAGATCCGGAATATGATCGGTATTGATGTAATCTACCCCCATATCCATCAGATTTACCCATGCATTGGGAAAATCCGGAGCTCCGTAAAAACGCATCGGCTTTTGTTGAGCATGTGCTTTGTCTACGGCTGCTTTTATTTTACCGGTTTCCTCATCTCTCGGAATTCCTTTTCCGTTCCATTTTACCAATCCGGGTAAATCGGCACTGAACATTCCGATTCTTTTCAACTGGTCAGCAGTATAATTTTTATCAGAATCTCCGTCGAAATAAAGGTAGTTCGGATAATTTTTAAATTCTGTCGGCTGAGGTCTTCCTCCCGTAATCACAATTTTTATTCCTGAATTTCCGGTAATCTCAGGATACTTTTTTAAAGTGGCAACCAATGCAGCCAGAGATGTTTTATAATCCTGTTTAATATCGATCAAAAGCTGGAGTTTTTTAGCAGCATCCGGATAAATACTTCCTTTGTTCAGTTTAATCTGCTTTGATATATTATCCAGATAAAGATTTTCCAATGTTCTGTCCGGCGAAAGTTCCTTTTCAGTGTGAGCAACCCAAAGTTTCCCTTTTACAAGAAAAACATCAGCCTCAATAGAACCGAAATTAGCATAATAGGCCTGCCAGAAAGGAATTTCCTGCATGTAGTCATTGTGAGAATGTGCATTTCCCACATTGTAATTCAAATAATTCTGTGCCTGATTTTCAGTAAAAACAGCAATAGCCAGTATTGCCAATATTTTTGATAGTCTCATTCGTTTATTTTATTGTTTCTAAAGGTTGGATGAAGCGCCTTATATCATATTTCTATTTAACAGAATCGGCCCGTTTCATCATACCTTGAAAAAAACTATATCATCACAGAAGTTCTGCAATGATATAGAGGATAATATATTAGGTTAACTTTTTACCAACCTTCATTTTGTTTAATAATTCCATAGCTGTTTACAATCTCTGCTTGTGGCACAGCCCAGACATTGTGTACAGAAGGGTTAAAATTTCTTGCAGCCCAAACTACCTGCCCATTGATACCATGTAAAGGCTTGGCATAATTGGCCTGAGCATCTCCCCAACGAACAAGATCTCTGTGACGATCTGACCACTCACCTGCCAGCTCACAACGTCTTTCATGCTTCAGGTCTGCCATTGTACATCCGTTTTTAGGAGCCAGTCCTGCACGTTTTCTGATCATATTGATTTCCTGATCTGCATTTCCTCCTGACATCAGCAAAGCTTCTGCTTTAATAAGAATCACTTCAGAATAACGCATTATCGGGATGGCAAGATCCGTACACGGATAATCTCCGTTGGCACTCACGTGGCCACTGCTTAAAGGATATTTGAAAGCATCCATATATTTATTGAACTGGTACCCCGTCAATGAGTTGGAAGAAGCATATGTTCTTTCTGTTCCGTTAAACGTAAACTTATCGCCTAACTTAAGAATGGTAGCATTTCTTCTAAGGTCTCCCGTTTCATATTCATCATATAATTCCTTCGTAGGCTGGAAGTAACCCCATCCGTTGTATTCGCCCCAACCTTTATTTTCAAGCATAACTCCGGGAAGGATGCTACCTACCGAATTAAACTTAGGAGTACTCGGAACTGACCATATGTACTCTGAACTGTAGTTATTTTCAGCTTTAAAAACATCTGTGTAATTATTCAACAGGTTTCTGTTCCCTTTCGTCATTACTTCATTCGCCCAATACGAAGCGTTCTGCCAGTCTTTCATAAACAGATATACTTTCGCCAAAAGCGCCCAAGCTGCAGCTTTATGAGGTCTTCCATAATCTTTCGCAGGAAGTTCTGCCTGACTTGGTAATAATTCTGCCGCTTTTTTCAGATCATTAACGATGTAGTTGTAGTTTTCCATCACATTGGCTGCTCTCGGAGTCGGTCCCTCCGGTTCTTTGGTACGGTCTACGATAGGGATGCCCGCTTTTTCATTTCCATAGCTATATGCCAATTCAAAGTACATTCTGCTGCTCATAAATAATGCCTCGCCCAAATACTTGTTTTTGGTTGCCTGTGCTGCCTGGATATTATCAACATTACGAATAACACGGTTTGCCACCCCAATCACTGTATATCTTTTGTTCCATTGCGTTTCCAGATCTCCTGCAGCGATATAATTGCTGCTAAAATTCTTCACGTTATCCGCTTCACTTTTTGATCTTCCTGTTACCATATCGTCACTGGCATTGATGAACCAGAAAAAACCTCTCCCATAAAATTCACTGTCGGAAAGGGGCTTATACATAGCATTAGCTCCTGTAATCAGGTCATTCTCAGTTTTCCAGAAACTGGCTTCCGTTGGAGTTCCTTCCGGTTGTATATCAAGCTCATTGGTACATGACAGCAATGATGCCGACAGCCCTGTTATTAAAATGATTGTATTGAAAATTTTCATCTTTTTACTTTTAAATTTATTTTAGATTAAAACCCGACTTCAAGTCCGAAAATAAATGAACGGGCTTGAGGATATCTTCCGGTATCCACCCCATAAGTTTCCATTCCTACTTCAGGATCAAAACCTGTATATTTGGTAATGGTAAACAGGTTATTGGTGGTTACATACACTCTGATTTTACTCACATTAAGCTTATTATAAAGTTCTTTTGGTAAAGAATATCCTACTGTAAGGTTTTTAAGTCTCAGATAAGAACCGTCTTCTACATAAAAATCCGATACTTTGGAATAGTTACCGCTTGGATCACCTTGTACTACCCTAGGAATATTGGTGTTGGCATTCTGGGGCGTCCAGGCATTCAGGATATCTCTGTCCATGTTATAATTCTGCCCGGTTCCACCTGGATTTAATGAAATAAATTTCAATCCGTTGAAGATTTTGTTTCCATATACTCCCTGGAAGAATAAGTTAAGATCAAAGTTCTTCCATGCCATATTGTAGGATAATCCGTAAGAAAATTTAGGGTAAGGGTTTCCGAGATTTACAAAGTCATTGTTATTCAGTGTTCCGGTATTTCCGTCTTTCTTCAGGAATTTAATATCTCCCGGTTTAGCGTTAGGCTGAATGAGATTACCATTTGCATCTTTATAATTATCAATATCGGCCTGAGTCTGGAAAATTCCATCAGTTCTATATCCATAATATGAATATAGAGATTCACCTACTTTTATACGGGTTGGTTTCAATACTCCTCTCACATTATTACTGTTAACAAAGATCTCATCCACACCAGCCAATTGCTTAACCGTATTTTTTAGTTGACTAATGCTCGCCCCGATTGAATAGGTAAAGTCACCTTTGCTTTTACTGTTATAATTGATCCCTAGTTCAAATCCTTTATCCTGAAACAACCCTGCATTAACATATCGATCATTATACATTTCGGTACTCGAAAGGTTGACATTGAAGATCTGATCTGTTGAGTTTTTAACAAAATAATCAAATTGTAAAGAAAGGCTGTTACGGAAGAAAGAAGCATCAACACCGAAATTGGTTTGTTCGGATTTACCCCATTTTAGATTCTGATTAGCTTTTGTCGTAGCATAATAAGCAATATTCTGTGTCGGATCTTGTCCGAAGATAATATTGTTATCACGTGTCATTAATGGATTTACTGCCTGATAAGAGACCCCTCCAAGGTTTCCTAAAATCCCGTAACTCCCTCTTAATTTCAGATTGGAAAGCCAGGAAATTTCGTTTAAAAAATTTTCCTTGGAAGCCACCCACGCTCCCGAAACGGAATAATAATTTGCAAACTGATTTTGCTTAGACACCATAGAGGTTCCGTCTCTTCTTCCTAGTAAACTAATGATATATTTTCCCGCATAGTCATAGTTGAACCTTGCCAGATATGATGTCAGAGCCTGTTTATATTTGTAGCTAAATACTTCTTTATTCGTGTCTGCCGCATTCTGAAGATACCTGAAGGCTTCTGCTTCGCTTCTGAAATCAAAAGCTTTTGCCCTGAACCCGTCTTCAGTTGTTTTCTGAAAAGTAAACCCTGCAAGAGCATCAAAATTATGTTTGCCAAGCGTAAATTTGTAGGTAAGGAGCTGCTCAGCTAGAGAAGTTGCTACTGTATTAGACTGATATTCTAAACTATTGGTATCGAATATTTTTCCAACTTCTAACACTCTGGAGGTAAATTCCTTGATATTTCCGATTTTAAAGGTTTGAGAAAAATTGGAACGGAATTTCAAATCTTTAGCCAATGCAACTTCGATATACGGATTGATCAAAATCTCATGGGTTGGATTTTGAATACTAATCCTTTTAAGATAAGCAACAGGGTTGATCATATCTCCATAGCCTCCCGCCACATCAATCGGCAATCCTGAATAAGCTCCAGTTGGGGTATACACTGAAACGTTCGGCGGATAATACATGGCAGCGACCAGCGCTCCTGTATATCCATTTTTTGTATCTGCTGTATTTCCGTCAGAGTAATTATAGTACATATTCTCCCCGATCGTCAACCAGTCTTTCACCTTGTGTTCAGAATTTACTCTGAAATTATATCGTTTTGCCTGAGTATTTAACAGAATTCCTTCAAGATTCCTGTGGTTCATTCCTACAAAGAATCTGGATTTTTCACTTCCTCCACTCAAATTTACATTGTATTCCTGAATGGTTCCCGTACGGAAAATCTCTTTCATCCAGTTGGTTCTGGTAATTCTCCCGTCAGAATATTTATCAGCATTAAAAGCCAATGGAAGACTGCTCAGTTTTCCTGCATTGTCATAGGCCTGACGCATTACATCCTGAAATTCAGCAGCATTTAAAGATTCTTTTAATTTCCATGCCTGATTGATACCGTATTTAACATCAAAATCTACTGTCAGCTTTCCCTTTTTACCTCTTTTTGTGGTAATAAGGATAACTCCACCTGAGGACCTTGCTCCATAAATTGCTGCTGAAGCGTCTTTAAGGATGGAAATATCTTCAATATCATTTGGGTTAATATTTGGGGTTTCTTTAAAAAGTGCAGCTCCTCTACCGTATGGATTATTGGATGAACCTCCGTTAAAAACAACACCGTCTATAACATATAGCGGCGTTTCCCCGTTAACTCCTCCCAAACCACGGATATTAACTTTGGGTGAACCGTTAGGATCTCCTCCTTCATTCACAACCGTTACTCCCGGAGCTTTCCCTTGAAGTACTTCTCCTATTCCGGACAAAGATCTGGAACTCACCTTATCCAATGAAGCCTCTGAAACAGCACCAGACACCTTGCTTTTTTTCTGTGTCCCATATCCAACAACGACAACCTCGTCAATGGATTTTTCTTTTATACTGTCTTTTTTTTGAGCGAGGAACATCGGCGAAGCTGATATTGCACCAATAAGTAATACCCGGCCTGTTAGATACGTTACAGAGACGGGGATTTTAAATACATTCATGACATCCTTTTTAAATTAGATGCAAAATTAGATCAGCTTCCTTCCCCAGCTCATTAAGAGTTTCTTATGTTTTTATTAAGAAATTTTAGCTTTATTCGAACAAGCCTTACCACAAAACAAAAATAACACACTGTATTTCAACATGATACGCAAATAATGTAATCATTCCATTTTTAAGACCCATTTTACTTCGTATTAAGTTTGTTTTAAGTTTACAATGAATCAACACATCAGGGATCACAAATTAAATCAGTATCTGATTGAATCATTTTTCAGATATAATAAATAACAGAGTTCATTTTTCTTTTTTTACATTTGCTGAAATTAAAATCATACAGATTACATGACCATTATCATCACAGGAACCTCATCAGGAATCGGATTTGTACTGGCCGAATATTTTGGTAAAAAAGGACACAAAGTATACGGATTGAGCAGAAAGCATACGGAAAGTCAGTATTTCAAATCTATCCCAACGGATGTGACCGACAATACCGCTGTACAAAACGCAATCAAAGAAGTCTTGCAGACAGAATCCAGAATTGATGTTCTGATCAACAATGCCGGGATGGGAATGGTAGGTGCTGTAGAGGATTCTACTAAAGATGATATTTTAAAACTTTTCAGCCTGAATTTAGCAGGACCTGTTCAGATGATGAGTGCCGTTCTGCCTATAATGCGTGATCACAAATTTGGAAAAATCATCAATATTTCCAGTATAGGAAGTGAAATGGGATTACCTTTTCGTGGATTTTATTCCGCTTCAAAATCGGCATTAGACAAAGTAACTGAAGCGATGAGGTATGAAGTATACCCATGGAATATCGATGTATGCTCTCTTCACCTGGGAGATATTAAAACCAATATCGCCGAAAACAGGGTCATTGCTCAGGTTTCTGAACCGTATAAAAACATTTTCAATAAAGTGTATGGCCTGATGAACTCTCATGTGGACGATGGAAATGATCCTATAGAAGTGGCGGCTTATATTGAAAAGCTTTTATCAAAGAATAAATGGAACGCTCATTATTATTTTGGTAAATTCGGACAGAAAATCGGAGTTCCTTTGAAATGGATTCTTCCTCAGGGAGTTTATGAGAATTTAATGAAAAAATATAATAAACTGGACTAGTTTCAGTTATTTAGAAAAATTATTAACTGTATTTAAACCATTAAGGGATATTAAGGAGTGAAGAACGACTGAGAATGGCTTCACTTTTAAGCTCAAAATGATTAATCGGAATGCAACTTAATTCTTAATGATTTAAATAAATTTAGCATTGAAGTTATTTCTGAAAATATTTTTTGTTTTCTTCTGCGTTTTTGTACAAGCGCAGAAAAAACAGTATTGGCTGATTGATACTGAAACCAAAGTCAAGAGAAAAGTAAAAGATTCTGTTTCTGCTGTCAAGTTTCTGGACTCTTTGGCACAGAGTAATTATTTCTTTACTCAATTGAAAGAGGTAAAGATAAAAGGTGACAGTACGGAAATCTTTTATGATAAAGGAAAAAACTTCAATCAAACTTATGTAGATCTTTCTGATTCTATTGTTCAAAAGTTAAAAGTTCAGAAAGGATTTTTTACCAAAAATTTAGATTCAACCAAGAAAAGCATTAACAAAAGCTATATTGATGACGGGTATTCTTTCAGCAGAATTAAATCGAAATATAAAGGTCAGAAAAACGGGTTTCCCATCGTAGAGCTTGACATTAATAAGAATGATAAAAGAACGATCGACGGATTTGTGGTAAAGGGATACGAAAAAGTTCCTAAAAGATTTATCAAAAACCTGGAGAAGGAATTCAAAGGTAAAAACTATGATGACCAGAATCTTCTGGCCATTAATAAAAACTTCCAAAGTCACCCCTTCTTAACGTTAGAGCGTCAGCCACAGACATTGTTTACTAAGGATTCTACCAATATTTATCTGTTTTTAGAAAAGAAAAAAACCAATACTTTTGATGGAGTGATAGGTTTTGGAAATGATAAAAAGGATAAATTTACCTTAAACGGTACCATGAATGTCAATTTCAGAAATATGTTCAATGGTTTTGAAGCCATCAGTTTATACTGGCAGAGAAACCCGGATAGAGGGCAGACTTTTGACCTCCAGGTAGATATCCCCTATCTTTTTAAATCAAATGTAGGGATGAATGCAAAAGTGAATATTTACAGACAGGACTCTACTTTTGCCAACGTAAAATTCCTTCCGGCTTTTTATTACCATCTCAATAACCGAAACAAGATAGGGTTCAGAGCTACTTTAGAAACCTCAACTATTATTGATTCATTATATGCTGCAGGAAAAGATTACAACAAAAGAGGGATTGGAGTCTGGTATCAAATGACCGAACCTACAGACATTGACCTGTTCCTGTATAAAACAAAAATTAATGTCGGTTATGATTTTCTGACAACAACTTACACCAAAGGAAATATCAAATCCACGCAGAACCAGTTTTATTTCTTTGGAGAACACAACTACCACATTTCAGGGAACCATTTTCTCAATATAAAGGGTGAAGGAGCCATGATGGATTCTAAAATGGAATTTTCTGCCAACGAATTATACCGTTTCGGAGGATGGAATTCTATGCGGGGCTTTAATGAAAATTCTCTTGCCGCCGATTTCTATTATTACGGAAGTTTGGAATACCGGTACCTCATCGGCAATCAGGCCTTTTTTGACCTCTTCGGGCAATACGGACAGCTCAATAATAAATCTTTAAATGTTAAACCTAAACTCTACAGTGTCGGGCTCGGTTTCAACTTTTTTATTCCCATTGGGCTGATGAGTTTTCAGCTCTCAAACGGTAATGAATTCGGAAATCCATTTAAATTCAATGATATAAAAATCCACTGGGGAATCCTGAGTAGGTTTTAAAGAGAAAAGAAGCGGGAAGCATGAAGTTACCGTTTTTAATAATTACCTATCATTAAACAGTTAATAGAATGCGTTTCAGCTGTTTTAAAAATCTCAAAAACTTCCGCCCCAACTCATTATAATAAAGCAAAAACACCTATACAAAAGACATTTTCCACTTTACCATTTTGTTAATTAATTCTGTTAAAAAATATTTAAATCGTATTTTTATTTTAATATGTCCTTAAAATTTAGGTAACAATGTCCCGCTAAATTTGCCTTCAAAAAAATGAAGAGAACTTTAGCTACTTTTGCCGTTTTTTTGCTACCCCTTTATTTTACCGCTCAGGAAATTAATATTTCCGGAAATGTAAAGTCAGAAAACGGCTCGAGTGTATCCGGTGTAAATATCACCGACAAAAACACAGGTAAGACAGCAACCACAGATGAAAATGGAAATTTCACTATTTCGGCCAACCCAAGAGACATTCTTGAATTTCTTTCACCTGAATTTTCTGTTTACACTGTGGAGGTTTCTTCAAAAAGGCAGTATTCTGTTGTCTTAAAGAAAACGAATGAAAAGCAGATTGAAGGCGTTGTGATTACCGCTTTAGGGATTGCTAAAAAGAAGGAGAAAATCGGATATTCTACACAGGAAGTAGGAACCAAACAATTTGAAACCATTACCACCCCAAGCATCGGAAACCTTTTCTCCGGGCAGGTGTCTGGCCTTAGTGTTTCTAATCCAACGGGAATGCAGCAGGCTCCACAATTTACCTTAAGAGGAAACTCGAATTTGGTTTTTGTAATTGACGGGGTTATTGTAGAAAAAGAAGTTTTCCAAAATCTTGATCCAAACAATATTGAAAATATCAACGTCTTAAAAGGAGCTACAGCTTCTGCACTATACGGTTCAAGAGGAAGATACGGAGCAATTCTGATCACCACAAAAAGTGCTAAAAAGAAAGGTTTCTCAGTAGAATTCTCCCAAAACACAATGATTACAGGAGGCTTTACCAATCTTCCGAAAACACAAACCGAATACGGAAACGGTTCTCATGGAAAGTATGAATTCTGGGACGGAGCTGATGGTGGAGTAAATGACGGAGATATGATCTGGGGTCCAAAATTTGTTCCGGGCTTACAAATCGCCCAATGGAACAGCCCGATAAGAGATAAGGTAACCGGACAGGTTATTCCATGGTATGGTGCTGTATCTGGATCTCAGTATAATGATAAGTCCAGATATGAAAGGGTTCCTATTGACTGGAAATACCATGATAACTTAAGTACTTTCTTAAAGCCTGCAGTCATCAATAACAACAATTTTGCGATCAGCTATAGAAACGATAAAGATATCTACAGATTATCGGGGAATTTCATGAACTACGATGACAGGGTTCCTAATTCTTATTTACAGAAATATGGAGTGAATTTCTCTTCTGAAAATCATTTTGGAGATAAATTCGTTTTTGATACCAAATTCAATTTTAATCAGGCATTTACTCCTAATATTCCCAACTACGATTACAACCCCAGCGGTCACATGTATACCATCCTGATTTGGATGGGAGGTGATGTGGACGGAAAGGCTTTGAAAAATCATATGTGGATTCCTGGACAGGAAGGAAGACAACAAGCCAACTGGAATTATGCGTGGTACAACAACCCTTGGTTCGGAGCAGAATATTATAAAAATCAGAACAGAACCGACATTATCAATGCCCAAACCGGTTTAGAATATAAAGCAACAAAGGATTTTTCGGTAAAAGGAAAAATATCAATCGTTGAAAATCATAGCAAAACAGAAATATTAAGTCCTTATTCTTATTTCAATTACAGTGCGCCAAGAAGCGGAGGGTATATTGTGAAAGATGAAAAAACCTGGAACCTCAACTATGATGTATTGGCTACTTACAAGAAAAAAATATCAGAAAATTTTGATTTTACCATCAATGCCGGAGCTTCCACTTTTTATTATAAAAACAATAAGGATGAAAGATCTACCGATGGATTAAAAGTTCCTGAAGTGTACTCTTTCGAGAACTCAATTGGGGCTCTTAAAAATTACACCTATTTAAAGGAAAAATTAATTTACAGTGCCTACTCAACCATTGACATCGGATTGTATAATGCTTTTTTCATCAATATTTCAGGACGTAACGACTGGTCTTCTACCCTACCAAAAGCAAACAGATCTTACTTCTATCCCTCAGCATCCATCAGTGCTGTGATTTCCAATCTGGTAAAAATGCCGGAAGCTGTTAATATGTTAAAAGTTTCTGCTTCATGGGCAAAGGTGGCTTATGATTTCCAGCCTTATTCGACCAGAAATTATTATTTAAACAATAAAGGAATTACTTTCAATGGTAATCCAACCTATTATTATCCTACCACACTTAACATAGAAAATTCTTTAAAACCTGAGCAAACAAAGTCTTACGAATTAGGCTTAAGCGCAGGATTCTTAAACAACAGAATTACTTTTGATGCCACGTACTTCAGAACATTAGATTATAATAATATTCTGCAGTTTCCAAGCGCTGAATCATCGGGATTCACTTCTCAGTACGTAAACGGTAATGAGTATACTACAAAAGGATTTGAACTTTCCCTTGGTTTGGTTCCGGTAAAAACTTCTGATTTTACATGGAAAGCGTTAATCAACTGGAGCACCTATGAACAAAAACTGACTTCCATTTATGATAATATGCCAAACTATAACAACATCAAGTTGGGTGAAAGAATGGACAGCTACTATGATTACCAATGGCAAAAATCTCCGGACGGAAAAGTAATTCTGGACGCCAAATCAGGAATGCCGACAAGAGCAAATAATCAAACCAACTTAGGCCACTTTAACCCGGACTGGACTTTTGGAATCAACAACTCGTTCAAGTATAAAAAATTCACTTTAAATATCGGAATCGACGGAAGCATCGGTGGTGTCATGAGATCTCAGGTAGTGGAAAAAATGTGGTGGGGAGGAAAGCATCCGAATTCTGTAGCCTACAGAGATCTTGAATATGCTAACCCGGGAACTTATTATTTCGTACCGGACGGTGTAAACTATAATCCGGCAACCGGTCTTTACACACCGCATACCAAAGCCATAAGCTTCCAGGATTGGGCACAGAACTATCCTTACCAGGCCAGAGTAACAGAAAGCGAGAGCGAAGAATTTGCGAATGTTTTTGACAGAACTTTCGTCAAGTTAAGATCTGTAGTATTGGAATATGATTTCTCTTACCTTCTTAATCCTAAAGGAATAGTCAAAAGCTTCACAGCTAATATTTCTGCCTATAATCTGGCAATGTGGAAAAAATCCAAGAACCTTTATTCTGATCCTGATTTCCAGATTAGATCCGGAAGAACGGGTGATGTTACCAATGACATTCAGGATCCTTCAAGCAGATGGTTCGGAATCGGATTTAATCTTAAGTTTTAATTTAAAGTCGACATTACAATGAAAAATAACATATTCAATATGAAAGGATCAGGAAGTAAAAAAACAAAAAGATTGCTAACAGCAGTGTTCTCTGCAGGAATACTAGCAATGACTTCATGTGAATCCAGCCTTGATACAATCAATGAAAACCCAAATGATCAGGCAAGTATCGATCCTAAATATCTTCTGACCTTTGTTGCAAAAGATGCCTTTCAGGTGAATGGCGACAATATGTATGCTTCAAGGATGATGATTGGTACGGATGGTGAAAATACATACCAATATATGAAATGGAATGATGCTTCCTTTGAAGTCTACACAAAAGGACTTTTGAATACTGTAAAAATGATGCAGGAAGCTGAAAAAAGAAAGAATAAAAACTATCTAGCCATCGGAAAATTTTTCAGAGCGTATCACTTCTTTAATATCAGTTTAAAAGTAGGAAGCGCTCCTTATTCCGAAGCTGTGAAAGGCGAATCCGGAATTACGCAGGCTAAGTATGACAGTCAGGACGCTATTATGGCCGGAATTTTATCAGAATTAAAAGAGGCCAATGATCTTATTAATACCACTGATACAATTGAGGGTGATATTATCTTCAATGGAGATGCCTCAAAATGGAAAAAGCTGATCAACTCTTTCCGTTTGAAAATCTTAATTACACTTTCTAAAAAAACTACAGTAGGAAGTTATACCATTGCAACGGAATTTGCTTCTATTGCAGGAAGCCAGCCGATAATGACCTCCATTACAGACAACGGTGAACTTAAATTCGTAGATGCAGCAGACAGCAGATATACGATGTTCAATAATAGTGGATACGGATCCAGCTTATATATGGCGGATTATTTTATCAATCTATTCAAAGACAGACATGATCCAAGGTTATTTACTTTTGCATCCCAGACTACGGGAGCAAAGGAAGCCGGAAAAGCGATTACGGATTTCACAGCATACAACGGAGGAAATCCTACATCTCCATATTCTGATAATGCTGATTTGATTAAGGCAAAAAATATTTCTAAAGTTAACGATCGTTTCTATAAAGATCCGACCAACGAGCCTTCTTCTGTTTTAAGTTACCCGGAATTAGAGTTTATTTTAGCAGAAGCTACTGCCAGAGGCTGGATTTCAGGTTCTGCAAAAACGCATTACGATAACGGAATCAAAGGTAGTTTTACTTTTTATCAGACTTATGTAAAAAATCCGGGACAATATTTCACAGGCTTTGACGTAAATCAGTACCTGGCAACTCCTTTGGTGGTTTATGATAATTCAGCTCCTTTGCAAACACAACTGGAGAAAATTATGACCCAAAAATACATGACCATGTTCCACCAGTCACAATGGACTTCTTATTATGATTATTTAAGAACAGGATATCCTAATTATCCGTTGAAAGCGGGGGTTCCTGCTCCATTCAGATTCAGATATCCACAATCGGAATATAATTATAACAGCAACAACCTGAAAGCAGCACTTGCCACTCAATACGGAGGAAATGATAATATTAACTCCAAACCTTGGTGGTTGCAATAAAAAACTGATTATTTTTATTTAAAAACAAAGAAATCGCAGGAAAATCCTATTAACTTGCGGTTTCTTTCTTATTACGATTGAACATGAACAGAAGAGAATTTTTAGAAAAATCAAGTCTTTTATTAGCAGGATTAGGAACTTCAAGTGTTCTTCATCCTTCTATTTTAAAGGCTTTAGCTATTGAACCGGCTGCGTTATCGACTTTTTATGATGCAGAACATGTGGTTATTCTGATGCAGGAAAACCGTTCATTTGATCATGCTTTCGGTACTCTTAAAGGGGTTCGTGGCTTTTTAGACAAAAGAGCATTTGTAAAACAGGACAACCACTCCGTTTTCTTCCAAAAAGGGAATAACGGAAAATACGCTTCTCCGGCCCGATTGGATCTCAGAAATACCAAAGCAACCTGGATGAGCTCACTTCCCCACTCATGGGACAATCAGCAGAAAGCCTTAAATAAAGGTAAATATGACCAATGGCTTCAGGCAAAGGCTTCCGGAAATAAAGATTATAAAGACATTCCTTTGACTTTGGGCTATTATGACCGTGAAGACCTTCCTTTTTATTATCAGCTGGCAGATGCTTTTACCATATTTGATCAATATTTTTGTTCTTCACTGACAGGAACAACTCCCAACAGGTTATTTCATTGGACTGGAACATTAAGGGAACAGCAAAACGGAAAGGTAAAAGCCAATGTCTACAATGACAATATTGATTATGATAAAGCCCGACAGGCAAAATGGAAAAGTTTCCCGGAAATTTTAGAAGAACAGCAGGTTTCGTGGCGTATTTATCAAAATGAAATCAGTCTTCCGAAAGGAATGTCCGGAGAGCAGGAAGCCTGGTTGAGCAATTTTACCGATAACCCGATTGAATGGTTCTCAAAGTATAATGTCAAGTTTTCAAAAGGATACTATCAGAATATCCCGAATATCATTGCCTATCTGAAACAGGAAATCACAAAAAATCCGGATCGAAAAGAAAGATTGGAAGCCATGATTTCCGAGTTAAAGGAAGATCAGGTAAAATATCACCCGGATAATTATTCAAAACTTTCTCAGGAAGAGAAAAGCCTTCACGAAAAAGCTTTTACGACCAACTCCAATGATCCTGATTATTGGAATCTTGAAATCGGTAAAGATGAAAACGGAGAACGACTGGTAGTTCCTAAAAGCGATGTCTTATTCCAGTTCAGAAAAGATGTGGAAGAAAAGAAGCTTCCATTGGTATCCTGGCTGGTAGCGCCGGAACATTTTTCGGATCATCCCGGATCTCCATGGTATGGGGCATGGTATATTTCAGAGGTATTGAATATTCTGACCAAAGATCCTGAAATGTGGAAAAAAACCATCTTTATTATTAATTATGATGAAAATGATGGCTATTTTGATCACGTACTTCCTTTTGCTCCCCCGATGAATCCTAGCCAGCCTGTAGATCTGAACGGAAAAGAGGGTGTAGAATATGTTGATCAATCTCAGCAATATATGTCTGATCCGTCATTAAAAGATTATGAAAAAATTGAAGGAACAGTCGGCCTGGGCTACAGAGTTCCCATGATCATAGCCTCACCATGGACGAAAGGAGGTTTTGTGAATTCGGAAGTGTCGGATCATACTTCAGTATTGCAGTTTCTTGAGAAATTTATCACGAAAAAATTCAACAAAAATGTTCATGTAGATAATATCAGCGATTGGAGAAGAGCGATTTGCGGAGACCTCACCTCTGCCTTTAATTCTCCGAATGTAAAAGCTCCAAAGATGGATTATTTAAATCAAAAAGATTTTGCTAAAACCATTAATGCAGCTAAAAATAAACCGGTACCCAATCTGAAATGGTACACAGAAAATGAACTGAATAATCAACTTCTGGATATTCAGGAAAGGGGGATAAAACCGTCCAATCCGCTTCCTTATGATTTCCATGTCAATATGCTGGAAGGAAAGATCAGAATGACGAATTTAAAAGATAATGGCGTTCCGTTGTTGGTTTATGACAGAACGAAGTTTAATAATGGCCGTTATCATTTCTCTTATGCCTTATATGCAAAGCAGGACCTGTCACATGTTGTAGATGCCGGAGCATACGATTATGAAGTTTTTGGGCCGAACGGTTTTTTCAGAAAATTTGCAGGAACTGCAAGCCCGGAATTGGAAGTTGTACTAATCAATAATGCCTCTAAAAATCAGGTTGAATTAATTTTCAACAACAGCAAAAACAGCAAGATCTCTATCAGCATAGAAAACCTGTATGAAAAAACAAAAAAAACAGTTTCTCTACCTAAACAGGAAGAAAAAATAGCTGTTGATCTCAGCAAAAATAAGGGCTGGTATGATTTAAAAATAACGTATGAAAGCCATATCTGGCATTTTGCCGGAAGAATAGAAACCGGAAAAATCTCTGTTTCGGATCCTCACTGGGCTTAGAACAAATTAAATAACTCACAAACTGATCCTGTACAAATTGTACAGGATTTTCTTTTATAGAAAGGAAAATTCGCTTTATTATTTATCAATCATATTCAAATATAAAGTGTATATTTTTAACAATATAAAAAATATATGATATTTTTTTCATAGTATATCGAATTTTGTTATATTCACTTAACTAATCTTCAGCATCATGAAAAAATTAAACTTAACGATTGCATTGTCATTATTTGCAGTTGCAGTATCCGGAAATCTAAGCGCACAAGATACGAATACTGATAACCACACAATCACGATTTCCATCCCGGAAGTTGCACTGGTAGATATTGAGCCTGCCGCTACAAAAAATATAACCCTTGGATTTACAGCTCCAACTGAAGCAGGAAACCCGGTGGTAGCAAGTGCTGCCAATACTACACTTTGGTTGAACTACTCTTCCATCAAATCTGTTGCAGATCCTACCCGTAATGTAACGGTAAAGATGAATGCTATTATTCCCGGAGTTGATATTCACGTAACGGCTGCTGCAGCAACCGGTTCCGGAGGGGGTACTTTAGGAACATCTGCGGGACTTTTAACATTAAGTGCAGCTGATCAGACTATTATTTCAGGTATCGGAAGTGCTTACACAGGAAATGGTGCCAACAACGGACATAATCTTACGTACGCACTTGCTGCCGGAAGTGGTCCCGGAGGAGTTGCAGCTTATGCTGATTTACAGGCAACAGCTACTACTGTAGCAACAGTTACCTACACCATATCAGATAACTAGAAGAAATTTACCTTAAAAACCGAGCGAGAAGAAATTGTTTATCAGTTTCTTCCGGGTTTTTATTACCATTTGATTTAATTAAACTTTACATGATTATGATGAAGCGTGTCCTTATTTTGATCTCCCTGATTTTGCAGTTTTGCTTTTTACATGCCGGTATTGTGGTGCTCAATGGTCTTACGCATTCCTATAAAGTAGAAAACGGAAAAGTTTACAAAGGAAAAATTTCCATCGAAAATACGGGTAGCAATCCTCAAAATGTGAAAATATTTTTACAGGACTTTACCTATAATGCCAATGGAACAACCAGTTATACAAACCTTCATACCAATAACAGGACTAATGGGGACTGGATCAAACTCAATACGAATCTTGTCACTTTAAAGGGGAAAGAGAAATCGGAGATACTTTATGAAATTACAGTACCTGATAAGGCTGTAGATCCGGGAAGCTACTGGAGTGTGGTTATCGTGGAACCTGTAGAAGATATAAAGCCAAGCGATAAGAAAGCAGGTGTAAATATCACCTCTGTTATCCGGTATGCCATTCAGGTAATTACCGATTACGATTCAGAAAAAGCCAAACCTGATCTTAAGTTTGAGGGTGTGAAAGTCGAGAAACAGGACCAGAACCAGTTGGTAAAGATTGCTATTGCCAACCAGGGAAACCTATATTGCAGACCTACTGCTTCCATTGAAATCTATAATCGCAAAACAGGTGAAAAAATAGGAAATTTTTCCAGCCTGCCCATGGGTTTGTTGCCTCAGACATCCAAATCATTTGATATTGATATCAGCAAGGTGCCGCCCGGCCCCTATAAAGCTGTAATCATAACAACGGATGAGGATGAAAATGCTTTTGCCCTTAATGTGGAACTAGAAGTAAAAAATGATTAAAACCTGGACTATATATATAATCCTCTTCTTATTTCCGGTATTTGCTTTTTCTCAACAACAGTTGGTTAGTAAAAAGGATAGTTTAATGCCGGGAATGTCTACTTCTATTTCTTTTGCTTTAGAAAATACTACCGATGAAAACAAAACATATGATATTTCCATCAGTAGTTCAAGTCCGTATATCATTCCGATTTTAGCGAAGGGAGAATTTAAGCTGGATGCTCACCAAAGTACAGCTTATCTTGTTCCGTTTCGTATCGCTGCTGAAGCGGCTCAAGGTTCCTATTCCATCACATTAAAAGGGACTGAAAAAAATACAGGAATACAGATTACCAAAACCTCTCAGATTTCTGTTATTGGAAACAGGAAATTGTCCATTATTGTGCTGGACTCTCCTGAGTACGTAAGAGCCGGAGAAATCATTCGCTCTTCTTTTCTTCTGAAAAATAATGGAAATATTACAGAAAATCTTATTCTCCAAAGCAAGAATGCTGTGGTTGATCATGACGCTTCAATAACTTTAGCTCCTAATGAATCCAAGATAATATCTATCCACAAGGTAACGAATCCTGATCTTGGCCAGAATGAGTTTCAAAACCTAAATCTTTCGGTAAGCTCTAACGAAAACCCTAAGGAAGACCAAAATGTTTATGCCAGTGTCCAGATTATCTCTGTGAAACCGCAGGATAATGATATCTATCACAGACTTCCCATTGCTGCCTCATTGTCTTTTGTTGGCATGAAGAATATGGGAGAGTATCATGATGGTTTTCAGGGGGAACTTTATGGTAAGGGAACTCTGGATAAAGAAAATAAAAACCAGATTGAGTTCAGAGCGGTGACCCACAATCCTGTAGAGCTTAATACTTTTACTCAATATGAAGAATATTTTGTGAATTATAGAAGAGATAACCTCTTTATTCATCTTGGTGATAAAACTTATTCATCTTCTTACCTTACAGAGTTTGCAAGGTATGGCCGCGGCGCTGAGGTCCGGTATGACTTTAATAAAATAAGTCTGGGTGGTTTTTATAATCATCCCCGTTTTTTCAGGGATATTAAGGATGAATTTAATTTTTATTCAGCATTTAAAATCAGAAAAGAATCGGAAATTTCGGTGGGATATCTTTATAAGATGCCCAGAAAGGAAGAAGCCAATTTTGGAAGTATGAAATTAGACTCTGAGGCACACCTTCCCTATGCAAAAGGAAAGTTTAAGATTTCGAGAAATATTAATCTTTCGGGAGAATTCGCTTACAGTACAACAGAAAAAACAGAAGGAACAGCTTATATGGCTCAGGCTGAAGTGAATTTCAACAGGCTCAACGGGAATATCATGTACATGAAGGCAAGTCCTCAATTTGCAGGATATTTTACCAATACAAGTACATTCAGCGGAAATATCCAGTACAGAATATCTAAAAAGATCACAGTTCTGGCCAACTATATGCAGGATGCCCAGAATTTCCAGAGAGATACTTTATTTCTGGCCGCTCCCTACAGAAAATATTTTCATTACGGAATTCAGTACAAATATATGACAAGCGGATCCGTCATTCTTACAAACGGGTTTCAAAAATACCAGGATCGCCTGGAGCCTAAACAATTTGATTACTATGAACGTTTTTTCAGAGTTAGCGTAGATCAGCATATCGGAATATTCCAGGTTAATCTGGAAGGACAGTTTGGAAAAACGGATAATTACCTGACGGGATTTAATGGAAATTCAAGTTTATATTCGGCTAATGTATCATTTGAAAAATTCAGAACATCGTTTAGCATCTTTGGAAGCTATGCCATTACTTCGAGGTATCAATTGCAGAATCAAAAACAACTGTATTACGGAGCAAGAGTTTTCAGTCGTTTCTCTGATAAGACAAGCCTGAGTATTTTTTATCAGAACAATTATATTCCGGAAGAATATTTTAAGGACAGAAACTTATTTGAGCTTTTGTTTCATCAGCAGCTATTTCCGGGAAATGAACTTGACCTTTCGGGCAGATACTCATTACAACGGGGACAGATAGGAGATAAAGATTTTATATTTTCATTGAGATATACCTGGCGTCCTAATATTCCGGTGCAGAAAACAGCAGAATATACTTCTCTATCCGGCAATATCAGTAACCTTGGAATCAAAAGAACGGAAGGGGTAAGATTAATGCTGGGCAGTTATTTATCTGTAACCGACAGGGATGGAAATTTTATATTTAAAAATATAATTCCAGGAAATTA
The DNA here is from genome assembly GCF_003815875.1 of Chryseobacterium lactis. NCBI lineage: Bacteria > Pseudomonadati > Bacteroidota > Flavobacteriia > Flavobacteriales > Weeksellaceae > Chryseobacterium > Chryseobacterium lactis. The sequence continues at coordinate 761,336 of NZ_CP033924.1, forward strand.
TTTTCTGGAAATAGACCGGTCAACGACTGAGATTAATGATATTCCCACTGTTGCTTTTCCAGCGGCAATTGCTCTTGCCAATAAGGAAAACACTTTTAATTTCGGGTTAACTACAGCAGCGACTGTACAGGGCTATATTCAATTTATAGAAACAGAGGACAAAAATCAAGCAGATTTTGCAGCACTACAGGAAAGAAAAAAGAAAAATAAAAAAGAGAGCATCGTGGTAGAAGCAATAGGTAATAATCAGACGTACCGAAAAATATGCTTTATAGGAGAAGATTTTGATTTTACTTATCTCAGGCCCGGGGACTGGACAGTTAAATTGTATCGAAACGGGCTTGATAAACGGTATAAAATTTCAACCGATACATTTCAGTTTACTTTACAACCTGCAGAAACAAAAAAATTAAACATCCACATAGTCAAGCAGCAAATAGAAATTAAGTTCCAACAGGAATCCTTGAAGGTAGGATATAATGAAATAAAAAATAAGAAATGATTCTAAAGCGCTCCCTTTTATTAACAACTTTTATGTTGTCCGGTTTATTGTATTCTCAGGCCAATGTTACTTTTACCTTACCATTGGTTACTTTAATGGATATCGAGCCTGCAGGAAGTATTGCTCTAAATTTTACAGCACCTACCGAAGCCGGAAATGCGCTTGGAAACCCCACACCCAATACTGCAAAATGGATCAATTATTCTTCTGCAATTGCTTCCGGGGGGCTTTCCAGAAGGATTACTGCATCTGCAAGTCCCGCTATTGCCGGGGTAAATATAAGGTTACAGGCAGCCGCCGCTTCCGGAGCAGGTGGAGGTACATTGGGAACATCGGCTGGACAGGTTACACTTACCAGCACGCCAACTACAATTATCAGCGGCATCGGAGGAGCCTATACGGGGAACGGAGCCAATAACGGACATCACCTTACAATTTCTCTGGTTCCCGGTACTTATGCCAATTTATCTGCACAAACCAATACCACTGTGACCATCGTTTATACTATCACAGAATAAAACAGAAGCATGAAAATGAATAACCAATTTCTCAGAGGGAATCTTCTAAAAAGATATCTGTACATTATTCTTATATTAGGCAGTAGCTATTTAGGAGCACAAACAGTAACGGTATCAGGAAACTGGGCTCCCACGATTCCAGCTATTACTGAAGCTGGCAATAATTATACAGGTACTTATGATAATACCAGCCCTAGTAGTCCCATAACAATTTCCGGAACATTACCCGGATCTTTCTTAAATCTTTTATCCAGTAATGGAGCTAAAATCACCATGCACCAAGCAATTACCGTCTGGAATAACTCTTTAGTACTTTCTGCAAAAAGAACAGGAGGAACCACTTCAATTAATGGCCTTTGTGTTGCCTGTACGGCGACGATCAATGGTGGTACTACATACACAGCCATCCCACAGGCAACGGATGTCACATTTGTAACAATAACTTTTGTTGGTCTTTTGGGCTTGGGCAATAGTGTCAACTTTTCAAATATAAATTTACAACTGCAGCTATCCGGTGTTTCTGTTACCATTCCCGCCGCCTCATATAGTACTCGGGTCGTTTTCACAGTGGCCGCTAATTAATATTTGTAAACACAATCAGGAATCGTGAGTTTCTGAAATTCTATTTCCACGCATATGTATAAAAAACAAATCCTTCTCAAATGTTGAGAAGGATTTATTTTTTAGGTTATACACTTAATGCTTAGCCCACCAAAGAGGTGTTAATACTGCATCAGCACCGCCCAGTAACTGAACAGCCTTATCATATCCCGGCTGATCCGTATTTCTGAATGTACTCGGATACCTCAATCTCTGAGGGAAATTCTGAATAGAATTGGTCATATAATTTCCTGAATTCAGATTAGGAAGATTAACCAATGGAGTCTCTACCGCAGGATTCTCAAAGAATGGTAGTCCCAGTCTTCTTTGATCATTCCAGGATTCTAAAGGAAGCCAAGGCATATTGGCAATATATTTCTGTGTAATGATTTTCGTTAATTTATCATTTTTAACTGATCCATTTTTATAAATGGTATTCACAGGATATTTGATATCAACAGAAACCAGATTTCCTGTGGAAGGATCTTTATATTTCATAGTATGGCTGCCTCCAGGCTCTGTAATATGGCTATACGAAACAGAAGTCCCATCACGGTTATAATCTGTTGAAGCAATATACTGACCATAGAATTGTGAAACGCCATTATAGGTAAAGCTATCTTGTATCCCTTTATTATAAGCAGCTTCATCACTCATCGGAACAGCCCAGCCTTTTAATGCTGCTTCAGCCATCAGGAAATAGGTCTCCCAGCTGGCAAAGAATATCCTTGAATTCTTACCTTCTCTGTACTGTTTACCCAGAGCAGGCATACATCCAACCACATTTCTAAGACCGTTTCGCTGACCTTTAACTCCCCAGTTACCTATAGTGTAAGCATTCCAGGTATTAACGGTATTGATGGTAACTTTCGAGTTGTCTGCAAATGTCAGATCACCATAATTTGTTGTTGCCTGGTTGGTATAAGTAGGATAAAGAGAATAAATTGGATTGGTAAGATCTCCGGGAATATAAAATGTTTTATAGGCTCTTGGGTCTATTTTGTTGGGAAGCCCATCCAGCCAATATCCTGCACTTGGGTCATTGGTCATTGTTGTAAACTGTTCATCGTATTTGATTCCGATATAATCAGATGCTTTCACTGTTGGATGCTGACCTGCCGGTAACTGGTCTGTAGAATTAATTCCTCCCAAACCTATATACATATTATTTAGGGTCGCTGATAAGATCTGAGAGTTCCATTCTCTGGACATCACCCCTGATAAAGGATTCCAGCCTGTGTCTTCTTTTACGGTAAAATTATCAGCACTTGTAGTAATCAACATATTTGAATTAGCTGCAGCTTCGAATTCAGCTTTTGCTTTTGCAGGATCAACTTCTGCAATTCTCATCGCAACTCTCATCCTCATAGAATTGGCATATTTCACCCAATTCCCCCAATTAAAGCCATAGGCCATGTCATAAGCATTAGGGTTTTCAGGAGCTCCCTGATTGACATTCATTTTAGCAACAGCATCTTTCAATTCATCCAAAATAAAGTAATAGGTATCTTTTTCAGAGTTGAACTGAGGATTTGTTCCTTTAAATGCCTGGATAGGTTGAGGACCGAAATTATCTGAGAATTCGCTCATCAGGTAAGCTCTCCAAATTCTGGAAACCTGAATCAAATTGTCATAATAGGGTTTCCCCTGCCCGATCGCTTTTTTCTGATTAGCAATTTCAATCGCAGCATTAGCATTATTAAGCCATTCCGAAATTCCTTTCCAATACTCAACGGTCCATGAGTCATCATAGGAACCCCCTGCAATTCCTGTGGTCAGATGTTGTCTTGCTGCAGTTTTCCAGTACAGAACAAAAACACGTTCCGCAATATTAGGATCCTGCTGTGCTCCAAGGATAGAATTATTAAGGAAATATTCAGGTTCTGCCTTATTAATATCTACAGTGAAAGGATTATTATTAATGTCTTCAAAGTCGTTACACGAACTAAGAACTGTGGCCAGTGCTATGAAAGATATGATATATTTTTTCATGATTTTTTGATTAATAATTAAAAGCCTAATGTAATAGTGAATAAATAAGATCTTGTAGTAGGAAAAGAAAGATTCTCAAATCCCACTGCATTAGAATTGATCGCAAATACAGATTCCGGATCAATACCTTTTGCTTTACTGTATAGCATCCATACATTATTGGCCGTAAAGGAGACTTTAGCACTCTGAAGAGCAAATTTTTGAAACAAACTCTTTGGGAAACTGTAAGACACCTGAATATTTCTTAATCTGATATTAGTAGCATCATAAATATTCTGCTCTGTTATTCCCAGGTTACCGGCAGTTACTGCAGCCCAATAATCCTGCGGGGTGATTTCTTTTGTATTGGATGCATATCCGCCACCACTCTGCTGTACCACAGCATCAAGCACAAAATTATCACGTCTTCCACCAGGAGCTGTGTCTGCTGCAAGTCCTACTTTTTGTAAAGCTGACTGAGTAGCTGAATAAAACTTCCCACCAATACGCCCATCTATCTGGAAAGAGAGGCCAATATTCTTATAGTTAAAACTATTGGTAAACCCAAATAATGCTCTAGGAGTTTGATCTCCTAAGTAATATTGATCAGGTGTAGCCTGAGGTAATCCGTTCTCCCCAACAATAATTTTCCCATAATTAGGGTTACCGGGATCTTCAACTCTTAAAAACTTTGTTCCATAAATAGCCCCGTAAGGTTTACCTATTTCAGCAAAAAATGTAACATTGTCATATCCACCTAAAGGATATTTGGAAATAGTTCCGTCAAGTTCTTTTACTTCACTTTTCAATTTTGAAAAGTTTGCATTCATATTCCAGCTAAAATTTTCTTTCTTAAAAATATCAGTATTTAAAACAATCTCAATTCCGCTGTTATGAATTTTTCCTGAATTAATTTTCCTGGACTCATAACCTGAAAGCGGATTCATCGGTAAATTAATCAATTGTTTTTTTGCAGTATTATTGAAATAGCTCACGTCCAAAGAAAGCCTGTTGAAGAATTTAAGATCTGCTCCTACTTCAAAAGTATTTAATTGCTCGGCTTGCAGATAGGGATCGTATAACACTTTCTCCCTTCCTAAAATGGCATGTCCTGTGGGATCTGCAGCAAGTCTGTAAGTATTATATAATTCATAGGGATCTAAAGAGTTTCCCGTTACGGCATAAGCTGCACGAAGTTTAGCAAAAGTTAAAACTTTAGAAGTTGTTCCGTTTAGCTTATTCAACATTTCTGTTAGCACTAAAGAGGTACTCACTGAAGGATAGGAATACGATCTGTTTTGTGCATTCAAAGTTGAAGACCAATCATTCCTTGCCGTAGCGTTGATAAACCAGTATCCGTCGTAGTTAATTTCTACAGCAGCAAAAACTGAATTAATCTTCTTCCACAAATCTATCTCACTATTCGCTATACCGGCAAGATCGCTGGTATTGGTTACGCTAAAGACATTTGGTACGATAAGATTTTGAGTAGAAAAATAAAGGGCTTTTGTCCTGCTTTCCATCATTTGTCCATACACAGAGACTGAACCTCCCCATTTACCAAACAGATTATCTTTTTTTGCAGTGATACTTGCAATATAATTATTTTCATAAAACTTTTCCTCACTGGTTGCGTAGGCATTTCTTCTTGAAGAGCCTGTCCATACCTTAGCATCGGCATTTAAAGCATAAAAATCAGTACCCAATCTTACATCAGCACTTAACCAGTCATTAAACTGATATTTAAGATAGCCATTGAGTAACATGCGGTCCTTTTTATCTGCATTAAGGCTATTATATGCAGACCAATAAGGGTTGATACCATTCGGAGTAATCCAGTTTGATTTCACATTATTCTGAGTCTGCCCTTCACGATAATCTCTGATGTCTATGTTCTGTGGCATAAGGAGAATATTAGAATAATAATTTCCATCTCCCCTTCCGCCCGAAGGTCTGTTTTTAGCCTTACTACTAATATATTGTACTTTTACTTCAGATGTCCATCTTTTTTGAGCGCCAAAAGTTGAATTCATTTTAGCCATAAAATTGAATCTCTCAAACTTAGAATTTGGAATCTGGCTATTATCATTTAAATAATTAACTGAAGTATATAAGCTTGTTCCCTCACCCAAATTTTCCTGGAAATTCAAGGTATGTTGCGAATTAATCCCTGTTCTGAAAAAATTACTCAGGTTATCATACCGCTTCATATTAGATCCTTCAATTGCAGGCCCCCAAGAGCTTGTATTATCACTATTCGCTGGGTTACCAATACCGTTGAGTCCCAAACCAAAGCTATTCTGCATATCAGGTTTCATAAAAATACTTTCAAAACCTAAACTTGTGGAATATGTGATCCCTACGCCTCCTCGTCTTTTACCGGTCTTTGTGGTAATCAAAATAACACCATTACCACCTCGGGATCCATACAATGCAGAAGCAGCACCACCTTTAAGAACAGACATACTTTCTATATCATCTGCATTAATATCATTCAGTCCATTTCCCATATCCAGATCCGGATTCCAGAAATCATTATTAAAGTAGCCATTATTCTGCTTAGGCTTCACCCCCATCCCATTACTCAAAGGAACACCATCCACAACAATAAGAGGTTGGCTGTCTCCCTTAAGAGAATTAAAACCTCTAAGATTAATCCTTGACGACGATGCCGGGCCAAAGCCTCCTTTAATTACCTGTAGCCCTGCAACTTTTCCAACGAGTGCGTTTGTAACATTCGTTTCTTTTGCATCAACTAGTGTTTGTCCCTTTACATCCTGGAAAGAGTATCCCAAGGTCTTTTTTTCCTTTTTCACCCCATAAGCTGTTACCACAACTTCATCAATTTTTGCAGCCTTCGTAGAATCCGTATTTTGTCCATACAGACCATTCAGACCAAAAAATAAAGATGGGAGAAGTCCAATCTTAACTATTAATTTATTCATATCTATACACAGTGGTTTGAGACAAATATAATATTTTAACAGTATTTAATAATATAGCATTAAAAAATAAATAAAAAGCCAATAAATAACATTGATATCATGTGAGTTAGCCTTATAGTTCATAATAAAATAAAGTCACAATTATCACATGATTGGAAATTTTGGAATACAAAAAATAAGTCTTAGTAGTAAGAAATAATAAATTCAGAATAAAAATCTTGAATAGAACACCCACAAAAATTGATTAAATAGTCATTTCTTTTCAGGAGCTTTATCCTGCTATCCACTCATACTCCTCGCGCCATCGCTGCCATCCTGAACCTGGTCCACGGATCCAACGCTTGCTGCGGGGTATCCGTTGCTATCAGGGCTATTTGATGAGTAATGGGTAATAAGTAATGAGCAATCATGGCTCAACAATCAACAGGTACGTATACAATCTTTGCCATCTCGTAGAGATCTGAATAGCATTACCATAATTCTGCGGTTCTGTATAAGTTATCATCATCAATAGCGACGGGTTTAGCCCGTTGTACAAATAATCAATCCTTCCATCGGCTTTAGCCAAAACCTAGAAACCTTATCTACACGCATATCCGCAATCTTTGTCATCTCGCAGAGATCCAAGCAGCATTATTCAATTATTTAATTAGAATATAATGCTGCATATCTCTTTTCAACCGTCCAGATCCTTTCAGGATGACAAAACAGGTGCATATCAGGGAATAATAATGAGGATAACAAATTATTGAAGTCACCCTAATCTTATCATAACTTATATTATTGAAAATGAAGAATTGAAAGTTGAAGGGAGTAGAAAAAAGGTTGGGGATTGAAAGATTGAAAATAAAGTAACCCAGTGGTATATGGTAATTCAACATTACTTATCACTCATTACTCATTGCTCATTACCTATTCCTAGGGGTATATACCAAAAAAAAGTCTCATACATGACTGTATGAGACTTTTAAAATAAAATAAAAACTGGCGGCGGCCTACTCTCCCGCTTTCGCAGTACCATCGGCGCTGGTGGGCTTAACTTCTGTGTTCGGAATGGGAACAGGTGAGCCCCACCGCTAAAACCACCCTAAAGGTTGTATATAGCATCTGGCTTATTGCATAGGGCTCTTGGCTTGTTTGCCAATCACTTTTTGCTGTTTGCCTTTTGCGTTTTAATCGATAAAAACTTTCACAAAGAGCTAACCTTGCTGCACTTTCGTAGCACCATATCAGGCTATAAATCTACGGGTAATTAGTACTACTCGGCTATGACATTACTGTCTTTACACCTATAGCCTATCAACGTGGTCATCTCCCACGACCCTTAAAAGATGTCTCATCTTGAGGCGAGTTTCGCACTTATATGCCTTCAGTGCTTATCTCTTCCAAACGTAGCTACTCAGCAGTGCACCTGGCGGTACAACTGATACACCAGAGGTTTGTTCAATTCGGTCCTCTCGTACTAGAATCAAGCCCTCTCAAACATCTAACGCCCGCAATAGATAGAGACCGAACTGTCTCACGACGTTCTGAACCCAGCTCGCGTGCCACTTTAATGGGCGAACAGCCCAACCCTTGGGACCTTCTCCAGCCCCAGGATGTGACGAGCCGACATCGAGGTGCCGAACCTCCCCGTCGATGTGAGCTCTTGGGGGAGACTAGCCTGTTATCCCCGGAGTACCTTTTATCCTATGAGCGATGGCCCTTCCATACGGAACCACCGGATCACTATGTCCTGCTTTCGCACCTGATCGACTTGTAGGTCTCACAGTCAAGCACCCTTATGCCATTACACTCTACGCACGGTTACCAAGCGTGCTGAGGGTACCTTTGAAAGCCTCCGTTACTCTTTTGGAGGCGACCACCCCAGTCAAACTACCCACCACGCAATGTCCTTCCCAAAGGAAGTTAGGCTCCAAGTAAGTAAAGGGTGGTATTTCAACGTTGGCTCCACAAACACTAGCGTGCCCGCTTCACAGCCTCCCACCTATCCTACACATTACTTACTCAAAGTCAATACGAAGTTATAGTAAAGGTTCACAGGGTCTTTTCGTCCCATTGCGGGTACTCGGCATCTTCACCGAGACTACAATTTCACAGAGCTCATGGTTGAGACAGTGCCCAGATCGTTACACCATTCGTGCAGGTCGGAACTTACCCGACAAGGAATTTCGCTACCTTAGGACCGTTATAGTTACGGCCGCCGTTTACTGGGGCTTCAGTTAATGCCTTCGGTTTAACCCTAAGCACCTTCCTTAACCTTCCAGCACCGGGCAGGTGTCAGACCCTATACTGCATCTTTCGATTTTGCAGAGTCCTGTGTTTTTGATAAACAGTCGCCTGGGCCTCTTTACTGCGGCCACCATTGCTGATGGCGTCTCTTCTCCCGAAGTTACGAGACTATTTTGCCTAGTTCCTTAACCATGATTCACTCTAGCACCTTAGGATTCTCTCCTCGACTACCTGTGTCGGTTTTGGTACGGGTTGCTTCACTTCGGCTTTTCTTGGAAGCACTTTCCCTACAGCAGCTTCGCCCGAAGGCTAGGCCTTGACTATTCCGTCAGTCTCCAGTAAGTACGGCACTCCGTCCCCTTTTTAGTGTGAGCAAGTATGGGAATATTAACCCATTGTCCATCCACTACCCCTTTCGGGTTCGCGTTAGGTCCCGACTAACCCTCAGCTGATTAGCATGGCTGAGGAAACCTTAGTCTTTCGGTGAGGGGGTTTCTCGCCCCCTTTATCGTTACTTATGCCTACATTTTCTTTTCTATCCGCTCCACAATACCTCACAGTACTGCTTCGGCGCAAATAGAATGCTCTCCTACCAGATGTATCCCTAAGATACAAATCCATAGCTTCGGTAATATGTTTATGCCCGATTATTATCCATGCCGGACCGCTCGACTAGTGAGCTGTTACGCACTCTTTAAATGAATGGCTGCTTCCAAGCCAACATCCTAGCTGTCAATGCAGTCCAACCGCGTTGCTTCAACTTAACATATATTTGGGGACCTTAGCTGTTGGTCTGGGTTCTTTCCCTCTCGGACATGGACCTTAGCACCCATGCCCTCACTGCCGTAGAACATTTATTAGCATTCGGAGTTTGTCAGGAATTGGTAGGATTTGACTCCCCCGCATCCAATCAGTAGCTCTACCTCTAATAAACTTATATACGACGCTGCACCTAAATGCATTTCGGAGAGTACGAGCTATCTCCCAGTTTGATTGGCCTTTCACCCCTACCCACAGGTCATCCGAAGACTTTTCAACGTCAACCGGTTCGGTCCTCCACTCTGTGTTACCAGAGCTTCAACCTGCCCATGGGTAGATCACAAGGTTTCGCGTCTAATCCTACTAACTATACGCCCTATTCAGACTCGCTTTCGCTCCGGCTCCGGTACTTAATACCTTAACCTCGCTAGTAAAATTAACTCGTAGGCTCATTATGCAAAAGGCACGCCGTCACACCATATAGGTGCTCCGACCGCTTGTAGGCGTACGGTTTCAGGTTCTATTTCACCCTTCTATTCGAAGTGCTTTTCACCTTTCCTTCACAGTACTTGTTCACTATCGGTCTTTCAGGAGTATTTAGCCTTGGAGGATGGTCCCCCCATATTCAGACAGGATTTCACGTGTCCCGCCCTACTCATTTATCACTCAAATATGCCTTTCATATACGGGGCTATCACCCTCTACGGCCGTTCTTTCCAGAACATTCTATTAAACATATATCAGCTTTTGGGCTAATCCGCTTTCGCTCGCCACTACTTACGGAATCTCTTCGATTTCTTTTCCTCCGGGTACTTAGATGTTTCAGTTCTCCGGGTTTGCTCTCTAAATAAATTTAGAGTGACATGTCTTCAACATGCCGGGTTGCCCCATTCGGACATCTGCGGATCAATTCGTGTGTGCCAATCCCCGCAGCTTTTCGCAGCTTACCACGTCCTTCGTCGCCTCTGAAAGCCTAGGCATCCGCCATACGCCCTTAACGATTTCTTTCCTAATATTAAATTAGTTCAGTATTTTTTGATAAAATTTAATTTATCGATATTTTTATAAACTCGGCACTCGAAAGTGCTCGGTTATCTCTTTGTGATGTCTTTACCGTTAATGTCAATGATCTTAATGTCTTCTTGTCAGCTTAATGAACAGATATTGTTTTTGGCTCTATCCGTAACTTTTAAATTAAGCTTTCAAAACTGTGGAGAATAAGGGAGTCGAACCCTTGACCTTCCCGATGAATCGGGACGCTCTAGCCCCTATCGGCTAAAATCCTGTGTTTTATTTTATAAATATCTTCTATTCTTGTTACATTACTGTAACTATGTGGAGAATAAGGGAGTCGAACCCTTGACCTCCTGCGTGCAAGGCAGGCGCTCTAGCCAGCTGAGCTAATTCCCCTCTAGTCGAGTGTAGGAGTAGTAGGGTTTGAGCCTTTGAGCATTAAACTCATATTCTCGTATACTCTAAAACTCTTGTACTCAAAATTAGTAGTCTCGGGCAGGCTCGAACTGCCGACCTCTACATTATCAGTGTAGCGCTCTAACCAGCTGAGCTACGAGACTTTGTTATGAGTAATGAATGATGAGTAATAAGTAATTCCTTCTTCCTCTGCATTGCTCAATCTCTTTCCCTAATACTAATTTCTAGTGGGTGTTGTATTTTTTTATATAATCAACCAAACAAAAAACTAAAGCTTTACTTTAAGTAAGTACTTGTATCCTAAGATACTAATTTTGTTTATCGTCTAAAAGACGCTCTAAAATGAGATGTTCCAGCCGCACCTTCCGGTACGGCTACCTTGTTACGACTTAGCCCTAGTTACCTGTTTTACCCTAGGCAGCTCCTATTACGGTCACCGACTTCAGGTACCCCAGACTTCCATGGCTTGACGGGCGGTGTGTACAAGGCCCGGGAACGTATTCACCGCGCCATGGCTGATGCGCGATTACTAGCGATTCCAGCTTCATAGAGTCGAGTTGCAGACTCCAATCCGAACTGAGACCAGCTTTCGAGATTTGCATCACATCGCTGTGTAGCTGCCCTCTGTACTGGCCATTGTATTACGTGTGTGGCCCAAGGCGTAAGGGCCGTGATGATTTGACGTCATCCCCACCTTCCTCTCTACTTGCGTAGGCAGTCTCACTAGAGTCCCCAACTTAATGATGGCAACTAGTGACAGGGGTTGCGCTCGTTGCAGGACTTAACCTAACACCTCACGGCACGAGCTGACGACAACCATGCAGCACCTTGAAAAATGTCCGAAGAAAAGTCTATTTCTAAACCTGTCATTTCCCATTTAAGCCTTGGTAAGGTTCCTCGCGTATCATCGAATTAAACCACATAATCCACCGCTTGTGCGGGCCCCCGTCAATTCCTTTGAGTTTCATTCTTGCGAACGTACTCCCCAGGTGGCTAACTTATCACTTTCGCTTAGTCTCTGAACCCGAAAGCCCAAAAACGAGTTAGCATCGTTTACGGCGTGGACTACCAGGGTATCTAATCCTGTTCGCTCCCCACGCTTTCGTCCATCAGCGTCAGTTGTTGCTTAGTAACCTGCCTTCGCAATTGGTGTTCTAAGTAATATCTATGCATTTCACCGCTACACTACTTATTCCAGCTACTTCAACAACACTCAAGACCTGCAGTATCAATGGCAGTTTCACAGTTAAGCTGTGAGATTTCACCACTGACTTACAGATCCGCCTACGGACCCTTTAAACCCAATAAATCCGGATAACGCTTGCACCCTCCGTATTACCGCGGCTGCTGGCACGGAGTTAGCCGGTGCTTATTCGTATAGTACCTTCAGCTACTCTCACGAGAGTAGGTTTATCCCTATACAAAAGAAGTTTACAACCCATAGGGCCGTCGTCCTTCACGCGGGATGGCTGGATCAGGCTCTCACCCATTGTCCAATATTCCTCACTGCTGCCTCCCGTAGGAGTCTGGTCCGTGTCTCAGTACCAGTGTGGGGGATCACCCTCTCAGGCCCCCTAAAGATCGTAGACTTGGTGAGCCGTTACCTCACCAACTATCTAATCTTGCGCGTGCCCATCTCTATCCACCGGAGTTTTCAATATCAAATGATGCCATTCAATATATTATGGGGTATTAATCTTCCTTTCGAAAGGCTATCCCCCAGATAAAGGCAGGTTGCACACGTGTTCCGCACCCGTACGCCGCTCTCAAGATTCCGAAGAATCTCTACCGCTCGGCTTGCATGTGTTAGGCCTCCCGCTAGCGTTCATCCTGAGCCAGGATCAAACTCTCCATTGTATGTTTGTCTGACTCACTCAAAGTTTTTTAACGCTTTAGTTTTTCCTTACTTGGTTGTTATATTATATTTCAATGAACTTCTTGTCTTTCGCTTTTCAACGAAGCACTCTCTTCTGTCAGTGGCGCTCCGTATTTGCGAGTGCAAAAGTAAAACTTTATTTCTTAATGACCAAATGTTTTTGAAGAAAATTTTAAAGTTTATTTTGTAACCTTAATTCCTCTCTAACCCTCAATCTATCTACTCCTGCGCTCCCTTAATTGGGACTGCAAAGATACTAACTTTATTTTAACTCGCAACCTTTTTTATTAAAAAGTAAAAGTTTTTTTTCGTCTCGTTTCTTTCGTAGATCTTAATGTTTATGCTTATCTAAAAGCCCTTCTGCGCTTACCGAATATCTTTCGTTTTTCAGTGGGGCAAAGATAGAAACTTCCATCATACCACGCAACTTTATTTAACATAAAATTTACTTTTCCGTAATATTTAAAGGTAAAGTACTGGTAGGCAAGAAGAAAAATTTTAAACAAATGTTTGAAGGATCAGGTGGAAGTGTCAGAGCGTTGGAGAGTGGGAGGGAAAATGAGGGTCTGGGGAGTTTTCTATTATGAGTAATGGGTAATGGGTAATGGGTAATGGGTAATGGGTAATGGAAGATATGCCATATATATAATGTGGTGCAGTTTTCAAAAATCATTTTGAAATACGTTTGGGCTAAAGCCAGGGGAATATGATTTATTTATTTGAGTGGGCTAAAGCCTAGTGGTGGTCGGAAGAATGTCCGACCATTTTATTTTAAGTTTTAAAGACTTTATCAGGATTTCCACCTGCCCCTATTATTAATATGGATATGGCAAGGTTTCTTATCTCCATAGCAAATCTTCTTTTGGCTGTTTTATATCCTATATTATTTGCTTTTTTATAGATCAGTATAAGCATAGCTGTAATAAGAGTCATGTAAATCATTACTTCTATACCATTTTTATTGAGTGAAAGAAGATGACTTGCATGAAGTTCCTGTTTTAGAAATCTAAAAAAAACTTCAATATCCCATCTTTTTCGATAATAATTCGCAATATCTTTTGCAGAGATTTGAAAGTCATTGGTCAGAAACCAAAATTCTTTTTCAGGTTGCTGTTTGCTGCTTACTACAACCAATCTGAAATGTGTTTCAATTTGTTCCTCTTTATTATAAGTTTTCCCTTTTTGAGTTGGGACAGGTTTTGACGAATATAGCTTTACTAAACTGTCTTTTATCAGTACAATTTCTCCTAAGTCGATATTCTGATCTTTTTCAATAAAAGACTTTATTTCTTCATGTTTTCTATTTTCTTTAGATCTTATAACAAAAAACACCCCTTTATCATCAAATTCTTTCATTCTTTGGGCAGAACCCAATCCTTTATCTATAATATAAATATTGGCATGTTCTTTTTCTCTTTTCACATGTTGCAATACAGCTTCAGAAAGAGCATTATCTTCTGCACAGTATTTGGGAGTATTGTAAATTTCAACTCCGCAAGGAAGTAGTCCATCAAATAAGACACTGTACTTAATAAATTTCTTACCTCCGTTTTGAGCAATGCCTTCTTTTAATTTTCCAGCGGCTTCACCAATAACAGTGCTATCTGTTCTTATTAAATCATATTTTTCTCTTTCTGCCGGGTTATAGGAATCACAGAACATATTATAAATACAATCGTAGATTTCTTTAAAGTATCCTGAATCGATTTTCGAAAGCCTCTCAGAAATAGAACTGCGTCTGACAGTTTCAGTTTCATCAAGATTGAATAAAGCCTTAAATACAGGATCTTTAAATGTGTCTTCCAGTGTTCGCTGGCTTAATTTTTCACTGCTGATAATGGCAAATAATAGAAGATAAAACATCTTTCTGCCTTGAAGAACTTTAGAATAATGATCTACTTTAGTATTGGCTGAAAGATGGGATAAAAGGGCTTCAGGAATAAAGCTTAACAACTGGGAAACTGAAATTTTGTGTTCGTTGAAAATGGACATATTAATAAGTATACTTATCAAAGATAAAACTTAAGTAACCAAAAATGAAAATCGGAAGAAAAAATCTTCCGACCACCACTAGGCTAAAGCCCACTCCTATTGATGGCCGAGCGTTTTATTAATGTGAAGGAATTATCATTCTGTATTTATATAGGTATTCTATTCATTGTTGTCACTATTGTTTTGATCTAACCCTATAGTTGTCATCCTGGAAGGATCCAGGTTCTGGAAATAAAGTACAACGGGCTAAAGCCCGTTGCTATTGATAATATCGCTTTAACTGAAATACCCGAATTATGGATAATGCTCCCCGGATCTCTGCGAGATGACAAAAGAGAGTTTATATCGGAATAATAATGAGGATAACAAATTGAAGTCGCCCTAATCTTATCATAACTTATATTATTGAAAATGGAGAATGGAGAATTGAAAGTAGAGAGTTGAAAGAAAATAAAGTAACCAAGTGGTATTAGGGAATGCAACATTACTTATTACTTATTACTTATTACTTATTACTTATTACTTATTACTCATTACTTATATCCCTAGCCCCGATAGCAACGGATACCCCGCAGCAAGCGTTGGATCCTTCGGCTACGCTCAGGATGACAGCGCGGGCGCGAGGAGTATGAGTGGATAGCGGGAGAAGCTCCTGAATGGGTTTGAAAGTAAGAGGGTTTGAGAGTGAGAGAGTTTAAGGGTTTGAGGGTAAAATTATGAGAGCTGGGAGTATGAATGAAATGATTGCTCCTCCTTCCCTATTCTTTTGTAAAGAGGTGATTGTTTTAATTGTATGCTACCTGAACCACGTATATAGAATAATGAGAATTATTATTATCAATATACTTCCTATTGCGAATGTCTTGTCGACTCTGAACATGGAATAATCAATTTTCAAGGCATTTGTTTTCAATCCTTGTCGGGTTTCCTTGATACTAATGATATACATTCCCAGTACACAGAATAAAAAAACAACCGCCATACGATCAATAAATGCGATTTCGTAAACTCCCTCGGCATTTGGAACGGCAAAATTGACCGGATATAAAAAAGACAGATCAACGAATAATGGAACAAATTTCAAGCCTATTGAAAAGATAAATCCAGCAATTATTGCAAAAAGTGCAGCATTGGGAGTTGTTTTTTTCCAGAAGAATCCCAGAATAAACATGGCAAAGACACCCGGGCTGACAAAGCCTGTATACTCCTGTATATATTGAAAGCCTCCTTTTCTATCTATTCCTAAAAAAGGAGCTATGATTACCGCAAGGATAATAGAAACAACTACGGCAAATTTACCGATCTGTACAAGTTTGTTTTCTGAAGCATCCTTTTTGATGTATTGTTTATAGATATCTAATGTAAATATGGTGGCAATACTATTGGCTTTTCCGGCGAGAGAAGCGACTATGGCAGCAGTAAGGGCAGCAAATGACAAACCTTTTAACCCTGAAGGAAGAAGATTAAGTAAAGTTGGGTAAGCCCGATCCGGATTTAGGCTACCATCCTGAAGCATTTCCTGCTGAAATAATCCTTTCTGGTACAATATATAAGCGGCAATACCAGGCAATACTACAATCACCGGCATTAATAGTTTTAGAAAAGCAGCAAATAAAATCCCGTTGCGGGCTGTTTTAAGATCGGCTCCTAAGGCACGTTGTGTAATGTATTGATTGCATCCCCAATAATTGAGGTTTACAATAAGCATTCCGCCGATGAGAACAGAAATACCTGGCAGGTCAATATAATGAGGGTCTGTTTTCCTGAAAATCATATGGAAATGATCATCAGCCAATTTCCTCATTGAGGTAAGCCCTTTTGCAAATGAAGATAAATCTTTACCTTCTGAAATCATTGTGACCGCAAGATAGGTTGTTACGAGTCCTCCTAAAATCAGAAAAAAAACCTGAATGACATCTGTATAACCAATTACTTTCATACCTCCTAATGTAATCATGATGGCAAAAATTGCAAGAAAGCTCATGCATAAGGTGAGATTAAATCCTGAAATGCCGTTGAGCGCCAATGCACCCAGATAGAGAATGGATGTTAAGTTGACGACAATATAAAGCATCAGCCAAAAAACAGACATAATCAATGCTACTTTTTCGTTGTATCTTTTATGGAGATACTGCGGCATGGTATAAATTTTATTTTTAAGATAGACAGGAATGAAGAAAACAGCAACAATAATCAGGGTAAAAGCAGCCATCCACTCGTAAGTAGCGATTGCCAATCCCATACTAAACCCACTTCCGCTCATTCCTATGAACTGCTCTGCACTGATATTGCTGGCAATAAGGGATGCCCCAATCGCCCACCAGGTTAATGAACCTTCGGCCAGAAAATAATCTTTACTGTCTGCCTCTTTTTTTCTTTTTCGGTTGAAAATATAAATTCCGTAAATAACAATCGTCACAAAATACAATGTAAAGACGATGTAATCAATTGTAGTTAATTTATTCATTTGTGTGTTTGTTTTTATAATGGAAGGTTGATAATTTCTTCAGAATTTCAGCACTTTGTTCGGGAGTACTATCTCTTTGGCCTTCGGCAAGCAATTCATATCCTACCATAAATTTCTTTACTGTTGCAGAACGTAGCAAGGGAGGATAGAAGTGCATATGGAAATGCCATTCAGAATTCAGGGTTCCATCAGTAGGTGCCTGATGAATTCCAGCAGAATATGGAAAAGAAGTTTCAAAAATATTATCATATTTAATGGTTAGTGTTTTAATAATTTCAGCCAATGCTATTTTTTCTTTTTGAGTAAATTCTGTAATATTCCTGAGATGTCTTTTACTGATGATCATGGTTTCATAGGGCCATGTTGCCCAAAAAGGAACCAGTGCTATAAAATCTTCGTTCTCCGAAACAATTCTTTCATCGGCTTTTTGCTCTTCATGCAAATAATCCAGTAGAAGGGAACGCCCATTTTTTTCAAAATATTTCTTAAGATTCTCTCCTGTTATGATAACTTGGGAAGGAATTGAAGATTGGGCCCAGATCTGACCATGCGGATGTGGATTACTACATCCCATAATTGCTCCTTTGTTTTCAAAAATCTGAACGTGATTAATGTAATCGAGGCTTCCAAGGTCTTTATATTCTTGCTGCCAGGCTTCAATTATTTTTACAATATCTTCCGTATTCATTTCAGGAAGGGTAAGACTATGATCTTCGGAAAAGCATATTACCCGATTTATTCCACGCTCGGGCTTCATGATAAAAAACTCGTGACTCGTCTCTGGACTGGATACTTCATCATTAAGTAAGGATCCAAAATCATTATCAAAAACATATACTCCTTTATAGATCGGATTTTGCACTCCGTTAGCTCTTGTATTTCCTGAACAGAGATAGCAATTGGGATCGTATTCTTCATTATTTTCCATAAAAACCTTTTCCTGCTGCCCTTGCCACGGTCGTTTTGCTCTTTGAGGTGAAACAAGAGTCCATTCATCAAGAAGAGGATTGTACCTTCTGTGCGGATGATCTTTAGAACTAAATCTGGTCTTCATCTTTTTTATATTCTTTGGTACCGTGTGAAATCTTTACTTTGTATACTTTTAATGCAATTCCATATTCATTATGATATCGAAGTTTCATTTCCTCAACAATAGATTGTTCTTTATTATTTTCGATTAAATTAATTGAACAACCGCCAAATCCACCGCCCATCATTCTTGCCCCCATCACACCATCAAGCTGTAAAGCTTGATCAACCAGAAAATCGAGTTCCGGGCAACTCACTTCATATTGTTGGGAAAGTCCGAAATGGGTTTGGACCAAAAGTTCTCCTAATAATTTTAAGTCCCCGTTTTTCAAAGCATTTGCTGCTTTTACGACTCTTGCCATTTCTTCGATGACATACAAGCAACGTTTATAAGGAATCTCTCCCAATTCATTTTTGGTTGCTTCCAGCATTTCAGGTGTACAGTCCCGGAAGGATCTCATCTCAGGAAATTTAGTTCTGATGATTGTTTTTCCGGTTTCAACTTCTGTTCTTCTTTCATTATACCCTGATGAAAGATGTGAATGCTTCACACAACTATCCAACAAAATGAAACTATGATCTGTTAACTTTGCATCATAGTATTGATATTCGAGTGAATCACAATTAAGCATGATCACTTTATCTTTTTGCCCGAACACGGATGCAAACTGATCCATGATCCCACAATTCACTCCTACAAAATTATTTTCAGCTCTTTGACTAAGTAATGCAATGTCCTTTTTGGGAAGCTGCAGATTAAAAAGGGTGTTCAAAACTGTAGCAAAGCCACATTCTAAAGCCGCAGAAGAAGAAATTCCTGCGCCCATAGGAATATTTCCTTTAAAAACGACATCCAATCCACGAAGGTTTTTACCAAGTTGCCGGATTTCGTTAATCACTCCCAGAATATAGCCTACCCATGTCGGCCATTGTCCGTTTACCTTATTATTAATTTCAAAAGAAAATAATTCATTGAAATCTGTTGCAAAAATCCGGCAGACCGAGCTTTCCGAATTTTTTCTCACAGCAAAACATATATATTTATCAATAGCAGCAGGAAGTACAAACCCATCATTGTAATCGAGATGCTCACCAATAATATTAACACGACCTGGTGATAGAAAAATATGATCAGCATTGGTTCCGAAATGTAATCGGAATGCGTCTTCTGTTGCTGCAATAAGTCCTTTCATCTTAATTAGTGGTCTTTATTATTTTTAAATTGAATCAATCTCAAACTTAAAAGCAATTTCATTACTATAGTTCTCACCTTCTCTGAGAATCCCGTTTTTGAAGTTACTGTGATTGGGAGAATCCGGGAAATTTTGTGCTTCAAAACAAATTCCACTTGTATTATGATACTCCGTATTTTCTTTTCCTATAAGAGGCTGAGTATTGCCGCCCACATATACGTGGATGATTGGTTGATTGGTATAGACTTTTAGACTCAATCCATTTTTATCATTCCTTAGGATCGCCCCGGGATTTTTTCCACTGAGCACAAACGACGTATCAATCTCAGCTGGGCAGGTTCCGAATTCAGAAAAGTCAAATTGTGTATTTTTGATGTTCAGTAATTTCCCTGTAGGAAGAAGATCAGCATTTTTTTCCAGAAATTCCGAGGATAGCAATTTCATTTTTAAATTACAAATGCTCCCTTGGTGACCTTCAAGATTAAAATAAGAATGTTGAGTAAGATTCACTAAGGTATTAACTTTAGTCGTTGCTCTTAAATTCGTAAATAAGGTATCATCATTTAAAAAATACTCTGCAGTATATTTTGTCTGCCCATCATTTGTGGCAATTTCAAAAACCAACCGATCATCTGATTGTAATATTAATTCCCAAAATTGATTACTAAGATTAATACTTCCCCCATGAAGATGATGTTCACCACAATTTTTTTCAAGTTGGATTTCTGTTCCATCGTCCATATATTTTCCAAACGCTAATCTTCCGGCATGTGGTCCAACAACAGCACCCAGGAAAGGTTGCGCCTGAAGTTCAAATGATTTCTTATACCCTTCAATAGTATCAAATCCCAAAACAACATCAATTTGATTCCCATCAGAAGTTGGAATTTTAAATGAAGTAATTGTTGCCCCGAAATTACAGAATGTAACTTCAAAACCTTTTTGATTAACAAGCTTTCTGAAAAGTATATTCTCCATGGTAAAATAAAAAGTCTTGTTCAAGATATAAAGATTGAATATATTTACATCCCAATACCTACCTGTTTTTAATTTTATACCACCAGTTTTGAAACTTGTTATTATAGACAAAGAAAGCAATACGCCTATCTACAAACAAATTATTGAATGTATAGAGCAGGCCATCATTTCTAAAAGATTGTTCAGAAATGACAGATTACCCTCTGTCAACAAAATTTGTATGGAAAATCAGGTTTCAAGAGATACGGTGCTACTGGCTTATGATGTACTTAAAAAGAAAGGGATTATTCAGGCTATTCCTGCAAAGGGTTATTATGTAAGAACGGAAGATTTCACCTACGAAAAACGCTATTTTCTACTATTTGATGAGCTGAATTCATTTAAAGAAGATTTACTGAATTCCTTCTTAAAAGGTATTGGAAAGAAAGGGCATGTTGATATTTTTTTCCATCACTTTAACTACTCCATGTTCAGAAAGCTTATTAAAGATAATACAGGAAATTACAACAAGTATATTATAATGCCAGGAAATGTAGAAGCCATTGAACCTTTTTTGGAAAGCCTTGCAAAGGATGATGTTTACATTATAGATCAGATGCGGGACACGTTGAAGCAATATCCGGGAATCTATCAAAACTTTGTAAAAGATATATTCGAAGCAATGACTTCCTACTCGCAGGTATTACAAAAATATAATCATTTTATTATTGTCTTTCCCGGAGAAAAAGAGCCTATTGATATGGTGAATGGCTTTGTAAAATATTGTGAAACTTTCCACAAAAACTATTCGATCATATCCGGGTTTCAAAGACATAGCTTCAGAAAGGGTCAGATGTTTCTTATTCCTGACGATCGGCAATTAGTACAGGCTGTAGAAAAGTGTAAAGAGAAAAAATTAAAATTAGGCACAGACATCGGCATTATATCATATAATGAAACCCCTTTAAAAAAAGTAGTTGAAGAAGGCATTACTACATTGTCTACAGATTTTTCATCAATGGGTAAAAGGCTTGCCGAAATGGTTATAAAAAATGAAAAGGTCCAAATAGAAAATCCTTCCAAACTATATCTTAGAAAATCATTATAATAGTCCCAGATATTGATTTATTGTTTCTTTAAGTAATATTTAAATTTCAGTAGCTTTATCCTGCTATCCACTCATACTCCTCGCGCTATCGCTGCCATCCTGAACCTGGTCCACGGATCCAACGCTTGCTGCGGGGTATCCGTTGCTATCAGGGCTATTTGATGAGTAATGGGTAATAAGTAATGAGCAATCATGGCTCAACAATCAACAGGTACGTATACAATCTTTGCCATCTCGTAGAGATCTGAATAGCATTACCATAATTCTGCGGTTCTGTATAAGTTATCATCATCAATAGCGACGGGTTTAGCCCGTTGTACAAATAATCAATCCTTCCATCGGCTTTAGCCAAAACCTAGAAACCTTATCTACACGCATATCCGCAATCTTTGTCATCTCGCAGAGATCCAAGCAGCATTATTCAATTATTTAATTAGAATATAATGCTGCATATCTCTTTTCAACCGTCCAGATCCTTTCAGGATGACAAAACAGGTGCATATCAGGGAATAATAATGAGGATAACAAATTATTGAAGTCACCCTAATCTTATCATAACTTATATTATTGAAAATGAAGAATTGAAAGTTGAAGGGAGTAGAAAAAAGGTTGGGGATTGAAAGATTGAAAATAAAGTAACCCAGTGGTATATGGTAATTCAACATTACTTATCACTCATTACTCATTGCTCATTACCTATTCCTAGGGGTATATACCAAAAAAAAGTCTCATACATGACTGTATGAGACTTTTAAAATAAAATAAAAACTGGCGGCGGCCTACTCTCCCGCTTTCGCAGTACCATCGGCGCTGGTGGGCTTAACTTCTGTGTTCGGAATGGGAACAGGTGAGCCCCACCGCTAAAACCACCCTAAAGGTTGTATATAGCATCTGGCTTATTGCATAGGGCTCCTGGCTTGTTTGCCAATCACTTTTTGCTGTTTGCCTTTTGCATTTTAATCGATAAAAACTTTCACAAAGAGCTAACCTTGCTGCACTTTCGCAGTACCATATCAGGCTATAAATCTACGGGTAATTAGTACTACTCGGCTATGACATTACTGTCTTTACACCTATAGCCTATCAACGTGGTCATCTCCCACGACCCTTAAAAGATGTCTCATCTTGAGGCGAGTTTCGCACTTATATGCCTTCAGTGCTTATCTCTTCCAAACGTAGCTACTCAGCAGTGCACCTGGCGGTACAACTGATACACCAGAGGTTTGTTCAATTCGGTCCTCTCGTACTAGAATCAAGCCCTCTCAAACATCTAACGCCCGCAATAGATAGAGACCGAACTGTCTCACGACGTTCTGAACCCAGCTCGCGTGCCACTTTAATGGGCGAACAGCCCAACCCTTGGGACCTTCTCCAGCCCCAGGATGTGACGAGCCGACATCGAGGTGCCGAACCTCCCCGTCGATGTGAGCTCTTGGGGGAGACTAGCCTGTTATCCCCGGAGTACCTTTTATCCTATGAGCGATGGCCCTTCCATACGGAACCACCGGATCACTATGTCCTGCTTTCGCACCTGATCGACTTGTAGGTCTCACAGTCAAGCACCCTTATGCCATTACACTCTACGCACGGTTACCAAGCGTGCTGAGGGTACCTTTGAAAGCCTCCGTTACTCTTTTGGAGGCGACCACCCCAGTCAAACTACCCACCACGCAATGTCCTTCCCAAAGGAAGTTAGGCTCCAAGTAAGTAAAGGGTGGTATTTCAACGTTGGCTCCACAAACACTAGCGTGCCCGCTTCACAGCCTCCCACCTATCCTACACATTACTTACTCAAAGTCAATACGAAGTTATAGTAAAGGTTCACAGGGTCTTTTCGTCCCATTGCGGGTACTCGGCATCTTCACCGAGACTACAATTTCACAGAGCTCATGGTTGAGACAGTGCCCAGATCGTTACACCATTCGTGCAGGTCGGAACTTACCCGACAAGGAATTTCGCTACCTTAGGACCGTTATAGTTACGGCCGCCGTTTACTGGGGCTTCAGTTAATGCCTTCGGTTTAACCCTAAGCACCTTCCTTAACCTTCCAGCACCGGGCAGGTGTCAGACCCTATACTGCATCTTTCGATTTTGCAGAGTCCTGTGTTTTTGATAAACAGTCGCCTGGGCCTCTTTACTGCGGCCACCATTGCTGATGGCGTCTCTTCTCCCGAAGTTACGAGACTATTTTGCCTAGTTCCTTAACCATGATTCACTCTAGCACCTTAGGATTCTCTCCTCGACTACCTGTGTCGGTTTTGGTACGGGTTGCTTCACTTCGGCTTTTCTTGGAAGCACTTTCCCTACAGCAGCTTCGCCCGAAGGCTAGGCCTTGACTATTCCGTCAGTCTCCAGTAAGTACGGCACTCCGTCCCCTTTTTAGTGTGAGCAAGTATGGGAATATTAACCCATTGTCCATCCACTACCCCTTTCGGGTTCGCGTTAGGTCCCGACTAACCCTCAGCTGATTAGCATGGCTGAGGAAACCTTAGTCTTTCGGTGAGGGGGTTTCTCGCCCCCTTTATCGTTACTTATGCCTACATTTTCTTTTCTATCCGCTCCACAATACCTCACAGTACTGCTTCGGCGCAAATAGAATGCTCTCCTACCAGATGTATCCCTAAGATACAAATCCATAGCTTCGGTAATATGTTTATGCCCGATTATTATCCATGCCGGACCGCTCGACTAGTGAGCTGTTACGCACTCTTTAAATGAATGGCTGCTTCCAAGCCAACATCCTAGCTGTCAATGCAGTCCAACCGCGTTGCTTCAACTTAACATATATTTGGGGACCTTAGCTGTTGGTCTGGGTTCTTTCCCTCTCGGACATGGACCTTAGCACCCATGCCCTCACTGCCGTAGAACATTTATTAGCATTCGGAGTTTGTCAGGAATTGGTAGGATTTGACTCCCCCGCATCCAATCAGTAGCTCTACCTCTAATAAACTTATATACGACGCTGCACCTAAATGCATTTCGGAGAGTACGAGCTATCTCCCAGTTTGATTGGCCTTTCACCCCTACCCACAGGTCATCCGAAGACTTTTCAACGTCAACCGGTTCGGTCCTCCACTCTGTGTTACCAGAGCTTCAACCTGCCCATGGGTAGATCACAAGGTTTCGCGTCTAATCCTACTAACTATACGCCCTATTCAGACTCGCTTTCGCTCCGGCTCCGGTACTTAATACCTTAACCTCGCTAGTAAAATTAACTCGTAGGCTCATTATGCAAAAGGCACGCCGTCACACCATATAGGTGCTCCGACCGCTTGTAGGCGTACGGTTTCAGGTTCTATTTCACCCTTCTATTCGAAGTGCTTTTCACCTTTCCTTCACAGTACTTGTTCACTATCGGTCTTTCAGGAGTATTTAGCCTTGGAGGATGGTCCCCCCATATTCAGACAGGATTTCACGTGTCCCGCCCTACTCATTTATCACTCAAATATGCCTTTCATATACGGGGCTATCACCCTCTACGGCCGTTCTTTCCAGAACATTCTATTAAACATATATCAGCTTTTGGGCTAATCCGCTTTCGCTCGCCACTACTTACGGAATCTCTTCGATTTCTTTTCCTCCGGGTACTTAGATGTTTCAGTTCTCCGGGTTTGCTCTCTAAATAAATTTAGAGTGACATGTCTTCAACATGCCGGGTTGCCCCATTCGGACATCTGCGGATCAATTCGTGTGTGCCAATCCCCGCAGCTTTTCGCAGCTTACCACGTCCTTCGTCGCCTCTGAAAGCCTAGGCATCCGCCATACGCCCTTAACGATTTCTTTCCTAATATTAAATTAGTTCAGTATTTTTTGATAAAATTTAATTTATCGATATTTTTATAAACTCGGCACTCGAAAGTGCTCGGTTATCTCTTTGTGATGTCTTTACCGTTAATGTCAATGATCTTAATGTCTTCTTGTCAGCTTAATGAACAGATATTGTTTTTGGCTCTATCCGTAACTTTTAAATTAAGCTTTCAAAACTGTGGAGAATAAGGGAGTCGAACCCTTGACCTTCCCGATGAATCGGGACGCTCTAGCCCCTATCGGCTAAAATCCTGTGTTTTATTTTATAAATATCTTCTATTCTTGTTACATTACTGTAACTATGTGGAGAATAAGGGAGTCGAACCCTTGACCTCCTGCGTGCAAGGCAGGCGCTCTAGCCAGCTGAGCTAATTCCCCTCTAGTCGAGTGTAGGAGTAGTAGGGTTTGAGCCTTTGAGCATTAAACTCATATTCTCGTATACTCTAAAACTCTTGTACTCAAAATTAGTAGTCTCGGGCAGGCTCGAACTGCCGACCTCTACATTATCAGTGTAGCGCTCTAACCAGCTGAGCTACGAGACTTTGTTATGAGTAATGAATGATGAGTAATAAGTAATTCCTTCTTCCTCTGCATTGCTCAATCTCTTTCCCTAATACTAATTTCTAGTGGGTGTTGTATTTTTTTATATAATCAACCAAACAAAAAACTAAAGCTTTACTTTAAGTAAGTACTTGTATCCTAAGATACTAATTTTGTTTATCGTCTAAAAGACGCTCTAAAATGAGATGTTCCAGCCGCACCTTCCGGTACGGCTACCTTGTTACGACTTAGCCCTAGTTACCTGTTTTACCCTAGGCAGCTCCTATTACGGTCACCGACTTCAGGTACCCCAGACTTCCATGGCTTGACGGGCGGTGTGTACAAGGCCCGGGAACGTATTCACCGCGCCATGGCTGATGCGCGATTACTAGCGATTCCAGCTTCATAGAGTCGAGTTGCAGACTCCAATCCGAACTGAGACCAGCTTTCGAGATTTGCATCACATCGCTGTGTAGCTGCCCTCTGTACTGGCCATTGTATTACGTGTGTGGCCCAAGGCGTAAGGGCCGTGATGATTTGACGTCATCCCCACCTTCCTCTCTACTTGCGTAGGCAGTCTCACTAGAGTCCCCAACTTAATGATGGCAACTAGTGACAGGGGTTGCGCTCGTTGCAGGACTTAACCTAACACCTCACGGCACGAGCTGACGACAACCATGCAGCACCTTGAAAAATGTCCGAAGAAAAGTCTATTTCTAAACCTGTCATTTCCCATTTAAGCCTTGGTAAGGTTCCTCGCGTATCATCGAATTAAACCACATAATCCACCGCTTGTGCGGGCCCCCGTCAATTCCTTTGAGTTTCATTCTTGCGAACGTACTCCCCAGGTGGCTAACTTATCACTTTCGCTTAGTCTCTGAACCCGAAAGCCCAAAAACGAGTTAGCATCGTTTACGGCGTGGACTACCAGGGTATCTAATCCTGTTCGCTCCCCACGCTTTCGTCCATCAGCGTCAGTTGTTGCTTAGTAACCTGCCTTCGCAATTGGTGTTCTAAGTAATATCTATGCATTTCACCGCTACACTACTTATTCCAGCTACTTCAACAACACTCAAGACCTGCAGTATCAATGGCAGTTTCACAGTTAAGCTGTGAGATTTCACCACTGACTTACAGATCCGCCTACGGACCCTTTAAACCCAATAAATCCGGATAACGCTTGCACCCTCCGTATTACCGCGGCTGCTGGCACGGAGTTAGCCGGTGCTTATTCGTATAGTACCTTCAGCTACTCTCACGAGAGTAGGTTTATCCCTATACAAAAGAAGTTTACAACCCATAGGGCCGTCGTCCTTCACGCGGGATGGCTGGATCAGGCTCTCACCCATTGTCCAATATTCCTCACTGCTGCCTCCCGTAGGAGTCTGGTCCGTGTCTCAGTACCAGTGTGGGGGATCACCCTCTCAGGCCCCCTAAAGATCGTAGACTTGGTGAGCCGTTACCTCACCAACTATCTAATCTTGCGCGTGCCCATCTCTATCCACCGGAGTTTTCAATATCAAATGATGCCATTCAATATATTATGGGGTATTAATCTTCCTTTCGAAAGGCTATCCCCCAGATAAAGGCAGGTTGCACACGTGTTCCGCACCCGTACGCCGCTCTCAAGATTCCGAAGAATCTCTACCGCTCGGCTTGCATGTGTTAGGCCTCCCGCTAGCGTTCATCCTGAGCCAGGATCAAACTCTCCATTGTATGTTTGTCTGACTCACTCAAAGTTTTTTAACGCTTTAGTTTTTCCTTACTTGGTTGTTATATTATATTTCAATGAACTTCTTGTCTTTCGCTTTTCAACGAAGCACTCTCTTCTGTCAGTGGCGCTCCGTATTTGCGAGTGCAAAAGTAAAACTTTATTTCTTAATGACCAAATGTTTTTGAAGAAAATTTTAAAGTTTATTTTGTAACCTTAATTCCTCTCTAACCCTCAATCTATCTACTCCTGCGCTCCCTTAATTGGGACTGCAAAGATACTAACTTTATTTTAACTCGCAACCTTTTTTATTAAAAAGTAAAAGTTTTTTTTCGTCTCGTTTCTTTCGTAGATCTTAATGTTTATGCTTATCTAAAAGCCCTTCTGCGCTTACCGAATATCTTTCGTTTTTCAGTGGGGCAAAGATAGAAACTTCCATCATACCACGCAACTTTATTTAACATAAAATTTACTTTTCCGTAATATTTAAAGGTAAAGTACTGGTAGGCAAGAAGAAAAATTTTAAACAAATGTTTGAAGGATCAGGTGGAAGTGTCAGAGCGTTGGAGAGTGGGAGGGAAAATGAGGGTCTGGGGAGTTTTCTATTATGAGTAATGGGTAATGGGTAATGGGTAATGGGTAATGGGTAATGGAAGATATGCCATATATATAATGTGGTGCAGTTTTCAAAAATCATTTTGAAATACGTTTGGGCTAAAGCCAGGGGAATATGATTTATTTATTTGAGTGGGCTAAAGCCTAGTGGTGGTCGGAAGAATGTCCGACCATTTTATTTTAAGTTTTAAAGACTTTATCAGGATTTCCACCTGCCCCTATTATTAATATGGATATGGCAAGGTTTCTTATCTCCATAGCAAATCTTCTTTTGGCTGTTTTATATCCTATATTATTTGCTTTTTTATAGATCAGTATAAGCATAGCTGTAATAAGAGTCATGTAAATCATTACTTCTATACCATTTTTATTGAGTGAAAGAAGATGACTTGCATGAAGTTCCTGTTTTAGAAATCTAAAAAAAACTTCAATATCCCATCTTTTTCGATAATAATTCGCAATATCTTTTGCAGAGATTTGAAAGTCATTGGTCAGAAACCAAAATTCTTTTTCAGGTTGCTGTTTGCTGCTTACTACAACCAATCTGAAATGTGTTTCAATTTGTTCCTCTTTATTATAAGTTTTCCCTTTTTGAGTTGGGACAGGTTTTGACGAATATAGCTTTACTAAACTGTCTTTTATCAGTACAATTTCTCCTAAGTCGATATTCTGATCTTTTTCAATAAAAGACTTTATTTCTTCATGTTTTCTATTTTCTTTAGATCTTATAACAAAAAACACCCCTTTATCATCAAATTCTTTCATTCTTTGGGCAGAACCCAATCCTTTATCTATAATATAAATATTGGCATGTTCTTTTTCTCTTTTCACATGTTGCAATACAGCTTCAGAAAGAGCATTATCTTCTGCACAGTATTTGGGAGTATTGTAAATTTCAACTCCGCAAGGAAGTAGTCCATCAAATAAGACACTGTACTTAATAAATTTCTTACCTCCGTTTTGAGCAATGCCTTCTTTTAATTTTCCAGCGGCTTCACCAATAACAGTGCTATCTGTTCTTATTAAATCATATTTTTCTCTTTCTGCCGGGTTATAGGAATCACAGAACATATTATAAATACAATCGTAGATTTCTTTAAAGTATCCTGAATCGATTTTCGAAAGCCTCTCAGAAATAGAACTGCGTCTGACAGTTTCAGTTTCATCAAGATTGAATAAAGCCTTAAATACAGGATCTTTAAATGTGTCTTCCAGTGTTCGCTGGCTTAATTTTTCACTGCTGATAATGGCAAATAATAGAAGATAAAACATCTTTCTGCCTTGAAGAACTTTAGAATAATGATCTACTTTAGTATTGGCTGAAAGATGGGATAAAAGGGCTTCAGGAATAAAGCTTAACAACTGGGAAACTGAAATTTTGTGTTCGTTGAAAATGGACATATTAATAAGTATACTTATCAAAGATAAAACTTAAGTAACCAAAAATGAAAATCGGAAGAAAAAATCTTCCGACCACCACTAGGCTAAAGCCCACTCCTATTGATGGCCGAGCGTTTTATTAATGTGAAGGAATTATCATTCTGTATTTATATAGGTATTCTATTCATTGTTGTCACTATTGTTTTGATCTAACCCTATAGTTGTCATCCTGGAAGGATCCAGGTTCTGGAAATAAAGTACAACGGGCTAAAGCCCGTTGCTATTGATAATATCGCTTTAACTGAAATACCCGAATTATGGATAATGCTCCCCGGATCTCTGCGAGATGACAAAAGAGAGTTTATATCGGAATAATAATGAGGATAACAAATTGAAGTCGCCCTAATCTTATCATAACTTATATTATTGAAAATGGAGAATGGAGAATTGAAAGTAGAGAGTTGAAAGAAAATAAAGTAACCAAGTGGTATTAGGGAATGCAACATTACTTATTACTTATTACTTATTACTTATTACTTATTACTTATTACTCATTACTTATATCCCTAGCCCCGATAGCAACGGATACCCCGCAGCAAGCGTTGGATCCTTCGGCTACGCTCAGGATGACAGCGCGGGCGCGAGGAGTATGAGTGGATAGCGGGAGAAAGCTCCTGAATGGGTTTGAGAGTAAGAGGGTTGGAGAGTAGCGAAAGGGGGTGGTATGTTTTATTTGTGCAATTTGAAGTCTGTCGAACGATAAAAGACACCTATTTATGATGCAAGAATCTTTTCAATGAAAAAAGTAAACAAAATATATAAAAAATACCTGGCTATTATTAAAACCAGGTATTAGCTATTTATACAATATACTTTTATTGTTTATCTTCTTTATAAATCATACTTAAAAACTCTGCAAAGGATTTTTCTAATCCTACAATATCACCGGATTTCAGATTTAGACCTCCGGTTCCTGTGTTATCCGGTTTAACTTTTAAAGGCGAAATCTGAAAATACAGATTATCATCTCCTGTTTTAGGCTGTACCTTTATCGTTGATCCTAATAGTTTTTTTGTTGAGATCGTATAAACCTCTCCGGGAACTATTCTTAATTTTAAAAAAGATCTCGGTGACAGGACATAATCCTTCTTATTGATGTTTATTTTTTGATCTTTTTCTGAAGAAGCGAATACATACATATCTGCATTCTGGACAGTCAGCTTTTCTTTCGGTGTATAATATAGTGCGATCTTATAGTTTGCAGGATTGAATGGCTGGGGTGTGCCGTCAATATTTTCAAAAGGTTTCAATTCAAATGTATTGGCACCAATCTCTTTTGCCTTCTTATATATTAATGAAAACACGGTTCCATCATCTTTTGAGAATCCCTGAACTTCGATTATACCTAAGTAAACAGCATCATTTATTGATTCAGCTTTTTTATAGAAGAATTTATCCTTATTATCAATAGTTTTTTCTACTTTACTCAGATAAACATTTTGTGCGTTCCATAGCTGGGTACAGATTACAGAAAAGATGATTGCTAGATTTTTCATATGATTATTGTTGTAAAAGTATTTCAACACATTCTTCAAGGCTATTTTCCCAATGTTTTGGTTCTATTTTATAGGTATCTTCTATTTTATCTAATGACATGGTACTTCTCACCGGTCTTTTCGCCGGAGTTGGGTATTGCTCCGTAGTTAAAGGGTTTAATTTGACAGAAGACTTTGAAAACTCAGCAATTTTTTTTGCAAATTCAAACCATGTGGTTTCCGGATAGTTTGAGAAATGAAATATACCAAAGCTTTTATTAGGGGTTTCGATAATTTCCAAAATTGCTTCGGCAAGATCATTAGCATTTGTAGGTTGTCCGAACTGATCTGCAACAATTCCCAATTCTTCTTTTTGAGAAAATAAATTAAGCATCGTTTTTACAAAGTTCTTATTAAACTCTGAATAAAGCCACGAGGTTCTAAGGATAATTGTTTTAGGATTAATTTCCAAGGCCAGTTCTTCTCCTCTTCTCTTTGATTCTCCATATACTCCTATTGGATTGGTAAAATCATCTTCGGAATAGGCAAGATTGGTATCTCCATCAAAAACATAGTCTGTAGATACATGAATTAAAATACTTTTGGAATCAAAACAAGCCTGAGCGAGATGTGCTACTCCTTCTGCATTCACGGCAAATGCTTTCTCTTTTTCTTTTTCTGCAAGATCTACGGCTGTATAAGCAGAAGCATTGATACAGTAGTCTGGTTTATTATCATAGAAAAAATCATTGACCTGCTCTTCGTTTGTAATATCCAGGGTTGTAGAATCTGTAAATAAAAATTCGTATTTATGTTCAAAGTCAGGGGCAATTTTTCTGATACAGTTTCCTAATTGTCCATTACTCCCTATTACTAGTATTTTTTTCATCTAATTTTATTAGTTTTAAATTATAAAAATTTACACTTAAGAATTTTTTGCATTCTGAGATCTTAAGAACTTGACTCTTGACTGGAAGTCTTTCTGAATTAAATCTACATAAAACTTCTGAAATACGTCTTTTATATCTTCAGGATGAATTTCAGATTTTCTTGTTTTAACATTAAAATAAATTACGGTAACCCAAAGCACAGCATGAACAGTTTTTTCGTCTAAACTTTTCATTAAGATTTCAACTTTCGCTGTTCTGTCCTGTATATCGATGGTTTTGCTACTGATCACCACCTGGGTATTATATCTTACTTCTTTTAAATAGGCAATTTCATTTTGAATCGCAATCCAGGTACAGCCGGTCTGTTTAGTATATTCTTCATACGTGAATCCGTAAAATGTCTCCACATGATCTTCTCTGGCATTGAACATATAGTCGAGATATTTGACATTATTTAAATGCCCGATCGGATCACAATCACTAAACCTAACTTTTACCGTGGTTGATACTTCTTTTTCCATTCCGCAAAAATAAAAAAACCACCTCTAAAAGAGGTGGTTAGTTTTATAAATCTTTGTTAATTTGCTGAAATTATTGAATTCCTAATTCTTTCTTTACAGCTGGTGTAGCATCCGCCCCTGCTTTGTAAAGGAAAGCTGGAGAGTTTGCGTCCATCACATACTCATATCCGTTAGCTTTAGATACTTTTTCAACTGCTTCGTTCAATTTTTTCTCAATTGGACCAAAAGCTACATCTTGTTTAGCTTGTAAGTCTTTTTGAGCTTTGTCTTGCATTTGAGCAATTTCTTCCTGGATTTTTTGTAATTCAGCTTCTCTTGCTTTGTTCTCGTCTGCAGTTTTCTTAGGAGCTTCTTCGCTGTACTGCTTTAATTTAGCTTGTCCTGCATCTGCTTTCTTCTTAATCTCAGCTTGTTTAGTATCTAAGAATGTTTTAAGATCTGCATCTGCTTTTTTCTTTTCAGGCATTGCATTAAGAACTCCCATTACATCTAAAGTAGCAATTTTTTGAGCTTTTGCCATACCTACAGACACAACCATCATCACTGCTGCAAATAATACACTTAATTTTTTCATAATTGGTAAATAAATAATTTAATTTGTTTTTAGATTTTAAAATATAGCAAAGGTTAATTTTCTATTACTTTTTGCTGTTAGTTTTTTCTTTTTTATCTGATCCTTTCAGCAAAATAGTCAACACCTTTTCTGTATAATCGTATTTTCCCTGAAGAAAAATAACACTAATGTTATTGCTTTTATCAAGAACTATGCCCAATCCATTTTTTTCGGACATTGTTTTGATGGCTCCCCAGATCTGATCCTGAAACGGAAGAACAAGGTTTGTTCTCAACTTCGTAATCTCGCCATTGGCTCCAAAACGTAAGCTTGTTGTCGTTTTAACATTTTTTTCAAGATCTACGACTTCTTTTTCTCGTAGTTTAAGCTGATCCCCTATCAATAACACTTTTTCACTTTCAAAAGCCGCTTTTTTTCTTTCGTATTCTGACTGTAAATTCTGAAGTTCAGACTGCCAGGTATCGATTTGAGAATTTAATCTTGCTTCGGCTTCTTTATACTGAGGTAATTTATTTAAAATTTCATTAGTATCTACCACTCCTATTTTCTGAGCGTTGCTAAGCCCGAAAAATAAAAGCAACAGGAATGTGAAAGTTATTTTAAAGTTCTTCATATTTATAATTATAGTGATTGGTTCATCAAGAAGTGGTTTCTCCATCCGGATGGATTTCCTCCGAGTGTTTTATCAAATCCGTATGCAAAGTCAAATCCAATCAATCCAAATGCTCCCATATAAACTCTAACTCCGATTCCGACTGATCTCTTTAACTGGAATGGGTTATAATTTCCCCAAGAATTCCAAACGTTACCTCCTTCAGCAAAAGTTAATGCATAAATTTTGGCTGTCTGGTTCATCGAAATTGGATATCTAAGTTCTAAGGTAAATCTGTTGTAGATTGTTCCTCCTCCTTTTTGAGTAATATCTGTGTCTTCACCTCCATATGTGCTGGCATTTTCATATCCTCTCAAAGGAATCAATTCTCTACCATCGTATCTACCTCCAAATAAACCGGTACCTCCAACATAGAATCTTTCAAAAGGCGGAGCTCCCAATTGTTTATTATAGCCGTCCATGAATCCCATCTCAGCAGAAGATCTCAACACAAGTTTCCCAACGATTTCATTATATACGTCTGCTTTAAACTTAATTTTATAGAACTCCATCCACTTGTATTTATCAACTTGTGACATGTTAGAGTAGTCTTTGTTGCTAAATAATGAATATGGAGGTGTCAGCTTTGCCGAAAGTTCAATATTTGAACCTACTGTAGGGAAGATTGGATCTATCCCGGCAGAGTTTCTGCTTAATCCTAAATTGATACTAAAGTTATTCGCATTTCCGTTATATTCTGTAGTATCACCAAACTGGAACGGATAGTTATTAAAGTCATACTTTTGGAACTGTATCCCAGTGTAAAGTGAGAAATAGTCATCCGGCCAATTCAATAATCTGTTTAGACCAACTGATGCCGAGAATATGTTAAGTTTTTGAGAACCTCCATATGCATCGGAATATTTTACTCTTGAGTTGTTCAAACTTACAGAAAGTGCTGTTGCTCTTGTTCCAAACAACCAAGGTTCTGTAAATGATACCCCATAGTTTTGGAAATACTGTCCTGCCTGAACCTGGATAGAGAAAGTTTGCCCATCTCCTTGTGGTACAGGTTTGAAGTCTTTAAATTTAAGGAAGTTTCTTAACGAGAAGTTATTAAACGTTAACCCTAAAGTACCGATAAAGCTATTACCACCGTAACCAGCCTGTAACTGCACCTGAGAGGATCCTTTTTCTACAAGCTTCCAGTTAAGGTCCACGGTATTATCTTGCTGATTCGGCTGAATATCTTGTCCGATCTGTTGTGGATCAAAGAAAGACATCCCTGCTAAATCAAAATAAGTTCTCTTTATCTCGGTCTTCTTAAATAGTTCTCCAGGTTTTGTTCTTAATGCTCTTAAGATAACGTGGTCATGGGTAGTTGTATTTCCCTGCCAGGTTACTTTATTCCAGGTAGCCTGTTCTCCTTCTGTAATTCTAACTTCCAGATTTACGGCATCTCCCGATACCGATTTTTCTACTGGCGTCACATTAGAGAAAAGGTAACCGTTGTTCATATAAACGGACTTGATATCGGAGTCATCTTCTTTACCTCCGTCTTCACCAACTTTTTTGTTGAATCCTACGGCATCGTAAATATCTCCCTTCTTATATCCTAATAATCTCTGTAAATATTCTGTAGGGTACACTGTATTTCCGGTGAATGTAATGTCTCCGATATAATACTTTTTACCTTCGTTCAATTTTACATTGATCTCATAGTTGTTCTTTTTGTTTCTCCAAACGGAATCTGAAACGATCTTAGCGTCTCTATATCCCAATGAGTTATAATAGTTAACAAGACTTTGCTTGTCTTCCTGATATTTTTCCTCGATAAATTTTGAAGATTTTAGAATTCCACCAATACCGAAACGTTTTTGCTTAGTTTCTTTAAAGGCTTTATTTCTAAGCTTACTGTCAGTAACGCTTTGATTTCCTTCAAATTCGATATGATCGATCTTAATTCTTTTCCCCTTATCTACGTTGATCGTCCAGTCTACTAAAGCAGGATCTCCTGCATTTATCTTATCCTGGATAGTGATTTTAGCGTC
Source organism: Chryseobacterium lactis (assembly GCF_003815875.1). Taxonomy (NCBI): domain Bacteria; kingdom Pseudomonadati; phylum Bacteroidota; class Flavobacteriia; order Flavobacteriales; family Weeksellaceae; genus Chryseobacterium; species Chryseobacterium lactis. The sequence goes on from NZ_CP033924.1 coordinate 797,132, forward strand.
TGCAAAACCTTTTTTAATGTAGTCTTTAGGGACATTTGTTTTAAGACTTGACACTAAATTTTGGGTAATCTTGGTTCCAGGTTTCAGATTATTGTCTTTAGCAAGCTTTTCGCTTTTAGACTTACCAATCCCTTTTCCAGTGAATTTCACTTCTCCAAGTTCTTTCAGGTCTTGAAGGTAGAATCTCAGAACTACAGTCTGGCCGTCGATACTTTGAACGTATACTTCAACTTCAGAAAAAGATTGAGTATCCCAAAGCTTTTTAACAGCATTACTGATTTTTTGCCCCGGAATGTCTACACTTTCTCCCTTGGCTAAGCCTGTAAATCTTAAGATCTGGGCTGGTGTGTATTTTTTTACCCCATCCACAACAATGTCCTTAAGTGTATAAGTGCCTACTTCATTTTCTGCGTGTACAGCATTACTTACCTTTGTGCTGTCCTGTGGAGTAACTTGTCCATAAAAATGTGCAGAAGCAGCAAACATAATGATGGGTAATAGTCTAAACTTCATTTTATCGAGTCTTTCTTTTCTTAAAAATTATTGGCCTTGTAGCTGTTCTCCGGTTAATCCGTATCTTCTTTCTTTGTTTTGATAATCAACAATACATTGGAAGAAGATATCTTTGGTGAAATCGGGCCACAAGACATTTAAAAACTGTAATTCGGCATAAGCAATCTGCCAAAGAAGGAAATTACTTATTCTTATTTCGCCACTTGTTCTGATTAGTAAATCTACGGGAGGAAAATCTTTGGTATAAAGATAGTTTTCGAATAGTTTCTCATCAATATTCTCAACATCCACCTTCCCTTCTTTTACATCCGAACTTATATTTTTTACGGCATTCAGTATTTCATTTTGTGAGCCATAGCTTATTGCCAATACAAGGTTTCCTTTTGTGTTTTCTTTTGTGAGTTCTACCACCCGCAGCAACTGATCTCTTACTAAAGAGGGCAGTTTTTCCAGGTTCCCTATGACATGCATTCTCAATCCTTTGCTGAAAATCTCTTCTGCTTCCAGCAGTAAGGTCTCCACAAGCAGATTCATGAGGGTATTCACTTCTTCGGCCGGACGACTCCAGTTTTCTGAAGAGAACGTATACAATGTTAAATAAGGGATATTGACCTCATTACAAGCATTAATAGCATTTCTTACAGCATTAATGGCATTTTTGTGACCGAAAGTTCTTTCTTCGCCACGAGATTTTGCCCATCTTCCATTGCCATCCATAATGATAGCCACGTGCTTTGGTAAATTCTCAGAATCTATTTTATCTTTAATCAACGACATATTAATTAATCACAATAACATGGAGGTCTTCCAAACGAGAAAGTTAATCCTAAGCTGAAAGTATTCATCCAGTCTTTAGAATTAGTATCTCCAATATTTCTCTTGTTCACAAACTCATTTTCTCTTTCTTTAGCCACCGCATAATAATTGCCGGACTGCAGTAATGAGCCACCAGTAACAGGGTCTAAAATATCTGCATTAAATGAAGTCTTTACATCTTTAGATAATATCTGACTATGATCCAACTGATCTGTCAAAGTATATCTAAATGTAGCTTCTGCAAATATTGCCCAGGTATGGTTAAATTTATATTTCAAACCTACTCCAAAAGGAATATGCATGGTTACTTTCTTTCCTAATGAATATTCTGTTGTGGTTTTAAAATCCAGTTCATTAATCGGAGCCTGAGCTACCCCATCCGCATCTCTTCTAAAATCATTTACCAGATTTGCTTTCGGTGCATCAAACATTAAGGCACCAATACCTCCAAAAATATATGGGCTTACCATACTTATCTGCTCATTATTTACCGGGAAAAAGTTATATTCAAACATTAAACTTGCCTCATATACATTGTTTTTCCCATATGAGTTTCTATTTCTTCTATATTCTTCTTTCGCAGCTTTATCACTAAACTGAATCTGGTTATATCCAAGATCCAATCTAATTGTCTGATGCGGGTTAAAATTAAATCTATATAACACCCCTCCGTAAAATGGGATTCCCCAATCTGACATTCTGCTTAAATCCAACGGCTTTTGTAAAATATAATTTGTCCTTCCTACATCTCCCACTAGGTTACTCATACCTAGACGAACTCCCAATTCGTTTCTTTGTGCCTTAACACTTACCACTCCGAGGAAGGCAAGGAAGCTAAACAATAATTTTTTATTCATAAAAGAATACGGATTTATGGTTATTTTAAAATTTAATTTTTGCAAATATAAAACATTTTTATATTAATGATAATCTTAATGTTTAGTTAAAAATAAACAAAAAAACATAATTTGTTATAAAGTAAACGGCAAAGTGGCAAAAATATTCTTTTTTTCATAGATTGAAAACCGACAAAGTATGAAAAAACCCCCAATAAATGAGGGTTTAAAGCTCTATTTTTTATTAAATATCGTCTGAACTCTATTTCTGATTCTGATCAACAGAGGTTCTTTATAATTTTTATCTTCATCAAAATATCCATAGCCGTAGCCATACCCATATCCATACCCGTAACCATAGCCTTGTTTAATGTTATAGTCATTATAAATAAGACCCAAGTGTTCAATTTCGTTGTTATGATACTTTTCGGTAATCATTTTCAGCATATACTTTTCAGTATACTCGTGACGAACGACATATATATTAGCATCAGAATACTTCATTAATTCGTAAGAATCTGCTACCAACCCAACAGGTGGCGAATCTATGATAATAAAATCATATTTTTCTTTCAATTCTTCTATAAAATTAATATTTCTCTGGCTCATTAAAAGTTCAGAAGGATTTGGAGGAATCGGACCTGATGTCGCAACATCCAGATTAGGGATATTTGTTTTGTTAATAATCTGATCTATTCCAACTTCTCCTGTCAGGTAATTTGAAATTCCATATTTATTATCAATTTTAAAATCTCCAAAAATCTTAGGTTTTCTAAGGTCCATTCCCAACAGGATAGTTTTTTTATCACTTAATCCCAATACGGAAGCCAAATTAATGGAAATGTACGTTTTTCCTTCACCACCAATGGATGATGTAATCAATATCACCTTCCCTTTTTCTTCCTGGTTATCCATCAGGAACCGTACACTGGCTCTTATTCCTCTAAAGGCTTCTGATACAGATGATTTTGGCTGCTCAAGTACAGTAAGCATATTTTCATTGTTATTGTTTCCGATAACCCCGAGAAGCGGAATTTTCGTAGCACCAAGCAATTCTTTAATATTTCTGATTTTATTATCAAGTAACTCACCGATTAAAATGAATAAGACCGGTAACAACAACATTCCTGATATAATACCTATTTTAGCCATCTTTATATTAGGACTGATCGGATGTTGTCCCAAATTCTTGGCAGGGTCAATGACTGTAATATCAGACTGATTCGTTGCTACGTTCAATTGGGTTTCGTTCTGTCTTCCCAAAAGACTGTTATAAGTAGCTTCTATCATATTATATCCTCTTTCAGCATCCAGATATTTCCTTTGCTTTTCAGGGAATGAAGACAAATCAAGATTTGCATCTGATACCTGACGATCTATTTTGTTAATATCATCATAATACTTGGTATAATAATTTTTCAAGCTGTTGAAAGATCCTGTTCTTGCTTCATTGATCAGTCTGTTCACCTCTTTTATCGGCTCAGAATTTGGTTTGTAGATCTGTGCCATCTCTGCTCTTTTCGTATACAATGCTTTAAGCTCTGTAACGGAAGCAGAGAAGAAACCATCTTCGAACCCTGCTGCATTGGTAGCGATCATTTTATCAAAATTCTGAGACTGCAGCGTATTTTTGATGTTATTCAGTGAGCTGATTTTGCTTACGATATCTGCTTTTTTTGCTTCAAGCTCTTTAATCCTATCTAAAGATTTCTCATCCCTGTCTTTAATATTATAAAGTTTTTCTGAAGTCTTCAGATAGTTCAGTACTGCTGCACTGGAATCAAGCTTTCTTCGTATAATATCAAGATTACCTTGCAGATACGTTTCAGTGTTTCTATTGACAACGTTCTTATCTTCAAGTCTCTTTTTCTGCAGCTCTGCTACTGATTTATTAAGAAAGCTTACCGTACTGTTAAGATTATATCCTTTTTTGCTGATAATCATAATCGTAGAAATCTCTTTATCGAAATCCACACCTATGGTTGATACAATATCATTTACACTTTGATTAACAGCACTCAGATTGACAATAATATTATCTAATTTTATTGTAGGCGTACCCGGATTTTGAACCAACTTAAACCTCAGGTTAGGAGTAGTATACCACTCATTAACCTTAATGATCTTATTTGGAGGCCTGTTGTAGACATTGATGTTCTGAAAACCTTCAGATTCATAGCTATACAAACTAGTAGATTGCCCCTCTTCCGGCAATGACACTTCATAACTTCCATTACTTTTTGGCAATAATGTGATAGGATAATTAACCTGTTGAAGGTGTTTTTTATCAATTTCAACAAATACAGGAGAGTCATATTTATCCAGATAAGTGGACTTGATCATTCCTTTGGTAGAATAATTCAAATAAAGACCAAGTTCTTTAACCAAGAACTCATTATGAGATCTCGAAAGAAGCATCTTCTTTAAATATACTCCATCCTGATTCCCTCCTTGTCCCCAGATAAAGTTAATAGACTGGTTAGGAGTGAAGTAACTGGAAGTATTATTGGATATACTTAAAGACAGGTCTGAAGCATATACATTTTGTGCATAATATTTACTGTACACCCAAGAAATGGCGTAACCAATAAATAACATAAAAACAAACCAATACCAGTTCTTAAGTATTCTTCTTAAAAAATGTTCTATATCAAACAATGCAAATGCCCCGTACTTTTCTTTCTGGGTTTCGCTTTTTCCTACTTGTGTATCTTTTCCTGGAATCATACGGATTAAAGTCTTTGTAGGATTGTGTATAATGTTAATGCCGTTGTAATCGCCGTTACACTGGTAAGTAGCGTCTGAATAGGATCTTTTCCGAATCCGTTCAAGCTTTTCTTTCTTGTGTTAAGATAGATTTCATCCCCATTTTGTAAGTAATAATAAGGAGAGTTCATCAGATCTTCGCGGGTGAGATCTATTCTGACGATTTTGATTCCTTCCGGCAGTTTTCTGTGAATTACAACGTCTTTTCTGTCGATTGTTCTGTTCAAACCTCCATTAATGGCCAGAGCTTCGGTAATCGTAAGGGTATTTTTATGGGCCACTTTTTCTCCGGATAAGCCGGTAGATTCTACGTCACCAAGGATGTAGTATGTGATTCCGTCGGTGTTTAATCTTACTTCAGATTTTCCTTCCTGGAAGTTTTCATTAACCTTAGTCTGGATTTCCTTTGTTACATCATCCAATGTTCTTCCTTCGGCTTTTATGTAGCCTATTCCGAAAACATTAACATCTCCATTGCTGTCAACTTTCAATCCATTAAAATAAAAGTTGATGTTTCCTCCGAAACTTGCACCACCGGTACTCCCGACTCTTCCTCCCGCCATTGCAGCGTTTGCCGAAGATCCGCCAACACCTCCTGATGTATTGTAGGAAGAATAGAACTGTGCAGCATCTCCTTTGGGAGTCGTTACAATATTAAGGTTAAGTAAATCGTTTTTTGTAATCCTGTACACAGGAATATTGTAGGGAACAAGACCTTCTTCGTTAATGACAAGACTTTCACTCGGCTGTAAGTATCTTACATCCTTTGTAGTAATGCATGAGGTAAGTAAAAAAGGTAATATTAAAAATAAATACTTAAAGTTCTTCATCATATTTGAATATTGTTTACAAAAGTAATATTTAATTGTTAATTTTTGTTATTTCTTAATCGATATACAAAATCCGGCAGGTAAGCACCGAAAAAGCCTAATAAAATAATGACCAATAACAACAGGTTGATGTTCATATGTCTTAAATAATAAGCAATCCCCACAATCATTAAATAATAAAGAATAATATAAAATGTGGATCTTCTGTGTGTAAGATCAAGCTTCAGAAGTTTGTGATGGATGTGATTTTTATCGGCATCAAATGGTGATTTTTTATTGTAAAGCCTTACAAAGATCACATTCAACGTATCTACAATAGGCAAAATCAAAATAGCAACGGCAACGGCAGGTGCAGACTGCAGGTGATATCTTGGTACGCCGGCAAGCTTTTTATCAATAAAAATATCAATGAAACAAATAGAGGTAAATGCCAGCAAAAAGCCCAGTAACATAGAACCTGTATCCCCCATAAATATTTTATTGGTTCTGTAATGTGAAAGATTATAGTATAAAAATGCCAGCACAGTTCCGATAATGACAACGGAAAGAACCACCAACGGATAATTATATTCACCTAATCTGTAATAGCTTATACCAAACAAAGCACTGCAAATAATAGAATATCCCCCCGCAAGACCATCTATCCCATCAATAAGATTGAATGCATTGATGAGAATAATAAAAGTAATGATACTGAACAGAACACTCACAAAATACCCGAGTTCATATATTCCGAATATCCCAAATAAGCTTCTGATCCTGATATCTGAGCCAATAACGACCAATGAGGACACGATAATCTGTGCCACGAGCTTTTTATAGGCCCTCATGACTACAATATCATCCATCACTCCTACATACAGGAGGATAATCAATGATGCAAATAAAAACTTATAGAGGTCAAATAGCTCATAGGCAAAAATAGAAGCACAGATTCCTATTGAATAAAAGATGGCTATACCGCCCAGATTTGGAATTTTTCTGAGGTGAGAACTTCTTATTCCCGGCTCGTCCATCAGATTTTTTCTTCGTGAAATCTTTACAATGGTAGGAATAGAGAAAAAAGTAATTAAAAACGAGAATACAAAGCCAAACCCTATTTTCACATAGAAAATAGAGATTCCCGATTCGCTTAAGAACAATTCAAAATTTTTCATTTTTTTCTTATCCAGTACTCTTGTATGTTTCGTAAAAAAACGTACAATACCGCTACAGAAGCATCATATGTTACCTATCGAAACAATAGTACTTACATTTGTGTTTACATCAATTTTCTTATCAATCTCTTTTGCCCTGCAAAAAATAACAGATAAAAAATCTTTTTTTTCAGTGGCAAATATAAAAGATAATTTTTACCAAAACGACTATAGTTCAATATATCTTGAATTTTTATTTGTCTTTCTTTCATGAAAACGTCCAATTGATCAGCCATTTCAAAAAAAGTTTCTTGTTTTTTTACAAACGCCAGATAGGCCAGAAAAGAATAAACTCCTTCAAAAATCTGAAAATTTTTCAGTTCTTTTCTTTTGTGAGCATATTTAGATTTTTCAAATATTTTCTCTACATCTTCTACGGCCTTTAGAATATCCAGTCCTTTTTCGGTATGGGTCTTTGAGATAGAATCGGTCCGCTCAAGGTATTGGTAATGAAAATTCTGTGTCTGGGCAATGGTGTCACATTCCAATAAGAGTTGTGGAATGAGTTGAATATCCTCAAAATGGACTCCTTTTTTAAACCTTTTATCCTGAAAAAGATCTTTTCTGAATAATTTGTTACAGGCAAAATAGCTAAGATCTGAAAAAACAGAAAAATGATCATTTAATTCAATTTTTTCCGGCAAATTGGGAATCTGGGTGAGCTTTTGAGTCACCTGCCCATGTTCATTCACTTTTTGAATATTTGAAATCACCATTTTCGCATGGTATTTTTCTGCGAGAAAGAGCATTTCTTCAAACATTGTTTCTGTAACATAATCATCGCTGTCTACAAAACCTATGTAATCTCCTGTAGCTCTATCAATTCCAAAATTCCTAGCATCACTTAATCCGCCATTTTCTTTGGTAAAAGCTTTGATTTTCTCAGGATATTTTTGACTGTAATTTTTAATGATCTCTTCAGAACGGTCTTTGCTTCCATCATTCACCACAAGAATTTCAATATTTCCAAGGGTTTGATTAATCAGAGAATCAAGGCATTTTGCCAAATAATTTTCGACATTATAAACAGGAACAATGATGGAAACTTTTGAGGGAACGTTTGTCATACATTAAATTTTCGTAAATCGTGCATTCAGCCAGCCTTTCTTAGCTTCATCAAAGTCTTTCCTTGAGCATGGAATACAGTTTTCTATATTTTCATCATCACCAAAATACCACAAATTGCTGAAAGTATCACGCCTGAATGCATATTGCCTGTCATCAACCAGAACATAAAACAATTCATAATGCCTTTCCTTCGGATGTGAACGTTGGATGTTGATTCCTTCGATCAGATACCAGAGCATTTGTGCTAAAAGCTGATGGTTCAGTTGATTTTCCGAATAAATATTATAATTAAAAATCCCTACGGATTTCAGATTTTCACTCAAACCAATTTCTTTCATGTAAGCACAAATCTCTCTTCTATTCAAGCCATTTACCTGTGGATTCATGGAGAAAGGTTCACTAAAGCTTTCTATCGCGTCACAATTTACTGTCACAAGATCTGCTTTTCTGAAGAACGGTTCCGTTTTTTCTGTGGAATTCATCATTTCAGCAAGACGGATGATATCAAATTCCACTTCTTTAATCAGCCGGATAGAATCCATTTCGTTCAAATGCTTCTGATAACCCAGGTGGTGATAGTTTTTAATAGAAAAATTCTTGGCACCAAACATTTTACTGAGAAACGTATGCTCATTAATTTCCTCCCCTTGTTTAAGGGAAATAATATTGCTGATCTGTGTGTAGTTTATATTTTTCTGGTGGAAATTTAACGTAGAAAATAATGAAAAAGCAAAATCATTGGAGCCTCCGATAATAACGGGAAGGGCTCTTTTGTAGTGACAAGCCGATAAAACTTCCTGTAATATGTAATGGGTATCCTGCACAGATTTCCCTGAAACCAGATCTCCAAGATCAACAATCGGAATTTCAAAATCCAATTGTGAAAGTTTGTAAAATTCTTTTCTGACAGCAGTGAAATCCTGCACTTCAGCTTCTCCGCCTGCACCTCTGTAATCTGATATAAATAGCAGAACAATGCTGTCTTCTTTTATATCTTTTGTGATCCGACTTCCAATCTGCCAGCTTTCTGTTTTGAAATTTCTTGGTGAAATGATAAAGTCTTCAAAATCCATATTTTACTTAAATGTGATAATTTATTAATTTCTTGATCTAACAAACATACAAAAAAACCACAGCAACTTGGTAGGCCGCGGTGTCTTTTGTTCATAAAAAAGCCGTTAACACTTATTTGTTAACGGCTTCGTATTATTATTTTAATATTACTTCTTTTTGGCAGCAGGTTTCTTTGCTGTTGTTGTTTTCTTCGCAGCGGTTGTCTTTTTTGCTGCAGGTTTTTTCTTCTCTGCGAAGGCATTTTTATCCTGGTCGGTAATCCATTTTTTTACGTCATCCAGTGAAACGTCTTTCAATTCTTCTGCATCGTATTTGGTATCATCGTTTTTCTTTGGAATTTTAAACATTGCTTTTCCAAATTTAACGAATGGCCCCCATCTTCCGTTTTCAATAGAAATCTTTTCTTTTTCCCATTGCTGAATATATCGGTTGGCTTCTTTTTCCAGTTTGGCATCTATCAGCTCATTGATATCACTTTGAGAAAGGTTATCGAAGTTATATTTCTTCGGAACGTTTACAAAAATGTCTTTGTATTTGATGAACGGTCCGAATCTGCCTGAACCTTTAGTTACGGGTTCTCCTTTGTAAGTTGCGATCGGAGCGTCTGCTTTTTTCTTTTCGTTAATAATTTCTTCAGCTCGGTTCTGACCAACAGAAAGAGGATCTTCACCTTTTGGAATACTGATGAATGTATCACCCCATTTCACGTAAGGTCCAAATCTTCCGACTCCAACAGAAACCGGCTGTCCTTCAAATTCATTCAGATCGAAAGGTAGTTTAAACAGCTCTATCGCTTCTTCGAAAGTGATGGTAGCGATATTCTGACCTGTCATCAATGAAGCAAAAGTTGGCTTTTCCTCATCATCCGTCTCCCCAATCTGGATCATTGCTCCAAATCTACCGATTCTAGCGTGAACGTTTTTACCGGTTTTCGGATCAACACCCAAAAGTCTGTCTCCTGTTGCGCGGTCTGCATTTTCTTCTACATCTTCAATTCTCGGATGGAATTTTGAGTAGAAATCAGTCATCATTTCTTTCCATTTCTGGTCACCGTTGGCAATCTCATCAAAACCTTCTTCTACTCTTGCGGTGAAACCATAATCTAGGATTTCTCTAAAGTTATCGGTTAAGAAATCATTTACGACCTCACCGATATCTGTAGGTATGAATTTATTTTTATCGCCTCCGAATTTCTCTTCAAGGACAACTTTTTTAATCTTATCTTTTACGAGAGACATTTTAATCACCTCACGGGTGTGTGGTTCAATCTCACGCTTGTCCACATATTCTCTGTTCTGAATTGTCTGAATTGTCGGAGCATAAGTAGATGGTCTACCGATTCCCAATTCCTCCAGTTTTCTTACCAGTCCAGCTTCAGTATATCTCGCACTTGGTCTGGTGAATTTTTCAGTGGCAGTGATTGTTTTATAATTTAAAATTTCTCCTACGCTTACCTTTGGCAACAACTTTTCGTTGTTTTCATCATCCTCTTCCTCTGTTTTTACGATACCGTAAGCTTTCAGGAAACCATCAAAAATAATAACTTCTCCCTGTGCTTCAAAATGATGTGGCAGTGACGCATTTCCAATTTCAATAACCGTTTTTTCGATTTTAGCATTGGACATCTGAGAAGCAAGTGTTCTTCTGTAGATCAATTGATATAATTTATTCAACTGAGCGTCACCAATACTTTTTACTCCGAAATCCGTAGGACGGATTGCTTCGTGAGCTTCCTGTGCTGAAGCTGATTTTGTAGTATAATTTCTTGGAGAAGAATAGTCTGCTCCATATTCTGATATAATTTGCTTTTTCGCTCCTTCAATTGCTTCCTGAGAAAGGTTTACCGAGTCTGTTCTCATGTAGGTAATAAACCCTTCCTCATATAGTCTCTGTGCCAAACGCATGGTATTGGTCACATTATACCCTAATCTTGAAGAGGCTTCCTGCTGTAATGTAGAAGTTGTAAAAGGGGCAGATGCAGAACGTGTACCTGGTCTTGTTTCAACATTCAGAACTTTAAATTCTGTAGTTTTTGCCTGTTCCAGGAATTTTTCTGCGTCTTCTTCTTTTTCGAAATCTTTTTTAAGTTTAGCAGCAATTTCCTGCTCAGTCTTATTTAAGAAGATTCCGTCTAATTTGAAGCTTGCTTTTGGAGTAAAGTCACGGATTTCTTTTTCTCTTTCTACAATCAATCGTACCGCTACAGACTGTACTCTTCCTGCAGATAACCCCGGTTTTACTTTTTTCCATAAAACGGGTGACATTTCAAAACCTACGATTCTGTCCAAAACTCTTCTCGCCTGTTGAGCGTTTACTAAATTTTGATCAATATCTCTGGGATTATCAATAGCTTTTAGAATGGCGTTTTTTGTAATCTCGTGGAAAACAATTCTTTTTCTGTTTTCCGGCTTCAACTTCAATTCGTCCGCCAGGTGCCATGCAATAGCCTCTCCTTCGCGGTCTTCATCGGAAGCCAGCCACACCATATCGGCTTTCTTTACAGCGGCTTTTAATTCTGTTACCAATTTCTTTTTGTCTGCTGAAACTTCGTAATCAGGACTAAATGTGGCGAGGTCTATACCCATTCCTTTTTTAGGCAGATCACGGATATGACCAAAGCTGGATTTCACTTCAAAATCCTTTCCTAAATATTTCTGAATAGTTTTTGCTTTTGCCGGGGACTCAACGATTACTAAATTTTTCGACATTCTAAAAATTTTTGCAAAAGTAAAGCTTTTTTATTATATACTTTTTGTCATCCTTATTTAATTTATCAAATACAGCCGTTTAGACCACATTATAACATGGTTTTATTAAACAACCAAGTCCTTTATACTGTATACCTTAGCTCCTGATAATTCTATTTTTAGGGAACAATATAGAATTTTTCATCAACTGCAATAGACGCAGAAAATATGTTTGGTCATAAAAAAGCAGGATAAATGCTTCTATCCTGCTGGTTAACTGCCTTTTTCAAGGCTTTTATCGTTTTATAATTTTCACAACGGCTTCGGAATTATTTATTCTCATTACATAGACCCCTGATACTAAAGATGAGATGTCGGTTTGCTTATTTTCAAATTTGCCGGACTTTACAAGCTGGCCTGATATGCTGTAAATCTGATATTGATATTCCTTATTTCCGGAGCTTTTAATATACAAAGTGCCATCTACAGGATTCGGATACACCTCAATACTATTTCCCTTAGCCGAAGCCTTTGTTTCTGATGTACTTAGCGAAGGATCATTGAATACTACAGTCATTCTTGAGGCTGGCCCTTCTTCATTACCATTGCTGTCATATTCGATTTTTGCACATCGGCAATTCATTCCGAAATACGGATCATTATTATCATGGAACGCTATAAACCGATTGGCTGAAGAAGCTGCATCAAAAAGAATGCTTACAGGTCTTCCGATATAGTTGGCATTTAAAGCATCCATCCATACTCCGGGATATTGAAAGTTGATGGTATTGAAAGTTCCTTGTGCAGGCTGGTTTCCGGTTACACTTCTGAATCCGCGGGATCCTGAATTAGGATAGTTTCCAACGCGATATGAAGGGTCATTAAACATATAACCGATCGTTGCCGTTGTAGAGGGATTTCGGACTCTGACCCCCGAATAATCAGTAATCGCACTATAAGAAGTTGCTATATTTTTATCTTTTTTATACCAGGGAGTCTGCCCAAAGTCTGCTCCCGACACCAATGCTACATTTGTAACATCCGGAATTCTCCAGCCTTCAGGACAAGGGTCAAAAGGAGATTTTGTACTTCCTCTTCCCCATCTTTCCGGAGCAAGGTTAGGCTCTGTTGACAGCCAGTCTGTTCCGTTAGTGTAATTGGGAGTTGCACTATTAAAAGGAGCAAACACACTCGGAATCATATACACCAAAGGATTTTTAACGGAATAAGAAATTATTTTGGAGACTTTATCGTTCGGCTTATCTGCTGCCTGTACATTAGATGTTGAAGCATATGTATTGTAAGGAACTATATAACTACCCGCCAGATCATTATAAGCCGCCGGTGAAAGTGTAGTGTAAGAGACCGTTCCGCTAGCCGATACACTTCCCAAAAACACGCTAAAAGAGCCTCTGTTATCTGCATTCTGAAATGTAGGTATAGGATCTTTCCTTCCCCATTGGTAATGAAGTCCTGTTGATGCACGTATTCTTGCTAATTCTGAAGCAGTAGGGGTAAGAGGATTAGCAACTGATGGGAAAGAATCTGTGGCTCCTAAATTTCGATCCATGATGGTAGTTTGCAACACGGCGTCTGCTTTGTTGACATAATTCATGTAATTTACAGCCTGGGCAACGGGTGGCTCGGTAGTATACGTATAAGCTCCAACCGGAGTATCGGTTACCCAAATATGCCAGCTCCAATAGACCGGAGCAGAAATACTTCCGTTATGTAAAGTGATTACAGCATTTCCACTTTGGTTGGGGGCAATTTCAACATTTATACGGGAACTGCCAAGATTTTGAACAGAGCCCGGAGATGGGTTTATTATTGAAACTTTACTTATTAAACCTATATTTGTGGTCCAAAGGACATTTGCTTTTAAATTGTTAAAATTTGACGGATTAAGTATCTCAGAATTATTCAACAGCTGACTTTGTACCGAAAATGCTTTACTCACCGGAATATTTATTACAGAAGCTGATGTGCTCTTTACGATCTGATAGGTATTGGGGTTATTAAGACCTTCTTTATATTCTGTTGCTGCCGGCAGATATTCAGTAGGAAAATCATAGTCATTCACTACATATAAAGGATCTTTTATACATCGGCATCCATTGGCATCCGACGTATACATTCCGGCAAGAGGAAAATAAAAATAACGCCCTTTGATATCCGGGTAGCCTGGATCCGGAATATCCGGCTGTGTTTTATCAGGAATCATTGATAATCCTCTTACTCCAACCGCTGGTGTTGCATCAAACTGTCTTGCCATGGTCGCCGTCCATAAAGCAATGTGGTGCTGATCGCTGTATTGCCCTAAATGAGCCCCGCGGATCAATTGACCTGTTCCCGGAAAAATTCCCATATTATACCCACCCACATTGGATAAATCGAAACCCATGTTAGGATAAATTTTAAATCCCGTCATAAATCCAGGTACTCCTGCATCAGTAGGTTTTATGATATTATATTTATTGGCATCAAAGGTATTTCTGCCCATATTTGTTCTCACTCCGAAAGGTGAAAAATCTATTCTGACATCGTCTACGTAGGTCGAAGAAGCCAGATTCGCTACCAGCATAGAAGGTATCCTCCAGCCATTGGGACAAGGATCATAAGAGGACTTATCCCGATATGGCTTTGCACTGTCATCCGTATTGTAAGCTGCATCTATTACACCTTGAGCGTTATCTGACCACAGATTCAATTCTGAGAGTCTGTTATCTGGTAAACTCGCTGTTTTACCAAACCAGTTGACCGGCAAATTGAGATTATTATTATAATAGGCCTGTCCAGAATTATCGTCTTTATTAACGTAGATCAGGCTCAGAGGATTTTTTACCGAAAGTCGGATATTATTAGTAACCTCTGCATTGGAAAATAATACAAATTTCCTTAGATCATCAATACTTGCTGCATTGTTAAGATTCTTTGCGCCTCTGTGTCTTACTCTTCCTATTGATCCTGAGGCTTCATAGAAATCATTCCCTCTTGTTACCAGTGGCGGTATAGGATCTTTTCTTCCCCATTGATAAAGAAGACCTCCGCTTCTGTTCCAATCGGAAGATGTAATAGAACTGGTCAGCGCTCCAAGATTACGATCCATCCATTGCCACTCTGTATTGGGAATCAGCTCTGTTGTTCCGTCTGATCTTACTCTTTTAATATTATCAAAACTTTTATAAGAAGATCCATTGGCAGGATCATCGGTTACCCAGATATGCCAGCTCCAGTATACTTCTCCGTTCACTTTGAGAGCTATTACGGCATTTCCCTTTTTTGATTTGTTAATCGGCACCTTTATTTTGGCACTTTGACCGGAGCCTTCTACTTCCAGCGCATAATTTGCTCCCGATTTTATCAACCCATGGACATCTTCCCATAGCACATCTGCTGTTACCGTTCCCTGAGGAATACCAGTCCCATTGAGGTAGCCGCCTCCTTCCCACATCGCGTAAGCTTTTCTTACCGGAACCCATAAACCTTCACTATTTTGTCCGGGATCGAAAATGTAGCTGTTAGGTGCTTTTTTCCAGTCCGGAATAAACACTTTAGATGTACTCCCATTGGTTGGCTTAGCTACCGAATCCAAATCTTTCATGGTCAGTAAACCATGTGAATACCCAACCGAGGGGAAACTTTCTTTTAAATGTATGTTACCTTTAGAACAGATACCCATCGACACAAGGCAGAATACTGCCGCTAACTTTTCAACTAACCTTTTCATACTTTATGATTTGTGAGTGTGTCATTACAGAAATACAACTTTTAAGCCCACTTCAACCAAAAGAGATTTATTTTATAAATAAAAACAACATATTTAAATTATATTATAAATAATTGAAAATAAAAACATTATGCACTCACAAAAATCTGATGCAAAATTAAAGGATTTCTCACAGAGTTTGTAACTCTAGAGGTAATTTGAACAAATATTAACCTGAAAAATGAAAAATAAAAAGTCTTAATCACAGAAAAGCACTGTGTCTGCTTGATTTTTAATCCAAAAAAAAGGCACCTTAAAAGATGCCTTTTGTATTTTCAATATTCCTTTTTTATGGAAGAATATGATTCCTGTAAAGATCAATGGAGAATCTTCCCGACTTGATATTATTAAATGCTGCAAAGACAACAAAATTAAAGAGAACAAGGGCAATGATAAAGGCATAGATCATGTTTTTAACCCTGCCTGATACAACATACATTGCATTAGGAATAATAATATAGGAGAACCCAATGAATGCCCCTGCCAATCGCGAGGAAAATATAGGATTATTTCTGAAAATAAAATAGAGGCAGATTCCGATAACTGCATAGTTTCTGTGATATTCGTAGTAAGGATACAGCTCTTTCATTTTGGTATCAAAAACAAAGAGGAAGAAGGTAAGAATGGCCATCATGGCTTCGGGGATTCCAAAACCCCCGTTTAATCTTTGCGCAGTTTCATTCATATACCCGTTAAAACCTTCTACTAAGGAACTTTCGGACGCCATACCACTTAAATAATCTCCAAAGACCCGATACACCTCAAATGGTGAAAGGAAAATAGAGGTAATAATCATGATCAGCATTATCGTCTTGTTGATGGGAACTCTGGCCAGCCAATACATAGGCAGGAACAAGTAACAGACACTGTGAATTCCTGATCCTATAAAGATAAAAAAGAGGTAATGCCAGAACTTCCGTTCTTTAATATACCGTATGGCAAAGTAGACAATAAAGGTTCCGAGATTCTGCCTGATCTGCCCGCTTTCCCCGACAAAGAAGTTGGGAATAAACATGAACAGTGTGAACGTGAACGGATAAAAGGTATTGTCTTCCGTATATTCAACTTTAAAAATAATAGCAAAAATGGCAATAATCAGGGTGACGATATAGAACGGAGCATTAAAAACATTAAGCAATATTTTATTAATCAAGGTATACAACCATTCTACATCCAGATTATCCGGCCCCTGCATATGGAGCATCTTCATAAAGATACTGTAATAGCTCTTCGTATCGGAGTAGATATAAATCCCAAGGTAACTTCCATAATCGGGTCCTACATCATTTCTAAGCCCGGCAATAATAATGAGATAAATCCCTAGAAACCAAAACCATTTTTTATCTACTTTCTTCCCATAGACTTCCTGGATACTGAAAAACAGCATATAGATCATCGCAATGATGTAATATGGATGTAATAAACTCATGCTAAATCTCTACTATTTTTTTAAATTGATGATAGGCGATGACAATTCCCGTCAGAATTAAAGGCAGAAAAAGCCTGACTTCCCAAAACAGTCCCACTAAGGTAACCATAAGAAGGTAAGGTATTGAAAAGAAAAGATATTTTCCAAAAACAATTCTATTTTCCTGAGTAATACAAAGTTTGTAGATAAAATAAAGTACAACAGCAGCAAAAACCAGCCCCGCCAGATTGAACGGACTTGAGAAATTGCGGTTGATATAAAAGCCTTCTACAAAAGTAGTTTCTTTTTGCTCAAGCATTGCCCGCAATCCTAAATAAGGAACTAGAAAAGCAATAACCAGTGGTATTATTTTCCAGATAGTCTGCCAATTACCTTTTTTCAAATCCTCTATATTAAGAAATACGGCAGCAAAAAAGGCAATATTAATACAAGCTGTTTCTCGAACAAATGTAGATATCACAACAAGACCTGTTAAAAGATAAAAGTATATATTGTTTTGGGTATGTAAATATTTCAAGGTTAAAAAAACTCCTGTGAGATAACAAAAAAGAGCAATAGTATCGCAATTTGTAGGAGCATATTGGGTGATTACAATAAAAAATATTGATAAAAGGTGAACGATCCTTCTTGCGTTAACGGATAAAAGCACCTCCAGTGATTTGAGTTTAAAAATAGCATTCAAAACCACAGAACATAAAATGAAGAAGACACTATTCATCAGAAAAAGTCCATGATAAAATGGGGTTCCGTTCTTGGATAGAAAATCTTTAAAAAAAGAAAAACGACCATTGATAAGGATTTCCATGAGACCTGTCATCTGAACACTCAGGTAATTGGGAATCACTCTGTAAGCATATACGGAGGTAAATAAAAAATCCGGCGTTTTTTCTGATGTTTTTAATCTTGTGTAGGAAGATTCAAAGCCGTAATAGGACATCGCAAACAACAGAAGCGGAAGTACTACAACAAATAGAAATCCGTTTATTTTTTCATCATTTCTTTTCAACATATCTAAAACAGATTCTTATTTTTTAATAATAATTGTGGTTTAAAATACATTTTATCAAAAGGGAACTTTTGCAAAAGTAGAATATTTTTTCATTCTGCCTAGAATATTTTATTGATTTTCAGCGAAAACTTATTTGAACTAATTCTTAAAAATTTAAATTTGCAGACTTGATTTAACCATGTAATGCATCGATTTTTTATATTTCTCTATTATCTGATTTCCAAAAACAAAATCATCTCTGTATTAACAGCGCTGGGGATTGCGGTTTTGTGCATATTTTTTGCTTCAAAAATCAATTTTGAAGAAGACATCAATCAGATCATTCCTAAAAATGAAAAGTCTGATCTTACGGCCAAAGTTCTTAAACAATTAAACTTTTCGGACAAGATCATTGTTATTATAGAAAAGAAATCCCGCGAAGACAGCTTCCAGCTTTCGGAAACAGCAGATACATTTTTACAAAAGATTGAGCCTTTGCAGCAATATATCGGTTCGGTTCAGGGTAAGGTAAATGATCATGAAATCTCAGAAACATTTGATTTTGTAAGCCAGAATTTACCGCTGTTTTTAAATGAAAATGATTACAAGGAAATTGCTCGTAAGCTCGATAAAGACAGCATTGCCAAACAAGTTGAAAACAACTACATATCATTGGTTTCCCCTACGAGTCTTGTGACCAAAGAATTCATCAAAAAAGATCCACTCGGACTTACTTTTTTAGGAATTAAAAAACTCAACGCACTCAACATCAGCAAAGATTTCAAGCTTGAAGACAGCTATATTGTCACCAAAGACGGAAAAAATCTTTTACTTTTTATTGATCCTAAAAATAAAAGCAACGATACGAAAGCTAATGAAGCCTTTGTAGATCGGCTGAACACGATACAAAGTGATATCAATAAACAGTTTAAAGGGAAAACAGAAATCAGTTATTTCGGTTCTCCTGTCATTGCTGTTGCGAATGCCAAGCAGATCAAAAAAGACATCCAGAATACGGTTGTAATTTCCCTCACAGTGCTGTTGATTTTGTTGATTTATTATTTCAGAAATCTCTTTACCCCGATCATTGTTTTTCTTCCGACCGTATTTTCTGTTTTGCTGGCTCTATTGATTTTGTATTTCATAAAGGATAAAATCTCGGCAATTTCATTAAGTGTAGGCGCCATTCTTATAGGAATTACCATAGATTATGCCCTGCATATTCTTACCCATTACAAGCACAATAATAATATTGAAGAGCTTTATAAAGAAATAACCCAACCTATTGTACTTAGTAGTGCAACTACTGCGGTTTCATTTTTATGTCTGGTCTTCGTACGTTCTGAAGCTTTAAAAGATTTAGGACTTTTCGCTGCTATTACAGTTATTTTATCGTCAATCACTGCATTAATCATTGTTCCGCAGCTTTATCATCCTAAAGAAAAAGAA
This sequence comes from Chryseobacterium lactis, assembly GCF_003815875.1. Taxonomy (NCBI): domain Bacteria; kingdom Pseudomonadati; phylum Bacteroidota; class Flavobacteriia; order Flavobacteriales; family Weeksellaceae; genus Chryseobacterium; species Chryseobacterium lactis. The sequence goes on from NZ_CP033924.1 coordinate 816,553, forward strand.
GGTAAAACCAACACCAATTTCATCGATCGGATCGGATCCTATCCGTATGAGAAAAATAAACCGTTAATCATCGGGTGTACTGTCATTATCATTGCCTGCTTATTCGGATTCAGGCATGTGGGTTTTAATCAGGACATCGGAGATCTGAATTATATTCCTAAAGAACTTAAAATAAGTGAAGCCAAGCTACAGAAACTCTCTGATATCACTTCCAAATCGATCTACACCATATCTTATGGAAATTCCGAAGAAGAAGCATTGGCCAGAAACTCACAATTAAGCACCTTTTTAGAAAAAGAGAAGAAAGAAGGTAAAATCTTAAGTTATAATTCGATTGGAAATGTTGTTCTTTCTGAAAGTGACCAGCAAAAGAAAATTAAAGCTTGGGACAGCTTTTGGGATAACAATAAAAAAAACCAGACCATTTCCCAATTGGTAAGCAACGGAAACAAATTTGGATTCAATAGTTCAGCATTTGATAATTTCCAGAAGGTATTAAATAAGAACTATTCTACCTTAGCACTTAAAGATTATGAAAAGGTAAAAGCACTGCAAATCTCAGAATTCCTGAGTAATGAGAACGGCTTTTACACCGTTTCCAATGTGGTAAAAGTTAACGAAAATAAAAGGGATGCTTTCATTAAAGATATTGAAAAGAAACACGATGCTCTGGCCATTGACCGGCAGCAGATGAACGAAAACTTTCTCGGCCTTTTGAAAAGAGACTTCAATACGCTGATTAATTACTCTCTTCTGGCCATTGTTTTGACCATTATTGTTTTCTTCAGAAACTTTGAATTAACGGTTCTTACCATGTTTCCGATTGTTTTAACCGGAGTGGTCACTGCAGGGTTGCTTTATTTTTTAGGATTAGAATTAAATATCTTCAGTACTGTGGTGTGTACATTGGTTTTTGGTGTTGGCGATGACTTCAGTATTTTCCTGACACAGGCTATGCAAAAGGAACATACCAGAGGGAAAAATGAATTACCAACCTACAGAACATCTATTATACTGGCGGTTTTCACCACGATACTTTCTATCGGATCGCTGATCTTTGCCAAACATCCGGCTTTGCATTCTTTAGCTTTGGTTGCTTTGATCGGAATGTTTTCTGTGATCATCATTACTTCTACCCTCTACCCTTTCTGGTTCAGACTACTAATTACAAACAGAGCAAAAAAAGGACTTTCTCCGATTACATTCAGATTGTTTTTAAATTCTGTTATTTCATTTTTATATTATGGATTGGGTGGATTGATATTCTCCGTTTTTGGCAGCTTCTTTGTAAGAAACTCCAAGGGTAAAACGTTAGATTTTATTAAACTTATTTTAGCTAAATTTTTAACATCGGTATTGTACTCAAATCCTTTTGTAAAGAAAAGAGTCATCAAAAACACTTCCGAAGATTTCAGCAAACCGGCCGTTATCATTGCCAATCACACCTCCTTCCTGGATACACTGGCCATTGCAATGGCGACTCACAAAATTATTTATCTGGTCAACGATTGGGTATACGATTCCCTTGTTTTCGGAAAACTGGTAAAAGCATTAGGTTTTTACCCGGTTTCACAAGGTATAGAAAATGGAATGGACAAACTGAAAGAGAAAATTGAACAAGGATATTCTCTTGTGGTTTTCCCTGAAGCCGAACGGTCTTATAGCAATGATGTCAAAAGATTTCATAAAGGAGCTTTTTACCTTGCAGAACAATTTGATCTGGATATTCTCCCACTCTATATTCATGGGAATTCAGAAGTACTTCCTAAAGGAGATTTTATAATATATGACGGTAGCATTACCGTAAAAGTTGGGGATAGAATCCTTAAAGACAACCTTAGTTTTGGCAAAAACTATTCGGAAAGAACAAAGAAAATCAATGCTTACTACAGAGACGAATTTGCAAAATTGAGAGCAGAGATTGAAGATGAAAATTATTTTAAAAAACAATTATTCTTAAGCTATTTATACAAAGACAGCGATGTGGTAAAAGAAGTAAAGAAAGATTTTAACACAAATAAATCGGTTTACTTTGAGCTGAACAAACATATTCCGAATGATGCCAACATTCTTCATCTTGCCAATGACTTTGGACAAAAAGATGCATTATTAACATTATATCAAGCCAGCCGAAGAATTTTCTCCCTTATCAAAAATGACGAAAAAAGAGAAACCGCTGCACACAGTTATCTTGCTAAAAAAAGAAAGCTACATTATATAAAGGATATCTCCGAAGTCAATAAAAACATAGACGTTCTCTTGATTTCAGACGATCATTTTAACCCCAATGATATGGCTATTTTACCTGAAACCATCATTTTTGTAAATATAAATGGCCCGGAGTTTGAAAGTGAAAATTATACATTAAAATTTAGTTCTGACTCATTAAAAGTATTTAAAACTAAATAATAAATATGAAAAACATATTTTTGTAAACGCTAAAGAGATCCCATGAAAAAAAACATACTTGTCATATATTATTCTCAAACCGGCCAGCTGGAAGATATTGTGAGAAATATAGCCAAGCCTTTTGAGGCCCAAAAGGAAGAATATGATGTTACCTATTATAATATTAAGCTAAAGGAAGATTTCCCTTTTCCGTGGCCGGGTGATGTTTTTTTCAATACTTTCCCTGAATCTTATCTGCAGATCCCAAAGGAAATGCTACCCCCATCTGAGGAAGTACTCAGCAAAAAATACGACCTCATCCTGTTTGGATATCAGGTATGGTACCTTACGCCTTCTATTCCTATTATTTCATTCCTTAAAAGCAGTTATGCGGAGAACATTCTTAAAGACACTCCCGTTGTGACGATTTCTGGAACAAGAAATATGTGGATGCTTTCTCAGGAGAAGTTAAAAGTATATTTAAGAGATTTAAAAGCAAAACTTGTTGGAAATATCGCCCTGGTAGACCGACATGATAATTATACCAGTGTCCTTACTATTCTCCGCTGGCTGACGACCGGCCAGAAAGAAAAGTCGGGTATACTTCCTGCAGCCGGTATTTCCGATGAAGAAATTGCCGGATCTGTAAAATATGGTGAAATCATTGAAAGGCATTTTAAAAACAACGATTTCAACAGCCTTCAACCTGATCTTGTAAAAAATGGAGCCATTGAAATACGTCCGTTTTTGGTACGGGTTGAAAAGGTTGGAAATAAAATTTTCACCGTCTGGTCTAATCTGATTATAAAGAAAAAAGAGAAGCGCCCATTGCTAATAAAATTCTTTAAGGTATATTTGATGGCAGCGATATGGATTATCTCACCTGTCGTTTTGGTTTTACACCTTCTCACAACCCCTATATTTTGGTTTAAAAGACAAAAGCAAAAAAGATATTTACAAGGAATTAATTTAAAATAGAATGTACGACGTATTTATAACAAAAGCATCAAAATACTTACCCAATGAGCCGGTAGCGAATGATGAAATGGAGACTTATCTTGGGCTTATCAATGATGCGCCTTCTAAAGCCAGATCACTGATTCTGAGAAATAATAAAATTACGACAAGATATTACGCTTTAGATAAAGAAGGAAATCCTACGCACTCCAATGCGCAGCTTACAGCAAAAGCAATAGAAGGACTTTTTGATGAAAATTTCAAAAAGGAGGATATGAAATTATTATCAGTAGGAACTACTTCCCCGGACCAGATTCAGCCGTCTCATGCATCTATGGTTCATGGTGAGCTGAATATCGGAAAATCTATTGAAATTAATACGGCAACAGGTCTCTGTAACTCCGGAATGAATGCATTGAACTATGGATTCCTTTCAGTGAGAGCCGGTGTACAGGAAAGTGCAGTTTGTGCAGGTTCTGAAAGAATGTCTGCGTGGATGACTGCCGACAAATTCAATCACGAAGCTGAAAATTTAAAATTACTGGAAGAAAGACCTATTATCGCTTTCAAAAGAGAATTCCTTAGATGGATGCTTTCTGACGGAGCGGGTGCTTTCTTATTACAAAATAAACCGAGAGAAAACCAGATCTCTTTAAAAATAGAATTTATTGATTTCTATTCTTACGCTCATGAAATCGAAGCTTGTATGTATGCCGGATGCGACAAACAGGAAGACGGAAGCCTTAAATCATGGGCAGATTATCCGTCTGATGACTGGTTGAAGCAATCTATTTTTGCCATCAAACAGGACACTAAGATTCTTGACAAATATATTCTGGTAAAAGGAGCCGAAAGCTTACGATCTTCTTTTGACAAACACAATCTGGATCCTGAAAAAATCGATCATGTATTGGCGCACATCTCCTCTGGTTACTTTAAAGAGGGATTGAAAGAAGAATTCGCTAAAAAAGGAATGGATTTCCCTTGGGAAAAATGGTTCTATAACCTTTCTGATGTTGGAAATATTGGTGCCGGATCAATATTTATCGCATTGGAAGAACTAATGAATTCAGGAAAATTGAAAAAAGGAGAAAAAGTACTTCTTTGTGTTCCTGAGAGTGGAAGATTCGCGTATTCTTGTTCTTTATTAACAGTTTGCTAATGGAAAACAAACTGCCATCATCTGATCAAGATTTTGTAGAAAGCCTTATTCCACAACGCGCTCCGTTTGTAATGGTACATGAATTGTCGGAATACTCTGAAAACCACCTTATTTCAGGATTTAAGATAAAGGAAGATAACCTGTTTGTTCAGGACGGATACTTTCAGGCTTCCGGTCTCATCGAACATCAAGCACAAAGCGTAGCATTGCACACAGGATATAAATATTACCTGCTGGGAAAAGATGCACCAACCGGATACATCGGAGCCATCAAATCCTTTGAAGCAGAAACCCTTCCTAAAGCCGGAGATCAGCTGAAATCTGAGGTAACCATCCTCAACGAAGTAATGGGAGTAACGCTGGTAGATATTATTACCAGGCTGAATGGTGAAGTGATTGCAAAATCACAAATGAAAACCGCTGTAAAATAACTGAAAATGGAAATTAAGGAAGACAATATCATCAATATACACAACTTTTTACCTCATCGTGAGCCCATGCTCATGGCAGATTATATTCTGGAGCTAACCAAGGAAAAAGTGATGACTTCCTTTGAAATAAAAAAAGATAACATCTTTGTTCATCATGATGAATTTGCAGAATCTGGATTAATTGAAAACCTGGCTCAAACCTGCTCCTCAATCCTTGGACAAAGCTTCTTTGAAAACCCTGAAGCAGATACTAAAGTGATAGGCTTTATCACCAATATCAAAAAAATTGAAATTTTTGCCCTTCCCAAAGTTGGCAGCACCATTATTTCAAAAGCTTCCCTCATTTCTCAGTTTGAAAATATATGCCATATCTTCTGTGAAACCTTCAACAATGATGAATTATTGATCAGAGCAGAGATTAATCTGTTTATCCAGGAGGTGAAATCGTAAGAGAAAATTATAAACTTGTAAAGCCGTACGTAATGTGCGGCTTTTTTGTTATAGCTAAAATTTATAGGGCGTTTTAAGGGTAGGTTTTGGCTAAAGCCAATTGAATTTATTTTATCCGTTGAATGGGCTAAAGCCCATTCCTATTGATATGACCACAATATTTCCCAACAAAGATATTTCAATTCCTCATCGCTGAGTGAAACGCCCTTGCGATCAAAAATACCCGTTACAATAATAATTCCTTTGCGAATTTTTGCGTTTAAACCACAATTAAATTTGTGAATATTTGTGCAATTTTATTAGTGACATTTGTGTTTAAGCTTTAAGTTTCGGCTAAAGCCAGATTGATTTTATCTTTTCTATTGAATGGGCTAAAGCCCATTCCTATTGATATGACCACAATATTTCCCAACAAAGATATTTCAATTCCCCATCGCTGAGTGAAACGCCCTTGCGATCAAAAATACCTGTTATAATAATTCCTTTGCGAAGTCTTGCGTTTAAACCCCATTAAATTTGTGAATATTTGTGCAATTTCATTAGTGACATTTGTGTTTAAAGTAGATTTATTTCACGTGAAACATTCTACAAATCCGTGGAACATTCACTATCAGACAAAACCTTTATTTAAACAAAAAAGTGGAACATTTCTGCTCCACTCTACCTATTATTAAAACTAGAATATTAGTATCCGAAGATCTCTTCAAGTGATACCTCCTGGAATTCTCCCATTTTATTGATCGATTCCATATTCAGGTTCTCTTTCTTACCAATGATGGCAGTATTGTATTGTACAGGTTTAACCTCTGTATTATAAAATCCTGTCAATTGTGGTAAACTTAACCCTTGGATTTCAGAATAAACGTCTTTTCTGATATCATAGTCAACACCTAATTTTTTCAATCCTAACTGACTAAAGAAAATATTGGTTCTGTTGATTCTGTTGGAAGCAATCTGCTTCAGTGCCGAACCTTTTGCATTTTCGAACTGTGCCGGAACTTGTGGTAATTCTACCATCAGCTCATTCATTGCATTAACGGCTAGCGGAAGCTTATTCGATTGTGTTCCGATATAGTTGGTAATGTAGTTGGCATGTCCTTTTTCTGAAGCATTAGCATAAGAAACATAGGCTGTATAAGCTAACGACTTACTTTCTCTGATCTCCTGGAAAACGATGGAAGATAACCCTCTTCCAAAATATTCATTGAAGAGATTAGCTTTTCCAAAATTACTCAGATTCACAGTGCTTCCTTTCGCTACTTTTGACATTTCCATCTGTACCATATCATAGTTGGTGAAATACACCTTCCCTGTAGTGGCAGGTTCCGCATATTCTTTAGCTTTTGACGGCTGAAGACTTGCATTGATAACAAAAGGCTTAACGGCTTTCTCCAATCCGGACTGATCCTGACCGTAAAGGAATATCTGATAAGGATACTGCCCCAAAGTTTTTATCTTTTTCATCAACTCTGCAGCATCTATACTTTCAAGACGTTGCTTAGAAACAATATCTGTCATTCTGGAGTCTTTTCCATACTTAGCATAGCTTGAAAGCGCTCCCATAATTCTAACCTTATCTTTCTTAGCGGCAGCTCTTGCTTCAAGGATTGTTTTTACCGTTTGGCTGTAAATTGCTTTATCAGCTTTCACATTGGTCATCCAGTGGTTCATCAGCTCCACTCCTTTTTTCATATTGCCCTCAAGACCGCTTAATGTAATATACATCTGGTCATTGGAAGTTCTGATGCTGTAAGAAATACCTAATTTGTAGAATTCTTCCTTCAGTTGTTCCGGAGTATATTTATCCGTTCCGAGATATTCAAAAACAGTTCCTGCAACAGACAGCTCTTTATCATTATCTGTTCCGAACGGGAATACATAGCTAACCTGTGCAATCTCGTTATATTTATTTTTCACAAAGCTTACCGTTTTGTCTTTGATCTGCGAAGTCTGAATCGCTGTTTTATAATCGATAAACTCAGGCTTGATCTCCGGTACCTTTGTATTCAAAATATCTTTAAGGAAAGGAGATTGTACTTCTCTGTTCAGTTTAATCGGAGTAATTCCTGGATTCTCTACTCGAACCAATTTATCATTCACTCCTTTTTCTTTATAAACCACTACATAGTTATCCTTAAAGAAATCATTCGCAAACTTTACAACATCAGCTTTCGTAATCTTTTCATACTGATTAATTTCATCCAGTTCCTGTTCCCAGGTTCTTCCTTTGATATAAGAATCATAAAGCTCAGTTGCCAATCCGTCTGCGGTTTCCCATCCTTTCATGCGCTGAACCTTTTTATCATTAACGATGGCTTTCAGCATCCAATCCGGGAATTGTCCTTTTTTAACAAGATCCAGTTGATCCAGCAATAACTTTTTAGCATCATCAAAGCTTTGTCCGTCTTTAGGAGTTACCACCAATCCAAAATAACCATACATTTTGAAAGGGGACTCATAAGCACTCGCTCCAAGAGTCTTTTGCTTTTGATTAATATTAAGGTCAATCAGCCCTGCATCTCCACTGTTGCTTAAAATTTCTGCAATGACATCTGCTAATCTTGCATCCTGACTTCCGTAAGAATCTGTTCTCCATGCCATCGTCATTCTTGGAGTAGACGGGCTTTTCACTGTTCTGGAAACGATTTTGGTCATCGGTTCTTCAGTAACCATCTTTTTCATCGGAAGCTCCTTATATTTGAAAGCTCCGAAATACTGATCAACTAATTTTATAGTTTTGTCAAAATCAATATCTCCCACCAGCACTACCGCCATATTATTAGGCACATAATACGTATCAAAATACTTATGGATTGCTATCATTGAAGGGCTTTTCAGGTGCTCTGAAGTCCCAATCGTAGTTTGTTGTCCGTTCGGATGTTTTGGGAAAAGAGCTTCCATTAAGGCGTAGTTTACCAAACGTCCGTCGTTGTCTTGTGCTCTGTTATATTCCTCGTATACAGCTTCCAGTTCTGTATGAAAAAGACGTAATACCAGTTCCGAAAAACGCTCCTTTTCAACTCTTAACCATTTTTCCAGTTCATTGGCCGGAATATTATTTTTGTATACCGTTTCATCCAGCCATGTATGCGCATTCGTACCTGTAGCTCCCAATGAAGAAATTGCTTTGTCATACTCATTAGCGATCGCATACTTTGATGCTTCCTGAGATACTTCGTCGATCTTTTTATACAATTCTTTTTTCTTTACAGGATCTTTTTCCGCCTTATGTTGCTCATAAAGGTCGGAGATCTGTTGCAATAAAGCTTTTTCTTTCGCCCAATCCTGAGTTCCCAGGTGTGATGTTCCCTTGAACACCATATGCTCAAGATAATGAGCCAAACCGGTATTATCACTTGGATCGTTATTCGAACCTGTTCTTACAGGAATATAAGTCTGAATTCTCGGTGCATCCTCATTCTTTGCCAGATAAACTTTCAGTCCGTTCTTCAAAGTGTACACTCTTACGCCCGCCTGGTCGTTCTTTACCGTTTCATAGGTGTACCCCTGCGCATCCGTCAGTTTTTGTGTATCGAATTTCTGTGCCATTGCGCTCAGCATACAGAAAAGCGAAACAGAAATAAAAAACTTTTTCATAGTTGTTATTTGCTAGTTATTTTTATCCAAATTTCTAAAACCATTAGTCTTATTTACAATACACTTGTTACAGTAGATGTATTACATTCCTAAAAGAATTTTGTAGATCACACAGAAGGCATACTAAATGTTTAAAGGGACACAGAAGAGCGGTTAATTAATATAAAAAAGGAGCCAAATTATAAAAATCCAGCTCCTTATTATTAGTGAGGTTTACCCTATCAGTTTAAATGCTCAGAAGCATTTGTTTTTCTGAGGAAAATAATACCATCAAAATAATCATTTAGATTACTGATCTTTTCTGTGTATATATTCTTCTCATATTTTACAGGATCCAGATAAAAGTATCCCCATAACGCTAAGGACAAATTTTGTTTAAGATTTCCATGGTTTTTACGAAGATCCAGATAAAAATTTTCATTTTTAAAACTTGAAAAATAATTTTGCCAGCTGGTTTTTAACGGAAGTGGAAGCTCATAGGCTTTATATTTGTTATCATTAGTGTCAATATTATCTAAAGTAGCGCTATAAGTACCGGTGGATGTTAATGTTGCCAATGCAAAGTATTTTTCACCAAACTGCTTTTTAAGATATCCGCCCATACCCATATCTCCAGAAAAAGGAAATCTGAAAGAGACATGCCCATTATGAGCTATAATAATAACCTTTTTGTTATTGTATAACTGATAGGTTTTTATGACCATTTCTGCCATCATCTGATCTCTGGAAACCTCATAGTTCTTTTTGTTGGCTTCATACATTACAGTAAAGCCCAGTTTTATATTTTCTAATGCCAGTGTTGATTCAGTGGATAGATCAACATTTTCCTTCCTTACTGTTTCTTTAATATTCTCTACTAATTCATAAGCCTGAGTACCATTCTTTATAAGTGACGGCATATCAATCCGAAAGCCTTTATCATTCTGTTTGTTCCACATCTCATCCTGGTATTTGGCTTTTAACAGAAGACTATCCGTCAATAATTTTAATACCTTGTTATTTTTAAACTCATTTTCAAGAATATTTACACAATTAAATGTAAAGTTAAAGTCGACTCCGGAAAGCAAAATCTGATTTTTATTCCTTTTATTATAATCTCTTATCCATAACAGAAAATCTTCAATTTCTTTAGTCTGCCATATAGAAATGAGATATTGTTTCATTGCTGTTTTAATATCTGTATTGGAATTAACAGCTTTATTCAAATAGTAAATATCGCCATACGGGGCCTCGAAACATACAATATTGAAATGTTGCTTCGTTATTAAATTTTTAGAGATTGCCGCTCGTATTTCATTAAACTCTTTGGTTCCATGCGTGCCTTCTCCAAGCCCGACAATGGTATTGTTTCCGATTTCTTCTACAACCGGTGTTACTATTTTCACATAATCCTTAGTTACATTGAGTTCAATCGTCTTGACAGGATAATCCTGGGCTTTTATATGAAAAAGGCCAATTACAAGTAGCAGCGCTAATAATTTTTGTTTCATTTTTGTTTTATAATGGTTGGAACAAAAATATAAAGTGCAACATGATTATAATTGTACAAATGGAAACTACTCTTTAAACATCCAGATATTTTCTTTGGAAATGTCAACATTATTGAAAAATAATCCAGGATTAATTTTAGCCAGTTCTTTAAAATTCCTGATGAAATGAGATTGGTCATAAAAGTTGGCATCCAATGATAAACCTATAAGATTAGGATTACTGCTTTTCTGGTTAATGGCGTTCCTAAATTTATTTACTTTTCGAAATTCAGAAGGTGATTTCCCTACATACTTTTGAAACATTTTATTCAGGTATTGTCTGGATATTTGATTTTTTTCTGCTATTTCTTCTATGCTCATTTGGGAATTGATATCCTTCAGCCAATCTTCAACACGTGTAAGATCTTTTTTAATAAGCTTTGACATCCAGTATTTTTCCAGTAACTCCAATTGATGACTTCTTTCTTTTGTAAAAAGTATATTTATCATTTCATCCTCATAATCATTAAAAGGACTAAAATAGCTAAAGTCATTTTCAAATAAAGACGATGGCTCCTCTATAAAATAATTGAGCCCGGCAGGCTTAAAATAAATTGTAATTTCGTCCACTACAGCATTGACGATGACTTCTACGGGTGTAATATATTTTTTCACCAGTGTAGACGTAAATTTTTGGTCAGCAGAAGAGACCGTAATTTTATCTTTTTCCAGTTTTACAGCTGCATTCAGATAAATAGAAACAATGTTATAATTGTTTGGAAAGGTCTGATAATTAAAAGGATTTTCAATCTTTTGTTTGGAGATGAAATAAAACCCTTCGATATATTTGTTTAAGATATTATTGGATGGCTTATAAAACTTTACATCGATTTTCATATACTACTGCAATTGTTCAGATATTTATCGCACATTTTTGATGAGTTGTAAAAATACAAATATATTGTCCTAAAAAATTGAATGCCACACAAATCTCATGACAATACCGAATTACAATAACATTTAGTATTTATTTGCCGGAAACAAATGATCTGATTTACATATAATGTATTTTCACTATTTTAGCCACCTGATTAAAAGAATCAAAACAGGTGAACCTTATTTCATCTGGAATCTAAAAAAATTAAACATTATTTAGATGAAAAAACAAGACCTGCCTCAGGACGAAAGCAATCTGAAATCCGCCAACATGACTGAAGTCTTGTATGTAATGGATGAAAACGACAACTATACCACGGCAAACAGTACAGGCTGGGATGCAAAGAAGGCTGCTTTGGATGAATCCATGGAACTCATTCATGAAAGAATTGAAGAGGCAAAGCAAAACGTTGCCAATAATATTGTAAGCCCGATTGTTTATTTTATGGAACTCAATAAAATGGATATGGGCGTGCTTTCTTCCTATGTGGGAATATGGCAATGGAGGGTAAAAAGACACTTTAAACCCAAAAATTTTAAAACACTAAGCGAGACCACCCTGAAAAAATATGCCGATGCATTCGGAATTTCAGTGGATGAATTAAAAAACTTCGACGGGAAATAAATGAAATAAGGCACCTATGCATTATTCCATTTGACCAATGAAAAAGATATAAGCTGCAAATGAAATTAAACTTTGAACACCATCAGACTGCGCATTGCGAAAACGGTGTTGCTTCTAATCTACTGCTTAACAAAGGCTTAAAACTGAGCGAACCGATGATCTTCGGAATCGGTTCCGGATTGTTTTTTGTATACCTGCCTTTTTTAAAAGTGAATTTTGCTCCGGGCTTCAGCTATCGGCCGATGCCGGGTGCTATTTTCAGTAAAGCCGCCAAAAGATTAGGAATTAAAATCAAAAGAGAAAAGTTTTCAAATCCAAAAGATGCCCAAAAGGCGCTGGAAAGAAACTTAGAACAAAATATACCTACAGGACTTCAGGTTGGAGTTTTTAACCTTACTTATTTTCCTGAAGAATATAAATTCCACTTCAATGCCCACAACCTGGTGGTGTATGGTAAAGAAGACGGAAAATTTCTTATCAGTGATCCGGTAATGGATTATGTAACGTCCCTTTCTGAAGCAGAACTGGAAAAGGTAAGATATGCCAAAGGAGCCTTGCCTCCGAAAGGACACATGTACTACCCTATTTATGTTCCGGAAAATATCAATCTTGAAGAAGCCATCAAAAAAGGTATTAAGGATACCTGCAAAAATATGCTGGCTCCCGTTCCTCTCATCGGAGTGAAAGCCATGAGATGGGTTGCGAAGAGCATTCCGAAATGGGCAGAAAAGAAAGGGCCAAAAGTGACCAACCACTATCTGGGACAACTGATCAGAATGCAGGAGGAAATCGGAACCGGTGGTGGAGGCTTCAGATTTATTTATGGCGCTTTTCTTCAGGAAGCAGCAGTGATTCTTAAAAATGATGAATTAAAGGAGTTATCCAAAGAAATAACCTCTATCGGAGACCTTTGGAGAGATTTCGCCGTAGATATTGCCCGTGTTTACAAAAACAGAAACTCAAAAAGCAATATTTATAACGAACTTTCAAAAACGATGTTGCAGATTGCAGATCTGGAAGAAGCTTTCTATAAAAAACTGAGAAAAGCGATCTGATATGGCGGAGAATATGATTGAAATCAAAAGTTTATATAAAAAGTACAAAAACTCAGATGAGTTTTCTGTCAATGATATCTCTTTGAATATCGAAAAAAACGAGATCTACGGAATTCTTGGACCAAACGGAGCAGGAAAAACCACCTTGATTTCTATGCTTTCGGGATTGATTAAGCCTACTTCAGGACTATTTACAATTAACGGATTATCGCCACACAAAGATGGTTTCAAAATAAGACAGATTATCGGTATTGTACCTCAGGAATATGCACTTTATCCTACCCTTACTGCAAGAGAGAACTTAATGTTTTTCGGCAGTTTATATGGTTTAAAACATAAACAGCTTAAAAAAGCAATTGATGATTCCCTTGAAATCATGGGACTTTCAAAATTTGCAGATAAACAGGTGGGGCAATTTTCAGGAGGGATGAAACGCCGTTGCAACCTCATCGCCGGAACCCTTCATAATCCGAAGGTTTTGTTTTTGGATGAACCGACCGTTGGTGTTGATGTTCAATCCAAAAAAGTAATTATTGATTTCTTACAGGAATTGAATAAAAACGGAACCTGCATTATTTATACTTCCCATCACCTTTCTGAAGCGGAAGAATTTTGCACCAAAATAGCCATCATTGACAGGGGGAAAATACATGCTGTGGGAACACCTGAAGAATTGGTTTCCCAAATTGCCAGCGCTGAAAACCTTGAGGATGTTTTCATTTCATTAACCGGAAAAGAATTAAGAGATGTTGTTGTATAAACTGTGGAGAAGCTTTATTAAGGAAATTCTTCTGCTCAAAAGAGATATCGGAGGAATTGTCATCATATTTGTAATGCCGTTGCTTTTAATTGTAACCATTACCTTAATCCAGGATTCAACCTTTAAAAATCTTGAAGGCTCGAAAATCCCAATCATTTTTATTGACAACGACAAATCTGAAGTTTCAAAAAATATAAAAAGTGAACTGGAAAGCAGCAAAACTTTTCAGCTGTTGACCAACTATAACGAAAAATCAGCTCAGGAAGCCGTTTTCTCGGGAGATTATCAGATGGCCATCGTCATTCCTGAAAATCTGACGAAAGATTTAAATTCAAATATTGAGTCAAAAGTTCAGACCATTGTAAGCTCATTTGGCTTGGAAGGAGATTCTGCAAAAACAAAAATAGCTTCTCCAAAAGCAAAAGAAATTCATTTATATTTCGATCCGGCGACCAATGCAGGATTCAAAAACTCTGTGATGAATTCTGTCAACAAAATGGTTTTTGAAATCGAAAATAAAAAAATTTACAAGGCATTTCAGGATCAACTGGGGACTACAGAAAATCTGGATGAAAACAAAAACCTGATTAGCTTTAAAGAAATTACTCCTAAAAAAGGAGAAATGGATGTGATGCCGAACTCTGTTCAGCACAACGTCCCGGCATGGACTCTTTTTGCCATCTTTTTTATTGTTGTTCCATTATCTATCAACCTGGTAAAAGAAAAAAGCCAGGGAACAAGTGTTAGAGCAAGAATCAGCCCTACCCCCTATTTTGTGCATATTTTAGGAAAAACATTTACATACCTTATCATTTGTATCATTCAGTTTTTACTGATGGTTGCTGTGGGTATTTATCTTTTTCCATACATGGATCTTCCTGCATTTGATGTATCAGGAAAAATGTTTCACCTTGTGGTAGTCACCTTATTTGCAGGATTAGCGGCTATCGGATTCGGAGTTTTATTGGGAACTATTGCCGACACTCAGGAACAATCTGCCCCATTTGGAGCTACATCGGTTGTTGTATTGGCAGCCATTGGCGGAATCTGGGTACCGGTATTTTTAATGCCTGATTTCATGCAGACGGTAGCTAAGTTCTCTCCAATGAACTGGGGACTGAACGCTTATTATGATATTATATTAAGAAATAGTGGTATCGGCGGAATTGCAAAAGAATTAGCTTTCTTATTTTTATTCTACCTTGCAACGGTATCCATTTCCATTTTTTACGAGAAAAAACAAAATGCAGTCTAAAGAAAACATATTATCCTGTACTGAAGAAGTAAGAGTACGATTCAATGAAACTGATCCATTGGGGATCGTCTGGCATGGACACTATATCGTTTATTTTGAAGACGGAAGGGAGGCTTTCGGAAGAGAACACGGCTTAACTTACCTGGATATTCAGAATGCCGGGTATGTAACACCTATTGTAAAAAGTACCTGTGAACATTTTCTTCCACTAAAATATGGAGAAACATTCAAGATTGTCACCACTTTTGTGAACTCAGTCTCAGCAAAACTGATCTATACATATGAGATTTTTAATCAGGAAGATAAACTGGTCTGTACTGGGGAAACCATACAGGTATTTTTAGATAGTGAAAATAATCTGTGTCTTTACAATCCGGAGTTTTTTCAAACCTGGAAAGATAAAATGGGATTATCATGAAGAAGGAAATTTATATCACCGATTACAACTGCGTTACTCCCTTAGGATTTAATGTAGATTCCAACTGGAACGCAATTTTAGAAGGAAAATCAGGAGTGGCATTACATCAGATCATAGAAAATCAGGATGCCTTTTACGCTTCCGGAATTGATTCTGAAAAACTGGATGAGGAATTCAACCGGATTTTTGTTCAAAACACCTTTGATTTCACAAGACTTGAAAAAATGTTGCTTTTAAGCATACAGCCTCTTGTTGAAAAACATTCAATATCAGAAAATACTGCTTTTATCCTTTCAACTACAAAAGGTAATATCAGTTTGTTAAAAAATAAGGCGGAATTGCCGGAAGGTGTTTATCTTTCCGCATTAGCACAGAAAATAGCTGATTTTTTCGGATTTAAAACAAAACCCATTGTGGTTTCCAACGCATGTGTCTCAGGAGTAATGGCGATTGCTGTTGCCAAGAATATGATTCAGGCAGGAAGATATAAAGACGCCTTTGTAATTGCCGGTGATGAACTTTCTGAATTTGTGATTTCAGGATTCAATTCATTTCAGGCAATAGGAACAGAACCCTGCAAGCCCTATGATAAAAACAGAAACGGAATCAATATTGGTGAGGCCGCAGCTGCCGCCTATATCACCTCAGAACCCTCAGAAAAAGATCATTTCAGGTTTAAAATCCTGGGAGATTCCGCCATCAATGATGCCAATCATATTTCCGGACCTTCGAGAACCGGAGACGGCTTATATGCCAGCATCAGAAATGCAATGAGAGAAGCTGCTGTATCTTCAGAGCAAATTGATTTTATTTCCGCTCATGGAACGGCAACATTATACAATGATGAAATGGAGGCCGTTGCATTCAACAGAATGGAATTGCAAAACGCTCCTTTAAACAGTATGAAAGGATTTTACGGGCATTGTCTTGGCGCTTCCGGACTTCTGGAAAGTATTATTTCTATGGAAAGTGCCATTCACAATACGTTAATCCCTTCCAAAAATTTTGAAGAACCGGGAGTTTCCCAACCTTTGAATATTATTAAAGAAAACCAGCCTGCTGAAATCAGATATATTCTCAAAACCGCTTCTGGCTTTGGAGGGTGTAATGCTGCCATTGTATTGGAGAAATATTAAAATGAATATGATGAAGAAAACCAGTACCTGTACTATACAAGATTCAAAAATAACCGTTGACGGAAACCTTATTTTTGAAACAGAAAATCAAACTTTCCCTGAATTTGCAAAAGAGGCTTATAAAAGTTTAGAACTCAATTATCCTAAGTTTCATAAAATGGACAGCCTAAGCAAATTAGCTTTCCTGGCAGCTGAAATGCTGTTAAAAGATGAAGACCAAAGCCAGACAGCTCTCGTTTTTGCTAACAAATCAGCCAGTCTGGATACTGATTTTAAATACCAGGAAAGTATCAATTCACAAGAAGAATACTTCCCTAGCCCCGCAGTTTTTGTATACACACTTCCGAATATCTGCGCAGGTGAAATCAGCATTAAACATAAGATGCAGACTGAGAATGCTTTTTTCGTTTTGGATGATTTTGATGAAAATTTTTTAAATGAGTATTCCGAACAGATTCTTCGCTCCGGAAAGGCTGAAAAGGTATTATGCGGCTGGGTAGAATTGTATCAGGAAAATTATAAAGCTTTTGTATATTTGCTAACCTTATAAAAATGTAACAATATAACAATGTGGCAATATTAATGGATAAACCGGTTATTGATACATTGGTAAATTAAACTTAATTATGGAAAACCTAAAAACTGAATTGAAACACAAAATTATTGAAGTTCTAAACCTTGAAGATGTATCTGTAGAGGATATCAAAGATTCAGATCCTTTATTCGGAGGTGGATTAGGACTTGATTCGATTGATGCTTTGGAACTGATTGTTCTTCTTGATAAAAACTACGGAATAAAATTATCTGATCCTAAAAAAGGAAAGGAAATTTTTCAATCCATTGATGTGATGGCTAAATTCATCGAAGAAAACAGAACGAAATAAAGTTAATGTAACAATCTAACAGTGTAACAATGTAGCAATTACTGGTAAATTGTTAGATCGCTGCATTGTTATATTATGTAATACCATGAGTCAAAAAATTGCCATAACAGGAATGGGCATCATTTCCTCTATCGGAAACAACGTAGAGGAAAATTTTATTTCATTACAATCGGGAACCCATGGAATTTCAGATATCCAAATGTTTGAAACCCGCCATGCAGGATCGATTAAAACAGGTGAAATAAAATTATCTAACGAAGAGCTTGTACAGAAACTTCAGCTGAATGAAGACAATAATGTGACAAGAACCTCTTTATTAGGAATGATTGCTGCAAAAGAAGCCGTAGAAAGTGCTAAGATTTCAGATATTAACGGTTATAAAACAGGCCTGATTTCCTCCACCAGTGTGGGCGGAATGGATATCACTGAAAAGTATTTCTACTCTTATGAAGACTTTCCTGAAAAGCAAAAATATATTGACGCTCATGATGCCGGAAATTCCTCATTGGCTATTGCCGATTATTTAGGACTAAAGGGGATGGTTTCCACCATCAGCACTGCTTGCTCATCTGCAGCTAATGCAATTATGATGGGGGCGAAGCTGATAAAAAATGGCGTTTTGGATCGTGTGATCGTCGGAGGAACAGACTCTCTGTCAAAATTTACATTAAACGGGTTCAATACCCTGATGATTCTTACCGATTCTTACAACACTCCTTTTGATAATGACCGGAAAGGACTGAACCTGGGAGAAGCAGCTGCTTTTTTGGTCCTGGAATCCGAAGAAATAGTTAAAAAAGACAATAAACAGGTTTTGGCCTATCTTTCCGGATATGGAAACGCCAATGATGCTCATCACCAGACCGCTTCTTCAGAAAACGGACAAGGTGCATTTTTAGCCATGCAGCAGGCTTTGAAAGTTTCAGGATTGTCTAAAGAAGATATTGATTACATCAACGTTCATGGTACTGCGACCCCTAATAATGATTTATCGGAAGGTATTGCCATGATCAGAATCTTTGGTGATCATCAGGTTCCTGAATTCAGTTCTACAAAAGCATTTACAGGGCATACTCTGGCAGCCGCCGCTGGAATAGAAGCTGTGTTTTCAATCCTTGCGATGCAACATAGCCTTATTTTCCCCAACCTGAATTTCAAAACGAAAATGGAAGAGTTTGATTTGACTCCTGTGACCGAGTTAAAAGAAAAGAATATCACGAATGTTCTTTCCAATTCATTCGGGTTTGGAGGAAATTGTTCAACCTTAATTTTCTCAAAATCATGAGTCCAGTATACATCAACAGTGCATCCTGTATCTCTGCTCAGGACACTTTAAACGAAAATATTCTTCAGAATCTGAAGCCGGAAAATTCGAGCCGAATGTTAAAAGCTATAGATCCTAACTATAAAGAATTCATCCCTCCTGCCATGATCAGAAGGATGTCTAAAACCGTAAAGATGAGCGCTGTTGCTTCCCATTATGCCTTACAGGAAGCAGGAATATCGAAACCGGATGCGATCATCGTAGGAACAGGAATGGGTTGTTCCCAGGATTCTGAAAAGTTTCTCAAAAATGTGATTGATAATGAAGAAGAGTTTTTAACACCTACATTTTTCATTCAGTCGACCCACAACACTGTTGCAGGACAAATTGCGCTGGGATTACAATGCCATGCGTATAACTTCACCTATGTAAACACCTCATCGTCACTGGAATTTTCTTTCCTGGATGCACAACTTCAGATCAATGACGGTGAAGCAGAAAATGTTTTGGCAGGGTCTACCGATGAGCAGACAGCCCGAACCATGGAGCTTTACTGTTTAAATAATACCATTAAAAAAGAAACTGATCTTCCAGTTGATTATTTAACCTCCACAACTGATGGTGTCATTTGGGGAGAAGGAGCGAGCTTCTTTGTGCTGGGAAAAGATAAGACGGCTGGTTCTTATGCGAAGCTTAAAAACATTCAGATTAGCAATAGAGTGGATATCAATGAAGTGATTATCTTTATCCAGGATTATCTGACTAAAAATGATCTTTCAGCACAGGATATTGATGCCGTTATTTTAGGTTTCAGTGGAGATGCAAAATCCGATGTTTATTATACAAAAGCAATGGAAATATTTCCCGATTCGGCTGCATTGTATTATAAGCATTTGAGTGGCGAATTCAACACTGCGAGTGGATTTTCCACTTTCATGGCATGTCATATTTTGAAGGAACAGCAAATTCCGGAAGTCATGATGATCAATGACGTGAAGAAAGAGGAAATAAAAACTGTCCTTCTTTACAATCATTTAGCGGGAAGCGACCACAGTTTGGTATTATTGGAAAAAGCCTAATGGTAATAAATTTGCTTATTTACCTAAAAGAAATGATATAATACTGCGTTATTGTCATTGGCTGCGCCGAATCTTCGATTTCTGACGAAGGAAGAATCTCTTCTGTTATATTTTGATTCTTCATTTCGCTTCGCTACCTTGAGAATGACAAAACAGAGCATTTAAACTCAAAAACAGCCAACGATGAAACATTACCCATTCATTCTATTTTATATTTTTTGTAACGTTTTTATTTATGCGTTTCAAGGAAGCTTTTGGGTTTATGTTGTTTGTTTCATTGCTTTTTCAGCAGTAGTAGTCTGGGGTTCTTTTGATATTGAATTAGGGTATTTCGTCAACAGCATTACCCACAAACGAACAAAAATCAAGGAAGTTGCCTTGACATTTGATGACGGCCCGACTGAATTTACACCAAAATTTTTAGATCTACTCAAAGAACATCAGATCAAAGCAACCTTTTTCTGTATAGGAAAACAGATTGAAAAATATCCTGAAACATTTCAGCGAATCATTGCCGAAGGCCACACTGTTGGCAATCATACCCTATCTCACTCCAATTCTACCGGATTTTTATCCACTTCAAAAATGATTGAAGAGATTGAAAATTGTGATCAGGTAATGAATGATGTCGGGAATATAAAAACGAATTTGTACCGACCTCCTTTTGGAGTTACAAATCCCAATATCGCAAAAGCAATTAGCAAAACCAGCAAACACAGTATCGGGTGGAATGTTCGTTCTTTAGACACAATAATCGATGACGAAAGGAAAATATACCGAAGAATTACTAAAACCCTTAAAAAAGGGAGTATTATTCTGCTTCACGATACTTCAGACAAAACATATCAGGTCGTGGTAGATTTATTAGTATTTTTGAAGGATAAAAAATATTCAACATTCACTGTTGATTCAATTACAAATTCAAAGAAAAAATGATTAAAAATATTGCTTTCGGAGCATTTTTATTGGTTTCCGGGTTCTTTTTTGCCCAAAATACGGCAATGTCAGGAGCTGAAGCAAAAGCATTTGTCTCAAAAGTCTCATCAGAAACGAAGGAGATTAAAACCCTGCAAAGTGATTTTACCCAGACCAAAAAAATGGATTTTCTGGATAAAAACATTGTGACCTATGGAAAAATGTCTTTACAGACTCCTAATATGCTGAGTTGGAAGTACACCAAGCCTTATCAATACGGCATTGTTTTTAAAAGCAACAAAATATACATTAACGATCAGGGGAAGAAATCTTCTGTAGATGCCAAAAGCAAGACGTTTGAGAAAATCAATAAATTAATTGTAGGGAGTTCCAACGGGACAATGTTTAACGATCCTGAATTTACCGTCACTTATTTTAAAAATGGAAATTATAATGTCGCGAAGTTCGTTCCTAAAACATCTCAGCTTCTGAAATACATCAAACAGATTGAGCTTTATTTTCCAAAAAACCAGTCAACGGTTTCACAGGTCAATATGACGGAAGCTTCAGGAGACACTACAAATATTGTATTTAAAAACACCAAAGTCAATGCTTCGATTCCTGCGTCAGAATTTACTTTATAGTCTGATTTTATTGCTGGCTGTGTCCTGTAAAACATATCAGCTTACAGATGCAAAGCCAACAGGAACGACAGAAAAAATGGTTGAGAATCTGTATTTTTCTTCCAAAGAAGATTATGTATACAAGTGTCAGATGGATATTTACAGCAATCATGTAAGCGGTATCCTGATCATCAAAAAATTGAATGAAACGACGCATCGTGTAGTATTAACTTCAGATTTCGGGAATAAGCTGATTGATTTTGAAATTTCTGACAGCGATTTTAAACTCAACTATGTTCTGCCAGATCTGGATAAAAAAATTGTCATCAACTTTTTGAAAAATGATTTCCAGCAGCTTTTAAAAAGACAATATCCGGTGAGCGAAAGCTTTGAGAATGAAAATGCTACTATTTATCTTTCTAAAATTGATAGAAAAAATTACTATCTATTCTTTAACAAAGAAAATGGCTTGCTGAAACAGATCATTTATACTAAAAATAATAAGGAAAAAATCGATTTTACTTTTGATGCAAAAAAGCATATCTTCGCGGATAGCTTACGCCTTCAACACAAGGATTTTAAGATTAATATAAAACTATTTCAAATAACCGAAACCGAATAATTTTAACCTGAAAAAATAGTTTATGCAAACCATTCTTACAGACTTTTATACTCTTACTTCATACGAAAAAGCAGAAAACGGACATTATATCGCCAACATCAGCCTGAACAAGGATCATGATATTTTCAAGGGACATTTTCCTGGAAATCCTGTAACTCCTGGAGTTTGTATGATGCAAATTATTAAGGAACTGACTGAAGAATTTGTAGGTTCAAAATTATTTTTAAAAACAGCTTCCAACGTCAAATTTATGGCAATTATAAATCCTTTTGAAACATCGGATTTGGTTCTTCAACTGGATATTAACGAAAATGAAGAAGATGTTAAAGTAAAAAATATAACCTCTTTTGGCGAGACTATTGCATTGAAATTGTCTGTAAGCTATAAAAAAATACCGTCATGAAACTTATCTTATCATTAGTAACGGCTTTTATTTTTTTCTTTCAGTCGGACATAGAAGCGCTGAGAAACAGCTATGCAAAAGCTACTGAATCCAATGCCAATACAGAAAACTTTATTGAAACTGCAGGGAGACAATCCGGTTCTGATCCGGTAACTATAGGCTATAAAGCTGCTGCTAAGATCATGGAAGCTAAAATTGCTAAAGGAAACAGAAAAGCTTTGGTAAAAACAGGAGCTACGAGTCTTGAAGCAACCATCAAAAGCAATCCGAACAATGCAGAACTTCGCCTGATCAGACTGAGTGTACAGGAAAATATTCCCAAAATAGTAGGATACCGTGGAAGTCTGAAAGATGATAAAGCTTTCCTTCTGAGCAATTACAGCAAGCAAAACACAGCATTAAAAAACTATATCAAAAGGTTTGCAATGCAGTCTAAAACTATTACCGAGGCTGAAAGAGCCACTTTAAAATAAAACCATGTCCTTTCCTGAAGTACAAAATGCAATTTCTGAAAAGAAAATCTGTGTTTTAATACCTACCTATAATAATGAAAAGACTCTGAAAAGGGTCATTGACGGTGTTTTAAATTATACCGGGAACGTTATTGTAGTTAACGATGGATCTACTGATTCTACCCCAAATATCCTTACGCAATATCCGCAAATTATGGTGATTACCTTACCGGAAAATAAAGGAAAAGGTAATGGGTTGAAACTTGGTTTCAGGAAAGCGAAAGAAATGGGGTATCATTATGCGATAACCATTGATTCTGATGGACAGCATTATCCGGATGACATTCCTGTTTTTGTTGAAGCTCTTTTGCAGGAAAAGGAGGATGTTTTATTAATCGGAAACAGAAATATGTCTCAGGATGGAATTCCTAAGAAAAGCAGTTTCGGAAATCGTTTTTCGAATTTCTGGTTTTGGTTTGAAACCGGAATTAAACTGGAAGATACCCAATCGGGCTACAGGCTCTATCCTTTACATAAAATACCAAAAAAATATTTTACTCCAAAATTTGAATTTGAGATTGAAATCATTGTCAGAACAGCATGGAGGCATGTTCCTGTAAAAAATGTGCCGATAAAAGTTCTTTACGATCCTGCTGAGCGGGTTTCTCATTTCAGGCCTTTCAAGGATTTCACCAGAATCAGTATTCTGAATACAATTCTGGTAACGATCACTTTGTTTTATATTATTCCGAGGAATTTTGTGAATAATTTCAAAAAAAAAAGTTTTAAAAAATTCATTCAGGAAGATGTTCTGGAAAGTGATGGCAGCAACCGTACCAAAGCATTTTCTATTGCACTTGGAGTATTCATCGGGCTTTCTCCTTTTTGGGGATTTCAGACATTGCTTGTCATCAGCCTGTCGGTACTTTTAAAACTGAACAAAGTCCTTGCTTTTGTGGCGTCCAATGTGAGTTTACCACCTTTTATTCCTTTTATTATTGCAGCTTCTTTATTTTTGGGAGCACCTTTTGTGCATGGTGATAGTAATATTTTAGGTCAGGATTTAAATTTTGATCTGATTAAAAACAATCTGCTTCAATATATTATCGGCAGTTTTATTTTGAGTACTTCACTAGCAGCGCTGTCAGGAATAATCACTTTTCTTTTTCTTAATAAGCTTAATCCGGAGAATAATTAGGATAAGGATCAAACATAAAAAAGCCCCGAAACCAAAAGATTCCGAGACTTTACCCAATTGAATTATTCTATTTTTATTTTGAAACGATAATCTTTTGTGTGTAATCAATTGAATTTCCATTGATTTTTACCACATAAGCTCCATTGATCAGCTTATCAACCCTAATGGTATTTTCTTTATTAAGATTGATACTTTCTTTAGAGACAATTTTACCGGTGAAATCATAGATAGCCACGGTTGTAATTCCTGAAAGATTCATTCCTGAAGGAGTTTTTATAGTAAACTCATTTTTTACAGGGTTTGGATAAATGGCAATTCCTGTTGACTTTGAAACTTCATTTACAGCCAAAACTCCACATTCTGCCGGAATAGTCTTATCTTCTACCTGATCATTTAAATCTGGTGCAGGCTGATCAGAACCTAGCCATCTTCCATTGAGCCCACCTGATGAAGCATTAACTCCTAAGCCTCTTTTAGCAAAAGTTTTCCAAATCATACATTTATCAACACCTCCTGTTCTAGCTTGTTCAGCAGCTAAAATAGCATCTCTTCCCTTCACAAAATTAGGATAACATGGCTGCAATTTAAGAGCATTTACTACAAGCTGGAGTACTCTGGCACTTCCACTGTTAGGATCAGCTAAAACATTACTGTTATATCCATATTTTTCTACATAGTTCCAGTGAAGGTCCCACAGCATGGTAGCCCAAACGAATCCTATACTATGAGAATTTGCTCTGGTAATCTGAGTACCATCTTTTTCGGTATCATTATATTTCATCCCATTTGTCTTTCCGTATGTATAATCATTAACAGTAAAATCAGGTGAGTACTGTTTCGGTCTCATTCCTGCCCCATTTATTGGCTGTTCATAAACAAAAGTTCCCATTCCTCTGGGAACTGAAGCATTATCTCCAGGTCTATTGGTCAACATCAAAGCAAAAAAATCAGACCACCCTTCACCCATCTGCTCATTTGATATTTTGTAATTTAAACAACCCACAGCTGTGCCGGTAAGACGATTAGAAATGCCATGCCCATATTCGTGAGTGACAATACCATTATCAAGACTTCCATCTCTATAGATATAATTGGGCTTATCGTACTTCAATGTTACATTTACAGAAGTAGATGCTAATTGATTAACAATCGCCACACCTTCAGAATTTTCAATAATTATCGATGGAATAGTAATACTGGAATCACCTCCTGTCATTCCAAGAAAGTTTGTAGAAGTGGCGGCGTTATATATAATTACAGCTTTAGCGCCTTTTAGCTGAGCATTTTTAACCTTAGCCGCAAAATTGCAAGTTCCGCGTTGTATTAAAGCTATTTTCCCCGCTAAATCCTCAGTGATAGAGGCACATCCATCAGTAGGTGTAGTTGTTCCAATATCTCCTGTAACACCAATTACTGTAAGTTTTGGCCCAAAATCCGCAGTTTTACTATTAGGAGTTCTCGATGTATAGGCGGCAGGTGAATTATAAAAAAGGTTCTGCATATTTCGAGGTTCAAATAAGTACATCTGCATCCTTGGCTTCCAGCCATCATCAGATGTAGTAAAATCAGCATTATCATACTTCGCCCCGTCTCTTGCTTCAGCTAAGACCGCATCACCACCATTTCCTCCAAGTCCAAAATTATTAGTCTGGAAATTCTTAGCGGTTTCTGTAAATCCAAATTTATAAAAGACATCATGCACTTTATTATTCACGTAAAACAAGTTGGCTACCGCTGCAGAGGTATAATTCTGTGGTGTTAGTGTGATATCCAATGGAAAATCAAAAGCTCTGGAGGCCCCACCATCAGGTGAAAACTGCGGGGTATCCGTTGCATTTTCATCAGTATAAGCATACACATTATTTCCTCTTGTTATGGTATATTTGTTGGTTCCGTCAGAATGCCATCCTTCAGGAGAAGCAGTAATATCCCACGGATTATTGACTAAAGTTCTATTGCCGAAGTTAGGAGCTTCCACCGGAAATGCGAATACATTATAAGATGCATCATCAGGAGCCAAAACAAAGTTTTTATTCTGTTGGTTCAGTTCCTTCTGTAGCAGGGGAAATATTGCAGGCTGTATACTTCTCTGTGGTTGATTATTTTCCTCCAAACGTTGATAGGCATCAGAATGAAAATTGCAAGACAACGTTAAATTCTCTTTATACAAAACAGAGCCGTCATCAGCACTGATAATCACACTCCAAACATTACTCGTTCCTTTTTCTTCAACATCGAAATGATATCCAAGTATCAAAGTTCCATTTTTCTCAAAATAAACGGTTGTAGTCTTGATCGGTACTTCTTTATCTTCCTTATTTTTAGATGTAGAACTCCCGCGGAATTTCGTGGCCACGCCAGCAACCAAAGCCTCTTTCTGAGAGTTTTCTTTACCCTTGATACTGCTGGGAAGTGTTTTTATAAATGTATCTGCAAAACTTAGTACTTTTCCTTCTCTGATCAGCACATTTGCCGAGCTTCCAAAAATCGGGATTCCGTTGATGGTTTGTTGTATACCAACCACATCTCCTTTAAGGCTCGTGGAATGGTCAACATTAACTACTTTAAAGGTTTTCAAATCTGCATCTACTCTTTGAAACTGCCCCTTTGAGGAGTTCATATAGTCTTTAATTACCTGCTCCTGATTTTGAGCAAGAATTACTCCTGTACTCAGCAGTGAAGTTAAAAGCAGGAGCTTAACAGTCAGTCTAATTTTTATCATATCTAATGTTTTTTAAAAGCCTAATTTATAATACAGCAATAAAAAACACAACAAACAATGATATAATTAAAAAAACATCAACTAATTCACAAAAAAAGCAATGAAAAGATTTAAATTTTTCGCTAAAATAATTGTTAAATTATTTTTTATACGTTTCCTGTACCGAAAATTTGGAATAAAAAGGCATTAATTGTATAGAAATCAATCAAATGTTTACACGATTCTGCCTTAACAAGAGAAAAAATTATTTATAAACAACATCTGAAAATGACAACGGGCCCATCATGATTGTAACAAATATGGCAATAATGACCAAGGCCAACTGTGTAGTATGATATACTTTTCCCTTCTCATTTTCACTGATCTCAAAGGTAAATTTGATTTTATCAGGTCTGCTAATGATCCGCCAGGTGAATACAAGAATCACAACATTGAGCAATATCGGTAAAAAGAGAAACATCTTGCTACCGGAAAGATCCGGATTATTTCCATAGCTATGAATCGTTATCACATCAGGAACCGACTGATAGACCGTGCACAGATAGATAAAATAGCAGATAATAATAAGGACGGGAATACAGAATAAGAGTTTTATATATTTAGGAATCATTTTAATTTCTTCAACGTTTTGTTCAGATATTTTTCTACGTCTCTTTTATCCGGAATGGTTGTTATTTCCTTGGTAAGAGCTGTTTCAAATTCTTTTTTTGCCTTGGTATATTGTTTTTTGTAAAAATAATATTTTCCGGCCATATAATAGCTTTTCCAAAAATCAGGGTTTAAAGACTGATAATGGGTTAAAAAATCATCAGCAAGTATTTCATGATGATCAATCGCATCATTAATTTTTGAGTTGATCAGCTTATATTCCTGGTAATCTCTGAATTCCTGTGAATCGGCAAACGGATCTTTGGCAATATTTAATCCTGATTTTGAAAAATCATTTTTTTGAATTCCTTTATCAGAAAATATTTCATTCAAATCATAGCACACAAATTCTCCCAATTGGTAAGGATTAGAAGAAACCCAAACCAATCTTTTCTGAGGTGAGAAGATCACAGCATGGTGGGCCAGAAGCTGATTTAATGCTTTTTCGTTTCCATAGCCAATCTTTTCATCTTTTAACCCGGATCGGTTTCTGAGAATAGCAGCCATTTTTTCGGGATTAAGCTTTGGTTCTTCCTGTAAAAGTTCCTGAAGCTTTTCATACCGGTACGCTGAATGACTTTCCTCAATGTGCTTCTGGTTTTTAAGATCATCCTTATACGCTTCTGACTGAAAATGATTGGTACAAAGAACTTTACTTGTATTTTGCACCCGATAGACTCCAAAGTTTTTGGGTGAAACTTCAATAATGACCGCATTTTTATCGGCTGCACTTCCCACGAGAATGGATTCTGAAACGAAAACTTTCCTTTTTTTAGCAATCGCAATGGCTTCTTCAATGTTCCCTGCAAATTGCAGAATCTCCCTGGTAACAAGAGAAATGGGTGTCTTTGCCGTCAGCGGGATTTTCGATTTCCCTGCGTTGATGGTGACTGTAATTCCTTTTTTATTCATTCCGGATACAACACCAATCATTCCCGGCCAGCTTACGGACATATAGGGAATTCCGTTTTCCGGTTCTACAAATTCTACCAGTTTATTTTTGGCAAAATCATCGCCTACATAAAAATCAAAATTTCGTCCGATCAGGAGATCCCCGTCTTCTGAATTCTCATTCCAGACCGCAAGCGAAGTGCAGCCTACCATAGCAAGATCCTGCAAAGCATGCCCAATATCATGTGCCCCGTGGAGATACAAATTCCTTAAATATTTGGGAGCAATAAAATTATATTTATCAGATGAGTATTGTGATAAACCATATAATTCTACCTGATAATCTTCCCTCACATTGAGATACATCTTTCTGTTGTACCATTTTAAAAATCCTCTCAGCAATCTCTGTTTGAATTTTGAAGGTACAAATCCTTCCACTTTTGAAAAAAAGATTTCCTCTTGTTTCTGCATCAGACTTTGAGTCAGTGCACCGTTATTGTAACCCAGCTGTAAAGGATTTCCTTTGATGTACAATTCCCAGAGCTGTTGTTTATTTTTAGTCAGAAAATTCTGATTGTAGCTAAATGTGGTGTCGTTAATTTGAGTTACTTTCGGAGTTTCCAGTGAATATTCTTTGACATCAGGAATATGGGTAATTGATTTTTTAATACCACAGGAAATCAGATTAACAAGCAGGAATAAGCAGCACAATACTTTGATTTGTTTCCCGCAGAAAGAACTACTTGCTTCACTCTGAATGACAGACTGCCTATTACTTCCCATCAGTATTTTTAATCATTTGTGTTAATCTTTCATCGATCAAATTTTTTCCTACAATTTCAGCACAGGTATTAAAAGCCCCGATTGTTACCCCCAGAATTCCGTGCATGTTCACCGACTGGCCTGTCAAAAAAAGATTATCTATTTTCGTACGGGGGGAAACCATGGTTTTAAGAGGATTATCTGAGTTTTTCATATATCCATACATATTTCCCTCAAAACTTCCGATATAATCACGATAAGACAGCGGTGAAGAGGTATAAATATTTTTAATTGCCCGTCTTAAATTAGGAATTCTTTTTTCTAAGGCATCGAGCATCCGCTCTGTCTTTTCCAGCTTAAATTTTTCGTATTGCTCTCCTCTTTCATGTTCATCAGCTACAGTATTGAACGTTTTTTCCCACTTTTTAACCTCATCAAAATCCATATATGAAATCGCAGTCATACTTTCTGCAAACTCAGGATGATGTTTTGATGGTGTTGATGAAAGCATATACGTTTCAGGCCATGCCTTTTTTTGATAGCGGGAAGCATTCCAAACGTGATCTTCCGAGGAATAATGATAGATATTATAATTGAAATTTGGAAGACTGTGAGGTTTTAAAATCAAATAAACACTGAAGCATGAAGGAACCGGCTTCCAGCTTAAAACCCTGTTCAGAAAAGATTTTTTTAACCTTTCCTCTCCAATCAGCCGAATGGTGGAACGGATTTCAATATTGGAAATAAATTGCTTGGCAGCATATTCTTTTTCATTTGCTGTTTTTACCGATGTCAGCACATTATTTTCATTAAAAATGAACTCAGAAACCTCAGCATGTTTGTGGACTTCTGCCCCGTATTCACGAAGTTTCCTGATCAACAGTTTAGAAATCTGGCTTCCTCCTTTTACACATTTGTAAGCACTTTGGATGTATGAATTCACCGTAAGGGCATGCACATAGAAAGGAACATTCTCAGAATCTCCGGCGTACAAAAAATTAGAACCCAATAAGACCGCCTGAAGTTTTTTATCAGATGTAACGGATTCTATAAATCTTTTGGTATTTAAATGAAGAATTTCCTCATTGTAATGGTCTTTTCCAACTACATGATATCTCGGAAACTGACTGCAGACATACTGAATTTCTTCACAATAATTTTCAAGGTTTTCTTTTTCTTCGGGAAAATATCGGGTGAGCTGTTCTACAAAATTTTCGTATCCCTGCGCATGAGGATATTCTATAGTATCATCATCAAATGAGATCCTGTCATACCCGTCCTCATCCATTTTCTGAAGCTCAAGATCTTCCATGATTTCGAGATAGGTAAAGAACCGGTTAAGATTCTGACCTTCAGAAAGACCGCCTAAGTAATGAACTCCGGTATCGAAAATAAGTTTATCCCGTGAAAAAGTTTGAAGATTCCCCCCATACTGGTTGTTTTTCTCCAGCACACAGACACTTAGTCCTTCTTTCGCCAAAATAAGAGCCGAAACAAGACCTCCCAATCCGCTGCCGATTACAAGTATGTCATATTCTTTCTTCAAGGGGAATGTGTTTATTAATAAGAGATTGAGAAATTAAGAAATTCGCGTATTATTTGTTATCAATAGACAGGAAAATTCTATCTGGTAAATAGTATCTGATGATCTTAGATTCTCAATAAATCTTAGTAGTTGTTAGTTTTTTTGTTAGTTTTAGGAGATAAAAATAGAAAAATTAATCAACATCATCCCAAAAATCGAAATAATTAAACCACTGGAGAGGATATTTTTTTACCATCACCTCCAGATTTTGAACATAAGACTGCAGAAGTCCTTGTGAATCGCGATTTTTAATATTCTGTGCAACACGGGCATAGAGATGATAATGAAGATTTTTTTCCTTCATTACATACACATATACTACGGGTACGCCCAGTCGGGAAGCGATCAGAAAAGGACCGGCAGGAAATCTGGCACTTTTCCCCAGCAGTTCTGCTTCAAGATATTTAGATCCTTCAAAATAACGGTCTCCCGTAAAGCAAATGAGTTCGTTGTTGGATAATGCCTGATTGATTTCAAAGATATGCGACATATCTTCTCTGACATAAATGAATTTAATATTACTTTTTTTAACAGCTACCGTTTCAAGATATTCTTTGATCACTGTAACTTCCTGATCTGTAGTAACCAGATTAATCTGGCAATCGAAATCAATATCTGCAAAAAAGTGTTCAGCAATTTCAAAATTACCGATATGAGCACTGATCAAAACCCCTCCCTTTTTGGCTGCTAAAAGGTTTCTCAGGTTTTCAATCCCATCAAATTCGTAGGTATATTTTTCTCTTAACCCGGCAGAGATCGCCGTTTTATCAATAAGAATTTTTCCGAATGTGAAATAGCTTTTAAATATTGAAGATTTTGCTTTCCAATATCCATAGCTCAATCTTCTCTGGAAATAGTAAAGAATATATTGGTTACTT
The DNA here is from genome assembly GCF_003815875.1 of Chryseobacterium lactis. Lineage (NCBI taxonomy): Bacteria > Pseudomonadati > Bacteroidota > Flavobacteriia > Flavobacteriales > Weeksellaceae > Chryseobacterium > Chryseobacterium lactis. Next base: position 848,118 of record NZ_CP033924.1, read on the forward strand.
TTCTTCTGAAAGAGTGTGTAGTACGCAGCTACAAAGTATAATACGAAATATGAACTTTTGATCCCGATATTTCTAATACACCAGACGAATATTCTGTATCCCGATACCGTCCCTTTAGATTTACCTTTCCACTTGTTCATAAATACATTTTATCAATATAACAGTATACCAATGTAACAATATCATGAGTATGGCCTGCACACTGTTCTATTATCACATTGGTACCTTTTAAAGAATTAAGATTGATTCAATAATTACGCGTTTTTTTCAGCAATCTTATTTTCAATCGTTGTATAGAAATCATCGAATGTCACCATTTTTTTGAAATCGGCTTCTCCCAATTTCACTCCAAAATTAGATTCGATAACCACTACCATATCAATATAATCTAAGCTGTCTAAGCCTAATGTTGTTTTAAGATTTGCTTCGTTGCTGATCTCGTCTCCGTCTACTTCGAATTCGTTCACTAAAAAATCATTTACGATAGCAACAATTTTTCCCCTTTCCATGTTTTTAATCAAATTTTTTAACTATTAATGCAGAATTGGTTCCCCCAAAACCAAAAGAATTCGACAAAAATACATCAATTTTTTGATTTTTTGTTTTTGCGACTAAATTTATCTTTGCAATCTCATTATCAGGATTTTCCAGATTAATATTAGGGGCTACAAAATCATTCTGCATCATCAGAATTGAGTAGATAACTTCACTTGCGCCGGCCATCCAGCACTCGTGTCCTGTCATAGATTTGGTAGAACTTACCGGAACTTCGCTTCCAAAAATCTCATAGATCGCTTTTGCCTCATTGGCGTCACCAATGGGAGTAGAAGTTGCATGCGCATTGATATAATCGATATCTGAAGCCTTTAATCCCGATTGTTGTAAGGCTCTGTTCATTGCTAAAGCCGGCCCGTCAACATTGGGTGTCGAAATATGCCCTCCGTTTGAAGAGAACCCGTAGCCGATAATTTCAGCAATAATCGGAACTCCCCTTCTTTGAGCAGATTCTAAACTTTCAACGATTAAAGATGCCGCTCCTCCACTAGGAATCAAGCCGTCTCTTCCGGCATCAAAAGGTCTTGATGCTTTCGTAGGCTCATCTTCTCTGGCGGAGAACACTCCTAATCCATCAAAACTTGCCATGGAATATTTATTGGTTTCCTGAGCGCCGCCACAGATAATCATATCCTGAAAACCATTCTTAATCATCATATAAGCCAATCCCAGAGAATGAGATCCGCTTGCACAGGCTGCACTGATGGTAAGATTGATTCCTTTTAATTTAAAAATCGTGGAAAGGTTCATGGTCACCGTAGAGTTCATTGATTTGAAAATCGCTCCCGATCCCATCAATGTTGTATCTTTCTTTTCCCTTGCAATGTCTATAGATTCTACGACTGCCTGGGAAACACTGTCATTTCCGTATAAAATTCCTACTTCATGAGAATCTAAAAATGTTTCGTCAAGATTCGCCTGTTTCAACGCATCGGTAGTAGCCATGAAAGCATATTCGCTTTCTTCGCCCATACTCACACGCTGACGTCTGTTCAGGAGATTTTTAAGATCCGGCTTGGGAACAACGCCTGTAAGCCCTGACCTGAAACCGAATTCTTTTCTATCCTGATCTAAAATAATACCGGATTTTCCTTGGTATAGGGATTCCCTGACCTCTTCTAAAGATGTCCCGATGCAGGAATAAATTCCCATTCCGGTAATTACAACCCTATTTTCCATGTTATGAATAAATTCCTCCGTTAATATTAATCACTTCTCCTGTAATGTATGAAGCTTTTTTTGAAGCTAAAAATGCGACAAGATCAGCGACTTCTTCTGCCTCACCAAATCTGTTGGCAGGAATCATGGCCTTAAGTTCATCTTCATTAAACTCCTGAGTCATATCTGTTTTGATAAAACCTGGAGCTACCGCATTCACAGTAACATTTCTTTTGGCAACCTCTTGTGCGAGAGCTTTTGTTGCTCCTACCAAAGCACCCTTTGCAGCAGAATAATTCGTCTGTCCGGCTGTACCTTTTACCCCCGAAACTGAAACCATATTGATGATTCTTCCGTATTTGTTACGTAACAGCTTTTGGATAAAGAAATTGGTAACATTGAAAAACCCATCTAAACTTGTATTAATGACACTGTTCCAGTCTTCTTTCTGCATCCACATAAACAGTCCATCTCTTGTGATACCTGCGTTATTGACAATGACTTCTACTACTGCATCAGGGTTTTTCTCCTGCCAGTCTGTCAGAACAGTTTGTGTTTCTTCCGTATTACCAACATCAAATTTAAGGATTTCTCCGGTGGCACCAAGTTCTTGTACTTTGGCAAGAGTTTCCTTTGCCGCAGCTTCGTTGGAAGTGTAGTTGATCAGTATGTGATAGTTTTTCTCTTCAGCCAGTTTTATACAGATCGCTCTCCCGATTCCGCGGGAGCCTCCTGTTACAATTGCACATTTCATGCGTTAGTGTTTATTTCGTTTTAGTTTTTTTAAGTTTAGCTTTGTATCTATTGATTAATAGACAATTGATCAAGGCTAATAGTTACATGGTTTTTAAATATTTCTTCACTTCCTCCAGATATGGATACATAATCATATCACTGGAGAATGCCGGAATAATTTTTCTGATATCATCATACAGTTCTTTTGTAGAGGATGAAATTTTATCCTGGAAACCAAGATATTCAATAGCCTGAATGATTGTAATCGCTTCAATGGCCAATACTTCAAAAGCATTTTCAATTACTTTTCTGCATATTACCGCTGCATTGGTACCCATACTAACGATATCCTGATTATCATTATTGTTTGGAATACTATGAACATACATAGAATTCGATAACATCTGGCTTTCCGCCGTGGTAGAAGTTGCCGTAAACTGTACCCCTTGCATTCCGAAATTGAAACCTAATTTACCTAAATTTACAAAAGGAGGCAAGATTTCGTTGATTTTAGAATTCAAAAGATAGTTCAACTGTCTTTCTGCAAGCATTGTAAGCTTCGTTACCACGATTTTAAGCTTATCCATTTCCAGAGAAATGTAATCTCCGTGGAAGTTTCCTCCGTGGTAAACATGCTGGTCTTCCACATTGATGATTGGATTATCGTTGGCAGAATTGATTTCGTTTTCCAGCACCTTTTCAGTATATTCCAAAGTATCCAATACAGGTCCTAAAATCTGTGGAACGCATCGTAAAGAATAATACTCCTGTACTTTTTCTTTAAATACTTTTTCCTGTTCTTCAAAATGGGTATAAAGATGATCTTCTCTTTTTCTTATTAATTTACTGTCTGCCAGATGAGCACGCATTCTTTCCGCAACTTTCTGCTGACCGTAATGTCTTTTGGTGGCGTTCAAAGCCTCCGAGAAGTGGTCGTCATACGCCTGAACGATTTCGTTGATGGCACAGGAAAGTCTGATCGAAATATCTGTCAGCTGGTTTGCTTTATAAGCATTTACAATACCAATTCCCGACATCACGGAAGTTCCGTTCATCAAGGCAAGTCCTTCACGGATTTCTACTTTAATAGGTTCTAAGCCTTCCGTTTCGAAAACATCTTTTGTAGATTTCCTTTCTCCTTTATAGAAAACTTCTCCTTCTCCGATTAATACCAGAGCCAAATGAGCCAGCTGAACAAGATCTCCACTTGCTCCTACACCTCCGTGTTCAAAGATCAATGGCGTAATATCTCTGTTAATTAACTCCTGAAGAAGATAAATAACAGACTGGTGCACTCCGGAATTCCCTAGCGATAAAGTATTCATTCTGGCCAGCATACAAGCTTTCACTTCCTGAGCAGGCAAAGGATTTCCAATTCCTGAAGAGTGGCTTCTGATCAGATTATACTGAAGCTGATGGGTATCTTCGTCACTGATTTTGAATTGAGCCATCGGCCCAAAGCCGGTATTCACACCATATATTACTTTATTTTTTGAAAATTCCTTTAAAAACTGAAAACTTGTATCTACTCTCGATAAAAGTGATTCATCCAGTTCTATTTTTTCATTTTCAATAATAATTTTTTGAAAATCTTTCAGTCCTAAAAAGTTATTTATTTTCATCAATTAAAAGTAATAGTTGATAATTTTGTAAAATATTAATTATTTGTCACTAATTTTGCGGCAAAGATAAAAGTTATTATTAAAATAAAAAATCAAAGATGAGCAAAGAATTTGTTGACGTTCTTGTAATCGGAGCTGGACCTTCCGGATGCGTGTCTTCTTCATACTTAAAGAAGAACAACGTCAACGTGAAAGTTGTTGAAAAGACAAAATTTCCCAGGCTGGTAGTTGGTGAAAGCTTAATTCCGAGGGTTATGGATCACTTTGACGAGGCCGGACTTTTCCCTGCTTTAGATAAAATGGGCTTTGAAAAAAAGCTCGGCGCACGTTTCCTTCGCGGAGATGAAGTCTGCATTTTTGATTTCAGCAACAAATTCGGCGACGGCTGGGACTGGACCTGGCAGGTTCCGAGAGCTGATTTTGATAATACTCTTGCTCAGGAAGTTATCAATAAAGGAATTGATCTTGAATTTGAAACTGAAGTTATTGATATTCAATTCAATGGTACAGATTCAGTTACTACGGTAAGAAGCAAGGATGGTGAAACAAAAGAGATCCATGCTAAGTTTGTTATCGATTCAAGTGGTTACGGAAGAGTGCTTCCCAAATTATTAAACCTTGAAAAACCATCAAAACTTTCTCCTCATTCTGCCATCTTTTCTCATGTACAGGACGTCAACAGAGAGGAAGGTGAAGAAGGCACTTTGATTTCTTTTGATATTATTGAAACTGAAGTCTGGCTTTGGGTAATTCCTTTTTCCAACGGAAATACAAGTGTAGGAATTGTAGGGCCAACTGATTATATTGAAAAATTATCTGAAAACGGAGATACCACCGAAGCTTTAAAAAAGGCAATCTCTCTTTCGGATTATTATGTGAAACGTTTTGGAAGTGTAGATTTCCTTTTTGAACCAAAACATTTAAAAGATTATTCCTGTTCGGTAAAAAGTCTTTTCGGAGATGGATTTGCTTTAACGGGAAATGCTTCTGAATTCCTTGATCCGGTATTTTCTTCAGGAATGGCTTTTGCCACAGAATCCGGAATGCTGGCTGCCAAGCTGGCCTTAAGACAATTGAATGGGGAAACGATCAACTGGCAAACGGAATATAGCGATTACATTCTTTATGGAGTAGATGTTTTCACAACGTATGTAAAGGAATGGTATACCGGAAACCTCCAGGAATTATTCTTCCACCAACCAGAAAATCCGGATGTAAAGAAAAAGATCTGCGCCGTATTGGCAGGATATGTATGGAATAAGGAAAATCCCTTTGTGAAGAAGCATGATACGGTGATTAAGAATCTCGCGAACCTCATCAAATTAGAAAAACAGGAACAAAATTAATCATAAAAAAACGGTCTGAGATTCAGACCGTTTTTGTTTTTATTTCAAAGCATCTTTGATTTCTTTTCCTAACTTCTTTCCTGTCACTTCATAAGCAGCAGCAATTCTTCCATATTCCCAGGAAAACTCTTTGTTCATTTGTTTTCCTCCGATTTTATCTGCTTTTAACTTCATGACCACTTTTTCAGGATTATCCGTTTCTACAAAGGTCAGATCAGCTGTAAGCTTAGCCTCCTGAGAACCGATCATTCCACCATACCAACCCGCATAGATCCATTTTGAATCAATGATCAGCGTATATTTTGCTTTAGTGTCATTATTAAACACTACTTTTTTAGATTTACCATTAATACCTTTTAAAAAGTACTCAAGATATTCTGATGTTTTGAATTTTTCCCATTGAGAAGTCCAGTTCTGCCACACAGCTTCGCCTTTTTTCAGCATAATTTCGCCTTTTCTGCCTTCAAGATACTGAGCTTCAGTAAGGTTTTTCTCCTGATAGGTAGCATTTTCAAGTTTCAATTGAACATTGACCACACTCTGATCTTTTAAAAAGTCAAAATTACCGGATTGAAGATTGATTTGGTTTTGTGCAAAAGTGGTTGTAGCAACTGCCATCAACAATAGCAGAAATAATTTTTTCATAGTTTATTAGTTAAAATTTAAATTTATAAGGGACACTTATTTTTTAGTATAATAGTCAACTTTCAGGGCGAGCATTTTCGAGGTCTTTGCGTAGCATTCCGCAATACGGTCATTGTTGTTAGGAACTCCTATAACATTATCTCCTGTAGCTTTTAACCCTTCGACTACCATTAAAACAGTGTTTGGATTATCGGTTTCTACAAACGTCATTCTAGAATTCATTTCGGCATGAATGCTCCCGATACCACCAAAAATACCCTGAGAAATCCAGGTTGGTTCTACAATTAAAGTATATTTGGTTTTTTCAAAATGGGTAGCTGCTTCTATATCCGTATTTTTATTCCAGGATGCTAAAAATTTATCCTGAAATGTTTTTGTCTTCGAATATTCCCAGTCATTTTTCCATTTCTCAGCTTCTTCTTTATCCTTTCTTTTTTCAATTTCTGCCATTCTTTCGGCAATATACTGCTCTTCCGTAATTTTTTTCCTGGCAAAAGTTACTCCATCAAATTTGAAAACGACTTTAATAAATTTTTGTCCTTTTAAGAAATTATAATCTCCGGAAATTACTTTGACCCGCTGTGCCATCAGGCATACGGAAAGAGCCAAAAAGAATAGAAATAGTGTTTTTTTCATGGTTGTTTTAATTAGTTTTTTATCTTAAATCAATGAATGTAATGGGTTTTCTGCTGTTGGGATTAAAAACTATTTTAGATAAAATATCAAATTCGATGATTTCAATTTTCGGGCTTACTCTTAATTTTGCACGAAAATGATCCCGAACCTCATTCACGAAGTTTTCTGATTCACCGTTTGTACTTATTTTAATGATAATCTCATCCAGACCAATTTCATTCGATTGAATAACGATCTGATGACACAAAATAGTATTAAAATCATTCAAAATATCATTAAGAGCAGGTGGATAGAGCGTTGTACCTTTGTACTTGATCATTTGCTGCATTCTGCCGATTACCGGTCCCAGTCTCATTGTATTTCTACCACATCTGCATGGTTCGTAATGAGCTTTTACAATATCTCCTGTTTTGAATCTCAACAACGGAATTGCTTCTACTCCCAACGTAGTAATCGTCAACTCGCCACTTTCGCCCTCGTTCACGGGAGTTCCAAGATCATCGAGAATTTCTGTAATGATTAATTCCGGATGATGGTGTCCTCCAATCTGATGTTCACATTCTGTAAAGGCAGTACTCATCTCCGTAGAAGCGTAAGTTGAGAAAAGTTTGATATTCCACTTTTCTTTTATTTTCTGTGACAGGATATTATCGGTAAAATCCTGGTTTTTGATACTTTCTCCTATGCACACAGCACCATAAACACTGGAGTTTTTATAATCCACGCCATGTTTTTCTGCATAATCAATCATTTTCAGTAAGAAAGAAGGAACGGTAATCAGATATTTAGGCTGATATCTGAAGATGGAATCCCACTGCAGCTCAGGAATTCCCGGGCCCATTCTCACCACACTCGCACCCATTTTTCTTAATCCTAAAAAATAGGCAAGGCCGGCCATAAATCTTTTATCAATGGTGGTAATCATCTGTACTACATCTCCTTTCTGAATACCGGCACAGGCAAAAGATATGGCTTCGTTGTAAGCCAGCCTTTCAAGGTCATTATCAGACAGTCCAAATGTTACCGGATCACCAAGTGTCCCGGAAGTTGTACTATAATCCACAATCTTATTTGGAGGAATACAGAAAAAATCATGATTGTATTGTTGCAGATCATTCTTAGTGGTCATGGGAATTTTCTGCAGATCTTCCAGAGTTTTAATATCTTCAATATTGATATTATTTTCCCTGAACAGCTTCTGATAAAAAGGAGAATGATTTTCAAGATAAACTAACAGCTCGTGAAGCTTTTTCTCCTGAAACTGCTTAATCTCTGCGGTACTCGATTTTTCGATTGAAGGATGAAATTCCAATGATTTTAATTTTGAGCAAATTTATTTAATTAAATTTAAAAGATTGAGCGATTACAAGATTTAAAAACTAATCTCTTATTTATCTCTGAAACGTAAATGTTTGGGTATTGGTATTGCCTGCCGTATTGATGGTGGTAACTTTTAATGTGTGAGAACCGGAACCTTTTGGACATTTTTCGTCAAAAATATATACAAAATCATTTTTCACTCGGGAAAATCTAAGCCATTTCCCATCCAACTCTGCCCGAAATGAGATGATATCACCAATTTTGGTAGTGCCTTTTAATCGTAAGGAAGCTCCGTTCACCAATGCTCCATCTTTCCAACCGGAAGAAACAGAAGGTAAACTGTTGTCCAATACCAGTTTTACAGTACCCAATCTGTTAAATTGCCCTTCTGCTTTATCACCATTCCATTTTCCTTTTACTGCATCGGTATCGCTGCCATAATCAAACAAAAGAACTACCTTATCTTTTTCTTCCTGACTTAACTTCCTGTTCGGTTTTATTTTCACCGTATAATTATCATGAACCGGTACATAAGGATTGTGCAGATTAATGAGACTGGAAATTACATTCGGGTCAGCATCCTGTTTTTCATTAGCGTTAAAATTAACAGCATCATACACTGCACTTTTACTGAAATTGATTTCAGCATTCTGGGTCGTAATAGTTTTAGCTTCGTTAGGTTGCAGAACATTATTACCTGTAGGGATTGCCTTATTTGCAGCACCACTAAGCTGAACTTTGGTCGTCAGGCGGCTTGTATTTCCTTTGACATCTTTTAAAACAATCTCAATGTTGTGAATCTCTTCATCCTGAAGGGTGATAATTCCGGTTAAATTGGGAGTGCTGTAATTCTGAAGTTTCATTCCCGGTAAAGTAGATAAATGCTGGATACTCATTTTGTCTCTTGAAAATTTCGTGTAATCAATACAACCATTTTCAAAACGGGTATCGTCATAGCTTACTTTATCAATAGAAAAACCATAGATTAACTTACCATCCATCAACAACTCTGCCTGATAAATTCCAAGATTAAATCCCTGATTTGCTTTATCTACGGCTTTTATTGCAAAGCTTATTACCGGAGAGTTAACTCTGACAATATCTGCACTGTAAATATTTCCTGTTTTTTTAACTGCAATTCCGTTTGCTCCCGGCTCATAAGTACTGAAACGTCTGTCATACCAATACAACCCACTGATAATTGGGGACACATTATCGGGAATCGCAAAACCAAAAAGCAATGGATTAAGGCATTCTTCTGTTTTGGTATCTCTTATTTCAAAATGTAAATGCGGGCCGGCTGAACCTCCTGTATTACCACTTAACGCAATTAACTGCCCTTTTGTGACAGGAAATTGCCCGGGCTGAAAAGTGATATCCTGCTCCCATTTTTCATCTTTATACTGTCTTTCTTTTACGTATTCATCAAGCTTATCGTAATATTTATTTAAATGGGCATACACTGTCGTATATCCATTGGGATGGGTGATATAAACCGCATTTCCAAAACCATATCGTTCTACTTTTATCCTGCTTACATAGCCATCTGCTGCGGCAAGAACAGAGAGGTTTTCCTGACTGTTGGTTCGAAGATCCAATCCCATATGAAAATGATTGGAACGGACCGCTCCAAAATTAGCAGCCAGCTGCATGGAAATATTCAAGGGATTCCGGAAATAATTTTGTGGGTAATTCTGAGCTTGTGAGACGATACTGTTTATGAAACAAACAATCAGTATCAGTTTACAAAAGATTTTCATACATCATTTAGTTAGGTTCATTTTAAATATACGAAATTTCAAGCAATGATTGTGCTATTTTAGTTTTACAGATAATCTGGATTGACCATATTTTTTAAACCAGAGATTTACAGAGATGGAGATTGGTAAGGGTTATTTAAAGTTTTGGCTAAAGCCTATGGAGCGAATATTTCCTTTATTAAATGGGCTAAAGCCCATTTCTATTGATAATCTTGTAATCTCTAAAGTCTGCGAGAGATAATCTACTCAAGGGCCATTGTCATTCTGACGAAGGAAGAATCTCATATATGGCTAGATTCTTCATTTCACTTCTGAACTACGTCCGCAAACCTTCAGTTTGTATTCAGAATGACAGAGCCATAATAACTACGATATCAGGATCAGTGTAAAATTGTATATAATAACCTAATTTAAATTAAGCCAAAGTCAATCTGTATTAAATCTTTCATGCATAAATTCCCGGTAAGATTGAAAATAAAAGAGGCTCATAAATTCACTCATTTACTACTATCTATTCCCTTTTAAACCCTTTCTCCATTTATATTTCTGAAATTGAACTTTTTAATAGAATATATCGAAATAAAACATATATTATAAACCGACAAAAATCACTAAATTTGCAGACTTAATTAATCAACGAAAATTGAGATATTTACAATGAGCCAATTTAAAGAATATAAAAACCTCAACCTTACTGACATAGCCGAGAATGTAGCGGAATTCTGGAAACTGAATAAAACTTTCAGCAAAAGTGTTGAGATTCGCGAGGGCAGTCCCGAGTTTGTATTTTATGAAGGTCCGCCTTCAGCAAACGGTATGCCTGGAATTCACCACGTAATGGCAAGAGCATTGAAAGATATTTTCTGCCGTTATCAAACGCAAAACGGGAAGCAGGTTTTCCGTAAAGCGGGTTGGGATACGCATGGTCTTCCTGTGGAACTGGGTGTAGAAAAAGAATTAGGAATCACTAAAGAAGATATTGGCAAAAAAATCTCGATTGAAGATTATAACAAAGCTTGTCGTGAAGCAGTAATGCGTTATACAGATGTCTGGAATACCCTTACTGAAAAAATCGGATATTGGGTAGATCTTAATGATCCGTATATCACGTACAAATCAAAATATATGGAGACGGTATGGTGGTTGCTGAAGCAGTTATACGACAAAAGTTTGTTGTATAAAGGATATACCATCCAGCCTTATTCGCCAAAAGCAGGAACTGGACTTTCTTCTCACGAATTGAATCAGCCCGGAACATATCGTGATGTTTCAGATACTACGGTTGTGGCCCAATTTAAAGTTAAAAAAGATTCATCTGCTTTATTCAGTGATGTTGACGGTGATGTACATATCTTAGCATGGACGACTACTCCATGGACGTTGCCTTCCAATACGGCTCTTACCGTAGGAAGAGATATTGAATATGTTTTGGTTAAAACCTTCAATCAATATACATTTGAACCGGTAACTGTTGTTTTATCAAGCGTTCTTTTACCTAAGGTTTTCGGTAAAAAATATGCTGAAGGAACGGATGAGGATTTTGCAAATTATACGGCGGAAACTAAAGTAATTCCTTTCAGAATTTTAAAAGAATTTACCGGAGAAAAGCTTGTTGACACAAGATATGAGCAACTGGTTCCATGGTTTACACCTAATGATCATGCTGAAAATGCATTCAGAGTAATCCTTGGAGATTTTGTAACCACAGAGGATGGTACAGGTATCGTTCATACTGCACCTACCTTTGGTGCTGATGATGCGAGAGTTGCTAAAATGGCACAACCTGAGATTCCACCAATGTTGGTAAAGGATGAGAACGAGAATCTTGTACCACTGGTTGATCTTCAGGGTAAATTCATTCAGGGAGAAAATGTTCCTGAAGTATTCTCTGGAAAATATATCAAAAACGAATATTATGATGAAGGCACTGCTCCTGAGAAATCATGGGATGTAGAGCTTGCTATTTTGTTGAAGACAGAAAACAAGGCTTTCAAAGTAGAAAAATATGTCCACTCTTATCCACACTGCTGGAGAACGGATAAACCGGTATTATACTACCCGCTGGATTCCTGGTTTGTAAAGATGACTGCTGTAAAAGACAGATTGGTTAACTTAAACAAAGAAATCAACTGGAAGCCGAAAGCTACGGGAGAAGGCCGTTTTGCCAACTGGCTGGAGAATGTAAACGACTGGAATCTTTCCCGTTCAAGATATTGGGGAATTCCATTGCCTATCTGGAGAACAGATGATCTGAAAGAAGAAAAGATCATAGGTTCTGTGGAAGAGCTTTACAACGAAATAGAAAAATCTATTGAAGCAGGATTAATGTCCGAAAACCCGTTCAAAGGTTTTGTGATCGGAAATATGTCTGAATCCAACTACGACCTGGTTGATCTTCATAAAAATGTAGTAGACAAAGTGGTATTGGTTTCTGATTCAGGAAAAGCAATGAAGCGTGAGAGCGACTTGATCGACGTATGGTTTGATTCAGGTTCAATGCCGTATGCACAATTGCATTATCCTTTTGAAAACAAGGAATTAATCGACAGCAATAAAGCATTCCCTGCTGATTTTATCGCAGAAGGAGTGGATCAGACCCGTGGATGGTTCTATACGTTACATGCGATCGGAACAGCTGTTTTTGATTCTGTTGCATACAAAAATGTGATGAGTAACGGTCTTGTACTGGATAAAAACGGACAGAAGATGTCAAAACGTTTAGGAAATGCTGTAGATCCATTTGAAACACTTTCTGTATACGGACCTGATGCTACCCGTTGGTACATGATCTCCAATGCCAATCCATGGGAAAACCTGAAGTTTGATATCGAAGGAATTGATGAGGTAAGAAGGAAATTCTTCGGAACTCTTTACAATACCTATTCATTCTTTGCATTGTACGCCAATGTTGATGGATTCAACTATTCTGAGAAAGAAGTGGAAAACCGCCCTGAAATAGACAGATGGATCCTTTCTGAGCTTAATCTTCTGATCAAAGAAGTAAAAGCATTCTATGAAGACTACGAACCAACAAGAGTGGCAAGAGCGATCAGTACATTTGTAAATGATAATTTAAGTAACTGGTATGTAAGATTATGCAGAAGACGTTTCTGGAAAGGAGATTATTCTGATGATAAAATCTCTGCTTACCAGACTTTATATACCTGTCTTGAGGTAGTGGCCAAACTATCGGCTCCTATTGCTCCGTTCTTTATGGATCAGTTGTATCAGGATTTAAATAAAGTAACCGGTAAAGAAAACTGTGAATCTGTACACTTAACAGACTTCCCGGTGGCTGATGAAAGTATGATTGATCAGGATTTGGTTGAAAAGACACACTTAGCACAGAATATCACCAGTATGGTTTTCTCCCTGAGAAAGAAAGAGAACATGAAGGTACGCCAGCCATTACAGAAAGTATTGGTGCCCGTATTGGATTCCAAAACAGAGGAGCAAATTCTTGCTGTTGCAGATCTGATCAAGCAGGAAGTGAATGTGAAAGAATTACAGTTAATTAATGCTGAAGAAGCATCTCATTTAATTGTAAAACAGATTAAACCCAATTTCAAAGCATTAGGCCCTAAATTAGGAAAAGACATGAAAGTCGTAGGTGCTGAAATCAGCAATCTTACTGCAGAACAGATTTCCGGTCTTGAAAAAGAAGGAAAACTTGATGTTCAGGGATATGAGATTACTCTTGAAGATGTGGAAATTTCTACAAAAGATATCCCAGGATGGACCGTGACTTCTGACGGGAAAACAACTGTGGCACTAGATTTGACGTTAACAGATGAATTAAAATCTGAAGGGATTGCAAGAGAGTTTATTAACAGAATTCAGAACTTGCGAAAAGATAAAGACTTTGAACTGACAGACAGAATTAATATTTTCGTTGAAGAAAGCTCACCATTCATTGAGAATATTAAGAAAAATGAGGAATATATTTCTTCAGAGGTCTTGTCAAATAAAATAGAAATTGTATCTTCACTTTCAAATTTTAACGAAATCGAAATAGATGAGGTTAATTTTAAGATAAATATCGAAAAAAATTAACATGTAGTTATTGTATTTCAAATTCCATTTCATAATTTTATTAAAAAAGAGAAAAGAATATGTCAGACGAAAGAGTTAGATACAGCGATGCTGATTTACAGGAATTTAAAGCGATCATTAAAGACAAAATAGAGAAAGCAGAAAAAGATCTTCAGCTGATCAGAGAAAGTTTCATCAATGACCAGAACAATGGGACGGATGATACTTCGCCTACCTTCAAAGCATTTGAAGAAGGAGCTGAAACATTGAGCAAGGAGCAAAACTCTATTTTAGCAGGAAGACAGGAAAAATTCGTGCGTGATCTGAAGAATGCATTAATCAGAATCGAAAATAAAACGTATGGTGTTTGTAGAGTAACAGGGAAATTAATTCCTAAGGAAAGACTTTTGGCCGTTCCTCATGCTACGCTCAGCATCGAAGCGAAAAATATGCAAAAATAACCGTAAGGTTTGAAAAATAATATTGGGTTTATATCGTATTCAAAGGATACTTTATAAACCTAATTTTTAATGTATACCCATGAGCGAATTATTAATTTTAGGAATTATCATCGCAATCGTTTTAATGTTTTTTAATAGAGAATGGATCAAAAATAAATTCTTTCCGGAACAACATAAAAACTATACGATAGATGATCAATTTAATTCTGATAAACGCGACCGGGAAAAAGAAATTGACAGACTTTTGAGTAAGATGGGTAAAAACGGAGTCAATGACTTGTCAGAAAAAGATAGGAAACGACTTGACGATTTGTCCAAAATGTAATAATTAAATATAAGAAATGGAATCTATTATAGTACATCCAAAAAACGCAATGGAGCTAAGCGCACTGAAAGGTGTTTTGAAAGAAATGAACATTAAATTTGAGAAAGCTCATGTTAAAAGTTCGTTTAATGGCCAGAAGGTAATCAAAAAAGCAAGCGATAATAAAAATATTAAACCAGCTAACAAACCTTCAAAACCTAAAGGAGAGTAATGAAAAAGATCTTAGCGATTACATTTTTGGTATTGTTAATAGACCAGGCTTCAAAAATTTATATTAAAACCCATTTCAATCTGGATGACAGCATTTCTGTTCTTCCCGGCTTTAAGCTGACTTTTGTAGAAAATCCAGGAATGGCTTATGGACTTCACTTCGGTGGAGTTATTGGGAAATACTTCCTTGTTATTTTAAGACTTTTCTTAATCGGAGGAATGGTTTATATGTTCAAAAAATGGCTGAAAGACGGAGCATCCAATTATCTTTTGGTTCCTATGGCCATTATTTTTGCAGGAGCCATCGGAAATATTATCGACGGGATGTTCTACGGAATGATTTTCGACAGCGGAACCGTATATGATCCAAGTATTGACCGATGGATAGGATATGGTGGGATTTCCAAGTTTGCCCCTTTTGGACAAGGTTATTCTACATTTATGAAAGGATGTGTGGTAGATATGCTCCACTTCCCGTTAGTAGACTGGTATGTTCCTGAAGGATGGCCTTTAATCGGTGGCAAGCACCTTGAATTTTTCAAATATATTTTTAATGTAGCCGATTCTGCCATTACTGTAGGAGCTGCTTTATTATTAATTTTCAGAAAAAAAGCTTTCCCGAACGGTCTTGAATTTTAAATGACTTATTTTTCGGATGAGAAAAACAATCAAAAATATTTTTAAATTTTTCCTGTTGCTTGTAGTGGCAGGAATTATTTTTATCGCCTGGGCAAATTACAGTATTAAGAAAGAAAGTGAATCTTTTGTTTCCTACCATATTGCGGATGTACCGGAAACCAAGACAGCCTTGTTACTTGGAACCGGCAAAACATTAAGCAACGGAATGCCGAATGCTTATTTCTACAACAGAATTAAAGCCACCGCAGATTTATACAACAGCGGAAAAATACAATACATTATTGTCAGCGGCGACAACAGCACCAAAGATTATAATGAGCCCGAAGATATGCAGTTGGAACTGATGAAACAAGGGATTCCAAAAGACAAAATCATCATGGACCACGCGGGATTCAGAACACTGGATTCCGTTGTAAGAGCTAAGGATATTTTCGGACAAACGAAACTGGTGATCATCTCACAAAAATTTCACAATGAAAGAGCCGTTTTTCTGGCACGGCACAACGGCATGGAAGCATTCGGATATAACGCAGCAGATGTGAATAAATATGCGGGTTTAAAGACCAACCTGAGAGAATACCTAGCGAAAGCTAAAGCATATTGGGATCTTTTGTTTGGAGTACAGCCGAAATTTGGAGGTGAAAAGATCGTGATTCCATAATTTATGTTTTGGCTAAAGCCATTGGAATTGTTTCTTTATTGTAAGGCGGGCTAAAGCCCACCCCTATTGATAGAGCCAAGCCAATATTGAAATTTGGTAACAACATCTTTCGTCTTTCGTCTTTCATCTTTTAAACTTTTTAATTCATTATTCCCGGCAAACCTCGTAAATTTGCAATTCATTAATTTTTAAATATAAATTTTAAACAAATGTCAAGAATTCTTACCGGCATTCAAGCCACCGGAACTCCCCATCTTGGAAATCTTCTTGGGGCGATTATTCCTGCTATCGAATTATCCAAGCAGGAGGAAAATGAATCATTTTTATTTATCGCTAACCTTCATACACTTACGCAGATTAAAGATGCGGAGGTGCTGAGACAGAATACCTACGAGATTGCTGCGGCTTGGCTTGCTTGTGGACTAGATACACAGAAAACGTACTTTTACAGACAGAGTGATATCCCTGAAACCTGTGAACTTACTTGGCATTTATCATGTTTCTTCCCTTATCAAAGATTAACATTAGCGCACTCTTTTAAAGATAAAGCAGACAGACTTCAGGATGTGAATGCAGGATTGTTTACCTATCCTATTTTGATGGCTGCGGATATTTTATTGTACGATGCAGAGATTGTTCCTGTAGGAAAAGATCAGCTTCAGCACCTGGAGATTGCAAGAGATGTTGCTTCAAGGTTTAATAACCAGATGGGCGAAATTCTTGTACTACCACAGGCAGAACTTCAGAAAGACACCAAATATGTTCCCGGAACTGATGGCCGCAAAATGTCTAAGTCAATGGGAAATATCATCAATATTTTCTTACCGGAAAAGGAACTGAAGAAGCAGGTGATGAGTATTGAGTCGGATTCTAAGTCTTTAGAAGAACCTAAAGATCCTGAAACGGATAAAACCTTCCAGATCTATGAACTGATTGCAACTCCTGAACAGACTGAAGAATTAAGAGCCAAATATCTGGCCGGCAACTTTGGTTATGGTCATGCTAAAAAAGAATTGTTGGATCTTATCCTGGTTCGTTTCGAGAAGGAAAGGGAAATATTCAATTATTATATGACGCACCTTGACGAACTGGAAGCAAAACTTCAGGAAGGCGCAGAAAAAACAAGACCTGTTGCATTGGCTACTCTTAAAAGGGTAAGAACAAGCTTAGGGTTTTAATTCTAATCTGATTTTTAAACATAAAAAGCCTTTCATTTTTTGAAAGGCTTTTGTATTTTAGAATTTTTGTATGTTATTTTTAGTCAGAATAAAATAATGCATCTGATCTTCAAACTCATAAGAAATATCCCAACCCGGATACTGTTTGATGATCGTCTTAATAATAGACAAACCCAGCCCTGTGGAACCACGATCAGTTCCCTGCTTATAAAAACGATTAAATATGCGGGATTTATCTAAAGGGACAGGCGATCCACTGTTTTGAAATGTGATTCTGTCGTTTTCAATAATGATATTCAGGGTTCCTTCTTCATTATTATATTTGACAGCATTTTTAAGAAGATTGGATAATAAGATATCGGCCAGATCCTGATTAAAATTGGCCTCAAAACCTCCTCTTTCTATGATATTGACATTGATATTTTTAAATTGAATAAAGTCTTCATAGTTTTCAACAAGCCTAGTAATCAATGTATTGAAATTCAAACCTGCCGTTTTATTGAACTGGCTGTTTTCTATTTTGGAAAGCATTAATAGGGATTTATTCAATCCTACCATTCTTCGCAGATCATTTTTAACTTCAGAAAGAAAATTCATATTCTTTTTATCGAGTTCTTCATTCTGAATGAGAAGATCTATTTTATTGATCACAATAGCAAGCGGGGTTTGAAGCTCATGGGATGCATTTTCAATAAATTGTTTCTGCTGATAAAAAACGAGTTCATTACGCTCGATCATTTCACCTATCTCCACATTTAATTCTTCAAATTCTTTTATTGAATAATTCTGTTGTTCCTGAACAGAAGGATTCCCAAACTGATATTTTTTCAATTGATCTAAAATAGAATAAAATGGCCTCATTGCCTTATTAAGCAAATATCCATTCACCACTACAATACTTATGACCAAAAGAATATAAAGAACAATCAGAGCAGTCGTAAGATCATAAATCAGCTCATCTTCTTCCACAGTAGAGGTTCTGATGACAAGCCTTTGATAGCTTTTAAACTGATCGATAAAGTCGGCTTCAAGTACGCGATAAGGCTGGTCTTTATCGTCATACTCCATATAATACATTTTATTGTAGAGTCTACTTTTGTTCTTGTATTCACCGGAAGCAATAGGCATGATTTTAAATTCGTTAAAACCAAAATCATTGTTTTTTAATAGCTGCGGATTCAGATAAACCGCTTTAATGATCTGTATTTTCCGGTCTCTTAATCCATCATCCACATTATCATGTACTTCATCCAGAATATAGGCATAAAATAACCCAGCCCAAACTGCAATAACCAGCAGCAGGATCATAATCAGATATTTTATCGTATAATATTTTAACGAAACTTTCATCAGATAAATTTATATCCTATACCATACACAGCCTGGAAATCTGCTTCAGCATGTAGGGTTTTTAATTTTTTACGAAGATTTTTAATCTGCGAATAGATAAAATCAAGACTATCTGCCTGATCGATATAATCGCCCCAAATGGCTTCTGCGAGGGTAGTTTTCTGCAAGGTTTTCTCAGGATGAATCACAAAATAATACAAAAGATCATATTCTTTACGGTTCAGCACCAGTTCTTCACTTCCTACCATAACTTTCCGGCTGTCGGGATCGATGCTTATATTTTTATATTTGATGATACTTTCCCCATCCTGATGATTTCGCCTGATCACAGATTTGATCCTTGCCATTAATTCTGCCAGGTGAAAAGGTTTGGCAAGATAATCATCGGCACCTATCTCCAGACCGGTTACCTTATCATCCACCGAATCTTTGGCAGAAAGGATAATGACCGGATCTTTTTTATGCATTTTCTTAATCTCTTTCAACAGATCGATGCCATTCCCATCCGGAAGCATGATATCCAAAAGGATACAATCGTATTCGTAAGAAATAATTTTTTCCAACCCGGACTGATAGGTATCGGCATATTCTACAATAAAATGTTCTGCCTCCAGAAATTTCTGTACCGTATTTTTTAACTCCGGTTCATCTTCTACTATTAAAATCTTCATATATACAGCTGTTATTTATCTGCCGGGTGACCAAGTATCTATCAAATATAGGAAATTATAAAGTTGGAAGCAGGAAGACTTTCTATTGCCTTCCTGCTTCCAACTTACTTTTAAAAAAATTAATTTGTTTTTACAAAACGTCCGTCCGCATCGAAGATCAGACTTATACCGTTCATCAAATCAACTTTATAGGCGTTATATTTTTTTTCAATAGACTGAACTACGCTGCACGGATAGTGCTTTGTCATAAAAGACACCATACTCTTTCTAATCTTGCTTGAAGAAACCTTTCTTCCATTACTTCTTATTAAGCTCCAGTTAACCATAATATTAAATTTTTTATTGTTATACGTTACTTGTAATTAGTCATCAATTTTTTTAAAATTCCCGTTTTTATCAAACTCCAGTTCCAGTCCGTTGGAAAGTTCTGCTTTATATGCCCATCTCTTCTTCTCTACTTTTACGATATAGGTATTCGGGAAATTTCTCGTGGCGTAATTTCTTATGGATACAGGAATAAAACCGTAAGGTAGTTTTTGATGTTTACCATCCACTTCTTTCCAGTTCCCATTACTATCAAATTCCATTTTCATTCCATTGTTCAGATATACCTTATATTCATCTACTCCATAGATTTCTCTGTCTTCTACGGCTGAGCTTACAGGAATCCCTTTAAAATGGGCATAAAGAAAGGTTTTTGCAGTCTTTGGCAATTGATTCGGGGATATCGCTCTATCCTGTGCTGAGATCAGGCCTCCTGCGAATAAGAACATTAGAATAAATATTGCGGTAATCATCCTTACTTTTTTCATAACATTAAGTTTTTCTTTATTATTATGAAGCAAAGTTCCAAATCAATTTAGGAAAGAATTGGGAATAAGTCTGATTTGTAAAAGATTAGGCTAAGAATACTACACAAGTTTAAAAAGAATCAATTGCATTGATTCAGCTCTGGCTCCCTTCAACACGAAGTAAGAATAGAAATTCGTTGCTTGAAAAATTCTGAAAATTGTAGATTAGAAAAAGAAAATAATGGGTACCAGTAAAAAAAATAAACCATTAAAGCCACGTTTAGGTAGTAAAAATAGTAAGAAGAACATTTGAAATAGCTTCATTGTTTGTCTTACTATTCTTACCAGCCTCAGTAGCCTTAATGGTTTAAATATATTGTAAGCTGTAGAGCTTAAATCTGATTATAAATAATCTTTAATTTGCTGAAGATGAGTAATAACCTTTAAACCAGGCTCCTTTTTATCTTCTTTATACACATCAAAGAAAATGGCATCCATTCCAAAATCCGTGGCTCCCATTGCATCTGCAATCCAGTCATCTCCAATCAGGATACTTTCTTCTTTTTTAGCCTCGGAAAGGCCTAAAGAGTATTCAAAGATTCTTGGATTGGGCTTTCTCACTCCGATAGCGTCTGCACTGGTAATGGTTTTAAAATAAGGGGCAATACCCGATAATATACATTTCCTTTCCGTTACCTCCTGGAAACCATTAGAAATAATGTGTAATGTATAATTCTTAGCTTTCAGATAATCAAGTATATCTTCAGCTCCTTCCACCAATTCGTTATGACTTACCATATTGTCCAGAAAGTGTTCTTCAAAATAAAGGGAAAGCTCTTTGTTGTCTATCCCAAAATGTTTGAAGGAATCATAAAAACGGTGTTCTCTCAAATACTCTTTGCTTATCATCCCATCTCTGATCTTTTCCCACAACTCTTCATTGATATCGTGATAAACAGCATGAAATTCTTCAAAGTCAATATTGTACTTTGAAGTAATCTCCTGTTTTTCGAAAAGATTTTTGATGTTCAGATAGGCATTTCTGCGATGATCCCAGAGCGTATTGTCCAGATCAAAATAAACGTGCTGCATTTTCATACAGCACAAAGTTAGTCATTTTAATTTTTCGAAATAGGATAATTCTTGCTCTTGCTTTTCACAATTTCAATACTTTTGGAAAAATTGAGCAGAAAGTCTATGGTTTGTTTTTTAGGTTTCAAAGTTTTCACTTTTAAGGAGTCATTTTTTTTCATATACGAACTATGTTTTCCTTAAAACGAGAAATTTTACGAAATATTATTTATCTGGTTAATATTATGTTATTTTCGTCCATGATTTTTCTCAGGTTGATTAAAGCATATCGTACTCTACCGAGAGTAGTATTGATGCTCATGTCTGTATGATCCGCAATTTCTTTAAAACTTAAGCCGTCAAAAAAACGTAATTTGATCACCTCTTGCTGATTCAGGGGAAGAAACTGCAACATTCTCAGTAAATCTTCCTGAATCTGATTGGTAACCAGCTGGTCTTCAATATTTTCCGAAGGTTCTCTGATCAGGTCAAAAATAGAATATTCATCTGTTTCAAAGGTAGTTTCTGAAACTTTGATATTCTTTGCTTTTAAACGAAAATGATCAATGATCAGGTTGTGAGAGATTCTTTTAGCCCAAAGAATAAATTTGCCTTCTTCGTTATAGCGTCCTTCTTTCAGCATAACAATAATCTTCATGAATGTATCCTGAAAAATATCGTTGGCTAAATCTTCATCATTAATTTTGTAAAAAATGAATGTAAACAGTTCTCTCTGATGGCGATGAATAAGGGTTGATAACGCCCCCTCATCTCCTTTCTGGTAAAGCGAAATTAGTAAACTATCCGATTTTGATTTCATAACTCTTCTCAATA
Source organism: Chryseobacterium lactis (assembly GCF_003815875.1). Taxonomy (NCBI): domain Bacteria; kingdom Pseudomonadati; phylum Bacteroidota; class Flavobacteriia; order Flavobacteriales; family Weeksellaceae; genus Chryseobacterium; species Chryseobacterium lactis. Next base: position 870,118 of record NZ_CP033924.1, read on the forward strand.
TAACATTTGTAGACAGGTATTCCTCCAGATATCCATCTGGTCTTTGCTGTATATACAAAACAGTTTTAGAGTAGAGTCTCTTCTATAGGCTGGTACAAATTATATTATGATGTAAATATAATAATTTTTTAATAACTGTTAACCTATTATTAAATTTTCACAAGAAAAATTTAAAAAAAATCACTTAAACATGTCATGAATGAATACGGTTGGGATATTTAATGTAAAATTAATATTCAACCCTTTCATTTCTTTTCCGTTTAATCGGGTATCTCCGATAGGAAATGCATAGCCCCCCGTAAGGTCCAGCATACCAAATAAAGTCACCCCGATTTTTGGAGCAATATACTTGTTGGTTCCTTCTGCTCCTACCAAAAAGTAGTAGGAATGATAGAAATCCACATTCTTTTCAAAATTAAGCAAGACGTCTGCCTGCAACTTCGGCATAATAGCAAATTTTGAATCTGCTACTCCCATTAATGCAGATCCTCCCAATCTGTAAATGACATCATCATTTTTAAGGAAAAGCAATTTACCTCCAACTTCCCCGAAACTTTGGTTCTGGTAGGTGTATCCCACACTAATCATTTTATGCATCGTATATTGGGCTTTTACCAATGTACTTAGCAAAAACAGGGAAAAGATTGCAACTGCAGTTCGAAAATTCATCATCTTTCAATTTATTAAAGTGTAAAAGTAAAAAAAACTGCCTTATCAAAAGATAAAGCAGCCTATTTATTCTGTAAAGAAAAAAATTAAATTCCGAAAGCGGCTTTAATTTCTTCTACTTTGTCTAATTTCTCCCAAGTGAAGAATTCCAGTCCGTTCAATGTAAGTTCATTTTTATGTCCTTTATTGAAGGTCTTATCAGCAACATAATGTTCTTTCCCCATATGTCCGTAAGAAGCAGTTTCCTGATAGATAGGATTTCTTAATTTTAGGTTTTGCTCGATAGCATAAGGTCTTAAATCGAAGATCGTAGAAACTTTCTTAGCAATATCTCCATCATGAAGATCCACTTTTGCCGTTCCGTACGTATTAATATATAAACCACAAGGCTCAGCAACTCCGATTGCATAAGACACCTGTACCAAAACTTCGTCTGCAACTCCTGCAGCTACAAGGTTTTTAGCGATGTGTCTTGTTGCGTAAGCAGCACTTCTATCTACTTTTGAAGGATCTTTTCCTGAGAAAGCACCACCACCGTGAGCTCCTTTTCCTCCATACGTATCAACGATAATTTTTCTTCCCGTAAGTCCGGTATCCCCGTGAGGACCTCCGATTACAAATTTACCGGTAGGGTTGATGTGATATTTGATCTGATCATTAAATAAAGCTTTGATTTCCTCAGTTTGTTGTGCAACTACTCTCGGAACCAAAATATTTTTGATGTCTTCACGGATTTTAGTCAACATTTCTTCTTCTGTTCCAAAGTCATCATGTTGAGTAGAAACTACGATAGAGTCTATTCTGATCGGTTTGTGATCATCAGAATATTCAATAGTTACCTGGCTTTTCGCATCAGGACGTAGGTAAGCGATCTCTTTATTTTCTCTTCTGATGGCAGAAAGTTCTTTAAGGATGGTGTGAGCTAAATCCAAAGCAAGAGGCATATAGTTTGCCGTCTCATTAGTTGCGTAACCAAACATCATTCCCTGGTCACCTGCACCTTGTGCATTAGCTTTAGCTTCAAAAGACTCGTCATTTACAGCTCTGTCTACCCCTTGGTTGATATCCGGAGACTGCTCATGGATTGCAGAAATAACCCCACAAGAATCACCATTGAACATGTATTCTCCTTTTGTATACCCAATCCCGTTGATTACCTCTCTGGCGATGGTTTGTACATCAAGATAAGCATCTGATTTTACTTCTCCTGCCAATACTACTTGTCCAGTAGTTACAAGAGTTTCACATGCTACTTTTGAATTTTTATCGTATGCTAAAAAGTGGTCGATTAATGCATCAGAAATCTGATCTGCAATTTTATCCGGATGCCCTTCTGAAACTGATTCAGACGTAAATAAATAAGACATATTATTCTTTGTTTTTTAGATTAAAAAATACTGTCGAAGAAAAATAAGAATAAATGGCCCGAAAAAAAGAATACTGTTTTAGCATTTTTTTATAGAGGTTGCAATCAGGTCAAATTTTTCCTCGTTAATAAACGTCAGCAAATTTAAGCACTATTTTTCTAATACTCAAAAATTTTGTTTATTAATTATAATTTTCTTTAAATTAATGATTTATATCACTGTAGCGCCTTTTAATTACTGTGGCTTTATGCTTACAAACTCTTTCGGGCTTTCGTGATAATTCAGTTTAAGTTGCAAAGAATTTCTGATAGAATTTGACAATTCATCAATAATTTTTTGCTTAAACGTAGGCTTATAGTAGATGATACTGATTTCTCTGTAAGGGAAAGGTTTTTTGAACCTGAAAACATTCTTTTTCTGTTCTTCTGAAAGCTGGCTTAGAGCAAGCTCCGGCAGAATGCTGATTCCTCCCACTTTATCAACCATATGTACCAGAGTCTGAATATTGGAAGCCAGGAAATCAAGATTCTTAGGCTTTAAAGTATTCTCTTTTAAATGGCAGATATTTTCGAATTGATTTCTCAAGCAGTTTCCTTCTTCAAGCAACCATACTTTCTCCACATTCAGTTCTTCAGGAATGATATAAGCATTCTTTTTGTTGGCTTCAGTATTGGAACTGTAGATCATCAATTCTTCGTTGAAAAGGAAATCCTGATAAAACTCGTCAGCAGTATCATATGGAGTGGAGATAATCCCCGCATCCAGTTCTCCGGCTTTCAAAGCTTTAATAATATTGTCTGTTGTCATTTCTTTCACATTCATCTGGATCTTTGGATTTTCTTCAAGGAACTTGAAAATTTCCGTAGGGAGAATAAAAGAAGAAACGGTAGGGATAATTCCTAAATTGATTGTTCCACCTAAAATATTATTCAAAAGGTTGGCTTTATTTTTCAGCTCATTGACAGATTCTATGATCACCTTCGCCTGATCGATAATCTGAAGACCAACATCTGTGGTACGGATCGGGTGGGTAGTTCGGTCAAAAACCTTTACATCCAGTTCGTCCTCAAATTTCTGTATCATGGCACTTAACGTTGGCTGAGTAATAAAGCAAGCCTGAGCTGCTTTACCAAAATGTTTATACTTATCAACAGCGATAAGATATTCCAGTTGCTGAATGTTCATTTGATTAATATTATCTATTACAAAGATATGATGTTTTTGTTATTACCAATTAAAAATTCAAGTAAATTTGATAATCACTACCTTTACACGGGTATTTAGAAATGGACGACAATTATTCAAATCATCAATTATATGGATTCTAAAAAATTAACGTTAAGTAACGGCACGCCTTATTATGAGCATCAGGATTCCCAGACGGTAGGACCACGAGGCCCGGTATTGCTGCAAGACTTTGTCTTACAGGAAAATCTAGCCCATTTCGTTAGGGAAAGAATACCTGAAAGAATAGTGCATGCCAAAGGAAGCGGAGCATACGGAACCTTTACCGTAACGCATGACATCAGCCAATATACGAAAGCAAAATTGTTTTCAGCAGTAGGAAACTCATGCAGAATGTTTGCAAGATTTTCTACCGTTGGAGGAGAAAAAGGAAGCGCAGATACCGCCAGAGATCCTAGAGGTTTTGCCTTAAAATTTTATACTGAAGATGGAAACTGGGATCTTGTAGGAAATAATACTCCTGTATTCTTTATTAAAGACGCCAAAAAGTTTCCGGATTTTATCCATACCCAAAAAAGAGTTCCTAAAACGAATTTAAAAAGTGCCACCATGATGTGGGATTTCTGGAGTTTAAATCCTGAATCGCTTCATCAGGTTCTTATATTAATGTCAGATAGAGGAACACCACATGGCTACAGACATATGCATGGTTTCGGATCTCACACCTTCTCCATGATCAATGATAAAAATGAAAGAGTGTGGGTGAAGTTTCATTTTAAAACAAAACAAGGGGTAAAAAACTTCACTGATGACGAAGCGGTGAAAATGGCAGGTGAAAACCCTGATTTTGCTCAGGAAGATCTTTGCAACGCCATTGAAAATGGAAATTTCCCAAAATGGACGATGTACATCCAGGTAATGACCGAGGAACAGGCTAAAGATTTCAGATGGAATCCTTTCGATGTAACCAAAGTATGGTTCCATGATGATTTTCCATTGATTGAAGTTGGAGAAATGGAACTTAATGAAGTTCCTGTGAATTATTTTGCCCATGTTGAGCAATCTACATTCTCACCTAGCAGCCTGATCAACGGAATCAGTTTTTCTCCGGACAAAATGCTTCAGGGAAGATTATTTTCTTATCCCGATGCACACCGATACAGAGTGGGAGTAAATTCTCATCAACTTGAGGTTAACAGATGTCCTTTTGCGGTCAACAATTACCAGCGAGACGGCTATATGGCAGACTCAAGCCATTATCAGGATCAGCCCAACTATTTCCCTAATAGCTTTGACGAGATCAAACCGGATTCATCTTATAAGAATTATGAATATGAACTGGACAGTGCACATGTTGCCAACTACAACAGAAATGAAAACGACAGCGATCATTATACTCAGCCGGGACTTTTATATTCAAAAGCGATGAATGCAGAAGACAGAGATCATCTTATTCAAAACATTATCGGAAGTATGAAAGGCATCACAGGGCCGAAAAAAGACGAGATTATTAACCGTCAATTATGCCACTTTTTCCGCGCTAACATTGAGCTTGGCATGAAAGTAGCTTCTCAACTAAATGTTAATATTGATGCAAATATGATGAATCATTCAAAATAATCATATTGAACAATAAAATAAAAAAAAGGAAAAAAAAATAAGATTTTTTCCTTTTTTTTGTAAAAAATTCATAATTTGCAAAGGATGATATTTTAAAGTGGAAAAATGAGTTACGAAAATATATTATTAAAAAAGGAAGATAAATTATCTATCATTACCATAAATAGACCTGAAAGTTTAAATGCATTGAATGCTAAAACAATTCAGGAGATCAGTACCGCTCTGGATGAGCTTTCTTCAGACCAATCCTGCAGGGTCATTATTCTTACAGGAAGTGGAGAGAAATCTTTTGTAGCCGGAGCTGACATCAAGGAATTCAGTGATTTCGGACAGGAAAAAGCTGAAGAATTAGCGAGAAACGGACAAAATACTTTGTTCAACAAAATAGAAAATATGCCTAAGCCTGTCATTGCTGCCGTGAACGGTTTTGCATTGGGAGGAGGTTTAGAGCTTGCTATGGCATGCCACATCAGATATGCATCGGAAAACGCCAGATTGGGGCTTCCTGAAGTTACCCTGGGATTGATCCCCGGATATGGAGGAACTCAAAGGCTACCGAAGCTTGTAGGAAAAGGTATTGCCAACGAATTGATCTTCTCTGCCAAAATGATTCCTGCTCAAAAAGCAAAAGAGATCGGATTGGTCAATGAAGTATACCCTATAGAAGAATTATTAACCAAAACGAAAGAATTAGCGAACACTATTGCCCACAATTCACCAATGGCAATATCCAAGGCTATAAACGCCGTGAATCTATCGGACACTGAGAAAGGTTTTGAAACTGAGATTACATATTTCGGAGAACTTTTTGAAATGGACGATAAGAAAGAAGGAGTAACTGCTTTCCTTGAGAAAAGAAAGCCAAACTTCTAAACTTTCAAAACTTTTAATCCAAATTATTTCGAAAAACTAATGCTGCGGTATGAATAAGTTTGACAAGGCTTATCTAAAAATGGCTCAGGAATGGGCAAAACTCTCCTACTGTAAGAGAAAACAGGTAGGGGCTCTTATCGTAAAAGATAGGATGATTATTTCAGATGGTTACAACGGGACTCCTTCGGGATTCGAAAACTGCTGTGAAGATGGAGAGGGAAAAACGCACTGGTACGTATTGCATGCGGAAGCTAATGCCATATTAAAGCTGGCTGCTTCTACACAATCTGCAAAGGGAGCAACGTTATATTTAACGCTGTCACCTTGCAAGGAATGTAGTAAGCTGATCCTGCAGGCAGGAATTACAAGACTGGTGTATATTAATGAGTATTCGGATGACGATGGAATATCGTTCCTGAGAAACCATAACATTGAAATAGAACAAATATCGGACTGTGAACTAAAAAAATAAGCACAAATGACTTGGGATGAAAAGATCAAAGATTTTGAAATATTTCTTCGTTTCGAAAGAAATTTTTCAGAAAACACGCTCGACGCTTACGTTCGAGACATTAAGAAATTAAAAGATTACGCAGAAGAAGATCTGGCAAACGTCGGCCCAGATTCTATCGTCTACGAAAACCTGCAGGAATACATTTTCAATCTTTCTAAACAGAAATTTAGTGAGAGGTCTCAGGCAAGATGGATATCTTCGATAAAGGCCTTCTTCAAATTTTTACTGGAAGATGAATATCGTGAAGACAACCCTGCGGCATTACTTGAAGGCCCTAAATTGGGACTGTATCTACCTGATACCTTAAGTTTACCTGATATTAACCGAATTATTGCTGCCATTGAGGTCAATACAGATCTCGGAAAAAGAAACCACTGTATCATTGAGGTATTGTATGGTTGCGGACTCCGTGTTTCTGAACTGATTGATTTGAAAATTTCAAATATCAACTTCAAGGAGCAGTATATTAAAGTCAACGGAAAAGGAAACAAGACCCGTTTCGTTCCTTTGGCTGATTATACGGCTGAATTATTGGAAAACTACATCAAAGAGGTACGATCTAAAGGTAAAATTAATAAGAAATATGAAGACACTCTGTTTTTAAACAGCCGTGGAACATCCATGTCCAGAGTGATTGTATTTCTTATTATTAAAGAACTTACAGACAAAGCAGGGGTTAACAAGAAGATATCTCCACATACATTCAGACATTCTTTTGCAACGCATTTATTGCAGAATGGTGCAGATCTGCGTTATATACAGGAAATGCTTGGGCATTCGAGTATCACAACAACGGAAATCTATACACACCTGAAAACGGAAGAATTAAGAGATGTTATTTTGAGTTATCACCCGAGAAATATTAATGTTACTCAATAACAAATGAAATTATTGAAATATTGCCCGAGCTGTGGCAAAGAATCTCTGCATTGGGATGGTGAAAAGAAATGGAGCTGTCCCGAATGTGGTTTTACACTGTATAATAATGTAGCCGGAGCTGTCGCAGTTGTGATCAGATGTGGTGATGAAGTTTATCTTACGAAAAGAAACAGGGATCCCAGAAAAGGAAAACTTGATCTGGCCGGAGGATTTGTTGATCCCAGAGAAAGTGCAGAAGAAACGTGTAAAAGAGAGCTTTTTGAAGAACTTCAGCTTGACATCGATATTTCAAACCTGAAATACCTTACCAGTCTTCCGAACATCTATCAATACAAAGAAATTGATTACAATACAATTGATCTCTTTTATGAATATAATGTTTCGGAGAAGTTTGAGGTAAATCTTGAACTTTCGGAGATTTCGGAAGCGATTTGGATTCCTTTAAGGGATCTTAACCTTGAGGATATTGCTTTTGATTCTCAGAAGAAGTTTTTTGAGGACTATAAAAAGAAATAAATTCTTTTATTATAATATTCTCTCGCAGATTTTGCAGATCAGGCAGATGATTATGATTTTATAATCTGCTTTAATTTGCAAAATCTGCGAGAGATTTTTTTATGATTAAGAATATCTTCAGAAATTTCCGGAATTAATAGGCCTTGGATTTCAGCATTTCTTCAAAATACTGAATTAAAAGAGTTCTTTCTGCCTGTGAAAGATTAGCTTCTTTATGGTATACAATATAACCTGGCATTGGCATTGTCTTATGCTTAAGCGCCTCAATAGACCTATCCAGAATATTCTCTTTTAACTCCTTGTTGTATGTTCCCCAAATGGAAAAATTAAGATGTTCACGACCTTCGTTCACGTGGCTTTTTACAGACCATGAAACCGGAGCTATAAAAGCATACTTCGGATAGACTGTTTCATTCGAGTGGCAGTCGTAACATGCATTTTTAAGCAAGGTTTTTATTTTCTCAGGGGATTTTTTAGCATCAACAAAATTAACGGCCTTGTCAACCGGTTTATTCACCCTGTCAATAGGAACGAATTGAATCAGGGCAAAAGCTACTAAAGTCCAGAAAATTATTTGTTTTAGCCTTTTCATAATTTATTTTGCAGGAGTTAAAATCGCATTTTCTGATTTTATCTCTTTTTTTGCTTCTTGTTTTACTGTTTCTTTCTCTTCAGCTGCTGCCGGAGGAACAGGTACTTGTGGTGTTGCGGAGGGAGTAGTTCCTTTTGGACTATCCAGTGTTCTGGCATCTTTCAGATCCCAATCTTCCCTTGTTTCCCATAGAGCTCTTACAATTGCTTTTTTATAGAAAACATAAGCATCTTCAGCAAAGGTTTCATTGGCAAAATCCGCCTCGTCCCAATATTTATTATTGTTGTTATCTACAAGGATTCTCACAAAATATTCTTCGGGTTTGAGGATATCAAATTTCACCTTATCCCCTGATGTATATTTTTGATATACTACTTTTTCAGAAGAATCCAGTAACTGAATCCAGTAGCTTGAAGCAGGTGCATTTGAGAGGCTAAATTCAAGGCTGCCAAACTGCTCTACTTTATCTACATCAAAGTCAAAACGTTTTGATTGCGTATTTTTAGCATAAAAGGATGACACCGTTTCTTTAGGAATCGTAAGCTGATATTTCTTTCCGGTTACAAAATCTGATTTTACAATGATCTGGTAAGGATTCGTTTCAGAAACTTTGGCAGTAAATTCCTGCGTGGTTAAGCTATCGCTTTTCAAGATCCATTTTGAAGGATCGATTTTATCAACGATATAATTGGACAATATTTTAAAATCAGACTTTGGCGGCAAAGAACCACCACCATTGTCACTATTGATGTCCATTACATTTTTCTTATTGTACTTGTAAAATAAAGATACGGTATATAGACTGTCTTTTTTCGGTCCTTTATCATGAGTAAACATGAGCTTTTCCGTAGTTTCCTGACCGATATTATCTTTTACCGCATCAAACCAGATTCTGACAGAGTCTGATTTTGGGCGGTGTGTTACTTTTATATCTTTAAGCTTATCATTCGCCGATTGTACTTTCACTTCATCCGGATGTCCCTCAAATGTCATGATAACTCCTCCGGCAATTTCTTTCATATCCTGGTATTTCAAAGGTTTTTTTGAAGGATAGACTTTTAAATTTAACCCCGAAATAGATTTCTCAATATTGATCGGTTCCTTTTGGAATCCTATCTTTTCCTTTCCAGGATCGTACACAGAATTTCCATTTTCATCATCAAAAGCAATAATCTTATATTTTCCCGGAGACAGATAGTTCAGCTCATAATATCCATCGTCATCGACTTTGGTAATATAATAAGGCTTTTGCTTATAGTTCATGGTATCTTTTACCTGATACAAGCCAACTACCAGTTTATTTTCGTTAGTTCCCGTCTTCTTTTTTATTTCCATCGCGTCTTTTACTTCACCGCTTACATACAGGTCATCAAGTTTCTCACCTGTAGAAAAAGCAAAATTGAAGTAACGCAATATATTGGCCTCATTATTATCCACAATTGAATTTCCGAAGTTGAAATTATAAGTGGTATTGGCCTGAAGTGTATCAGTCCATTGAATGAGAACAAATTTATTAGCAATATTAGACGGAAGTATCCTCTTAATATTTTTGATAGGAGGAGAAATAATCAGGTTTTTGTTGATATCTTTCAACGTAATATACTCATCAAAATCCAGACGGAGTTCGTGAATATCTCTTTTTACATTGATTCTTGTCGTATCAATATTGGAGCTTAAAAATTTTGGAGCTAAAGTATCTTTAGGCCCTCCGACAGGAGATCCTACTCTTGCACAAGAATGCACAAGAAAACAGATAACGAATAATAAAAGAAACCTTTTCATGAAAATGTTTAAGCAAAAATAGACATTATTCTCCAAAAACTTCCTGTCCCGTACTCAAAGTATCTTTATTGTCATTCATAACGGAGTGAAGCTTATCCTTTTGCAAAGGGAAATCCTCGAATAATCCTGACAAAGCTAATGCTGTATATACTTTGTTGGAATACTTATTACCGATCGCCACAATGGTCACTTTCGAATTCAGAAGGTGAGCAAAAACAGAATTTGTCCCATGCCACCATCCATTGTGGTAGGTTAGTTTTTCTCCGTTGTCAAATATTTTCATTCTAAAACCGAGTCCGTAGTTGTTCATTCCTGCTTTTTCATTGCTGTAGGGAGTGAAAACCATTTGCATCAATTCAGGCTTTAAAAAATCCTTTGAAAACATTGCTTTTGAAAAATTATATAAATCTCTTGGCGTTGTGTACACGTTTTTGTCACCATAAATCAGATCCAGCCTATCGAGTGGATATAATTTGTTGGCTCCGTAATAAAAAGATTGCGAGGCTGTAGGAATATCCTTCTCCTGAAAAATGTACGTATTATTCATTTTCAACGGAGTGAATACCATTTCTTTCATTGCCTGCGGGAATGGTGTTTTGGTTACCTTCTCAATCAATAATGCCAACATAGCAAAATTGGTATTACAGTACATAAATCCGGTGTCTGTATCTCTTGCCAGATCCGGTTTGTACTTGATAATCATATTCAAGATATCCTGATTGGTAACAAACTGCTTAGAAAGCTCTGCCGGCGCAGGTTGTATTTTGGTAATAAAATATTCGTATTTCGGAAGACCGCTTCTTTGGTCTAATAAAGTCTGAACAGTTACATTTGGATAAGGAAATCCGGGAAAATACTGAGATAGAGGATCAGACAATTTTATTTTTCCCGCTTCTACCAGCTTCATCATTGCCATAGCAGTCAATGTTTTGGAAACGGAAGCTACATGTAAAGGTGTATTTTTGTCGATAGGCATCTGATTACCTTCTCTTCCAAAACCTCTGTAATTTTCGTATAAAATTTCATCCCCTTTGGCTACCAGGATTCCACCGCTTAAATCACTTCCGTCCCAGACTTTTTTATAGTATTGATCGATGTAACCAACCAATGACTGCTTGTTAGAAAGCTGATTATCAGCCTTCGTAAAAACACTTGCTAAGTCTACATTTCCGTAGTTAGGAAGATTGGTAGAGCTCCCAACTGATGCTTCTTTAGCTTCAGATTTATTTTTACAGGAAAATAGGGATAAAAAAACACTTACAATAAGTACAAAATTACACGTCTTCATGAGATTCAAAAATGAGCGGCAATTTAATAAAACTCAAAAATAAATTGTCAGAGTAAAGGCGACATTATGAATTATTTAACATAAATAGAGAAAAGAGAGAAATCGCAAAAAGGCGAAAGGGCAAAAGATAGTGACTAATAAGATTAAAAAAAACCGGAAAAGTTTACTTTATATTCATACACTTTTCCGGCCCTTATATTGTTAAATTCTTTTGCTTTTTTACACTACTTACAGTATGAAGCTACAATTTTATCTACAATAAATTGAGCCAGCTTTTCCTTGCTCTGATGAGTCCATCCTGCAATATGTGGCGTTACAATCGCTTTTTCCGACTCCAAAAGATACTTCAGATCCTCGTTTTCAGCTTCCAGGTTTTCGAAGGATGATTTTTCGTACTCCAGAACATCTAAACAAGCGCCTTTCACTTTACCGGATTTCAAGGCTTCTACTAAGCTTTTAGTTTCCACATTTTTCCCCCTCGCTGTATTAATGAAATAAAAGTCGTTCTTCATCTCATTAATAAAGGCTTTATTGATCAGATAATTCGTTTCTGAAGTAAGAGGAATATGCAAACTCAACACCTCAGCAGATTGTTTCAATTCATCCAAAGTAACCTGAGTCGCAAACTCATCAGCAAGCCCGGGAAGAATATCATGGAAAATGACCTTACATCCAAATCCTGAAAGTCTTTTGGCCGTAGCTTTTCCCATATTTCCATATCCGATAAGCCCCACAGTCTTTCCTAATAATTCATCGCCTCTGTTTTCTTCACGCTTCCAGATGCCATTTTTCACTTCCTGAGAAGCAATAAAAAGCCTGTTCATGATCACCAGTAACATTCCTACCACATGCTCAGCAACAGAATCTCTGTTTCCTTCCGGAGAATTGATCAGCTGAATTCCCAGTTTTTCTGCAACGGGAATATCAATATTTTCCATTCCGGCGCCTACTCTGGCAATGAACTTCAGGTTCTTACCTTTTTCAAGGAAATTTTTATCTAAAGGAATTCTGCTTCTGATGATAATTCCGTCGTAATTATCGATTTTATGACAAACCTCATCATAAGAAGAAGTAAAATCCTCTTCCAATATAAAGTTTTGCGCCAAAAGCTGTTCGGTAATAAGGGGATGGTTTTTATCTAAAAGGAGTATTTTCATAGTTTAAACACTAATGACACTAATGATTTCACAAATAACACTATTTATAACGTTCCGTTGATCACTCTTTTTACTCCGTTTTTAAATTGAATTGTATTAAAATTGATCAACATTCCAAGTTTACAATTGCTTAAACGGAGATAAGTAAGTATTTGAGCCAGATCAATATCATTTAAGGACTCAACAGATTTTATTTCTAACACAAATTTTTTCTCAATGAGAAAATCAAGCCTATAACCGATATCTAGTTTTACTTCATCATAAACCAATGGCATAGGCTTTTGCTTTTCTACAAAGAGACTATTTTTATTTAATTCATAAAACAAACATTCTTCGTAGGCACTCTCCAACAGTCCGGGGCCTAAAGATTTATGAACCAGATAACCTGCTTCGTAAACAATTCTTGATATATCATTCTCTGAAATATCCATTTTTTTCATTTTTTACCAGCACAAATCATTTGTGGAAATTTGTGCCGGTCATTTGTGTAATTTGTGTTTAAAAATGTTTTTATTTTTTATCTTTCTTCGGTTCCTGCGGCTCCTGGAATAACTTCTTAAGCTCTACAGACTCCAAAGGCTTCATTCTTCCGGAAAGGATTAATGAAAGTTCTTTTCTACGGAAGGCAGCTGCAAATCTTTCTTTTTCCTCTTCAGTTTCGGGAACCATTTCAGGAATCGGAATCGGGCGGTTGAATTCGTCTACTGCAACGAAAGTATAGATACCCGCATTGGTATGAATTTTTTTCTGGTTAATTGGATCATCCAACCATACATCCACATACACTTCCATAGAAGTAGAGAAAGCTCTGGAAACTTTAGATTCCAAAACTACAACTCCCCCTTCAGGAATTGGATGATTGAAAGAAACGTGATTTACAGAAGCCGTCACCACTCTTCTTTCGCAATGTCTTGCTGCAGAAATAGAAGCACATCTGTCCATCTTTGCTAAAAGTTCACCTCCAAAAAGGTTTCTTAAAGAATTGGTTTCGTTCGGAAGAACGATATTAGTCATAATCGTCAGTGATGCTGACGCTGTTTTTATCTTTTTTGCCATTTATTCTTAGTGTTGTTTCGGACAGCCGGAGCAGGTTTTGTTACTTGTACGGCAGGTTTTGCTAATGAATCTTTTTTCAGAGAATCAGAAACAGGAGTTTTCGGTGCATGCACCATTACATTAATCGTATCTTTTACAATCCTGTGTGTAGAAGTCTGTACAGATACTTTATTAAAGGTTTTTTTTCCAAAAAGAAGTTCCTGCTGAGTAAATACAAAGTATAAAATACCCAAAACCGGAATGATTAATAAGAAAATCCAGAGAATGGATTTATTGAATTTGTAATCCTTTTCGCGATTTTCCGCAGGCTTCACTTTTTCTCCGTTATTAATATCGGAAAACCTGATCTCTTCCAATCCGTAAAAATCAGGACGTCCTGCTTCTACTCTTTTTCCTTTAAAATGAGTGTGTCCTTCCTCAATAAAGATTGTTCCAAGGTTTTGAACTTCAAGAATCTGTTCAGCCTGAAGCTTTTTCTTCCAAAAATCAGTCTGAATTTTCAGATCACTTCTGGAAGCTTCCAGAGACATCTGTTTTTGAGCGGCTATAAAAGCTGCCAATTCATCAGCCTGCACTTCATAGTCAATTGTAAATTCGATCTGGCTGGCAGGAGGCAGAATGCTTCCGTTTTCAGAATTGATAATGGCCTTGGAATTTTTCAGAGAAAACACCCCAAAACCAGGAACTGTAGCAGTTCCGTACTGTTTTAAGTATTCTAAAATGTATGCTGAAATATTCATTTGGTGGCAAATTTATAACTTTTTCACGACTTTTGAAGACATTTCATTTGATATAAAAAAAGACCGCCGAAACAGTCTTTTGATTATTCTGTATTAAAAAAGGAATACGGTTATTTAAACCTTGGTTTTTAAGTGCAGAAATTATTATAAAAAGTAAAAAGGACAATAAAGTGAATCTGAAAATCACGTCATTACCATCTCAATTTTCTTGTTCCTTATTGAATCTTCCAGCTAATTCCAAACATAAAATTGGTTCCTGCCTGTGAAAAGTAATAAGGATTTCCTTCGTAGACAGATCCGTTATTCACATATTTTTTATTGAATAAATTATTAACCAACAACTTTAATGCTATTTCATTATTGGCAATTTTAAACTGATACTGCGCATTAAAATCGGTCAGGAAATAATCTTTAAGCTGTAGATTTTTATCCTCTGTATTATCTAGATACTGTTTTCCTACATATTGATTCATCACCGCAAACTGGAAATTTTTCGTCGGACTGAATCTCAGGCCTATATTGGCAATAACATCCGGAGAAAAAGAGATCTGTGTATTTCCAAGACTCTTGGGAACATCTTTATTTTCAATATTAAAATCCAGGTTTCTGTTTTGGCTGAATGTTACATTTCCTGAAACTTCCCATTGCTTAGACAATTTCGCCAACGCTCCGATTTCAACTCCTCTTCTGTAGCTCTTTCCTGAATTGGTTCTGATAAATGCACCTACATTGTTAAGTTCTCCGTTTAACACCAGCTGATTCACATAATACATATAGTAAATGTTGGCTGTAAAAGATAAAAAACCAAACTGTTTTTCAAGACCCGCCTCAAAGTCATGAAGCTTTTCCGCTTTTACATCGTTATCAGCCATCAGGTCATCTCTGTTGGGTTCACGATGCGCATGCGCATAGGATAGAAATACTTTTCCACCTGCTATTTTATAATTAACCCCAGCTTTAGGATTAAAAAACAACCAGTTTTTATCCAGGTTGGCTCCTTCGCCATCTCCGGCGATCAGAATTTTAGTGTTATAATTGATATTTCTAAGCTGTAAATCTCCAAAGAATTCAAAGTTTTCTACTCTGAACAAAGCTTTTGCAAAACCGGCGACTTCATTCTTTACCGAACGATTTCTGTAATATTCACTTTCATCAATCTGAGGATAAAAAACTCCGGTTACATTTCCGTAGTGTCTTCCATAATACTGATTGGCAACTACTGCAACATTGACATCGAGATTCTCAAATTTCCCATAAAGGGTTGACACCATCCCATAAAAATCATTGTTTAACCATTTCTTTCTGATAAAGTCTGAAGATTTCACCGTCACACCACCATCAATAATGTTGGGCAGGTTATATTTTGAAAAGGCACTTCCCTGTTTATAGTTTTCGTAATACCCTTTCCCTTTGGTATAATGGAAGGTTGTTTCCAGATTCCAACGGTCACTGAATTTTTGTTCCCAAAGTAACTGATAATGATTCTGCCTGTAATTATCCGTTTCATTATCGTAAAAATTGACAATATTTGTCCAGTTCGCATCATAAATTGCTCCTGAAACATTAAATTTCGGATCAGTTTCCCACGTTTTTCTGTCAATCCCATTCCATGCCTGATAGGTTTTTTCTTTACCACCAAAGGCCATCAAACGCAACTTTGTCTTTCCTTCTTCAAATAAAGCCGTAAAGTTATAAGAGTGTAAATCGGATGAAGCCCTATCTATATATCCATCAGAATGAATATTTGTATATCTTCCCATAACAGAGAGTCTGTTTTTCCAGAATTTCCCGGAACCGATCTCTGCTGAATATTTGTACGTATTAAAAGAACCGTAGCTATCGTCCGTTTTAAAGTAAAACTTCTCTTCAGGATCTTTGGAGATCACATTAATACTGGCTCCAAAAGCTGAAACCCCATTATTGGATGTTCCCACCCCTCTTTGAATAACAATCTGTGATGCCGAACTTGTTAAATCCGGTACATTCACGAAAAACGTACCCTGACTTTCGGAATCATTGTAGGGAACTCCGTTCATCATCACATTAATCCCGGATCCGGATACTCCACGAATTCTAAAACCTGTGTACCCCACTCCATTTCCTGCATCAGAAGTAGAAATAATAGAGGTTTGATTTTTTAAAAGAATGGGAAGATCCTGTCCTAAGTTTTTACCATCAAGATCTCTCTGAACATTGATGATTTCTTTCGCTACCGGAAGCCTTTTGGTAAAGCTGACCGCTTCAATTTCTCTGATTTTCAGAGAATCTTTATTCTGAGCCTGGATAAAGGCAACAGAGGCTACACTAAGCCCTAAAAAAAATAAACCTTTCATTCTATAAATCTTTGACATTTAATGAATAAAAGGGGATCGATAAGATATTATACATTCCGACTCAAGATGGTCGATGGTCCCTAAACAGCATTACCTGTTCCAGGTTCGTTGGGTATAATCTCAGCCTGTTAAAGCACCCCTTTATTTCAGCTGCAAAATTACTAAAAATATATGAGATAGACGAGTTTGAGTTTTGCAGGAAAAATACGGAAAAAATGAGATTCGGGAAGCGAGCTGTAAACGTATGTTCAAAGACAGTTTCTTTAAACACTATCAATCAAATTTCGGATTCACTACATCATTTATCAATGATCATTAATCAACCTAATATGTTTTGTTTCTTGCATCAATATAGTAATAGTTTTTTCCGTCTTTTGTGACTTCAAACATTTTACCCAGTTTCCAGCTGAAGTTCCTTTTAATATTAGAATATTCAAAGGGAATTACAATCTTGTTATTAACATCAATTACACCGAATTTATCATTATGGGACGCCACAATCATAGGATCTTTGACATCATCACCTTCCATGATATATAAATATTCATATTGGGGATAAATCTGATAGTCTCTGTAATCTGCGGCATTGACAAATTTTGATTTTTCAATCACTCCGTAGAATCCATTCAGCACATAAGCCTGAAATAATTGTTGTTTATATTCCTCAAATTTACATTTTCCCAGATCTGAATCTTTGAACTGATAGACTCTCTTTCCGGCCTGATTAATACGGTAGGAAATCATGTCTTTTTCTACAGTTGCATAATCATCAGTTCCAAATTTTCTCACTTTTTCATTGGGAGAGTTCAAAAGATTACAATCTTCGTAAAAAAACACCGCAATATGATATTCGGGCTGAATGATAAATTTTCCATTCTGATTAACGTATCCGAACTTATCCTCCTTCTTCTTTGGAATCAAAACCGGCAGATCTTTGTGGAGAATCACCAGGTCTGGATTAGGTTTAACGGCTGAAGTCCCCTTCTTTACCGGAGTTTTTGAAGTGTGTTTAACTGCAATTTTCTTCACAGATTTGGCCTGTGAGAAAACGAAAATCGAAATAAAAACACATAAAACATTGAGGATATTTTTCATATTCATCATTTGCTTGCAAAATTACGGCCAAAAATAGAAATTATCAAATTCATATTTATAAAGAATCTAAATAATTTCATCTTCATAAAATAGTAAAATTTCGTATTTTTGGGAACATTTTGAATTTGTTTAATAATTTTAAAACTTTTAAAAAAAGACGCAGGTTATACTGACTTTATTCAGGCTCATATCAGGTACCAAAATACGGGAACTCAAAATGTTATTAAATTGTATTTTGTACGAACCTATAAAGTTGAAAATAACAGCATTGATAGCTGTTTTTATATATCTGCCTTTAAAAGTGAAAGACTTCTATTATGAATTATAAGGATTACATCAAAGAGATTGAAGAAAGAAAAGACCAGGGGCTTCATCCAAAGCCAATTGATGGTGCTGAATTACTAAGCGAAATCATCGCACAAATTAAAGATTCAGGGAGTAAAGACCGATCGGATTCTCTTCAATTTTTCATCTACAACACTTTACCCGGAACGACAAGTGCAGCGGGTGTAAAAGCTAAATTTTTAAAAGAAATCATTCTTGGTGAATCTGTAGTAGAAGAAATATCTCAGGCCTTTGCCTTTGAATTATTATCTCACATGAAAGGAGGTCCTTCTATTGGGGTATTGCTTGATCTTGCTCTGGGCAACGATGCAGCCATTGCTAAAGAAGCGGCAAAAGTTCTTAAAACTCAGGTTTTCCTTTATGAGGCGGATACTACCCGTCTGAAGGAAGCATTCAATAGCGGTAACGAAATCGCTCAGGAAATCGTCGAGAGCTACGCGAAAGCTGAATTCTTCACAAAACTTCCTGAAGTAGCAGAAGAAATAAAAGTCGTTACTTATATCGCCGGTGAAGGTGACATTTCAACAGATTTATTGTCTCCGGGTAACCAGGCACACTCAAGATCTGACCGTGAGCTTCACGGTAAATGTATGATCACTCCTCAGGCGCAGGAAGAAATAAAAGCTTTACAGGCACAACATCCTGATGCAAGCGTTATGCTGATTGCTGAAAAAGGAACAATGGGAGTTGGCTCATCCAGAATGTCTGGAGTAAACAACGTAGCACTTTGGACCGGTAAGCAGGCAAGCCCATATGTACCATTTGTAAACTTTGCTCCAATTGTTGGAGGTACAAACGGTATTTCTCCTATTTTCCTTACTACGGTAGATGTTACCGGAGGTATTGGTATTGATCTTAAAAACTGGGTTAAAAAACTGGACGAAAACGGAACCCCTGTTCGTAACGAAAATGGAGAACCTATTTTGGAGCAGGCATATTCTGTAGCTACCGGAACAGTTCTTACCATCAATACAAAAACAAAAAAATTATACAACGGTGATCAGGAACTGATTGACATTTCTAAGGCATTTACTCCTCAGAAAGTGGAATTCATCAAAGCAGGAGGATCATATGCTATCGTTTTTGGTAAAAAACTTCAGACGTTTGCAGCAGAACTTTTAGGTGTTGAAGTGCCTCAGGTTTTCGCTCCGTCAAAGGAAATTTCTAACGATGGACAAGGTCTTACAGCCGTTGAAAAGATATTTAACAGAAATGCTGTAGGTTCTACACCAGGTAAAGTATTGCACGCCGGATCAGACGTTCGTGTAAAAGTGAATATTGTCGGTTCACAGGATACTACGGGTCTTATGACTTCTCAAGAGCTGGAATCAATGGCAGCTACGGTAATTTCACCAATCGTTGATGGTGCTTACCAGTCAGGATGTCACACTGCTTCAGTATGGGATAAAAAAGCTCAGGCGAATATTCCGAAACTAATGAAATTTATGAACGATTTCGGATTGATCACTGCTCGTGACCCGAAAGGTGAATACCACGCTATGACAGATGTTATTCATAAAGTTCTTAACGATATTACAATAGACGAGTGGGCCATCATCATTGGTGGTGATTCACACACAAGAATGTCTAAAGGAGTTGCTTTCGGAGCTGACTCAGGAACTGTTGCTCTTGCATTGGCTACAGGTGAAGCATCGATGCCGATTCCTGAATCTGTAAAAGTAACTTTCAAAGGAGACATGAAAGAACACATGGATTTCCGTGATGTTGTTCATGCTACACAAGCTCAGATGTTGAAGCAATTTGGAGGAGAAAATGTTTTCCAGGGTAGAATCATTGAGGTTCATATCGGAACACTTCCGGCTGACCAGGCATTTACCTTTACAGACTGGACTGCTGAAATGAAGGCAAAAGCTTCTATCAACATTTCTGAAGACAATACATTGATCGAGTCATTGGAAATTGCAAAAGGCAGAATCCAGATTATGATCGACAAAGGAATGGATAACCATAATAAGGTTCTTCAGGGATTGATCGATAAAGCGAATAAGAGAATTGAAGAAATCAGATCAGGTGAGAAACCGGCCTTGACTCCTGATGCTAATGCTAAATATTATGCTGAAGTAGTTGTAGATCTTGACGTAATCGTTGAACCAATGATTGCTGACCCGGATGTAAACAATGATGATGTTTCTAAAAGATATACTCACGATACAATCAGAGACCTTTCTTATTACGGAGGTGAGAAAAAGGTAGATCTTGGTTTCGTTGGATCTTGTATGGTTCACAAGGGAGATTTAAAAATTGTTTCTCAAATGCTTAGAAACCTTGAAAAGAAAAATGGTAAAGTAGAATTTAATGCTCCATTAGTTGTAGCAGCTCCTACTTATAATATCATTGATGAGTTAAAGGCAGAAGGTGACTGGGAATTACTGGAAAAATATTCAGCTTTCGAATTTGATGATAGTGCTCCAAAAGGAGAAGCTCGTACAGAATACCAAAATGTAATGTACCTTGAGCGTCCTGGATGTAACCTTTGTATGGGTAATCAGGAAAAAGCAGCTAAAGGTGATACCGTTTTAGCTACTTCTACCCGTCTTTTCCAGGGAAGAGTTGTAGAAGATTCTGAACGTAAAAAAGGAGAATCTCTACTAGCTTCGACACCTGTTGTAGTATTATCTGCAATTATTGGACGTATTCCTAATATTGATGAATACAAGGCTGCAGTTGAAGGTATTGATCTTACGACTTTTGTCCCTTCTATCAAAGAATTGACCAGTACACACGCTCACTAAGAGAGTAGTACACCATTAAGTCTCAGTGACTTCTGAAAATAATAGAATTGAAAGATTTTGATCCTTTTAGGATTTAAGATCTTTCAATTTTTTGTTTAGAATGTTTCTATTTTAAGGGTAATACAATTTTTTTTGCGATAAATCAAGAAAATAAATTCTATTTTTTCTTAAATTGAAAGTTATAAAATCTCTTGATTTTATTATCAAAATCACTCCTATTTAAGGATTATAGGAACGTTTTTTGATGTAAATAAAATAAGTTTTCATCTCCAATGGAGAAGAGACATCACGTAAAAAGAATAAAATTACAATTACATATGACTTTTGATATTGATATGATCAAAAAAGTGTATGAGCGTTACCCTGAAAGAATTGCTGCGGCAAGACAAATTGTGGGAAAACCTCTTACCCTTTCAGAAAAAATCCTTTACACCCACCTTTGGGAAGGAAATGCTACACAAGCTCATGAAAGAGGAAACTCTTATGTAGACTTCGCACCAGACAGAGTAGCAATGCAGGATGCCACTGCACAGATGGCACTTTTGCAATTTATGCAGGCAGGAAAAACCAAAGTAGCTGTTCCTTCAACAGCTCACGCAGATCACCTGATTCAAGCGAAAGTAGGTGCTGACAAAGATTTACAGGAAGGTATCAACAAAAACTCTGAGGTATTCAACTTTCTGAGTTCTGTATGTGATAAATACGGAATCGGATTCTGGAAACCGGGAGCTGGTATTATCCACCAGGTGGTATTGGAAAACTATGCTTTCCCCGGAGGAATGATGATTGGTACTGACTCACACACGGTAAATGCCGGTGGACTAGGAATGGTAGCCATCGGAGTTGGTGGTGCTGATGCAGTAGACGTAATGGCCGGAATGGCCTGGGAACTTAAAATGCCAAAACTTATCGGGGTTAAGTTAACCGGTAAAATGAACGGATGGACTTCTGCGAAAGATGTTATCTTAAAAGTTGCAGGAATCCTT
The DNA here is from genome assembly GCF_003815875.1 of Chryseobacterium lactis. NCBI lineage: Bacteria > Pseudomonadati > Bacteroidota > Flavobacteriia > Flavobacteriales > Weeksellaceae > Chryseobacterium > Chryseobacterium lactis. The sequence continues at coordinate 891,868 of NZ_CP033924.1, forward strand.
ACTGTAAAAGGAGGAACAGGATGTATCGTAGAATATTTCGGAGAAGGAGCAGAATCTCTTTCAGCAACCGGTAAAGGAACCATTTGTAATATGGGTGCTGAAGTCGGAGCTACAACCTCAACTTTCGGATACGATGATTCCATGAGAAGATATTTATCGGCTACTGGAAGACAAGATGTTGTAGATGCTGCAGATAAAATTGCTGAACATTTAACAGGTGATGCTGAAGTATATGCTAACCCGGAACAATATTTTGACCAGTTAATTGAAATTAACCTTTCTGAACTTACCCCTCACTTAAATGGACCTTTTACTCCGGACTTAGCGACTCCTGTTGCTGAATTCAGAGCTAAAGCAGAAGCTAACGGATGGCCGCTTGAAGTTGAGTGGGCTCTTATTGGTTCTTGTACCAACTCTTCTTATGAAGATTTATCAAGAGCAGCTTCTATTGTAGAGGATGCAGTTGCTAAAGGTGTAAAACCAAAAGCGATCTTAGGAATCAATCCAGGTTCCGAGCAGGTAAAATTCACAGCAGAAAGAGACGGTTTCTTAAATTCATTCAGAAAATTTGAAAACGCCAGAATATTTACAAACGCTTGCGGACCATGTATCGGACAATGGGATAGAGAAGGTGCTGATAAAGGAGAGAAAAACTCTATTATCCACTCTTTCAACAGAAACTTTGCAAAAAGAGCTGATGGTAACCCGAATACCCACGCATTTGTAGCCTCTCCTGAAATGGTAGCTGCAGTGGCAATTTCCGGAAGATTAGACTTCAATCCAATTACAGATACATTAACCAATGAAGCCGGCGAACAAATAAAGCTTGATGAACCTAAAGGTTTTGAACTTCCGGCAAAAGGGTTCGCAGTGGATGACAACGGATACCAGGCACCATCTGCAGACGGATCAGGTGTTGTAGTTAATGTAAGCCCTACTTCAGACAGACTTCAGTTGTTAGAAGAATTCCCGGCTTGGGATGGTAAAAACATCGAAGGAGCTAAAGTATTGATCAAAGCTTTCGGAAAATGTACTACCGACCACATCTCTATGGCTGGACCATGGTTGAAATACAGAGGTCACCTGGATAATATTTCAAACAACATGTTAATTGGAGCAGTAAATGCTTACAACATGGAAACCAACCACGTTAAAAACGAATTAACGGGTGAATATGGTGAAGTTCCGGCTGTACAAAGAGCTTATAAAGCTGCAGGTGTTCCTACTATCGTTGTAGGAGACCAAAACTATGGCGAAGGTTCTTCAAGAGAGCATGCAGCTATGGAGCCAAGACACCTTGGTGTAAAAGCCGTATTGGTAAAATCATTTGCAAGAATTCATGAAACAAACCTTAAGAAACAAGGGATGTTGGGAATTACTTTCGCCAATGAGGCAGATTATGATAAAATCCAGGAAGATGACACAGTTAACTTCTTAGATCTGGATCAGTTTGCCCCAGGAAAACAATTGACATTAGAATTTGTTCATAAGGACGGAACTAAAGATATCATCATCGCCAACCACACTTATAACGATCAGCAAATTGAATGGTTCAAAGCCGGCTCTGCGCTGAACCTGATTAAACAACAGGAAAAATAAGATTAATTGTTAGATCCATTAATATAAAGGCGACTTCAAAATTGAAGTCGTCTTTTTTATGAATTATAATACAATTGATTTGTAATGACCTTTACTCCTTAATTCTACTATTAAAGTTCAACAGGGCGGCCTATAGTCCTGAGCATAAGCTGAAAGATTACGAACGAAGTCCGCTTTCATAATTAATAACAATTCCAATGGCTTCAGCCAAAATCTAAAAAAGATCTTCTATTTTAGCATATCCAGCAGATTAGCCCGGTAGCTATCTCCTATCGGAATTTCAAATTCAGGTAATATTACTTTTTTCGCCCCAATACTTTTGACCTTATCCAGATTGATGATAAAAGACTTATGAATGCGTACGAATTTTTCGGGAAGCTGACTCTCCATAGATTTCAGAGTGTCCAGAACGATATATTCTTCCACTCCCGTTCTGATATTCACATAATCTTTAATACTTTCAATATAAAGGATCTCATCAAAGCCGATACGATGCTGCTGACCAGATGATTTAACGAAGAAATGAGTATTTTCCGTTGTCTGAAATGAAAATCGCTCCTCAGCCTTTAAAACACTTTTCTGAAAGCGTTCAAACGAAATAGGCTTCAGAAGATAATCAATAATATTATGTTCGTAGCCTTCCAGTGCATATTCGGAATAAGCAGTTGTCAGGATATACTTCTGCTTGCTCCCAACGATCTTCATAAAATTGATACCGGTAAGTTCCGGCATCATAATATCCAGAAAAATCAGATCAGACGGATTATTCTGAATATATTCTAAAGCCAGAATAGGATTTTCTGTAGAAAAAACCAGGTCAAGAAAAGGAATCTTTTTTACGTATTGCTCCAACAATGAAATCGCCAGAGGTTCATCATCCACAATAATACATTTGAGCTTATCCATTTTGTAAATCAATTTTTAAATCTACAACAAATTCTGTTTCAGTATCTTTTATATCTAGCTGATAGTGATCGGGATATAAAATTTCCAGTCTTTTCTTCACATTTTCAATCCCGATTCCGGAAAGAGAGTCTTTTATTTTTTCTTTTTTAAAGTTTAAAAGATAAAAATGAAGAACCTTATCATGGTCTGAGATCCTCATTTCAAAGCCTTTATCACGGAAGTCACCATGCTTAAAAGCATTTTCCACAAAAGGAACTAAGAGCATTGGAGAAATTTTCAAATGAGGATACTGAATATTTTTTTCTATGAGCAATAACTCCGGATTTCTGATTCTGAGTTTTTCCAGCCCGATCAGGCTGTCGATATATCCCACTTCCTTATCAAGCGTTATAAAGTCTTTTTCAAGATCCTTTGTACTGTATCGCAGCAATTGACTGAGTTCCTCAATAGCCGGTAATGCTTTTTCTGATTTCTGATAAACAAGGGAATAAATATTATTTAATGAGTTAAAAATAAAATGCGGATTGATCTGGGTTTTTAATGCCTGAAGCTCAGCCTGTTTTTTTTCTATCAGAAGCTGCTTTTTATCATTTTCAGCGACACCATACTTTCCTAATACCCAAAGAATTCCGGCAATAAAAGTAGGAAGAGAACTATTATAAATATTATCAAAAAAATAAAAAAACAATCCTGTTTTTTCACCATAGTTTCTAAATCCAACGGTTGCAGGGAGAGCCACCTCCTCTATCATGTAACGTAAGCTCACAAAAACTAAAAAGGATAATAAAAAAACAAAAATAACAGAGTAAGGTTTATCCAGCTTAAAAATTTTTGGAAAGAACACCAAATAGGAGAGATAAAAAGTCACAATCTTTACAATGAAAAATGTTACCCTAAGCACATGCATGTTATATAGATTCTTCTCCGGAAAAAAGAAATTGGGCGTAATAATGGTTCCAATAAAATTAAAACCCCAGTAGGTAATCAGAATCCAGATAATTTGATTTTTTTTCATACCCAAATATAAATCTCTATGGGTATAATCCGTAAGCTATTTTCGATGAAAGCCTGTTTTTTTCCGATCAAATATTTTTTATCCCCGAAACCAGTCACTTCATCTAACTGCTATTTCAGCCAAAAGATACAGCGGATAACTTTGTTCCGGAAATATAACTTAATGATCATCTAAATAACATTTATATACAATGAAAAAACATATTTTCTTTATAGCAACCTTAGTTTTTTCTTTTGCAACCGGACAAACCAAAGATAGTGTCAATGTCAATACAATTGAAGCGGTTACAGTAAACGGAAAGAAAGCATTGGTAGAACGTAAAGTAGATCGCCTGGTTTATCATGTCCAGAATTCTATGCTTTCTCAGGGAAGCTCAGGTACTGAGGTTCTGGCCGCTACTCCACTCCTTAAAGTGGATGAAAACAAAGGTCTTCTTGCAATTGCGGGTAAAAATGGGGTTTCTGTAATGGTGAATGACCGGATGCTCAATCTCTCAGGAACTGAACTGATCAACTACCTACAAAATCTACGTTCCGAAAATATCCTGAAAATAGAAGTTATCACCACCCCTCCTGCAAAGTATGATGCACAAGGAAACAGCGGAATTATCAACATCGTACTCAAGAAAAATCAGAATCTCGGATGGAGCGGTTATCTGACAACCAATTATACTCAAAAAACATATGCAGGATTCACCAGTGTAGCCGGAGCCAATTATCAGAACGAGAAATTTAAGGCCTCAGTCAAAATCCTGGGTTACGATGGAGATAAACGCTCTGTAGAAAATTATAAGATCATTGGCCAGAATTCTTCCGTAAGCAGGAATGACAGACGGGATATGAACGATGGTCTTGGTTTGAATGCCAACTTTGATTATTCAATTTCCAAGAATGCTAATGCAGGGCTGGTATATGATATTTCAAAAGGTCATTCAAACATGGATATCAAAGGGAATCAGGACTACTTTACCAACAATATTCAAACTTTACAAACGGTTACTGATTCAAAGCATCGCTCGGACTTTACCACACAAATGCTGAATTTATATTTCGATCAGAAATTTGGAGAGCATAAATTGAGCCTTGGTGCCAACTATTACGGAAATCTGCCTTATAATAATGTCAACTTTACGACAACAAATATTGCTGATCATTCAGCGCAGATTGTCAGAAATCTTTCTTCAGTAGATTATAAAATTTATTCGGGACAGGCGGATCTGACTTTAAATTTTAAAAAGATCCAGATGGAAACCGGGGCAAAATACAGTCAGTTCTCCAATAACTCCGATATCAGTTATTTCAATCTTACCAATGACAACTATATCATAGATCCTAGCAGAAGTAATCTTTTTAATTATAAGGAGAAAAACTATGCGGCTTATGTAAGCTTCAGTAAAGATTTTGGTGAAAAATGGTCTGCCAAGGCCGGGCTCCGCTATGAATACACCCAGACCAGCGGATATTCTCCTACAACACAGTCGGAATCGGAAAATAATTATGGAAAATTTTTCCCAACAGCCTATCTTTCCTACAAAGCTTCTGGAAATAATCAGTTCAGCATTAATTATTCCCGAAGAATCAACCGCCCTTATTTCCGGGCACTAGATCCGTTCCGATGGTATTCCAACCCGAATACTTATTATACCGGAAACCCCAGTTTACAGCCTTCTTTCAACCATAATATAGAGTTCAATTATATCTTTAAAAATAAATTTTCAGCCAATCTATATTACCAGAGAACAGTCGATAATTTTGATCAGATCACCTTCCTTGACGGAAAGGATGTCACCAGTACTTATTACAATAACCATAATCAGAATATTTATGGGCTCAATCTCAATTATACGGATACATTCTTTAAGGTATGGGAAAGTAATATTTCAACCTCATTCAGCTATAATGAAACGCAGATTACACGGTTCAATGCAGTTCCTAAAAACGGACAATCATTTTATTTTTCCACCAATAATACTTTTCAGCTCAATAAGGGTAAAACGTTCTTCCTGTTCCTCAATTACTGGCAGAGTCTCCCTTCCCGTGACGGCTATACTTTCGTAAAGAACAATGCTAGTCTGGATGCCGGTATTAAAATGAGTTTTGTGGAAAAAGCCTTGCAGATCAATCTTTCCGTAAGTGATATCTTCAAGCAATCCGTATACAAAGGTGACAAGTATTTTGCCGATAATACCCAGTCTTTCAACAATTATTGGGATGCCCGAAGAATGACCCTTAGCATTACTTATAACTTTGGTAATCAAAAATTAAAATCAAATAACAGAGCTATAAATTTTGAAGAGAAGAACAGGGCTCAATAATTATTTCCTGTACAAAAAACTGATCATGACAAGAACCAATCAAGTCATACACAAAGTATAAATTATAGCATTTCTGTCTTTTTTCACTAATAAAATTACACATACTTCTGTAACAAAATTTCTTTTTCAGCGTCTAACGGAATAGTAGTAAACATTATGAAAAAAACTATACTTGCTTTATCGCTATTAAGCTCTGTGATTATTTTTTCACAGGAAAAGAGCAATAACCAACCAAAAGAAAAACAAATTGAGGGTGTTGTCATCACCAAAACTAAAAAAGCCGTTGAACAGAAAGCAGACCGTACTATTTTTGACTTTTCTGAACAGCCAATGTTGAATAACGGAAATGTTTTAGAAGGAATTAAAAAGCTTCCGGGACTTATTTCTACCGATATCGCCGGAATGATGTATCAGGGGAAGTTTCTGGAGACTTATCTTAATGGAAGACCGCTCAACATTACCTCTAACGAGCTTAACTCTTTTCTGGAAGGCATGCCTGCTAATTCCGTAGATAGAATTGAAGTAATTACACAGCCCGGCGCCGAATTTCCAGCCACTTCAGGAGGGGCAATCCTGAATATTATTACGAATAAAAATGCCAACAAGTACTTAACGGCAACCTATTCCGGAAATTATACCTTCACCAGCTATGATAAGGTTCGAAGCAGAACCAGTAACTCCATCAACTTAAATGCAAGAAACAAACTTTTTGGATGGCAGTTGAATGTGGGTCAAAACTACCGTGAAAGTATGCTGAATTCCAACCAGAATGATTTGTTAAAAAGTAATACCGACCGAATAGGCCGAGGTTATTTTGCAAAATCGGGATTGACATTCGATCTTGGACAAGACCGCTTATTGTTGAATTATGACATTTACCATAACAATAATGACAATTATACTTTAAGTAACGGAGAAGGCGCAGAAAAAGTAAAAGATCTTACAAAACCTGAAGGCTTCTATTACAGAGATTTTAATTTTGATGCTTCTGATGCCGCTAATACCAATAGCTTAAGGCAGGAAGCCGTTGTAACCTATCAGAAACGTTTTAGTGACAAGTCGCAAAAACTGGATTTCCAGTTTGGATACACAAAATCTACCAGCAGATTTGATCAGGATAATATCTTCAGGAAGGGGAAATACAGTAATGGCGACCCCATTCCAAATGTTGGAGGAAATATTCTTAATAATAATTCTGACATGAGGATTGCTACTTTCAAAGTAGATTATTCTCAACCGATTAAAATTCTTGACGGTGGTAAGGTAAGTTTTGGAGGATTGTATGAAAAACAAAACTTTGATACAGAAAGTAAAGGCTTAACCAATCTGGATTATCAGAGGCAAACAGCTTCCACATACCTGGAGTTTCAGGCTAAGTTTAAAAAGTTTGATTTCACCTTAGGATCCCGGGCTGAAAACTATGATATTTCAGGAATAACACGAATAATCGACAGCACCGGATCGGTGGTTCAAAAGGATCTTATTCCATTTAATAAGTTCAAATTGTTCCCTAATGCCAGTGTTCAGTATAACCTGATGAGTCAGGTGTCTATTGCAGCCAATTATAACAGAAAGATAAGTTTACCTAGTATTTCAGCTCTTAACCCGAATAATACAACATTCCAGGGACCGAATACTCAGGTGACAGGAAATCCAAATCTACAGCCTACTATATTCGATAATTATGAAGTGAAACTTTCAGCTTTTGATTACGCATTCATTGGATACAGTGTAAGCTCAGCTCAGAATCAGGTGGCCCAAATTATCAGAAAGGATGGAAAAAATCTCTTTAATGAGCAGGTTAACATTTCGAATATGAGGATTCATAACTTCAATGTTGGTCTTCCTATTCCGTTTATGATTTTCAGTAAATCTTTGAGTGAGGTCATGAAGTTTAATTTTAATCCTGATAAAATTAATTTCATGTATGTGTATGCAGGATATCAGAAACATGAAATTGATAACCTCAACAATAAAGGATTCTGGATCTTCAATGTTTCAACGCAGTTGATTTTACCGAAAGATATAAAATTAACGGCTAATTACAGCTACCTTACCCCAAAAGCAGGATATTTCTACTTTACGGCAGAGAAGCCATTTAACAATAACTTAGATATCACTGTGACTAAAAAGTTCATGAACAATCGCCTTACTGTTTCAGTTTTTGCGAATGATATTTTCAATGGTCAGGTAATGCAGGTACGCTCTAATCCGCCATCAGGAGAGAGTGTAATGCTTAGAACCAAGTATGATTCAAGGAATTTTGGAATTTCCATTAACTATAAGATTCCTACCAGGAACAAACTCGCTAAGGAAGATCCAAATATCTTAAACCAGACTAAAAAAGATGATAATGGTGGAGTAATGCAGCAAGGGCAATAATCCAGCAATTCAATAATTCACAAAGTGGCAGTAAAAGATTTTTACTGCCGCTTTATGAAAACATTGGTACCATCCGTATTTATATTAAAAATCAACTGTTTGAAATCTCCAGTTTATGGTATCTACAAGAGTTATCTGATTTAAATTAACAGGGAGATTCGTAATAATTTTCAATGTCAGAAGGGCCATCATACTTCCTATAATTCCTGGTAAAGCTCCTAAAACGCCAAGACTGTCACAATCTGCTACCTCTTCGTCAACTGGCGGTTCAGGGAATACATCTCTTAGGTTTTTGCTTCTTTTGTGGTTAAAAACAGCTACCTGTCCTGAAAACCCTAGAATACTTCCATAGACTAAAGTTTTCCCCAGCTTCACACATGTATCATTCACAAGATATCTCGTCGGAAAATTATCAGATCCGTCTATCACAATATCATATTGGGAAATGATTTCTTCCACATTGAAAGAATCTATTTTCATCTCAATTCCCACGAATTCTACCTGATGGTTTAAGCTTTTAACAAATGCTTCGGCACTTTTAACCTTTGGTTGCCCCACTCCATTTTCGCTATGAATCACCTGCCGGTTCAGGTTATGAAGTTCAATAGGGTCAAAATCCGCCACTGCCAGAGTTCCAACCCCCGCTGCCGCCAGATACTGAATAACAGGACTTCCCAATCCCCCGGCTCCTATCACAAGAACTTTTGAGTTGATGATCTTCTTTTGTCCTTCCAGACCTATTTCTTCAATAAATATTTGACGGCTGTATCTTTTAAAAATATCTTCGCTTTTCATATTTAATGGTTTAAAAATTAGCTTATGCTCCACTATAAACAGAATCCCAATCCTTCATTACAGGGTCATAGCCGGCTTTTTTAATCATATTCCTGATCTCATCCATGCTTCGTTCATCGCTGGTCTCAAATTGTTCCAGAGATTCTTTATCTACGGAATAGCCACCCGGATTTGTTTTTGAACCTGCGCTCATTGTGGTAGCACCTAAGGATACTATATGATTCCTGAACAGTTCATTTTCTCTTGTGGATATTGATATTTCAAGATCTTCATTCCAGATTCTGTAGGCACAGATGAGCTGCAGCAGATCTTTATCTTCCATAATAAAATTGGGTTCTATAATTCCTTCGGCCGGTCTTAATCTTGGAAAAGAAACGGAAAATTTAGTCTTCCAATACTGCTTTTGAAGATAATCTATGTGAAGGGCGTTAAAGAAGCTGTCCACACGCCAATCTTCCAGCCCAAGCAAAACGCCAAGCCCAATTTTATGAATGCCGGCTCTCCCGATTCTGTCCGGAGTATCAAGACGAAAATGGAAATTTGATTTTTTTCCTTTAGGGTGATATTCTTTATATACCTCCTGATGATACGTTTCCTGATAGACCAATACGGAATGTACGCCTTCTTCACGAAGAAGCTGATATTCATCTTCCATTAAAGGCTGCACTTCTATGGAGATATTGGAAAAGTGAGGTTTCAATAATCGAACGGCGTTTTTAAAATAGGGAACTCCCACTATTTTATTGGCTTCACCACTTACCAGCAATACGTGATTAACTCCCATAGATTTCAGTACTGAAGCTTCTGCCAGCAATTCTGTATCCGAAAGTGTTTTTCTCTTTAAATGATTATCTAAACTAAATCCACAGTAAGTACAGATATTCTGACATTCATTGCTCAGATACAATGGGGCATAGAGCTGAATAGTTTTTCCAAAACGTTTCTGGGTCAGTAAACGAGTCATTCTCGCCATCAACTCCAATTCGTGAGAGGCAGCGGGTGACAGCATATTCAGAAAATCTTCAATTGTTTTATTCTTTTTCTCAAGGCTGTTTTGAACATCAGACAGACTTACTTTCTCAAGCTTAGTTTTGATCTCTTCCCATTGATAATTTTCAAAAACATCATTAAAACTTTTCATCATTCTGAGTTTATTCAAATAAAAATGAAGTGAGCGGGCTTGAAGCTTCAGCATGATTGGCAATTGCTCCCAAGCCGGATTCAAAAGCTCTTCTTCCAGCGATGACTCCTTCCTTAAAAGCTATGGCCATATTAACAGGATTTCGTGCCACAGCAATGGCTGTATTTACAAGAACGGCATCTGCACCCATTTCCATGGCTTTGGCCGCATCTGAAGGTGCTCCTATTCCGGCATCTACTACTACAGGAACATTGCTTTGGCTGATGATGATTTCTAAAAAGTCTAATGTTCTTAATCCTTTATTGGTACCAATCGGAGCACCTAAAGGCATTACAACAGCTGTCCCTGCATCTTCCAGACGTTTGCATAATACAGGATCTGCATGAATATAAGGCATTACGATAAATCCTAATTTTGCAAGTTCTTCGGTAGCATACAATGTTTCGATAGGGTCCGGCAACAGGTATTTCGGATCGGGATGAATTTCCAGTTTCACCCAATTTGTCTCCAGTGCTTCTCTGGCTAGTTGTGCCGCTAATACAGCTTCTCTTGCCGTTCTGGCACCTGAAGTATTGGGTAAAAGATGAACATTTGTTTCTCTTAATGAGTCTAATAAATCATCTTCAGCGGATTGGGCATCAATTCTCTTCAAAGCCATCGTTACCATATTTGTTTCTGAAGCGACAACAGAAGCTGCCATATCTGCCAGACTTCCAAATTTTCCTGTCCCTAAAAACAGCCTTGATTCAAAAACTCTGTCTGCTATTGTTAATCTCTGATTGTTCATATCATTACTTTTTTAAATTCATTAATCACTGAGGGCTGCCTGGTAATTGTTCCTGACACGGATACTCCATAAATTCCGATTTCCTGTAACGGTAAAAAATCTTCAAGTGTAACACTTCCAATGGCAAAAATTTTCGGAATGTCGATCGACCGGCCTTTTAAGCCATTGATGATTTCCTCATACCCTTCAAAACCCAATACAGGACTTAGTTTTTCTTTGGTGTTTGTAAATCGCAACGGTCCCAATCCGATATAATCACAGGGCTCATTGATCCTTTGAAGCACATCAGTGATGGTATTGGCGGTTCCCCCTATTATTTTATGATTTCCTAAAATTGTTCTTGCTTCGTGGATCGATCCGTCAGTGAGTCCTAAATGAACTCCATCTGCATCTATTTCTTTCACCAGCTGTACATGATCATTGATGATGCAGGTAGTCTGATATTCCGAACAAAGTTGCTTAGCCATTTCACAAAGGCTTATCAATTCTTTTTCAGGGGCGTTTTTCCATCGAACCTGAATCCATTTGATCCCGTGATCTAAAGCTTTACGGATATTTGATTCTTGTTCTTTCGCTGTATTTCCTTGTGATATGTATTGTAATTTTTCCATACTTACGAATGCGTTCCCAATAAGCCGGGACTGCTTTTTAAAAATTTTTCAATATATAATTTTCCTTTTCTACAGGCTATTTCAAGACTTTCACCCTTAGCCAGATATCCGGCAATTGCCGAAGACATCACACATCCTGATCCATGCTTTGGATAATAAACAGTATTTGCATCCGTGGGTTGTAAAATGATTTCATTTCCTTTTTCAACTAAAACATCCGTTCCGAGCTGATCTTCTCTGTGCCCTCCTTTGATAAGTACGGGACGTAAGTTTTCATCAGAGAACAGATTATAATCTTTTAAAACTCCATATTCATTATAATTTGGAGTTATTAAGCTGATCTTGTCTACTGTATTTTTTAACATTGAAAGGGTTTCAAGGTTGAAAAATGAAAATTCAGACGTACTTTTTAAAACAGGATCCCAAACAATTTTGATATCAAAATTATATGCTTGAACAGTCTTTATAATTTCATCAAGATATTCGGCATCTTTCACAATCCCGATTTTTACTGCTGAAACCGGATAATGATCCATCAGAATACAAATTCCTTGTATAATTTCCTGTAAAGGGCGCCATTCTAACCTCAGACATTGGGATTCCGTCTGCTGCGTAAGCGCTGTACAAACTCCAAAGCCTGTCACTCCTATTTGTTCAAACGTTTTGGTATCTGCTAAAATTCCTGCCCCACCACTCGGGTCGAAGCCCGCAATACTGATTACAAACGGACGTTCTTTTTGCATTTTTTAAAAATATTTACAGGTTCATCACTTTCCCAAATAGCACCCAATAATGCAGCACCATCTGCACCAGCATCAAAAACATTCTGAATATTACCCGGATGAATTCCTCCTAAAGCAATTAATCTTACCTCCAGATTATTTCGTTGTTTGATATCTTCCATCACTGTTGAATGTTCACCATATCCTTTTTTTGAGATACTGGGAAGGAACGGGCTTACGAAAGAATATTCCCAATCTTTCTCCAAAGTATTATAGGTAGCAATCTCATGAACTGAGGTTGAAATAATATTTCCATGAGTAAGGGATTGATACATGTTCTCCTTTCTATCTTGTTCTCTAAAATGAAGTCTTGAAATCGTAAATTCTTTCCCCAAATCAAAATGATTATGCAGCACCAGTCTCGGATAGAAAGCTTGATTAATTTCGTTGATAAAATCAATCATCGCTTCCTTAGTGATTCCCGGTTTTCTGATGTGAAGCAGATCCAGCCCTTCGTGAAACATTTCATTGATATGATCTGCTTCATTTTGAACCGGTGATTCAGGAGTGATCACCAAAATCATATATAAATTTCCTTTCCTTTTTCAATAAATTCCTGGGATTTATCAAACATCCCCTTCTCTGCAGATTCTCTGATTTCCTGGGTAATCTTCATTGAACAGAATTTCGGACCACACATAGAACAGAAATGCGCAATCTTTGCACCGTCGGCGGGAAGAGTTTCATCATGATAAGATCTTGCAGTGTCGGGATCGAGTGAAAGATTAAACTGATCTTCCCATCTGAATTCAAATCTGGCCTTGCTTAGGGCATTATCTCTGTACTGGGCTCCCGGGTGACCTTTCGCCAGATCTGCAGCGTGCGCAGCCAGTTTATAGGTGATCACTCCGACCTTTACATCATCTCTGTTTGGAAGTCCTAAGTGTTCTTTTGGAGTTACATAGCAAAGCATCGCGCATCCGAACCACCCAATCATTGCCGCTCCGATTCCCGAAGTGATATGATCATAGCCCGGAGCAATATCTGTTGTCAAAGGTCCTAAGGTATAAAATGGAGCTTCATCACATACTTCAAGCTGTTTTTCCATATTTTCTTTGATCATATGCATCGGAACGTGGCCAGGACCTTCAATCATTACCTGGACATTATGTTTCCATGCAATTTTGGTCAGCTCACCTAATGTTTCCAGTTCCGCAAATTGAGCCGCATCATTGGCATCAGCAATAGATCCGGGGCGAAGACCGTCTCCTAAAGAGAAAGCAACATCATATTTCTTCATGATCTCACAAATCTCCTCAAAATGAGTATATAAGAAGTTTTCCTGGTGATGAAAGAGACACCATTTGGCCATAATAGATCCTCCGCGGGATACAATTCCGGTTACTCTGCTGGCCGTCAGGTGAATATATCTCAATAAAACACCGGCATGAATTGTAAAATAAGACACGCCCTGTTCTGCCTGTTCAATCAAAGTATCTTTAAAAACTTCCCATGTCAGATCTTCGGGAACTCCTTTTACCTTTTCTAAAGCCTGATAAATGGGAACCGTACCGATTGGAACCGGGCTGTTTCTGATGATCCATTCCCGCGTTTCATGGATGTTTTTTCCTGTTGAAAGATCCATGATCGTATCTGCACCCCATCGGCAGGCCCATACCGCCTTTTCTACTTCTTCATCAATACTCGATGAAACGGCACTATTTCCGATATTGGCATTAATTTTCACCAAAAAATTTCGCCCGATAATCATCGGTTCACTTTCCGGGTGATTGATATTATTTGGAATAATAGCCCTTCCGGCAGCAATTTCAGCTCTTACAAATTCGGGGGTAATTTTACTTTTGGGTGTATTGGCTCCAAAGCTGTTTCCGGGATGTTGGAACGCCATTTCTTTGGAAGCCGTTTCCAGCTGCTCGATACGTTGATTTTCTCTGATTGCTACATATTCCATTTCGGGTGTGATAATTCCTTGTTTGGCATAGTAAAGCTGTGTAAGCTCTTTTCCTTCCTGAGCAACTTTGGGCTTATGATCGTAGGAAAAGCGTAATTCGTCCAAACGTGGATCGGCTAAACGTGCTTTTCCATACTCGGAAGTAATCCCGTTCAGGATATGTACATCTTCTCTGTTGAGTATCCACTGTTCTCTGATTCTTGGAAGTCCCTTCTGAATGTCGATTATTGAATTTTCATCAGTATAGGGACCTGAAGTATCATAAATGGTTACGGGAGCATTGTCTTCAAAACTTCCGTTGGTAAGCTTGGTCGGGCTAAGCTTAATTTCACGCATTGCTACATTGATGGGATGTATTTTTCCTTCAATATAAATTTTCTTTGAGTTCGGAAATGGTGAACATGTAATGGAGTGAGCCATAATATTGGTATTAAATATGAAAAATTAACCGCCCTGAGTGGCAGTAATGATTAAAACTGAATCCTGATCTTTGAGAAATGTTTCTGCCCAGGCGGACAGGGGTACAATACGATTGTTGAGGGCTATGGCAATTCCCTTTTTCTTTCCGGGTAATTCTATAGCCAATAATGCTTCCAGGTTGTCAGGAAGTACATCGAATGTTTTTCGGGTGTGGTTGATTATAAGTTCCATTCCTAAATAATTTATATACACTTTAGGAATGGCTATTATTGTACAATAGAATGTACAGCAAAAGTCATCTACTTTTCCCTACGCTGGTATAATCCAGATCAGGTTCAAAGGGTAAAGTCTCAGTCTGTTGGTAACAGACACCCCTAAAGTTTGGAACGAAGTTAGACATTTTTTTAGAATAGGCAAAATTTGAAATAACATTAAAGAAAAAGTCCATCTCAAAATTGAGACGGACTTTTATATTTTTTCTTTGATTGCTTTAGAACTCTTGCTATTGTTCACAAGCCCTCCAGATGGCATCATTCTGAGGCACCGGAGCTATAATTTCAATTTCTTCTTTGGTGACAGGATGGATAAATTCCAGTTTTCTGGCGTGAAGATTAATTCCGCCGTCCGGGTTGGAACGTGGAGAGCCATATTTAAGATCTCCTTTAATCGGAACTCCTGTTTTTGATAACTGGGCGCGGATCTGATGATGCCTGCCAGTTTCAAGATCAATCTCAAGAAGTAAATAATTATCCAACGTTTTAATGATGTGATATGTTAAGATAGCTTCTTTGGCACCCTCAGTAGCTTTAGGAAAAACGATGGCTTTATTATTCTTTTCGTTTTTCTTCAAATAATGAACAAGCCTTTGGCTCTGCGGAATCATTTCTTT
The DNA here is from genome assembly GCF_003815875.1 of Chryseobacterium lactis. Lineage (NCBI taxonomy): Bacteria > Pseudomonadati > Bacteroidota > Flavobacteriia > Flavobacteriales > Weeksellaceae > Chryseobacterium > Chryseobacterium lactis. The sequence continues at coordinate 907,421 of NZ_CP033924.1, forward strand.
TCCCACCACAGCCCAATATGTCTTTTTGATCTCGCGGTTTTTCACCATCTGGGTAAGACGGGAAAGCGCTTTTGAAGTTTTAGCATAGATCACTAATCCTGAAGTAGGACGGTCTATACGATGAACCAAGCCGAGAAAAACGTTTCCCGGCTTAGCATCTCTTATTTTTATAAAATTCTTGATAGATTCCAGTAGTGATTCATCGCCGGTTTTGTCGCCCTGTACAAGCTGGCCAACCTTTTTATTAATCACCAGAAGATGGTTATCTTCATATACAATCTGCTCCTTCATAGTACTTTATTCTATCTTCTTCTGTTTGATAATGACAGGATAATTCCTCCCAGTAAACCAATGGTTTTAATGGCTGAAAGATTTGAACTTTCAGGAATAAACGCTCCCACCACACATACCACTGCTGCGGCATACATGGCATACACAAAATTTTTATTGGTAAGTAATGGTGCCTGAATAAAGAAGCTGGCTCCAATCAGTACATAAAAAACTTTTCTGGAAAGTAAATGGTTAATTTCAGGAGAAAATAGATTAAACCAACCTACAGCAAGACAAATCAGTGCTGCAATGGATAATATTCCCTGAATAGATTGTTGTTGATTTTGCATGAATTAATAACTTTCGTTTTCGTTTGGAAACTCAACACTTTTTACATCTTTTACATATTGAGAAACAGCTCCTGTAATTTCCGTGTAAAGGTCAAGATATCTTCTTAAAAATTTTGGGCTAAACCCTTTGTTCATTCCTACCATATCATGGTATACCAAAACCTGTCCGTCACAATTCGCCCCGGCTCCGATTCCGATCGTAGGAATAGAAATGCTTTCTGTCACTCTTTTGGCTAAGTCAGCAGGAATTTTTTCCAATACTACGGAGAAACATCCCAATTCTTCTAAAAGTTGTGCATCGGTAATCAGTTTTTCAGCTTCTGCTTCTTCTTTTGCTCTTACTTTATAAGTTCCGAATTTATAAATAGACTGTGGCGTTAATCCCAAATGTCCCATTACTGGAATTCCGGCATTAATAATTTTTTTGATCGATTTTGAAATCTCTTTTCCGCCTTCAATTTTCACGGCATGAGCTCCACCTTCCTTCATCATTCTCACAGCAGATTCCAATGCTTTTTCAGGATTACTCTGATAAGTCCCGAAAGGTAAATCGGCAATCACCAGTGCTCTGTCGGTTCCTCTTACCACACTTTGAGCATGATAGATCATTTGATCCAGCGTAATTGGCAGTGTAGTTTCAAAACCAGCCATTACATTCGCTGCCGAGTCTCCAATCAAAATAGCATCTACTCCACCTGCATCTACCATCTTTGCCGTGGTAAAATCGTAGGCCGTAAGCATTGTTATTTTTTCCTTGTCGAATTTCATTTTACGCAAGGTTTCAGTCGTAACTTTTTTAATTTCAGAGTGAACAGACATAATTTATCTATTTTTAAAAGTTAAAAAGTCGGCTCTAGGCCGACTTAAGTTTTTATGTTTTTATAAAACTACGTGACCGAGTTTCATGAGTTTGTCGTGATTGAGAATTTTGATATTTCTTCCGTCTACTTCAATCAGGCTGTCCTGTTTGAATTCAGAGATAAGACGAATGGCACTTTCAGTAGCAGTACCAATAATGTTGGCAATTTCTTCTCTTGTCAATGAAATTTTGATAAACCCTTCCGGATCTACACCAAGCTTCTGTTCCAAAAGCAACAGGATCTCAGCAAGTCTTTCCCTCACCGTTTTCTGTGCAAGGAATGTAATGGTATTGGAAGACTCTCCTAATTCGTAAGAAATTTTTTGAAGCATTACAAAAGATAGCTGTGGATCTACCTCCAGAAGATACATGAAAATATCTGCAGGTAAAAATATACAGTCAATATCTGTCATTGCTTCTGCTTTGGCCTGGAAATTCTCCCCGCAAAGCAAAGAACGATAGCCGATGATATCCCCTTCTTTAATAAATCTTAAAATCTGATCTTTCCCGAATGCTCCTGATTTTGATAATTTAGCGGCTCCTTTTTCAATGACAAACACTCCTCTGGGAGTTTCTCCATCTTCGAAAATAGTATCGTGTTTCTGAAAACTCAATCTTTTTTTTCCGTTAATATATTTTTCAAAATCTGCGCTAGAAAGTCTTTCCTTAAAAGATTTATCATTAAAAACTCTGGCGAACCTCTCTTCAATTGCTATCTGTTGTTCCTGCGGCATTTTATATGATATTTATCACAAAAATAGAACTTTTTAACTCGATAAACAAAAAAATTTGTTATAATTTTGTAGTTCAATATTTTAGGGTGGTGAGCGAGAACTGTTTTCATTGTGGTCAAGGTATAGAAAAAGAGAGAATTTTGTTTGATGAAAAGATTTTCTGTTGCAACGGATGTAAGTCTGTTTATGAAATTCTGAATACAAACAATTTAAGTAATTTCTATCAGCTGAATAAAGGGGCAGGAATTCGTCCAAGCGATGATAATTCCGGACAATTTGACTACTTAGACACTCCTGAAATTTTCGAAAAGGTGACCGATTTCTCAGAAGGAAACACCAGTCTTGTCACCTTTAAAATCCCTGTAATCCACTGCTCATCATGTATTTGGCTATTGGAAAGCCTTCATACACTGAACAAATACATTAAGTATTCTCAGGTCAATTTCACCAGAAAGACCTTACAGATATCATTCAACCATAACGACCTAAAATTAAGCGAACTAGCTAATTTTTTAACTAATTTAGGATACAAACCGGTTATCAGTCTTGAAACAGCAGAAAAAAATGTTGATCATCTTGACAAATCACTGCTTATCAAATTTGCTATTGCAGGTTTTGCATTTGGAAACGGTATGTTCCTGGCATTTCCCGAATATGTGGGAGGCGAAGATTACTGGATGGAGCATTACAAAGGACTTTTCAGGGTACTGATGTTCCTGTTGGCCTGTCCCGTTGTTTTTTACTCCGCTTCAGACTATTACAAATCTGCATGGTATGGTTTAAAAAATAAAATCGTCAATATTGATGTTCCTATCGTCCTGGGAATATTTGTTCTCTTTGGACGAAGCATTTACGAAGTGGCAACGGGTTATGGTCCCGGGTATTTTGATACACTTTGCGGCCTCTTATTCTTTATGCTGATGGGTAAACTTTTCCAGAAAAGGACATACAGCGCTCTTTCCTACGACAGAGATTATAAATCTTTCTACCCTATTGCCGTAACTAAAGTGGACTTTGAAGGAAAGCAGGAAAACATTCTTCTTTCTGAAGTAAAAGTTGGCGACAGAATTTTAGTCAGAAACCAGGAAATCATCCCGGTTGATGCTATTCTTATTAATGGGGAAGGAAATATAGACAACAGCTTCATTACCGGAGAAAGCGAAAGTATCAGCAAGCAACCCGGTGATAAAATTTTTGCCGGAGGAAAGCAGATCGGATCATCTTTGGAACTGGAAGTTATTAAAAATGTTGACCAGAGTTACCTTACCCAGCTTTGGAATAAGGAAGCCTTCAAGAAACATGAAACCGGACTCGACACACTCACCAATAGCGTCAGTAAATATTTCACTTTCATTATTTTAGGCATCGCTTTGGTTTCAGCAATCTATTGGTCATTTATCGATCTTGAAAAAATGTTCCAGGTTGTTTCAGCTATTCTTATTATTGCCTGCCCTTGTGCACTTGCTCTTTCTGCACCTTTCACTTTCGGCCACATTATGAGAATTTTAGGCCGAAATAAGTTTTATGTAAAAGATACTTTAACGATTGAAAAAATTGCAAAACTTGACACTATTGTTTTTGATAAAACAGGAACAATTACCCACAGAAAAAAATCAAATATCAAATACGAAGGTTCTGAAATCAATGAATTTGATCTTTCGAATATCAAAACCTTATTAAAAAACTCCAACCATCCACTTTCAAAATCATTATATGAATTTATTGAATTAAATGATGACTATTTCCCCGTTGATCAGTTCGTAGAAATCTCCGGAAAAGGATATGAAGCCAATGTCAGAGGAAATCTTTATAAAATAGGATCTGCCCGCTACAATAATCAGGAACCAAAGAATTTGGAAACGGCGGTTTATATTAGCAAAAACGATCAGTTTGTCGGAAAATTCATCTTCAAAAATGAATACCGTCCACAATTGAAAAACCTGTTCAATAAACTAACCGGTTACAAAATATTCATCCTGAGTGGTGATAATTCTTCTGAAGAAAATCAGCTGAAAGAACTGATTCCGAACTACAAAGGAATGGCCTTTAATCAAAGCCCGGAAGACAAACTCAACTACATAAAAAACCTTCAGGATCAACATATGAAAGTAGCAATGCTGGGTGACGGACTGAATGATGCCGGAGCATTAAAGCAAAGTAACGTTGGAATTGCTATTGCTGATGATACAAACAGCTTTACACCATCCTCAGATGTCATTATGAATGGAGAAAAAGTAGTGACTTTAGACCACTATCTGAATGTTTGCAAAGGCTCAATAACGATTGTGAAAATGACATTTATAATCAGTTTCCTTTACAATATCGTTGGTTTAAGTTACGCAGTTACAGGACATATGCATCCGCTTTTTGCGGCAATCATTATGCCAATCAGTTCTATCACCGTGGTTACATTCACGACTATTTCGACTTGGATATTGGGTCGAAAATACTTCAAAAAGCAGGCGTAAAGCCTCTTATTTAGACTGATTTTAAATTAGCTGAAATCGGCATTTCGTGATGAATGTCATTATTTTTCACTAAATTTGAACCCCGAAAATAGGTTAATTTTGTTGTCCAATGGATATTCTATATTTAATGATCGTCTGCAGTGTTTCTTTAGCTGCGATCTTCCTGGTCGTATTTATAGTGTATGCCAAGAAAGGGCAGTTTGAAGATGATGAATCTCCGGCTGTTAGGATTCTTTTCGATGATGAAATCAAAGAAAAAGATGAAACTGGCGACAAGGATAAAGACGAAAAGGAAATAGGAGAAAATAATAAAAATTGAGAAAAATAGTGAATAGTTGATATGGAAACACAAAAGTTTAGTTATGACAATAGTATTGTCCGTGCGTTCCTCTATGCAACCATAATCTTTGGTTTCATAGGATTTACGTTCGGGCTTACGGCGGCATTAATGCTTTTCTACCCTGAATTACCAGAGTTCTTTTTCGGGACAGATGATACAACCATCAAGAGTTTGGCATCCGGTAATATTCAAGGTTTAATAAACACTCATGGTGCATTTGGTTTTGGTAGAATCAGAATGTTGCACACCAATACCGTAATCTTCGCGTTTGTATGTAACATCGTTTACGTTGGGGTATATTACTCTACGCAGAGATTATTAAAAACAAGAATGTATAGTGATACATTATCCTGGATTCATTTCTGGACTTGGCAGTTTATGATCGTTGCGACGTTCATTACCTTCTTTATGGGTATTAATACTTCAAAAGAATATGCTGAGCATGAATGGCCAATTGATATCTTAATTGCATTCTCTTGGATCATCTTCGGGGTCAATATGATTTTAACTATTTCGAAGAGAAGAGTAAGACACCTTTATGTAGCTATTTGGTTCTATCTTGGAACTTGGGTAGCGGTGGCAATGCTTCACATCTTCAACAATCTTGAAGTTCCATTATCATTCACTGGATGGAAATCTTATTCTGCTTATGCAGGAGCAAAAGACGCCATCGTACAATGGTGGTATGGTCACAATGCAGTAGCATTCGTTTTGACAACTCCGGTTTTAGGTTTGATGTATTACTTCTTACCAAAAGCGGCAGACAGACCGGTTTTCTCATATAAACTGTCTATTATCCACTTCTGGTCACTAATCTTCGTATATATCTGGGCTGGTCCTCACCACCTTCAGTATACTGCACTTCCGGCATGGGCACAGGCGGTAGGGACAGGTTTCTCTATCATGCTTATCGCACCATCTTGGGGAGGTATGTTAAATGGTCTTCTTACTCTAAGAGGAGCTTGGGATAAAGTAAGGGAAAACCCTATTCTTAAGTTCTTCGTAGTAGCCGTTACTTGTTATGGTATGGCAACATTTGAAGGACCATTATTGGCAACAAAAAACATCAACAAAATTGGTCACTTTACGGACTGGGTTATCGGTCACGTACACTTAGGAGCTCTTGGATGGAATGGTTTCATGGCATTCGGGGTTATCTATTATCTGGTACCAATTATGTGGAGAACAAAAATGTGGTCTGTAAAATTAGCTAACTGGCACTTCTGGTTAGGGACATTAGGAATTATTTTCTATGCAGTACCCATGTATATTTCAGGATTCACGCAAGGATTAATGTGGAAGCAATTCAACCCGGACGGTACTCTATTATGGAAAAACTGGCTGGATACTGTAACTGCTATTATTCCTTACTTTAAAATGAGATTCGTAGGAGGTTTATTCTACATTTCAGGAGCAATCTTAATGATTGTAAACGTAATTGCTACGGTAAGACAAGGATCATTCCAAAAAGAAGTTCCTGCTGAAGCTCCGGCATTGGCAAACATCGGTAACAAACGTAAAGAAGGAGAAGGGTTCCACCTTTGGTTGGAAAGAATGCCTTTACTTTTAACAGTATTATCATTATTTACTATTTCAATAGGAAGTATGGTAGAAATTATCCCTACCCTTACTCTTAAGAAAAGTGTTCCTACCATTTCTGCGGTAAAACCTTATTCACCGCTGGAACTTGAAGGTAGAGATATCTATATCCGTGAAGGTTGTAATGCTTGTCACTCTCAGATGATCAGACCATTCAGAGATGAAATTACAAGATTTAACGGTAAAAACGGACAGTACTCTAAAGCTGGAGAATTTATCTATGACAGACCGTTCCTTTGGGGATCTAAGAGAACCGGACCGGATTTACATAGAGAAGGTGGTAAAAACCCAAGTTCTTGGCACTACAAGCACATGTATAACCCAAGATCTACCTCTGCAGGTTCAATTATGCCTCGTTACCCTTGGCTAATTGCTACGAACTTAGACAGATCTAAAATGGTAGACAAGATGAAGCTGATGAAGAATACATTTGATGTACCTTACACAAAAGCTCAAATCGACTCTGCAGATAAGTGGGCAGACAACCAATCAGCAAAAATTGTAAAAGATATCTTCTCTGAAGCCAATGACTTGAAAGAGGCATATGCGAAGAGACCTCAGGGAGAATTAGAGAAAAAAGAAATTGTAGCTCTTATTTCTTACCTGCAAAGATTAGGAACGGATATCAAAACAACTGAAATTAAAACAGCAAGTAATAACTAAACATTAAAAAGTTCATCATATGATTCCTCAGAACTTTAAAGATATATTATCCAATACAGAAAACGCTGGTTTCTACCAGACGCTGGCTCTGATTTTCTTTATGCTGTTCTTCGTTGCTTTGATAATATACGTTTTTAGCAAGCCTAAAAAATATTACAAAGAAGAAGAAGAGGCTCCTCTTGGGGATGATGAAGATGACGATTTTAATTTAAAAAATTAAACTATTTTTTATGAAACAAAGAACACCTGTTGTTGTAAACATCTTGATAATAATCGGACTTTTAATAGTTTTTTATTATTTGTTTGTACAGAGCTACTCGTTCCTAGGTTCGCCTTATTTCTGGGGAACTGTTGTGATTGCCGGTATTCTGGCATACATCCACAGTTCTATTGGAGATTTGATTGAAAATAACAGATTCAAAAAATTATCTCCGGAAGAAAAAGCTGCTTATTTAGCTGAGAAGAAAATTCCTTTTTTCAAAAGAATGTATGCCGCTGCTTTCAAAAAGCAATCTGAAACTGAAGAAAAAGATATCCTTATCGACCACGGTTTCGACGGAATCATGGAGTTGGATAACCAATTACCAAAATGGTGGGTAGGTTTATTCTATTTTGGGACTGCTTTTTGTATTGTATATATTGCAGCTTATGCTTTCACAGATTTCGCTCACCCATTGAGCGAATATGAGAAAGAATATAAAGAGCAATTGGCAAGCATTGAAGAATATCAAAAAACTCAGCCTCCTGTAACGATTGAAACAGCAAAATATTCAGCTGATAATATCTCAGAAGGTAAAGAATTATTCAAAACAAACTGTGCATCTTGTCATAAAGAAGACGGTAGCGGAGGTATCGGTCCTAACCTGACTGATAACTTCTGGATCAACCAGCCGGAGAAGACGTTATTTAAAAACGTATTCCATATGGACTGGAATGGTTCTCCTACCAACCCTGCGATGAGAGCATTCGGTAAAAACGGAGAAGTTTCAGGTGCTGAAATTGAAAAGATTGCAGCGTATGTATATCATATCAACCAGGAACAACCACCAGTAACTCCGGCTCAGGGAGGAGCTGCTCCTCAGGGAACTGAAGCGCACTGGGAAAAAGAATAATCTATAAAATTAGAATCATATGAAAAAACATAATTTGTTATTACCTTAAAAATAGTAACGAATTATGTTTTTTCTTTTTTAAACACATTACAATATGTCAGATATAGAAGAAATAGAAGTACGAGGCGGACAGGGACAGGTTCTGGACCCTGAAACTTACAGAGATTCTATCGGGACAATGGAGCAATCCGGTAAGAGAAGATGGGTATTTCCAAGAAAGCCTAAAGGAAAATATACCAACTATAGAAACCTTGTAAGTTATCTTTTATTAATTATTTATTTTTCGCTGCCTTTCATTACAATCAATGGTAACCCGTTACTGTTATTTAATGTAATAGACAGAGAATTTTTCATCTTTGGACAGCCTTTCTATCCACAAGACTTTTTTATCCTTACTTTAGGTGCTATCGCATCTTTGATTTTTATTATCGTTTTTACGATTGCATTCGGAAGAATTTTCTGCGGGTGGATATGCCCTCAGACAATTTTTATGGAATCAATTTTCCGTAAAATCGAATATCTGATTGAAGGAGACCGAAATAAGCAAATGAAGCTGGACAGACAAGAGTGGAACGGCGAGAAAATCTGGAAAAGAAGCTTAAAATGGTCGGTATATATTGTGATTTCACTGATTATTACTCATTTTATGTTCATGTATGTTGTAGGATATAAAGAAGTATTCAGAATTGTTTCCGAGGGACCATTTGCACATCCTACCAATTTTATTGTAATGATTCTGCTTACTGCTGCATTTTACTTTGTATTTGCATGGTTCAGAGAGCAGGTATGTACTCTGGTTTGCCCATACGGAAGACTACAGGGAGTATTAATTGATAAAGATACTATTAACGTTTTCTATGATTTTAAAAGAGGAGAAAACAGATCCAAGTGGAGAAAAGGAGAAGATAGAAAAGCTGCAGGAAAAGGAGATTGTATTGATTGCCATCAGTGCGTTGTGGTATGTCCTACGGGAATTGATATCAGAGACGGGCAACAGTTGGAATGTATCAACTGTACTGCATGTATCGATGCCTGTGATGAAGTCATGGAAAAAGTCGGTTTACCAAAAGGGCTGGTAAGATATGCTTCTGAAAATGAAATTGAGAAACAAACCCAATTTAAGTTTACAGGAAGAATGAAAGGTTTTGCCGTATTTTTACTTCTTTTGGTAGGATTTCTAGGCTATCTTCTGTACAGCCGTGGTGAAATGGAAGCTAAATTTATTAAGCCTGCGGGAAGCACATTCTTTGTAAAAGACGGTAAGATTACAAATACTTATAACTATACTTTCCTGAATAAAACCAACGATAAAAAAATCGTTACCATAAAGGTGATGGATCCTGCACATGGAGAAATTACTTATAGTGCTTCAAGCAAAATCCAGGTAGACAGAGATAAAATCTCCAAAGGAACGATTAATATCAGCTTCCCTGAAGATGAAATGAAGCTTTCTAAACAAAATATTACGATCGGCGTTTACGATATGAAAGGTAAACTGATCGATTCTTATCAAACTTATTTTGAAGGACCATTCAAACTACAATTTTAATTTAAAAAGATGAAGAACTTTAGTTGGGGACACGGTGTTGTAATTGCATTATTTGCATTCATAGTTTTCATATTATCCATGTTATTTCTTTTCCCGAACGGACAGAAGAATTCTGAAATGGTAACTGATAACTATTATGAGGAAGAACTACAGTATCAGGATGTAATTGATTCTAAAAAAAGAGCTGATGATCTACAGGAAAAGCCTGCGTACAGCCAGGATACCAAAGGAATTAAAATCACCTTTCCAAAAGACTACAATAACTCTAATACTACGGTAAAATTTGTTTTAAACAGAACCGACGACCAGAATTTAGACATAAAAAAATCTGTTGAACTTGACGCCAGCCAGTCTTTTCTGATACCTGCTCAGGTATTGAAAATGGGAAATTATACATTAAGATTAAGCTGGACAAAGGATAAAACAGACTACAGAATGGATTATGATGTGATATGGAAATAGGACTTCTGATATCGGCTATTGCTTTGGGCTTTGCTTCCGGTTTTCACTGTATCGGAATGTGTGGTCCTATTGCACTATCGATGGGGTTAACCAAAAAGCAGGCAGCTAATTTTTATCTTCAGAATCTTACCTATCAATTCGGAAGAATTTTCACCTATTCTTTATTGGGTGCGCTTTTAGGAATTATAGGGCAAGGTTTTGAGATGGCGGGGTTTCAGAAGTATCTGACAATCATAGCCGGTGTTCTGCTTATTATCATGGCTGTATTTTCATTTGGAGGAAAAGATTTTGCATCTAAAATTCCTTTCCTTTCTAAATTTTTATATTCTGTCAAATTAAACTTAGGAAGATTGCTCCAAAAAGCAGATTACCGTTCCAGATTCACGACAGGTGTTCTGAATGGCTTTTTACCATGCGGGATGGTGTATATGGCACTTACAGCCAGTCTGGCAGGCGGAGGAATATGGCAGGGGGCTGTTTATATGGCTTTATTTGGTTTGGGAACCCTTCCATTCATGTTTGCCATAGTTTTGGCCGGAAATCTCATGAATCAGGCTTTCAGGGTAAAAGTCTTAAAGGCTGTCCCTGTGATTATGATTATTCTGGGTGGACTTTTTATTCTGAGAGGCTTAGAACTGGGGATTCCCTATGTTTCGCCAAAAGCTGAAGCTATGACAATTTCCACAGACCACAATGGAGCAGTTAATTGCCATTAAATTCGAATGTATAGTACGATCATGAAGAAAACGATTGTCTTATTTCTGATAAGCCTGTTTATGCTGCAATCATGCAGTATTAATTCTGAAATCATTTATCATAAAGATGCAGCATCTACTTCTGTGACCGATATTGACACCAGGGAATTTATGGCGGAAATGAAAGCAATGACCCCAGATTCACTGAAGGAAAAAGAATTTGGTGACATGGATAAGCTTCCTACCGCCTGGACGAGTATTTATGATCTTGAAAAGCAGGAAGGAAAGCTAAAGACTACCAATCCGGACTCTATCCGGATCATGAAGAAGATTTTCATGAAATCTAAAAAAGAGAACAATGAACCTGCTGGGTTTTCTTTTAAGATGGAACATTTTGTATCTGAGGATTATAAGGCTTTAGAAAACTTCACGAAACACGAAAAGCTACCGCTGGACCAGAATATTTTCAATAACTGGGATGGAAAAACGTTAACGATCAATACGGATAATTTTAATCTCAAAAATATTGAAGAAACCCTTCGTACCAAAAGTTTAAAAGAAGAGACGGAAAAAATAGAAGGTATGATGACAATGTTTTTCAAAAATATAGGAACTACTTTAAAGTTTGAAAATAAGATAAAATCAATCTCAGGCAAGCATGACTGGCTAAAACAGGTAGATGATCATTCTCTAAGGATAGAATATGATCTGAAAGCGATGTACGATCAAGATGCAAAGTTTAAAAATGCAGACAAAAAAATCGTTATTGTAACGGAATAAAATAACAAACCCCGCTGAGACATATCAGCGGGGTTTTATTTTAAATTAAATTTATTAATTAATTAACTCAAATCTTGCATATTCAGCAATCTTCTTAGGCAGTTTAATCCCTTCTGCAGTCTGGTTGTTTTCAAGCAAAGCAGCCATAATTCTTGGCAATGCCATAGCTGATCCATTTAACGTGTGAACCAATTGAGATTTACCATCTGCTTTATAACGGCATTTCAGTCTGTTTGCCTGGAATGTTTCAAAGTTGGAAACAGAACTTACTTCCAGCCACATTTCCTGAGCAGCACTCCACACTTCAAAATCATAGGTCATTGCAGACGCAAAACCAGTATCTCCGCCACAAAGTCTTAATACTCTGAAAGGCAGCTCAAGATCAGTAAGGATTTCCTTGATATGTTCTACCATTTCTTCCAAAACAGGGTAAGAATTTTCCGGTTTCTCAATTCTAACGATTTCTACCTTTTCAAACTGGTGAAGACGGTTTAATCCTCTTACATGAGCACCATAGCTTCCTGCTTCTCTTCTATAACATTGAGAAAACGCAGTGTTTTTAATCGGAAGATCTTTTTCATCCAATAATACGTCACGATACAGGTTGGTTACCGGAACTTCTGCTGTAGGAATCAGATATAATTTATCTTCATTGATATAATACATTTGTCCCTCTTTATCAGGCAGCTGACCTGTTCCGAATCCGGAAGCTTCATTCACTACGTGAGGAGGATTCACTTCTGTATATCCTTTTTCAACGTTTTTATCTAAGAAATATTGAACCAAAGCTCTCTGTAATCTAGCTCCTTTTCCTAAATAAACAGGGAAACCGGCACCGGCAATTTTCACACCCAGTTCAAAATCGATAAGGTTGTATTTTTTAGCAAGTTCCCAGTGGGGAATTGCTCCTTCACCAAGACCTTCTACCGTATGAGACTGGAAAATAATTTCATTGTCATCTGCAGAAGCTCCGCTCTTTACCAATTCGTTGGGAACGTTGGGAAGCTGGTACAAAATATCAAGTAAAGCCGTTTCTTTTACTTCTAACTGAGATTTCAATTCTGAACTCGACTCTTTGTATTGTGCTGTTTTAGATTTTGCCGATTCCGCCTCTTCTTTCTTTCCTTCCTTCATCAAAAGTCCGATTTCTTTGGAGATTTTGTTGATCTCGGAAAGCTGGGAATCTAATTCAAACTGGATTCTTTTTCTTTCGTCGTCAGCAGCGATAGCCTCGTCTACCAACTCAAGATTCTTGAATTGTCTTTTTTGAAGACCTTCTAAAACGCGCTCTTTATTGTCGCGTAAAAAATTGACTTGTAACATTTTATTTAGATGTTAAATATTAGAATGTTAGCTTCATATAAACTAACAATTGTACAAATTTAAAATTATTTTGTGATAGTTATGGTATTTATCGAAGTAGCTTGACCAGCATCCTTTGAAAATACTTCTTTCTTATTGTAAAGTACTTTAGAAACCTGAAACAAAGTAGGACTCATCCGATATTGTATTTCTACGGTATCATTCGTGACATTTGCTACATTATTAACATTAGTGGTAAGTGCTAAGGCCAATCTCGAGTAATAAGAAGTTCCTGTTCCCGGATTATCGGGGCTTACAGAGTCCAGTCTTCTTCTTTTTGCACCGGCGATATATTCCATATAAAATAATGAATCCTGTGTCATTCTAAGAGACACACTTACAGGAGAAACATTTCTGGTTCCGAATACATCATTTACAGAAAAACTCGTATAAGAGCCTGCTTTTTTGCTATTCAAAAGATCCTGGTTGGAACTGTTTTTCATGAAAATATTCAGCACCTGATCAACTCTCTGTAAAGACTCATCGTCACTTTTACAGCTTAAAAGTGCAACAAAAACAATCAGTATTCCAAAAACAATGTTTCTCATCAACAGCAAAGATAAAATATTAATCTTTAGGCACCTTCTTTATTTCTCAAAATATTTCTGATACCACAGCTCAAAAGTCACCAGCTGCCAGATTTTTACACAATCGTAACCGCTTTCAAGACCGGTCCACCATTCATCAATCACTTCAGGATTGAAGAAGTTTCTTTTCTTAAGACTGTCAAGATTTTCCGTCACAAAGTCTCTCACCTTTTTTTCATTTTTAAGGTAATAATCCAGTGGGAAGGAAAACCCTCTTTTAGGCATATGCAGAACTTCTTCGGGCAGATATTTTTCCGCAACCCTTCGAAGTAAAGGTTTATTGATAGTTCCGTTGAATCTTATTTTTTCAGGTAAAGAAGAAACGTAGTCGATTAATTCATTACTTAAATAGGGATATCGGAATTCTACCCCGTATCTCATTGCACTCAGGTCATCCCGGAAAACATGGTGGGAAGACAAAGAGTATTTCATATCATATTCAAAATAGTCCAAATAATTTTTTGATTCTGAAGCATGATAACCGGAAAGGTTGGTATTAATTTCTTTATAGATATCAGGGCAAATGATATTTTTAACCTCAATAGGCATCATTCCTGTCTGGCTTTGTCTGAAAAAATCAAACATAAAATCCTGTGAAAAGTAATTTTTAACCTTATCTGAAAATTTTCCCTTTGTTATAATAAACGGACTGATAAAGTTAAAATTCCTCATCAGAAGCCATTTTTTAAGCTTAAGGGTGTGAGAATAGCCTGCAAAAAGTTCATCAGCTCCATTTCCGCTTAGTACAACTTTAAATCCGTTATCATGGGCATATTTTGCTGCATTCATCAACACTTCAAGGCTGCTGTAGGGTTCTTCAAAATGTTGAATATTTTCTTTAAGCTCTGCCAGGATTTCATCATCATTAACCTTTTCAACCTGATGTGGAATATCAAAATGCTTCGCGGCGATCGATGCATTTTTTACCTCTTCTTCAGAAAACTGATACGAAATTGTGTAGGTATCAACATGGGTGTTAAAAGGTTTTGATTTTGAAGCAATTAAGGTAGAATCTATTCCTCCGCTCATCATTACTGCAACCGGAACATCTGCATATAATTGTTCTGCTATACTTTCCGACAATAATGTATCGACATGTTTTACAGCTTCTTCTTCGGAAATATTTTTATTGGTATTGGGAAAATCCCAGAACTTTTCCTTTGTAACGGTTTGATTTTTTAAATCAATCGCCATAAAAGAAGCCGGTTCCAGAGAAAATATATTTTGGAAACAGGTTTCCGGAGCTAGTGTTGTCTGAAAAAGAAAGTTGGTATATACTCCGTTCCAGTTGATTTCTGCCTTTATAAACTCATGCTTTAAAACAGCTTTGATTTCAGAAGCCCAAACGATCCCCTGTTCATTTTGAGAATAAAAAAGAGGCTTCATCCCTACCCTGTCTCTTGCCAGAATACATTTTTGATGAGTCAGATCAATAATGCAAAGGGCAAACATTCCGTCAAGTTTAACAAACATGTCATTTCCCCACTGCTGATAGGCTTTCACAATAACTTCTGTATCGGAAGTACTTCGAAAAGAATAGCCCAGCAATTCTAATTCCTCCCTGATTTTTTTGAAATTATAGATTTCTCCGTTGAAAGTTATAATGATTTGTTCATCTTCAGAAATCATGGGCTGATGCCCTTTTTCAGAAAGATCCACAATAGATAATCTACGGAACCCCAAGGCAATATCAGATAATTCTTCCTCCAAAATTGGAAATTGCTCTTTGATTTTCGTGGTAGAGTCGCTCCCTGAGAAAGATTGGCCACCACTTCTTTTATTTATCCAAAACCCTTCATCATCCGGCCCGCGATGCTTAATCGCCTGATTCATCTCCATAATATTTGTAGAGGAAATATTTTTATGAAATGAATAGTAACCGCAGATTCCGCACATAATAAAGACTTAATAGAATTGTAAAAATAGGGAAATGTCTTTGTTTGTAGCCGTTAAGACAAACTATTTCTTGAAAATTTTTTGTTTTAAAAGCCTGATATCTTCCATTGAAATCATATAATCACTCACTTTGAAAGGTGTAGAACGGTAAAATTTTCTGAATAAAATAAATGAAGACACCAGATAAGAAGATGTTGTTGCAAAGCAGGCTCCTAAAATTCCCCATCTGGGTATTGCTATAAAGGAAAAGATAACTGTAACCACCAACCCGACAATCGACTTTATATTCAGTATTTTTAACTCTCTGATTCCTGAAAAATAGTGCCCTATCATATCGCTTACTGCAATAGCACAGATTCCGGGTGATAAAAAGAATATAATTTCTTTGGTATCCCTGAATTCTTTCCCAAAGATCATCTGGTATATTTCGGAAGGAACAACAATAACACCCACCACAAAAGCGACCATTAAAATAGATGTCAGTTTAAGAGCCTCCTTGGTCTTTTTCACAGATTTCTTTCTGCTTTTGGTATTTACCACATCAGAATATAAAACAACAGCAATACTGCGGGTTATTGTCCAGATTGCTTCTGAAAAAGTAACTCCGATTGAAAAAATACCTACACTGGCAATCCCTTCAAAATATTCCAAAAAGTAAAATGATAATCTGTAATTAAGAAACTGAACAAATGCGCTTAATTGTGTTTTCCAGCCATATTCAAACATATTTTTAGCCACAGCCCTGGAAAAGGATACTTCCGCAAGGTTGCATTTTCTGATGATCTGGAAAAAGCTGGTTACGGATAAAACTACCAGACAAGCAATCTGAGCCTGAAAATATACCGATACGTCTTTTTTACCAAATCCGTATACCAACAAGCTAATAAATACGACGTGCACCAATTGTTGTAAAACCGTATACACATTGAATTTTCTGATATTCTGAGTGCCTATAAACAGGCTGATATTCGTAGATAATAAGGAAGAAAAAATAGAAATCCCAATAAGATAAAAAAGATATTCATCCTGAATTGAAGTAAAACTGAACAAAAAGGGAACGAAAAGGCCAATAAAGAAAGACCACAAGTAAGCGTACAACAAGATTTGTTCAATCTTAAATCTGGATGCAAAATAAGAAGTACTGCTTCCCGAAAAAACACTGCTAAAAAAGCTTACCGCTGCAGCATTGGCAATCACAATAGAGATGGTCCCTTTTCCTTCACTTCCCCACATATTGGTGGAAAATATCACCAATCCGAAACTCAGAATAAGAATCAGAAAGCGTGAAATGAAAGTTTTAATAATGGTAAGCTGCATGGCAATTATTTATCAATAGCTCCTTTCACAAAATCAAGAAAGGAATCACTGATTGTTTTCCAGTTATATTTTTCTCTAAAGTCCTTTTTTGCGTTTAACGCATGTGTGTCGTAAAGTTGAGGATTTTTTATATAATTAATGACTATATCTGAAATTAATTCATCATTTCCGGGATCTACCAAATATCCGAATGAAAGGTTTCCCATATGCTTCCGGATCCCCTTCAGATCCGAATATACAACGGGCTTTCCTGCACCCATAAAATAAAAAAGCTTGATAGGAAGTGAATGATGGTTTTCAAAATTGAGTTCCCTTAAGTCAAAACAGATATCTGCATCAGCAAATCCCTCTGTGAAATGTTCAAAAGATGTAGGCTTTCTAAGTTCTAAATCACTGAAAGAATATGTATTAAGCAACCCTTCAAAATAAACTCTATCACTGTTTTGCTTTGCACTACCAATAATTAAAATACGGATTCTAAGTAAGGGAAATTTTTTACGGACTTTATCAATTACTTTAAAGAAGTTCTCAATTCCTTTATCTTTTGAAATCTGACCCGTGTAACAAAGTGTGATGGTATTGGGTTCCAGTTCTTTTATATTTTCCCGGATATAAACAGGATCTGGATAATAGGGAAGGATCATTTGCTTTTTAAACCAGAAAAAATAAGCAAGAGGAAATCTTTTTGTAGTTTCTCCGAAAATAAAGTGGGTACTTAAAAAACCTGCGTATAGCTGAATAAGAAAGAATTTTAACGCATGAAAGATCTTGCCCGGAAATGGGTACCCTTCCAACATAGACATAGCAGGATACCATTCTGTAATATCATAAATACAGCTGATCTTATCTCTCTTTACCAAGTCTTTCACCGCAATTACGGCCAACGGTTCAGAGCAAATAATGGTATCAGGTTGAAAGGCATTGTAAACTTTTTGGAAAATCTCCTTTTTCTTTTCAATGCTCTCCCCTAAAATAGAGTATGCTTCGATGTCAATCCCTTCTTTAACGCCCTTATAATCTGCACATAAGCTGCAAATTTTAACTTTATATCCTTTCTCAATCAGAGTCTTCGCTTGATGATAAAAAATCCTATCATCATCATAAGCGTGAGAAGTCGTTAAAAAAAGTACTTTAGGCATTAATTTTTACTGGAATCCGTACAAAGATACACTAAAACAAAAAAGTGGAAAACACGTTTCCACTTTATGATTTGTAAGCTAAATAAGCGTAATACTTTATTTTATAGAAGCTGCCCAGCTCTTTTCCAAAGGAAGAAGAAAATGGCTTAAAAAATCAAGGTAAGTATTTTTAGAAAAGTCAAAAACCTGGATATCATTTGAAAGCTCACCATTTCTCAGTTGAGTTTTAAATGCCTGAAGTTTTAACGTTTTTACTTCTCCGTTTTCCATAAAACTGGCTTTCATTCTGTCGAAAAGTCCCAGCTGGTACTCTTCGTCTATTTCTTTCATTATTTTCCCCAGGGCATCTATACTGCATCCTGATGCCATTTCCTTTTCCTCATCAACACATACTATGATGAATTGATTTTTCTCGATTTTAAAAGAGGAAGAAAGTGGTTTTCCATGTGCAGCCCATGTAGCCAGGAAATCAAACAATTTTTCGGTAATCGCTTTTGCTTCTTTCGTTTCAAAAGGCCTTGATGCCGGGTATATAATGACTCTGTAGTCGTTGGTTTCTACAATATTAGATTCTTCGATTTTCATATCTAAACAATTTATTTTTAAATGCAAACATCATTTTACGTCTGTTCAACAGCAAGAAAATCTTGAAAATGATGATTTCACACCCTGTTAATTTAAAGTATAAAATTAAGAAATATTCTTGAGTTTATAAAGCATAAAAACCCAAGCCAAAGCCTGAGTTTTCATTTATATTTCTGAAAGCTGCTGCTACAGGTCTTCTGCTTCCGCAAGAAGTTCCACAATATCTTTTACAGCTACTTCTGTATTTTTGTTGAAATGTTTTACACCATCCGTCATCATCGTATTACAGAAAGGACATCCGGTTGCAATAACTTTAGGTTCAAAAGACAATGCTTCTTCAGTTCTCTCAATATTGATGTCTTTATTTCCTTTTTCCGGTTCTTTAAACATCTGTGCTCCTCCGGCTCCACAACAAAGCCCGTTCGTCTTGCAACGTTTCATTTCTACCAGCTCTGCATCCAGTTTCTCAAGCAGCATCCTCGGAGCTTCATATTCGTCATTGGCACGGCCCAGATAACAAGGGTCATGGAATGTTATTTTTTTCCCTTTGAATGCTCCACCTTCAATCTTTAATCTTCCTTCTTCCATCAAAGTTCTCAGGAATTGAGTATGGTGAACAACGTCAAATTTTCCACCTAAACTTGGATATTCATTTTTTAGGGTATTGAAACAATGCGGGCATGCTGTTACAATTTTTTTAACTTCATAAGCATTCAGAACTTCGATATTGGTCATGGCCATCATCTGGAAAACAAACTCGTTTCCTGCTCTCTTTGCCGGATCTCCGGTACAGCTTTCTTCCTGGCCCAGAACTGCAAATTCAACGCCTATTTTATTTAATATCTTGCAAAATGCTTTTGTAATTTTTTTGGCACGGTCATCGAAACTTCCTGCACATCCAACCCAAAATAAAACTTCCGGGGATTTTCCTTCGGCAGCATATTCTGCCATGGTTTTAATTTGCATTTCCTTTTTGTTTAATTAATAAATTAACATAGTACTCCTTTGCTTTTTTCATCACTTCTACAGGAACTATAGAAATGTATAAAGGATTGGCTTCGTCATAATTCAGATATTTCCATGTATTTCCTGTGGACTTGTCATTGAGGGCAAGAATCATACTTT
This sequence comes from Chryseobacterium lactis, assembly GCF_003815875.1. NCBI lineage: Bacteria > Pseudomonadati > Bacteroidota > Flavobacteriia > Flavobacteriales > Weeksellaceae > Chryseobacterium > Chryseobacterium lactis. The sequence continues at coordinate 927,313 of NZ_CP033924.1, forward strand.
GCTTACTCATTTCCATGGTGGTATCATTTAAAAATCTGGCTTTCATTCCTTGTGCTTCCATCAAACCAAGCATCATTTTCTTCTTTTCGTCATCAATCGCCTCGTTCAGGAAAGACATTTTCATCTTCATCGGATAGGCACTGAAAGCATATTTGATATTATCAGCAGTTGTAAAAATATCAGAAACACTGAACATTTCTTTGTCTGCATCTATTATTTCTATGGTAAACTCATCATTTCCTTCCAACAACCTTTTGAAACCATCAATCATTGTCTTCTTGTCGATCTTTTCAAAAATCGCAGGATGAGTCATGTCTAACATTCCCTGATAATCCTTTTTTTGAAACATAGACATAAATGCCTGTGAATCTTCAAGAATCTTTTTTTGGTCAGCTGACTGGGCTGCAATCCAACCACAGCAGATCAACGCAAACAGGAAAATTAGCCTTTTCATGGGGTAGGTATTAATCGTTAGCCCAATTCAAACGGTCTGCCTGGTTATATTGCCAAGGTGCCGCATTATTTTCTACGTTTGTCATCATGAGGTTCAATTCCTGAGGAGCAGCAGACTGTTCCATCACAAGGAATCTTCTCATTTCAAAAATAATGGATAACGGATCAAGCAATACCGGACAAGCTTCTGTACAGGCATTACAAGTCGTACAAGCCCAAAGTTCTTCTTTGGTAACGTAATCGTTTAACAGTTTTTTGCCATCATCAACAAATTTTCCGTTTTTGTCGATATTCCTACCAACTTCTTCCAAACGGTCTCTGGTCTTCATCAGAATCAATCTCGGAGAAAGTTTTTTACCGGTAATATTAGCCGGACAAACGGAAGTACAACGTCCACATTCTGTACACGAATAAGCATTAAGCAACTGTACCTGATTTAAATCAAAGATATCTTCTGCCCCAAATTTAGAGGGTGCAGCATCTGCTTCGCCTTCAGCCGGAGCGGCATATGGGTCTGCATTAGGATCCATCATCAACTTGATCTCTTTGGTTACCGAGTCAAGGTTGTTGAATTTTCCTTTTTTATCAAGATTAGCATACCACGTGCTTGGGAAAGCAAGAATGATATGTAAATGTTTTGAATAATAAAGATAGTTCATGAAGAAAAGAATTCCTACAAAGTGGAACCACCAGGCACCTTTTTCTGTAAAGAATAAAAATCCGTCACTAAAGTTGTTTAAGATCGGTGCTAAAAACGTAGAACTGATCGGGAAACTTCCATGCTCATGCAGAAGTCCTCTTTGTTGCAATACCCAATCTGAAGCATTCATTTTAAAGAAAGCCATCATCAGGGCAAATTCGATAATAAGAATCCAGTTTGCATCATGTTTTGGCCATCCGAAAAGCTCTTTCATGGTTAATCTCTTTACCCCATAAAAGTTTCTTCTGATAAAAAACACGACTACACCGATTACTACCAGAAGTGCCAAAATCTCTAAAGTTGCCGTAAAGAAGCTATAAAAACTATCTCCAAGAACTGAAGCCAGGAAACGATGTGTTCCGAACAATCCGTCGACGATGATTTCTACAAGTTCAATATTGATAATAACAAAACCTACGTACACAAAAAGGTGTAAAACACCGGCAACAGGACGTTTTACCATTTTGCTCTGACCCATGGCTACTCTTGCCATGGTAGTCCAGCGCTCAGATTTCCTGTCGTTTCTATTGATTTCGTGACCCAGCCTGATATTTCTGTATATTTTCTGCAGGCTTTTGGCAAACAGTCCAAATCCGGCCACTAATAAAATCAGGAAAATAATATTATCGATGTACTGCATAAGGGCGTATTAGTCTTTATTGTTTTTACCGAAAACCGAAAAATTAATATATCTCTTAGGGTTTGCCTTCATATCTTCAACCAATGAATTCAGATTGGAAGATGCTGAATTCAGATTATTATAAAGTTGGTCATCTTTCATCAGTTTTCCTAAGCTTCCTTCTCCTTTATCGATCCCTCCAATTACCTGATTGAGTTTTCCAACTGTTGCATCCAGGTTGGCAATTGTAGCATTCAATTGTTTGGTATCAATACTTTCTGCAAGATTCCCGTATTTATCAAGTGTCACCTTTCCGCTTTGCATAGTAAGGCTTGCATCATCCAATACTTTCTGAAGTTTTGGATCATTATGCCCAACCAGACTATTTACATTTCCGGCAGTAGTTTGCAATGCACCCACTGTTTTATTAAGATTTGACAACAAGGCTTTCACTTCGGCTCTATTTTGCGCATCTACAAGCAGATTGGCATTCGCCATCAAAGAATCTACTCTGTGTAGCACCACTTGCAATTGGTCTTTTACCGGTCCTACCTGAGAAGAAAGGCTTCCCAACGTTCCCAATTTGAAAGACCCTTTCAAGGTATCTCCGTCTTTTGCTGTAGCCCCACCATACATTAGGTTTACTCTCATTTCTTTACCGGACATTAATCCCGGTTCAAAAATTTCGAGAGTAGAGTTTTTTGAAAATTCGAATTTGTTGTCGATGGTAATTTTTACGACAAAACTGATCTTACCGTCTTTTGCGGTTTGAGGAATGATCTTATCTACCTGCCCTACCTTCAATCCGTTAATAGAAACGGCTGAAGACTGTGCAAGACCTTCCACATTATCATATTTTGCATAAAATATATTGTCGGTAGTAAAAAGGCTTTTCCCTTTCATAAATTGAAACAACACTACAAAGCCTACAACGGCTAAAAGTGCGATCACACCAGCTTTTAATTCTTTACTGAACTTCACTTGCTAATTTTTTTCTAATAAGCAAATATAGTACATTTTAAATAAATCTTTCCCTTTATTATTCTGCGTTAAATACAAAAAAAAGCGACAAAAAAATTTGTCGCTTTTATATTCGTGAAATGAATTTCTTATTGATGCTGATTTCCCAGCTTGTTCCAGATCTCAATTCTATAATCTTCGATATCTGCATTGTCCTGAAGACTCTTCATCCAAGCCTGTCCGAACATTCCTGCATTTCTTTGAGTAATAGACTCTGTGAACTGCTTAAGATCTCCAGGTTGTTTGTTTACAGTTTCTGATTTTTTGATCAAAACATATACTCCTGTTCCTCCTTCAACCGGATTCGAAAGTTTACCTTTCGCAACACCGAATGCTGCACCGGCAACTTTAGGTTCCATAGCTCCAGCTACTGAAGGGTTTAACATATTCACCTGAGCAGATTGTTTTGAAGTAGCAAATAATTTAGCAATCTGATCTAAGTTAGAAGCTTTAGCTGCTGCAATTTTATCAGAAATTTGTTTTGCTGCCAATTTATTTTTAACGATAACCTCAATCTGATCTCTTACAGATTCAGGATCAGCAAGACCTGCTTCTTGTTTTCCGTTCAGATATACTATAATTTTATCTCCTGTTCCTTCTACGGTAAAGAATTCTGTATCTCCCTTAGATCTTTTCTTATCAAAAGCCCAAGCTAAGATTTCTCCGTCTTTTTCAGTACCTAAGCCCTGAAGCTGACCATCAAATCTTTTTGCATTCTTTGGATTAGAGAACTGATAGTTATCTTTTTTAGCAATATTCACGAAATCGTTGAATGATTTCCCTTGAACCTGCTGAATGAATTTTCTTGCTTTTTTATCCGTTTCAGCCTCTGTAGCATCTGAAGGCTTAATTTCTTTTATAAGATTGGCAACCTTATACCCCATTGAACCGGATTTTTTATCTTCAATGTTGATGATGTGATAACCAAACTGTGTTTCTACAACACCTGTAGCTCCTTTAGGATTATTAGCAAGGTAAGTTAAAAACTCAGGTACGAAAGGCGTTTCCGGAGTCGTCCAACCTAAACTACCACCTTGTGCTGCAGAGTTTGGATCATTAGAAAGCTTAAGGAACTCTGCAAATTTAGCAGGAGTTGCTTTTACAATAGCTCCGATAGAGTCTGCTAATTTCTTAGCTTGTTCTTTAGATCTTGTTACTCCTTCTCCAGCAGGACTTCCCTTGAAAGCAATAAGGATATGTCTTGATAATGTAGAATCAGAAGTCTTTTTACCTACAAGTTTAGAAACTACATAGAAGTTTTGCTCTTTGTAAGGTCCAAAAGTCTGGCCTATCGCTGCAGTAGCGATCTGACCTTGTATTGTTGCAGGCAATTGAGTAGGTTTTACATACTGAGGATTGAAAGGCATATCAGAATTTGCCATCACAAACATCGAATCATTCTTCGTGTTCTGGAAATTTTCTGCACCTCCACTAGCATCTGTACCTCCAGAATATAGTTTATTAATTTCCTTCATCGCCGCAGCATCATCTGTTGCACTTGGCTTAGAAGGGAAATAAACGATTCCTATGTTTCTGCTTGGCTCAGCTTTGAACATTACAGGGTGTTTTTTGATGTAATCTGCAAGATCTGATGTGCTCACATTGATCTTCGTTTTCTGAAGATAGGCAGCATAATCAACTTTTACGAAGTCGATATCAGCAAGCTGATCTCTCTGCTTCATCATCTCTTCAGCTTCTTTTTTCCCGGTTGTAATACCTGCTGAAATATTTGTAAATACCTGTCTTGCCATCAATCTGTATTCAATAGTCTTTCTTGTTTTCAACCATTGAGTATATCCTTGAGGATTGGTATTTTTTAATGTTTCAATTTCTTTCTTAAGCTCTTGAGTTTTAAAATTACCTTTCTCATCAAAGAACTGTTGGTTTTGAGCAAACATCTGATCGTACTGGATCTGACTCCAGAAGTAATCGTCAGTCATTTCAAAGCCCAATTTTTCAAATTGTTGTTTGATAAGCTTAGATTGTACAAGTAACTGCCATGCCTGCTCTTCAAGACCATTTTTTGGACGACCTTGTTGTTCAGCCTGCTGCTGCAACACGAAAAGTTGATCATTGAACTCTTCGCGGGTGACTTTCTCACCGTTTACTTTTCCTAAAACGTCAGGATTTTTACCAAAAACCTTGTCGATACTATCGGGGTTCACAAGGAACGCCAAAAGCGCTAAGGCTATTACTCCCATTAAAAGCCAAGGCTTACTCCTAATCTGTCCTAAAATTGCCATTTTATAAATTATAGTTTTTTATCAGTTTGCGAAAATACACATTTTTAAGAAATTACAGAAACAGAAGTCGTTTATTTTAATTTTAAATCGCAAAGATTATTCAAAAAAGGAAATTTTGGCCATATTTTTTAGCAAAAAACAAATGGCATAAGTATTGTGCATTCTTACACATTATAATATGCCACACGTTTTCAGGGCTTATTATAAAAAATCAATTTAACGTTTAAAAACGAAAATGACAATTTGTCATTCGATTAATTATGACAGAATTCGAAGATATTAGTTTAGAGGAAATGATCAGCGATGGATTTGATATCGTAACTGAAGAAATCAATCTTTCCGACTTTGCGGAAACTGATCAAAATTCCGAACAGAAAATATTCCCAATACTTCCTGTAAGAAATATGGTCATGTTCCCCAATGTGGTGATTCCTATTACGGCAGGACGAAAAAACTCGATACAACTTCTTGAAGAAGCTCAGAAAAATGGAGAATTTGTAGGAATTGTAAGCCAGAAGAATTCAGATGTTGAGCAGCCTACCGAAAAAGATATTTATACAACCGGTACTCTTGCAAAGATCATTAAAATTATAAAACTTCCTGAAGGCAATATTACAGCCATTACCAAAGGATTTCATCGATTTAAGATTAAAAAAGTTCTTGAAAACAAACCGTATTTCAGAGCTGAAATCTCAAAATTAAAAGATACCAGACCGAAGAACCAGGAAGAATATGAAGCTCTTCTGGAAAACATCAAGGAGCTTGCTCTGAAGATCATCGAACTGGATCCTAATATTCCTAACGCAGCTAATTTCGCCATCAAGAACATCAACAATAATGATGATTTGTTGAATTTCATCTGCACTAATGCCAGTTTCCCTTCTGTTGAAAAACAAAGGTTACTGGAGGAAAAAAGTCTGATCGAAAGGGCCAACAAATGCTATGAAATGATGCATGAGGACTTCAGAAAACTGGAATTAAGAAACCAGATTCACCAAAAGACTTCCAAAGATCTTGATAAGCAGCAGAGAGAATATTTTCTGAACCAGCAAATCAGAACGATACAGGAAGAATTAGGTGGAGGTACTGAGGGTGATGTTGAAGATCTTATTGCGAAGGCTAAAACTAAAAAATGGAATCAGGAGGTAGAAGATCACTTCCAGAAAGAAATCAACCGTCTGCAACGTCAAAATCCTAATTCACCGGATTATAATGTTCAGAGAAATTATCTGGATTTCTTTACAGACCTTCCTTGGGAGACTTATACTAAAGATGTTTTTGATATTGTAAAGGCTGAAAAAGTTTTAGACAAAGCGCATTTCGGACTTGAGGATATTAAAAAGAGAATATTGGAGCACATGGCTGTTTTAAAATTAAAAAACAACATGAAATCCCCTATTCTATTATTGGTAGGCCCTCCCGGAGTAGGTAAAACTTCTTTAGGAAAATCTATCGCAGATGCTCTTGGAAGAAAATATGTAAGATTATCTTTAGGAGGTCTTCATGACGAAAGTGAAATTCGCGGACATAGAAAAACGTACATCGGAGCGATGGCGGGAAGAATTCTTCAATCCATCAAAAAATCAGGAACATCCAATCCGGTAATTGTTTTGGATGAGATTGATAAAATCGGACAGGGTCTTCATGGGGATCCGAGCTCGGCATTGCTTGAAGTTCTTGATCCTGAACAAAATAAATCGTTTTACGACAACTTCCTTGAGATGGGCTATGACCTGTCGAGAGTGATGTTCATTGCAACAGCCAATTCGCTATCAAGTATACAAACGCCACTTTTGGACAGAACTGAAATTATCCAGATTGCAGGGTATACATTAGAAGAAAAAATTGAAATTGCCAAAAGGCACTTAATTAAGAAACAGCAGGAAGAAAATGGTCTGGATACTAAATCATTTAAACTTGGAAATGCTGAACTTAAGCATATCATTGAAGCCCACACTTCTGAAAGTGGAGTAAGAACTTTAGAAAAAAGAATTGCTTCCATCGCAAGATGGGTAGCTTTACAGACAGCCCTGGTAAAGGAATATGACTCAAAAATTTCACTTGAAAAAGTAGATGAAATTCTGGGTGTACCAAGACCGAAAAGTTTATCTGAAATCACCGGAGTTCCCGGTGTTGTAACAGGATTAGCCTGGACAAGTGTTGGTGGTGATATTCTTTATATTGAAAGTATTTTAAGTAATGGTAAAGGCACTTTAACCATGACCGGTAATCTGGGAACTGTGATGAAAGAGTCTGCAACAATTGCCTTAGAATACATCAAAGCCAGACATGACGAGTTGGGAATTCCACAGGAAGAGCTGGATAAGAAAAATATTCATGTGCATGTTCCGGAAGGCGCGACTCCTAAAGATGGCCCATCAGCAGGTATTGCCATGTTAACCTCAATGGTGTCTTCATTTAAAAATAAAAAAATTAAGCCACACCTTGCAATGACCGGTGAAATTACTCTTAGAGGAAAAGTACTTCCTGTAGGTGGAATAAAAGAAAAGCTTCTCGCAGCAACAAGAGCGGGAGTGAAAGATGTAATTCTTTGTGAAGCCAACAGAAAAGATGTGGAAGAGATCAAAAAAGATTATTTAAAAAATCTGAAGGTGCACTACGTAAGCAGAATGGAAGAGGTCATCGACATCGCCATTGAAAAATAAACAACTTATAACATATTAACTTCTCAATAAAGAAATACGTCCTGATAATCGGGGCGTATTTCTGTTTTATACATGAAAACTGCGTATTTTCTATTAGCTGGAATAAAATTTGATAAACTAAAAGAAAAAATCAACCTAATTGGATAAAAAATTTTCCAATTCAGAAGGGTTTTCTTATTTTTATTCCACCTGCAGATTTTAGATTATGAATTTTCTTAGACTCCCTTTTCTTGTCAAGCTGACGCTCGTTGTTGTTTCCATCATCGGGATAGGCTATCTTTTAGTTTTAGAGCAGACCATTATAGCTCCGTTCTTCTTTGCATTCCTGATGGCGATGCTGTTTTTACCGGCCGCAACTTTTATGGAAAGAAGGCTAAGATTTCCGAGATCTGTATCCACAATGACCTCAGTTTTCATTATGTTGATTATTTTAAGTGGTATTATCTACTTTTTCACCAATCAACTGTCTGATTTCAGTAAAGATCTTCCTCATCTGAAGGAACAGTTTACTACAGTTTTCAATAATTTGCAGCATTGGGTATCCAAAACTTTCAATGTCAAAGTTGACGAGCAAGTAGACTACATCAACCAGGGGGTCAATAAATTACTATCTTCTTCGGGCGCTATTTTAGGCTTTACTTTTGGAATATTTTCAACTGGATTTGGCTTTATTATCTTCTTTACCCTGTTTTTTATCTTTATTTTAAATTACAGAAGATTATTAAATAATTTCATTGTCACTGTTTTTAATGAAAGACATAAAGCCAGCGTACAGGAAGCCGTAACTGAAATCCGGATCATGACTAAAAAATACATTTTCGGACTTTGTCTTCAGGTGATTATTGTATCTATTCTTACGTCTATTCTTTTGACGGTTTTAGGAGTAAAATATGCCATCCTTTTGGCTGTATTGACAGGTTTACTTAATGTAATTCCGTACCTGGGAATCTTTATGTCCCTGATTATTTCCTGTTTCATTGCATTTGCCACGGCTAGCCCTTCAACATGTATCTATGTTGCTATCGGGTATATCGGCATTCATGCTATTGATGGAAATATCGTCCTGCCTTTTGTGGTAGGTTCAAGAGTAAAGATCAATGCCTTGTTTTCCTTTATTGGAATTCTTTTGGGCGAACACCTTTGGGGTATCGCAGGAATGTTCCTTTGTATTCCGGCTATTGCGATCATTAAAATAATTTGTGAAAGAGTGGATGATCTGAAGCCTTGGGGCAGACTTCTGGGTGAAGAAGAGAAGCCTAATAAAAAGAAAAAGAGTTATAAAATATCAAAGAATATTACGTTGAAGGAAATGGACTAGAATATGAGTAATGAGCAATCAGTAATCAGTAATGAATGATAATTGATCAATGATGATTTCATACGTTTGTTAAAGTTCCTGCTCAATTACTTGACTTGCTTTTTACATTTTAAAATAAAAAGACTGCCTTTTTCAAGACAGTCTTTCTTTATATTTATCCTGGAAGTGCACAATAAGGGCTCATTCCATTTGGACAGGTTTCTGTACAATAAATATAGGTTTGAGAATCCGGGCAATATCCTTTATCTGGTTCTTGCGGACCACCTCCGCCGCCACCTCCCAAACACGGGTCTCCCGGTGGAATTTTACAAGGACACCCTATAGGTCCGATATCACATTTTCCGATACCACCTCCTCCTTGGATTTCTCTTAAATCCGTACGGTTCAATTTTTTAAGTTTTTTTAGCATAATATTATTAGTTGAGTAATCAAATATAAACAATAATATTATCCGAAACCCAACATTAACCTATCATTAACATTAATTGATTGTTTTTATTTAAAAATAATTAAACAAATGCTATTTTTATTTTACATTTGATATAAAATCGTTAATTATGAAAATCGTAAAATTCATTCTTTGTCTCCTTTTCGGACTTATGTTTATTAATGCAGGATTGAACAAGTTTTTTAATTATATGCCCATGGAGAAACCTACTCCGGAGCAAATGAAACTTTTCGCTGCATTCGGAGAAATCAGCTGGCTGATGCCTTTAGTTGGTGTTGTAGAAGTAATCGGTGGATTATTGTTTATCTTCCCAAAAACAAGAGCATTAGGAGCTATTGTTATTTTACCGGTCATGGTAGGAATTGTTACCCACGTTTTCACTATGGATAAATCTCCAATGGGAATGAGCATCGCAGGGATTATGTTTTTGATCAACATCTGGATCATTATTGACAACAGAGAAAAATATAAAAACCTGGTAAGCTAGTGTTTTATAAATGGTCAATAGTAAAGTAAATGAGCTGCAATTTTAGAAATTAACCAGCAGAACAAGTTTCACTATTGACCATTATCTTTATTTATACAAAAGCGCTGAATCCTGTAATCGATCGTCCTACGATGAGCGAATTAATTTCTTTTGTTCCTTCATAAGAATAAATAGCTTCGGCATCTGCAACAAATCGGGCAACGTCATACTCCAGCAAAATTCCATTTCCGCCCAGGACTTCTCTTGCTCTGGATACAATATCACGGGTTCTGAGGGTACAGAAAACCTTAGCCAGAGAAGCATGCTCATCTTTTAAAATTCCTTCATCCTGCATTTCAGAAAGCCTGAAAACCATTGTCTGCATGGCGGTAAGGTTGGACAACATTTCTACCAGATGCCCCTGTATCATTTGAAATGAAGCAATAGGTCGTCCAAACTGTTCTCTTTTTCGGGTATAATCTAAGGCACTTTCGTATGCACCTCTGGCACAACCCGTAGCCATCCAGGCGACTCCTGCCCTTGTCATCCGAAGAACTTTTCCGGTGTCTTTAAATGAATTGGCATTTTGTAAACGATTTTCTTCTGTAACCAGGCAGTCTTTAAGAGTAATTAAACCATTCTGAACAATTCTTAATGCCATTTTTCCTTTAATCTTCTCCACAGAATATCCGGGATTATCTTTTTCTACAATAAAACCTTTTACTTCTCCACTATCCAGATCTCTTGCCCAGATAATGATAAGGTCTGCGAAAGTGGCATTTCCTATCCATTTTTTCTGGCCGTTAAGAATCCAGCCGTCAGCCGTTTTTTTGCAGGTCACCGTAAGGCCGCCAGCTGCTCCTGAACCTACTTCCGGTTCTGTAAGGCCAAAAGCTCCGATTTTTTCAAACTTCTGCATCTGTGGAAGCCACTTTTGTTTCTGTTCTTCTGACCCGCAGATATAAATTGAACCCATTGCCAGCCCGGATTGCACTCCGAAAAAAGTTGCAATAGAAGCATCAATTCTGGCCATTTCCATCGCAATAACACCTTCCATTAAAAAGGGCATTCCCGGACAACCGTACCCTTCATAAGTAACTCCGCAGATATTTAGTTTTTGAAATTTCGGAATCAGTTCAAAAGGAAATTCATCTCTGAGCCAGTAATGATTCACCAGGGGTTTCACTTCTTTTTCCATGAATTCTCTTACTTTAAGCTGAATCTCTCTTTGCTCGGGAGACAGCGTATGGTAGATATCATAAAAATCACCATCAATAGGAGGAAGCTCTTTCTTTTTTTTATTTGGATCAAGCATTTTTACCAAGCCGGCAAGCTGTTTATCATCCAGTTTTGAAAAGTTATTCATCAGTTTTGGTAAATCCACTTTTTGAGAAATGGCGCTTAACTGATCAAAATCTATTGAAGTAAATAATCCGATCGCGTTTCTTATTTTGGAAAAAGTATTTGACATAATGATATATTGTGATTTTGGTTTGTAAAAGATAAGCAAATTCTGCTCCGAAAACAAGTTGGAAACAATACTTCCGTTTTACAAAAAACTCATTTACAACCAATTAAAGGGAAATATTTTCTTTACAATTTTTTTACTTCGGATTTTCAAATATTACAAAGGATCCTTCCGGAACTTTGACTCAAGCAAAACATAAACATCTACACTATGAAAACTACTTACCGCACATTATCATTATCTGCTCTTCTTCTATTGGGAATTTATTCTTGTAAAAAAGGAGAAGTCGCTTCAACTGAACTTCAGTCTTATGGAATTACAGATTCCACGGTAGCTATTGCATCAGACAGTATTTCATCTGTTGCCGGTATGAAAGTAAAAGATAAACAATTTGTTAAGACCGCAGATGTCAACATGGAAGTTCAAGATGTATACAACACCACTATTTCTATTGAGAAATCGGTTCAGGAACTTGGTGGGTTTGTAGTCAAGAGCAACCTGCACAGTAATGTTACCTCAGAAGACACTTATAATACTTCAAACGAGCATGCTATGCTGATAAAAAAATATCAGACGGAAAACACCATGCAGGTAAGGGTTCCTACTGAAAAGCTAGCTGACCTCTTAACATTGATCAACAATAATAAACTATTCCTCAACTCCAGATCTATTACTGCGGAAGATGTAACAGCAAATATTAAATATTCCGAATTGGAAGGAAAAAGAACTCAGAAGACTTCTGAAAATATTGCCCAGCTCAAGACCAACAAAGACAAGGTAGCATTGGATGATAGTAATATGTCTGAAGGAAATCTTCAAAAATTATCCACCATGAATATGGCAGATGATCTGAAGTACAGCACTGTCGACATCTATATCAAAGAACCAAAGTTCCGCATTGCTGAAATTGCAATTACCAATACCAATACTATAGACAACAAATATAAATACAACTTTATCTATGATGCTAAAGATGGCTTTGTTTACGGCTTCTATCTGATCCAAAGAATTATAGTGGGGCTTATTACTATCTGGCCACTTGTATTAATTGCCCTGGCGCTGATCTATTTTTTAAGAAAAAGAAAAATGACAAAATCTGAACAATCCAACCTCAAAGAATAAAAACTATCCTAACCAAATGGTTATCATCATAATTTTAGATTTTACAACCTCCTGTTTTCGGGAGGTTTTTATTTTTTTGAAAAAAAACTGTAACGAATATAATGCTCCTCTTACCTACTATTTAAAAGAATAAAAAAAAACAAAAAAATAATCCTATGAAAAATTTAATTAAGCTTGCCTTTGCAGCACTACTATCAATAAGCTTTACCAATGTAAAAGCACAAAATAAGAACATCGGAAATAACAATAGTCTGCTCTGGGAGGTTTCCGGAAACGGACTTTCCACGCCGTCATATATTACCGGAACTTTTCATATCTTATGCAATAAGGATTTTGAATTAAAGGATAAAGTACTGAAAGCTTTACAAAAATCCGGCACCGTTGTCATGGAAATCAATTACACAGACCCTGAAGAGATAAAAACCTTGCAAAAAATGTATCAGGCCGACAAGAAAATATCTGATCAGTTGTCTTCGGATGAAGCCAGAGAGCTGGATAAAATACTTGCTGATTATGGTACCAATTTGAAGAGTGTAGACCAATCCAGCCCGCAGGTCCTCTATTCTCTTCTGGCCACTAAAGCAATTCCTTGTCCGCAAACTGAAATAAAGCTTTATGAAATGGAACTTCTTCAGAATGCTATTAAAAATAAAAAGAATATCAAAGGACTGGAAAAGGTAAATGATCAGATGAAATCCATCAACGAAGCCTATGACCTGAAAAGTACAATTGCACAGCTCAAATTGGGTAAAGAGTATGAGGTTTTGTTTAAAAAAATGATCACAGCTTTTAAAAACGAAGACGCACAATCTCTTTATACATTATTTAAAGATGAAAGATTCATGAATAGCCAACAGGAAAAAGCCATGCTTACTGACAGAAACAAAAACTGGGTAGCCGTAATGCCAGCCATGATGGAAAAAGAAGGCTCTTTTTTCGCAGTGGGAGCCTCTCATTTAATGGGTGAAAATGGCATCATTCCTCTATTGCAATCAAAAGGATATACCGTGAAACCTATATCAAGCTTATAGTAATTAATAAACCATGAAATATTGTGAGTAACCCAAATGAAAATGCCTTTTTAAAGCTTGTGAACCAACACAAAGGCATTTTTTATACAAAGCCTCCAGAATCTATGCGGATTCTATAGAGGATCGGGAAGACCTGCAACAGGAAATTCTTATTCAACTCTGGAAATCTTACCAAAATTTCAAGGGAAACAGTGAGTTTTCTACATGGATGTACCGTGTTGCCATCAATACTGCTATTACCTATTTAAAAAAGGAAAAACAACGTTCCGGAAATCACACGGAGGCTCCGGCTCATTTTGAGGTACAGCAGGAAGATTATAATTCTACAAAGGATAAACAGCTAGAAGTCTTTTACAGTGCTGTTCAGGAATTGAGTTCTTTAGAAAAAGCCGTTATATTCTATTTCATGGAAGGGCTCTCACATAAAGAAATCGGAAACAATCTTGGACTAAGCGAAGGCAATGCCCGTGTAAAACTCAACAGAACAAAAGAAAAAATACAGCAAATCATCAAAAAAATACGTTATGAATTTTGATCAATTAAAAGAACAATGGAATAATGAAGCCAGTGACATCAATATTCCCAACACGATAGAGCAATTGAAGGAATCCAAACATCCTGTTGCAACCATTCAAAAGAATATGAAAAAGGAATTTCCACTACAGATCCTCTCTATAATTCTGATCGCCTTTTTTCCTTTTATGCTTAAATTTCCATCTTCCCAATATTTAATTTACTATGTATCCTATACTATGATGGTGGTTATTTCCTCTTATTATATGTTTGGATTTTATAAATTTTACAAACAGGCAGAATTTTATACAGGAAATACAAAAAATAGTCTCTGGAAAATTTATCACGAATTAAGACTTAATATGGAAAGATACCAATCTTTCGGATTTCTTTTATTACCGCACTTCCTGATAGCAATTGGCTTAATGATTTATAACCTTTTGGCCGAAAAAGGCAAATCATTAGCTACATTATCTGATATAATGCAAGTATCCGTCATCATAGGAGCTCTTATAGGCACCTTCGCCTATGTAGCAAGTATCGTCTTCTACACAAAACTCATCTACGGACAAAGTGCAAAAAAACTGGAAAACATACTGAATGAGATGGATGAATAGCGTTTAAAACAATTTCAGTACCCTATTTTACTTACAACCTCGGAGATCATCTGAGGTTTTGTTTTTTAAAAAATCGTTATTTATCATCTTCAAATTTAATTGAGGTTTTATTTTTCCTTAAATTTGCAGATCAGAAATAAAATAGTATGGATGTAAAGAAATTCTAATCCATTACTTTCTATTCTGAACAATAAAATTCCCTACCTATGCTATCAAAAATAAATCCTATACAAACCAACAGCTGGAAAGCACTTGATGAACATTTCGGAGGAAATGATTTTGACTTAAGAACACTTTTCCAGTATAACCCAAATCGTTTTTCAGAATTTTCTTTGCAAAAAGACAACTATCTTTTCGATTATTCTAAAAATCTGATCGATTCACGAACTAAAGAGCTTTTATTGAATCTGGCTGAAGAATGCCAGGTAAAAGATGCTATTTCTAAAATGTTCTCCGGAGATAAAATCAACGAAACAGAAGGAAGAGCTGTTCTACATACCGCATTGAGAGATTTTTCTGATAAAGAAATACTGGTTGATGGTGAAAATATTAAGCCACAGATCAAAAGCGTTCTTGACCATATGAAATCCTTTTCAGAGGAGATCATATCAGGAAGTCACAAAGGATTCAGTGGAAAAGAGATTACCGATGTGGTCAATATCGGAATCGGAGGTTCAGATTTGGGGCCTGTAATGGTTTGTTCGGCTTTAAAGCATTTTAAAACAAGATTAGATGTACATTTCGTTTCCAACGTAGATGGAAATCATATTGCAGAAGTGGTTAAAAACCTAAATCCTGAAACAACGCTTTTCATCATTGCTTCTAAGACGTTTACCACTCAGGAAACCATGACGAACGCAAATTCTGCAAAAGACTGGTTCCTGAAAGCTGGAAAACAAGAAGATGTAGCGAAGCATTTTGTTGCTTTATCTACTAATATTGAGGAAGTTAAAAAGTTCGGGATTGCAGAAAAAAATATTTTTGAATTCTGGGATTGGGTAGGCGGAAGATATTCTCTTTGGAGTGCTATCGGCTTAAGCATCGTTCTGGCTGTAGGACATGAAAATTTCGAACAGCTTTTAAAAGGAGCCTATGATACCGATCAACATTTTCAAACTGCCGAATTCTCTGAAAATGTTCCTGTTTTAATGGGACTTCTGGGAATCTGGTATCGTAACTTCTATGCGGCGACAACGTATGCCATTCTTCCTTATTCTCAATATTTAGATAGATTTTCCGCTTATCTTCAACAAGGAGATATGGAAAGCAACGGAAAATGTGTGGACAGAAACGGAGAATTTGTAGAATACGAAACCGGGCCTATTATCTGGGGAGAACCCGGAACAAACGGACAACATGCATTCTATCAGTTGATCCACCAGGGTACAGAATTGATTCCGGCAGATTTCATTGCCTATACAAAAAGTGCTAATGATGTTTCTGACCACCAGGAAAAACTGTTGGCGAACTTCTTTGCACAAACAGAAGCACTTGCTTTTGGTAAAACAGAAGAAGAGGCAGAAGAAGAACTTAGAAATTCCGGTAAATCTGATGAAGAAACAGATCGCTTATTGAATTATAAAGTCTTCCATGGGAATACACCAACTAACTCTATACTATTCAAAGAATTAACTCCATTTTCATTAGGACAGTTAATTGCTATGTATGAGCATAAAATATTTGTACAGGGAGTGATCTGGAATATTTTCAGTTTTGATCAGTTTGGAGTAGAACTAGGAAAAGTTTTAGCCACTAAAATTCTTCCTGAACTTATAAATAATGAGAAAGTAACGTCTCATGACAGTTCTACCAATGGTTTGATCAATTATTATAAGGAATTCAAGAAGTAAAAAGTAAATAAATCTAATAAAGTAATAAAAGTAAAAATGGCAGAAATTCTTGACGGACTGAAAGTATCCAAAGAAATAAAAGCAGAGATCAAGGTTGAAGTAGACAAGATTCTTGAAAGCAAAAGAAGAGCACCTCATTTGGTTGCCATTCTTGTTGGGAACAACGGGGCAAGTAAAGCTTATGTAAATGCTAAAGTAAAAGACTGTGAGGAAGTAGGATTTCAATCCAGCTTAATTAAATTTCCAAGCACCGTTTCAGAATCTGAATTATTGGAAAAAATTGATGAGCTGAATAAGTCTAAGGCGGTAGATGGATTTATCGTTCAGCTTCCATTACCTGATCAGATTGACCAGGAAAAAATTATCAATGCAATTGATCCAAGAAAAGATGTGGACGGTTTCCACCCTGAAAACTTCGGGAAAATGGCATTGGAAATGGATACCTTCCTACCGGCTACTCCTTTCGGGATTTTAACATTATTGGAAAGATATAATATTGAAACAAAAGGAAAAGACTGCGTAATTATCGGGAGAAGTAAAATTGTAGGAAGACCAATGAGTATTTTGATGGGAAGAAAAGACTTCCCCGGAAACTCTACCGTAACTCTTACACACTCCTATACAAAGGATATCGAAGAATATACTAAAAAGGCTGACATCGTAATTACAGCGCTTGGAGATCCGCATTTCTTAAAAGGAGATATGGTAAAAGACGGAGCAGTAATCGTTGATGTGGGTATTACAAGAGTAGATGATGACTCACCAAAAGGATATCACCTTGCGGGCGATGTAGATTTTGACAGCTGTGCGGCAAAAGCAAGCTGGATTACACCGGTACCCGGAGGAGTTGGTCCTATGACAAGAGCAATGTTGATGAAAAATACCATCATTGCTTACAAAACTTCGGTCTATAACGACTAATTTTAAGATGAATAAAGAACAAGATATTTTATTAAAAGAAGGTAAAATGCTCCCTGTTATGGAGCATTTTTACACTTTACAAGGAGAAGGAGCGCACACCGGAAAAGCCGCCTATTTTATCAGATTAGGAGGTTGTGATGTTGGGTGCCATTGGTGTGATGTAAAAGAAAGCTGGGATCCTGAACTTCATCCGTTAATGAATACAACGGAGATTGCAGAAACAGCAGCCAAACATTGTAAAACAATCGTTCTGACAGGCGGAGAGCCTCTAATGTGGAACTTAGACATTTTAACTTCCAAACTGAAGGAACTTGGATGTACCGTTCACATTGAAACTTCAGGAGCTTACCCTATGAGCGGGCAGCTGGATTGGATTACGCTTTCCCCGAAGAAAACAGGATTGCCAAAAGAAGAGATTTATCAAAAAGCCAATGAGCTTAAAGTTATTATTTTCAATAACCACGACTTCGCATTCGCTGAAGAGCAGGCAGCCAAGGTTTCTGAAAACTGTAAGCTGTATCTTCAGAGTGAATGGAGCAAGAGAAATGATATGTATCCGAAGATTACTGATTTCATCCTTGAACACCCGGAATGGCAGGCTTCAGTTCAGACTCATAAATATCTGAATATCCCATAAAAATACGTACATTAGCTAGCCGTATCCGTTATACCCCGATAGATGCAGAGAATTCGATACTCTAGATACCTGAAATCGATCATTATTTTGCTTGACCTCATGGTTATTGCATCTATTTTCATATTCTTTTTTGTAAGCAGAAACGAAAGTTTAAAATACAATGAAGAAACCTGGTATCAGAATATTTTCTCTTTAGTGTTGTTATTTTTGTTTTGGGTACTTCTCAGCGGCAGGACAAAAATATACAATATCCCAAGGAACCTTACTTATACCTTGTTTCTGGAACGCCTCCTTACGCATTTCCTGTTTTTTATACTGGGTGTTCTGCTTATCGGAAAAGTAAGTAAAAATGTATTCTTCAACACAGATATTTATTGGCTTTCATTTTATCTCCTGACTTTCATTTTCCTTACGAAATCACTGATCTATTTTGTGATCAAATATTTCCGTTCTTTGGGGATCAACCATAGAAATGTAATGTTTTTAGGAGATAATGATTCTACCGAAATCCTAAAGAATATTTTTAAAAACCGTAAGGATTACGGATACCGCATATTTGATTATACCGGTTCAGAACAGAACATTCATGATTTGGTCAGCTTTTGGAAAAAAAATGGAATTCATACGCTGTTTTTATCAACAGAAAACTCCTACAATGAGGAATTTGAAACCCAAATTTTCAAACTGGCGGAAGACAATAAAATTCATATCTCATTAATTCCGAGTATTACACAAAGCGATTTTTTCCTTTATGATCTTGGATATATACAAACTCAGCCTGTTTTAAGCCAGGCGAGATACCCATTGGATTATTATTCTAATTTCCTGATGAAAAGAACGTTTGACATATTCTTTTCAGCCTTCATTTTACTTTTCATTTGCTCCTGGTTATTTCCCGTTATTGCGGTGCTGATCAAAACAACATCAAAAGGGCCTGTCTTTTTCCTTCAGAAAAGATATGGTTTTCATGAAGAGGTATTTAATTGTATTAAATTCAGAACTATGGTTGTGAACGATGAATCTACCACCAGTACTACGAAAGAAAATGATACAAGGATTACCAAAATAGGTAAGTTTTTACGAAAAACCAGCCTTGATGAGCTGCCTCAGTTTATGAACGTACTTCAAGGTAAAATGTCTGTTGTAGGTCCACGTCCCCATATGTTGTCTGTTGATAATTTCTATAAACCCAAAATCGGAAGATACAGTTTGAGAAGCATGGTAAGCCCGGGCATCACTGGTCTTGCACAGGTAAGCGGGCTGCGTGGTGATTACGGAGATGTGGAAGTGGATATGAAAAAGCGTGTTCTCGCTGACTCATTCTACGTAAGAAACTGGAGTTTTGCACTGGATCTGGTAATTATTTTAAAAACATTATTACTGGTAGTCGGAGGTGATAAAAATGCAAAATAAAGTATAAGTTAAAATTGAGATAATTTTAACATTTTCTGCCTCTCAAGTCTTAGTCTTGGCTCTGGCCTAATTCAATAAAAAAGTCTAATTTAGCACTATGTTAAAAAAGTTTTTCACAGCAGTAGGGGAATATATGATGCTTCTAGGCAAATCCCTGCAAAAACCCCAGAAAATGAGGGTTTTTTGGAAGCTGTTCATGAGAGAAATTAATGATTTGGGAGTAAATTCTTTCGGACTTGTGGTCTTCACATCAATATTCGTGGGGGCTGTAGTGGCCATTCAGATGTTCAATAACTTTGATGCATCTTCATTTCCCATTCCACCTTCATTTGTAGGATATGCAACAAAAGCAGTACTTGTTTTGGAGTTTGCACCTACCATCATCAGTTTGATTTTAGCAGGTAAAGTAGGATCCTATATTGCTTCCAGTATTGGTACAATGAGAGTTTCTGAGCAGATTGACGCCTTAGATATTATGGGAGTAAATTCTCCTAACTTTCTGATTTTCCCTAAAATAATTGCCTGTATGCTCTTTAACCCTTTACTTATTGCTATCAGTATTGTATTTGGTATTAGCGGAGGTTATATTGCAGGTATTTTAACCGGAAACTGGACTACAAACGACTACATCACTGGTATTCAAATGTATATGCCTAATTTATTTATCTATTATGCATTTACCAAAACCATCGTTTTTGCATTCATTATTGCAACAGTTCCTTCCTATTTCGGATATTTTGTGAAAGGAGGATCATTGGAAGTTGGTAGAGCCAGTACGCAGGCTGTGGTGTGGACAATGGTATTTATTATCATTTCCGAGTTAATTTTAACCCAATTAATATTAAGCTAATGATTGAGGTAAAAGATCTTAAGAAAAGTTTTGGTGATGTTGAAGTACTTAAGGGAATTTCAACCTCATTTGATAAAGGAAAGGTAAACCTGATCATTGGGCAAAGTGGTTCCGGAAAAACAGTTTTTCTTAAAAGTTTATTGAATGTTTATATGCCGTCCTCAGGAGAAATTTTATTCGATGGACGTAATGTAAATACGATGACCAGAGACGAAAAACAACATCTTCGTTCAGAAATCGGAACGGTATTCCAGGGAAGTGCTCTATTCGATTCTTTAACCGTGGAAGAAAATATTATGTTTCCATTGGACATGTTTACGAACCTGACATACCGAGAGAAAAAGAAAAGAGTTTTCGAGGTAATAGGCAGGGTACATCTTGATAAAGCGGAAAGAAAATATCCTTCAGAAATCTCCGGAGGAATGCAGAAAAGGGTTGCGATTGCCAGAGCAATTGTCAACAACCCCAAATATTTGTTCTGTGACGAACCCAATTCCGGACTTGACCCATACACATCCAAAGTCATTGATGATCTTCTTTATGAGATCACTAAAGAATACAATACGACCACCATTATCAACACTCACGATATGAATTCTGTGATGACTATCGGGGAGAAGATTGTATATCTGAGATTAGGGATCAAAGAATGGGAAGGGAATAAGGACATTCTGATCACTGCAGGCAATAAAAATCTGATTGATTTCGTTTATTCTTCAGAACTATTTAAAGAACTGAGAGAATATTTACTTGAAAATAACAAAACGATTGAAAATACAATTACAAAAATAGATGATAATGAAAAAGGTACTTAGTGTAGCGTTAATAGGGTTTTCAATGTGGGCTTCTGCTCAGATTTCACTGGCTGGTAAAGCCAATTTAATATTTCCTACTGGCTCGCCTTCATGGTCTAATATCAAAGGAACTGTGAATGATGCGATTGAAGGAACAGGTAAAAACAATGTAGGTTTCAATGTTGGGCTTTCCTTGAAAGTTGCTCTTCCTACTTCACTGTTTGTAATGCCGGAAATTTATTATACTCATTTCAAAAATGAGTTTACTACCGAGAACACTACTTTTGATGTTAAAAGTAACCGTATCGATGTTCCGGTTCTTTTGGGATATAACCTTTTAGGGAATATGTTAGGCGTTTTCGTGGGGCCTGTTGGTAGCTTTAATCTAAGCAAAGACAATACCTATAATGATTTTAAAGAAAATGCCAAAAACAACTTTACAGTAGGATACCAGTTCGGAGCACAGCTTGAAATTAAAAAGCTGATTGTAAATGCAAGATACGAAGGTGCTTTCAGTAAAGATGAAAGAAACTTTATCAACAAAGTTTCTGGTTCTGAAATCAGATACGACAACAGACCTAACTTATTTATGGTAGGTTTGGGATATAAATTTTAATTCAATATCGAAAATAACAACTGTAAAAAGCCCTCAAGTCTAGATTTGAGGGTTTTTATTTTGATTGTCCAGTTCAGCCTGACGTTTTGCAATATCAGCAGCCTGCTTTTCCAATTCTTCCTTTTCTTTCTGTAATTGCTTGAATTCCTTTTTCTTCTGTTCCGCCTTCATGGCACTTCCTTTACTTAGGTACCCTACCAATCCGCCAATGATAAGCCCAATGCCAACTCCGGCCATCATTCCCATGATGTGAGAAATTTTAATTTGCTCCACGGCAAAATCAGTTGTAAGATAAAAAAGTAAAGCAGAAACTGCTAAAAGAATAAGTCCGGTAATTGATAAACTCTTCATAATATTGTGTTTAGGTGGTTACATTAAAAAAGCCTTACCAAATTTACTAAAAATTTAATAAGGCTTTACTCAAGATTAAAATTCTAATTATATTTTTCCTCCTGCAGCCTTATAATATTCTAAAGCTTTTGGTAAATCTTTATTAATATCTGAGATTCTGGTTTCCGGACTTGGGTGAGTAGACAGGAATTCCGGCTGTCTTGAACCTGAAGATGCTCCTTCCATTCTGTTCCAGAAAGGAACCGCAGCTCTTGGATCATATCCTGCCATAGACATCAGATAAAGCCCCATTTCATCAGCTTCTGACTCCTGACCTCTTCCATACTTCAACAAGGCAACCTGTGAACCGATCGGATATACCTTCTGGAATACACTTGCCCATTGTGCATTTGAAATAGCCCCTCCAAGCAACGCTCCTCCATACTGAGCCATCATCGCCTGAGAAATTCTTTCATTTCCATGACCAGCCAAGGCGTGAGAAACCTCATGCCCCATTACTACAGCAAGTCCGTTATCATCCTTTGTAATTGGCAATATCCCCGTGTAAACAGCTACTTTTCCACCAGGCATACACCATGCATTCAATTCGCTGCTTTGAAGAAGGTTAAATTCCCAGCTGTAATTCGCAAGATCTGATGTTCTTCCAATATTTTGATAATATCTTTCCGCTGCGTTTTTGATTCTGCTTCCTACATTTACCACTCTCTTTGCATCTGCTGTTCCGGTAATTACCTTACCTTTAGACAATGTCGTTTTATATTCTTGTGCCGACATTGTTAAAATTTCTGAATTATTGGCCAGCTGTAAAGACGATCTCCCGGTAATCGGGTTAGTAGTACAGGCAACGGCCGACAGAGCAATCGCTCCAATTCCAAATAGATGTGTAAATTTCATATTTTGAGTGTTAATAATTCAACATTAACAATTTTTATTCCAAAATATTTTGGAAACAATATATTTGCATACATTTTGCTGTTTACAAGTAATAATTATGTCTATTATGAAAAAGTATATTTCACTTCTGATGATTTTTGGATTTTTGTTCCTTTTTCAAAGTTGTGCCTCACAAGGATCATTAGATTCAAAAACGGTTGATGCTTTAGTGAATTCCCAGGAACTCACATTCAATGCACAGAGAGCAAATCCAATGAATTATGATGTTATTAATGTGATGAATTCTATTCCAAACTCCACTTCCACTAGAATATTGGATCTTAATGGAGATTATACTATTGTAATGAATAAAAACAATCTGGATGTAGTACTTCCTTATTTCGGAAGGGTATTTAATCCGACTTTTGGTGATACCAGCAGCAACAGCTATAGATTTACTTCAAAAGATTTCACAGTCAATAAATCTCAAAATAAAAAAGGTACCTGGGTTTTAAGGGTCAAACCTAATGATGTGAAAAATGTTGATGAGATCATTCTCGAGATTTATTCAAGTGGCAGTGCTTTTGTTTCTATGCGAAGTAATGACAGACAGCCCATTACCTATACCGGATATGTTTCTAAAAATGTAGTAAAACAGGAAAAGGAAAAACTTTAATCCCTGTTTTCAGCGGACAAAAATTTCTCAACAAATAGCTTTGCTTCGGTACTCGGATTAGAAATCCTGTCTGAAGCATTTTTTTTGTGGATAAGATAGGCTTCTTCCACTGTATTACTTTTTTTCATTAAGGACAAAATATATTCCTGAACCCAATATTCAAAACGTTTTTCCGCTTGTAGAGTTCGAACTTCTTCAAAACGACCATCTTTCTTTTTAAGATCAATAAACTCAGAAATTTTATCATAAACATCACTCAGGCCTTCGTTTTGCAGAGCAGAACCTAGTACAACAGGAATTTTCCACCCTTTTTCTTTTGGAGGAATAAAATCCAGCGCCCGCTTTAACTCAAGTCTTGTATTTTTTGCTTTCTGAAGATTGTCCTGATCCACTTTATTGATAAAAATAAGATCTACCATCTCCATGATTCCTCGCTTTATACCCTGAAGCTCATCTCCACCACCAATGATTTTAAGAAATAAAAAAACATCGGTAATATCAGCAACCAGTACCTCGGATTGCCCCACTCCTACTGTTTCGATTAAAATATAATCATAGCCTGCAGCTTCACATATCATCATGGTTTCAAAGGTTGTATTGGCAACACCGCCTAAAAAACCGGAACTTGGGGAAGGCCGGATAAACGCATTCTCTTCTTTCGCCAATTCTTCCATCCTGGTTTTATCTCCTAAAATACTTCCCTTATTAATTGAAGAACTCGGATCAATAGCTAGAACCGCAACTTTTTTACCTTGATTAATAGCCAATCTTCCGAAACTTTCAATAAAGGTAGACTTGCCTGCTCCGGGCACTCCCGTCACTCCTACCCTGATGGAATTTCCTGTGAAAGGCATGATCTTTTTTAAAAGTTCCTCTGCCTGTATTCTGTGTTCTGCTTTTTTACTTTCAACTAATGTAATCGCTTTTGCAATCAGGCGTTTATTTCCTGATTGTATTCCTTCCATGAGCTGTTCTGTAGAAAATTTCATTGATTCAAAAGTAATAATTAAAAAGCGAATCATCAATAGTCTATGCTTAAAGGTAAAACCAAAATCAATTAGCTGGCACTGATTCGTATTCACTATTTCACATTATTTTAATTTTTATTTCTTCTAAATTAAAACTACAACCCTCTGTATCAAAGGCCTGCAGAATTTATTACATTTGTTATATATCAAAAATAAGAAACATGAAAAAACTCATTGCTGCGGCATCATTCATTGCTATTCTCCTTGTTTCCTGTACTCCAAAAGCGTCTACATCTCCTGTTACTCCAGGATCTTCAACGTCTACGGCGGAGCAAATCGCACAGGGAAAAACTATATTCGAGAATTCATGTGGAAGATGTCACAAGCTACCGGATCCTACTTCACATAACCCTGTACAATGGGTAGGAATCATGAATTCGATGGCTCCAAAGGCAAAACTGACAGATGAACAGCATCAGTGGGTTTATGATTATATCGTTTCTGTAAAAAAATAATTACCAAAACAAAGATATGGCTATGAAAAAATTAATTTTAACAGGTATCGCCGCATCAGCATTTCTGGTGTCCTGTGGACCTAAAAGTGTGGCAGTAACCGGCCCCAAGTATACCTCATCTGAACAACTTGCTCAGGGAAAAACTATTTTTGAAAACTCTTGCGCCAAGTGTCATAAGCTACCGGAACCTACAAAACATGATGACCAAGGCTGGATAAAAACATTAAGCAGAATGGCTCCTAAAGCTAAACTCAACGATGAACAACATCAAATGGTCTATGATTATTTAATCTCTGTAAATAAAAAATAAGCTTTCCTGGGAAAGCTTATTTTTTTTCTTTTAATAGAAGAATATTATCTCACAATCAATTTCTCAACCTGAGTCTTTTCACCTTGTTGGATATGAACCATATATACTCCTTTCTGGAATCCTCTGGTAGAAATAGCTTTCTTAGAAGCTGATTCTCTGGAATCGGTAAATACCAGTTTTCCTGACATATCAAACATTCTGATTTTAACTTCTTTGGATGATTTATCAATATTTCCTACAAAGAATTCATCATAAGTAGGATTCGGGAAAATGATAAATTTATTATCAACACCTTTAAGATCCTGGGTCGCCAAAGTATTACATTCCTGTGGAACCGTAAAATCTTCTACCTGATCAGTCCCTACTGCCTTAATTCCGGCAGAAGCATTAACACCCAAGCCTCTTTTCGCAAAAGTATTCCATATCATACATTTGTCTGCGCTTCCATTTCCAGTAGCATCAGCCTTTAGAATAGCATCCCTTCCATCTATAAAGGAAGGGTTACAAACCTGAAGTTTAAGCCCATTCATCACAATTTGCAAAGCTCGCGCATTCCCTGAAGTAGCACTTGCCATTACATCACTGTTATATCCATACTTTTCAATATACTTCCAGGTAAGATCCCATAACATAGTCGCCCATATAAAACCTGTTCCATGTGGGATGAATACTGTATTTGTTTTTGCATAGGTATAATCATTTACTGAAAAATCAGGAGAATATTTTGCTAACCTGATGCCCACACCGTCCGTTGGCTCGTTAAAAACATAAGTACCCATTCCTCTTGCTAAGGCAGATGTATCACCTGGTCTTGTTGTTAACATTAAAGCAAAATAATCCGACCAGCCATCACCCATCTGTTCTGCGGACATATCACTTCTAAGGCAACTATATCCCTGCCCTGTTAATCGATTGGAAATCCCATGTCCATATTCATGAGCTATGACTCCGTTGTCCAAACTTGAATGCTTATAGCCATTATAATCTTTATTACTTAGTGTAAGATTAATGGTGGTTCCGGCAAGAATTTCATTTTTAAGATATTCTCCTTCATTTTTCCCAATGTTAAGAGAAGGAATAGTCACTTGGTCATAATAACTCCATGAACTACTATCAGCATCAGCAGGAGAATCAGAAGATGGATTATATACAATTACACCGATTGCGCCTGCCTTTTGAGCGTTAAAAACCTGTAGATCATAGTCACAACCGCCATTCTTTATCAGGGCTATTCGACCAGTCAAACTTCCGGATACCATAACTGTACAAGCATTATCCGGAACCGTAAGTGCTAAATCACCCGTTTCAAGTGGCCCATAAATAGTACCCCAAAAAAGGGGCTTAGCCTCTACTCTCGGTCGGGTTGTAATACTGGCTGGAGAATTGTAGTGATATCTTGAAATAGGATCTGATGCCGTATCCGGTCTTTCAAAGAGATACATCTGCATTCTTGGTGCAGAAACAACATTTACTCTACCAATTACATACTCGTAGCCAGGATCAAAATTAGCATTACTAAAATCACTCCCATCAAATGCTTCTGCGTTTACAGCATCATTCCCTAAACCTCCTTTATTGAAATTATTTGTTTGATAATTTCTTGCTGTTTCTGTAAACCCAAACTTGTAGAAGATGTCATGCATTTTATTATTCATATAAAACAAATTGGTAATGGCAGCATCTCTATACGTCATAGGATTTTCATATCTTCCATCTGCAAAAGGAAAATCAAAACTAAGTGTACTACCTCCGTCCGGAGAATATCCGGGTGTATTGGTATTGTTCTGATCTGAATATGCATACACATTATTTCCTCTTGTATTGGTATAATTATTTGTTCCGTCAGAATGCCATCCTTCCGGAGATGATGTCAAATTCCATGGGTTATTTACAAGTGAACGGGATCCAAAAGTGGGAGCTTCTACCGGTAGAGGGAAAACGTTATAAGAGCTATTGCTAGGCAACAGTAATGTTTTTGTTCCGGATAACATATTTTTCATTGGAGAAAAATCAGCAAGAGGAGCAGATGTATTTTCATTCATCTTATCTGAATGAGCATCATTTTGAAAATTACAGCTAAGCACAGTATTATATTTACTCAATATTTCTCCTGTTGCAGCATCGGCAATTACATGCCAGACAGCAGGAGAGTTTTTATCTGAAACAAAAATTTCTTTTGAAAGAACATAAACCCCATTTTTTTCAAAATAAACGTTGGGCAAATAGTCAATCTTAGAAATTTCACCGATCCTTAATTTTTTTCTAAGTAAATCTTCTGAAATTTTTTCCTGAGTATTCTTCTGATCAGATACCACGACATTTCTTTTAAATTCATTACTTTCGGAAACAACCTTGTTATCTTTAATAAGCACCTTTCCCAAGGCATTATAAATTCTAAGGCCTTTAAAAGTCTGCTGAACGTTTACAATAGTTAGTCCCAAACTTTTGGATGGGTCTTCATTTAAAATGATAACTTCAGTTTTGTCTGTTGTATTACCTTTCAGTTTCAATTGACTATTTTTTTGATAGTAATCCTGAATAAGTTTTGCTGAGTTTTGTGCATGCAGCGCACCAGTGGTCAAAGAAACAGCCAAACAGATTGGCAGTAAAAATAATTTTCTATTCATATTCAAAGGTTTTTTATCGTCCTAATTTACAGACAACTACAATCAAAACATTAAAAACCCTGTTAAAAGAAAAAAGAAGACGTATTTTGTCTTCTTTCTCCTTTTTCTGCTTATTTTATTTAATATGTTATGCTATTTTCAAATAATAAATTTCATATGAAGCAGTCTTATATTATGTTAAAATTTAAACTCAATTACCTTACAATCAACTTCTCAACCTGAGTTTTATCTCCCTGCTGAATATGAACCATATATACTCCTTTCTGGAATCCTCTGGTAGAAATGGCTTTTTTAGAAGCAGATTCTCTGGAATCGGTAAACACCAGTTTTCCGGACATATCAAACATTCTGATTTTAACTTCTTTGGATGATTTATCAATATTTCCTACAAAGAATTCATCATAGGTCGGATTCGGGAAAATGACAAATCGATTATCTGCAACTGTAAGCTCCTTAGTTTCCAGAGAAGCGTTACATTCTTGAGGAACTGTAAAGTCTTCCACCTGATCATTTGAAACGGTTTTACTTCCTGCGGAAGCATTGACTCCCAGTCCTCTTTTAGCAAAAGCATTCCAGATCATACATTTATCTGCACCTGCGTTTCCAACAGCATCGGCCTGAAGAATAGCATCTCTGCCATCAATAAAAGAAGGACTACAGGCTTGTAATTTAAGTCCATCTATTACAATTTGTAAAGCTTTTGCATTTCCGGAAGTAGTACTTGCAAGGACATCGCTGTTGTACCCATATTTCTCAATATATTTCCAGGTAAGATCCCATAACATTGTTGCCCATATAAAGCCGACTCCATGTGGGATCACGGCTGTATTTGTTTTTGCGTAGGTATAGTCATTCACTGAAAAATCCGGAGAATATTTAGCAGGTCTGATCCCCACCCCTGTAATAGGCTGGCCTTTCGGATATGTACCAACTCCTCTTGCAAGAGCAGAAGTGTCACCAGGCCTGGTTGTAATCATCAGGGCGAAATAATCTGACCACCCTTCTCCCATTTGTTCTGTTGTATTGGTAGTAGAGAGGCAACTGTATCCCTGACCTGTCAATCTGTTCGAAATTCCATGTCCATACTCGTGAGCAATAATTCCATTATCAAAGCTTGAATGTTTGAATCCGCTGTAATCGAAATTTAATGTGACATTAACCGGACCATTGTTCAGTTGTGCTATCATAAATTCACCTTCTGCTTTACCAATATTGATCGACGGAATAGACACCTGCCCTCCTGAATTTCCTGCGCCCATACCTACGGGAGCATCAGCGGCGGGTCTGTAGACAATGACTCCTATAGCACCAGCATTTTCAGCGTTCAGCACTTTAAGACCATATTCACAACCTGTGCTCGTTATGAGGGCTATTTTGTTGGTAAGACTTCCTGCAGCCGGTGCGGTACAGGCGTCTGCCGGGGAAGAAATTACCAGATCACCGGTTACAGGCGGTCCAAAAATAGGGCCGAATGAAGCTCCGGCGGTTAAGGCTTTAGGTCTGTTTATTATCGTTGCCGGAGAATTATACTGATATCTCAGGATAGGATCATCTGCCGTTTGTGTTCTGTCATACAGATACATCTGCATTCTGGGCGCCAATACCTGAATTTGCCCTGAAACAACTCTTTCGTATCCTGAGCTAAAGTTGGCGTTATTGAGACCACTTCCATCAAATGCTTCTGCTCTCACAGCATCTCCTCCAATACCTCCGTTGGCAAAATTATTAGTTTGAAAGTTTCTGGCTGTTTCTGTAAATCCAAACTTATAGAAAATGTCATGCATTTTGTTATTCATATAAAACAAGTTGGTCACAGCGGCGTCTCTATAGGCAAATGGATTAGCAAATCTGTCATCTGCAAAAGGGAAGTCGAAGTTTCTGGTGCTTCCCCCATCTGGAGAATATCCAGGTGTATTGGCATTGTCCTGGTCAGAATAGGCATAGACATTGTTTCCTCTTGTATTGGTATAACTGTTGGTTCCGTCGGAATGCCACCCTTCAGGAGATGCTACCAGGTCCCATGGATTATTGATAATCGTACGCCCCCCAAATGTAGGAGCTTCTATCGGGAGCGGAAAAATATTATAGGATGCATTCGAAGGTAAGAGAAGGCTTGCTGTTGTACTTTGAGCATTAACTTTTATATCCGTCGGCTGAGGATTCCAAGGTGAATCTAACTTTTCATGATGCTTTTCATGAGAATCAGAACTGTTTTCAAAATTACAGTCCAATGTCATATTGTCTTTGGTAAGAACCTCTCCGCTACCGGCATCAACAATCACATGCCATACATCTGAAGAATTTCCATCGGAAACAAATATTTCCTTGGAAAGAACATACACTCCATTTTTTTCAAAATAGACATCGGATGAATAATCCGCTTCAGAAATTTTGCTCAATCCCAACTTTTGCATGAGAAAACCTTCGGAAAACCGATCCTGTACTTTTTTCTGGTTGGCTACTATTACATTTCTGTTGAAGTCATTTTTTTCGGATACGATCTGATCTCCTTTTATGATCACTTTTCCAAGTGCATTGTACACTTTAAGTCCATTATAGGTTTGTTGTACGTTAACAATATGAGCTCCCAAACTTTTGGAAGCATCTTCATTCAAAATCACAACGCCAATTTTATCGTTAGCATTACTTTTTTGAGTTAATTGTCCATTTTTTTGATAATAATCCTGGATAAGTTTTGTCGAATTCTGTGCGTTGACATTCGCAAAACCAAATAAGAAAGCCACTGATATTGGCAATAAAGATAATTTTTTATTCATAAAGTCATTTTTTATCCAATAAATCTATGAATTATTCACAATATTTAGAATATTTTTCAAAAATATTATTAAAAAAGAAGGCTACTATGCCTTCTTTTCCTTTTTTTATATTCTTTATCTAAGCTTTTTTACTTATAATTTTTTCATTCAGATATTTCAGGCTTATCTTACTTTTTCTTCTTATCCTTTATAAACTTCTCCTTTTCTTTCAGCATAGAAGTCATAGAAGTACTGTAACTCAACTTTTTTGCTTCTTTAAGTTTCAATAAAGCTTTTTTATATTTCTCGTTCCTTTCTAATAAAAGAGCGTGCTGATAAAGAATTTCGGCTTTGTCAATTCCTTTTATTTTTAAAGCAAACGCAATGAGCTTTTCTGCTTCATTATAATCTTCATTGTTCAAAAGACATTCAAGATAGTACTTTGGAGTGTTGAGATTGTTTATGTTATTTTGTAAAGCTTCCTCAAAGTATTTTTTTGCCATCTCATAATCCTTTAGCATTTCGGAGTAAATTCTTCCCATAAGGCAAAGACTGTCTGCATCTTCGGGCTCATATGATAATGCGTAGTTCAAGGCCTCCATGCAATCCGGTAGATTGTATGGATAATTGTCCAGGGCTTCGAAGTAATATTTATTTTTAGTTAAGGTCATTTTTATCGTTTTTTAATTCATTTTTCAGGCTATTTCTTTGTTTTTTAAAAGATCTGTCCTGATGGTTCTTTTTAAAATCTGTTCCGGAAAATGTACGGACAGGATTCCCACGTTGCACCTGGAGATGTTGAGCCCAGGTTTCCTGCATTCTTTTTTCCAGTTGCCGGATATGTGTTTCCATTACTTTTTTCTTTAATCTAGAAATAGAAAGCTTTTTATTTTCTAACTGAGACCTTGAATCCTGTACGAATACAGTTTCTCCTGTCGGAATATAGGTGGCACGAACAGCAGTGTTCACTTTGTTTACATTTTGCCCGCCACTTCCCTGGCTTCTGGCTGTTTGAAATTTAATGTCTTTTTCTCTGAAGTCTATCTTTTCAAGATTCTCCAGTTCAAAAACACCGATAAACCAGTTGCTTCTTTTATGTAATTTTCTGAATGTACTTTTTCCTGTCCAGCAAATACTTCCCAGCCAGCTCTTTAAAAACGTTGTTGTTTCTTTTCCTTTTAAAAGCAGGGTCACGGATTTTAAAGTCAGATTCTCATCACCGTTTTCACGATGAATGATTTCGTACTCCAAATTATTTTGTTTCACTTCGTCAAGAAAGGTCTTCAGCACTTTTGAAACCACCCATTGGCATTCTAAAGGACCTCTCCCGGAAGTGATCTGTATTATTTTTTCCATTTTTATTTTGGCATTTTGCTTAATTGGGGATGTTCCAACGGATCAATTCCCTTTTGTAAAAGATCTTTTGCAGCCATTACTGCCCAGCATTTATCACTGGAGTGAATATTCCTGTAAAAAGAAAGTAACAGAGAGGGTTCTACAACTGTAAATCCGTTGCATTCAACAGTATCGAGATCATCTCTTTCAAAAAAATCGATGGTAATTCTGTGGAATTTTTCATTTTCCAGTTCTACTGTTTTCTCGTACCTGCGGAAGTTTTCCTTGCTTGGCAGATGATCGTAGCGGGTCCATACTTTCTGAAATCCTTCATTCTGCAAGGTCATCACAACCTCAGCTACGTTTTCCTTTGTTACAAAAATGTCGATATCCTTGTGATCATGGGCGTGTTTGTATTCTGTATGTCCGGTTTCAGACATAAAATGCCAGGCCCATCCTCCTGAAATAATG
This sequence comes from Chryseobacterium lactis, assembly GCF_003815875.1. Lineage (NCBI taxonomy): Bacteria > Pseudomonadati > Bacteroidota > Flavobacteriia > Flavobacteriales > Weeksellaceae > Chryseobacterium > Chryseobacterium lactis. Next base: position 959,960 of record NZ_CP033924.1, read on the forward strand.
ACTTTATCTTTTAATTTGTCTAAAATTTTGAGTCCTAACCGGATTCTGAATTCCGGCCAGACTTCACCGTATCTTTTTATATTATGTGGTGCTCCCATTTTTTTGTTTTTTTAGGTGAAGGTTGTCAACTGATCATTATCTAATAATTTTAATCAGTTTCTTACAAACCTTCTTTTTGTTAGTTAAAACCTAACAGGTTTTTGAAACCTGTTAGGTTAGCCCCGATTGCAGCAATTGTTTGAGCTCATTTTTCTTTTGTAAAAGAAAAATAGCGAGTGCGGAAAGCGGGATTAAGCTCCTGAATACTGGGCTGATTACCGATCCATTCTCACGATTCTCGGTTGAAATGTTCCCAGAATGTCGACCAGTTCGCTTTGTGCATTCATCACTTCATGAATGTTTTTATAGGCCATTGGTGCTTCTTCTGTATTTCCACCCATCAATGTCACATTCTTCAGCTTCAGTTCTTTTTTGATATCATTCTGAGTAAAAAGGCTTCTGCATTCTCCTCTGGAATGTGCTCTTCCTGCGCCATGCGACGCCGATTTCAGAGAATCGGGATTTCCTTTCCCACGAACAATAAATCCTTTTTCGGTCATTGAACCCGGGATCATTCCCAATTCATTTTCATGGGCCGGGGTTGCTCCTTTTCTGTGAACAATCACTTCTTTTCCGTTGTGAATTTCCTTCCAGGCGAAGTTGTGATGGTTCTCAATTCTGGCTTTCACCCTGCCTCCTACGGCTTTTACCAATCTTCTGTGGATGTCATCGTGACATGCTGAAGCATAGTCTCCGGCGAGGTTCATGGCAGTCCAATATTCCAAACCGAGGTGTGTACTCAGGTCAAGCCATGCAAACTGTTGGGCCTCTCTTGGTAGCGGACATTGTTCTGTGGCTACTCTGGAATAATACTGGGCAATCTCTGCTCCCAATCCTCTGGATCCGCTGTGAGAAAGGATTCCCAGATATTTTCCTTTTGGTAATCCTATCTGCTCGTCTTCTTCGGTGATTTCTACTTCTCCGAATTCTACGAAGTGGTTTCCTCCGCCGGAAGATCCCATTTGTTTAATGGCTTTTCCTTTTAATCTTCTTAAAATCGGAATGAGGTCAAAGGTATCTCTGTCGAAGATTTCATGGTCTATGTGAGATTTGTGAGTCTCATACATTCCGAATTTTGTGTGTTCTGCAAGAGCTTTTTCATATTTATCTCTTGCACCGTTCAGATATGAAACGGGGGTATCCAAAATACTGAGGCTCATCCTGCAGCCGATATCCATGCCTACTCCATAAGGAATGACTGCATTTTCTACGGCGAGTACGCCTCCGATCGGAAGGCCATAACCACTGTGGGCATCAGGCATTAAAGCGCCTTGTGTTGAAATTGGCAATTTCAATGCGGTGTACAGTTGGTTTTTTGCTTCTTCAGAAATGTTATTTCCAAAGATCTGAAAAGAGGCACGCTGTGAATTCAGCATTCTTTTTTCTGTCTTTTTTGAAGAAAGCAAAGTTTCTGCGATCTGCCCGAAGGTTAAGTCTTTTTCAAAGTTTTCCGGATTGACCAGGATTTCTTTTAAAATAGATTTTACGTGATGGATATTTTTGGTGGCAAAGTTCCTTTTCATGACTTCAAGCGCCACATTGATGCTTTGATTATTCGGATAGCCCAGTTTTAATATATCTTTTCCTTTTAGTTTTAAATTTCCCATTGTTTTGGTTTTAAATAATAGTTGGACTTATACGTCCAGAAAGCTTTCTGCAATCTCTGTTGCAGTGTGTGCGCAGGTAAAATATTTCCTGCTTTTGATAAGGTTTGAATCTTCTTTTTCCGATCTCCATGAATTTGATTTACCATAAATTGTTTTGTAAATAATCCCGGCATTTTTATGTTGCCATAAGTATGATTCCAGCTCTGCATATTCTTTTTCCAACTCGAAATCTACAGGCTTGTAATGGGTAATCATATTGGGTCTTACTCTTAAGGTAAACCTCCATGGTTCGGTAAATTCGTAGTATACTTCGTTGCATTTCCGGTAGGGACAGTATTCTTCATATTTCAGAAAATATTGTCTTTCCCTTGCGGTAAATGCGAGTTTCGGATCACTCCAGGACCAGGAAGATATAGGCTTAAGTTTTTGCTCTTTTTCAACATATATTCTTCTTCCGAATTTCTTTTTCTTTTTGAGAAACCGGCGGCTCTCGGAATACATCCAGGTATTGATTTTCTTCAGAATTCCTTCAAAAAACTCTCCGTCTTTGGATCTGATGACCTCTTCCCTTACTACAAAGAATCTTACAAATCCTCTTTGGTAGGGGACATCAAGTGGAATCCACTGAATATTTCTTCTTGCATCTCTCAGCACTTCACTACGTTGATACTTTTTTCTTATCTGCTTTATTACATCTTTTCTTTTTGTTCTTTTTCTGCTTCTCGTACTTCTCAGGCGATACAACAGAAGGTTATCATTTTCCATTTTAAGGCACAGAGTATCAGATACAAGATCCGGGATTCCGAATTTATATTGCATCTACTCCTTTATTCAACTAAAACATTAGTTGATGGATTTTACAATGATGAACAGATGAATTTGAATCACGACAGATTCTTTCATTTTGTTCTTAATGACACTAAAAAAGATTTCGGGGAAACTAAATTTGAGTTTTGAAATATTGCGCAATAAAAAACCCGAAATCTCTACGACTTCGGGTTTTGATATTTCATTGTACTGTTATTCTAAGAGTGTACCAAACCACGAAGCCTTACCACCATAAGTGGCAATCCAACTGTAAAATTCTGATTTGTTCTGAACATTGCTTCGTTGTTTTTAAATGGTTAAACTTGATTTTCAGGTGCAAATATAGAATTATTTTTTAAATGTTCAATTTTTTAAATCTTATTTTTGTGAAAAAATTATTTCATGTATAAACTTTTATTAGGAATACTTCCTTTACTTTTCGTGGGATGTAAGAAAGAGAAAGCTGTAGAAAAAGAGATTGTAAAAACCATTGACAATACCTGCTATTCGTCTGATTTTATGGAAAAAATCCTGAATTTAGAGGAAATAAAAAGTGAGGCTAAGTTTCTGGAATCAGAAACCAAAGGAAAAGGAAAGATCGGTTTTCTTGTAGACAGTACAAAAGTAAATAACGGCTGGGATTATTCAATTTCTGTAGGTTATAACGGGCCGGATCGTTTTGAAACCTACCATATTTTCCAAGCTTCAAGTGATCAGTGTAATAGTCTAAAGATTATGGAACCTGTTTCCGGAGATTATATATCAATTGAAAAATGGAGACAGATGACGAATGAGTCTGTTCAGCCAGAATCCGGTTTAAAAAAAGGAAAATACAACCTACCTATAGAAAGTCTTCCCAGAGTAGATGTCAAATTTCTGGAAACCGATTTCTTACCGGAAGGTTCGCAACAGTATACCTGTGGAGAGCTAAAATTCAGGTATTTTCCTTTAACCCCATATAAAGGTATGGATCTTATTCTTGTTCCTATGGACTGTGGGGACTTTGATTACCGGTATTACCTGCTTACAGTCGTAGAAAATAAAATTGTAGGTGAACTATACGTTGAAGGAATCTGGTTTGATCCTGGAAAGGATGATAAAAAGGAAGAGTTCAGCAGCTATGAAATCAGTAAAAGCGGTAAAGTGACTGTAACTACAGATCATACCTTAGATGGTGAAAGCCAAAGTATAACTAATGCGTATTATCAAATTTCGGATGATGGAAAAATCATAGAAATCAAGAAATAAAAAAAAGGCTGTTTCAAAATTGAAGCAGCCTTTTGTATGGTATTGTCAGTCTACTGATCTGAAGACTGTGCTAATAATCTTTCTAAAATCTCCACTGCACATTTTGGCAGGTTGGTTCCCGGGCCGAAGATAAAGTCGGCACCGTTTGCATACAGGAATTCGTAATCCTGCTGCGGAATTACACCTCCTACAACGATAGCAACATCATCTGCTCCTAATTTTTTAAGCTCCCCAACTACCTGAGGAACCAGTGTTTTGTGCCCGGCAGCTAATGATGACACTCCCAGAATGTGAATATCATTTTCCACAGCCTGTTTGGCAACTTCTTCAGGAGTTTGAAATAATGGGGCAACATCGACATCAAATCCCATATCGGCAAAGGCTGTAGCTACCACTTTAGCTCCTCGGTCATGCCCATCCTGGCCCATTTTTGCCACCATAATCCTTGGGCGGCGTCCTTCCTCCTCTTCAAATTTTTGAGTCAGGTTAAGGGCTTTTTCAAAATATTCGTTTTTACCGGCGTTCATAGCGTATACTCCAGAAATTGTTTTAATATTGGCCTTATATCGTCCGAAAGTTTCTTCCATGGCATCGCTCATTTCGCCAAGGGTAACTCTTCTTCTAGCGGCTTCGATGCATAGTGCCAACAGGTTTCCTTTTCCTGTTTTTGCACTTTCACGGATGTCGTTTAAGATTTCGGTTACAGCGTCGGGGTTTCTTTCTGTTTTTATCGTGTTTAGTCTTTCGATCTGCTTTCTTCGAACTTCGGTGTTATCAATGTCCAGAATCTCGATGGCATCTTGTTTTAAAGCTGATCTGAAAGAGTTTACTCCGATGATAAATTCTTCACCACTATCAATCTTAGCCTGCTTTTTGGCCGCTGCTTCTTCGATTCTCATTTTTGGAATCCCTGCTTCAATAGCTTTGGTCATCCCACCTTCCTGTTCTACCTCATCGATATACCTCATCGCTTCTTCAATCATCTGCTGGGTAAGGCTTTCTACCAAGTTGCTTCCTCCCATAGGATCTACCACATCGCATATTCCGCTTTCCTGCTGGAGAATGATCTGTGTATTTCTGGCAATTTTTGCTGAATAATCTGTTGGAAGAGCAATAGCTTCATCTAATGCATTGGTGTGCAGTGATTGTGTTCCTCCTAATGCTGAAGACAGTGCTTCTATAGCTGTTCTGGTAATATTATTGAACGGCTCCTGCTCGGTCAGTGACCAACCGGAAGTCTGTGAATGTGTTCTTAGTGCTAACGATTTTGGATTCTGAGGGTTAAATTGCTTTAAAAGGGTTGCCCAGATATATCTTGCGGCCCTCATTTTAGCAATTTCCATGAAGTGATTCATCCCTATAGCCCAGAAGAATGAAAGTCTTGGAGCGAAATCATCTACGTTCATTCCCGCTTTGATACCGGTTCTTACGTATTCGAGGCCGTCTGCTAATGTATAGGCCATTTCCAGTACCGGAGTTGCTCCGGCTTCCTGCATATGATATCCTGAAATGGAAATAGAATTGAATTTGGGAATGTTCTGAGCAGTATATTCAAAAATATCTGCAATGATCTTCATAGAAGGTGCCGGTGGATAGATATAGGTATTTCTCACCATGAATTCCTTTAGAATATCATTCTGAATGGTTCCTGAAAGCAGTTCCTGCTTTACCCCTTGTTCTTCAGCAGCTACGATATAAAATGACAAAATAGGAAGTACGGCACCGTTCATTGTCATGGAAACGGAGATCTGATCCAAGGGAATTTCGTTGAAAAGGATCTTCATATCTTCAACGGAATCAATGGCTACCCCTGCTTTTCCTACGTCACCAACTACTCTTGTGTGGTCAGAGTCATATCCTCTGTGTGTAGCAAGATCGAAAGCTACTGAAAGACCTTTCTGTCCTGCGGCAAGATTTCTTCTGTAAAAAGCATTGGATTCTTCTGCCGTAGAAAACCCTGCATACTGGCGGATCGTCCATGGTTTCTGAACATACATCGTGGAATACGGCCCTCTTAAGTAGGGTTCAATTCCCGGAGAAGTCTGTGTTAATTCTTTATTTTTAACATCTTTTTTTTCATAAGATGATTTAAGCTCCAGTCCGTCTTTTTCAAAGTTGTAGATCTCTCTTTCCTGAGGTAATACACTAAAATCCGGAGTTTTCACAGAAATTGTCTTTCGCATTCCAATAATTTTTGTCTCCGTAAAGTTAATTTTTTTGAACGAAACATGAAACTTCTGTTAACAATCAGTTTTTGTGTATTTTAACCAAAGAAAAAGGCCGGACAAATGCCCGGCCTCTACATAATTTATTTAATCTGTTTACTTTTTTATAAACCTGATTTTACACTTTAGAATTACAATTTGATTCCCATTTCATATAGTGCAAAAGACAGAAGATCAGCATTCTCTCCAATCACCTGATCGGTTGCTCTTCCGGCACCATGTCCTGCGTTCTTTTCGATTCTTAATAAAATAGGATTTTTGCATGCCTGTTTTTCCTGAAGTTCTGCTCCAAATTTGAATGAATGTGCCGGAACTACCCTGTCATCATGATCACTGGTTATAATCATGGTGGATGGATAGCAAGTTCCTGCTTTTACGTTATGTACAGGAGAATAAGATTTAAGATATTCAAACATTTCCTTGCTGTCTTCTGCTGTTCCGTAATCGTACGCCCAGCCAGCTCCGGCAGTGAATTTATTATATCTCAACATATCCAACACTCCTACTCCCGGGAAGGCTACCTTAGCAAGATCAGGACGCATCGTCATTGTGGCTCCTACCAACAAACCTCCGTTTGATCTTCCGGAAAGCGCCATATATTCTTTGGATGTATAGCCTTTACTTTGAAGGTATTCTCCTGCTGCAATAAAGTCTTCAAAAACATTTTTCTTCTGCTGCTTTGTTCCTGCATCATGCCATTTTTTGCCATACTCTCCTCCTCCACGGATGTTCGGAACGGCATAAATACCCCCATTTTCCATCCAGATTGCATTCACTACAGAGAAAGAAGGTTGTAAGCTGATATTAAATCCTCCGTAAGAATAGAGAATGGTAGGGTTTTTACCATCCAGCTTTGTCCCTTTCTTATAGTTGATCATCATAGGAACTTTTGTTCCGTCTTTTGAAGTATAAAAGACCTGTTCTGATACATAATCATCCGGGTTAAACTTCACTTTGGGTTTCTGGTATACTTCTGATTTTCCGGAATCTGCATTAAATTTATAGGTTGTTCCCGGAGTGATATAGTTACTGAAAGAGTAATAAACATCCTTCTCCTTTTCCTTTCCTCCGAATCCGGAAATGTTTCCTTTGCCCGGAAGTGCAATTTCTCTGATTAATTTTCCTGTTTTATCAAATTGTTTTACCTTATCAATGGCATCAACCATATACGTTGCGAAGAAATATCCTCCGCCGGAAGAAATTCCTAACACATTGTCTGTTTGCGGGATTACATCTTTCCAGGTTTCAGGAGCCGGATTGGTGATGGTCGTTTTTACAAGACGCATATTCGGAGCATCTTTATCTGTAAAAATAAAAAGATCATCTCCCTGAGTATCTACAATATTAGCGTTGATATCAAATCCTTTTACCAACTGTACAAAGTCTCCTCCTTTCTTTAAATCTTTAACGTACAGCTCGTTTCCGTTAGTAGCATTTGCAGCGGAAATAATCAGGTATCTCTGATCCTCAGAAACACTTGCTCCCAGATATCTTCTAGGGGTCTTTTCACCACCAAAGATCAATTTGTCTTCAGATTGCTTTGTACCCAACTTATGAAAATACACTTTGTGCTTATCCGTCATTCCTGAAAGCACGGTACCTTCTTTCGGTTTATCGTAGCTTGAATAATAGAATCCTTCGTCATTTTGCCAGGCGATTCCACTAAACTTTACGTCCAGTAATGTTTCATCAATCTGCTTTTTAGTAACGGCATCAAGAATGATAATTTTATTCCAGTCACTTCCGCCTTCAGAAATAGAATAAGCGGCAAGGTTTCCCTTTTTGTTAAAAGAAAGGTTAGAAAGAGATGTTGTCCCTTTTTCTGAGAATTTATTGGGATCTAAAAATACCTCTGTCGCCTTAGTTTTATTATTTGTTCTATACAACACAGATTGTGCCTGTAAACCATCATTCTTTGAATAATATGTGTAATCTCCTTCTTTAAAAGGTGCTGAAATTTTTTCGTAATTCCAGATTTCTTTCAGTTGGTTTTTAATTTTATCTCTGAATGGAATTTTTGCAAGATAATTTTGGCTGTAAGCTACTTCTTCATCTACCCATTTCTTAGTTGCTTGAGAGTCGTTTTCCAGGTCTCTGAAAGGATCTGCCACTGCACTTCCGAAGTAAGTATCAGTCTGGCCTCCTTTTAATGCTTTCGGATAATTCATTGTTTGAGAATAAAAAGATGCTGAAAACAAAACTCCAGCAGTTAATAACAAAGGTTTCAAATTCATAGTGAACGGTTTTTCTCAAAATTACGCAAAGTATGCGAAATAAAAAAAGCCCCGAAAAACGGGACTATTATTGGATCTATTTTTAGGATATTATTCTTTGGGGCCAAAGCTTTCAAAGTAGAAATCGGTAAGCCCGGTAACAATTTCATCAGGACCTCCGTTCCAGTAGTAGATTTTATCTCCTTCCTTCAGTTCGTACAGTTTAAATTCCTGATCTATGGTCACCGTTTTATCTGCATTCTTAAAATCCTTTGCAGCTTCAACCAGATATTTTTTCATATAGTCAGCTTTTATCTTTTTAAGATCTCCGGACGGAGAGGGAGACAACTTTGAAGGGACCTGAAAACTTACGGAATAGGTAATTTCGGCAATTTTCTGACCCTCAACATATTCATTAGGGACAACTTTTATATTTTTTACCGTCAGTTTTCCGGTTTTAAAGTTCGCCAGCATGCCCCTGAAATAATCTTCAGCTTCTTTTTTACATGCAGCGGCAGTTGCCTTAGGAAAAGCGGCAAGAAAATTCTCTACACTTGTATTCATCATCTCCTCTGAACTTTCTTTAAAATTAACCTGATAAGCATCCTGCCCTTCTACGGTAGGTCTTAAATAATCATTCAGTTTTCCTAATATCACCTCATCATTATTGACAAAGGTTCCAAAGTACATTTCAAATACTTCTTTAGGCTTCTTTACTTCTGTCTGAGCTGAAACGTATTGCCCCACCATCGTCAGCAAAAGCAATAAAATAATTTTGTAGTTTTTCATAGTTTATTTTGTAATTAAATTGTTTAAAAAAGAAAAACCCCTGAAAAATCAGAGGTTTTATGTTTTATATTTAAAAAACTTTAGTAGTTTTCTTCTTCTCCTTTCATTTTCTCTGCATTCTCGGCCATGATTACGGCATCTATCATTTCTGAAATATCTCCGTTCATGTAAGCATCCAGATTATACATGGATTTATTGATTCTGTGATCTGTTACTCTTCCCTGAGGGTAGTTATATGTTTTGATCTTTGCAGAACGGTCTCCAGTAGAAACCATCGATTTACGCTGTGCTGCAATATCTCCCTGTACTTTCTGAAGCTCGATATCATATAACTTAGTTCTTAACATCTCCATGGCCAATTCACGGTTAGCTAACTGAGAACGTGCCTGCTGACAAACAACCACCAATCCTGAAGGTTTGTGTGTCAACTGAACTTTTGTTTCCACCTTGTTTACGTTCTGACCTCCGGCTCCTCCCGAACGTGAAGTCTGCATTTCAATATCTGCAGGATTTAGTTCGAAGTCTACTTCTTCAGCTTCCGGTAAAACAGCTATGGTAATCGCAGAGGTATGAACTCTACCTTGAGATTCGGTTTCCGGTACACGTTGTACACGGTGAACTCCGGATTCAAACTTCATTACTCCATATACACCTTCCCCTTCTACTTTCATGATCAATTCCTTGTAGCCTTTTGCCGCTTCATTGGAATCTGTTACTTCATGTCTCCATCCTTTTGTTTTGAAGTACATCGTATACATTCTGTAGACATCTTCAACGAAAATAGCCGCTTCGTCACCTCCGGTTCCGGCACGTAATTCCACGATAACGTTTTTATCATCAGCAGGATCTTTAGGAATCAATAAAACTTTCAGCTCCTCTTCCAATCCGGGGATTTTTGATTGTGCTTCCAGTTTTTCTTCTTTAGCCAGATCTACCAAATCTCTGTCTGAACCATCGGCGATAATTTCCTCAGATTCAGCGATATTGTCCAAAGCCCCTTTATACTGATCATAAACTCTTACAATCTTCCCCAAATCACTGTATTCTTTGTTTAAAGAAGAATATCTTTTTTGGTCTGAAATAACATCAGGCTGTATAATAAGGTCTGCAACCTCATTATATCTTTGTTTTATAGCTTCTAATTTTGGAATTAATGATTTAGACATTGTGGAAATTTTGTGGGTGCAAAGATAAGGATTATTAATTCAAAAATAAAGTATAAATTTTTGAACCCTAGAGCTAAACTATAAAAATGTGTATTTACTTATTTGTCTATTAAAATTTTAGAGCCTCTTGCTAAACTCCTTTGCTAAGTCTTCTATCAATTAGATATAAAATAATTCCTACTGCAATAATTCCCAGTCCTATCAAACTTTCTTTTGGATTATGAATGAATGTGAAATAAAGGATATATATGCTGAACAATAAAAAAACAGTTGGAAAAATGTAAAAAGCATTGGATCTGAATATTTTCCGATCTTCTTTTTTAAGGAAATATACGGTAGAAATAGCCAGACTGGCAAACAACTGAAGAATGAAAGCCGTGTATACAAAGATTTCTTTAAAGCTTCCTGTTAAGATAATAATGGCAGCAATTACAGCATGGGCAAAAATGGCTCTTACCGGAATTCCCTTTGTTGTGCCCGCGGAAAGAGGTTTCCATAAATAGGTGCTTTTTGCGAAAGCTTGTGTCAATCTTGAACCTACCCATAAATAACCGCTGATAGTCGCAATAAGCTGTAATGCAATAAAAACATTAACTACCTTTCCAAAAGTATCACCCAGCATATTAACTGCAGCTTCTCCCATTACATCTTCTTTCCCTGCAAGTTGGCTCACAGGAGCATGTTTCAGCATAATGTAATTTACTAAAAGATAACTGATTGTCACAAAAACAGTTCCTATGATAAGTGATTTGGGAAGATTTTTCTGGACATCTTTTATTTCTCCGGCAATATAAGACGCTGAATTCCAGCCGGTATAGGAATATGTCACAAAAACCAGAGAAGTAGCAAAGGCTGGAAGCATGATCTCATCCTTCCAGGTATCACTAAAATTGAGGCTGTTACCAATTTGTGGAGATTCTGACAGACAAACGCCTACAATAATCAGAACAATAATAAAAGTAACTTTGATAAAGGTAAAAAAGTTATGGAATCTGCTCGATGCTTTTAAACTAAAGGATAAGGTAGTAGCGACCAAAAAAATGGCCACAATAGCGAAACCGTTTCCGAAAGTGAAATCGAATGCTGACAGATATTTCGACATCGCCAATGCAGCTAATGCAACAGGTGATGAAAACCCTATGATTAAGGAGATCCAACTGATAAGATAGCCGAATAACGGATGATAGGTTTCATTAAGGTAGATAAAATCACCACCGTTTCCTTTAAAGTGAGATCCTAATTCGGCATAGCAAAAAGCTCCGAACAAGGCGAGAATCCCTCCGATTATCCATAACAGGAAAATACTGTAGGTATTGGTAATATCCGACAACTGGAAACCCAGCGTTGTAAAAATACCGGTACCAATCATATTGGAAACTACAATTGCGGCAGCAGTTTTCCAGCCAATCTGATGTGAAGTAGTACTCATTTAATGATTAAAAATTAAAATTAAGTCTCCCGAAAAAATAACTTCCCAATGTTCCCATTTGCACCGGAGCATATTTAAATACTCCATAATATGAATTTTCATAGATCTGAAGATCAGGAAAGACATCAAATACATTATTGGCTCCCACAGTAAAGTTGATATTTTTCGTAATATCATATCCCACACTAAAATCTGTGACGATTTTTGGTGAAAATTCCTGAACACCACCAAAAGGATAGCCATCTCTTATTACTTTACCAAAATACGTGTTTCTTACGAGAAAATTAAATTTCCCGATGCCATAATTCAATCCCAGGGATGCTTTTGTTTTTGGAGATAAAGACTCAATAATATTAATCTGATCCGGACCAAAGAATTGATTTTGAGGAGTTCCTAAGTTTTCGGGAAAATGAAATCCTGTAATTTTTGTCTCGGTATAATTTCCGGCGAGGTTGATATTTAAATTACCACCGCCTACTTTCCAGTCATAAGATACCACCAAATCTACTCCTTTGGTTTCTGTATCAATAGCATTGGCAAAAAATCGTCCGCTCTCCACTTCATTTCCTTTTCCTACAATATCAGGGTCTGATAATCGGGGATCTGTAATGTTGCTGGTAATAACGATTCTGTCTTTTACCTTAATGATATAGCCATCTAAAGTAATGAATAAGCCTTTGACGGGTTTTAAAGTAAATCCGGCACTTCCGTTGACAGAGGTTTCCTGTTTTAAAGGATTAAATCCAAGAACCTGTGCGGCTTTGCTGTCATTATTAAAAATTCCTTTAGTGACAATTCCGGAACCTGAAGTAGAAATATCGGCATAGGAATTATTAAAATACTGCTGCTGAAGTGAAGGAGCTCTAAATCCTGTACCAACAGCTGCTCTTAATGCATAGTTTTTAATGAACTCATAGCGTACCGCTAATTTACCATTGAGCGTATTTCCGAAATCTGAATAGTTTTCAAATCTGGCAGCGGCATCAATATTCAGTTTTTTATCGAGGTCGTATGAAATATCCGCATAGACCGCTGTTGAATGTCTGTCTTTTTTCACTGCATTCTGCGGTGAAAAGCCAATGAAAGACTGTGATCCTCCGGCTCCAATCACCGTTGAGCCCGGAGTTGCTACATTTCCATTAACGTCATACTGAGTATAGGAAGCCACATCTCCGGCTTTAATCTGGTATTGTTCAAATCTGAATTCTCCTCCAAATCCAATATTAAATTTGCTGATTTTTTTAGAGACATCCAGATTGATTGTATTCTGAAGAAATTGATGAGCGCCTGCATAAAAGCTGGTGGGAGATTTTGCTCCCAGTGATGCATTATTGGTATTGTTTACATTATAGTTGAAAGTATTGCTACCAAAAGTATTGCTCAGATCAAAAAACCAATCGTTTACATTATATTTAGTACCAACAGCATAGGAAAGATCGTAGACCTGAGATCCCAAAGTCGCCTGAAATCCGTTGGGATATATTGACGACACCACATTAAATGTCTCACTGGGCAATCTTCGGAATCCAAATCCTTTTCCTTCTTTAACGCTGAATCCTCCAAAAGAATACAGCTTAAAATGATCATTAAAAGGATATTCTGCATTAAAAAACAGCTGTCCCTGTCTGATTTGTGCATCTCCGATCTGAAAGTTGAAATCATCCCTTGAAAGCCCGTTCTGAGCTATCAAAGCATCGTCATATGCTCTTGAGATCTGACTTCCTGTTCCCGCAAAATCATAGGCGAAAGAATTGTTATAAACTCCTGTCGCAATCGGGGAAACATTGGGTAATGAAATTCCATTGGCCGTAATAGCCCCGTTATTATTGACCACATTAAGATTGGACTGGTCATAAACAATCAGATCATGATTTTGGGTCCTTGTGGTTTTTCCTCTGTGGCTTAATTGTAGTGAAAAATTGATATAACTGTCCGTTTTTCCTAAAGAAGTTCCGTAATTAGCTGCTGCCTGATAGGTGTCCCCGTCATTTCTTCCGCTCAGCCCATACGTAATACTTGCTGAAGCTCCCGCATTTTTTTTTAGAATAATATTGATAACTCCCGCAATAGCATCGGAACCATATTGTGCTGCCGCACCATCTCTTAACACTTCTATCCTGTCAATAGAAATCACAGGAATAGTACTTAAATCTGTTCCTACAGATCCATTTCCTACGGTATTCTGATAGTTTACCAAAGAGGTTGTATGTCTTCGTTTACCATTTATCAGCACCAGTACCTGATCTGGCCCCATTCCTCTTAAAGTGACAGGGTCAATATGTTCTGTTCCGTCTGAGGCAGATTGTCTTACAGCATTAAATGACGGAATTACATAGTTCAGAAGATCCTGAGCGGTGATCTGAGGAGAGGCCTTTTGTATTTTTTCAATATTAATAACATCTACCGGAACCGGAGTTTCCAGTTTTGTTCGTTTAACATTGCGGTTTCCGACAATAATGATGTCTTCAATTTGCTTTCCCTTTTCTTCCTGCTCCTGCGCAGCAATCCAAATGGTGCCCAGCAGCAATACTGCCGTACTTAATTTTTTCATTTTCTGTTCTTGCCAATTAATACTACATTCCGGCAGATGATTCTGCGGATATACAAGACTTCAAGAAATGGAATTCATATAAGAATATTGACTTCACTTATCTCCCCTTTCGGGTTGGAATTAGCACCTTTACACTTCTGGAATTGTGTAGGTTGCTAAGGTTTCATTGGGCCAAATCCCTCCACCTTTCTTGATAAATCTACTGCAAAAGTAGACTATTTTTTTAAATATGCAAAAAAGCTGATCTTCCCGTTGATTAATTGATTTTATTTTTATGTTTCCTCTATTCCGTGTTTTTGTTTCTTTGCACTTCTTTTAAAATTATCTCCAATAAAAAAGACCCATGAAAATTTCATGAGCCTTCCAATAAAAGTAATTGTAATGAACTATATTTTAACCGAAACTTCGGTATGCATGCTGATTCTTTTGTTGAAAAAGCATTATTTTTTTATAACCTTTTTAGAAATTAACTGACCGTTCTTTAATTTTAATTCTACGATATATACCCCATTTGGTAAACCGGTCATATCAATCTGGTTACCGGAAAACCCTACATTAAGTTTTTGCCCTACCGCATTGGTTACGCTTGCTGTTTGAATACTGCTGTCCACTTTCACAATCAGAATTCCATTGGTTGGGTTAGGATAAATACCTACTGCGATTGTATTTGGTCTTGTTTCAGAAGTTCCCAGAGAAGAAGACGGCTTAATGCATCTTACTGATGATCCCTGACCTCTTGGTGCCCCAGAAGAAGGATTAGCAAGGATATTACCAATATATAAATACTTTCCACCAATTCCGGAAGTATCAGAACTCCAGAAATATCCTCTTTGTCCTACAAATGTAAAATCTCCATTGCTGGATCCTCTATATCCTCCGGCAGGTAATTTTAAGTGGCTGGCAAAAGCCGTGGCCGGATTTGAAATACTTTCTGCATTTACAATGCCTGTCCATTCCGCCTGAGAAGGCATTTTCCACTCTCCTCCCAAAGCCTTACAAGGGTCTACACCTGTATTTTCTTTAGCATCATTAGGTCCTTTATCTATCCAAGTATCTGTGGCAGCAAATCCTGCCCACCATGACGGAGATCCGATGATATAAGATCCTGTGGTAATTCCTGCGGGATTATTTGGCGTTGGAGGAGACATTGTAGAAGAATTTCTCAACTGGTGGCCATCATCCCATCTTCCCCACTGAAAAAGATCTCCGTATGAATCCTCGTCTGCCACAGATGTAGCAACCTTCGAACTTCCTAGATTCTGCTGAAGCCAGACCTTTCCGTCTGCTCCTCTTACAGTTGCATAAGAAACCTGCTGGCCCAGATAAGTAAAGGCAACACATCCAACATCTCCGGGATTTGTTCCGGGATCTGTATTATTACAGGTTAATGGTGTACCCTGAGCATATAAGCCACTTCCTGCGATACTAAGCAGCACCAATCCGGCTCTGATTTTCCTTACTGCAAAATGTAAATATTGAAACATAGTAAATATTATTTTTAATTATTCTAAATTTAATTTAATTTTGCGCAAAAGTACCTCTCAATATTTTCCCTGAGTTATCATTTCCGAACTTTTGGTTATCCTGGGCGGTATTTTATATATGTAAATTGTACCATGGCTGTAAAAATATGTCGTATGAGGAATCAATCTAAAAATGGGTTTCTGTTCAGATCTCAGGACATCAAAATTGTAATGCAGGAAGATTCAGATGCCAGGCCGTCTTTCAAATCTCATATGCTTGAAGGAAAATCCAGTTTTAATCTTCTGTTTTTGCTTAGTCAGAATATCAATATGGAAGCTCAGGATTGTGGCACCTCGTTTTCATTCAAGAAAAATCAATACATCCTTCATTATTCTTCTGAAGAAAGTGTGGCCGAATTGTGGACAGAAAACCACGAAACGCTGAAATACCTTCAAATTCAAATTAATTACAGCTATATTTTCAACCTCATCAATCCTGAAGATAATCTGGAAAGTGCAGAAATTCTGGAAAATATGATTCATAATAATTTTATATTTCTGCATAAGGAAACTCCTCCTGATATGACGGTTGAGATGCATATGATTATCAATGAAATTATGAATTATTCTAAAAAAGGCGTTTTACAGAAATTATTTGTAGAAACAGAAATCATCAAACTTCTTATTCTGATCTTTGAGCAGTTTAACGGGAAGAACACTTTAAAATCAACTCCTGAGATTGGTAAGATGGTTAAAAAATTCATTGATGAAAATTACCATCGGAATATAAAAGCCGAAGAAATAGGAAAAATGGTGGGAATGAATCAGAATATTATCAGAAAGGAATTCAAGGCACAATATCACACGACAATTTCTCATTACATCTCGGAACTAAGAATGCTTAAGGCAAGGAAGCTCATTACAAACAATGAAATGATGATCAAAGAGATTGCTATTGAATGTGGATATGAGTACATTCAGAATTTTACCAGGGCATTTAAAAAGAAATTCGGAGTATCTCCGGAAAATCTCAGAAACAATAAATAGAAAAACCGCTTAAAAAAATTAAGCGGTTTATATATGTTGTTTTGCTTTGATATTACTTTTTCAGAATTAAGGTGAAAAAGCAATGACAATCAATTAATGATGATGTCCGTGATCATGAATGAAAGGTCCGTTCCCTTTCGGCTGGCTATAAATAACCTCTACACCTTCCTGCTCAGAAACAAGCTTTCTTCTGATATCTTCAGGATCGAAAGGCTTCACTTTTCCGAAATACTCCTTCAAACCTTCAGTAAGCCACATTGGGATTACTAATCCGAAGAACATAAAAATACACCAGAATCCTACTAAGAACATAGTAATGAAGAATATAGTCCATAGGAACTGGTAGAACGGCCAAAATGCTGATAAAATCGTTATCATTCTCTTAAAGATTTTAGGCAAAAATAGAACTTTTTTCCTTTTTACACAAAAGATCAGTGCTCTATTTTATTATTTATTTTAATTCTATATAGATTTTAATGGGCAAGGTCAGCAAAGAAGTCGTTTCCTTTATCGTCGGTAATGATGAATGCAGGGAAATCTTTAACTTCAATTTTTCTTACTGCTTCCATTCCCAGCTCCGGAAAATCTACAACATCCACAGACACAATATTTTCTTTTGCAAGAATTGCAGCAGGTCCTCCAATGGATCCAAGATAGAAACCTCCATATTTATGGCAAGCATCAGCAACATCTTTACTTCTGTTTCCTTTTGCCAGCATCACCATACTTCCACCGTGGCTCTGGAATTCATCTACATAAACGTCCATTCTTCCCGCTGTTGTTGGCCCAAAGCTTCCTGACGCCATTCCTTCCGGAGTTTTTGCAGGTCCTGCATAATAGATCGGGTGGTTTTTAAAGTATTCCGGCATTGGTTTTCCACTGTCGATGATTTCTTTAATCTTTGCGTGAGCGATATCTCTGGCCACAATTAAAGTTCCGTTTAATTTTAATCTTGTTTTAACCGGATATTTTGAAAGCTCTGCTAAAATTTCCGGCATCGGCTTATTCAAATCTATTTCAACAGCTTCTTCCAGGTGTGGCGGAGTAGCTGGCAGGAATTTCTTTGGATCTTGCTCCAATTGTTCAAGGAAGATTCCTTCTTTAGTAATTTTTCCTTTGATATTTCTGTCAGCAGAACAAGAAACTCCCATTCCTACGGGGCAAGAAGCCGCATGACGAGGAAGTCTGATCACTCTAACGTCGTGAGTAAGATATTTACCCCCAAACTGAGCTCCGATCGCACTTTCCTGACATATTTTCTGAACTTTCGCTTCCCATTCAAGGTCTCTGAAAGCCTGGCCGGCCTCATTCCCTTCTGTTGGAAGGTTGTCATAATATTTCGCTGAAGCTTTTTTCACTGCAGCAAGGTTGGCTTCTGCTGAAGTTCCACCAATCACCAATGCCAGGTGATAAGGCGGGCAAGCTGCCGTTCCAAGGTCTGAAATCTTGTCTTTGATAAATTCTTCAAGAGATTTTTCATTCAATAAAGATTTTGTCTTTTGGTACAGGAACGTTTTGTTGGCAGATCCTCCTCCTTTTGTCAGAAATAAAAATTCGTAATAATCTCCTTTTTTAGCATAGATATCAATCTGTGCAGGAAGGTTTGATCCTGAATTTTTCTCGTCAAACATTGTCAAAGGAACGACCTGAGAATATCTTAAGTTTCTTTTTTGATAGGTATTGTAAATTCCACGGCTTAAAAACTCCCCGTCATCTACTCCTGTGTATACATTTTCACCTTTTTTACCCATCACAATAGCAGTTCCTGTATCCTGGCAAGAAGGAAGTGCTCCTTCTACGGCTACAGCAGCATTTTGTAATAAGTTATAGGCAACGAATCTGTCATTGTCTGTAGCTTCAGGATCATCAATGATTCTTTTCAGGCTTTCCAGGTGGGAAGAACGCAGCATAAAAGAAACGTCTGCCATGGCTTCTTCAGCCAATAGTTCCAATCCTTTCGGATCGATACTTAGAATTTCTCTGTCACCCAGCTTTTCTACCTTTACATAATCTGATGTAAGCTTTTTATACACCGTATCATCTTTCTGAATTGGATACGGATCCTGATATCTAAAGTCCATTCAATTTTTGTTTGTGCAAAAATACGGCTTCCCTAAAAAACATGAGTAAAATCACTGATTTCAATTGATATTTATAATGATTATAAATTGCGGGTTTCTGACTTTATAAGTAACTTTATAAAAGTTATTTTAACTGTAGAAGGTTTAAAAAAATGCATATCCAAATTCAATGAAAAATATTTTAATTATACTTTTCTGTTTTACGATCTACAATAACAGCTTTGCTCAGAAAATACATGAAGATGCAATCCAGCTTTCAGGAAGTTGGGTAGGGAAAGTTGGGGAACATCCCATTAAGTTTGAAATTTTGGAAAAGACACCTAATTCTTTTACTTTTTCATTCATTAATTTTCAAAATGAAAGGTTTACAATCCTAAAATCTGATGTAACAACCAATGAAAAAAATGAATTTATCATCCATATTAAAGAAGCTAAATTTTCTTCTCAACGTTATGAAAATTGCATCTTTTCCACAGGAGTCGTAACACTCTCTGATCTTTCACAAAACAGCATGAGATTAAATTTAAAATCAGTGGGACCAACATGTTTTATAAGCTATGATGTATTAATGAACATGGATGATATAAAAGACATCATTTTAACTAAAGAAAAATCAAATAAATAATATGAATTACAGAATAGAAAAAGACACCATGGGAGAAGTGCAGGTACCTACAGACAAATTTTGGGGTGCACAGACTGAACGTTCAAGAAACAATTTTAAAATCGGTCCTGAGGGTTCAATGCCACATGAAATCATTGAAGCTTTTGCCTATTTAAAGAAAGCAGCGGCTTTTACCAATACGGATCTCGGAGTACTTCCTGCTGAAAAAAGAGATATGATTGCCAAAGTTTGTGATCAAATTCTGGAAGGTCAGCTTAACGATCAGTTTCCTTTGGTCATTTGGCAGACCGGTTCCGGAACTCAGTCGAACATGAATGTGAATGAAGTCATTTCAAACAAAGCACATGTCAATAACGGGGGAACTTTAGGTGAAAAATCTGAAATACATCCAAATGATGACGTGAACAAATCTCAGTCATCAAACGATACTTATCCTACTGCAATGCATATTGCGGCTTATAAGAAAGTGGTAGAAGTTACCATTCCGGCCGTTGAAAAGTTAAAAAATACACTGGCTGAAAAGTCAAAAGCATTTAAGGATATTGTAAAAATCGGAAGAACCCACCTGATGGATGCTACTCCATTGACTCTTGGTCAGGAATTTTCCGGATATGTTGCCCAGTTGGAATTTGGTCTTAGAGCTTTAAAAAACACATTACCTCATCTTTCTGAGCTTGCTTTGGGCGGAACAGCAGTAGGAACGGGATTAAATACGCCAAATGGCTATGATGTAAAAGTAGCGGAACATATTGCTACGTTTACAAAGCTTCCCTTTATTACTGCTGAAAATAAGTTTGAAGCTCTGGCTGCACACGATGCTATTGTTGAAAGTCATGGCGCCTTAAAACAGCTTGCCGTTTCTCTTTTTAAAATTGCTCAGGATATCAGATTACTGGCATCAGGACCACGTTCCGGAATCGGAGAAATTCATATTCCTGAAAATGAACCGGGATCATCTATTATGCCCGGCAAAGTAAATCCGACACAAAATGAAGCGCTGACGATGGTTTGTGCACAGGTTTTAGGAAATGACACTACCATTTCTTTTGCCGGAACACAGGGGAATTATGAATTGAATGTTTTTAAACCTGTTATGGCTTACAATTTCCTGCAATCTGCTCAACTAATTGCTGACGCTTGTGTTTCATTCAATGATCACTGTGCCGTAGGTATTGAACCGAATCATGAAAGAATTAAAGAACTTGTAGACAAATCATTAATGCTTGTTACCGCTTTAAATACTCATATAGGGTATGAAAATGCGGCAAAGATTGCAAAAACAGCTCATAAAAACGGAACAACTTTAAAAGAAGAAGCCGTGAATCTTGGCTTTTTAACCGCCGAACAATTCGACGAATGGGTAAAACCTGAAGATATGGTGGGTAGTTTAAAATAATGCCTGATCACATAAACAAAGCCTCAGTAACTCTGAGGCTTTGTTTCTTATTAATATGCTACAAACTTCATGATTAGTAGTTAGTTTTTTACCATCCAAAGGCCAACCCGAATAGCAGTGCTTTATCATTTTCAAAGCGTCCGTCTTTAAAAAAGTTACCAAGATCTCTTTTTACGAAAATACTGAAGTCACCATAAGAAACGGTCAACTGTGCTCCATAGATAAAAGGATTTACCTGATAGTTTTCTCTTTCACGCTGGCTGATTCCGTCGCCTTTTATAATATTATTGGTTGACATTCTTAATCCACCATACATATTAGCTCCTATTTTAAGACCTTCATCATAATCCCTGTATTGAATATCCATACTGCCATTTTTTAATTTAGAAAAATTATATTGTACCCCTAGTGGAAACACAATATATCCTGTTCTCAGCTTACTCTTGCTGAGGTTTTTATCAAATTTTTCCAGATAAACGTCTGCATTTCCATCTTTCGCAAAAAACATATTATTATCAACATTGAGTGTTCTCCATGAGAATCCGATTCCTGAGATCAATCCCCATCGGCTGGTTCTGCTAAACTGGTAATTCAATTTAAATCCAAACTCAAGATTTCCAGCATAACCCAGGTTTTTATCTAGTTCATTATCAGCCTTTGAGTTGGTAAGGCTCATAACTCCATATGAAATATACCCTCTAATATTTTTTGCTGGGCGTATTTTTTTTAAAAGTTTCTCCTTCAACTCTTCATTTGAGGTAACATCGGTATTCAGAAGTGAATATTTTACCTGTTTCTGAATCACATCATCAATATCAAAGCCCAGATCGCCGATTCTCTGATCTATTTTTTGGGAATAGCGGGAGGCTACTTCTGCTTTTTGTGTATTGAACTCTGCTTTATCAAGATTTCTGTCCTGTAAAACAAGCAATTCAGCTTCCATCAGTTTTTTTTCTTCCTTGATAATAGCATCAATTTTTCTGGCATATTCATCTACTTTTTCCTTTACAATAGGACTTACCTCTGTATCTTCTTTTGTTGGAAGATTGAATTTGAAAGGTTTTTTTTGTGAATAAACGGATCCGGATATCAGGCACACGAATCCCATCATGATAATTTTTTTGATCATATTATTAATTTTTTTGTTTAAAAAGATTATTTCCCGTTCAGATCGATGGTCGCTACATTACTTTTCCCTTTGGTTTTTTCAATAATGTCTTTATGCTCCACAGAAAAAAGTAAGGTTTCAGGATCCACGTATTTTTTATTCTTCACCGGCATTTTTAAAGTATCTGCCTGTGCGATAATTTTCGGATTAAGATATGGAACAGCTATTGGTTTATTTTCTAAAACAGGCTCTTTAAGCAGGCTTTTTTTATTCGCAACCACAGGAGTATTCACATTCCCTATTGTTTCCTGAAGCGAAACATTTTTTACAACATCACTTTGCGTGGCCTGTATTACTAAAGAAGGTTCTTTATGTTCAGATGGCAATGGAGATTGCTGAACTTTCGGCTTATTCACCTCTTTTACCATTTTCGGAGTCGTTTCAGTATTTTCATTAGAGAAAAACAAAATACTTCCCAAACCTAGCAACAACACCAGACCGGAAGCTACCAACAGCCAGCTTACCCGGGTTTGTGTGCGATTCACATTTCCTTTTTGAAGTTTTATTTCAGACCACAGATCTCTTGAAGGCTCAATTTCTCTCTCTTCCATCTGTTTTCTGATCTGAAACTCAAGATTATCTTTAGACGTGTTCATTTTTCATCATTTTTTGTTGTTGAAAATAGATCTTTCTTAATTTTTCTTTGGCTCTAAACAATTGAGTCTTGCTCATTGCTATTGAAATCTGTAAAGTATCGGCAATTTCCTGATGCGAATATTCTTCCAGAACATAGAGGTTAAAAACCATTTTATACGCATCCGGAAGCTGATCCAAAAGCTCCTGGGCATTGAAATCAAAATCGAAAGGCTCATCTATTTCTTCATGAAAAGAATGATTGATCTCATCCAGATAAAAGACCGTTTTACGGCTTTTGATAAAATTCAGACATTCATTGACAACAATTCTTCTTGCCCAGCTTTCCAGATTAGCTTCTCCTCTGAAACTTTCAATGTGCTTAAAAATTTTACAGAAGGCTTTAATAAGGCAATCTTCAGCCTGATATAAATCGCTGACATAGCTTTTGCTTACGTTTAAAAACCTTTTGACATTCTGTTCATAAAAAAGCTTTTGCGCCACCGGATCCTGTTTTTTCAGGCGGCTCAACAAATCATCTTTTTTATTTCCGAACAAAAATTTCATTCTAATGCTGTTTCTATTAATAAAGACACCAACTATTTAAAAAAGTTACAGAAAAAAAATATTTTTTTTATTAATCTGTATTTTTCACTCTGCACAACTTGCAAAATTTGAATACCAAAGCTTACCCTATAAAAATGCAAAAAACTGAATTTCAATTTTTTAACAATCTGATTTGTATTTTTTCATAAATTAGTGTAATACAAATCGTAAAACTATCACTATGAAAAATTTAAAAAGAATCAACAGAAACAATTTAAAACAATTGCTTGGAGGGAATACGTCCTCAATGTGTTCCGGAAGGCTTCAATATCTTGTCGCTTTTAACGGCTATTATGCCTGCTGCAAAGAAGAAGTCATGAATCCTTGCTCAACCACGGTCATGTGTATGCTTCCTATAGGTATGTGTGATTAAGTAAAAAGGTCGGAAATGTAGATTTCCGACCTTTTTATTATCCTGAGAATTCATCCAGCATATTCCTTGTAGGAACAAAGAAAAGTGTTCCCGTAACGGCAGTACTGAAATCAAGAATTCTGTCATAATTTCCTGGAGGATCGCCGACAAACATATTGGTCAGCATCTTTTTCGTGGTGGTAAATGTACTTGAATACGCAATAAAATACGTTCCGAACTCATTGGTAGAAGGGCTGCCAAAAGGCATATTATCTCTAACAATTTTCAATTCTTCTCCATTTTCACCTTCAATATTGGCTAATGCGATGTGGGAATTGGAAGGCTTTACTTCATCAGACATTTCAATATCATTCTCTTTTGATCTTCCGATCACTTTTTCCTGATCTTCCGTTGAAAGGCTCTTCCATGCATCCATATTGTGAAGATATTTCTGAACAAACAAATAACTTCCTCCTTTATACTGAAGATCTTCATCCCCGATTTTTGCAAAATAATCACGATCTTCTCCATGTGGGTTTTCTGTTCCATCAACAAAACCAAGGATTGAGCGGGCATCCCAGTATTTGAATCCATGAACTTCAAGAACACTTTCAGCCACAGAGCTTAGCAGTTTTGCAATTTCAATCGCCATATCAAAGATCACACTCTTATTGTCTGCCCGTAAATGAAAATGAAGATCACCGGGAGTGGATACGGCGGTATGCTTTACCCCTTTTATTTCTTCAAAATCAGAAAGTTCTTTGGGCATTGGATTGGGAAGATTAAGCTTTTTCCAGGCGTCAGCACTTATTCCCATCACACAGCTTGCTCTGCTGTCCGGGAACCTGTTAAAAACAGAATTATTAAGATTTAAAACCAACGCACACAGCTCCTGAAAAACATTCTTCAGCTGTGGCTCCTCATTCAGTTTCCAAACTGTAAAAATCGTATTGCTGTTAGGATAATCTGTTACATTTTGTGATTCTATCGTATTCATACATCAATGTTTTTTATCTGATCAAATAGTTGTTTCTGAAACTTGTTCTGCAAAATAGTTTTCAAGGTCTTTTAACGTCTCAGGATTGGTCTGGATATCTTTTACCAGCTGTCCTTTGTTGACCACCACAATTCTATTACAAACTTCTGTCGTGTGCGAAAGGTCATGGCTTGAAATAAGGAAAGTGACACCTTCCTGTTTAGACAGCTCTTTGATCAGGTTTTTAAGTTTAATCTGTGTAGATGGATCAAGGTTAGCAAAAGGCTCATCCAGAATAATAATTTCCGGATGCCCGATAATGGCTCCTACGATACCTACCTTTTTCTGATTTCCCTTTGAAAGATCACGAACATACTTCCCTGATTTAAGAATCTCACCATTGAAAAAATCATGAAAGGGTTTTAAAAACTCGTCTACAGAAGCTTTATTCTGGCCTCTCAATTCACCGATGAAGTAAAAATATTCCTCCGGAGTAAGATATCCTATTAAAAAGGTATCATCTACAAAAGCGGAAACTTTGTTTTTCCAGACCTCGGATTCATTTACTTTAATTCCGTCTATGCTTACGAAACCTGTGGTAGGCTGAATAAGATCCAGCATCAGGCTAAAAAGCGTTGTTTTTCCGGCTCCGTTATTTCCAACAAGACCAAATGTTTCACCGCTCGGAATTTCAAGATTTTCAATATTAAGAACCGTTGCCGTTCCGTATGTTTTGGATAAATTGTTTATAGTAATCATGATTTAACCTTTATTTTTAAATGCATCAAGTGCGTTGTATTTTTCTTTTTTATAAAGTTTTACGATGATATCGAAAATCCTTTCTCTCAATAAAAAGCCTATAAAGCCTAAGAAAGCAATACTTACAACCCCTGCCGTAATTCCAAAGAAATATTTTGTAAGTGCAAATACAGCCATGGGCAACAGCATTTTAGGAATCAAAAGAAACATCGACACCATATTAAAACTGTTTTTCTGTCCCAGTCTTTTTTCTTTCGAATTAAGATCAATCTGAGTTTTATTAAAAGCTCCCGACCAAAGTGTGAACTGAGAATTCACCCCTATATTGTACAATCCGGCGGCAAAAAAAGTAATATAAACTTCCCACCCAAAATAGGCATAGCAGAGCGCAATCACGATGGAAACTGCAGTCACAATATTCATCAGCCACCATTTTGCTTTTAAATATTCTTTGTACGGCACATTAAGGGTCATCATTAAAGGGTAATAGGAACTGTCAAAAGCCGGAACTCTTTGTCCGAATAAAAACTGAAACCCTCCGGTGACAAAAAGCCCCATAAACATCATCATTGCAGGAGTTTTATACATTGAAGAAGTAAACATGAGCAATCCGTAGAAAAGAAACATAAAGCTGCCCAACAGAATTCCTTTGGTGACTTTATTACGTCTTAACATTTTAATATCATTATTGATAAAGGTTCCGATGGCTCCGTATTTATTTAAAAATGCAATATTCTCGGTCTTTCCAATAGTTTTTTTCGCTTCAAGACCCTGATCAAGATAGAATTCTTTGCGTACATACCTGAAGCACAGCAACCATAAGACCACAAACAGAATAACCGGAACTACAGCTGCATAATTCATTTCATAGAAACTGTAAAAAATCTTTTCCGAATAAGACAAGATGGGAATGATATTGTAATATCCGAGGACGCCCAGCACGACACAAATTATACCCGCAATAATGGCTACGGTCTCTTTATCATTAAAGAAAATATTGAGAAAATTATTCAGATAGAATATCGCAGAAACGCCTATGAACCAAACCAGCATTCCCGGAAAACTATATCCTTTAAACAATGCAATCGCAGCAAAGGTGATAAAGAACAGCGAATTCAACCAGCTGAATGCCGAAAGAAAACTTTTGGTCAGCATATAATTGACCAGCGTATTCTTCCTGATGTTCAGCGTGAGAAACGGTTTTATATTCTGTGTGGGAATCTCCTGCCAAAGATATTTTAAAGCCAGATCAACAATCCAGGCAGCGATGAGAAACTTTGAGACAACTTTTATCGGATCCTGGTGCATTTCTTCCTGCACTAAAAAGAAAACGAGAAAAGCCCCTCCTGCGAGGCAACCCATGAAATAGAGGATTCCAATGAATCGCAGGATTTTCATGGTAAGATTGATCCCTAAAGAAGTACCACGGAAAAAGCTTTTAATTTCAAGCCTAAGGAACTTTAGAAACATATGATAGTTTTTTTACATTAGTAAATATAATGTAAAATATGTTACATCTCTTTAGCCAATTAACACCTTTGCCTGTGCTAATGCTGCATCAGTAATTGTGCTTCCGGAAAGAAGCTGAGCGATTTCATTCAGTTTTTCATTATCGCTGAGAGGAATGATTGTAGATTGGGTTTTTCCTGCGATGTCCTGCTTTACCACTTTATAGTTATCATTTCCTTTAGCAGCAACCTGCGCAAGGTGAGAAATGACAATAAGTTGCATATCTTCAGACATTTCACGCATAAGATTTCCTATTTCTTCTGCTACTTTTCCAGAAACTCCAGTATCGATTTCATCCAAAATAAGGGTTGGCAATGCATCACTTTCGGCAATAATTTTCTTTACAGCAAGCATAACCCTGGATCTTTCACCTCCGGAAATGGCCGTCTGAATCGGTTTTAAAGGAAATCCTGAATTGGCCTGGAATAAGAGCTGGATATTTTCTTTACCGAACTGATTAAATTCCGGAACATCGTGTAACTCGATATCGACCTTTGCTTTTTCTAATCCTAATTTTTTAAGAAGGCTTTCCGCTTTCCTGATAAAAACCGGAATATTCTTTTTCCTGTTTTTAGAAAGTTTTTCAGCAAGAGTCTGAAGCGTTTTTTCTTTTGCAGAGATATTTTCTTCTGTTTCTGCAATCTGGGCTTCCAGTTCTGTTGCCCCTTTCTGATCTCCCGCCAATTCATCACGTAAGGCAATCAGCTCATTGAGATCCGAAACATTATGCTTAACGAACAAGGCATTGATCTTGTTATTAAGTTCTGATAGACGAAGAAGATTTTCAGGGTTGATTTCTACCTTTTCAGCTTCATGTTCAAGCTCAGAAATGATGTCTTTCAATTCAACAAAAGAGGTTTCAAGTCGTTCATTAAGCTCTGCAAAACTGGTAGATACTTCAGAAATTCTTGATAGTTTAGCTTTAGCTTCATTAAAAAAAGACAAGATTCCGATTTCTTCCTGATGGAATCTGGATAAAATCTGACCCACGTTCTCGGAAATCATTCCTGCATTTTCCTGGATGGAAAGCTGGTTCTGAATATCCTCAAAATCTATATCATCAAGTTTTAATTCCTCAAGCTCATTAAGCAGAAATTCTTTATAATCACTTTCTTTATTGGTTTCTGAAAGCTGTGTCTTGAGTTTTTTAAGCAAAATCTTCAAGGTTTGAAAATCTGAAAACTGCTGCTGATATTCTTCAATAATTTTTTTATTCTCGGAAAGTCCGTCAATGATTTTAAACTGATATTCTGAGGTAAAAAGATTTGAGGTTTCAAACTGGGAGTGAATATCGATCAGTTGAGACGAAAGTTCCCGAAGAACATCCAAGGTTACCGGAACATCGTTGATGAATGCGCGGGATTTTCCTGAAGGAAGAATTTCGCGTCTGATAATTGTTTGAAGTTCGTAATCCAGATCATTCTCAATAAAGAACTTTTTAAACTGATTATTGAGGTCAAATTCAGTTTCAACGATGCTTTTTTCTTCAGCTTTGGAAATCGATTTTACATCGGCTCTTTCTCCAAGAATAAGTCGGAGAGCTCCCAAAATAATAGATTTTCCCGCTCCTGTTTCTCCGGTTATAACTTGTAAACCGTTTTTCAATGATACTTCAAGGGTATCAATGAGGGCAAAGTTTTTAATGTAAATTCTTGAAAGCATCGATAAATTTCTGGTTACTTTAAATGCAAATATAGAACTTTAGAAGTCAGGATTCAATAGCTATTATATGACAATCACATGAATTTTTTTTGTCCTCTTACTGAACCTCCTACTAGACTAATTTTAAAAGTGAAAGATCCTGAAGTGACCACCATTTTTGTAGTTACATGTTAGCTCACAACAAAAGGGGGGCAAAAAAAAGTAACCCTTATAGCTATTGGAGCCTTTGGGGTTACCTTTAAAAATTATAGCCGTCTTAGAAGCAATTTCTGTCTTCATGCGACTTTATCTTATATCGAATTGAGATCAATTTCATATCATGACTTATATCTCAATACAAAATTCTAAACCATACAACGGCAATCTTTGTTGGGAGGATAGTATCCAATGCATGTTCTTACACCGTCCTGGGTGTTCCACAAGCAGCAGCCACTGCATCCATAATCTATAGGGCCACTCCCTAAAATGTTTTTTTGTTGGTCTCTGGTAAGCTTTTGCGCTTTGATTTTTGATTTCATATTATTCAAAATTTGGTGATGATTAATAAATACTATAACAACAAATATAAAAAATAATATCAAATGTATATAAAAAAGTGAAAAATCTTTATCAGAGGAAGTTTATAACTTTATGCCCTAGACCTTCCATTTATTCCACTTGTTGTCAATATTTTTCGGTGAAAGGATGATCATGGTTTGTTTTAAATCATTCAGTATCAATCCTCCGTTATTTCCGGAATTGAAGATATTGAAGATCTCATCACTTTTACCATCCATAAACAGATTAAAGAAATAACTCTGCTGGAATGAGTTTTCATACATTTTCAATTGCATCAATGCATCAAAAATAACTTTCTTCGCAGCGGTCTGATCCTGATTGAAGAGATTATCCATTCCTGATCTGTGATAAGTATAAATCGTTGAACGAAGCTGACTCCAGTTGGGATTCATAATCTCATTAACGAGTATTGTACGGCTTCTAGGCTCGTTGATTGTATTCCATCCTTCATAATTCCTGTTCTGGGAATTTTGGGCTATCTGCTGAGCTTTGGCAAACCACTGTGTGCCGCCCATCGATTGGAAACTGTCGGCATCATATCCTAAAATAAGATACACATAGAAACTTATAATGTCTGTCAGGTTTTTACCGGAAAACTGTCTCTCGTTGAATATAAGATTCTCATTTTCAATATATTCAAAAGATAATCTTTGATCATTAAGATTAAGTAGAGGTGATTCATAGGTCGTATTAAATACAGGACGTACGGCCTGAATTACAATCTGTCCTTTGAAATTATTTCCGTTTCTTTCTGAAATAACGAGGGCAAAACCGCATTTGATCTTTTCAAAATTCTGCAACTTTTTTCCCGTCCAGCTGGTATTATTGATGAAGTCTCTAAGGCTTTTTTCCAACGCTTTATACGCTTGCTGGTTACTTCCACCTAACTGTTGAGCATTGACCTGAACAGTTGCCAAAAGTTCCTGAGAAAAACCTGAGGTGTATATAAAAAACAGAAAAAATAAACTTATAATTTTTTTCATTGTCTTATTAATAATTGAGAACGGAAATTTATTAAAATTATTTTAAAAGTTGAGACTCAACAAAATTGAGAATATCTTTGGCCACCTCATCTTTCGACTTCAGGTCAAATTCTTTCTTCTCCGTTTTGGTGAATATTTTTATTTTGTTTGTATCATTTTTAAAACCGGCACCTTCATCACGCAGGGAGTTCAGAACAATCATATCCAGATTTTTCTTTTCAAGCTTTCCTTTTGCATTTTCCTCTTCGTTTTGGGTTTCCAGGGCAAACCCTACTAAAAACTGGTGGGTTTTCTTTTCTCCCATGGTTTTAAGGATATCAGGATTCTTAACCAATTCTATGGTGAGATTTTCATCATTCTTTTTGATCTTTTCCTTTGCTACGTCTTTCGGTGCATAATCTGCAACTGCAGCACTTGCAATGCCAATATCTATTTTGTCATAAAATTCAAAAACTTTAGCCAGCATCTCCCTGGCAGAAGTTACCTTATGCACTTCTACATTCTTATCATTAAGGGTTTGAGAGCTTGGCCCTGAAATCAGAATAACTTTTGCCCCTCTTTTTGAAGCTTCTTCGGCCAGGGAAAATCCCATTTTTCCGGAAGAATGATTTCCAATAAACCGTACCGGATCAATTGCTTCATAGGTAGGACCTGCAGTAATTAAAACTGTTTTTCCTTCAAGACTTTTTGAGTTATTATTTCCTGTAAAATAATTTTCAACGGTATTAAAAATAGTTGCAGGTTCCGCCATTCTTCCCTGTCCGATCAGGCCGCTTGCCAGCTCACCGTTTTCTGCAGGAATGATAATGTGTCCAAAACTTTCTGCAAGTTCCATATTTCTTTTGGTAGAAGGATGTACGTACATATCCAAATCCATAGCTGGAGCAATGAATACCGGGCATTTAGCAGACATATAGGTAGCAATTACCAGATTATCACACATGCCGTGTGTCATTTTAGCTAAAGTATTGGCAGTACATGGCGCTACAATCATAACATCAGCCCATAAGGCCAATTCTACATGGCTGTTCCAGTTTCCGTTATCACCATAAAAATCTGAATATACTGGTTTTTTGGATAGTGTTGACAGACTTAATTTGGTGACAAACTGTTCAGCATCATTGGTCATAATCACTTGTACTTCGGCTCCTTTTTTCACAAAATCCCTGATAAGGAAGTGAATTTTGTAGGCCGCAATTCCTCCGGAAACGGCGATCAGTATCTTTTTACCGGAAACACTCATTTAGTTTTAATTTTTGAAATACTAAAATACTTATTTTTTCCCACAATCAGGCTTTAAAACAGCAAAGGTCATAAAAGAAACAATTTCTTTTATGACCTTAATTTATTAAAAAACAAAAAATGATTATTTTCTGTCTTCTGTTTTTCTGAAATAGATATCTTCGTTCAACCATTCCTCAATAGCAATTGAAGTTGGTTTTGGAAGCTTTTCATAATGCTTAGAGATCTCAATTTGTTCTCTGTTTTCGAAAACTTCTTCTAATGTAGAATTGTGAACAGCAAATTCATCTAATTTGTTGTGAAGCTCCGTACGGATTTCTGCATTGATCTGCTCTGCTCTCTTTCCCATGATAACAATAGCTTCATAGATTGAACCTACTTTATCTTCAATCTTATCTTTATCGTAAGTGATAGTATTTACTTCTGCTTTTGTATCTTTTACACTCATTTTGAGAAAATTATTTTTATTTTAAGATGGCAAATTTACGAATTATCTTTTAATTTTGAAAGTCGCTGCCGGCGGAGGGGTCTGAAGTGCTGCACTGTCCCTCTGTATCTGCTTTGCCTGCTTTTCATTACTGATCTGATCTTTAATTTGCTGCTCATTTTTATTCTGCGCAGCCAACTTATCAGCCTCTTTTTTCTGTCTTGCAGTTAAAGCTGCAATTCTTGCTTCAGTTTGTTTCTTAACGACAACAAAATTCTGCTTTTCTTTTTCAAGTTTCCCTCTCAGGTCTGTTGCAGTTTTTGAATATTCAGTATTAGGAAGTTCTTTTTCTACCATTTTCGTGTAGGTTAAAGCACTCTCAATACGTTCATCTTTAAGATCATAAATAGATTTAGTAGCCAGCTCATAACGGGATTTCATGATATAATCATAAATTTTCGGACGAAGCTTTGTACTTGGGAAATCTGCCAATACGTTTTCTAAAGCTACGTTAGCTGCTTTATACTGACCCATTTTGAAGTATTGTCTCCCATTTTCATAGGCCTTAAATTCTAGCTTATAAGACAATTCATCGATAAGCTGAGTAATATTTTTAGATCGTTCAGAATTAGGATAATTAGTCAGGAAGTCCTGAAGCTCATTGATGGCCAATTCTGTACTGGACTGATCCAGGTTGTAATCCATAGATCCTTCATAGTAACAAAGTGCCGACATATAAGCCGCCTCTTCCGCTCTGGGATCTTTTGGAAAATTAACTGCAAAGTTTTTGAACTGATGTCCCGCCAGCTTATAACTCTTGTCATAGTAGTTGGCATAGGCCGTATTGAAACCTACATTGGGAAAATCATCCGTTCCTGCCACAAGATTGGCAAGTCTGTCATAAAGAGCCAACGCGTTTTTCCACTTTTTCTTAGCAAAGTTGTCATTAGCTGCCTTTAAGATAAAATCTTTATCAGCACTCTTCATTGCCTTTTCCTGGCGACTTACACATGAAGCAATCACCGCTACCGTAAAAAGACCTAAAATATATTTTTTCATATAAAAAATTCAACAGTTTTCGGATTACACAGCCGATTTACTAATTTGCAAAAATATAACTTTTTTGTCAATAGATTTTTTTTTATGAATATTTAACGTAAATTTAGTCTGCAGCGTATCCCAAAATTGCAAAAACACTTAACAAAAGATTCATTCTCACTTTTTTCTCGGCTTCTTTTGTATACGTTTCTTCATTTTTACTTGGAACATAAAGTTCATAAAAATTCTTATTACGGATCACAAACAAGGTAGAGCCTATAATCATGGTAAGAATATCTTCAGGCTTTGGAGTGAAGGTAAAAACACCAGATGCCACCCCTTTTTTTATCACCTCATCCAGTTTCTTTACAAATAATTGGTAGAAATCTAAAAGTTCATCTTTTAAATTCTCTGTATGACGGAGTTCCTGGGTTACAAAACCATGGAAATAATTGTATTTAAATAATTGGGAAACGATATACTTGATCATTTCGCGCATCTGCATTTCCGGTTTACCTTCTTTAATTGTGTCGGCAAATTCAGAGAAATTTTCTCTGGTCTTTAATACCCTGTACTGGTACAAATAAGACATCATTTTCTCCTTTGAACCGAAGTAATAGGAAATCATCGCGACATTGATATTTGCCTTAGAACAGATATCTCTCACAGATGTTCCCTCATATCCTTTTTTTGCGATGAGTTCCTCCGCAATGTCCAGTATGTGGATCTGTTTTTCCGTAAATTTTTTTTTCATAAAGTGCAGTTTGAGTAAAGTTAAGAAATTTTTAACACATTTATAAACGTATGTTTAATAATTTTCAATTAATTCTAAATAACATTATTTTTGAGCATGGAATTTTTTGATTTTCACCATCATAAAAAGGATACCCAAAATGGAATTTATAATTTGAATTTTGGAGAAACTCCACCGGACATCCCCTATTCAGTCGGTATTCATCCTCAGGATATCGATCGCAACCATGTGGAAACGCAGCTGGAATGGATGAAAAATATGATATCTGAAAACTGTTTTGCGATTGGCGAATGTGGCCTAGATTCACTCGTTCAGATTGACCAAAAGATTCAGGAAGATATTTTTTTGCAACAAATCCGGATCTCGAATGAAGTAAAAAAACCGATTATTGTACATTGCGTCAGAAAATTTTATGAAGTTATTTCTTTTAAAAAGAATGCGGAACAACCTATGATTATTCATGGTTTTAATAAAAAACAACGCATAGCAGATGATCTGCTTTCTCATAATTTTTACCTGAGTTTTGGAAAAGCTGTTTTGTATCATCTATCTTTGCAGGATATTTTAAAAAATACTCCAATAAACAAAATCTTTTTAGAGACTGATAATGAAGATTTTAAAATCGAAGAATTGTATCAGAAGGTCTCAGAAATAAAGGATATTTCTTTGGAACAACTTAAGGAACAAATTTTAGAAAATTTACACACAATAAAAAATGGATAAGTACTGGCTGGAAAGAACTGAGCTATTGGTAAAGGAAGATGGATTGGAAAAGCTGATGAAGGCAAATGTTCTGGTAGTAGGCTTGGGTGGAGTAGGTTCTTTTGCGGCAGAATTTCTTGCAAGAGCCGGAGTCGGAAATATGACCATTGTTGATGGAGATACGGTAGATATTACCAATATCAACAGACAGCTTCCTGCTTTACATTCTACATTGGGACAGCATAAAGTGGAAGTGGTTGCAGAGAGGCTTCTCGATATCAATCCTCAGCTTAAATTAGTTAAAATCAACGAATTTCTTAATCCTGAAAGAATGGATGAAGTGCTGAATTCCGCTAAGTTTGATTATATTCTGGATTGTATCGATAGTGTGACTCCAAAGCTATGTCTTATAAGAGCCGCAAAAAGAAGAAAAATAAAATTGGTAAGTTCCATGGGTGCCGGTGGAAAAACAGATCCAAGTAAAGTGATGGTAAGAGACATCAGCAAAACACAAAACTGCTTCCTTGCCAGACAGATAAGAAAAAGATTAAAAAAAGAAAAGATCAACAAGGGTTTCAGGTGTGTATTTTCTAATGAACTTCAGAATGAGGAGAGCCTTAAAATGACCGACGGAGCCAATTATAAAAGATCTTTCTATGGGACGATCAGCTTTATTCCGGCCATCTTCGGATTGTATGCGGCAGCTGAAGTTATTAATTATTTAGTGAAAAAAGATTAATGCAGAATTTTAAATATTCCCGAGCTGAAAAACTCAAAAAAA
Organism: Chryseobacterium lactis; assembly: GCF_003815875.1. Classification (NCBI taxonomy): domain Bacteria; kingdom Pseudomonadati; phylum Bacteroidota; class Flavobacteriia; order Flavobacteriales; family Weeksellaceae; genus Chryseobacterium; species Chryseobacterium lactis. The sequence continues at coordinate 994,796 of NZ_CP033924.1, forward strand.
ACATTGAGATTTCTTTACTTTTCGAAAAAGGTAAATGGAGAACTTGCGGCAATCTACGAATAATTATCCTGAAAGATAAGCCTAGTTTTCCCATAGAAGAAGGCAAGTTCGGGGTTTCTGTTTCTAAAAGATATTTTAAAAAAGCAGTACACAGAAATCGTGTAAAAAGGCTTTTAAGAGAATGCTACCGACTGAATAAAGATTTGTTTAAGAATTCTTTCGGTGAAAAAACTTTCGCCATGTTATTCTGGGTTTCTCCGGAAATGCCTCAGAAATTTCAGGATGTGGAAGCTGAATTTATCAAACTTTGTGAAGCCCAGAAAAAATAATCTCTTTCGCTAAAAGATTTTATTGGAAACGCGAATCACACACCAGGCACCGCGAATCTTTCAAAATATCAGATACTTTTTGTACTTTTAAAGGGAAACAATAAATCTGAAAATTAACATGTTAGACAATGTTCCCTATCTTTCCTATATCGTCAGTGCATTTATTGGCATTGGCTTATCTGCTGCCACAGGCTTCAGGGTTTTTCTTCCCATGTTCTTTGTGAGTTTGGCTTCTTACTTTCATTGGATTCCCATGAACGAACATTTTGAATGGCTTGCAGGTCTCCCTACTCTTATAACGACAGGGATTGCAACGGTAGCTGAGATTTTAGCCTATTATATTCCTTTTATTGATCACTTATTGGATACGATATCCATTCCTATGGCGACAGTAGCGGGTTCCATCTTATTTGCCAGTCAGTTTGCAGAGCTGGGAACTTTTCCGCAATGGGCATTGGCATTGATTGCAGGAGGTGGAACAGCGGCAACAATCAGTTCGGGTTTTGCAGGGCTTCGGGCCGCTTCAACTGCGACGACTGGCGGTCTGGGGAATTCTGTAGTGGGAACAACAGAAACTGCCGGAGCAGGTCTGATGTCTATTCTGGCGATGGCCGCTCCTATTATTGCAGCAATTATAACAATTATACTATTAATCCTTGTTATTGTCTTTGGGCGGAAAGCATGGAGGAAATTCAGAGGAAATAAAAAAACTTCCAAAAGCTTATAAAACAAAAAAGGTACAGCTCGTAAGACTGTACCTTTTTATTTAGTTTTTGCTTCTGAAATCCTTTATTTCTTTAATTCTGGATTCAAAGTATTCTTTCTTTTCAGGAGTTTTTCTGATTAATATATCAAATGCCTTGATTGCTTTAGTGTACAGCTTCTGTTCAAAATACAGATTAGCCAGTGTCTCCGTCATCAGGTGCGAAATATCATCATTTTTTTCCTTTACAACGTATGTGCTTTCGTCTTTTAACTGGCTGATTCTAGGGTTCTTTTCAATAAAATTTTCAATAGCCTTTTCTTTGATTTCAGCCTTTTCTTTTTCAGGATCATCAGTTTTGCCGATCTTCAGCCAGCTTTGCCAGGTATTAATAAAGCCGGGAACATTACTGTCCGTCGGGGATTGTGTATTCTTCATGATAGCCTCCTGCACATTTTCTTTTTCCACAGGCTCTTCTTTGCTTTGCTTTTGCTCAACATTCAGTGTTGAAATATCAGAACCAAAGAAAGAAACATTCATTACCGGAGCTTCTTCTTTCAATTTTGCTACGGGAGAAACCTCTTTAGCTTCTTCAATAACTTCGGATGGTTCTTCAACAGGTTCAGAAGTTTCCTCTATTTCTGATACAGGTTCTTCCTGAGATATTTCTGCAGCTGCTAAAGGTTCCTCAATTAAAACTTCGTCTTCCACTTCGGTATCTGCTACAGGAGCGGAAATTATTTCTTCTTCGGAAGTCTTTGCTACCGGAGTTGGAACTTCTGTTGTTTTATGAATTAAAGAATCGGGCACATTAGATTCAAGGCTCATTGGTTTCCAGGAGGATTGTACTTCAGCTTCTGGCACTTCTTTTTCTTCCGAAACTTCTTCTTCAATAGCTTCTTGTACCGGCTCGTGGCTTTCAACAACCTCTTCTTGTGCAGGTTCTGTTTTTATTTCTTCAGGTTTTGGATCTTCTTCCTGCCCTGTTGACCAAAAATGGAAATGCTGAGTTTCTGCAAAACTAATTTCGTGATCTTCTACGATCTCCGGTTCTGCTTTTTCTTCTTGTGGAGCAGATTTAGTTTCCTTCATCTTTTTCTCGACCTCCTCAATCAGGCGTCTCATTTCCTCCTCATGCTTATTGACCCCGCTTTGGGAAGCTTCAGGAGCTCCTATAGCCTCCTCACTGCTTACCTGCATTTTAACATCAGGTAGAAACTCTTCTGTTTTATGGAAACTCAATTCCGCATCAGGCTCGATTTCGATCTCTTCGGAAGTAGAAGCTGCAATATCTTCAGTCGGTATAACTTCAACCTCTACGGGCTTCTCTGTTGTATCTTCTTCGATAATTGTTTCAGGTAACAGAACTTCTGTTTCGTGGAAACTTATATTTTCTTCTTCTTCGACTTTTTCTTCTTGTCCTTCAGAAGAAATTTCATCTTCATTAATAATCGTCTCCGGAGTGAACTCTTCGCCTGCATTTTCTTCAACTTCAGATTGAATTAACTCCTTTTCTTCCTGAGCCGGTTCAGATTTTTGAGTAACAATAGTACCTGATTCAAGCGTTGATTCAAGATCTATGATATCGTTATTTTTTTCTTCCAGAAAATTTTCTTCGCCTTCGAACAAAATTCTGTTTCGTTCACCATTCACATAGATATGTTTAACTTCCTGAGGAGGCTGGAAAACACATGAATTGTCCTCTTCCTGTTTTTCGGAAGGTGAATCTTCTCTTTTGATCGGGAAGCCTTTATAGGGGTAAAGAGGTTTATCTACCGTTTTTGTTATCTGTTTCTCTTCAACGGGTTCAGGTTTTGATTCCTGCAAAACCTTACCATTGATTAACTGATAAAGAATTTTTTTATCCGTAGTATAAGCCGCTGTTGTGGAAAGTTCTTTCTGATAGTTTTCCTTTTCATACAGATGCACTCCATACAGATGAAGTGCCCTGATATTTTGAATATAAGGAAAAGCATGAATCTCTTCTTTCAAAAGACCTAGGTCTTCCAACTGAATATTTTTCGGATTTTTTATTAATTCTAAAACTCTGGGATTCATCTTACCAATTCGCTACAATATCGTTAAATATCTTATTAATAATTCTTTCTGTCACAATCTTCACCTGGGAAGCTTCGATGTCACTCTGTGATAAACTACTGTTAAAAGTAGCTTCATCAGTATAGGTTCTGTCAAAACTGGAATCCGGATGCACTTTATTTTCATAATGCACTTTCACAGTGATTGTAAGCTTGTTCTGAGCCTGCTGAACAACTCCTCCGGAAGGATTCGTTGTCGTATTGGAGCTGATTGTAGTAGCACCGATAGCATAATCTGTAATTTCTCCTTCAATCAGAATATCAGGATTTTCCTTAGTTCCCTTTAATGTTGTTCTCTGTAAAAACCTGTTCTGAATATCAGTTGAAAACTGCTGAGACAATGCAGGGTTTACCAAAGATGCATTATTAGGAAACTCATTGATCTGAACAGTCTTTTCATCAGTAAGAGATGATCCGGTAAAACTGTAGCACGAGTTTAAAACTCCCAGCAGAACAAAAAGCATCCCCGTTAAAATGGGCTGCTTCAGGCTAATATTTTTAATTTTAAAATTCATTTTTAGTTCCAATTTCAGTAATTTCATCATACTCAATTTGTTGAATAGCATCTGCATACGCAAAATAATTAGCAGTATATAAAAACGGCATCGTAAGAAAAAGCCCGATACCACAAGCAATAACGCCTATCTGGGCTAAAAGACTTACCACCAGTGAAAAAAGGAAAATCGATAACAGGTTTCCTTTGGTCATCACTTTTGAAATATTCCATGCTGTTTTGATATCAGTAACTCCTTTTAAGCTGATCAACGGAATCATGTAGAATCCTTTCAAAACAAAATAGTAAATCGCTACCATCATTAAGATCAGGTAAGGAAATAAAAATACCATTACCATTGGATTTGGCTCATTAGCATGTGACATTGCTCCTGATAAAGCCAGTCCGGCAAACAACGGAATGTAAAGTACTAATACCCCACCTAAAATAATCAACTGCAGCATAAAATAAGGCATAAAATCCTTAAAATCAAAAATATCACCAGGGCTTGCAGGTTGATTTCTATTAATTTTTTGAAGATACTTATATAAATTACCCATTGCTAACAGTCCACAAAAAGGGATAATTGACATGAGTAAGCATACTAAAAATGCTACAAAAATATTTCCGAAATCTTTCTTTAAAAGTTCAAGACCTTTGTTAATATAATCGCTGAGTTTAAAATTGATTGGTTTAGGTACTAAATTTACATTCATAATTGGTGTTAGTCTTCTAAGTTATATTGTTTTATTTTTCTGTATAAAGTTCTTTGTGAGATTCCCAGCTCGTCCGCCGCTCTGTTTCGTCTTCCTTTATGCTTTTCCAACGCTTTGATTATCAAATCTTTTTCATTATTCTGAAGAGAAAGAGATTCCGGTCTGTTTTCTTCTACCTCAATATCTTCGATGTCTTCATAACTGTCGTCCGGATTAGAAATAATCGTTGGAGTCTGAACTGTCGGCGTATCGTTATTATTTTCAAAATAAAGTAAAGATCCCGAAGACACCTGTTGTGGCTGCGTTTCCGGTGTATAAATTCTATTAATCAGGCTTTTCTCATGATTACTAAGATCGCCTGTTCCTCTGTTCTTTATTAATTCCGAAGTTAAGGATTTTAAGTCATTAATATCATTCCGCATATCGAAGAGAATCTTATACATAATTTCTCTTTCGCTTCCGAAATCATTTTGCTTGGGGGTATTGGGTGTATTCACCACCATCGGAAGATGAGTTTCCATCGGAATGTACTCAGCAAGCTTCTCGGCAGTAATGTTTCTGTTTCTTTCCACAACGGTCATCTGCTCGACAAGATTCCTTAATTGACGTATGTTCCCCGGGAAAGTATAGTTTTCAATATAATGAACGGCACTTTGTTCCAGTTCCAGTTCAGGCATTCTGTATTTTTCCGCAAAATCTATAGCAAACTTCCTGAATAACAAATGAATATCGCCTTTTCTTTCTCTCAAGGGAGGCATATCAATTTGAACGGTATTCAGACGGTAATATAAATCCTCACGGAATCTACCATCGTGAATCGCCTTCATCATGTTAACGTTGGTAGCTGCTACAATTCTCACATTGGTCTTCTGTACCTGTGATGAACCTACTTTCATAAATTCACCGCTTTCCAAGACCCTTAAAAGACGAACCTGCGTCTGTAAAGGAAGCTCTCCTACTTCATCAAGGAAAATAGTACCTCCGTCTGCTACTTCAAAGTACCCCTTTCTGGTGGCTGTAGCTCCGGTAAAGGCTCCTTTTTCGTGGCCAAATAGCTCAGAGTCTATGGTTCCTTCCGGAATTGCCCCACAGTTGACTACGATATAAGGTTGGTGTTTTCTTCTGGATTCTGAGTGGATAATTTTTGGAATAAATTCTTTTCCGACCCCACTTTCTCCTATCACAAGAACAGAAATATCGGTAGGCGCTACCTGAATGGCTTTTTCTAAAGCCCGGTTAAGTGCCGGAAAGTTTCCGATAATTCCGAAACGGTTTTTTATGCTTTGTAACTCGTTGCTCATAAGTAAATTTTTGATTATTGATTTAAGGTTATCTACAGTTGTTCAATATTCTTTCTGTAAACCTTGTTAAAAATGATGGAAGGACCCGCCTTTTGTGGTCTCTTCATCTACGTTTGCAGTGCTAACGCTTTTAAATCCAAATAATCTTTGTTTCTGATTTTAGAAACTTTACTTTTAAAGTATATATTCTCTGCAAAGTCGTATTCTTTGCCTTGTTTTTCAAAGTTTTCAAGAGCTTTGTCATACCTTCCCAATTCGAAATAGGTTATTCCCAACTGGTACTGATCAAACATTCCTTTGACATAGCCTCTTGTGCCAAGCAGCCTTTCAATAATTCCCGCTGCTTTTTCTTTTTGACCTAAAGTACTACAAGACATAGCTTTCACTATGCCGGTATTGCAATCTTGGTTTTGAGATCTTCCTAAGTCTTTTATCCCTTGAATGGCATCTTTACACTCATGAAGAAAGTAAGATTTGTATTCAACCAGGTTCTTTTTAGGATCAAGCTCTATGGCTTTATCAATAAATTTTCTCCAGGAAGCATAATCTCCCGATGTAAAAAAAGGACCGGATTTTTTCTGAAATAAAAGATCGTTGGAAGGACGTAATTTTACTGCCTCCCCGAATAATTCCTGAGCATATTCTGCCCATTGAATGTCTTCAGCAAGATTAGATTTTTCACACGACTCCTTACACTGATCAGTTGTAAAGCTATTACAATTGACCTGTGCTAAAGACGTACTGTATATCAGTAAACCTAAAAAACTAAGGCAAAATTTCAACGATTTCTCCATTTCTATTTTATAGGCTACTATTGATAATAATCTGTTTTCTTATTTTTCATTTGTTCTCCAACCCTTCATTCAGAGATTCATAAAGGTCTAATGATTTTATTTTCAAACCCTTACCTATTATCTTTTCATTGTATTCGTAATTCAGTTACCGAACTAAGAATACTCCTGATTTTTCTTTACAATTTACTAAAAAACTCCCGGCAGCATGACCGTTCGTATTTTTATTTCTTTTTATTTTTAATGATCCTGTCTGTTTTTTAGTGGAATTTTATCCTTATTCAAAAACTTTAGAAGATCAGTCTATTTATGCTTCCAGTTTTCCTAAAAGCGTGCCTTGAGTGTTATCATACACAAAAACGTTCACAATGTCACCTATTTGCTGTCCTTCAAGCTTATCAAAGACACAAACTGCATTTTGGGAATTTCTTCCTTTCCATTGATTTTCATTCTTTCTCGAAGTTCCTTCAATAAGGATCTGGTGTACTCTTCCTACGTAAGATTTCATTCTTTGTCTGGAAAGTTCTCCCTGTAATGCAATTACCTCAGCAAGGCGTCTCTGCTTCACATCAGCCGGGATATTATCCTCCATCTTCTTGTGAGCGGGAGTTCCCGGTCTTTCGGAATAGGCAAACATATAACCGTAGTCATATTCCACCTCTTTCATCAGACTTAGAGTATCCTGGTGATCTTCTTCAGTTTCATTACAGAAACCAACGATCATATCTTGTGAAAAGGCTACTTCAGGAACGATTTCCTTTGCTTTTCTGATCAGTTCGAGATATTCTTCCCGGGTATGTTGTCTGTTCATTGCTTCAAGCATATTATTGCTTCCACTTTGAACAGGAAGGTGAACATATTTACAGATGTTATCGTGTTTGGCCATCATTCTGAATACATCAAGACTCATATCCTGAGGATTGGAAGTAGAGAATCTAAGTCTCATTTCAGGAACAGCTTTAGCTACAAGATCAAGCAATTGTGCAAAATTTACAGCAGTAGCTTTCTGCATTTCAGAAGCTTTGGCAAAGTCTTTTTTAGGACCTCCACCATACCATAAGTAAGAGTCTACATTTTGACCTAATAGTGTTATTTCTTTATACCCATTGCGAGCAAGATCTTTACATTCTTCTATAATAGAATGAGGATCACGGCTCCTTTCTCTTCCTCTGGTAAACGGAACAACACAGAATGTGCACATGTTATCGCAACCTCTGGTAATGGTAACAAAAGCAGTAACTCCGTTTCCGCCTAAACGAACAGGATTGATATCTGCGTAGGTTTCTTCTTTGGAAAGAATTACATTGATCGCATCTCGGCCATCATCGGTTTCCTTTAAAAGATTTGGCAAATCTCTGTATGCATCAGGGCCCACTACAAGATCAACCAGCTGTTCTTCTTCCAGAAACTTGGTTTTTAGTCTCTCTGCCATACATCCCAAAACGCCTACGGTCATATTGGGTTTTTCTCTCTTAAGATTTTTGAACTGGGAAAGACGCATTCTTACAGTCTGCTCCGCTTTTTCACGAATGGAACATGTATTTAACAGGATAAGATCTGCTTCTTCAACCTTCATTGTTGTATTATATCCCTGTTCATTTAGGATAGATGCAACAATTTCGGAGTCAGAAAAATTCATCTGACAACCATAACTTTCTAAAAATAATTTTTTAGAGTTTTCAGGTCTTTCAGCAATAGCAAAAGCTTCTCCTTGTTTTGTTTCGTCTATATATTTTTCCTGCACGATGATCAATTTAAGGTTCGGGGTTCAAAATTCACAATATTGATGATGAATTTTAGAATACGAACAGATGAGTCTGCAAAGATACAAAATATTGTGACAGATTGGCAGGGCTATCTTTCAGTAAATATTCCTGAAAAATCCATTGCAATTATCATCCTGTCTTTAATGAGTATATTTGCGTACAAAGCAGGCTTTCAGTCCTTAATCGCCATGATCAAAATGATCTGATGTAAAATTGATTTTAATAACTTTTTTGGAAACTTCCGGTTTGCCGTCTTTAATCGCCGGTTTCCATTTTTTTTTCACTTTTTTGAGTGCAAATTTCATATCATCGATGAACATTTCACTATTTTTCACCTTTGGTAAAACATCCAAATTTTCAGCTTTCCCATCAATATTTACATCAAAAACGAAAACAAACACTCCATTCACAGCATACTTTTTCAAATCAATGTAAGCATGAATCATTTGTAAAAACTCCTGAGTAAAAGCAGCATCTCCACCAGGAAATTCTGCATTCTGTGAAATTGGCGTATTTTCATTCTGAGGCTGAGACTTTTGTGAATACCCGGTAAAGCCTAATAAAAGGAATATAATTAAAATATACTGTTTCATATTTTTACATATCTACAGACAAAGAGTTAAAGTTCATTTTCAGCTTCATCTCAGATTTCACAGGTTGTCCGTTACAGGTCGCGGGAGTCCAGTTTTTCTTAATTCTTCTTACTACATACTGCATATCATCAAAGAATATTTCACTGTGCAGCACTTTAGGTGCTCCTTCAATATCAATTACTTTTCCTGTTGCATCAATGGTTAAGGTAAAGGTAAAATCTCCGGCAAGGGTATAGAAATCGGCATTCAGATAGGTATACATGTATTTACTCAACATTTCTTTGTAAGCAGTCGCTCCTCCTGTGAATGAAGCAGGCTTAAAATCATTACATTTCACAGCAACCTGTAAAAATGGCTCCTTGATATCTATTTTAAAAAGATTTTTATTATTTTCAACGATAAAAGAATCATCTCTGTCTTCAAGATCCTGAGCAAATGAAAAGTTGGCAAAACAAAGAGCAAAAAATAACAATATAGTTTTCATAGCTTGATTTTATTCATTAATTATTAAGCAAAGGTAAATATTTACCAGCCTTATTAAAAAGAAAAACTTCACACAACGTATGAAGTTTTTATGGGTATGATATCTTCTATTTCTATAAAAGACCTTTAATATGCTTATAATTGCTCTTTACAGTTTCAAATACCTCATCCATTTTCCCACCCAACATCAACTGCGCCATGGATTTTGTCATCCCCAATACCTGATCAAATTCGATTTTGGGAGGAAGAGCCAGAGCATTAGGATTAGTGAAAATATTCAGCAGATAGGGACCATTGTACTCAAGGCATTCTTTGATGGCACTTTCTACGTCTTCAGGACGGTGTACATTTTTCCCGGGATATCCCATCGCCTGGGCTACCATTGCAAAGTCGGGATTAATCATATCCGTTTCATTATCCGGCATACCTCCCACTTCCATTTCTAATTTTACCATTCCCAGGGTTCTGTTATTGAAAACAATTAATTTTACCGGTAATTTATACTGAAAAATTGTAGCCATATCTCCAAGAAGCATAGACAATCCTCCGTCTCCGCACATGGCAATGATCTGCTTTTGAGGATGTGCCAGCGAAGCTCCGATTGCCATTGGCATTGCATTCGCCATTGATCCATGATTGAAAGAACCCAGCATTTTCCTTTCTCCTGTTCCTGTAATAAACCTTGCTCCCCAAACACAACACATTCCTGTGTCTACTGTAAAAATAGCATCATTTTTAGCAAGTCTGTCGAGGGTATGTGCTACATATTCGGGTTGGATAGCATTTTCTTTTCCAAAGTCTTTCACATATTCGAGTTGATTTTCTTTTACTTTTTCATAAAATTCCAACTGTTCATTAAGGAAATCAACATCCGTTTTCTCGTTCAAAAGAGGAAGCAGCGCTTTGATCGTTTCCTTAACGTCTCCGGTCAGTCCCAGTTCGAGTTTAGCTCTTCTACCTAATCGTTCCGGACTTTCGTCTATTTGTACGATCTTATTTTTCACCGGCATAAATTTCTGATAAGGGAAATCTGTCCCGAAAAGGATGACCAAGTCTGCTTCGTGCATTGCATGATATGCAGAAGGAAAGCCGAGCAGCCCGGTGAGTCCTACTTCATTAGGATTATTGGGCTGGATCGCCATTTTGCCGCGGAAAGAATATCCAACCGGTGCTTTCAACAGCTTCGATAGTTCGATCACTTCCGTACTTGCCTCTGCTGCCCCGATTCCACAGTAAAGAGTTACTTTTTTGCTATCATTAATCAACCCGGCAAGGTGCTTTAGCTCATCATCGGAAGGTCTGACCACAGGATTTGTCTTAAAAATTTGCGCCGACGTAGTAGCTTCTTCTGCCTCGAGCTCAGATACATCTCCCGGAAGACCGATAACCGCAACTCCTTTTTTAGAAATAGCATGCTGGATCGCCGATTGAAGGATGCGCTGTACTTGCTCCGGACGTGTAATCATCTGATTATAATGGCTGCAATCATCAAACAGCTTGATTGTATTGGTTTCCTGGAAATAATCCATTCCCATTTCATCACTTGGAATTGTAGAGGCGATGACCAACATGGGAACATGAGATTTATGTGCTTCATATACCCCATTGATTAAATGAACATGCCCTGGTCCACAACTTCCGGCGCAGACTGCAAAACCATCCAGTTCCGCTTCTGCCGCAGCGGCATAGGCTCCTACTTCCTCATGCCGAACATGAATCCATTGGATGCTGCTTTTTTTGACTGCAATATTCAGATGATTGAGACTGTCTCCTGTTACTGCATAGATTCTTTTCACATTAGCTTTTTCGAGCATTTCAACAATCTGCTCTGCTATATTTTTAGCCATAATTAATTGATTTGATGTTTATTTTGAATAAAAGAGCAACTTTAAAAAGCCGTCTTTCTATCAAATTTAGTTATTTAAATTGAACCTTCCCCAGAATTTCAATGTTAAAAATTTGTAATTTTATGATGATTAAACCTAACAGGTTTTGAAAATCTGTTAGGTTTAGCAACAAAAAAACCTCTATTCTCTTAACCCAACATTCACAATATCTTTATTACTGAAAATAAAAAAGCTGCCCCTAAGGACAGCCATTCATTTATATTTTTCTTGAGTTAGATCACTTCGATCTGATTTCTCAATAAATCTTCAAACTCATCTCTTTTACGGATCAGGAGAGCTTTACCATCAATGAATAAAACTTCAGCCGGCTTCAATCTTGAATTGAAATTTGAACTCATTTCAAAACCGTAAGCTCCAGCATTGTGGAAGGCAAGGATATCACCTTCTCTTACTTCATTCAGTTTTCTGTCCCATGCAAACGTGTCCGTTTCACAAATATTTCCTACTACTGTATAAATTCTTTCTGCTCCTTTCGGATTAGACAAGTTTTCAATCAGGTGATAAGAATCGTAGAACATCGGACGAATCAGGTGGTTAAAACCTGAGTTTACTCCTACGAAAACGGTTGCAGTCGTCTGCTTGATGACATTAGCTTTCACCAATAAATAACCACTCTTTCCTACTAAGAATTTCCCCGGCTCAAACCATAATTCGAACTTTTTCCCTGTAGATTTCGAAAACTCAGAAATTACTTTTTCTACTTTTTTACCTAATGTTCTCACATCAGTCTCTTCTTCGCTATCCTGATAAGGGATTTTAAACCCACTTCCCATGTCCAGATATTTAAGGTTCGGGAAATGCTCAGAAAGCTCCAGCATAATATCCAAAGCCTGTAGAAATACATCCGGATCTTTGATCTCACTTCCTGTGTGCATATGAAGTCCTTCAACATTCAGGTTTGTACTTTTCATCACTCTTTCGATGTGACGAACCTGGTGAATAGAAATGCCAAATTTACTGTCGATATGCCCTGTTGAAATTTTATAATTACCACCGGCAAAGATATGCGGGTTGATTCTTACTAAAATAGGATATGTATTTCCGTATTTATTCCCGAACTGCTCAAGAATAGAAATATTATCAATGTTAATATGAACTCCGAAAGTCATTGCTTCCTCTATTTCCGCAAGGTCAACACAATTTGGAGTAAACAATATTTTTTCCTTTGTAAATCCTGCTTTTAGTCCAAGTTTGACCTCGTTAATAGATACACAATCCAAAGAAGCACCCAGGTTCTTGACATACTTCAAGATGTTGATGTTTGTCAACGCCTTCGCAGCATAGAAAAACTTTGTGTGTTTTAAAAAAGAAGATGTAAGTTTCTCGTATTGAACTTTGATGGACTCTGCATCATAAACATACACCGGGGTGCCAAACTCATTGGCGATCTTTAATAATTCTTTTGAATTCATAATTTCATTTTAACATAAAAAAAGGCAGATTCTTCCAAAAAAGAGTCTGCCACATTGATTATTTTTTATGCAAGACAACTCTTTTAAATATTCCAAACCTTAGAGAACTTTACAGCTCCCTTTTTTCCAGTTTTAATTTGTTTAAAATTTTGCATTGCTTCTATTTATTTTTTGCAAAAATACTATTTATTTTTTATTTTGAGAAAATTGATTTGAAAAGTACCGGCTTATACGGTGACAATTCCTTTATCATTTCGGCAACGGTAACGTCTCAAAATCACCACGAAGCAGAGCCAGCTGCAATTCATTATTCAAATCCGCGGAAGACAACGGAAGATCAATTTTAAGTTTAGCAAGCTTACTCAAAGTTTGAATTTGTGTAAACAGCTCATAAAAACCAAAGGAAATTACCTTTCCGTTTTCGATAATTAAAAATAATTTCTCACCCAGCTTTCTTCCCATACCAAGCCACAATTCATTCCTTTTTCTGAATTCAATCTTTTGCTTCAATACCGCTACATCATTAAATTCTTCAAGAGCACCTATAAACTGAACCGCTTTGGTACCTTGGGTAAATGATCTGAATTTTAAAATAGGTTTTTCAGTTTTATTCAGCATATTTTTCTCAACAACATACTTATTGTTTCTAAAATAAAGCCCGAAAGGTAAAACCTCCTTCTTTTTAATATTTTTAGAATTGAGAATCAGCTTGGCAATAATATCAGTTCCGGTAAGCTCAAAATTAATCTGCTCGACTCCACTCTGGATCTGTTCCCATTTTTTTGATTTGGAATTGAAAACCTTTTTCGAAAATTTATTAATATCCTGAACATAATCTGAGAAGATAATCCTCCCCGCTTCGTCCTGAAAATAAACAAAACCTTTTTCGTTGGGAAGATCCTGAGTCAGTACCTTAATTTTGTTGATATATGTTTTAGCGTTCGTTTCGTCATGCTGCTTCTGAATAATCTCATTTTCAGTATCTTTTGACACTAAAAGCTTAAACAACTCAAGTGTTGCTCTGGCATCTCCGTCAGCTCTGTGATGATTGGTCAAAGGAATGCCCAATGATTTCACCAACTTTCCTAATGAATAACTTACCTCATCGGGAATCAGCTTTTTCGCCAAAGGAATTGTATCTAAAGTGCTGGTTTTGAAATCATAACCAAGCCTTTTGAATGACTGACGAAGCATTCTGTAATCAAAGTCAATATTATGACCTACTAAGGTTGTATTTTGAGTGATTTCAATCACTCTTTTGGCTATTTCATGAAATTTCGGAGCAGTTTTAACCATTTTGGGAGTGATACTCGTCAGTTTCTGTACAAAAGGAGTGATGTCACTTTCAGGGTTTACCAAAGATATAAACTGGTCAGTAATTTTCTGACCATCATATCTATAGATGGCAATATCAATAATGCACTCATTTCTATAACCGGCACCATTACTTTCTATATCTATAATCGAATACATTGATTTTCCCGCTAACTGCTTTTTTTATTTATATTAAATTTCGCCTCTGCAATTTCCTTTCAACCCTGACAATATTTTCTCTGTCAGTAAAGTATAGCCTGCTAAAATAACAAAAAATATGTCAAAACTCAGCAGATTACAGGTACAGAATTATCTTTTTCTGCCTCCCAGTCCAAACATTCCGAGAATTGCTTTTGCTCCTTCTCTCATTAATGTATTGGTGAAAGTTCTTCCCGCGCTGCTCTTTAACACTTGCTCGAACATACCGGGTTCTTCTTTTACCGGTCTTGTTTTTTGGTTAGCTACAGGATTTTGAGCTGCCTGTTCCATTCTGCTTACCAGCATTTCATAGGCTGATTCATTATCAATAGCCTGCTCATATTTTGCTACCATCGCAGATTTAGACGTCAGATCTGCTATTTCCGCCTCGCTAAGGACATCCATTCTGGATTCCGGAGAAATCAGATAAGTGTGTACCAATGGTGTAGGAATACCTTTTTCATCCAAAGCAGTAACAAATGCTTCTCCGATTCCTAAGCTCTGAATGAGGCTTGAAGCATTGTAATATTCTGTTGTAGGATAATTTTCAACGGCCTTGGAAATCTCTTTTTTATCTTTAGCAGTGAACCCTCTCAATGCATGCTGTATTTTCAAACCTAATTGAGAAAGCACATTTTCCGGTACATCTCCAGGAATCTGAGTAATAAAGTAAATCCCAACTCCTTTGGAACGGATCAGCTTAACCATAGTTTCAATCTGTGAAAGAAGTGCTTTTGAAGCCTCATCGAAAATAAGGTGAGCCTCATCTATAAACAGCACTAACTTTGGTCTACCGCTATCACCTTCCTCCGGAAATGTCATATAAATTTCAGCAAAAAGAGAAAGCATAAACGTAGAGAACAATTGTGGCTTGTTCTGAATTTCCGATACTCGTAAAATATTCACGACTCCTTTTCCATCTCTTGTTTCAAGGAGATCTTGTACATCAAAGCTTAGTTCCCCGAAGAAATCTGCAGCTCCCTGTTGTTCCAATGCAACGATAGATCTTAAAATGGCTCCCAGAGAAGCAGAGGCTATAGATCCGTAGTTAGCTGCAAGTTCAGCTTTTCCCTGAGCATTATCGGTAACATACTGAAGTACTTTTTTTAAATCTTTTAAATCGATCAGCGGAAGCCCTTTATCATCACAATATTTAAAGACAATGGACATAATGCTTTGCTGGGTATCATTCAATTCCAGAATTTTACTGAGTAAAACAGGACCGAATTCTGTAACCGTGGCTCTCAATTTCACTCCTTTCCCGCCGGAAATGGTCATCAACTCTACCGGAAAGCCCTGTGGAGTATAAGGAAGCTGCGTTTTTGCATACCTCTCTTCAATAATTGAATTCATCTGTCCCGGCTCTGCAATTCCGGAGAAATCGCCTTTAATATCCAGTACCAAAGAAGGAATTCCCTGATGCGAAAGCTGCTCTGCAAATACCTGTAATGTCTTTGTTTTACCCGTACCCGTTGCTCCGGCAATAAGACCATGACGGTTAATCGTTTTTAAAGGAATAGTAACGTTTACTTCAGGAACTACTTCTCCATCCAACATTCCTTTTCCCAATATAATATGATCTCCCTTCGGAGTATATCTGGCGTTTAGTTCTTCAATAAATTGTGTTTTATCTGCCATCGCATCTCTTTTTTAAGCTTATAAATATAAAATTTTTTGTAACATCTTTAATGATATTTCCCATCGAACTTTATCAGAAGCCGGGAAACAATTTTCATCGTACAAGCAAAATTCAAACCATGCCCTCTAAAATTAGAAATTACGCAGACAGGCTTGCCTTTACTCCACGCAGACATGATAAAAAACAGCATTTGCAAATTAATCATATGTAAGGCATTCTTTTTGCTGAAAACAATAAGCTTTAAACACACGTTTAACAAAGTATTGAAAGAAACTATCAATGGGATTTAACATTTCATTTAGAATTCATCTAATACTTTGTATCTTTAACTCATTAAAAAAAGACCCCAATGAAAGTTGAACAAATATATACGGGCTGTCTGGCTCAGGGAGCTTATTATATTGTATCAGAAAACGAAGCGGCTATTATCGATCCGCTCAGAGAAGTAAAACCTTATCTTGATCGTCTTGAAAAAGACCATGTCACTTTAAAATATATTTTTGAGACTCACTTCCATGCTGATTTTGTTTCAGGACATTTGGATTTAAGCAAAAAAACCGGTGCTCCGATTGTATATGGACCTACCGCTGCTCCTGAATTTGAATCTATAATCGCCGAGGATAACCAAATTTTTGAAATCGGAAAAGTAAAAATAAAAGTTCTGCACACTCCGGGACATACTATGGAAAGCAGCACTTACCTGTTGATCGATGAAGAGGGTAATGAAACGGCAATTTTCACAGGAGATACTTTATTTTTAGGAGATGTGGGAAGACCTGATCTTGCTCAAAAAGCAACCAACCTTACTCAGGAAGATCTTGCAGGGATATTATATGATAGTCTTCAAAACAAGATTATGCCTCTGAACGATAGTATTACCGTTTATCCTGCTCACGGAGCGGGTTCTGCATGTGGAAAAAACATGCAAAAAGAGACTGTAGATATTCTTGGTAATCAGAAAAGAACAAATTACGCGCTTAATCAACCTGATAAAGAATCTTTCATCAGAGAAGTTCTTGACGGGCTTACTGCACCTCCGAAATATTTCGGAATGAATGTCGCCCTTAACAAAGGTGGATACGAAAGTCTGGATGTAGTAATGGATAAAGGATTACAACCTGTTGCTCCGGAAGATTTCGAAGCAATGGCAGAAGATACAGGAGCATTAATTTTAGACACAAGAGGAGCGGCAGATTTTCATAAAGGCTTTGTTCCCAATTCAATCAACATTGGTTTGAAAGGTGATTTTGCGCCATGGGTAGGAACGCTGATTGTAGATGTAAAACACCCTCTGTTATTGGTAACGGACGAAGGAACAGAAGAAGAGGTCATTACCAGATTAAGCAGAGTTGGTTTTGATAATGTGGTAGGATATTTAAATGGCGGTTTTGAGGCCTGGAAAAATTCGGGTAAAGAAGTAGATGATGTCAAGAGAATTTCTCCGGCAGAATTTGCAGAACAGTTTACAGAAAAATCTACAGTAATAGATGTTAGAAAATTAACGGAATATTCTGCAGAACATATAGATAACGCTTATAACAGACCATTAGACGCTATAAGCGACTGGGCAAGAAATATTGATGACTCTGAACATTTCTTTCTCCACTGTGCCGGCGGCTACAGAAGCATGATTGCTGCAAGCATCCTTAATTCACACGGAATCAGAAACTTTACTGAAATCGAAGGTGGTTTCAACGGAATTAAAAAAACAGAAAAGTTTCCGACAACGGATTTTGTATGCCAATCTAAAACATCGTAAATGAAAGCTAAATTCTGGGGATTCATTTTGGCAGCAGCTTTTACAGCAAGCGCTTGTAAAACAGCTCAAACTGTAGAAATTCCTAAAGCAAATATCAAAGAAGTTGTCAATAGTTCGGATGTGACTTTGGTCGATGTAAGAATTCCTGAGCAATATGCTGCAGGAACAGCAAAGAATGCAGTGAATATTCCTTTGGCGGAACTTCAGACTACTATTGAAACCCTTAAGGGTAAAAAGGTGGTTGTTTTTTGCAATAAGGGAGTACCGGCAGACCAGGCCATGGAAATTTTGAAGAAAAATGGCGTGGAAGCTTATGATGGAACAAGTTGGAAAAATGTAAAGGCAATCCAGGACGAAACTGACAAAAAGTAAACTAATACAATAACCTAAATTATGTCACAAAAATTTCAGGAAATCATCGATTCCGAAAGACCTGTACTTATTGATTTTTTCGCCACCTGGTGTCAACCTTGCAAAGTACAATCTTCGGTTTTAAATACAGTAAAAGAAAATATTGGCGAAGGAGCCAGAATCATTAAGGTGGATGTAGATCAATATCCTGCTTTAGCCGCACAATACGGAGTTCGCGGAGTGCCTACTCTCGCTATTTTCAAAAATGGAGAAATGTTATGGAAAGAAAGTGGTGTACATGATGTAAATACGTTAACGCAACTTCTGCAGCAATATTCTTAAATAAACGAATTAAGGCTGAAATCAGATAATTTATTCCGATTTCAGCCTTAATTATTTATATCTGAATTGAAAACTGATCGCGGTCATTCAGAAACTGGAAATGTTTTCTAAAGTCTTCCAGTTCATTCATATTCAATTCTGCGGATACTATATTTCCATTTTTTCGGGAAATTTCTTTTCCATCAGCAAAGAAACAATGAGAACTTTCCTGGTAAGACAAATCATTACCATCTATACCGATTCTATTTAAGCCAAAAACAAAAGACAGATTTTCTATCGCTCTGGCTTTTAAAAGATGCTCCCAGGCTCCTACTCTTTTTTCAGGCCAGTTGGCAACATATAAAATAGCGTCATAATCATCGTTATTTCTTGCAAAAACAGGAAAACGAAGGTCATAGCAGATCTGAAGCAAAAATCGTATACCTTTATATTCTACAATCACTCTGTTTTTTCCCGGAGCATATACTTTATCTTCCCCTGAAAAGGAAAACAAATGTCGCTTATTATAAAAGGATGTTTCACCATTGGGCTGCACAAAAAACATTCTGTTATAAAACTTACCATATTGCTCTACAGGCGCGCTCCCACAGAATGCTGCATTTTTTTCTTTTGATATCTTTTTTAAAAATTCCAGAGATTCTTCATTTCTGTCCGAAACTTCAGAAGCATCCATACAGAACCCTGTTGAAAACATTTCAGGGAGAAGAAAAAGATCTGCTTCCTGGTTCTGAAGTTCGTTTTCGATGATTTTAAAATTTTCAGTTTTATTTTTCCAGATGATATCTAAATTGAGTCCTACAACGTTCATCTTTATTTATTTTAAATGATTACACAATCCGATTTATAAAAATACAGTTTTTATATTTACTAAAAGAAAGTTCAGCAAAGAGAATGATATACCAGATTGGTAAAAACTTGTTTCCATGGTAGCGAAGAGAATTTCTTAATAATTTATTAAAGTCTTCTATTTTTATAGTAGAGAATATCTTTCGGTTTCATTTTTGATGCAGATATTTTTTAGTAATATCATTAAAAATTAAAAAATTTATGAAGAAATTGGTTTTTATGGTGATGATATTTTTTTGTGGTGCTATGGCAAATGCTCAGGCATATACAGGAAAAGGAGATCAAAAAATTCAACTGGGTCTGAGTGCCTGGGGATATGGAACCGGGGTAACAGGAACTTATGATTATGGGCTTAATAAGCTTTTATCAGTAGGGGCCGGACTCAATGCTTATTTTGGCAACTATAAAGATAACGATAAAGACAATCGTGTTTTTGTTTTTGGAAGGTTAAATTTTCACCTTCAGGAAGCACTGAATCTTCCTTCAAAATGGGACATTTATCCGGGAGTTGATGTTGGTGTACTCGGAAAAGACTTCGGAATAGGTGCTCATATAGGAGCACGCTACTTCTTTACGGAAAAAGTCGGCGTTTTTGCAGAGGTAGGAAACAACGGAAGTCTTGGGGTTTCTTTCAATTTATAAACAAATCGTCTTTAAATATGACAAAGCTTCTCGTTTTCGGGGAGCTTTTTTATTTGGCATAGTTTTGATAATTGTTACCTTTGCAAATTAAAATCTAAAATTTATTAATGGAAATAGCAATAAAACTCTTTCAGTTCATTCTGAGCATCTCTATATTAGTACTTCTTCATGAGCTTGGGCATTTTTTACCAGCCATATGGTTCAAGACCAGAGCAGAGAAATTTTTCCTGTTTTTTGATCCTTATTTTTCTATTTTCTCAATGAAGAAAATCAACGGAAAATGGCAGTATAAATTCTTCTCACAGAATTTGCCGGACTCTGAAGTAATAGAGGTTAACGGAAAGAAAGAAGAAGTTCCTATCGATATATCAAAACTTCCCGACAACGACTGGAGAAAACACCCTGAACAAACCAAATACGGAATCGGATGGCTTCCTTTCGGCGGCTATGTAAAAATCGCCGGAATGGTGGATGAAAGCATGGATACGGCACAGATGAAAAAACCTGCCGAACCATGGGAATTCAGATCTAAACCAGCATGGCAAAGATTAATTATCATGTTGGGTGGGGTTACTGTAAACTTCTTCCTGGCCTGGTTAATCTACAGCTGCCTTTCATTCTTTAATGGGGAAGCTTACACAGATATTACGAAATTTGATAATGGAATTGAAGCGAGTGCAGCCGGAAAGAAAATGGGCTTCCAAAACGGTGATAAAATCATCAGTGTTGACGGAAAACCTGCAGAAAGATTGGAAAGCACTTCAGTCAACATCCTTTTAGGAAATAATGTTACGGTACAAAGAAACGGGCAAGAAGTAACTTTCCCTGTTAATCCTGACGGTGTTGCGGATGTTTTAAAACAAAGAGAAGCAAAATTATACATTACACCAAGAATTCCTATGGTTATTGATTCACTGGCTACTCCTGCTTCTCAGTCCTCAGGATTGGTAAAGGGAGATAAAGTAGTAGGAATCAATGGGAAAAAGGCAACCTTCTACGATGAAGTAAGCACTCTTTTAAGCGAGAATAAAGGAAAAACCATCAGTGTAGACGTTGAAAGAAACGGAGCTTTACAGACACTTCCTTCTGTTTCTGTAGACAAAAACGGAAAACTGGGTGTTGGAATTGATACAAAAACGATTGCGAAATCAATCGCTACCAATAAAAAATATTCTTTTGGAGAAGCAATTCCAAGAGGTTTTACAAGATCTATTGACGCATTAACTATGCAAGTAAAGCAGTTCAAAATCATGTTTAACTCTAAAATTCAGGGATATAAAAATGTAGGAGGACCTATTGCCATCGTAAAAAACATGCCTGTTAATAAAGACGCAAAAG
This sequence comes from Chryseobacterium lactis, assembly GCF_003815875.1. Lineage (NCBI taxonomy): Bacteria > Pseudomonadati > Bacteroidota > Flavobacteriia > Flavobacteriales > Weeksellaceae > Chryseobacterium > Chryseobacterium lactis. Next base: position 1,015,815 of record NZ_CP033924.1, read on the forward strand.
GGAATGTTTCCATCGACTGGACTGCCTTCTGGAGCTTTACAGCAATGTTTTCTGTATGGTTGGCTTTCCTAAACCTGATTCCGATTCCGGGACTTGATGGTGGCCACGTTTTATTTACGTTATATGAAATTATTGTGGGTAAACCGGTTCCTCAAAAAGTATTGGAAAATGCGCAAATGATAGGAGTTATCTTCCTGTTAGGCTTAATGTTAGTGATTTTCGGAAGTGATATTTTCAAGATATTTGCCGGGAAATTATAATTTTTTTGAAAAATTTTCTAAAAATATTTGTAGAGTATAAATATTCGTCCTATATTTGCACCACTTAAAACAAAGGACATTCCTCCTTAGCTCAGTTGGTTAGAGCATCTGACTGTTAATCAGAGGGTCGCTGGTTCGAGCCCAGCAGGAGGAGCTTTGACAATCAAACACTTACAGGAATGTAGGTGTTTTTTTTTATATTTGTCACGAACATTTCACGAACAAAAGTATTTTATTTTAATGCTATTTTTGTGTAAGAATATTTTAGTACGTTATATATGACTGACTTCTATATCGCAACATATATTCTAATGGTAACCTTTACAATCCTTGTCCCCTTCTATCTTGCAGGGCGGCTTTGGTTTGCGTTCAGTCCGTTTGCGATAAACTATTACTCCAAGGAAAGGGCAAACTGGTATAACGACTGGAACACCCAGCGGTTTTTAATCGTTTTGAATTTATTTTTGGTTTCATTGTCGCTTTCCTTTTTCTGGGGCGGGAAAATACTGGAAGATATCCATGCCGAGAAGATCGACTTTACCCAAATCCTATTCTATATCATTCTTCAAATTCTTGCCGTAATCCTGTTCGAGGTAAAAATGGAACACCCATTTAAGCCAATTCAGGCATTCAAAAAATTCAAGAAAAACAGTTATAGCGAAAGGTTTGAGTTCCGAGAAAAGCAAGACGCGGCAGATAAAATAGAACACCATTCCAATGAGTTAAAAAGAGAATTTTTGAAAGTTGGCACTAAGATTTCAAACGAATTAAATAATCAACAAATCATTTTATCTGAAACCAACGAACTCGCAAAACACAACAATAATATCCTACAGGAATCCGATTTTGCTTTTGAAATAAAAAAGAATCCGAATATGGTCATTGATGACATTTTGCGGGATTATTTTATTTCTAAAGATTCCGAGAGGGATTTATCGGACTTTTTACTGCGGAAGAAAAACTCTGGAAAGATTCTGTTTACAAAGCCTGCAAGGAACGGCGTGAGCGTACAGCCTATTTTGGACTTTTTCTCGACCTTTACTAATGTTATGGAAAGTTGTAAATCCGGCACAATAACCCAAGCCGAAACCTGCAAAATTATCAACGCCGTCACCTCGGCAAAAGACAGGCTCGGAAATATCGCAGAAGAACCAATAAACAGCAGGAACCTCTCAAAATATCTTTCCAACAGCGATGTTCAGGATGATATATAGTCTAAAATCCAAAAAAACATTTTCTCTTTAAAAATCATATTTATCTGATAACCAGAATTATAAAGGCGACAGTTAGTCGCTTTTAATGGTTTATTGACTAAACCATTATAAAACAAAACCTCCTATTGAACGCACATTTCTTTAGGTTGTTTTATTTTACAAAAAACTTTTTAAGTCGCTTTTAGGCGGCTATTTCTTTGGGAAATATCTTGGCCTCAACAAAATTCAACGAAATGAAAGACCAAGAAAGACTAGCTGCGCTAGAAAGCCAAATGTCCACTTTGGTAAACTCGCAAAAAGAGTTTACCTCCAAGGCGCTACAGATGCTCGCCCTCGGAACCAAGAAGATCTATTCCAAGGAAGAGGCCGCGCTGTTCCTCAACCTGGATCCGGACTATCTCTACCAACTCAAACACCACGGCAAACTGAAGGCCTACAAAAAGAAGGGGCAAAAGAAAATCTACTTTCGCAAAGAAGACCTAGAAGCTTATCTTCTGGGGGATAATGTGGAGGAAATACAAAATGATGACTACGATGCATTCGAGCAGGAAATTCTGGAGCGATGGAAGAAATAACCAACAAGCCGGCTGAAGAGCAAAAAATCCCAGTACTCTACCAAACCGCTTCCGAGACCACTACCATTTTCGATATGGTGATGAAGTATCTGGAAAGCAAGTATGACCTTCGCTTTAACGCCATCGCCCTGGAGATAGAAATATCGCTCAAGGGAAAGGACGACTGGACAGAGCTAAACATCAACTCCCTGCTGATAGAACTCGTACAGGCCGGGATGCAGATCACCATGCAGAAGTTGGAGATCCTCGTACGGAGCCACTTGATAAAGAGATACAACCCTTTAGCGGAATACTTTAAAAAACTCGCGGGCTGGGACGGCGAAGACCATATCAGGAAGCTGGCGGGATTTGTTCGGACCAACGACAGCGAAGCGTTCCGCTACCATCTCGAGAAGTGGCTGACCCGTGCCGTGCTTTGCGCATTGAAGAAAGACTATGTCAACAAGCAGTGCCTCGTGCTGGCAAGCTCCAAACAGAACACGGGCAAGACCACCTTCCTGCGGTTCCTCATTCCCGACGGGCTTAGGGGTTATTATTCCGAAAATGTCACGGTGGACAAGGACGGCATCATCGCTATCTGCAAAAACTTTATCCTCAATGCCGACGAATTGGCCGTCCTGTCCAAATCGGATGTCAACACGCTGAAATCCTTTATCTCGATGGGCGGCGCAAAGGTGAGGGTGCCTTACGGGAGAAAGCCGGAGAACATGGACAGGATATGTTCCTTTGTTGCCTCCACCAACAGAACAGATTTCCTTACCGACGAGACAGGAAGCGTAAGGTGGCTGGTTTTCGAAGTTTACAGCATTGATTTCGCCTATGCGGAGGAAATAGACATAGACAAGGTATGGGCGCAGGCGTACCACAATGCTTTTGAAAGAAAAAATTACCAACCGGAAATGACGCTCTCGGACATAGAGGCTAATGAGCTGAGGAACGAGCAGTTTTCCCAGCTTTCACTTGAGCAGGAAATCGTTTCCGCACACTTCGAGAAATCGAAGGACATCAAGGATTTTCTTACGGCGACGGACATCGTTGTGGCAATGAACAACGCCCTGAATTTAAGATTGAACAATATCAAGGTCGGAAAGGCGCTCACCAGGCTCAAGTATGAAAGAATCAAGCATCCGAAACTGCAGGTTTACGGCTACCTGATCCGAAGAAAGATTGACTGAAAGAAAGTTTAAATCCTTGACATTCAATTTATCCTACCTACTTACCTAAGTGGACTTACAGAACTCATTTTCAAATTTTTATCAAGGTAATAAAATAGATAAGACTTTACCTAAACTACCATAGTTAAAGAAGGGATCCAATTAACAGGTAACAACAAGGTAAGTCATTAATTGATATAACTAACTGATATTCAATATTTAGGTAGGCAGGTATGGAAAAACGGTAAAAACATAACTGGATATAAAAAAAATAAACTTTAAAAAACACAAAAAATGAACTGCAAACAAGCGAACGAAAATATCAGCATCAAAGAAGTAATGGAAAGTTTTTCTCTATTCCCAAGCAAAGAACATCCGAAAACAGCCTATTATAATGCTATCAATCGACAAGAACGAACGCCAAGTTTATTAGTGAATTATGTGAAAAATATTGCCTTTGATTTTGGCACTGGAAAACAATACGATGTCGTGTCGATAGTTCAGGAGCTCAAACAATGCACTGTCTCCGATGCTCTTGAATATCTTTCTCGTTTCGATTTTCCTTATAATAAGCCGAGTGTGACGGAAGCAATTACTGCTGAAAATACAAATCAAATTCTCGAAGTAAAGGAACTTATTCACCCGGCATTGTTAGACTATTTGAAATCAAGAAAACTCGAGTCACAAAAATCGGAATTGAGCGAAGTCCACTACCGGATTAACGACAAAAGATATTTCGGGCTCGGTTTTAAAAACGATTCGGGAGGCTACGAAATCCGCAGCAGTTTTTCCAAAATCTGTCTTGGAAAAAAGGATATCACCACGATAAAAAATAATTCTGCAAACCTCAAGGTTTTCGAGGGATTTACCGACTACCTCTCCCTTAAAATTTTAGAACCGGAAAAGACACCTTCCGACTATCTAATTCTGAACTCTGTCGCCATGGTTCACAAGGCATCCGGGCTTTTTGGAAATTATAAATCTGTCGAAATGTACTTGGATAACGACCGCGCCGGCGAACAGTGCAGGGATTCAATTTTGAAAATATTCCCGGAGGCAGATGACCGGTCGAATGAATATTTCCCTCATCAAGATCTGAATAATTTCCTGATATCACAGGAAGAAAAGACACTTGAAAATAAGCTTGAAAAAAATCAAACAGCCATACACGAGTCCGAGGGAAACCGGGATATTTACAGGAGAAAAAGATGAAGATTCATACAAGCCGACCTGCTTAAAATAAGCACAAGTGGAATACTCTAAAAAAGCTGGGTAAAAACTTGCCATGTACTTAGTGCAAAAAGTACCCAATGTTTACAACAAGCGTGGGGCTTGTCGTAAAAATCGGGCTTTTTGGTTTCCTCCTATCGTCGGAAACGCATGTCTGGAACTACGATTCAAGCCCATAGTTTAAAATTATAAAAAAATTAAACACCACATAAACACAATATGAAAAATGACTTTTTAAAACAGTTTGTAAGACAGATTTCCGAGCAGCAAATTGCAAAGGTTGCAGAAGAAAAAAGAAAGAACCGCTTCCGAGAAATTGGTCGAAAGGGAGGTTTGAAAAAGAAGACGGCGAACCAATTTTCGAAGGTAGTCTCAGTTCGTTTTACCGAAAAGGAGTTTGAGAAAATTCAAAAGGAGGCTGACTTCTACAAACTCAAAATATCAAAATATTTAAGACTGGTTTCAACCGAAAAAGAACTCAAAATAAACGAGTTTCAAACCGACGCGGTTCTGTTGAATTACGGCAACAATTTTATAAGGATATCCAATCTGCTTAGGAACAGAGAATGGAACGAGTTTGAAAACAAGAAAGAGATCCTTGAGGAAATTCACACCGTCACCAAATTAATCAGAGAATACCTCTACCAACAAATCATCAAGCATGAACAATTCGGCAACGACGAGGAGGATCAGTAAGATCGCGATTGAATACAACGGCAACGACAAAGGCACGGCAGAATGTATTTATTCCAACAACCTGCTTTCAACAACGCCGGAGGAAAGATTTGAAGAGATGAAGATTGTCGCCGAGAGAAATCCCAATGTCAAGAAATGGGCGCTCACCGGCTACATCTCTCCACCAAAGGAAATCGGCGACAGGCTGACAAATGAAGAGTTGAAGGAACTGGCTATAAAATCATTGAAAGACGTGGGACTTACAGAAAATAACCAGGTCGTCCTGGATGTCCACAATTCCACGAAGCAGAAACATATCCATTTCATCGTGAACCGCATAGATGTTTTTGGTAAATGCACGGTGAAGTCGGCAAACATAGGTAAACGCTTTGGTGAATCGGTTCGAAATGTCTGCAAAGAGATGAATCTCAAAACAGATGTGGAAATCGGAAAGGAGAAAAAGCAGCAGATGCTGAAAGTGCTGCAAAACTGTCTGAAGGTCTCAAGAAATTTTGATGACTTGGTCGATTAGATGCGGCGATGTGGTTATAGAGTGACGCTCTCGCAGAATGTGAAGGACGGCGTGTCGGGGATGCGGATTGTGAAACTGAGCGATATTAACGACCAAACCCAGAGGCAGTACCATCCCGGTTACAAACTTTCCGAGATTACAAACAAACTGAAAATCAAAGATATCAAAGAAATTCTAAACCGGAATGCGGAAAGCCACCAGTCGGCAATTTTCAGTCAGAGTAATCCACAAACGAACGAAATAAAAAATCCGGAAAAATCAGCCCTCAGGGAGATTGAAAATGCCGTGAAGGAACTCCTCAAACCGAGCTACACACCGGCGGCTGACGACGAATTGCTGAGGAAGAGAAAAAGGAGGCGATAGGTCTTTAAAAAAAAACATCAAAAAAAAACAAAATGAACAACAACGAATTTAACAACCAGGAGAATACAGAAAATTATTCTTCACAAGATGCAGGCATCGAACTTTTGCACCGCGTCATAGAAAGTAATAAGGCGGTAGAAATTTCGGGGAAGGCGATTTTCCACATGTACTGCGACATCAAGGAGGATGTAAAGAAAATCCAAGCACTGGCACATGAAGAAAATCTAAAACGGCAGGAATTGCTTAAATCCATCCCCAACAATATTATCGCAGAATTATCTCCGGACGTTATAAAGCATCTGGAAAAATTTCATCAGAAATCAGATACAGTTAAATATTGGTTTTTCGGAATCCTGGCTATATTGCTGGTTGCATTTTTTATTTTATCAGCAACTGTTTATCTAGGAAAAATCTGGTACCGCGAAAGCATCCGCACCAAGACCGAGGTTCGAGAGGAAATCCTCAAGGAGATCAAGAATGAAAACAAGGCGATTTATGAAACCGAGCAGGTAAAACAGCTGGAACACAATACCACGCTGATGAACAAATGGATGCAGAAAAATCCAAAGGACGCAGAAAAGTTTTTGAAGTTTAAGGAGGGGTATGAGAGTAGGTAGACTAAAAATTATTTGTCCAGTTTTTAATAAAAAACTGGACATTTATTGACGTATTTATTACAGTTTGCTAAGAGTAACATTGTGAATAATTTAGGAAAAATAAATTTCGTAAATTTGAGCTTTGGGGTATAATGAATAAAAAATTACTTTCTGAACGCGATATGGAAATGGCGGAAATTGATGAACCTATTCGCGAAACCTACTATAAAGGTAATCAGAAATTCGATGAAGTTTCCCCAAAATACGCACTAATGAGTTCTCACGCCGGGAGACGAACTTTTATCTGCAACGCTTTGGCTTTAGGAATTCCACCGCAGGTCGTGATGAAGTGGACAGGTCACAGTGATTATGCTGCGATGAAGCCCTATATTGATATTGCAGATCAAACAAAAATAAATGCTATGGCAAAGTTTAATATGTTGTAAACCCTAACTTTTTTAAGGAAGTAGTTTAGCTTCTAAAATAATTCCCTATCTTTGTGCTGTTTACTTACAATGGTCGGAAATTTTAAAATACTATTCCTTTCCCTTACACTGGCGTTATTTCTGGCGCCAGGGATTTCTCAGGCTTGCAGTAAAAAGGAGAAGCAGGTTATTAAAACCGCGACCAGTTCCCAAACTTTCATAAAACAGTCATTCGCACAGATACAGCCGTCTTGCGACAGCGACGATTGCAAAGAAGAATGCTGTCACCCAAAATCACACAATTGTCAAACCGATGGATGCTCAGGAAATTGCAGCGGAAACCTTTGCAGCTCTGCTCAGTACACCGTTCTAGCGGACAGCAAATTTTTAGAGGATTCTAAAAACGAAGCGTCCGGTTACGAAGACAAAAATGCTAATTTCTTTTATCAGAATCCTCATTACTCCGGTGGATTCCATACCATTTGGGAACCGCCCAAAATAGGTTAAGATCTTCTTTTACAGCCCGAATTGTGTCTGGTCGTGAAGTGTTTATGACACTTTAGCCCGTTCTTTTTTAGCGGCGCTGTAAATACATTTGAACTTCAAACGCTCCTTTAAGCTCTTTCAAAATAGACTTTCCTTTTTTAGTAAAGGATAATTTGAGGAACCGGATGTTCAAAAGCACTTTCTCAAACAAGGAGGCTCACTATTAACCTATAATATAAAATTTAATGAAGAATATTCTTTTGGGAATACTCGCTTTTATAGCGGTGTTCCTCGTTTCCTGCAACAATTCAAAAGCTGAAAGTACACAAATTGCGGTCGCAAAGTTCACCACCGGTGACATTGTTCCCAACGATGAGGTATGTATGGTAAACAATGCCTATATGGGCAAAAAACAGCTCGAAGTAAAACATGACGGCAAAACCTATTATGGTTGCTGTGAAAACTGCAAACTCAGAATCCCGCAGGAAGAAAATGCCCGCATGGCATACGATCCCATATCTCATCAACTCATCGATAAAGCAACCGCAATTATTGCGATCTCTGATAAAAATGATAATGTCGTGTACTTCGAAAATAAAGCAAACTACGAAGCCTTTTTTAAAAAATAATCAATAACCTTTAACCTGATAAAATAATGAAAACAATACTATTCAGCCTTTTGGCAATCGGCACTTTTGCATTCACTTCTTGTAAGGAAAACAAAGAACAGAAAAACACCACTGGTACAACCATGCAGCATGATATGAGTACAATGTCGGACAGTTCAGCGATGGACAATATGGCAATGGATGCTAAGGTAACCGTGACCACCGCCAAAAAAACTACCGCTGACCTTACGGAGCTCTATTCTCATTACACCCACCTTACATTCGCGTTGTCCGGTGATGATGATAAAGAAGCGGTGAGTGCGGCCAAAGGGATCCTCGCTTCTTTTCCCAAAATAGACAAAAACGGTTTTTCTGCTGAACAGAAAAAAGAATTTGCTGATCTCGAATCAAGCATCAGTGAAAACGCCGAGCACATTGCAGATAACGCCGGAAAGATTGATCATCAGCGCGAACATCTGGATTTAATGAGCGCAGATTTTTACGACCTGCTGAAAGATTTCGGAACTCCAAAACCGGTGTACAAAGTATTCTGCCCGATGTATAATGATAACAAAGGGGCCTTCTGGCTTAGCGATTCACGTGAGGTGAAGAATCCTTATTTAGGCAAAGAAATGCTTTCATGTGGCGAGGTTCAGGAAGAAATTAAGTAAAACCGTACAGAATCATGATTCAAAATTTAATCAAACTGTCCCTCCGCAACAGGTATTTCGTTTTGCTGATAGCAATCGGCCTTTTTATCTGGGGTATTTTTGCGGTAAGGGACAATCCCATCGATGCAATTCCGGATCTGAGTGAGAACCAGGTCATCGTTTTTACGGAGTGGATGGGCAGAAGTCCCCAGATTATTGAAGATCAGGTGACTTTCCCGCTGGTCAGCAACCTTCAGGGAATTCCGAAAATTAAGAACATCCGCGCCTCTTCCATGTTTGGGATGAGTTTCGTGTATGTCATTTTCGAAGATAATGTGGACATATATTGGGCCAGAACCAGGGTAATGGAACGGCTTAATTATGCGCAGCGCTTACTCCCGCAGGATGTTACCCCTACTCTCGGACCGGATGGCACCGGTGTAGGTCACGTCTTCTGGTATCATTTCGATGCACCCAAAATGGATTTGGGAGACCAGCGTGCCCTTCAGGACTGGTATGTAAAGTTTGCGCTTCAGACGGTTCCCGGTGTGGCGGAAGTAGCCTCCTTTGGCGGCTTCGAAAAACAGTACCAACTCATTGTAGATCCTGTAAAACTCCAGTACTATAACGTATCCCTCATGGATGTGATGAACAAAGTGAAAGCCAACAATAATGATGTGGGCGGACGTAAATTTGAGATGGCCGATATGGCCTATATCATTCGCGGCCTGGGTTATATCAAGAACGTAGCCGATATCGAGGAAATTGCTTTGGGAAATTACAACGGAATTCCTGTGCGGGTGAAAGACATTGGTTCTGTACAGATGGGTGGCGATTTGCGTCTGGGTATTTTTGATGCAGACGGTGAAGGCGAAGTCGTGGGCGGTATCGTAGTGGCACGGTATGGCGAAAATGCGGATAAGGTCATCAACGATGTGAAAGAGAAAATGAAGGACGTTGAAAAAGGACTCCCTGAAGGCGTCACCTTCAAGACATCGTACGACCGCAGTACGCTGATTGAAGGGGCAATAGACAATATTAAAACCAAGCTGATTGAAGAAATTATCGTGGTGGCAATCATTGTTATTCTGTTCCTATTCCACTGGCGAAGTGCATTGAGCATCATCATTCAGATTCCGGTCACCATTGCCATCAGTTTTATTCTGCTCAATGCGTTTGGACTTTCCTCCAATATCATGTCCCTTACAGGAATTGCGCTGGCAATTGGGGTGATTGTAGATAACGGAATTATCATGTCTGAAAATGCCTATAAAAATCTCTCCGATTGGCAGAACCATCAACAAAATAAAAACCCATAACAATGAAGACCAACTGGTTTAAAAATATATTCAGAAAAAAAGACAAAGAGAAAGACAGTTACGTTAAAATTCCCGAAGACATTCGGTTGAAGATTATCGAAAAATCATCCTTACAGGTATCCAGAGGCGTATTTTTTTCTACGGTAATCATCGTGGTTTCTTTTCTCCCGGTATTTATGTTGACCGGTCAGGAAGGTAAACTTTTTCATCCGCTGGCGTACACTAAAACATTCATCCTGATTGTTGATGCAATCCTGGTGCTTACCCTTGCCCCGGTGCTCATCTCCTTTTTCATGAAGGGAAAATTTAAGGACGATAATAAAAACCCAATAAACAGAGGCTTGGAACGGATTTACGAACCGCTGATAAGATGGTGCATGAAATGGAAAAAAACCACGCTGGGAATTAATATTTTGGCACTGCTCATCAGTATTCCAATGATAATGAACCTTGGACGTGAGTTTATGCCGCCTTTGGATGAAGGATCCCTGCTCTTTATGCCGGTTACCCTTCCCGATATTTCAAACTCTGAAGCCAAAAGATTACTGCAGGTACAGGATAAAATCATTAAGGGAATTCCGGAAGTGGATCATGTCCTCGGAAAAGCCGGAAGAGCCAACACGGCGACAGATAATTCACCCATCTCCATGATTGAAACCATTATTTTGTTGAAACCGCAAAGCGAATGGCGCGAGGGCAAAACAAAAGATGATCTCATCAATGAGCTGAATGCCAAACTGCAGATTCCAGGCGTAACCAATGGCTGGACCATGCCGATTTCCAACCGGATCAATATGCTTTCAACAGGGATTAGAACGGATGTGGGCGTAAAAGTGTACGGACAGAACCTGGACAGTATCGCGGTCCTTTCCGAAAAAATAAAAAAGGAACTCACCGGTATTGAAGGAATAAAAGACATGTACGTAGAACCCATTACCGGCGGAAAATATGTGGATATTGAAGTGAAAAGCGAAGAAATAGGAAGATACGGCCTAAGTGTGGATGATGTAAATGCCGTCGTGGAAAGTGCGCTCGGCGGAATGAAACTCACCACCACCGTGGAAGGCCGACAGCGCTTTTCGGTAAATGCCAGATACGGCCAGGATTTCAGAAATAATTTGGAATCTCTGAGAAGATTGCCCATGCAGACGATGGAATTTGGTTCCATTCCGCTAAGTGCAGTGGCTGACATTCGTCTTACAGAAGGACCACCAATGATCAATTCTGAAAATGCAATGTTGCGTGGAACTGTTCTATTCAACGTACGCGACCGGGATTTAGGCAGTACCGTAAAAGAAGCCCAGGCAAAACTCAATAACATGGTGAACAAAATGCCAAAAGGTTATTTCGTGGAATGGAGCGGTCAGTACGAAAACCTGATTCGCGGAGAGCAGACTTTAAAAATGATTATGCCCCTCGTATTAATCGTGATCTTTCTTTCCATGTACTTTGCATTCAATTCTTACCGTGAAGCTTTTTTTAATCTCATCAGTATTCCTTTTGCCTTAATCGGCGGCGTATTCATGATTTCGCTTTGGGGGGTGAACCTTTCCGTAGCAGTAGCAGTAGGATTTATTGCACTGTTCGGACTTGCGGTAGAAACCGGAATCGTGATGGTCATTTACCTGAACGACGCCATGGTTCAGCTTATTGCAAAAAATGGCAACTCAAGGGAGACCATCACCAATGAAGAACTTCGTGAATATGTCATTCATGGTGCAGCCAAAAGATTAAGACCAAAGATTATGACGGTTTGCGTGACCCTATTCGGGCTTGTACCCATCCTGTGGAGCCACGGCGTGGGAAGTGATATGATGAAACCAATCGTATTACCGATGGTTGGTGGTGTTTTCACTTCGGCCATTCACATCCTTTTGGTAACACCAATTATCTTTTACATGCAGAAGGAATGGGAACTGAACAAACTAGGGAAAATTGACGTCCTCGACGCTGCCCATTAATCCTTAAATGATTACAAAATGAAAAAATTAATAATAACAGCAGTACTGGCCTTCCTTTACACTACCATTGATGCTCAGCAAATGTCCCTGCCCGCTGTAATGGACAGTATCGCAGCCAACCATCCGGTGGTAAAAATGTACAATGCCGAAATCCGGTCAATGGATGCTGCCGCAAAAGGAGCAAGAAGCTGGATGCCTCCAACCGTAGGAGCAGGTTTCTTCATGACGCCCTATAATGCAAAACTCTGGCAGCGCGACGGCGATATGCTCGGCATGGGCTCAGTAGCAGTTTCGGTGGAACAGATGTTTCCTAACAGAAAGAAACTCAACGCCAACGAAAATCTGATGAAGGCAATGTCCTCTGTGGAAAAGGAAAAACTTTTTGCCGCCCTCAATGAAAACTTTCAGGATGCGAAAAAACTGTATTACAGTTCAATCGTCTTGGATAAAAAGCTGAAGGTCGTAAAGGAAAACGAAAAGATGCTGGACTTTATGATTAGAAACGCCGAAATCCGGTACAAAAACGGGCTTTCCAAAATATCTGCATATTACAAAGCCAAAGCCGCCCTCGGAAGCACCACAAACATGCAGCTCATGTACGAGAATGACCTCCGCGTCAACCGGATCCGGTTGAATGCCCTCATGGGAAGAGACCCGCTCGCGCCACTGGAGATTGAACCGGAATACAACCTGAATGATTATTCTCTCATGACTTTTGGTCAGGATCTATTTTATCAGAACAGAAGTGATCTCCGCGGCATCGACCGGGAAATCAATATTGCCAAACTCAAACAGGATTTGGAAAAGCAGAATCTAAAGCCGGAATTTGGCGTAAAGTTCGAAAACATGTTTGGTTTTGGCGGCCAGCCCATGCAGTTTTCACTCATGCTGATGGCAAAGCTGCCGTTTGTTTCCTGGGCTTCAGGCATGAATAAAGCCAATATTGAAAGTCTCAAACTGAAAGAAGAGGCCTTGCAGGCACAGAAAGAAATGATGGTGAACGAATACAGTGGAATGGCCTACGGAATGCGCAATGAACTGGACCTGAATAAAAATCAGCTCAAACTCTATGAAGACACCATTATTCCGGCCTTAAAAAAGAACTACAAATCCATGCAGTTAGGCTACGAGCAGAATACGGAAGAACTCTTCATGTTGTACGATGCCTGGGAACAGCTGAATATGGCCCAATTGGAATATTTCGAGATCCTGACCAAAGCACTGCAGACGCAAACTGAAATTGACCGCTTAATTGAAAGAAGATGAGAAAAATTATAATATTCACTATGCTTTTATTTGGTTTGACGGCGTGTGACAAAGTTAAGTTCTGGGAAGATAAGCACACGGCAGAGGCGGCAATGCACACCTATACCTGTCCGATGCATCCTGAAGTGATCTCAGACAAACCCGGAAAATGCCCCAAATGTGGGATGGATTTGGTCCTGAAAGATGCCCCTGAAAAAAAGGAAGAGGGGATTAAACTCGACGATCTGCTGAAACCAACCAATGAATTTGTAGTGTCGGAACAGCCCGTAATAAAATTAAAAAAGGAAAATATTCCCACCACCGTTGATGCTTTAGGGACGGTAGAATACGATACTCGACAGATTGGCAGTATTTCCTCACGCGTTGCGGGCCGTATCGAGAAACTCTATGTGCGGTATAAATACCAGAAAGTGTCGAAAGGGCAGCGTATTTTAGATATATACAGCCCGGAACTTTTAACCGCACAGCAAAACCTGCTCTTCGTTATTAAAAATGACCGCTCAAACAAAACAATGATCGATGCTTCACGCCAGAAACTCCTTCTTTTGGGAATGCCGGCTTCACAGATACAGAAAGTCATCCAGCGAGGGAAACCTGATCTCACAGTTCCGGTTTTCAGCAATTACAGCGGACACATTCAGCAGGCAGGATCGGCCGGAAGCATGGGGTCATCACCACAATCTGCACCCGCAATGGCTTCAAATAACGCGGTCACCGCTGAACTACCCCTAAAAGAGGGAATGTATCTCCAGAAAGGACAGAATATTTTCAGTGTCTACAATCCCAACAGAACCTGGGCCCTGATCAATATTTTCTCTGAAGACATTGCACTGGTCAGCAAAGGACAGTCAGTCATGATCATCCCTGAAGCCAATCCTGAAAATCGCTTCAAAGGAATCATCGGTTTTATTGAACCCTTTTTCAGGCAGGGCAGCAAAACCGTAACGGCGCGCGTCTATTTTGATAATTCCACCGCAAAAATTCCTGTCGGAAGTCAGGTTAAAGCGGAGATTATGAGCCACAACAGAATGGCAGATTGGCTGCCGAAATCAGCGGTGGTTTCTTTGGGGATTGATAAAATTGCGTTCAAAAAAGTTGAAGGCGGTTTTATTGCCCACAAGGTTGTTACCGGCGCGGTGGTAGGCGATAAAATTCAGATCGTCAGTGGTTTGCTTCCTGAAGATGGAGTTGCCGAAAATGCACAGTACCTGATGGACAGCGAAAGTTTCATAAAAATTAACAGATAAAAATTGATAAGATGAAATTTAATATTTTAATGCTTGCCTTGCTGGTTTTTCTTTACTCCTGTAAAAAGGAGGAAGATCCGCATGCCGGCCACGATATCTACTACACCTGTTCCATGCACCCGCAGGTAGTCTCCGATAAACCCGGAAAATGCCCCATTTGTCACATGGATTTGGTGCCTGTGGAGAAGAAAAAGAATGCGGATCCTAACGAAATTGTTTTGAATGACGAGCAGGTTAAACTTGGGAATATCAAAACAGTCGCGCTATCTGATGGGTCTATGGCCGACAAACTTACCCTGACCGGAACACTCAATTTTAATCAGTACCAAATGCAGGCAGTAAGTTCCAGAGTAATGGGTAGAGTTGAACGGTTGTATTATAAAAACATTGGCGATTTTGTTCCGAAGGGGGCGCCGTTGGTCGATATTTACAGTGAAGAACTCAATAATGCAAAGCAGGAATATTTGCTGGCATTAGAAAGACGCAAGCTGTTCGTCGGTAATACTTCCATTGATTTTGATCAGTTGCTCCAAAGTTCCCGCAACAAGCTTTATTTATGGGGAATGTCCGAAGGCCAGATCAAACAGCTGGAAAGATCAGGAAAAGCCACACCTACTACTACCGTGTTCAGCAATGCGGCCGGTTACATCACCGATCTGAGCATTGCCGAAGGCGATTATCTTGCCGAAGGTGGCACCATCGTGAATCTGGCAGATCTTTCATCGCTTTGGGCAGAGGCGCAGGTGTATTCTTCCCAAATGGCTCTCCTTCAGAAAGACAGCAAGGTCACCGTATATATTCCCGATCTGGATAATTTGAAGATTAATGGGAAGGTTGATTTTACAAACCCTGAAATAAGCGCCTCCAGCAGGATAAATCTGGTTCGCATTTCCGTGCCCAACAAAGGAAATCTGCTGAAACCCGGCATGCCGGTATATGTTCTGGTGGAAAATAAATCCCGTGATGGTCTTTCAATGCCTGTGGATGCGGTAATCAGGGATGGCAAATCTTCCACGGTGTGGGTGAAAACCGCGAAGAACACCTTCGTCAACAGAATGGTGGAAACGGGTCTCGAATATGAAGACAGAATAGAAATCACATCAGGAATTAAGGCGGGAGACGAAGTAGTGGTGTCCGGAGCATACCTACTGAACAGTGAATACATTTTCAAGAAAGGGGTTGATCCCATGGCGGGTCACGATATGAGCACAATGTAATATGAGAAAATTGAATATGATAGGCTGGCTGGCGGTGCTAGTGGTGGCTATTGTTTTAGTCATTCAGGTCATACCGGTGGAGCGTAATGTCTCCACCGTTCCGCCAGGTCAAAGTTTTGAAAAAACCGAAAAGGTGCCCGCCAACGTGGCTGCAATCCTTAAAGTTTCCTGCTATGACTGTCATTCAAATAATACCCGTTATCCCTGGTATTCGGTATTACAGCCGGGCGCGTGGTTCATGGCCCGGCATATTAAAAAAGGCAAAGAAGAACTCAATTTTGATGAGTTCAATAACTATTCAAAAAGACGTAAAAAAGCAAAAATAAAAAGCATCATCAGCCAGATTGAGAAAGACGAAATGCCTTTAAAATCATACCGCATGATGCACGGAAACGCCAGATTATCAGCGGATGAAAAAAAAGAACTGTTAGATTTTTTTCGTGACAACGAATATAGTAAGTAACGCAGAACATAAGAAATGACGCTCGCCTGTGGTCTTTAGAGTATCAGAAATGGTCGTTTAGAATAAAAAAGGATCGGAAAAGACTGTGCTGTAGAATCAACAAAAATTAAAAACAACGTGATGAAATTAAATATTAAAAATATGGTTTGCAGCCGATGTCTCAAAGTGCTTAGGCAAGAGCTTGAACAACTGGGAATTAAGGTTTCATCAATTGAACTCGGGGTATTGGTAATCGACGAGATGGCTGGTAATCATACTGAAATCATGGCGAAAATTGAAAGTGTTCTCCATACCAATAAATTTGAAATAATCCATAGTCCAGAGGAAGTGCTCGTCGAAAAAATTAAACATTTTTTGCTTTGTAAAATAGAAGAGCCCCCTCTCGATTCCACGGTAAACCTATCTCAAATTTTAAGCACGGAGTTCAACCACGAATATAAGTCACTGAGCAAGTTGTTCTCACACTTTGAAAATACAACGCTGAAAAAATATTTTATTAAATTAAAAATTGAGAAAGTAAAACAACTTATTCAACTCAGGCAGTACACCTTTTCAGAAATAGGGCATCTCCTGGATTACAGCAGCGTCAACCATCTGTCGAGACAGTTTAAAGAGATTACCGGAGAGAGCATGACTGAGTATAAAAATGCTGAACTAGCCAATCGAAGACCCTATGATGAAATTAGTTAACCTTAGAACTTAGGCGTATGAAATTATAAATAGGAAATAGTTGCGAAATAGAAACGGCAATCACAGGGACTTTTGCGCAACTCTCGATAAACTTCAGGTATAGTTTTGATGTTACTTGGCCTTTTTTTCAAAGCGAAATTATACAGAAACTAACGAAAATTATGCAGAACATCCGTTTAAGAAACTTGTACTTTTACAGTAGTAATTACAGCCAGCTCGCTTTCAAAAAACTATTTTATTGCAACACGAGTTTGGCCAAGTAAGGCTCACAGAACGTATTGTAAAACGGATAGTCGGAAAGTAACAATATATAAAAGAATAAAATCAAACAAAATGAAACAACAAATTGAAATAACAGGAATGTCCTGCGAAGGCTGCGTTAAAAATGTCGAAAAAGCGTTGAAAGAAATTGATGGCGTACAGAATGTAAAAGCGAGTCTGCATCCACCACGCGCAGTTATTGAAGCAGAGAAATCGATTAATACAGCGCAGTTAACGCAAGCCTTGGCGAAAGTAGGTTATAGTATTGCCGGCGCTTCCGTAGATGAGAATTTAAAAAAGTCTGGTGGCTCCTGTTGCTGTTGAAAAGTATGAACTGCGCGGGCAAGTATAATGTTAGTACGATGTGAACGATAACGGTAGAAATGCTCCGCTGAAAACTAAGTGAAAGAAGCAAATAAATTTTTTAAAAAAAATCAAAGTAGCCAGCAATAGCTTGCCTGATCAAACGCACTTATGATTGCGACAGGATCAGCGCAGGAACTGCATATTTATTGAAAAAACCAACCTATTTATTAACATAAAAACCAACAATTATGACAGGTTATCACACGTACCAAAGTTGTATTGAAGCATGTTTAAAATGTGCTGCAATATGTAATCACTGTGCTTCATCATGCACTGAGGAAGAAGATGTAAAAATGATGGCGAGATGCATTCAGTTAGACATGGAATGCGCAGCGATCTGCTATGCATCAGCACAGTTAATGAGCCTCGGCAGCGACAAAGCAAAAGACATTTGCCGTATTTGTGCCGACATCTGTGAAGCATGTGCTGCAGAATGTGAAAAACATGCACAACATGGAATGGATCATTGCCGTGAATGTGCAGAAGCTTGCAGAAAATGCGCCGAAGAATGCCGGAAAATGGCAGCGTAATTTAAAACGGGTGGTGATTTAAATGATTGCCACTCTTTTTTTATCTACATCCTAACGACCAAATTAAAATCTATTAATGAAAAAATTTTTTACCCCGACATTGGTTGTCATATTGACCATGCTATTTGTTATGGTCAGCAGTTGCGGCAATAACGATAATAGCAATACCAATAGTAGTAATACTGATAAACCATCTTCATTGCCAAGGGCTAAAGTTTATGTAGCCAATGAAGCCGGAGGCAGTGTTTCAGTTATTGATCTTCAGGATAGCTTAAAAACTACAAGCATTGACTTAAGTGATAGCGCCGGAACTATGTTTATGGCCCATAATGTTCAGGTGGCCCCCAATGGAAAATCTGTTTGGGTGGCGGCAGCAGGTATGGACAGCAGTAAAACAAATTACTTAATAGTTATTGACCCAAACAGCGGTACAATAAAAGAGCGTGTGCTGTTAGGTAAAGATCTACACGTGGCCCATGTAGTTTTAGACGATCAATCAAAGAATGCATTTGTAACCGCAGGTGCAACGAATGAGGTCATACAAGTAGATGCAACGACCTATCAGGTGGTACGGAAGTTTGATTTAGGTGCAAAACATGCACCACATGGTTTGCGCTACGCTAAAGGCAAATTGTATGTAGCCAATATGGACGGAAAAAGCATGTCTGTCATTACTGTAGCTGATGGCAAAGTAACTGATATTCCTCTTGGCGGAATAGCTCCACAGGTGGCAGTTACCCGTGATGATAAATTTATTTTCATCTCTTTATACGACACAAAAGAGGTGATACAGTATGACCTTAAAAATGGTCAACTAAACAGAATACCATTACCTGCTACTGCTCAAGGTCCAATTCAGTTGTATGCTACCCCTGATAGTAAGTTACTGTATGTGGCTGACCAGGGAGAGTTACTCGGAAGACCGGTTTCAAACGAGGTTTATGTAATAGACATACCAAACGCAAAAGTGATAAGTACCATTAAAGTTGGTAAGAAGGCACACGGTGTTGTAGCAAGCAACGACGGCAAATCAGTTTATGTAACAAATACTATAGACAATACAGTTTCTGTGATTGATGTGGCAAGTCAAAAAGTAATCCACACAATCCCGGTTGGCAAAGGCCCTAATGGAATAAGCTATTGGTTTGAAACTGGCGGTATGCCGTAAACAGGATATTAAAGGAAATAGATATCAAAGAACGTTCTAGTAATATCAATTTATATAAATTAAGCTAAATAAATTTATTATGGAAAAGATTAAAGTAGCCGTAAACGGATATGGTGTCATTGGCAAACGGGTTGCCGATGCCGTACAGATGCAGGAAGACATGGAACTGTCAGGTGTATGTGATGTGGTAACTGACTGGCGCATTCAAATGGCGGTATTAAAAAAATATCCTGTGTTTGCTTCCGATGATACTTTTCAAATTAAGATGAACGAAGCCGGAATAAATTCATCAGGCACATTGAACGACCTGCTTGCATCATCAGATATTATTGTGGATTGCACACCCAAGAAAATCGCTGCTCAAAATATAGAGCTTTATAAAAAACTTGGTAAAAAGTTTATTTTACAGGGAGGTGAAAAGCATGAAACAACCGGTCATTCCTTTAGTGCCGAAAACAACTATGCCACTGCACTTAACCTTGATGCTACAAGAGTAGTTTCCTGCAACACTACATCCATTGTGAGAACATTAACCGCCCTGAAGAATGCAGGCTTGCTCTTAAAAGCAAGAGGTACTCTACTTCGTCGTGCAACCGACCCATGGGAAAGTCATTTGACCGGGATTATGAATACCCTAGTTCCCGAAAAAGAAATACCAAGTCATCAGGGGCCGGATGCGCAATCCGTTGACCCCTCTTTTGACGTTATCACATCAGCAGTTAAAGTACCGGAAACGTTAAGCCATCTACATTACTGGAATGTACAGTTGACCAGAAAGGCCGATAAGGAAGAAGTTTTGGATGCGTTCAATAAATCTACCAGAATTGCAATGATTAAATACAGCGATGAGTTAGCCGCTAATAATACAGTTAAGGAATTAATGCTTGCAATAGGCCGCCCTTATGGAGATATGTATGAAGTAGCCTTGTGGCAAGACATGCTGAAAGTGGTTGGAGATGAAGTGTTCTATGCTTACCTAGTCGATAATCAGGCTATCGTAATCCCCGAAACCATTGACGCTATCCGTGCCCTAACCGGAATTGAACCAGACGCTGAAAAGTCGATACTTAAGACCAACGAAAGCCTTGGAGTTAAACAGAGTTTTTATTAGGAGTAAGCAAAAAGTAAATTATCAAATTAATAAAACGGAATGTTAAGGAAAATGGTTTTGTACCCTGCAAATATTTGTAAGACGCGCACTTCCGCAAATGCCTATTTCTAAAACAAATAGAAATTTAGGGATTAAATTAAAGTTTAAAAAAAATGAATCCTCGATATATTACCTAAATTTTGTAACTTAGTATCAAATAGTTATCATGAACCTACTCAATTTCGTAGAGCAATATCCTGATGAGGCAAGTTGCAAATCAAAATGGAAAGAATTTCGGGACAAGCAAGGCGTAGAATGTCCCAAATGCGGCGGAAAGGAGCATTACTGGAAGCAAGACAAAGAGCAGTATGAGTGTAAAAACTGCAAATACCGGCAAAGTTTGCGCAGTAACACAGTGATGCACGGCAGCCAGCTGCCTTTCCGCTACTGGTTTATTGCGATGCATCTGCTTACCTCGACCAAAAAAAGTTTTTCGGCACTTGAGCTGCAACGGCAATTGGGACACAAATATTACAATCCTATATGGGAATTGCTGCATAAATTACGCGCTGCAATGGGCAACCGGGATGCCAATTATACGTTGTCTGATGTAATCGAATTGGATGAGGGCTTTTTTTCGACAGAAATTCCCGATGAGGAAAAAGAAAAACCGTTAAAAAGAGGACGTGGAAGCCAAAAGAAAAGCAAGGTTCTGGTGATGGTGGAAAGCCGTCCCGTAGAAGAAAAAACCAGGAAAAAAGGAAAATCCAGACAAGTAGGATACCTGAAAATGAAAGTGATAAACGACTTGAAATCAGAAACGATAACTCCGTTGGTAAAAGAAAATGTGGAAGAAACTGCAACGATAGATTCGGACGATTCCACCTCATATACCAGATTGGGAGAAGTTGTGAAAGAGCATCGCCCAAAAGTAATTCCAAAGAAAGAGATTGGAAAAATGTTACCTTGGGTGCATATTGCAATCAGCAATGCCAAACGTATGCTGTTAGATGTTTTCCACGACATCAAACCGGAATATTTGCAAAGCTACCTCAATGAGTACTGCTACAAGTTCAACCGAAGATACTTTGGAGAATCCCTGTTCGACAGGCTTGTGGTAGCTTCTATATCTCAAAAAAATAGTTTTAGGCATAATATCAAGTAGTCATTTAAAAAAAAATGAAAATGAACGATAACATTGCAGACTTATTAGGCAAGAAGGCAGCCTTCTATTTGGATCACGTTTGCCAAAAAATTACAAAAGATGAACTGCTGACTCCAGGCAAATACAGTCTGGAAAAGGTCTTTGGCGATAGCAACAGAAACCCGCAGGTTCTGCGGAGTCTCGCTCAACTTTATGGTCAGGGTAATCTTGGCGGCACGGGTTATCTGAGCATTCTTCCCGTTGATCAGGGTATTGAGCATAGTGCTGTGTACTCATTTTATAAAAACCCCGACTATTTCGACCCTGAAAACATTTTAAAACTTGCACTCGAAGCCGGCTGTAACGGTGTGGCTTCTACCTTCGGCGGGTTAGCCTTGAATGCCCGAAAATATGCGCACAGAATCCCTTTCATTGTAAAGATTAATCACAATGAATTACTGAGCTTTCCAAATAAATATGACCAAACGCTATTTGGAAAAGTTAAAAACGCCTGGGATATGGGGGCCCTTGCCATAGGAGCAACCATCTATTTTGGTTCCGACGAAAGCGACAGGCAGATCACAGAAATTTCCGAGGCGTTTGAGCATGCCCATCAGCTCGGTATGGCGACTATATTATGGTGCTATCTTCGAAATGAGGCATTTAAAACAGCAGATCAGGATTATCACTCCGCTGCGGATTTGACAGGACAAGCCAATCATATCGGAGTAACAATTCAAGCTGATATTATTAAACAAAAATTGCCGACAAATAATTTTGGATTCAAAAACATTAAGTTCGGTAAATACGATGACACGATGTATGAGGCACTAACAACTCCCCACCCGATTGACCTCTGCAGGCTGCAGGTAGCGAACTGTTACATGGGCAAAATCGGATTAATTAACTCCGGTGGCGATTCAAAAGGTGAGTCAGATCTGCTTGAGGCCATTACAACAGCGGTCATCAACAAAAGAGCGGGCGGCACTGGACTGATTATGGGACGGAAGGCATTTCAGCACCCGTTTAAAGACGGTGTGAACTTGCTACAAAGGGTACAGAATGTATATCTCGATAATAAAATAACAGTTGCCTAAAGTAAGTTTCAACAAACTATCAGAAAATGAAGATTCCCATTAGCATCGTAAAAAAGTCCGGAGATATTGTCGTATTTGATGTCGAAAAACTCACTAATTCACTTAGGCGCGCGTCTGCTGGGGAAAACGTCATTCAGCAAATTGTTGGTGAGGTTCAGTCCACGATTTACGAGGGCATGACCACCTCAAAGATCTATAAAATTGCTTTTGATTTGTTAAAAAAATATTCCCGCGTAAGTGCTTCAAAATACAAACTCAAAACCGCACTCTTTGAATTGGGTCCCTCCGGTTTTCCCTTTGAAAAATTAGTGGGCAAACTGATGGCTCATGAAGGTTTTTCCACCCAGGTTGGGGTCATTGTTCAGGGAAATTGCGTGTCGCATGAAATAGATGTCATCGCTGACAAAGACGACCAGCACTGTTTTATTGAATGTAAATTTCACAGCGACCAAGGGAGATTTTGCAATGTAAAAATTCCTCTGTATGTCAATTCCAGATTTCTGGATGTAGAAAAACAGTGGAAAAAACAAAAAAGTAACGAAGGAAAAATATCTAAAGGAGGTGTGTACACCAATACAAGATTCACTTCTGATGCCACACAATATGGGAAATGTGCAGGTTTACTAATGGCAAGCTGGGACTATCCTTTTGGGAACGGTTTAAAAGAGAGAATAGACAAATCCGGTTTGCACCCATTAACCGCATTAACGACCCTGACAAAAAACGAAAAAACAAAATTGTTAGACCTCGGCTTAGTCCTGTGCAAAGAAATTTATGAAAACCCGGAGGTCTTAAACCAAATCGGTATTTCAAAACCTCGCCATAAAAACATTATAAAAGATGCAAAAGAATTATGCTCTTTACATTAAACAATCTGACCAATGAAAAACACTAAAATTACCATTCATTTTTTGGGAGCTGCAGGAACAGTAACGGGTTCCAAATATTTAATCGATACAGGAGATCATCAACTCTTAATAGACTGCGGCCTTTTTCAAGGGTTAAAGGAATTACGGCTTAAAAACTGGGAATATCCGCCTGTGGACGTTTCAGCCATTGATGCCGTTTTATTGACTCATGGCCATTTCGACCACACAGGATACCTTCCACGATTAATAAAATATGGTTTTAACGGACCAGTTTACGGAACAAATCCCACTTTGGATATTGCCACAATCATTCTGAATGACAGTGCCAAAATCCAGGAACAGGAAGCGGCGCGAGCTAATAAAGAAGGTTACTCCAAACACAGTCCGGCAGAACCGCTGTATGGTGTGAAGGATGTAGCAAAAACCATTTCCCATTTTAAGGAGGTTCCACCATCACAGTGGATTCCGTTGTTTGAGGGCATCAGTGCCCGATTTCAGTACAATGGGCATATCTTGGGTTCTACTTTCATAGAGCTGGAGATACATGAAAAACGTTTTGTTTTTTCCGGGGATATTGGACGCACAAATGATTTATTGTTGTTTCCACCCCTGAAACCAGAAAAGGCGGATGTTCTTTTCATAGAGTCGACCTACGGAGGAAGGTTTCATCCGGATGAAGTGGAAGCGGTTCCGGAGATTGAAAAATTAGTCAACGACACCATTAACCGTGGAGGCAGCCTGTTTATCCCAAGTTTTTCGGTTGAACGTGCTCAACTGATGATGCTTATTTTATGGAGGTTGCTTAACGAAAATAAAATACCCAAAGTACCGATAATCATGGACAGTCCGATGGGAGCCAGCATACTCGATCTGTTTTACCGTACCAGAGATTGGCACCGGTTAACAACCGACGAATGTGATGAAATGTGCGATCATTTCACGGTGGTCAGCAGCTATCAGGAAACCATGGAGTTGCGGTCCGACAACAAACCAAAAATTGTTATCGCCGGCAGCGGGATGCTCACCGGTGGCAGAATGCTCAACTATCTTGAAACCCAGGCACAAAACCCTGATAATACCCTGCTTTTTGTCGGCTATCAGGCCGAAGGAACCCGTGGAAGAAAACTATTGGATGGTGAGAAAGAACTAAAAGTGTATGGAAAATGGGTTCCTTTCAATATGGAAATAGCGGAAATTGAAGGACTGTCTTCACATGCAGACCACAATGAACTCCTTGGCTGGATGAATGGAATAACAAATATTCCGGAAAGAATTTTCATCGTACATGGGGAGAAGGAAGGCGCAGAAGCGCTGCAGCTGGGCATAAAAGAAACCTACGGCTGGGATTCCCAAATACCGCAACTTTATGATATTGAAGAATTATAATTTGGAGATATGAATCATATAAGGGACAGTAAAATCAAGCATTCAGAAGAGACCAACTGGTATGTGATTACCGGCGGACCCAGTACCGGAAAAACAACGACCATTGATTTGCTTCAGAAGCAAGGTTACCATACGACAATAGAACACGCAAGGCATTACATTGATACCATGCATAATGAAGGAAATTCCGTTAAAGAAATTAGAAGCAATAAGAAGAAATTTCAATTGGGCGTGTTAGATATGCAGATTGCCCAAGAAGGATCGCTCAATAAGGAGGATATGGTTTTTTTGGACAGGGCTATCCCGGACGCAATGGCTTATTATCAATTTTTAAACTTGGATTATGATGAAAAGTTACTTAATGCCGTCAACGGGGTTTCCTACAAAAAAATCTTTATTTTAGACCGATTGCCTTTTACCAAAGACTATGCGAGAACCGAAAATGAAGACGATCAAAAACTAATTCATCAGTTGATAATAGAAAGCTATACCAATCTCGGTTTCACTATCGTTTTTGTTCCGGTTTTGCCTCCCGAAGAAAGAGTGAAATTCATTTTAGATAATTTATGAACAAAAAATATTCATCCAAATTGTTAACATATAAGAAATTATTATTATGAAAAATTCAGAACATGATCACAACATGCTTAAGGATACTGATTCAGCAACAGGCAATCATTCCAAACATGAAATGGAATCGGGCAAGGAGTCTGTACAGCACGCGCAAAAAAGCCATGCCTCTGCATACAAAAAGTTATTTTGGATGCTTCTGATTTCCTTTATTTCAATGTTTATACTAATGTATGCGATGGTGGACAAGCTGGCTAACGTAATTCCAAACATAAACCAGTTATACATGGCAGGCCTGATGGCTTCTCCTATGTTAATCATCGAACTGCTGTTAATGGGGAAGATGTATCCCAACAAAAAACTCAATAAAATTCTTATGGGCCTCGGAGTGCTGATGATGGTGCTGTTTTGGTCCGGGATTCGGCAGCAGACAGCCGTGGGAGATGTCCAGTTTCTAAAGTCCATGATTCCACACCATGCAGGGGCTATTCTTATGGTCGAAGAAAGTAATCTGGTCGATCCGGAAGTGAGAAAGTTGGGCGAGGAAATTATCAAAGCACAGGAGGAAGAAATTGCCGTCATGAGGGCGAAAATTAAGGAACTTCAAACCCGGAAGTAATCTCAAATAGCAGAATTTAACGCAAAAAAATTGAATTATGAAAAAATACACCTGTCCCATGCATCCCCAGATATTGAAGGACGAACCGGGGAAATGTCCACTTTGCGGAATGAACTTAATTCCCTTGGGAGGAACCGCCCGACCTGAAAAAGACGAACACAGCCATCATCATCAGAATCATGATCATCACTCAGAATCTGATAGTTCAGCGGCGGGATTTGACAAACATGCAGGTCATCATACTCCGGATTTCCTGAAGAGATTCTGGATCTCTTTGGCACTTACCGTTCCGGTCCTTCTGCTTTCTCATATGATTCAGCAGTGGCTTGGTTTCACAATTGCTTTTAACGGTGATAAATATGTACTTCTGGTTTTGGGAAGTATTATTTATTTCTACGGTGGAATGCCTTTTTTCAAAGGGTTTTTGGGCGAAGTGAAAGCCGGAGCTATTGGGATGATGACGCTCGTTGCTTTGGCGATTACCGTAGCTTATGTCTATTCCGTTGCAGTCGTATTCGGGCTGCCGGGCATGGATTTCTTCTGGGAACTTGCCACCTTAATTGTGATCATGCTTCTTGGGCACTGGCTCGAGATGCGTTCGCAGATGGCTGCTTCAAAAGCGTTGCAATCTCTAGTTGCCTTACTACCAAATGACGTAACCGTCGAGCAGAACGGAAGTCCGGTTAAAATAAAACTGGGACAGCTGAAAAACGGAGATACTGTAATCATAAGACCGGGCGAAAAAGTCGCCGCTGACGGTCTGATTGTCGAGGGCACTTCTTACTTAAATGAAAGCATGCTGACGGGAGAAAGTGTTCCTGTAAGAAAAGAGTCCGGTGGAAAGGTTATCGCAGGGTCTATCAATGGAGACGGGGCTTTAAAGATAAAAGCAACAGGGGTTGGGAAGGATTCGTACCTCAATAAGGTCATTAATTTGGTTCAAGATGCTCAGGCAGCAAAGTCGAACACTCAGAATCTGGCGGATAAAGTAGCCAAATGGCTTACTATAGTAGCAATTGTGGTGGGAGTAGGAACTTTCGCTTACTGGTACATCACCATGGGAGATTTGGCTTTTGCTCTGGAACGGATGGTAACGGTAATGGTAACAGCCTGCCCTCATGCTTTAGGAGTGGCAATCCCTCTGGTGGTGGCCATTTCCACTACACTTTCAGCGACAAATGGTTTACTCATCAGAAACCGAACGGCTTTTGAAACCACGAGAAAATTATCGACCATTATTTTCGATAAAACCGGCACCCTTACGAAAGGTTCCCACACCGTGCAGAAAATCATTCCTCTAACTGAGCACTATTCGGAAAACGATTTACTCCAGTATGCAGCGGCAGTGCAGCAGAACTCCGAACATCATATTGCAAAAGGAATCATGCAGACCCTTTCCGAGAAAAAACTGGAGCTATGGAAGTCAGACAGTTTCCGCTACATGCAGGGAATTGGAGTGACAGGAATCGTAAACGGTAAATCGGTTGTCGCGGCTGGTCCTAATTATTTTGTTCAAAACAATAAACAGGTACCTGCCATTCCGGAAGAAATCAACCAGGATGCAGAAACAGTGAACTTTATTCTGATTGATGACGTGCCCGTGGGTATTGTTTCTTTAGCAGATACCATTCGCGAAGGCGCAAAAGAAGCTATTGACCAACTTCGAAGCATGAACATTAAATCATTCCTGCTTACAGGTGATAACGAAAAGGTAGCGGCGGCGGTGTCAAAGCAGTTAGGAATGGACGGATATTTGGCAAATGTACTTCCGCACCACAAACAGGAAAAAGTAAAAGAATTTCAGGATAAAGGGGAAATCGTTGCGATGACAGGTGACGGCGTAAATGATGCACCGGCTTTGGCAGCAGCAGATGTAGGCATTGCAGTTGGCAGCGGAACTGATGTTGCTGCCGAAACCGCAGATATTATTCTGGTCAACAGTGACCCTCGAGACGTGGTGAAAATGATAGATTTTGGAAAGAAAACCTACAGCAAGATGATCCAGAATCTCGTATGGGCAGTGGGCTACAACGTCGTGGCTATTCCACTTGCTGCGGGTGTTCTGTATCCTACATTTGTCCTGAGTCCCGCCATGGGCGCAGTGCTGATGAGTGTCAGTACCATCGTGGTCGCACTTAATGCAAGTTTGTTAAAAATTAAATAATCACAGGATGAAATATATATTTTCGCTCTTCCTATTTATGGCAATGTCCATAAACAGTTATTCACAGAGCACCAAAACCGTGTACACCTGCCCGATGCATCCACAGGTCGTGAAATCAGCACCCGGTAACTGCCCCATTTGCGGCATGACACTGGTGAAGAAAACCGTTACTGAGAAAAAAACGGCGGCCAAATCCGCAGCTGCTCCTAAAAAAGTTACAGCAGTTAAAAAAACTACGGCTAAGAAACCTGAAATTACCGCTGCAAAAACAAAGACGGTAACGGAAGTTAAAAAAACGATCCTGCCAAAGGCTAAACAAACACCGAAAGATCCAGCCGCCGTTAAGACCCCACAACATCAAACTTCAGATCATAATCAGCATGAAGCTGCGCAAAAAAGTTACACATGTCCGATGCACCCCGAGGTCGTTTCAGACAAACCCGGACAGTGTCCGAAATGCGGAATGAATCTGGTCCCTCAGAAGGAAAGCGGCCGGCATCAGTCTACCGGCAAAACCCCGGAACATCAAACTTCAGATGCGCATCAGCATGAAGAAGCGCAAAAGATGTACACCTGCCCGATGCATCCCGAGGTGATATCGGACAAACCCGGAAAGTGTCCCAAGTGCGGTATGAATCTGGTGCCTCAAAAAAGGAAAGAAGGAAGATCATTCTGCACACGGAAACATGCAGATACATGGTGAACACAAAATGGTCATGCCCATGCCCGAAAAGCACCTAAAAGGCGGACGCAAAGTGACCTACCATCTTTATGTGAAAGACACCCTGGTAAATTTCGCGGGCAAACAGAAACGCGCCATTGCCGTAAACGGGCAGATTCCGATGCCAAAACTGGAGTTTTATGAGGGCGATACGGCGGAAGTGATTGTCCATAATTTAATGGACGAAGAAACTTCGCTGCACTGGCACGGTCTTCATCTTCCAAATAAAGAAGATGGGGTTCCCTGGCTTACCCAGAAACCCATTCCACCACATTCAACCTACACGTATTCGTTTCCGATCATCCAAAACGGAACCCACTGGTATCACTCACATACTGGCCTGCAGGAGCAGATTGGAATGTATGGGATGATGATTCTGAAAAAACGTCCCGAAGATCCTACTTTCCGGCCGGGGATTGATGATTTGCCCACAGAGCACCTTATCCTGAGCGAGTGGACAAACCTGAACCCCAATAATGTTCAGCGGATGCTTCACAACGCCAATGACTGGTTTGCTATTAAAAAAGGCAGTACTCAAAGTTATGCCGAAGCCATTAAAGAAGGCCACTTTAAAACAAAACTCACCAACGAGTGGAAGCGGATGCTGGCCATGGACGTGAGTGACGTGTATTATGACGCCTTTCTGATTAACGGTAAAATAGAAAGCCAGCTCGCAGGATACAAAGCCGGTGACAAAGTGCGGCTTCAAATTGCCAACGGCGGTGCTTCCTCCTATTTTTGGCTCAATTATGCAGGAGGAAAAATTAAAGTAGTGGCCAGTGATGGATTGGACATTGAACCGGTAGAAGTGGACCGTCTTATTCTGGCAGTTTCTGAAACAGTGGATATCGTAGTGGAAATTCCTGAAAGAAACACCTCCTACGAGCTCCTTGTTACGCCCGAAGACCGCACAAAATCGGCTTCCGTTTACATTGGCGAAGGAATTAAAAAAGCCCAGGCACCATTACCCAAACTCAAATATTTTGAAGGAATGAGGATGATGAATGACATGATGAAGATGAACGGTGACATGAAAGATATGGGCATGAAGATGAGTTATCAGACGATGGATATGAATCAGGTGATGTACCCTGAGATTAATGCTGAAAACAATGCAGCAATGCCGATGAATACAATGGACAACAGTGATGCGGAAATGGATCACTCAAAGCACCAGATGCCTGCTTCCGGGATTACCACATTGAATTACGGAATGATGAAGTCGCCTTATGACACTTCGCTTCCGAAAGACAGTCCCGTGCGCGAGCTCAAGTTTACCCTTACGGGAAACATGAGCCGCTATGTGTGGAGTATGGATGATAAAGTCCTTGCGGAGTCCGACAAAATATTGGTAAAAAAAGGAGAGATACTTCGCATAACACTCTTCAACAATTCGATGATGCGTCACCCGATGCACCTGCACGGTTTTGATTTCCGGGTGCTAAATAAAAACGGTGTTCGGGCACCGCTCAAAAATGTGTTGGACATTATGCCGATGGAGACCGATGTCATAGAATTTGCAGCCAACCAGGATGGGGACTGGTTCTTTCACTGTCACATCCTCTATCACATGATGGCGGGGATGAACCGCGTTTTCGCAGTGGGCGATTATCAGAATCCTTTGCTGCGGGATAAAGCTTCAACTTATAAAAAGCTTCAGCGCGAAAGTAACATGTGGCACCTGATGGCCGAAAACGATTTCGCCACCAATGGTAACGACGGGATGGCGAGAATTTCAAATGCCCGCTGGGAATTGGGAACAGAATGGCGTTTAGGTTACAATCCCCATCACGGCTACGAGGTGGAAACCCAACTCGGCAGGTATGTGGACCGTATGCAGTGGCTGAAACCATTTATCGGATTTAACTATCATTATAGAAAGATTGACAGGAATAATATTGAAAAAAACCTTTTTGGACAGGCATCTACTAAAGATGAAAGAAAAACTTTCAGCGCTGGTATCATGTATAAACTCCCGATGTTGGTGGACCTGCAGGCAGAAATATTTACAGACGGAATTGTAAGGTTCCAGCTGAAACGTGAAGACATTCCGTTGACTGCGCGTTTGCGCGGGGCATTCATGGTCAATACCGACAAAGAATATATGGCAGGTCTTAAATATATCGTCACAAAAAATATCGGAATCTCAACCCACTACGACAGCGATATGAGCTGGGGTGCAGGGATTACTTTGAATTATTAAGATACTGTTGATGAGCAATGTTTAATAGGGTGCAACACGTTAAATAAAGACCGATTGCACTTTATTTTGCTCGTACGCAGCCAGATATGTAATAAAGGAAGGGGGAAAATACTTATTACGAAGAAATTTGAAGTATCAATTTCTAGTCCCTACTTCTAAAATCAGGGACTAAATCGGGGATTGTTTAATGGTTTATACGATGCCTTATGCGTTTATAAAATTATCTAACTTGCTTACTGTCAGTAAAATGATGACTTACATTGCTTTATTGGTTTAAATAAAAACTCCCTGTGGAACTACATGAGCATTTTGATGAAATTCACCCAAAAGTTTTAAATTTTTTAAATGACAATGAAGAGAAGATAATTGAGGGCTACGAAGAAAATGACGGGCACCCATTTCAGCATGTCTTTAATTCTTATCTAAATTTATTTAAAGTAAGGTTTCCTCTTGTAACAAATTCAGAAGTTAACATTTTTAGATATTTTTTTGTTGAAAAGTTGCAAAGTCACTTCCGCAAAGAACTTCAGGACTCAATTGAAGTATGCAATCAAACATATTTTGGAAAATTACTACATAACATTCGTGAAGATAAATCTCGATCCGAAAGATGTTTCTTCTGTTTATGCCGTTAAACCTAAACTTGACAACCCAAGGATTGCCAAGCAACATGGGGCATTCTTAATTTTTGGTATTAGTCCATCATTATTTACTGTTTTCGGGTTATATAAGCCAATGGCTAAATTTAACAAAAAATGGATTGAAAGAGGAAGTGATTCAGATCAACGAATTATTATCGATAAAAAGTCTAAAACTCAAATATTACAACAACTGGAAAGCTTTGGTTTCAACCAAGCTACTTTATTTCCAGAAGTCGATATAGTTGCAAGTTTTGTAAAATTCAAATACTTAAAAAAACTGGATTAATAGATTTTGGATTTTAATAATAAATATGAAACATTGGATGATTTTATTTCTTCCCGCCTTAATGATGAAGAAGTGGGAATCTGGTTTTATGACAATGGTTTAGAGAAGTTTATTATTAAGTTGCCTAATCATATTATTAGAGCCATCAACCAAGGATGTAAATTAGAAATGTTAGTAGGGCAGTATTTTGTTTCAGAAAAAACATACCCTGTTATTGGATTATTCATTTATGACCATATTGATAATCCCTTGATTGTAACTCAATCCAGTAATTTCCTGCTTGAAATAGATGCACTTAAATTAATATTGAAAAGAGGGAATTCAATTTTATTGGACTTTTATGATGAATTGGGGGTTCCCGTTTTATCAAGCAATCCTACCCTAAGTGAGAATACCGTTGAAATTCAATGGCAAAACATTGATACTGAATATAACAATGATAATTGGAAGAAAGTTTTAGATCAAATGAAATTGGATTTTGACGCCAAAAACTATCAAGATTTTCAGAGAATAGAAATAAATGTTTCCAATGCAGTTGCGATACAATCTGCTTTTATTACTGATCAAAATATTACCACTCATTATTTAGAGGAAAAAGAGGGAGATCAGCTTGAAAAAAAAGTGTTCGTACCCTTAGAGTCTATATTTAAAATCAATACTATTTTTCTCAATCCTTATTTTAATTCTTCAGGCAGAAAAAAGGAATTCACCGATATTTTTGCCCATTATGAATTGGGAACATTTTATATTGAATCCAAGGTTTTATCTTCTCAAAAGGCTTTTGATAAATCCATTTCCAAACAACAGGATAATATTAAAAAGCAAATATTAAAGGCGGTTAATCAACTTGCCGGAGCTTTGAGAAGTGTATCAAATGAAATATCGGTATTTGACTCTAAATCAAATCTGAAAATTGAGATTAACAAAGGGTTAGTACCACAATGTATTATTTTAGTTTCAGAATTACCCTCATTTGGGGAATGGGAAGATTTTAACATTTCAATTTTTAAATTAATTTCACAATATAACTGTTATCTCAATATAATGGAACTTTCTGACTTTATGAAGATTATTAAAGTAGCCAGCGCAAGCATCGAAAAATTGGATTATTATCTTATGAAAAGGGCAGAAGGTTTCGAAACAACAAAGACTTTCTTTTATAAAACCGAGGTTGTGTTTAATTAAGTGTTTTAATAATTTATTTTTTATTCCAGGTTCTAGAAAGACTATTTTCAATCTTTATTCGTCCGATTTCTCTAAT
Organism: Chryseobacterium lactis; assembly: GCF_003815875.1. Taxonomy (NCBI): domain Bacteria; kingdom Pseudomonadati; phylum Bacteroidota; class Flavobacteriia; order Flavobacteriales; family Weeksellaceae; genus Chryseobacterium; species Chryseobacterium lactis. Next base: position 1,049,122 of record NZ_CP033924.1, read on the forward strand.
TATTTGAGAAGCGAATCTTCTTTTTCGTCGCAAATATTTTCTAAATTTGCGACAAAATAACCGTAAATTGCATATGCAAAGCATTGATGATAAAATACTTGTAAAAATAAAAAAAGCGAAGAGGGGTACGCTGTTTTTTATGGAAGGCTTTCTTGCTTTCGGCAATGCCAGAGCAGTTGCAAAAGCATTGGAAAGATTGGTCAATAGCGGCGGTATTTCCCGTGTTGCGAGGGGATTTACGCTGTTTTACAAACGGATCCAGTTTTGGGAAATATTCAGCCTTCTGCCGAACAGATTGCAGAGGTAATTCGCAAAAGAGACAAGGCGCGCATTATTCCAACGGGAATTCTGGCGCTCAATGCACTAGGACTCTCCACCCAGATTCCCCTCAATTTGGTGTATCTTACAGACGGTTCTGCACGAACAGTTGATCTCGGCAAAAGAAAAATAAAATTCAAAAAAACAAGCCCGAAAAACCTCGCTGCGATTGGTGAAATAAGCGGACTTGTAATCCAAGCTTTGAAAGAAATCGGGAAGGACAATGTCACTCAACAGGAAAAGGATTTAGTTATAGAAAAACTTAAAAAGGAAAATCCATACCGCTTGGAACACGACATTCGCCTTGCGCCAGAATGGATTAGGATAATAATGCGGAACGCCATAAATAAAAATAATGACAAATAAATTTTTAGCCCTTCCCCAATAAACGAGGGTCCTTGCTTTTACACAAGTTGCCGAAAAAAGAGGAATAACACCGTTTGCCGTGGAAAAAGACTGGTGGGTATCGCAAACTTTGAAAGCGGTTTTTGAATTGGATGTAGCCGAGCATTTGGTTTTCAAAGGTGGCACCTCGCTGAGCAAGGCGTGGAACCTCATAGAAAGGTTTTCCGAAGACATTGATTTGGCCATCGAAAGAGAGTTTCTTGGCTTCGAAGGAAGTTTGACTAAAAACAAGAAAACCAAATTAAGGAAGGCTTCCGGCCAATATATCAGCGAGGTTTTTTATTTAGAATTACAGGAAAAATTTAAAGAGAAAGGCTTGGAAAATGTCACTTTCTCGTTGGCCGAAACCCAGGATTCCGATCAGGATCCTCGTATTATCAATATTTTTTATCCAAATATAATTGTAGTTACGGAATATCTGAAGCCGAGAGTTCAAATAGAAGTCGGGTGCCGTTCATTGATTGAGCCATTTACGATGAAAAAAATTTCCGCGATGGTTGATGATGAATATCCAGAGCAGAGTTTTTCGGAGAAAAGCGAAGAAATACCATCCGTTAATCCGGAAAGGACTTTTTTAGAAAAAATTTTCCTTCTGCATGAAGAGTTTCAGAAAACCGCTGAAAAAATAAGGGTAGATCGGCTCAGCCGCCATTTGTACGATCTATATGCTCTTTCAAAAACAGAATATGCAGAAAGTGCCCTACAGAATAAGGAACTCTATGAAACCATTGTAAAGCACAGAATGGAGTTTGCCAATATCTCCGGTATCGACTATAGCCTGCACAGGCCAGCCACAATAAACCCTATTCCACCAGAAAATATCATTGAATTATGGGAAAAAGATTATGCCAAAATGCGAGAAGAAATGGTTTATGGCGAAAACAGACCAACTTTTTCTGAAATAATTGAAACTCTTAAAAAACTAAAAGATAAAATCAACAGCCTCAATTGGGAAATGATTTAAGGGAAAAGGTTTTGCTAAAATATTAAACAAATACTCTTACTTCAAAACCTCGTCAATAATCTTATCCAATTTATTATCCGGAAGACTGTTTAAATAAGACAGTGTAGATTTTATATCTTTTTGCCCAAGTGCTTCGCGAATAGTCTCAATTGAAATATTATTGAACTTCAAAACTGTGGCAAACGAGTGACGGGCGCAGTAATAAGAGATATTCTTCTTGATTTGCAGTTCTTTCATTATTTCTTTTAACTGCATATTCACATAATAGGTCAGCACTTTTTTGGATCTGTTTTTTAGGTAAATCTGCGTTGGCTTTTCGGTATTCATTATGTTGAAAATGAACTTTGAACTGTCTTCGGATTTGTATTTTTCCATGATATTCCGAGCGTAATCATTGATTTTAAAACTCACCGGAACGCCTGTTTTACTGCGGATATAATTAATACGATCAATATTCAAGAATTTTTTTTCCAACTTAATCAAATCCAAAAAGTTGATTCCTCTTGCATAATAACTGAACAAAAACATATCTTTTGCAAAAGAAAGTTTTTCGTCTTTTGGCTCATATTTCTTGAGTTTTTCTATTTCTTCTTCATTCAGATACTCCTTTTTCCCACTTTCCTTCAGTTTTGAAATTTTATAATGCCTAAAAGGATATTGTTTTTCCGTAATTACTTGGTTTCTAATGGCTTGATTAAAAACCGAACGCAAAGTCCGCATTCTAATCGCGATACTGGACTCCCTATTCCCACGAGAAATGCAATAGGCTTCAAATTTTTTCAAGTTAGAATAATCCAATTCATTAAAGCTAATGTCTTTTTTGCCAAAGAACCGTTGCAGCGCATTCAGAGTATCTTTTTCCACTTTCGCTGTTCCGGTTTTATCCGATGCCAAAAGATTTCTAATCAAATCTTCGTGGAAACTCGTATAGGTTAAGGAAATGCTTTGTCCGCTGCTCGTCTTTAGTTTATTGATAAGATCAGGAAGCGTGAAGTAGATTCCATTTTTATCGAAATCGTCGATAATCTCGTCAATGATCTTAATTCTGCGCTCAATAAATTTGTTGAGGTTAGCGTGATTGGGATGCGAAGTTTTCAGACGACAAGCGTCAAAACTCCAGTCCTTCTCCTTGCAAGTTTTCCCGATTGAAAGACTTGTGTTTTTGCGGTCTTTTATAAATGAAATTATGATACTTCTCTCCCCTGTTTTATTCGCTTTTGGAGCAAGTGTAAAGGTGTAACTTACCATTTTGTGTCAATTTTTATCGTTTTTCACGAACATTTTTTTCAGATGTTCCTGTTTATCGTGTTTTACAAAAATTTTTTCACGAACATTTCACGAACATTTGCCCTCCAAAAGTAAAATATTATAAAATACTGTACAAGAAAAATATTTGTAAACAATTGATAATCAAAGAAAATAAAGCATAATAAAGATTAAGCAAATTATAATAAAACACAATAAAACCGACTGTTAATCAGAGGGTCGCTGGTTCGAGCCCAGCAGGAGGAGCAAAAAAGACTTACAGCAATGTAGGTCTTTTTTTATTTCTACTCATTTTCTGTGGGTTACCTTATGTTTAAGGGGATTTCACAATATTTTAAATACCCTATTTCCCACACTTTTCTATTAAACAATAGGTATTCAAAAAGGCATACTCTCTTTTAGCTTTGGAACACCATTATTTCAGGAATTGGAACACCACTTTCAAACATTGGAACACCATTCAAACCCTTATTAATTCTACAAAAACATGAACACTATAAGCATACTCTTTGTATTAGACAAAGCAAAGACAAACACTAAAGGTTTAGCCCCATTAAGATGTAGAATTACATACTTAGGAGAAAGGAAACCATTTGCTACAGGATTATTTATAAATCCTAAGCACTGGGATAGTAAACAGCAGAAAGCCAAACCACTCAATGAGGAAAACAATTATGTCAACAACCAATTAAGCCTGATTAAGAATAAGATTAATCAGGCTTTTCTATTACTCCAACTCCAAGATGAGAGCTTTGAAGTAGATGATATTTACAAACAATACAAGGGAGAGACTTTAGTTAAAGATTATTCTTTACTTGAATATTACAAGCTCTATCTTGAAAGGCTTAAAAAACTTATAGGGATTGATATTAAACAACCCACCTATGATAAGTTTGAATACATCAAAGATGATCTGGAAGAGTTTATACAACTCAAATTCAAAAAATCAGATATAAAACTAAAGGATTTAGATTTTGACTTCATTACAGAGTTTGAGTATTATTCTAAAACTGAACTTAAACATAGTCAGATTACCATTAATAAAGCTATTCAGAGAATTAAGAAAGTAGTTAAGAAAGCTTTATCACAGAAGCATATAGAATCCAATCCTTTTGAAGAACATACACCTAAAAAAGTTCATCCTAAGATTGTATTCTTGACACAAGAGGAATTAGATAAACTTGAAAGTCATATATTCCAGTCTGAAACACTTAATAAGATTAAAGACTGTTATTTATTCTGCTGTTATACAGGACTTGCTTATAAGGAGATGTTTGAACTTAGGAAAGAAGATTTAATTACTAAACCTGATGGAATCAGTTGGATTTATAAGGAAAGAGAAAAGACAAACAGAACCTTTTCTGTACCTCTGATACTTCCAAAAGCTCTTGAAGTAATGGAAAAGTATTCTTCTGAAAGTGAATATATTTTACCCAGAGTAAGCAATCAATATTTCAACAGGTTGCTAAAGGAAATAGCTTCTGCATTGGAAATCTCTAAAAATCTTACTCATCATACCGCAAGAAAGACATTTGCCTCTACAGTCTTATTGAGTAATGATATACCTATAGAAGTCATATCTAAACTTTTAGGTCATTCCAAGATTACTACTACACAAGATTATTACGCTGATGTAATGCCTGAGAAACTGAGTGAGCAACTTAAGAAGCTGAAAAGTAAGATAATGTGACCTGATATTAACTGCTTTGTATTATTTTTACAGGGCAGTTAAATTTTATTAAGCATGGAGCTACCAAATATACATTTTGAAGACTTCCCTATTGAGTTTAAACAAATCAATCCTGAAGACTTCCCCAACTTCCATACTACTGAAAAGATTATTATTTCTCCTGATAGTAATGGATATATTAAAACCCCTTTAACTAGTCACATTAAGCTACATGACAAGAATACTGTAGTTATTAATGCAGGTGTAGGACAAGGTAAGACTACAGCAATAATTGATATTGTAAAGCAATACTATGACAGCACTGATTATATTGTTTTCTTAGCATCTCCTTTTGTAAGCCTTGTAGAGCAATATCATAAAGACATATTACAAAAAGAAATTCCTGAAAGAGATGTATTCAGATATGAGGTTTTGGGAAATGAAGAACCCACAGACTTCTGGCATAAGAGAATTCATATAGTTACAGCAAATTGTCTTTTAGGAAACCCTGGTGAAGATGCTTTTATAAACTCCAGTGCTAAAAGGTATTATCTCAACAGGCTTGTGAAATACTGTGAAAAACATGGAAAGAAAGTAATCTTTATCTATGATGAAATACATGATGCTATTCATAATTTTAAAGAAAAATATATATTCAATCTCTGGAAGTGGAGAAATGTAATCCTGAAAAACTATATCATCAGTGCTACATATAATGAAGCTTCAAAAGTTGTTATTGAGTACCTTGCTGAGTTGACTGATGATAAAATACAAATTATAGAATCTGAAAGGATAAGGTTCTCTGAAAAACAGAGTGAACTATTTTTACACTATAATAATGAACAGTACTATACTTATGATGATAAGACCATTACTGACCTAGTAAAAGAACTTATATATTTGGGTAAGGATATTGACATCCTGTCTTACTCAAAGACACTAGCAGATAATATTATTAAAAATAGAGATTCAGGGATTGGAAAGGAATTATATTCGAAATATGATAAAATCAATAATTGTACTTCTGAACTAGTTCTAAACCAAAGAAATGATAGAGCTACACCCCAAAACAGATACAATTCAAGTATGTGCAATGTTGGCACTAATTTTAAAACTGGTGTAAGCATTAAAAAGGAGAATCATGCTTATGTTATTATCCTACCCCCTAAAGGAGCCAAAATGCCTTTTAAAAATAATTATGGAATATTCTCTGGAGGTATAAACTCCATTATTCAGGCACTAGCAAGACAAAGAGTGAAAGGAGAAATACATCTCATTCTCCCAAAACCAAAAGATTTTGATTTTGAATCTCTCCACTTTGAGGAAGTAGAAAAGACAGAAGAATTCAAAGAATTTTACACTTCTGTAATGGATATTCAGGAAGTAGAATATAAAGTAAAATATCTCACCCTATCATCACAAAATGAGCTACTTAGTGCATTCTATGAAAAAGAAATCAAAGAGAATATTAAACAAGAGATTGATTTTGTTAAGACATTAGATAGGTCAAATAAAGCAAGATTAGATTTCCCTGAATACAGTTTATTTAAGCTAGATGAGGGAGAAGCTGTACTAGCTAAAAAATATGATTTCTTTGGAAATGATCTCTCTTCTTATATCACATATTGTGCTATTACCAACCAATTTATCAACTGTAAACTAGTTTCGAATAATAGAATGTCAACCTTAATTTTTAAATATGGAGAGATTCAAAAGGGATTGAAAGAATATTGTAATAACTACTACTTCAAAGATGATAGAAGAATGCCAATATATTATTTTTATAATGATGCTCAATTTTATAATATATTCAGAGATGATTTATTCAATAACTTTCAACTTATATTCCAAACTTCTAGTGGACAAAAGCTACCTTTAAAGAAGAATGGAACAGCTAGTCACAATAAACAATTTGAATTACAACTACTTAGCCTTGTACAACATTTTGGTTACCCCAATAATCCAGTGAATAAGTATAAGTATTTTAAAGATGGAGAGCTTCATGATGGACTATATGATAGAAGCCAATATTTCCTTGAAGGTTTAGCTCATGCTGAAAGAATAAATATTGATGATGTTCAGGACAACCCATTAGCTACTAGAAGACTTAAAGCATTCAAATTTTTATCTTTTCTAAGGCAACAAATAATCAGTTCACAACAAACTATTACTACAGCTCAACAGGGCACATTTCAATTTGTATTAAATAAACCTGATGCTGATTTTATCCCACAAGACAGAATAGAAGAGTTTAGAGAAATGCTAAAGCATTTCCTAGAAGAAGATGAGATATTGGCAAAATATGATTTTAAAACTAGAATTGTAAAAAAAGAAGAAAACAAACAAATTGAATCTCTATATTGTATTATGATAGAAGATTTATTTAAAACTGAAAGTTATAGAGAAGCTTTTGGAGAGAGAAGAAATGGTAAAAAAATTCTTCACATTAAACCTATTCCTAGTTATGGAGTAGTAGATTATGTTTCCTTGCCTGATTATGACTATGAATCTTTACCTGAAGGTTTTTTTGAGGTAAATGCACTTTCTGAGGAAGAAGTAAAAAATATAACAGAACAGATAAGAAGAAATTAATCCGTCCAAAATCCCTGAGTCTATATATAGGTTTTAGGAAAAGTGGACGTATAAAAACAATCCCTGTACTCTAGTGTACGGGGATTTATTATTTTATCAAGTTATAAATTCTCTTTTCATATTACCTCTTGTACTCTAGATAAAATGGTTAGTTTTAGGTAATGACACAAGGGGTTCTTTTTAAATCTCCCCAACCTTAAAAATCTATGATTTAACAACGCACGAATTCAGAGGAGGACAACTCTGTTGTAGTTTTGTTCCAAAACTTTTGGTATACAAAATTACACTTTTTTCAGGACAATATCAATAGTTTCAGTCCTACTCATGCACATTTGAAGCTAATAGCCAAATTGTAATTCACCCATAAAATAAATTCATTTTCAAACTTTTAAATCAATCATTATGCAATTAAGACAATCAGAAAGGAAGCAAGCCAAGATTAAAATGGCTTTACAAGGAAGTGCAGGAAGTGGGAAAACCTATTCCTCATTACTCATAGCACAAGGACTTACAAATGGAGACTTATCCAAAGTAGCCATTATTGACACAGAAAATGGAAGTGCAGATTTGTATGCACATTTAGGAAACTATAATGTAGTTTCATTAAAACCTCCATTTACACCACAGCAGTATGTTGATGCTATAGATCTCTGTGAGAATTCAGGCATGAATGTGATTATTTTGGATAGTATCTCTCACTGCTGGGATCATCTTTTAGACTATCATAGTTCATTAGCAGGCAACAGCTTCACAAACTGGGCTAAAATCAAACCATTAGAAAAGCTCTTTGTAGACAAAATATTACAGTGTAATGCTCATGTAATAGCTACTATGAGAACAAAGCAGGATTATGTACTCAATCAGAAAGATGGTAAATTTATTCCTGAGAAAGTAGGATTGAAAGCTGTTCAGAGAGATGGTTTGGACTATGAATTTACTTTGGTATTTGACATAGATATTAAGCATTTTGCTGTATCTAGTAAAGACAGGACTGAGCTATTCATGGGGAAACCAGAGTTTAAGATTTCAACTGCTACAGGAAAACAAATCTTAGAATGGTGTAATTCAGGTTCAAAAATTGATCCTACACAAAGCTTTGTCACAAGTCCTACAGGAAGAAACTCTATGCCTAAAATAGACCCAAAAGATGCTTTTGAGTGTACTCCTAGCCAGAACCTAATGGATGCTACAGAACAGGAAGTATATGAAACTATTCAGAACTGCAACTCTGTAACAGAACTGTTAGCCTTATATAGACAGTTCCCTCAATATCAGGAAAGTTTAAAACCTGATTATGAAGCTAAGAAAGCATTTTTAATTCAATTATCTAACCCACAAAATTTTTCAACCAATGGACACCATTAATAAAATTAAACCTGCTACTTTAGAAGAAGCATTTGATATTCCAAAAAGTGGCAACATAATAGAGAAAGATTACAGCACAATGAAATTAAGAAATGTATCAAAGAAACCTATCAGAGATTTATTCCTAGCTGATAATGGAGATTTTGAAGATGCTGAAATATTCTATCCCAGCAGAATGAATGAAGAACCAAAGCCTGAAACTTCAAATGTAGTTCAGGCTTTTTTAATGCCTAATTCTAAAGTGCAGACTATATCTCATACTCCTACTGTTCTAGTTGAAAGTGTAGAGAATCAGCCCAGCCCCTTTATCCTAGCTAATACATCAGAAGTCACACTACATCATTTACAGAGTGATTGTATTATTCCTGTATTTTCTAAGGATAATGAGAAGACAATAGCCCATCAGGAATTTATAGAATGTGTCATGAGTGCTGTAGGCAAGGTATTTCCACATCATAGTATCAGTAACCCAGAAATCAGGGTTTCTCACCAAATCAAAGGCAGAACTCCAAGTGCAATATATAAGCCTGTTAAAGAGTTATTAGAGCACGAAAAGACTATTTACTATGAGAGAATGGCATTCATTATTAAAGTTCCAAGTGTCACAGATATTGTGAATGGTAATAAGCTTTCTCTTACTATTGGTGGGATCAGAAGTTACAATCAGGAAAATTTATATTCAAAAAAGTCATTAGAAAAGTTTAAGTTCTTTATTGGATTCCAGAACCAAGTCTGCATGAATCTGTCTGTATCAACAGATGGATTCCTTGAAGATATGAGAGTTTCCAATGCTCGTGAATTATACACTAAGGCACTAGAGACCATGCAGAGCTATAATGCTGAACTTCATCTAATGGAAATGAAAGAGCTTACTTATGATTCATTATCTGAACATCAGTTTGCTCAGCTTATAGGAAAAAGTAGACTCTATCAACATCTACCTAAGTCTGAGAAACAGAATATTCCTCTACTGAACTTTAATGACAGCCATATTAATACTATGGCAAAAGATTATTATGAAGATAATAACTTTTGTAGACAAGCAGATGGAAGAATTAACCTATGGGATGTTTACAATCTCTTTACACAAGCTAATAAGAGCAGTTACATAGATACTTTCCTAGATAGAAATTTGAATGCTTTTGAATTTTCAAAGGGTATTCAGAAAACACTCAATGGTAATTCTGATTATCATTGGTTTTTGAGTTGAGTTGTCCACCTCACTTAATTGTGGGGTGGTTTTAATTCATTATATGTAATAAGCATTAATGGCTTAACAATATTTTTAATAGTAATTAATTCTTCATATTTTGTTAAGTCATCATAACTTATAAAATACTCTAATGAAAAAGGAGTTTCTTTGAAAAAATAATCTAAATCAAAATTTAAGAGTTTTTGTCTTAATTCTGTTTTTTTTAGTTCTTCATAGTGTTTTTGAAGAATACCATCAATTACAGAGATATCTAAATAATAGTTATGGACTGCAAATTTGTAAAATGAATAATCACTGCTACCATCTAAAGTAGATGTACAATTAGTAAAGTCATCAAGATTAAATAAAATTGATTGAAAAATACATCCATATATTGTTGAAATAACTGATTCAAAATCATATAGTACTGCATTAAAATAATACTTAACAGGCTTCATATCAGTTCTGTTCTTAGCTTGTACTGCTCCTGTAAGTACTTGATTTTTAGTGTCCCATGTAATGTTAATTCCTTTTGGCTTATATTGACCTATTTCTTCAAATAGGATTAAATTTGCTGTAAAATGTCCAACTTCATGTATAAAGACTTTTTTCAATTCACTCTCTGTGTAATATTCCATATCTAAATCTAAGTTATGTTAATGTTTCTATTGCTTGAAAATTGTAATTATCATTAAAAGGTATAAACGTTTTATCTTTTTTTAACTTACTAAGCAATTTATCTTTGGTTGACATGGTTTATATTCTTTTTCTCAAATTTATCAAAATAGAATATATATAATACATTATAAATCAGGTTTTGTTATCTCATTTTCAGTAATTTCTATTTTCTTGATTTCCCCTAATTTACTTGCAGTTTCACCATCATACATATCAATCATTATAAAGTAGTAAACCTTGTTATTAAAAATCAATTTAGGTGGGAAGATATTATTACTCTCATTAAGCTTAAAATCATATCTGATTTTGTCAAAGTTGTAGAGTACCAGATAACCAACATCTTTACTATAATCTTCTGAATATTTAACAATTTGGTGAAAGCCTGATTTTATTCTGTTTAGTCCATATCCTTTTTCTTTATCTAATATTTTAATTTCTACTATCAAAGGATCTTCTGTATCTAAAGCACCAACTATATCAGTCCTTCCAGAAGCAGATTTTGGAGTGGAAAAAGGATAATCTATCCCTTGGTCAAATAAAAACAATCTCAAGTCTTCTTCGAGAATATCCTCATATTCTTTTTGAGCATTCTTGTACTTATTTGAAAGATCTGATTTAGTAAACCATTCAACTCTTCTCTTATACTTTTCAAGTAAATAGATTATTGAATTAGACTTGTCTAATTTATCATGAAAAAAATAAACTATGGGAGTTATAATATCATCTATGATAATGTTTTTAGATCTATCATAACTGCCAAACATATGTGTTTGGTGTATATTATAATTACCTAATAAGTGGTGTATATATTTAAGTAGCTGATAACAGAAAGCAGCCTGTTCTGCATCATTTTGATAATTCATATTATGAAATACACCACCTCTGTCTTTAAATTTTACATCAAAATATTCTACATCAAAGTTATATTGATTACTTAATTCTAAAAGAAATCCATGTAATATTTTGTTACTTTCAATATTATTAACAAAGTAATTAAGCTGATTTCCTAATTGAGCATACTCAGCTCTTACAAGTCTGCTTTTCCATTCTTGCAAATCAGTTCTTAAATTATGGTTGTAATACATTATTTACCTAAGTTTTTCAGAGTTTTATTTAGCTTATCAAAAGCACTATTAATATCACTTACTCCTTTATGAGAAGAAGCGTCATTATCTTTTAAATGAATGGAGGACTTACAGTTATGACAGTAAATAACAGCTTCATTTTTAACATCAATGAGTTGAATTTGAATGCCATACTTACATTTAGGACAGTTTATATCTATCCACATGAAGCTAATATTAATCATCAGGGATGCCTTTGATTCAAAATTACTTAAATTTTTTTTATAAAATAAAATTTTTGTAGAGCTTATTCTCACGTGAATGTCCTTGTAAAGCATACCCCTATTCATTTATTCTTCCCCAATACCCCCTACTCAAACCAGAATAAAGCCTTTTTATTGGAGGTAAATATTATTCTTTGAACTATAGTGTAAGTTTCTATTCTACTATAGATCTAAATCTATTTTATTTACTCTCTAGAGACTTTATCTCTATTTTTTTCACCTATCATTCAAATGTTCCTGCTTAGTTTGATAGCCTTCTACTTTAAATGAACTAAGGAATGTAGAGAAAAAATAAGATAATACCTGTTACTTTTTACACTGCACCCCACACTCAACACCTCCACTTATTCTTAGAGTCTGTAACAAGCAAGCTCTATCATAAATTTTTAACTCAAAAATCAAAAACAATGGTAAGAATTCTAGGCTACAAACAAAGACAAAAAGAGGATGGAACAAATTTTTATCTTATTGAGGTACAGGGTGGTATTGAAATGGTATTAAGCAAAGCTACAGGGCAATACTATGCTACAGCTAAGAAATCTACTGTATCAACTACATTTGATGAAGAAACCTGCAAAGGGCTAATAGGTTCTCAAATGCCAGGTAAAATCTCCAAAATTACTACTGAACCTTATCAGTACACAATCAAAGAATCTGGGGAGGAAGTTACTCTTAACCACAAATACATCTATCTTCCTGAAGGTGTAGAAAGTTCTGAGGAGAAACTAGCAAAACAACTTGAAGAAGCTTTTGCATAGTTACTCTAGAGCATAAAGACTTAATACGTCCATTTTTCCTGAATCCATATATAGGGTTTAACAATTATGGACGTATTGTCATTTCTTTTTAAACAGGAAAATGTCCATTCTGTGTAGTAATAGTATATACCTCTGCATAAAATGGACATTTTTAATTCCTTATCTACTGGAATCTATTAGAAAAAGTACAAGTTTTTGCAAAAGTATATATAGTAAATACAGAAACTCATACTTTTCAGTTTATTCATTCACTAACAACCTAAATATTTATATGAAAACAAATACACAAGTTGCAGAATTACTTGTTTCTTATTCCAACAATATAAGTTTTGAACAAAAAATAAGTAATAGTGCAGACATTTATGATATTGTTATGAATCTCTGGAATCTCAGTACCATTCAGGTACAGGAAGAGGTAAAAGTAATACTTCTTAATGATGCTCTTATGGTGCTAGGATTTTACTCTCTATCAAAGGGAGGTATTTCATCTAGTATAGTTGATATTAGGTTGGTCTTATCAGTTGCTTTAAAGGCTATAGCAACAGGAATTATTTTAGTACATAACCATCCTACTGGAAACCTTAAACCAAGCAAAGCAGATTTAGATATTACTAAAAAATTAAAGTCTGCGTGTGATGTTATGGGAATAAACCTTTTAGACCATCTAATTATTTCAAAGGAAAGATATTTTAGTTTTGCTGATGAGGGGTTGTTGTAGTTAATATAGGTTTCTCCATATTTTAATATCATTCACACTCGCACATAGGAGCTGAATATTACTCCAAACCATACAAGTTTAAAGCTAATGGCTAATCTTATTACATATATATCATAGCCAAATCATGATATGCTCTTAGCTACTAGCTGAATATAGGGAGCAAATAGTGAATGAAATACAACTACTCAGGAGCTTCTAGATTAAACATGGAGACAAACAGGAGTAAGAAAAGCTCTAAAAACCTAGAGATCATAAATAGCCAAATCTTCTATATCCAAAAAGTTTTTCATTGGGATATCTAATGCCTTACCAATCCTATAAAGCTGATGGAGGCTAATATTGGTTCTTCCAGATTCTATGCGAGAAATATTGGTAGCATCCATTTTCCCACCCAACTCAACAATCTTTACAGTTAATTGTAGTTGAGTTAAACCCTCTTGCTCTCTAAGCTCTTTAATTTTCCTACCTACTAACTTTTGAAGTTCTGGCTTATCCATTATTGACATATTTGGCAATGTCAAAGGAATAGGTTAAGTTTGCTTGTTGTAATGCCATATATGACATGGTTGGTTTTTTAGCTTTATGGAATCCCGTAACGCAGAGAAAAGATTTATAGATAATTTGCTAACTAAAATAAACTTAAAACAATGAAAAAGATTTTACTACTATTCATCTTAACATGCTCAACTTACTTATACTCTCAAACATCTCAGTATGTAGAGTTTCCAGATATAAACTCTGATGTATCTCCTAATAAAGCCAGAATTTATGTTATAAGACCAACAGGAAAATTGAGCCATTATTATATAACCTTATCATCTAATGGAGATATGATAGGGAGGCTTGATTATAAAAACTATCTGTGTTGGGATGTAGATGCTGGTAAATACAATTTAGAGGGAGCTTTTGAGGGCAACAAAATCAGAAAGGATCAGACTGAAAATAAAGATTTCTTTACTGTAAATGCAAAAGAGGGAAAGACTTATTACATAAGACTAAGTCCTGCTTATGGTCTAACAACAGGAAAAGCTTCTTTTGATGTTATTGAACCTGACAAAGCAAAAGAGTACATTAAAAAGTTCCCACAGCCTAAAGTGAAATATGTAAACTAAGTAAACATGAGAAAGATTTTACTATTATTCATAATGACAATATCAGCTTGTCTTTATTCACAAGATGGATTTCAGTATGTTACAACTAGTAAAGATGGAACAGATTATTACTATCAAATATCAAGTGATGTAGATAGTAATATGGGTTTATACACTGACTTTTGGTTAAAAACAGGAATCTCAATAAAGAAAATAAAAACCAAATCAGGAAAGTATTCTACTACTGGAGGAGGGTACTTTTTAACTTTTATGAGAGTTTCATGTTTAGAAAAAACATATCTGTTCAAGAATACAATCAAGTATGATAGTGCAGGAAAAGTTATAGGGACACATGATTTTCCTATAGCTGATGAACCCAAACCTGTTGTACCAAACTCAGTTATTGAAACAATATATAAAACCGTATGTAGAAAAGAATAAGCTTTACAAAACAATTATAGTTATAACCACCTCAAAGCAGGTGGTTTTTTAATCTTAAAACTAATATGAAACCTAAAATACCATTTCGCATAGGTTACCAATATGGCAACTGGGAATTAAGCCTAATGAGTATAGCAGACAGTATATCTGATAACTCTTATTGTAGTTACTTGTGGGTAGGAAGTGAAGTTAAAAAGTTCTTAAACTTTATACCTCACAGAACAGAGCTTATATTCTATTGGGATAGACTGGAAGTTGTAATACTGGAATTTGATAAGAAATCTGAACACTATTATAATAGGCTCAATAAAGCCTTATCAGAAAGAGTGGAAAGAGTGAACTTTGAAATTCATCCTGATGGTACTATGATACACAAGTTTATGACTAGAAAAGTGAACTATTGGAATATCTATTTTCCTGCTAATAAAGAAATAAGAATGATTTACTTTTCAAATTCATTTCCTTATATCAAATCCTTATTAGAGTGAAACTTTGAAATCATTATTAACATTAATCTAAAAACATTAAAATGGGAAGAATACTTATAACTTCTGATAATCACGGAGCTTTAAAAGCTGTAAAGCAAGTTTTGGAAAGATGTCAATTCAATCCAGATGAAGATTTATTAATAAACTTAGGAGATGTTGTTGATAGAGGCACTGAAAGTGCTGAATTGGTTCAGTTTTACATAGAACTTTCAGAGGAATGTTTATTCAAGCCTTTATTCATTAAAGGGAATCATGATGTATTCTGCCATGAATGGTTAAAAGGGGGAATCCCAAAAATGGAATGGCTAATGCAGGGAGGTAAATCTACTGTAGAATCCTATATCAATACAGGATATATCAATGAAGAATCTCATTTGAACTTCTTCAATGAAATGTTTTATTTCTATATTGACACTAAGAACAGAGGATATGTTCACGCAGGTTTCACTTCTCATGATGGTCTAGGGAATGAAAGATTTCCTAAGAATTATTATTGGGATAGAAGCCTGTGGTCATTGGCTAATACAGAGCATAATACTTTTAATGTTGAGACTAGAATGGAAATATTTAATGCTCATGAGGAACTTTTTATAGGTCATACCCCTACACTTATCCTAAATGAGACTGTACCTATTAAAAGATGTAACATTTGGAATCTAGATACAGGAGCTGGTTATGCTGAAGGAAGGCTTACTATTATGGATGCTAACTCCAAAGAAATATGGCAAAGTGATATTATAGAAGAGTTATATCCTGACACAAATGAAAGTAGTTAATTTTAAAGTGAAAAGGCATACTTTTAGGCATACCTACATTAAGAAAAAGATGTAAGATATTACATATCAACCTGTAAGATTGTAAACTTCGAGCCCAGCAGGAGGAGCAAAAAGACTTACAGAAATGTAAGTCTTTTTTTGTTTTTATCTTCTTCGGGAGCAACAAATTCATGATAGGAAAGATATCAATATCCTTAAAAAAATCGATATTTGTAGTTATTATAGCATACTGATATTCTTTTTTTTGCAAATTTACTGAGCAAAAAGGAATACATCAAAATTTCAGTATTGCACATATTAACTTATCCCATGAAGAAAAAAATCATTTCGCTATTAGCAGCTTTTGCTATCATTCACATTTCAGCTCAAAAATCTTATTTTTTATCAAGTCCTTCATTGAGTCCGGACGGGAAAACAACCTATTTTGCCTATGATGGAGATATCTGGAAAGTAGACTCCAATGGTGGCAATGCATCTAGGATCACGGCTTTGGAAGGGGAAGAAATTAATCCCCGGGTTTCTCCGGATGGAAAATGGCTGGCGTTCAGCTCCAATCAATACGGTAATTATGATGTTTACACAATTCCTATAGAAGGCGGAAACATTAAGCAGCTGACTTTCCATACCGGGAAGGACGAAATGGAAAGCTGGGGATGGGATAGCAAAACCATTTATTTTACCTCAAACAGAAATAATAATTTTGGCAGCTTTAAAACAACTATTGAAGGAAAAACTCCACAAAAAATTTTCAACAATTATTTCAACAATACCAGCGGGCTTGCTGAAACTCCGGCTGGCGAATATCTTTTTACAAGCTCCCCCGAAAGTGCCAATCAGGTTCATCGCAAACGTTATAAAGGGGAAAACAATCCAGACATCTTAGGATATAATCCAAAGAATAGTTCTTTCAAACAATATACCAGCTACGAAGGAAAAGATTTCAACCCAAGCGTGGATAAAAATGGCATTATTTATTTTATCTCCGATGAAAATAATAATGAATATAATCTTTATAAAATTGAAAATGGTACAAAGACTCCTTTAACTCAATTTGACACTTCTATAAAAAAGCCTTTTGTTTCTGCAAACGGATCTAAAGTAATATTTGAAAAAAATTATCAGCTTTATATTTATGATGTAGCTGCAAAAAGCACAAAAGTTCTTGATATCAACCTTAACACCAATAAAACTTTAGAAAAAGAACAGAACTTTAGCATTGAGAATAATATATCCTACTATGACGTGTCACCAGATGGTAAAAAAATGGCGTTTGTAAGCCGCGGTGTTTTGTTTGTTTCTGATATTGAAGGAAAGTTTGCCCATCAGATTTCCGATGGAAAAGAGCGTGTAATGGAGGCAAAATGGTTAAAAGACAATCGTACATTGCTTTTCAGCCAGACCGACAAGGGATATCAGAATTGGTTTACTGTTGCTGCAGACGGAAAAGGCCAGCAAAAACAATTAACCCATGATTTGCGCAACAATCGCAATATTACCTTTAACAGTGACCTTTCAAAAGCGGTATACCTGAGCGGCCGCGATGAAGTAAGATTAATGGATTTAAAAAGTTTCGCCTCAACAACAATTGTAAAAGATGAAATCTGGGCCTTTCAAAACCCTAAACCGTCTTTTTCTCCCAATAATGAGTATGTCCTTTTCTCAGCCAAAAGAGATTTTGAACTGGACATTTTCATTTATAATGTCAAAAAAGGTCAGACTATAAACCTTACCAACACGGGAGTTTCAGAAGAAGATCCTTTTTGGTCTCCGGGTGGTAAGTATATTTATTTTGCAAGCGACAGAACCAATCCCTCCTACCCTTTAGGAATGCAAAAATCCAATATTTACAGGATGGCTCTTGACTGGTTTGACGAGCCTTATAAATCTGAAAAATTTGATACTCTTTTTACTGAAGAAAAGAAAGAAACAAAACCTGCAGAAACGGCGAAAGCCGGTAAAGAAAAAAAAGAAGAAGACAAAGAGAAAGAGAAAAAAGAGGAAAAAGAACCTGTAGTAAAAGAACTGAAAATCAATCCTGAAAATACGCTGGAAAGGATTGAATTGGTTACCGACCGATACGGAAATCAGGAGGATCCGGTAGTTTTTGCTGATGACAAAAAAGAAATTCTTTTATTTAATTCAAATCAGGATAACGGGAAAAATCAGTTATTTAAGAAAGTATATACAGATTTTGAACCCGCAAAATCGGAAAAAATCTTTGATAAGGCAGCCAATAACATTACTAAAAATGACAAAAATATTTTTGCATTAATAGAAGGCAATATTTATAAAATGACGCTAGCTACCCTGAAACCTGAGAAAATAGCCATTCAATATACCTTCGATAAAGATTTAGCTTCAGAATTCAACCAGATGTATGATGAAGCCTGGACGGGTGTAGAGGAGAACTTTTATGATGAAAAATTCCATGGTGTCAACTGGAAAGCAAAAAAGGAACAATACGCTCAATATCTTCCATATGTAAATAACAGAAATGACCTTCGCATCTTACTAAATGATCTTTTGGGAGAACTCAATTCTTCACATACGGGATTTTCTTCAACAGGAAAAGAGGAAACCAGATTCCTAAATTATTTTACCAATGAAACCGGAATCATCTTTAAAAAGGATCAACCTTATACTGTTGAAAGCATTCTTCGAAAATCTCCGGCGTTCCGTTCTGGTGTAGATATTAAACAAGGAGATGTACTGACTGCCGTTAACGGAAAGAGTATTGATTCCAATGAAAATCGTGAAACCTATTTCACAAGTCCTAAAAAACAGGATGAACTTACTCTTAGTTTCAGTCGTAGTGGCAAAAATATAACCACTAAAATACACCCGATCTCAAATACAGAATTAAAAGCATTATTGTACGATGATTGGATTTTTAATAACCGACAGCGCGTTAATGAACTAAGCAACAACCGTATCGCCTATTCATACATGAAAAACATGTCTACCGATGAATTGGATCGCTTTCTTTTAGATATGGTGGAACAGGAAAACAAAAAAGATGCAGTTATTCTCGATTTACGGTACAACACAGGAGGAAATGTTCATGACAAGGTATTAAACTTCCTTGCCCAAAAACCTTATTTACAATGGAAATACCGTGAAGGGAAAATGACTACACAACCTAACTTTGCTCCTTCCGGAAAACCTATTGTTCTTTTGATTAATGAAGGGTCTTTAAGTGATGCCGAAATGACTGCTGCCGGTTTCAAAGCTCTGAAATTGGGAAAAATTATCGGGCAGGAAACTTATCGCTGGATTATCTTTACTTCAGGAAAAAGCCTTGTAGATGGTTCTTATTATAGGCTTCCGGCATGGGGAACTTATACTCTGGACGGTCAGAATCTTGAAAAAACAGGTGTAAAACCTGACATTTACGTTAAAAATACGTTTATGGACAGACAGCAGGGAAATGATCCTCAACTGGAACGAGCCATTCAGGAAATACTAAAAGAAGTAAAGAAATAAAATAATATAGACCTTAAGAATTTAAGCCCTCTGAAATAATAATCTAACATTATTTCAGAGGGCTTTGTGCTAACACAGACGGACAGAGTAATAGATATAGAGAGAGCTTTTTGAAAAAGAAAATTCTTTTTCAGGGTTTTATCTGGGGACATTTGGAATTGAAGTAAAAAAAATAAAAATATTTCTTATTGAAATTCAACATATTTAGTCTAAAACCAGGGATAATTAAGGATAAAACTTGACTGATATTAATATTCCTATTATATTTGCACCACCTTAAACAAAGGAACATTCCTCCTTAGCTCAGTTGGTTAGAGCATCTGACTGTTAATCAGAGGGTCGCTGGTTCGAGCCCAGCAGGAGGAGCCAAAAAGACTTACAGAAATGTAGGTCTTTTTTTTATTTAAAAGGTTCAAAAAATGAGACTACACTTCATAACTGTATGTGCCTTTTTCTTGTATGATTAATTCACTGATTATTCACTCTTTAAGCCGAAAAAAATCTTATTCATTTTAGCAAAACGTAGTATTATTTTCGTTACATTTGCTGCTTTATAAGGAACATTAAAAAATATTTCATTTTTTGTATGTTTTTAAAATAAAACTGCATACTTTTTGTTTGTGCTAATTGCTTGAAGAAACGAATGATGTTAAATAATAATTCTCAAAAACACTATTTTTTATTTTTTTTCCTGGCCTTTACCGGTTTTATGTCCGCACAGAACAAAGCTAGCGGTAGAATTGTTGATGCTAAAAACAATAAAGAACTCAGTAAAGTTGATATTTTTATCAACGATAATGCAAAGCCTTTTATCACTACAACATCAGGCAGTTTCAATATTCAGTCGGACAGCATAATCAATAAATTAAAATTTTCCAGAAAAAGCTATGCTCCGGAAACGTTAGAAATTACTCCGGAAAATGCTGAAAATATTTTTGTAAAGCTTTCACAGGCTAAAGTAAGCGACATTCAGGAAATTGTAATCACAAGCGGAAAATCAAAATACAAAAGCAAAAAAGAAAACCCCGCTTATGCTATCATGCAAAAAGTATGGGCGCACAAAAGAAATAACGGATTAGAGAAGTTTGATACGTATTCCTACAAAGAATATGAAAAAACTCAATTTGATCTCAACAATCTCGACAGCGCATTCATGAAGAAAAAGATCTTCAATAAGCTGGATTTTATATTCAGCTATGCTGATTCTACGGCCAGTGGAAGATTAGGACTTCCGATCTTCCTCAATGAAGCTGTATATGAAAATTACGGAAAAAACAGACCGGATAAGGATAGCAAAAGAACACTTGTTGCCCAAAAGACTTCGGGTTTTCAGGATAATCAGGTCATCACCGTTTCTGCCAAAAATCTTTATCGCGACATCAACATTTACGATAATACATTGAACTATTTCGATATCGGATTTCAGAGTCCGGTAGGGACAGATGGGTTCAGTACCTATGATTACAGTCTAATGGACACTATTTCCATTCGTGGAGAGAAAGCCTTCCAGATAAGATATCAGCCTAAAAGGAAGGATATCCTTGCATTTCAAGGGAACCTTTATATCGATACAGACACTTACGCGGTTTTAGGAGCTACTTTAAAGTCGACTCAGAAAATCAATGTCAATTTCGTCAACAGTGTTTACACTCAACTGGAATATGACAATCCGGATGAGACCACATTTCTTCCTAAAAAGCTCGTAACAGAATTTGAGATGAGCCCTTTTTCAAAAAAGAAAGGCTCTAAAAGTATTATAGCCAAAAGATCGGTGGACTATTCCGATTATGAATTCAACAAACCTCTTGATCCAAAAGTATTTAAACGAACTGAAGAGGAATACGAAGATAAGTTTACAGATAAAGACGACGCTTATTGGACAAAAGCCAGACCTGATACATTATCCAAAGCTGAACAGGGAGTTTATAAAATGCTGGATCAGCTCCAACAGACTCCAAAATTCAACCGTATGGTAAAACTGGTTGAGACTCTTGGTTCACGCTACTACAACGCCTTTAAAGGGGTTGATATCGGTCCTATCTTTTCCATATACGGAAGAAATGAAGTGGAAGGAGACAGAATCAGATTAGGAGCCAGATCCTATTTTGGATTAAATGACCCATGGAGAGTTCAGTTTTATACCGCTTACGGATTTAAAGATCATCAGGTAAAATATGGTGTGGAAGCACGATATATGTTTAACAGATTGAATCGTTTTATGATTGGTGGAGGAACCAGCAGGGATATTATTCAGCTCGGCGGACAGCTTACTTCAGGAGATGGAGTGGCTTCCAGATCTTTATCTTCCAGTACCTTTTTTGCTAGGGGAGAAAATACTTCTTTGAGCTCCGTAAACCAAACCAATTTCTTTGCAGCTATTGAGCCGTGGAAAAATTTTCAGATAAGGGTTGATGGAGTAATGCAGAGTATTAAATCCGCTATTCCTGAAAAGTTTAACCTGATGTATTATCAGGATGGTAATCTGAGACAAACAGTCAATGATTCTCATGTTACCATAAGTTTGATTGCAAAACCAGGTGCTAAATTTTCTCAAACAGGAATAGACCGATATCAGGCGAGAAATCTTGCCCCAACGATTGTATTGAGATACACCAGAGGTATAGAAGGTCTTTTCAATGCTGATTTCAATTATAACAAGCTGCAATTTATGTTGTACAAGCCGTTTTTGATTGGAAGCATGGGAAAAATGATTGTTAATTTTGAAGCAGGAAAAAACTTCAATACCGTTCCTTTAGCATTACAGAATATTATTCCGGCTAACCTTTCCTATGGGTTAGCTCCCAACACTTTCTCTCAGCTTAACTACTATGAATTTGTTGCGGATGCTTATACCACTCTTCATCTGGAGCATCATTTTAATGGAAAAATACTTTCTTATATTCCTTTAATCAAAAAACTGAAGCTTAGAGAAGTAGCCTTTATCAGAGGAGCTTACGGTACTTTAAGTGATGCTTCTAAAGCAATTAATGTAGAAGGCTTCAAATACTCTGCACCAAGTGAACATATCTATTATGAGTATGGCTTTGGTATTGAAAATATCGGAATCGGTAATCTTAGAATTTTCAGAGTAGACTTTAACTGGAGAGGTAATTATCTCGACAGACCGGATATCTCGAAATTTGGGATTAAAGCAGGATTTCAGCTAGGATTTTAAAAGAATAGAACAATATAAAACAGTTGGGCGGCTTCTTCGAAGCCGCCCAACTTTATTTTAAAAGCCTCATTAACATGCACAAGGCTCATCTACATCAAGCAAACAACGCATTTTCTGCTCGCGAGTTAATCCACACCATAGATCACACGATCTGATTGGTCTTGCCGGGCACAGTACATCACCACCATTAATTTGCCTCAAATTCTTCTTGGTTAGTTTTCTTAGATTTTTCATATGCACTATTTTATACTTTAGATTGAAAAACAATCACAAGGCTCATCAATTAATTCAGTCGAACAATGCAATCTTTGCACCCCGGTCCAGGTACACCATTCCTTACAATAGTATGCCGGAGGAGGGCATATTCCTGCTGCTCCGGTGATGGTTTTCAGGCTCTTTTTGTTTAATTTTTTAAGATTTTTCATGTTTATTTAGTTTTAATTTATGGCCTATTAAATACTTTTTCGGCCTTGATTAGTGTCTGATATTTTTAGCAGGGCATACAGGCCTCATTCAATAGACAATGCGATTTTTGCCACGGAGTCCATCCACACCACTGATCACATGTATCTGACATAGAAGGACAGATTCCCGCTCCTCCGTTAATACTTTTGAGACTTTTCTTAGTTAATCTTTTTAAATTTTTCATATTAATTCATTATAAGATTAGCAAGCACATGGGTCTTCATAAGTATTAGTAAGGCAATGTGTTTTTTGCCATGGGGACCATCTACACCATACCATGCAAGAGCTGGTTATTGGTGGACAGTTCTCTGCTCCTCCATTAATTGTTTTCAGACTCTTTTTGGTCAGTTTTTTCAAATTTTTCATAGGTATTAGTTTTAATTTGTTGCCTACTCTATATGCTTTTCGGCTTCCGCAACTGATTTATTATTTGGTATTTCACAAATATATAAATATTTCACACTTAATAGAATATCTATGGATATTTTTCACTTTTCACACAACAAAAAAGCCTCAACAAATGTTGAGGCTTTAATTTTTATAAAACGCTTATAATTATGCGTTTGGCTCTACAGATACAAAAGATCTGTTATTTGCTTTCTTTCTGAAAACTACTTTACCATCTACTAATGCAAACAAAGTGTGATCTTTACCGATTCCCACGTTATCACCTGGGTGGTGCTGAGTACCTCTTTGTCTAACAATAATATTTCCGGCAATAGCTGCTTGTCCTCCGAAAATCTTCACACCTAATCTTTTAGAGTGAGACTCTCTACCGTTCTTGGAACTACCGACTCCTTTCTTGTGTGCCATTTTATTATTGGATTATTTATTAAGTGCTTTAAATTGATCGATATTCTTAATGATAGCAGCATCTACTTCTTCATGAGTAAGAATATTCTTTTCTAATTCAACTTTAACTGCTTTACCTAAAACAATTAAAGTTTCTCTGTTCTCTTTAGACTGAGACAAGTTGTTTTTCTTCAAGTGATAGTTCAACTCGTGATCTTCACTAAAGTTAACAGTTGCGTTATCTGAAAGAACTTCACCTTTCACAGTTTCTTTTTTAGCAGCAGCTTTTTTAGCTCCACCTTCAAAACCAGTAATACCAGTGATTACGATTTGAGTTAAAGATTGTCTGTGACCGTTTTTCACTTGGTAACCTTTTCTTCTTTTCTTTTTGAAAACGATTACTTTATCAGCTTTTACGTGGTCAAGGATCTCTGCTTCTACAGTGATTCCGCCTACAGCTGGGGCGCCTACAGTGATTGCTCCGTTTACAGTTAGAAGAACTTTATCGAAAGAAACTTTTCCTCCTTTATCTCCTTTTAAACGGTTTACAAACAACTTCTGGTCTTGCTCAACTTTGTATTGAAGCCCTGCTATTTCTACAATTGCAAACATTGTTTATAAAATTTTTAGTTATTTCGAGGTGCAAATATATGAATTATTTTATAAATAGCTTACAATCAAAGCAATGTTTTTTTAGAATATTTTCTATTCACTATGCTTTGAATAATTTTTTGCAATAATGTATTCACACTTAAGAGATAATTTATTACCTTCGTTTGACCAAATTGAATTTACGACATGAAAAAAAACTTTAATCTCTGCTTTTTAGCAGGCGCCATCACTGTTTCTACACTTACAGCATGTAGTGATGACCAAATGAACGAATCCGTTCAGCCTCAACAAGAAAGCCTTAGTGCAAAAATTGATCAACCGGGAGACCTTGAAAAAGTCTGTTATTATGTAGATAACAACTGGAGTTCCTCTTCTGTTTTGATGACAGGGCTTCAAAATTCTGCCGATACCAATTTTATGAATGCTCAAATGACTAAAATTGCAAGTATGTGGGGAAGAAGCAATCCTACTTTACGATTTGTAAATGATCCTTCCAGTCCTAACTCAACGTATAATGCAATTTCCTACTCCACTGGAAAGATTTATTACGGGTATGCCATCTATTATGATGCAAAAGCAAAAGGAGGAGATATTGTAAACGCCATGATTCTTGCTCATGAATATGGACACCAGTTGCAATACATCTTCGGCCTTCCATCCGTAAATGAGAATACAGCAAGACCAAACGAATTGGAAGCCGACGGTTTCGCAGGGTATTATTTAAGAAGACCTAATGGTTACAATAAAACTGATTTCTCTGAAATTGCTGCAGCGTATGAATTTGCACAAAGTATCGGAGATTATCAAACTACAAGTCCAGGGCACCACGGAACACCTGCACAAAGAAGATCAGCTGTTCGTTTAGGCTTCCTGCTTGGACAGTACGATCTTAATGCCTCTAATTTTGATTATAATTTCTTCTATTATTATCAGGGGGTATTAAATGGGACTTATAAAATGGCTCAGAATAAAGTTAACCCGGAAATTGATGCTTACATGAGCAAATATATTGATGAGTTAAGAAAAATTCAATCCGGAGAAATCTCTGCAGAAGAATTTAAAAATCTTAAATAAAGAATACACATTCATTTTTAGCATATTTAAGAAAGGGGCGGACTTTGGTCTTGCCTCTTTTTTATTGAATTATATTGACATTAACAACTGACTGCTAATCATTTACTATGCAATAAATAGTTTTTGTTTATAAAAAATTCAACAGTGTGTGATTTTTTTATAAATTCGATGTACTAAAAAAAACAATATGAAAAAAATCTTAAATCCCTGCTTTCTAGCAGGCATTATCGCTGTATTCTCATTAACAGCATGTAGAGATGACAAAATGGAAGAAACAACTCCTGATCAAGTCCAGACAGCCAACGCAAAACCAGAACAACCGAACCCATCCGAAAAAAGCTGTTCATATGTAGATTCTAATTGGTCATGGTCAGCAGTTTTAATAAATACTCTTCCAACCACAACTGACACTAACTTTATGAATTCCCAAATGGTAAATATTGCCAAAATGTGGGGAAAAAGTACACCGACATTACTCTTTGTAAATGATCCGGTAAGCCCCGGCTCGACTTATAATGCGGCATCATATAAAACCGGATATAGAATATATTATGGGTACGCCATCTATAATGACGCAAAAGCAAAAGGTGGAGATATTGTAAACGCCATGATTCTTGCTCATGAATATGGGCATCAACTACAATATGCTTACAACCTACCTACAGTGAAGGAAAACACCGGAAGATCTATTGACTTGGAAGCAGACGGTTTCGCTGGATATTA
The DNA here is from genome assembly GCF_003815875.1 of Chryseobacterium lactis. Lineage (NCBI taxonomy): Bacteria > Pseudomonadati > Bacteroidota > Flavobacteriia > Flavobacteriales > Weeksellaceae > Chryseobacterium > Chryseobacterium lactis. The sequence goes on from NZ_CP033924.1 coordinate 1,075,515, forward strand.
TTTAAGAAGACCTAATGGTTACAACAAAACAGATTTCTCTCAGATTGCTGCTGCGTATGAATTTGCGCAAAGCATCGGAGATTATCAAACTACAAATCCAGGGCACCATGGAACACCTGCCCAAAGAAGATCAGCTGTTCGTTTAGGATTCCTTATAGGACAATACGATGTAACAGCGAAGGATTTTGACACTACCTTCTTTGCCTATTACAATGGTGTTTTGGATGGCTCACTTAAAATGGTTGACAATACAATAAGACCGGAAATTAAGGCTTATTTAGATCAATACGTTGACGAATTGAAAAAAATTCAATCCGGAGAAATCTCTGCTGAAGAATTTAAAAATCTTAAATAAAAATACACATTCATTTTTAGCATATTCAAGAAAGGGGCGGACTTTGGTCTTGCCCTTTTTTGTTTTGAAAAATAGCGGAAGTTTATTTACTTTTGAACCATATCCCAGCATCATGAACAGAGACCTTTATATTGATTTCGCCAAAGGACTGCCAACACTCTCTATCATCTTCATTCACACCGCCTTCTGGTCAGGGCAGTTTTATATCCCTGCAGAGGTGCGAGTATTTTCATTGGTCTTTGATGTTGCTCTTTTTTATGCTTTAAGTGGTATTACTTCAGGATCTAACATTGAAAAAACTTTTTACAGGTTATTAAAATTGCAGATCACTTACATGATTTTCGTGACCTTTTTATTCTTTTTAGATTATTTCTTCAAGATATTTGGGCTCACTTTCTTTTCTATGGAATGGCTTCAGAACTTTTATTCAACTTTTGGGTCAAAATATTCAACCACCAGTATTTCAACGGTTCCTCAATGGCAGAATCTTGGTAATTGGTACCTGCATCAATATACCAATGCAGATACTTTTCCGGTGGTCATGGGAAGTTTTTGGTATCTGAAGGTTTACTTTATTCTTACTTTGTTCGGAGTACTGATTTTAAAATTTTTCCCAAAACATATCAATTGGTTTATCGGGCTTTGTATTGGCCTGACTTTACTTTTTAATATTTTCCCGGAATATTATCCTGCAGGCCAGGTGGGTTATGTAGCATTTTACCTCGCCATATTTCTGGTAGGAAACAAAATGCGGGGTAAGAAAATACCCCACTCCATCATTCCTGTTTTGTATGCAGCAGTTGCTGGCGCTTTAATCTGGATGTTCTGGTATTATGGCAATGATATTTTCTATAAAATCAATAAAAATAAATTTCCTCCAAAAATCCCCTATATTATCTGGGCTCAGTTTTCTCTGGTTACGTTATTTGTCCTTTACAATAGGTTAAAAATCACTAAAGAAAATTTTGTCACCTACATTGGAAAGAATGCTATTTTCTTTTATTTTGCACAGGGAATCAGTTCCTCGCTGGTTTATTTTTTAGTGGTTCCACTAAAAGAAAACATGAGCTGGTGGGCTTTAATGATCATCATTTATATCATTAATATTATGCTGGCTTTCGTTATTTCTACAGGGCTGAAAAAGGTTGACACTTTAGGATGGAGGATTTTGGAATTCCTAAGAAGAAAGACCGCATCTTAATACTTTAGCGATCAAATTGAAATAAAGTCACATTTCTTTCCCCAATTTGTTTAAATTTACAAAAATTTTACAACATGTTTAAGTTGAAACTTCCTACCGATCCAAGGTGGGCAAATATTGCAGAAGGAAACATCGGAGAAATTTTAACGGATCATGCCTGGTGTGAACAGAAAGCTGCCACCAATGCCATTACACTGATCACAATGCTTCCGGAATATCCCGAAATCGTTACAGAACTTCTTGCCATCGCACAGGAAGAACTGGATCATTTTAATCAGGTGCATGAGATTATTAAGAAACGGGGTTATACTTTCGGAAGAGCACGAAAAGATGATTATGTGAACCAATTGGCAAAATTTATCATTCAGGGAAGCAGAGAAGAACTGATTGTCGACAAAATGCTTTTTGCCGCGATGATCGAAGCCCGAAGCTGTGAAAGATTTAAAGTGCTTACCGAAAACATCAAAGATGAAGAGCTTAAAGTGTTCTATAGAGAATTGATGATTTCTGAAGCCAACCATTATACTACTTTTATCAGTTTCGCAAGACAGCTTGGAGAAGATCCTGAAAAAGTAAACCAGCGTTGGGAAGAATGGCTTGAATACGAAGCTAACATTATTAAATCCTACGGAAACAAAGAAACCATTCACGGTTAAAATACAAACAGTAAAGACGATACATTGAAGAAATCAAGCTTTGAATATATTGCCAATTTATTTCTGAAAAACTTTTTTCAGGGATTGCTTATTATTGGCCCTATCGGGCTTACTATTTTTGTAATTTGGTATGTTGTAAGTGCGATCGACAACTTGATCCCTTCATTAGCTCACCAGATTCCCGGGCTTGTTTTCATTTCAATTATATTATTTACGGCGATTCTGGGGTATTTAGGAAACAAATTCGTGGTGGGAAGATTCTTTTTCGACACGATGGATAGTTTGCTTGAAAAAACTCCCGGAGTAAAGCACATTTACACTCCCACAAAAGACGTGATGTCTTCATTTGTGGGCGACAAGAAAAAATTCAACGATCCTGTATGGGTAAAAACCAATGAAAATCCGGAAATCTGGAGAATCGGTTTTTTAACCCAAAAAGAAATGTCGGACGTTGACAAGCATAATTACGTTGCGGTATATCTTCCTCATTCCTATGCAATTTCGGGATGGGTAATTGTTACTGAAGAAAAAAACATCAAACCTGTAGTGGGAATGACAGCTGCTTCGGCTATGAAGTTTGCAGTAAGCGGTGGTGTAGCCGGATTCCATTCTGATGAAAATATATTTAAGGCTCCGGAATAATTCCCATTCTTCCTTAAATGTACTTTGATGAATTTGAAATTATTTTCAAACCGATTTTCTTTACAAACAATTAAAAACATACTTTAACACATGAATTTACCGTACGCGGAACCTTTCCGCATTAAAATGGTGGAAGAAATCCGCCAATCTACCAGAGAAGAAAGAGAACAATGGCTTAAGCAAGCGAATTATAATCTCTTCAACTTAAAATCTTCACAAGTTTTTATCGATCTTTTAACCGACTCAGGAACCGGGGCAATGTCCGACAGACAATGGGGCGCGTTAATGACCGGAGACGAAAGTTATGCAGGCTCACGTTCTTTTGAAGAGCTTCAAAATACGGTTGAAAAAATTACCGGCTTTACCTATTTATTACCCACTCACCAAGGAAGAGCTGCAGAAAACGTTCTTTTCTCAGTGTTGGTGAAAGAAGGCGATGTCGTTCCGGGTAACTCACACTTTGATACCACAAAAGGACATATCGAAATCAGAAAGGCTCATGCCATCGACTGTACGATTGACGAAGCATTTGACATTAATGATCTTCATCCTTTCAAAGGAAATATTAATCTTGAAAAACTGGAAGAGGTTTATAAAAGTCATCCTAAAGAAAACATCCCTTTCTGCCTGATTACCATCACCTGTAACTCTTCAGGAGGACAACCAGTTTCCCTTGAGAATATGAAAGCTGTAAAAGCACTTTCCGATCAATATGGAATTCCCGTATTTTTTGATTCTGCGAGATTTGCAGAAAATGCCTATTTCATCAAAAAAAGAGAAAACGGCCAGGAAAATAGAAGCATCAAAGAAATATGCAAAGAAATATTTTCATACGGTGACGGAATGACCATGAGTTCCAAAAAAGACGGATTAGTCAATATCGGCGGTTTCATTGCTTTGAATAATGAAGAAATTTTCAGAAAAGCATCCAACTTCACGATCATCTATGAAGGGTTCATTACTTATGGAGGAATGGCCGGAAGAGATATGGCAGCATTGGCTGTAGGTCTTAATGAAGCTACGGAATTCGCCTATCTTGAAAGCAGAATCTCTCAGGTTGAATACCTTGGAAATAAATTGATTGAATACGGAATCCCGGTTCAGAAACCTATCGGGGGACATGCCGTATTCATTGATTCATTAAATTTCCTTCCTAATGTTTCGCGTGCAGAATATCCGGCACAAACCTTAGGGCTTGAAATCTATAAAGAAGCAGGGATCAGAACCGTAGAAATCGGAACTTTATTAGCCGACAGAGATCCTGAAACGAGAGAAAACCGCTATCCTAAGCTGGAGTTGGTGCGTTTGGCAATTCCAAGAAGAACTTATACCAATAATCACATGGATTATATTGCTGCTGCGATTAAAAACGTGTATGAAAGACGTGAAGAGATAGCCAAAGGATATAAAATTACCTGGGAGCCGGAAATATTAAGACATTTTACCGTTCAGCTTGAAAAAGCATAAACATAAAACCGGAATTTTTTCCGGTTTTTTTATTTCTGTTTCGGGTAAAATACAGATACCACAAAAAATTTGTAGGCCATTGAGATTCATCTATTTTTTTCATCAATATTACATCCTATGCACTTCATTTAATTTTTAAAAATTCTAAATTAATTTAATTTATTTTTTTTAAATAGTGAGTGTTTTTAATTTATTTTTGTATCGATCTAAAGAAACAGATTCAAAAAGTATTTAAACACTAACCTGAAAATCCTTTATTCCGAAAATGAACAAGATTGCTGTCGTGGGAGCTGGTATTTCCGGCTTAAGTATGGCGAATTACTTAGAAAAACAAAATATAAACTACCATATCTATGAAAGAAGACAAAAGGAAGATTTAGCTGGTCACGGATTCCTCATTCCTCAAGAGGGAATTGAATACCTATCTCAGATTATTGATCCTTCACTTCTTTTTGAACATGGAAGTTTTTTAAAAAAATACACCCAATATACTCATACAGGAAAAGTCCTGGCAGAAAAGGACCTCAACAACGTTTTCGCCATTTCAAGACAATCATTAGTCAATCTTTTAGCTCAACAAATTCCTTCTGAAAAAATAACCTACGGAGAAACTGTGTTATTCTCAAATTCGGATAAGAAAAAACTAAGGCATTCTGACGGATCTGATATTGATGCTGATATTGCTATTATTTCCGATGGTTCCAAAAGCAGAATCAGAAGAGAAATTTTCAAGGAAGAAAAAATGAGGACGGTCAGGGAAAATGAAGTCGTCAATATTATTAAAAACAAAAGCATTGCAGACCGTATTGAAAATGACTTTATGAAGTTTCATCATGAAGACGGAGGCCTTACTTTTGGAATATTGAAGCTTTCCGCCGATACTATACTTTGGTATGCTCAGTTTGATAATGAAAAATACCGGATCAATGAACTTCCGGTTACTCACTTAAGAGAATACATGATCGAGATCTTTACCGCCTGGAACCCTTTAGTCTCGTCAATTATTCAAAATTCCAGCTATGAAAACGTACATTTATGGTGTGTTTACGAATTAGAGGAACTCAACCCGTTCTATCAAGATAATATTGTATTCATTGGAGATGCGGCTCATCCTTTAATTCCTTTTACAAGCCAGGGAGTTACTTCAGCTTTGAAAGATTCTTTTACGTTAACGAAGTACTTAGTTAAAGAAGACAATATAGAAGACGCTTTCAGAAAGTATGAGACAGAAAGGAAGCCCGAAATAGAGACCCACATCAATAATGGCAGGGTTTTGCTGAACCAGTTTTTGCTTCCGCTTAACCAACAGACAGAAAATATTTTACCCATATCATACAAATAAAAAATGTTTAGCAATAACGATATCAATTTTGAAGCATTAAAGAGAAAAGCCTACAACGGAAGATGGGCCACTCTTGAAGATGGAATCATTCCTTTAACGGCAGCTGATCCGGATTTCAGAACCGCTCCTGAAATAGAGCAGGGAATTATCGAGTATATCAAAGACGGTTATCTGAGTTACGGCCCTTTTTCAGGACTCCCGGAGTTTAAGAAGAGTGTCGCAGAATATTTTAACAAAGAAAAACACGGATCTTTTTCTCCTGAAAATATACTTGCTGTTAACAGTGCCGCACAAGGTATGTTTTTGATTGCCTCCTACGTACTGAATCCTGGAGATGAAGCTATCATTCTTGATCCGGTAGATTTTCTGTTTAAAAAATCTGTAGAAACGGCCGGCGGAAAAGTAATGCTGTGCCCGGTAAATACGATAACCGGGGAGATTGATTTTGAAAAAATGGTTTCATTAATTGGTCCGAAAACAAAATTGATCAGCATTTGCAATCCCCACAATCCGCTCGGGAAGGTATATTCTAAAGAAACTTTAATAAAAATCTCTCAAATTGCTTCTGCTCATAATCTTTGGGTTATGAGTGATGAAATCTGGAGCGATATTATTTATGACCAAAAAGACTTTCATACCTATTCATCTGTTTCTAAAGAAGCAAAGAATAAGAGTTTTACGGTTTATGGTTTTTCAAAATCATTTGGAATTGCCGGGTTAAGAATCGGTGCTGTTTTGTGTAATGATGAGGAAGTACTGAATGACTTTACTGAAAAATCAAATTTCAACTCTACCATAGAAGGAGTTTCTACACTATCACAGATTGCCGGCAGTGTTGCTCTGGAAAAGGCAATGCCATGGTATAAGGAATTTTTATCTCACCTTCAGCAAAACAGAGATTTTACCTTTAGAATGCTGGAAAAATCGGAAATTCTTACCCCTAACCTTCCTGAGGCTACATTTGTTTTGTTTCCGAAAATTGAAAACGGAATGTCTAGTGATGAATTTGCCCAACATGTTCTTCAGCAGGGAAAAGTTGCGGTGGTTCCCGGCTCAGAAAGATGGTTCGGAAAAGGAGCAGAAGGACACATCAGGATATGCTTCTCTACGTCGCATGAAATTCTGGAAGAAGGGCTTACCAGAATTATATCAAGCTTTTAATATTAAAAATTTTCATCATTTTAAAGAAACAACGGTATTTTTTACTAGCAACCGAGATAAACAACAAAATATTAAGATTTTCATAACAAATAATAAAATTCAATACCGATCTTTAAATAAATATTGATATTTTTGAACAAATCACCATCCAAATCTATCAATATGAAAATAAAATACATCAGCATTATTTTAATTGGTATCTCTTCTCTGTCGTATGCCCAGCAAATAAAAGATACACTAGCCAAAGAATCAAAAATAGACGAAGTAGCCATTACCGGAAGCCGGAATAAAAAAAGAACAGTTGTCAACACCCCTGTTCCTATTGATATTATCGACATCAAGCAGGTAAGTCAGGCCACAGGACAAGTGGAAGTTAACCAATTATTACAGTTTTCTGCTCCTTCTTTTAATTCCAATAAACAGTCAGGGTCAGATGGTGCTGATGCAGTAGATCCGGCTACGTTAAGAGGTTTGGGACCGGATCAGACCTTACTTCTTTTAAATGGAAAACGATATCACCAATCTTCATTAATTAATCTTTTCGGAACAAAGGGAAGAGGAAATACAGGGTATGACATGAATACCATTCCTATCGGAGCGATCAAAAGAGTGGAAGTTCTTCGCGACGGAGCTTCCGCACAATATGGATCTGATGCCATAGCTGGGGTTATCAACGTAATTCTTAATGATCGTGACAAAGGTTTTGAAGGCAATGCATTTTATGGGATGAATCTTTTTAAAAGCCCCGGAAATAATGACGTTGTATCCGATCACAAAGTCGACGGTATGACGTTTGATTTCAGTGGAAATCTGGGAACAAAGATCGGAACTAAAGGAGGTTTCGGAAACTTTACTGTAGAGTTTATTAATAAAGACTACGCCATAAGAAATGCAAATCCGGATATTTATAACAATCCACAGCCTGCACCAAGACAGCGTTTTGGAGATGCAAAAGCACAAAATGTCTATTTTTTTGGTAATATTGAGCTTCCATTGTCAGACGGTTTGAAATTCTATTCCCGTCAGGGCTTTTCTCATAGAAATACGAAAGCTTATGCATGGACGAGGACTGTTGATGCAGACGGAAACATTCCTGAAATATATCCGGCAGGATTCAATCCTATTGAAAATACTAATATTTCAGATTTTACCTTTGACAACGGCTTAAAATTTAAAGTAGCTAATTGGGAGGTAGATTTTTATAATGCATTCGGAAACAACAGATTTACTTATAATATTAATAATACGATCAATGCCACTCTAGGGGTAAAATCGCCCACAAGCTTCAATGCGGGAGGACATTCTTTATTACAGAATACGACAGGTTTTAACGCCGTAAGGCAGTTCAGCGTATTGCAAGGACTTAATATTGCTTTCGGATCTGAATTCAGATATGAAAAGTTTAACATCATTAAAGGAGAAGAAGCTTCTTATTCCATGTACGATATCAATGGAAACATTGTAACAAGCAGCACTCCAGAAAGTCAACTGGTAACAAACCCTTTAAGCGGCGCTGTAAGACCGGGTGGATCGCAGGGATTTCCAGGCTATTCTACCGATATTGGCAAAAACAGGAATAATTTTGCCGCTTATGTAGATACGGAACTTGATATTACTAAAAACTGGATGATCAGTGTCGCAGGAAGATTTGAAAATTATAATGACTTTGGAAGCACTTTGAACGGAAAATTTGCAACCAGATACGCCATTACACCACAGTTTGCTTTTCGTGGCTCAGTTTCTACAGGCTTCAGAGCTCCCTCATTAGCACAGAAATATTATAGTCAGCAGTTTACTAATTTTCAGGGAGGAAAACTGGTAACCATTCAATTGGCATCCAATGACAGTGATTTGGCAAGCAGAGTCGGTATTTCTCAACTCAAACAGGAAACATCTGTAAATGGAAGTGCTGGTTTTACTTTTAATACAGCTAAATTTACAGCAACAATTGATGGGTATTATATCAATGTAAAGAACAGAATCGTTCTTACAGGAAATTTTTCAAGAGATGACCTTCCTTTAGATGTTCAGGCCGATTATCCGTATATCGATCAGGCACAGTTTTTCTCTAATGCAATCAACACACGAACAAAGGGAATTGACCTTATATTAAGCTATACTGAAAGTCTTGGATCCGGAAAACTGACTGCCACTCTAGCCGGGAACTATAACGATATGGAGATTACAAAAGTTAATACTTCAAAGCAGCTTGAGGGGAAAGAAAACATTTATTTAAGTGCAAGAGAAAGAGCTTTTATTTTGGCTTCTGCTCCGAAAACAAAGGTTAATTTAAACCTCAACTACAAAATCAACAAATTCAATGTTAACCTGCAAATGGTGAGGTTTGATAAGGTAACCTTGATCGGGTATGATGATTTAGAACAGGTATACAATCCTAAAGTAACGACCGATCTATCTTTTGGATATGAATTTTCCAGGAACCTAAATCTGACTTTGGGAAGTAAAAATGTGTTTAACAGATATCCTACACTGCAAAGTGCTCACGTAACTACGGGAAATACAGAGGGAGGAGGTATTTTTGATCCTGTGCAAATGGGATTTGCCGGAAGACAGGTTTTTGCAAGACTTAATTTTAAGTTTTAGGAAGGAGGAGTTGGCAAATAGTAACTTCCAGCTTCCTTACAAAACCGCCCGGTTGAGAATTTTCAACCGGGCGGTTTTTATTTCCTGGATATTCTATAGAGTTTTCCGCTATCTGTAACAGCATATAGATTACCGTCTATTCCGTTTAATACATCCCGGAAGCGTTCTTTCTGATCTGCAAGAAGGCGTTCTTCTCCTACCACTTTATTATCTTTCATGACAATTCTGTCAATATGTTCTCCGCTTAAACATCCGATGATCAGATTTCCTTTCCATTCATCAATACTTCCGGTGTAGAAAGTAATTCCACTGGGAGAAATCACGGGATCCCAATAGTAAACCGGCTGCTCTGTTCCCTGTCTCTGGGTGATGCCCTGTCCTACTTTATCTCCTGAATATTCAATTCCATAGGTAACATCTCCCCAACCATAATTTTTTCCGGGTTGAATTAAATTGATCTCATCACCACCTCTGGGACCCATTTCTACATCCCAAAGATTTCCGTTTGGATCGATTGCCAATCCTTGTGGATTCCTAACCCCATAAGCATAGATTTCAGGTTTATATCCCTGTTTTCCTATGAATGGATTACCTGGAGCAGGCATTCCGTCTTTGGTAATTTTTATAATTTTTCCTAAATAATTATCTGTTTTCTGAGCATACACCCTGGTTACTTTATCCGATCTTTCTCCTGTGCTTACAAATAAATATCCTTCTTTATCAAAAGCCAGCCTGCTTCCATAATGCTTGTCACCGTCATAAGAAGGTTCTGCACGGAAAATCACTTTAATCCCGGAGATATTCTTAAGATCGGCAGATAGTTTTCCTTTAGCAACAGAGGTTAAATTCCCTTTTCCAAAAGGTTCTGAAAAACTAAAGTAAATTATATTGTTGGTTTGAAAATCGGGATCCAGTGCGACATCCAGCATTCCACCCTGCCCTTTAGAATCAACTTTTGGAAAGCCATCTACTTTTGAAACTTGTTTTCCATCTTTTGAAACAACATTCATAAAACCATTTTTATCTGTAATAAGAAATCTTCCATCCGGTAGATTGATGATTCCCCATGGCCTTCCGAGATCTTTGTTGATAATTTCAACAGTATAGGGTGTGGCAGTTTTTACAGCTTTAATTCTTGTTTGTCCTTTAAAGGCTGGTTTGTAGTTAGAATTGGGATTATCTGTTTCTACACTTCCATCATTTCCGGTTTGCTGTGCGTTGGCATGATTCTCTTTACATGAAGATAAAAGAAGAAAAACACTTAGAAGCGGAACATAAAATTGATTGATTTTCATAATATTACGATTGGTGACAGAAAAATGAATGGAAAAATAATGCCATAAAATTTGGTTATTTAATTTTTTATTCTACATTTGTAGAACAAATTACAACATTGTAGAATGAAAGAGATTAAACTAACTGATTCGGAGAAAGTTCTTATGGACATCCTTTGGGAGAAAAAAAACATCTTCATGAAGGACATTCTGGAAGCTTATCCCGAACCCAAACCTGCTGCAACCACAATTGCAACGCTCCTTAAAAGGATGCAGAACAAGGATCTGGTAGGTTATAAATTATATGGAAATTCCCGTGAATACTATCCAAAAGTGGAGAAAGGGGAATATTTCAAGGAAGAAATGACTTCCATGATTGACCGTTTTTTTAATAGTTCTGTTACGCAATTTGCGTCATTTTTTACATCGAACGCAAAACTTAGCCAGAAACAATTGAAAGAACTTAGAGATATTATTGATGATCAGATAAAGGAATAAAATGATACCCATTATTCTAAAAATAATTCTGTGTTCTTCCATTTTCATTGCGGTATACTACCTGTTTCTGGAAAAGGAAAAAATGTATAGGTTTAATCGGTTCTATTTGTTGAGTTCATTGATCCTTTCCTATATAATTCCTTTTATTACGATTACACTCCCTTCCCGGGAAACAGTTTCAAAGCCACGATTGATCATTGAAGAAACAACACAGCAGATTGCAGCCATCCAAACAGGACAATCAAACCTCAATTGGTTGAATATAATAGGACTTATTTACATAATGATTACTTTATTTTTATTGGTTAAAAGTATTGCAGCCATTTTAAAAATTAAAAAGATAAAAGGTGAAAAGCGTTTGTATCAAGATCGGAAAGTCGTACTTACCACAGAAAATCTTTCCCCATTCAGCTTTTGGAATACCATTTATATGGGAAGGAATTATGTAAAAGATAATACAATCGATCCGAGAATATTCCTGCATGAAAAGGGCCATCTTGATCAAAAACATAGCATAGACTTAGTTTTAATAGATTTTTTCAAAATTTTCACCTGGTTCAATCCTGTTATCTTTTTATACAAAAGAGCCATGATCGTCAATCATGAGTTTTTGGCAGATGAAGTCGTTCTACAAGGCAAATTCAATGTAAAAGAGTACCAGAAGCTGATTCTTGAGGAAATTATTAATAATCAGAATCTATCGCTCACCCATTCATTTAATTTTAATAACACTAAAAAACGATTTACCATGATGAACGCTAAAAAAACCAAATTCGGACTGTTGCGAAAAACAGCAGGCATAACAGTTCTCATTACCGCAGCGGCTTTATTTTCTGAAAAGATGTATGCTACCGAAGTAGTACAAACTGGAGAAGAAAATACCTTAACCAAACTCAGAAACGAGAATGTTTCAGAAGTACCTGGAGCAATTCCGGAAATAGCCAATACAAATTCTGTAGCTGAAGCTAATCATGAAAAAGTATTTAATGAAAAAAAAGAAACATTGTCCGAATTAAAAACTGAAAAACTAATAACCATTCCAGATACAATCGCTCCAAAGGCAAAAACAGAAAACAACGAAGGTAAAAACACAAACACTTCTGTAAACTCAAATGCTAACGAAAACATTACACAACCGGAATTTCCCGGCGGACCAAGAGCTTTGAGAGAAAAAATCGGCAAAAATATGAATACAGCTAATCTTACTCTACAAAAAGGGGTTATAAAATCTGTAGCTTATGTTCATATTGATGCCACAGGAAAAACAACGGACATCAAAGTTTCCGGAGACAATGAGCCCCTTAACCGGGAACTCTTAAAAACAATCACAGACATCAGCAATGAGATTACCTGGAAACCTGGAACACAGGATGGAAAAGCAGTAGCCTCGGTATTAAAAATACCTGCAACGATGTCCTTTGAACCCAATTAGAAAAAAGCGCTCAACGAGCGCTTTTTTACTTTTTACCTTTCAGGTTATTTTAAAAAAGGGAATACAATAGTCATAAATACGGTTGAAAATTTATTATCAAAAGATTCAATGTCAAAACATTATCAAGTCTAATAATTTCTTTCGTATTTTTGTTGTATACATTCCTTTCTATGAATTTTAATCTTCAATCAGAATATAAACCCACCGGAGACCAGCCTCAAGCCATCGAAAAATTAACGGAAGGCATTGAGATCGGAGAAAAATACCAGACCCTTCTTGGGGTAACGGGTTCCGGAAAAACCTTTACCGTTGCTAATGTTGTTCAAAATGTTCAGCGACCGACTTTAGTTTTAGCACACAATAAAACCCTGGCAGCCCAGCTTTTCATGGAGTTTAAAGAATTCTTCCCTGAAAATGCGGTTGAATATTTTGTCAGTTACTATGATTATTACCAACCGGAAGCTTATATCGCGACCACAGGAACCTATATTGAAAAAGACCTGAGCATCAATGAAGAAGTTGAAAAATTACGTCTTTCTGCAACAGCCAGCCTTCTTTCAGGGAGAAGAGATGTTTTGATTGTAGCTTCAGTTTCATGTATTTACGGTATCGGAAATCCTACAGAGTTTCATAAATCTCTAATTTCCATAGCTATTGGTGAAAAAGTAACGAGAACAGCCCTTCTTCATTCTTTGGTTAATGCCTTATATGCCAGAACATTAAACGAATTCCAAAGAGGTACATTCCGGGTAAAAGGAGATGTGATTGATGTTTTCCCTGCCTATGCTGATAATGCAATCAGAATCCAGTTTTTCGGAGATGAAATAGAAAAGATCCAAAGTTTCGATCCTGTAACAGGGAATGTGGAGGATAATTTTGATCAAATACAGATCTACCCTGCGAACCTTTTCGTGACGTCAAAAGAGACTTTAAACGGAGCGATCAAGGATATTCAGGATGACATGGTAAAACAGGTAGATTTTTTCAGCTCTATCGGAAAACCTCTGGAAGCAAAAAGACTTCAGGAAAGAACGGAACTTGATCTTGAAATGATTAAAGAATTGGGCTACTGCTCCGGAATTGAGAACTATTCCAGGTATCTGGACGGCAGGTTGCCAGGAACAAGACCTTTCTGCCTGCTTGATTATTTCCCTAAAGACTTTTTAATGGTTATTGACGAAAGCCACGTAACGGTTCCACAGGTTCATGCTATGTATGGAGGCGACCGAAGCAGAAAAGAAGCATTAGTGGAATACGGGTTCAGACTGCCGGCAGCAATGGATAACAGACCTTTAAAGTTTGAAGAATTTGAAGCGATTCAGAATCAGGTTATTTATGTTTCTGCAACTCCTGCCGACTATGAGTTGGAGAAAACCGGAGGCGCCTATATTGAACAAATTATCCGACCTACGGGATTGCTTGATCCAATTATCGAAGTAAGACCTTCTTTAAATCAAATTGATGATTTAATGGAAGAAATTCGAAAGAGATCGGATGCAGACGAAAGGGTTCTTGTCACCACTTTAACAAAAAAAATGGCGGAGGAATTAACGAAATACTTCACCAAATTCGGAATCAGAACGAGATATATTCACTCCGATGTTGAAACCCTGGAACGTATTCAGATTATGCAGGATCTACGTTTGGGGCTATTTGATGTTCTGATTGGGGTAAACCTCTTAAGAGAAGGATTGGATTTACCGGAAGTTTCACTGGTAGCAATTTTAGATGCGGATAAAGAGGGGATGTTGAGAAGCAGAAGATCAATGATCCAGACAGTCGGCCGTGCAGCAAGAAACATTAACGGAAAAGCCATTATGTATGCTGATAAGATTACCAAATCAATGCAGGCCACATTAGATGAAACAGAATATCGTCGCGCCAAGCAAATTCAGTACAATGATGAAAAAGGAGTAAAACCTCAGGCATTAAATAAAAAGATTTCCGAAAATCTTGTGGGCAGAAGCAAAGATTTCCCAGATGAAAAATATACTCAAAAGGAAATTATGCAAAAGGTAGCTGAAACTAAAGCCAGCTATGCAAGTGAAGATATCGAAAAGATGATTGAACAGAAGCAAAAAGAAATGGAAGCCGCAGCCAAGAATCTTGACTTTATCAAAGCAGCCAAATTGAGAGATGAAATTGCCGCTTTAAGAGCATAATTATAGATTATAAATAGTTTCGGCGGCATCTTCGATGCCGCCGAAACTATTGTTATACCCCTTTTTTTAACCTTTCATTCCTTACCGAAGCCTTGATTGGAATCAAAAGATCGGTCAATCCATTTAATTTTATTTCGTAAACGGTTGAAAGCTGCATTCCCAGTTTTCCTTTGGGCATTCCGCTTCGATTAAACCATTCCAGGTAACTTATGGGGAGATCAGCGAGAATGGTACCTTCGTACTTTCCAAAGGGCATTTTCACTAAACAAATTTCTTTTAATATTTCCGGATTGAGTCCTTCCACTTTTTTATCTAATTAAATTAATTTTTCATTCAAATCATTCCGTTCCGGCAGCTCCAGATCAGGAGGTGCATTTTCATCAGAAAATTCATTTCTATATACCTGTATCAGAAGAATAGTCAATGAAATCAGAATAGGTCCGAAAATAAGTCCCATAAAGCCAAACAAATTCATTCCCATGATAATTCCGAAAACGGTATTCAGAGGATGGATATTTTCCAGCTTTTTTAAAAGGGTAAAGCGGAGCAGATTATCTGTAAGACCTACTACAACCACACAGTAAGCGGCCAAACCTAAACCCTGGCCGGTATTTCCTTCAGCAATCATAAAAATACATACCGGAACATATACGATTGCCGTTCCTACAACAGGAATAACTGAAGAGGCTGCTGTAAGCGCAAAAAGCAGAACCGGTCCCGGAGCTCCGAAGATCAGATATCCGATTAATGATACAATTCCCTGTCCTATTGCAACTACAGGAATTCCGATCGCATTGGCCATAATCAACTTCCTCATCTTATCTCCGATTAAAGATACATTAGCTCTCTTTAATGGAGCAGAAGACGTAAGGATTTTTTCAAACAGCCTAGGTTTTTCCAGCATAAAATAAAGAATAAAGTACATTGACATTACCACAGTAAGGGTATTGAATGTACCGCTGAGTGCTGAAGTAGAAACCTTCCCCACAGCATTCTTCAGTTTGCTCATATTTTCCTGGCTCAGAATATCAAACCCTATTTTTGAATAAATATAAGAGTGTATTTTATCTAAAAACACATTGAACTTAGTCATATAAGCCTGAGCATTTCCTAATTTATCAATCAACAGATCGGCGATAAAATAAATCGGAAGGATCAAAATAATAAGACTGGCAAACATTAATAGAAAAGCAGCCAGAGAGGGTTTCCATTTTTTTTCTTCCTGCAGGTAAAAATTGTATTTTCTACAGACTACATAAATGGTAATTGCTCCCAATACGGAAGGAATAAACAATGAAAGATTAAAACAAACCAACCCCGCCAACACCAAAATAATGGCCAGCAAAGACATCTGCTTTATGGCAACACTGCTTATTTGTTTATCTTTATTCATCATCTATTTTTCTTTTATTGTTTGTTGTACATAATTTGTCTCGGTTTTCCTAAAAAAGCACAATAGGTAGAATACATCACTACCATCATAAACGGAGCTGTTAAGATAATCCCTATTCCACAAAGGATAACCCCTGCTAAAGAGATCAGTGCACCAAGGAATCCTGTAAGTAAGAACACTCCATAATTCTCTTTTGCAATATTGAATGATTTGCTTAAAGCTTCAGTGGCAGATGCATTTTCAAATAATAGAATAGGATATCCGATTAACAGGAATGGATACACAAAAATAACAGGGAAAAAGCACAATGCCGCCGCAATGGTAGTAATCAACCCTGAAAGGAAGCTATAAATCAATATGTTTACAAAATTCTGACGATATCCGATAAAAAGATCAGAAAATTCAATCGGGCTTTTAGTATTATATTTATTAACGATGTAGATTAATCCTACATACAAAGGAGCTAATAAAAGCCCAAACAGACCGGAAAAAGTCATATACATAGAAAATCCAGGAGCATTCCAGTAATTAAAATCTCCGCCGCTTTTCATCTCTTCCATCATAGAAGCAGAATTGAATCCGGTAAGGCTTTGGATAATAATTCCTCCGATCAGATAAATGATCATTGCAACAATTCCATAACCAAAAACTCCTTTGTACATTTCAAAGGCATGCGAAATAATGGATCCTGTATCCTTGTTGGGAACAGAACCTTGCTGATCAAATTCGTTAAATTCAGACATAGTTTAAATATTTAATGATTTTACCAAAAATAGCTCTTTTTAGTAAAAAAACATATTAAACATTGATGAAATTTAAACTTTCTCTGAAAAAACAGTTTTGTATAAAGAATAAATCATTGCATTCCAGAAAGGAAATGTAAAGAGCCCTCCTACCAAAAACAATGTAAACCCAATGTATTTAAATAGCACAGCTACAATCACACAAACGATAATTTCAAGGAAATACATCCTAAGTGCTTTAAGATTTAACGAAATTGCTTCAAAAATTCTTTTATTGGTAAAAAACATCAATGGTGCAACGAACACCGTCATTGAAACCCAAAGTACAGCCAGAAATATGGTAGGAATGGTGAATCTATAAATCAGAAACCAGAAGATATAGTAACTCAGGTATTTAAAAAAATTAAGTCCGTTATACCCTGCAAACAGATCTCCCATCTCAATTTTTTCTTTGAGATCCAGCTTTCTGAAAATCTGAAACATTCCTAAGTTCAAAGGGTAAAGAAAAGCCAACGTTCCCCAGATTGCATAGGTAAACATTTGATAGTTTTCCGTAGCACTTAGTTCAGCAATCTTCTCCATATACACCTTTGTTCCCTGTTTAAGGGCTTCAGCCAGTATCTGATTCTGTTCTAATATTCCGTATCTGGCGCCAAAGAAAAACACGGAAGTAAGAAAAATTCCAAAAAAGACCATTGAAAACATCAACTGAAAAACCAGCGTTTTATTCCAGTAAAAAAAGGCCTGCTTCAATATAAAATCAATTCCCGGTTTCTGAGGATATTTACTCTGCATCATAAAAATTTTATGCAAAAGTAAACATCAATAAGTATTTTTGCGGAATGTTTTCAGTGAATCATCAAAAATTTATAGAAATGGACGAGCTTTCTCTTCAGAAAGTCCCCTATTTCTTCGTCATCGATTTTCTTTCAGAGAATGTGGAGATCTACCAGGAACCTGATATTGAAAAATCAGGCTTATTAATTGATTTTCAAGGATTTTCAAACACAAAAAAAGCACCTGATTTAGATAAAAAAGTACATTGGAAATCATTTCCTGAGACGTTGGAAAGCTTTAAAACAGGTTTTGATAAAGTTCAGAAAAATATTCGCTTCGGAAATTCTTATTTGGTCAATTACACCCGAAAAACTGAAATCGAGACGAATTTGAGCCTGGAAGAAATTTTTTATCACTCAAATGCGAAGTACAAGGTTTTTTATAAAGATTTTTTTGTATTTTTTTCACCTGAAACTTTTGTGAAGATCATCGATGGCAAAATTTTGACCTATCCTATGAAAGGAACTATTGATGCTTCGATAGAAAATGCAGCAGAAACATTGAAAAATGACAAAAAGGAAAAGGCAGAACATTATACCGTTGTGGATCTTCTCCGTAATGATCTGAGCATGGTTGCAGATCAGGTAAAAGTTGATCAGTTTCAGCATATAGATTTTATTAAAACCCAACAAAAGGATCTGTATGCAATGAGTTCAGAAATTTCAGGGATATTGAAACCTGAGTTTGATGGAAAAGTAGGAAGCATTATGCAAAAATTGCTGCCTGCCGGATCCATTTTAGGAGCCCCAAAACCAAAAACACTGGAGATTATTCTCGATGCCGAAGGATATGACCGGGGATATTATACAGGAGTATGTGGTTGGTTTGACGGCAAGAATGTTGACAGCTGTGTCATGATACGCTTTATTGAAAAAGAAGGAGATCAACTTTATTTCAAAAGCGGTGGTGGTATTACCCACATGAGTAAATTAGAAGACGAATATCAGGAAATGAAAAACAAAATCTATGTCCCAATTCATTGAAAGCATTAAAGTAGAAGATCAGGAGATTTTTCTATTGGAACTCCATCAGAAACGTGTCAATCAAACATTTTCCCACTTCGGGAAAGAAGATGGTATTGATCTGGCTAAAATCTATAAAAACCTCCAACATAACGAAGACGGGCTTTTCAAGTTAAGAGTTTCCTATGACCTTGATAAAAGAATCAAGACTCAGATGATTCCTTATGCTATTCCTGAAATACAAGATTTCCAGCTGGTAGAAAATAACAGCTACGACTACTCTTTCAAGTTTGAGGACAGAAAGGAACTGGACAAGATGAAAATGAAGGCTAAAGCTGAAGAAATCATCATTGTCAGAAACAATCATATCACTGACACTTCTTTCTCTAACCTTTTGTTCTTAAAAGGTAAAGATTGGTTTACCCCAACTACCTATCTGCTGAACGGAGTACAAAGACAACATCTTTTAAAACATAAAAAAATAAAAGAGGCTGAAATTACTCTACAAAACATAAAGCAATTCAGCCACTTTCAACTCATCAACGCCTTAAATGATTTTGATGATATGTTTATCTATCCGATTGACAGAATTATGAATCTGCCGGGGAATGAAGAATATTTGGATTTATAAATTAATTTTTAATAATCTTTTTTGAATCACGCCCTTTCGTGTATGTAAGATTTATAAAGTAAACCCCTTTATTCAAATAACTGATTTCTACATCGAATTTCTTTGAATTTGGAGCTCCTTCATTAATTAATCTTCCCTGTACATCAGTAATTGAATATTTTAAAACAGGTGCTTCAGATACTATATAAATCTGATTATTAGCTGGTATCGGGTATACTTTCACTTCAGCAGCAGACTTTACAACCGTTTCATTTGTAGATAAAGTACCTGAATTAGGATTCAAGTATGGATAGCCATCATTAATTAAGGGATCAATACTCCATATATTGGAAAAATCCCAGTTAACAAACGTACTTTGAGCTTTCATAGCCTGGGTTGTTCTCGCCCCATCTGTTGAGGTCCAGCCCGATGCATCTGCCACCTGTGATCCGGTAGTTTCATAATCCCAGTAAGCTCTGTCAAATAAAGTTCCCATACCCAATCCCAGTAGTCCCCCATTGGTAGCAGTTCCTCCTAATTGTCCGGTTGCATAACTCATTGTTATAGATGATCCTCCTTGTGAAAAAGAGCCTACCAGTCCGCTGCCTCCCCCAGGCATATTGCTTCTTGAATAACAGTTAAAAACGCTAATTATCTGGTTGCCATCTGATTTTCCAAGCAATCCTCCTTTAACTCCAGCTCCAGTAACAGTTCCTGTCGAATAAGAGAGACTTATACTTGAAAAAGAGCCGGATCCAAATCCATGCCCGGCAATACCTACTAACCCTCCTACAGAACCTCCTCCTAACGCATAGCCGGTAACATTTCCTGTAGCATAACTTCGTGTTACATCACTATACATCCATCCAATAAGACCTCCTGCTTGACTACCATTTACGTTTCCTGTAGCATAACAATCCGAAACTAACTTTGATGCATTTCCGATAAGCCCGCCTGCGGAATCACCGGATACATTTCCCGTTGCATAACAATTGATTACTTTATCAGTAGAACCACCTAGCAGTCCCCCAACGGCGCCACTTCCCGAAACATTCCCGGTTGCATAACAATTTGAGATGACCCCAGCGGCTGATGAAGCCAAGCCTCCGGCAGTAGAACTAGCCTCCACATTTCCTGTCGCATGACAATTGGTAAGGCCATTATACACTATTGCAATAAGACCACCACCATATTTCCTGGCTTTTACAGTTGCTGATGAGCTACAATTATTAACAGTCCCTTTTGTTTCCCCTGCCAGACTTCCTACATACATATCAGCATAAAAAGAACCTCCTACTAAATTGATGTTTTTAAGAGTTCCGGAAGCAGATAAAGACGCAAACATTCCTCCATACATAAAAGAAGATCGGTTAACAACCATACCAATTATTTTGTAACCGCCCCCGTCGTAGATTCCATAGAAAGACGAAGAGCCTCCAATAGTATAAAAACCTCTGCCAAAATCCCACGTAGAAGTGGCCGAAGCATCAATATCTGCGGTTTGTATAAAGTTTTTACCCAATTCCGATGAATGTTCACTTAAATATTTTAAGTCGTCAAGGGTTGAAATTTGATAAGGATTATTAATAGTACCTGCCCCTCCGGAATAATTTTGTCCATAGCTCAGTACACATACCGTGCTTAATAAAAGAAAATAAAGTTTTTTCATGGTTAGCTTTTAAAAAATAAAAGCTCAAAATTAACCATTAATTTTCTTTCATAAAATTAAAATACGCCTTCTGCACATCTGCACTATTCTTCCCATAGGTATTTACTTCCAGGATTTTTGGTTGTGCATCGGGTTTGAAGAAATTCTCCATTACTCTATCTAAGGTAAGCTCATCCTCAACTCTTATATAAGAGAATCCAAAATGTTTAGCCAGATGTTCGGCATTTTTTCGGTGCTTGGTAGCAATAAACTCATCTAAAGTATTAGGATTGGCATTTCCGGGTCCCGGAATGATTTTAAAAATATTTCCTTCCCCGTTATTAAAGATCATAATTCTTACAAATGGAGGAATATATTGGTTCCAAAGTCCGTTGATATCATAAAAGAAACCTAAATCTCCTGTAATCAGCAACGTAGGATTGGCATTTTTGATGGCAAATCCCATGGCTGTAGAAGTAGAACCGTCAATTCCGCTGGTTCCACGGTTGCAGTATACTTTGTTTTTACCAAAATCAAACAGTTGTGCATATCGGATTGCTGAAGAATTCGCAAAATGAATATTGTAGTTTTCCGGAATAGTCTGTGAAGCTTTATTGAAAAAATAAAAATCTGAGAACTCCACCGTATTTAAAAACTGCTGGTGTCTGGCATCTTTTTTATCTCTTAAAACATCCCAGAGATTGTAGTAAGGCCTTGGCTCTAAATTAATATGTTTCAATAATTTAGAAAAGAAAACTTCAGGTTTAAGCTCAATTTTCTCTGTCAAGGAGAAATAGGTATCAGGCTGCCACACTTCATCCAAATGCCAGTGCTGCTTTGGTCTTGCACTTCTTAAAAACTGCTTTACTTTCTTGGACACTACATTCTGCCCCACTGTAATCAGTAAGTCAGGAGCATAGGTCTTAAAATCTGCCTCTGTAAAGTTGAAAATATAACGATCAATATGTCTGAAAAACTTCTCGTGATACAGATTGGAATTGGCTTCACTCAACACAACAACAGAGTGATTCTTAATCAATTGAGTCAACTGATTTTCCAGTTCAGGGCTGTAATCTCTCGTTCCCACCAGAATCATTATTCTTTGAGAAGTGTGCCAGTCTGCAATCAGATTGGATGGAATGTCATATTCTTTATGTCTGATCGTCTTCTCCACCGTAGGAAAAGTAGGAAGCTCAGAAACCAGTTCGTATAAAGGTTCCTCTAAAGGGATATTGATATGTATCGGTCCCTGCTTTTCAAAACAGAGTTCGATCGCCTTTTTTATAGTATCAAAATTAATCTCTTCAGCATGCTCTTTACTGTCTTCCAAAAGCTGGAAGTCACCATAAGAGTGCTGATGAAAAACATCCTTCTGTCTGATCGTTTGACCATCGAAAATATCTACATAATCGGTAGGTCTGTCAGCAGTAAGTACCAAGAGTGGAATATTCTGATAAAACGCTTCTGTAATCGCAGGATAGTAATTAACTACCGCTGAACCACTGGTGCATGTAATCGCTACCGGCTTCTTCTCACTTATTGCCATTCCCATTGCTACGAAAGCAGCACTTCTCTCATCTACAATACTGAAACAGTTAAAGTTATCCATTTCTGAAAAGTGAATCGCCAAAGGAGCATTCCTTGATCCCGGAGAAATTACAATGTCTGCAATTCCGTACTGCTGAAGAAGATGTGCGAGTATTTGGATACTTCTCTTAGAAGAATATTTTTTCATACAGCAAATTTAACTTATAAATAATGATTTTAAAATCATTTAATTTAAAAAAAATGTAATTTTGCTATTCGTAAATTTCTAAAAATGGACAAAATACCTAGTGTAGACCTGCGTGATTTCCTTTCGGACAACCCGGAACGCAAACAGAAATTTGTAAATGAAATCGGAAAAGCTTATGAAGAAATTGGTTTTGTAGCCCTAAAAGGCCACTTTCTTGATGACACCCTTGTAGATGATTTGTATGGAGAGGTAAAAAACTTTTTTGAACAACCAGTGGAAACGAAACGAAAGTATGAGATTCCAGGAATTGGTGGCCAGAGAGGGTATGTAGGCTTTGGTAAAGAAACCGCAAAAGGTTTCAAAAAAGGAGACTTAAAAGAATTTTGGCATTTTGGACAGTACCTGTCTGATGATTCAAAATACAAAACAGAGTATCCTGACAATGTAATCGTTGAAGAACTTCCGAAATTCAACGAAGTAGGTAAAGAAGCTTTCCAAATGCTTGAAAAAACAGGACAGTATGTTTTAAGAGCCTTAGCCCTTCACCTTGGTTTAGATGAGTTTTATTTTGACGACAAGATCGCAGAAGGAAATTCTATCTTAAGACCTATTCATTACCCACCTATTACTGAAGAACCGGATGATGCGGTGAGAGCAGCAGCACATGGAGATATCAACCTTATTACTCTTCTTATGGGTGCTCAGGGTAAAGGTCTTCAGGTTCAGAACCATAATGGAGAATGGATTGACGCTATTGCTGAACCGGATGAATTGATGATCAACGTTGGAGATATGTTATCAAGACACACCAACAACAAATTGAAATCTACGATCCACAGAGTGGTAAACCCACCAAGAGAATTGTGGAGTACTTCAAGATTTTCAATTCCTTTCTTTATGCACCCAATCAGCGGAATGTCTTTAAATGCTCTTGACAACTGTGTAGATGAAAACAATCCGAAATTGTATGAAGACACAACAGCAGGAGAATTCTTACATGAAAGACTTATAGAATTAGGTTTAATTAAGAAATAATCATAGAATAGTCAGTAATTAAATTACTGACTATTTTTTTATCCTCTATTTTATCCTGTAATACAGTAAAACTCCGGACAAGGAGTCGATTGAGTGACAGTTCCCCAAGGACAAATACAGGTGTAGGTATCTCCACCTCCCCCAGGAGTTCCACCGCCACCGGGTTCTCCGATATAAGGAACACATTTTCCGCCGGCACAGATATATCCGGCTGCACAGCCTCCCGTTCCCGGCCCTTCTCCTTCAAAGCAATACGCAGGACCTACGCCACCCACAATCATTTTCTTTTGTTCATCTCTGGAAAGTCTCTTTAAATTTTTCATAGTTTTTTGGTTTTTGGTTTTTTCCTACTCTATAAGCTTTTCGGATATCGCTTGCTTAAAAATAAAATTTATTTCATTAATATTCAAATATTTACCAAAAATATTTGTCATTTCCAATAGTTTTACTCAAAGGTTTTATAAATTTTTATTTTTCACCTACCTCATTTGATTTAGTTAAAAATATTTTAATTACTTTTGTTTTACTATCAAATTTTTAATTAAAACAGTATGAAAAATTTAAAAAAACTAAGAAAAGACCAATTAAAAGGAATTTCTGGTGGCACTAAACTTCCTGAGCCAGATTTCTGCATGTACTATTGCAACGGAGTTGTAATTTGTGCAGGCTGCAGTGATGACTTCAAATGTCCTGACACGAATAGTGATATGTAAGATTTGAAATCAAAATGTAATAAATGAGCCGTTTCTTCTTGAAACGGTTTTTTATTTGTGACAAGTCTTGATATCAACCCATAATAGGTTAATAATATTTTGATTATCTTTAACTTACAATCAAATTAAAACAATATGAAAAATCTAAAAAACTAAGAAAAGACCAATTGAAAACGATTTCAGGAGGAATCAGCTATCCCTTTCCGGGAGAATGCTTTTACGTATGCAGTGACGGAATACAATACAGGGCATTATGTCGCCTCGAATTTATTTGTCCTGACGGAGAACAACCGATTATTTACTAAAATAAAATGGATTTATGACAAAACCGTTCTTGTGAGAACGGTTTTTATATTTAAAGAGAACTGTCACTTAGTCAAATAATCGCAATTGCTGATCGCGGCTTCCGGTAAAATTGGCCGTTAATAGTTTTGGAAATTCTTTTCCTTCAAAAAATTTCTTTTTCCCGATTTTAAAAGTAGTGTGAATCATTTCTGCAATATTACCCTCCCCTTTCTGTCTTTCAAAATATCTTTTATCTCCCAGCTTACCTCCTCGCATAGAACGGATTAAATTCAGCACTTTCTGAGCTCTGTCGGGGAAATGTGCTTCAATCCAGTTGACAAATACAGGCTCAACAGTATCATTTAATCGTACCAGAGTATACCCAAACCCAAGGGCACCTGCGTCTGAAATGGCTTTCAGAATGTTTAAAGGTTCATCGCTGTTAAGCCCGGGAATAATGGGTGCAACCATTACATGCACAGGGATTTTATTTTCGGACAGAATTTCTATCGCCTTTAATTTATTGTTGGCAGAACTTGTTCTGGGTTCCATTTTCCTTCTCAGATCTTCATTAATAGTCGGAATGCTTAGGGAAACAGAAACAAGATTTTGTTCGGCCATTGGTTTTAGAATATCGAGATCTCTCAAAACCAGCGCATTTTTTGTCAGCACATTGACAGGGTGTCTGTAATCAAGACAAACCTGCAGTATTTTCCTTGTAATTTCAAATTGTCTTTCGGCAGGCTGATAGCAATCGGTATTTCCGGAGAGTAAAATGGGAGCGGCTTTATAACCTCTTTTTTGAAAAAACTTCTCCAGTAATTCCGGAGCATTTTTTTTCACCATGATTTTTCTTTCAAAATCAATTCCGGCGCTATACCCCCAGTATTCATGTGTGGGCCTTGCGAAACAATAGGAACAACCATGCTCACATCCCTGGTAAGGATTCATGGAGTATTCCATCGGAAGGTCTTCGCTTTTAACCTGATTAACTATCGTTTTTGGAAAAACCTCGGTAAAAGAAGTCTTTACCGCTTCGAAATCTTCATCTTCAGGCTCATAGGTATACCTGTCGAAACGATTGATAACGTTTCGCTGTGCTCCCTGACCTTTTATGAAATTTTCGTTTGACATGCTGATGTAAAATTATAATGCTTTTTCCATAAAGTAATGATTTTTAACACTAAAGTTTTCCACAGAAAAAATCCAACACTTTCAAAAGTGTTGGATTTAAACATAATTAAATATATTTTTTTACTACTTCAGCGCGTAAAATTCCACTCCGTGGTGTTCATCGTCGTGGCCGTTTTCATCAAAGTGTCTGTGATAATCCGAATAGGTATCACTATATTTTTTATCTTTTTTAGTCAATATCTTTTTTAGTCCAATTAAACTTAATACTGCCAAAAGACCAACTCCTCCTGCCAGTAAAACTCCAACTTCTTTTTTCATATTTTCTCTGATTTATTAGTGATACCATTGCAAAAAGTATACCTATTTTATTTTTTCAAATTATAAATTTTGTTAACATTAAACTTTATTTTTATGGAAATTATAATCTGTTATTTTTCTTTATATTTAGAAAATGCAATGGTTTAATTATTGCACTTACAAACAAAAATAGTATTATGGAAAATCCGGAAAACATCGACAGAATGACCACCTTAAGTCAAGTCATGAAAACGCTAGCCGAAAGAGGGATACACAGGGAATTCAGAATGAATGACCGTTGCGAGATGAAGTTCGAAAACTCTGAAAAAATTTATCAACCAACCGAATTAACCATCTTAAAAACATACCGTTTTGAGGGTGACAGTAATCCTGATGATAATGCAGTATTGTATGTGCTAAAAGACGATGCGGGAAACAGAGGAATGATCATTGATTCTTATGGTGCAGACAGCAATTACCCCGGTCAGGAGTTCGATGAATTCTTAAGAAAAATACCTGTCCTGGACAGTGATGAATTCAATTTCTAAAACACTTTATCAGATATTGATTTTTTAAACCATTAAAGGCTATTTAGGTTAAATTAATTTTAACCATCTCCACAAATACATTGAGGTTACCTACTAATGGCTTTTGATGGTTTAAAGAATTATTCTGTGTCAGATTTTTCTTTCTTTTTAAAGATTTTATTTAAAAATCCTTTCTTTTCCTTTTTCTCTTCCTCAGGTTTTAGAGCTACTTTGCTTTTAATCTCCTGCTTTATTTCCTTCACAGACTGTTTCATCTCCTTCACATTGGAAACGGCATTTTTCACTTTCTTTTCTGTTTTTTCTACATTTTTCCCAATCAGAGTTTTCTTTAATCCCTGTTCAATTCCTTTCCAGAAAAGGTTGAAAAATGACTTGGTAGGATCACGTTCTACATTTTCCACCGCAACTGATTCAGGGAAACTACCGGAATCCGATTTCAGGAAAACATTGACAACAGCAGTCAGAAAACCTTTCTTTTCATGATTGTGCTTATCTAAGACTGCAATCTTTAAATCTTTATGTTTCATGTTAAATGTTCCATGTAAACCGGAAGGGTTTCCTTTAAAATTAAAGAGCATTTCCTGAATTGTCCCTGCCGTAGCGGTCACGTGAAGATAAGGTCTGATAAACGGATTGATCCCGCTGGCCGGAAGATTGGTTGTTTTTCCGGAAATTCCAAAGGCGTCTTTTTGATCCGCAACGTCAAAGTTCCAGTTCACAGAAAGTGGCGCCAGATTCATAAATGAGCAGTTGATTTTAATGTCAACTTTGGTAGGCTTCCCTTTGGTTTTGGCAGAGTTCAGATTTTTCACATGCATATTGAAGTTACTGAATGTCAGCTTCCCAGGACCCATACTTTCGGGTGTATCTTCTTCGTATACTAAAACTGAATTCTTCAGATCCATATTCGCAACAGTCATCGGAATCTTAATGGAACGAAGCATTTTTGAGTATAAAGCCTTTATTTTCGGATCATCTTTAGGGATTTTACTCCTGAAAATATTAGCGTCGGCAGATTGAATCGTTACTTGGGAAGCATTGATAAATTTATTCTTCGAAAATACATCCCAGCTTCCTTCTGCAGTTATTTGCCCTGCCTTCAAATCATATAAATCCCTTTCAACGGGTATCATTTTGATAAACTGTGCCCTCGAAACGAGGGGCTTCATCGCAAAATTATTAATCTGAATCTTATTTTTATTCAATTTTAAAAGCCCAAGGCTCATATTGTAAAACTGAGTTTTATAGGCAAAATTCCGGGTAGTTAAAAAATAATCTTTAACATCAAATGAAAGTCCCTGTTTATTGGGATCAGGAGCTATTTTAATATCGTTAACCGTTGCATTCAAATCATGAAAAGCCAATGGCTCTTTTCCTTTATCATATGTAATATTGGAGTTTTTTAAGGAGACTTTTCTTACAATCACAGAATGAATAATTCCTGGTTCAGAATTCTTGCTTTGTTTATTTTCTCCTGCTTTGATGGTTCCGTTTAGATTTTCGACAAGAACATCTTTAAGATCCAGCACCAGTTTTTTATCTACAAAGTCAAGTTTATTAATGTTAAAAGCGACATGATTGGTTTTTAAATCCATTGTCGTTTTACCAACGGAGGGAGATCCCGGACTAAGAGAAATATTGTTGATTTCACAATTTGTAGGTTTTAAAGCAATACTTCCAATGTTTATATTTTGATGATCAGAATATGCTATGTCTTTTCCTGAAAATGTAAAATCTTTATATCCTACAGGAATAATCTGCTCCGAAGTTTCCTTACTGAACAAGAGTTTGTTGATTTTTACATTAAGATTTCCTGCTGATAAAAGCTTGCTCCCGTCCGGCTTGTTTACCTGAACTACAGCATTATTAACTTTTATATTTTCAAGATCAATTTCAAAATCGGATTTTCTTTCTGTTTTTTTTGATTTTATTCCCGTTTTATAAATGGTAAGAACAGGATTTTGAAAATCAGCATTCGCAAGGGAAACTTTATTTTTAGTCAAAACAATATCCTTGAAATCCATCTTGGGAATGGCAAATTCAAATAGCTGAGTCTTTTTGGGAAAGAACTTTTTAAATTGATTAAAAGACAAAAGAGGAATCAGCTTGAAATTTTCAACAGACATTTGCCCGTTTTCGGTATCAATTGAATGGATGGTAATGGCATACTCCTCTTTCGGACGAAAGAAAAAATCCTTCCCATTAATGCTATAGTGATCAAAAACAACTGGTAATTTATCTTCCACAGACTCTTCCGTCATCTGTAGATTCTCTACAAACAAATTGAGTTGTTGTACCGATAAAAATTTCTGTTTGGTGTGTTTGAAAATAGCAATCTTTCCATTATTAATGTGAATATTTTCAAACAAAAGCGGATTTCTTTTTTTTCCTGTTTTACGGTCTACAGGTTTGGCCAGAATTATATTCAGATTCGGTTTGGCGAGTAAGAGATCAGAAGAGCTTATCGTTTTATTAAAAATAGCGTCATAAATACCAAAACGATTGATTTTCAATGTATCAATTGTTCCCTGCAAACCAATAACATTGGTATTCTGAGGATTTTTATTATTGACTGTAATCCCTGTAGCCCAGATATTTCCCGTTCCTAAATCCACATCAAGGGTTTTGTAGGAAACTTTGTAATCCGTATTCTTTTTGATATAACCCGGAAGTTGAGTTTTAAGCCATAGATTCAGCCCGAAATTCGCAGCAAGGATAATTCCTGCCACAATCCCGAAACCTATTAATGTTCTTTTAACCCATTTGTTCATATTGGTTTATTTTGAAAATGCTCTTTATCAGTTTTCTTTTCTAAAGTTATTGAAGAACCGGAGAAAAAACAAATAGAATTGTCAAAAAATAAAGCTCCTGCAAAAACAAGAGCCTTTTATATTTGATTATTGCAGCTGTTTTAATCTAAATTTTTCGATTTCAACGTTCCTCTGTTAAAATAGTTGGTCACAAAAATAGCCAAAGACATTACAAAAGATTTTATAAATGACCAAAACAGCAAATGGTTAATATCTGTTTTTGATAAATTTTGTCCATTGTCACTCTTCGCGGTATTCAGTTCAAACACAAAAATAATGATGCTCATTACAAAAACCACCAGCAAGAATGCACCTATTCTTCTTATTTTCATGCCCCTTATTAGTTTTATTAGTTTAATGCCTTTAATTATTAATTCCCAATTCAATCACATATCCTTCATGTCCTCGTACATTGATGAAATTCCCCCCTTCAAAACCAAGATACTGCCCTTTAATTCCTCTTAGTATTCCTGTAAACTCAGGTTTCTTATCCAACGTAAAGGAAGATACTTTTTCAGGCTTTTCAAAAGGATAATCAAACATCCAAAGTTCTTCTCCTTCACTATAAAACTTCTGGAAGTCCTCAGGGAAATGTTCTTTGATTTTCTGTCTGAAATCTGCAAGATCAACCTCTCCTTCAAAATCATCCTGAAGCATCTTTCTCCAGTTTGTTTTATCTGCAAGATGTTCTTTTAATGCAACTTCTATCATTCCCGCTTCATACCTGTTTTCAGTTCTTGCAATGGGCAAGGCAAAAGTAGCTCCCTGATCGATCCATCTTGTAGGAATCTGAGTATTTCTGGTGACTCCTACTTTTACATCTCCGGTATAAGCCAAATAAACGGTATGTGGCTGAAGCTGGATTTGTTGTTCTACTTCCAGATCACGCTCAGCGACCCCTAAATGCGCTGTAGAAAGCTCCGGGCGGATAATTGTATCACTGGCATACGGACTTTCGAAAAAACAATTTTTACAGAAACCCATCCTGTAAATAGGTTTATTTTCGTTACAGTTTACACATTGAAACCCTACATGCTTTATGCTTAACTCCTTACCAAACAGCTCATTCATATGGATCAGATCCCCTGAAAGATTAAGATAGTATTGAATTGGCTTCGCATCATAGCTCGTCATTTTTAAAATTTGCCCTTGAAACTGCATATTATATTTGTATTACTTTTTTAAGTAAATTTAATGATTATATTTTTCAAATAGTAAAATTTATATTTTTGTATCCATAAAAAACCACAGATGATTTATCTTATAACAGGCGGTAGCGGTTTCATTGGTTCCCATTTAGTTGAACAATTATTAAGAAATGGACATTCTGTCATAAACGTTGACAATTTTGATAATTTCTATCCATATCAGATAAAAATTAAAAATACTTTAGAGTCTATTGACAAAATTCCGAATTTTGAGTTCTCTGACAAAGAGTCTGATATCCGCCACTTAATTTCCCTCACTAAATCTGATCAATACTCCCTTTATTATCAGGATATCCGGGATAAAAAAGGACTTGAAAACATTTTCAAAAACCATAAGATTGATATGGTGATTCACCTGGCTGCGTTAGCCGGTGTTCGCCCTTCCATTGAAAGACCTTTGGAATACGAGGAGGTAAATGTCCGCGGAACCATGAACCTTTGGGAATTGTGTAAAGACTTTAATATTAAGAAATTCATTTGCGCTTCTTCGTCAAGTGTTTATGGAAACAATGAAAAAATTCCTTTTGCAGAAACCGATAATGTAGACAATCCTATTTCACCGTATGCTGCTACCAAAAAATGTGGCGAAATTTTAGGACATGTTTATCACCAGCTTTATCACATAGATATGATTCAGCTAAGGTTCTTCACCGTATATGGGCCAAGACAGCGCCCCGATCTTGCCATACATAAGTTTACCAAGCTGATTTCAGAAGGACAGGAAATTCCTTTCTATGGCGATGGAAATACAGCCAGAGATTATACTTATATTGATGATATTACGGATGGAATCCTGAAATCTATTCTTTATCTTGAAAAAAATGACGGAGTGTATGAAATTCTGAATTTAGGAGAAAACCAGGTTATTACTTTATCGGAGATGGTGGCCACCATAGAAGGAGCTTTAAAAATAACTGCCACGAAAAAAAATCTGCCAATGCAACCCGGAGATGTCACAAAAACCAATGCAGATATTACAAAAGCAAAGGTTTTAATAGGCTACCAACCGGACACAGACTTCCAAAATGGCATAAAAAAATTTGTGGAATGGTTTTTGAGAAAACGACATTAAGTAAATTACTGACAAAGCTGCTATGCAGTTGATGATGGTAATTTATAAGAAAAAATTATAAAAAGAATTGAAAATCAAGTATAAAAAAGTTTATTATACAACCTATTTTTATACTTTTGCAAAAAATTAGAAAATTATGTACTGGACATTAGAATTAGCTTCATATTTAAGTGACGCACCTTGGCCAATGACAAAAGCAGAGCTTATTGACTACGCGATCAGAACTGGTGCACCTATGGAAGTAGTAGAAAACCTTCAGGCTATCGAGGACGAAGGTGAAATTTATGAATCTATTGAGGAAGTTTGGAGTGACTACCCAACAGATGAAGACTTCCTTTGGAACGAGGACGAATATTAATAAAGCGATAAGCTTTAGGCCGCACGCTTAGAGCTTTTTTGCCCTTTTATATATATTAATTTACACGATAAGCGTGTCATTTAAAACGCTTAAAGCATCTTGCATTAAGCATAAAGCAAAAAATTTATGAGTTTTTTAAACAAAGTTCTTAAAGGGTTTTTGGGAGACAAAAAAGCGCAGGACCTAAAAGAAGTAAAAAAAGTTGTAACAAAAATCAAAGCTGTAGAACCCAACATCCAACAATTGTCGGATGATGGTCTGAGACAAAAAACGGCTGAGTTTAAAGAGAATATAAAATCTGCAACCAGCAAAATCACAGCTCAAATAGAACAGATTAAAGAGCAGATAAAAAATTCAACCAACGTTGACGAAAAGGAAGCTCTTTTCACAAAAATTGAGTCTCTAAAGAAAGAATCATACGAAATTGAAGAGAAAGTTCTCATTCAGGTTCTTCCCGAAGCCTTTGCATTGATCAAAGAAACGGCAAGAAGATGGGCTCAGAACGGGGAAATTCGTGTAACAGCAAGTGACTGGGATAGAGAACTGGCTGCTGCAGGAAAGGATTTTGTTGAAATTCAGGGAGACCAAGCTGTTTGGAAAAACTCATGGGACGCTGCCGGAACTCCAGTAGTTTGGGATATGGTCCATTATGATGTTCAGTTTATCGGAGGTATCATCCTTCACAGCGGTAAAATTGCCGAAATGGCAACCGGTGAAGGTAAAACTTTGGTAGGAACATTACCTATTTACTTAAATTCACTTCCGGAAAGAGGAGTTCACGTAGTAACCGTGAATGACTACCTTGCGAAAAGAGACTCCGCATGGATGGGACCTCTTTATCAGTTCCATGGAATGTCTATCGACTGTATCGATAACCACCAGCCGAACTCAGATGGAAGAAGAAAAGCATACAACTCAGATATTACTTACGGAACAAACAACGAATTCGGTTTCGATTATCTGAGAGATAACATGGTAGCTTCACCTTCAGAATTGGTACAAAGAGATTTGAACTTTGCGATCGTAGATGAGGTGGATTCAGTATTGGTGGATGACGCCAGAACACCGCTAATTATTTCAGGTCCGGTTCCACAGGGAGACAGACAGGAATTTGATGTTCTAAAGCCTTCTATCGACAGAATCGTGGAAGTTCAGAAAAAAACTGTTTCTACGATCTTTAATGAAGCTAAAAAATTAATCGCTGCCGGAAATAATAAAGAAGGTGGTTTCAAATTACTTCAGGCTTACAGAGGTCTTCCTAAAAACAGACAATTAATCAAATTCTTATCGGAAAGCGGAAACAGAGCATTACTTCAGAAGGTTGAAGGACAATATATGCAGGACAACAACCGTGATATGCCGATTGTAGATAAAGATCTTTACTTCGTTATTGAGGAAAAAAACAATCAGGTAGACCTTACAGACAAGGGTGTTGAATACATGTCTCAAGGAAACTCTGATTCCAACTTCTTCGTTCTTCCGGATATCGGGACAGAAATTGCTGAAGTAGAGGCTAAAAATTTAACTAAAGAAGAAGAGTTCGAGGCTAAAGAAAGACTTTTCGCTGATTTTGCTGAAAAATCTGAGCGTGTACACACGATGAGCCAGCTATTGAAAGCTTATACTTTATTTGAAAAAGATGATGAGTATGTAGTAATCGATGGAGAGGTAAAAATCGTTGACGAGCAGACGGGTCGTATCATGGAGGGACGTCGTTATTCAGACGGTCTTCACCAGGCGATTGAAGCAAAAGAGAATGTGAAAATTGAGGCAGCTACTCAAACTTTTGCAACGATTACGCTTCAGAACTATTTCCGTATGTACAACAAACTTGCGGGGATGACGGGTACTGCAGAAACAGAAGCAGGCGAGCTTTGGGAGATCTACAAATTAGATGTTGTGGTAATTCCTACTAACCGTCCTATCTTAAGACATGACAGACAAGATTTAGTTTTCAAAACTAATAGAGAAAAATATAACGCTGTAATTGAGGAGGTTGAAAAACTAACGGCAGCCGGAAGACCTGTACTTGTAGGAACAACTTCAGTTGAAATTTCTCAGTTGCTTTCAAAAGCACTTCAGCTAAGAAAGATTACGCACCAGGTATTGAATGCGAAGCTTCACAAGAAAGAAGCAGAGATTGTTGCCGGAGCGGGACAGCCGGGAGTGGTAACAATTGCAACCAACATGGCAGGTCGTGGTACCGACATCAAGCTTTCAAAAGCGGTAAAAGATGCAGGAGGTTTAGCGATTATCGGTACTGAAAGACACGATTCAAGACGTGTTGACAGACAGTTAAGAGGTAGAGCAGGACGTCAGGGAGATCCGGGAAGTTCTCAGTTCTACGTATCTCTTGAAGATAACTTAATGCGTTTATTTGGTTCTGAAAGAATTGCTAAGATGATGGACAGAATGGGTCACAAAGAAGGTGAAGTTATTCAGCATTCTATGATCAGCAAGTCTATCGAAAGAGCTCAGAAAAAAGTGGAAGAGAATAACTTCGGAACGAGAAAGAGACTTCTTGAGTATGATGACGTAATGAACAAACAACGTGACGTAATCTACAAGAGAAGAAAGAATGCTCTATTCGGAGATCACTTGAAATATGATATCACCAATATGATTTTCGATGTGGCCAATTCTATCGTTGCGAAAGGAAAAGCTACCGGAAATTATAAAGACTTTGAATACGAAATTATCAAAACGTTCACGATGGAATCTCCGGTTTCTGAAAGTGATTTTGCTAATAAAAATATTCAGGATCTGACGAATATCTTATTCAAAGCCGCTCAGGAAGATTATCAGATGAAACTGAATCTATTGAAAGAAAAATCATTCCCAATCATTGAGAATGTATATCAAAATCAGGGTTCAATGTTCAAAATGATCCAGGTTCCTTTCACAGACGGGCACAAAACAATGACAATCGTTGCTGATCTTAAAGAAGCTTACGAAACTCAGTGTGAAAGCTTAGTGAATGACTTTGAGAAGAATATTACATTATCAATCATTGATGAAAACTGGAAGCTTCACCTTCGTGAAATGGATGATTTAAGAAGATCATCTCAGGGTGCAGTTTACGAGCAGAAAGATCCACTTGTGATTTACAAACAGGAATCTTTCCACTTATTCAGTGAAATGATCGACAAATTGAACAAAGAAATTATTTCTTTCTTATACAAAGGTGAAATTCCTGCTTAAGAAATAATTAATAATATTTTATAAAAAACCGCTCTGGCATTGCCCGGAGCGGTTTTTTATTATCTATTGTATAATAATTTTATGATAAATATCAATATTATTATTTATTTAGAATAGTTAAAAATAATATATTTGCATAAAATTTGACTTTCATGAAAAATGTACTAATCTGTGCTTCGATGCTGGGATCTCTGGCGACCTATGCTCAAAAAAAAGATACTGTAAACACAAAAAGCATTGATGAAGTAGTACTTATCAACACTTACATTAAGAAAGATAGTGAATATTCAAATAAAATGCCTTTAAAGGCTATTGAAAATCCACAAGTATATTCAAGTATTGATAAAGTCATTTTAGAAAACCAAGGACTTTACACCGTAGATGATGCCTTAAAGAACATCCCGGGATTACAGCAGATGTGGACCTCAAATGGAAGAGCCGGTGATGGAGGAGCCTACGTAAGCTTAAGAGGTTTTGTATCTGCCAATTCATTAAGAAATGGAGTTTTAGGAGCCGTAACAGGAACTATTGATGCCATTAATCTTGAAAAGATAGAAGTTCTAAAAGGACCATCAGGAACCTTGTTCGGCAGCTTACTTTCAAGCTACGGAGGGGTAATCAACAGAGTAACGAAAAAACCTTTTGAAACATTCGGAGGCAATATAAGCTTAGCAGGAGGAAGCTATGACACATACAGAGCCGCAGTAGACGTTAATACCCCACTTACAAAGGACAAAAAATTATTATTCCGTTTAAATTCTGCCTATACCAATGAGGGCACTTTTCAGACAGAAGGGTTTAGAAGAAATCTGGCCATTGCACCAAGTTTAAGCTACAAACCAACTGATCGTTTAAGTATCAATTTGGATATGGAATTATTCCAGATGAAGAATATGACAGACCAAACCTTTTTCTTCTATTCTGGTAGTTACCTGCAAAAAGTAAACAATATCAAAGATCTTAATCTTGATTATAAAAATTCATATTTAGGAAAAGATCTTACCAATACCGGACGAAGCATTAATTTCTTTGGTCAGGTTAATTATAAGATTTCAAACTCAATTACTTCAAATACCAATTTCAGTACATCTTCCAGTTATTCGAACGGGTTTATGCCTTATTTATATTTTATGGGAGATAGCGCAGACAGTATGTACAGAAGCGACCAATCTACGAGAGACAGTAGAAAAAAATCTCTTAATTTTCAACAAAACTTTAACGGGGATTTCAAAATTGGAAATCTGAGAAACAGAGTGGTTTTAGGTTTTGATTATTTAAGGGTAAATAATAATCAGAACTTCTATGATGTAAACGGATTTGATAAAAACTCACAAGGTGAATCTATTCCTGTTCCTCTACATCAGTCTGGTTTTGATTACACGAATTTCAATGGTTCTGCACTACAGGCACAATATAATGCCATGGCAGGAAAAGAAGCACCCTATTTAATATCAGGAATTCAGGAAAATTATGCTGTTTATCTTTCAAATGTCCTTAATATAACGGATAACCTTAATGTATTAATGGCGTTAAGAGTAGATAACTTCACTAATAAACCTGATATTACCGTAGCTGACAAGAAAAAGCTAAATCAAACATTCTTCTCTCCAAAACTGGGAGTTGTATATGAGTTAATAAAAGATAAGGTTTCTGTTTTTGGAAATTATCAAAACAGCTTTAAAAATCTTGATTATTATATAAATGCTTCCGGAGGGACAGCCACTCCAGTTCCTGAACAAGCGAACCAGCTGGAAGGGGGTATCAAAACCAATCTATTCAACGGAAAATTATCTTCTACATTCAGTTACTATAATATTAAAGTAAAAGATGTTTTAAGAACTGCAATAGGGGCATCCAACCCCCGTGCACAAGTTCAAGACGGAACCATTGTAAGCAGAGGGGTTGAACTGGAAATAAACGCTTATTTACTAAGAGGTTTCACAGCGATTGCAGGCTTTAGCTACAATGACTCAAAATATACGGAAGCTGATGCATCGGTATTAAATAGAAGGCCTAATACATCCGGATCACCTTATCTTGCCAACCTGTATGCAAGCTACCAATTTTTAGACGGAACACTGAAAGGACTAGGATTTGGAGTTGGCGGAAACTATGCCAGCGAAAATAAAATCTACAACGCTGTAGATGGAGTGTTCTCGCTGCCTTCTTATGTTGTTCTTAATGCCAGCGCTTACTATGATGCCAAGAAATTCAGAATTGGTGTTAAAGTGGACAACTTTACCAATCAACATTACTGGATCGGATATACCACAGCAAATCCACAAAGGTTAATTAATGCTGTAGGTACCCTTACTTATAAATTTTAAACTGTTACAATAAATTACTCCCTTATAAAACAATGAAAAAACTGACGATAGGAGCTGTATTATTAACTTCAATGTTAACATTTGCTCAGGAAAAAGATACGATTAAATCTAATGATATTGAAGAAGTAATTGTCAACGGTAGATATTACAAAAAATATGTAGAAAAGGAAGGTTCATCTTCTCTTCGACTTGATGAGGCGCTTATCAAAATTCCTCAGAACATTTCAATTATTACGAACAAGGCATTGGAAGACCAGCAGGTTACTACCCTAAGCGATGGTGTTCTAAGAAATGTTGCCGGTGCACAAAGATTGGAACACTGGGGAGACATGTACACCAGAGTTAATATGAGAGGTTCCAGAGCAGCAGCTTTTATGAATGGAGTAAATGTAACCTCAACCTGGGGACCATTAAGTGAGGATATGAGTTATGTGGATCACATTGAATTTATTAAGGGCCCGTCAGGATTCTTAATGTCAAATGGAGAACCAAGCGGAATTTATAATATTGTAACTAAAAAGCCTACCGGAAACTCACTGAACGGAACGGCTAGGATAACTCTGGGAAGTTTTAACATGTACAGAGGAGAAGCAGATATCGATACCAAAATTACAGATAAGGTTGCTTTCAGGTTGAATTTAATGGCTCAAAACAAAAACAGTTTCAGAGATTATGAGTTTAACGATCGTTATATTATTAATCCTTCATTAAAGGTAAAGCTATCTGATAAAACTACCTTAACAGCTGAGTATATTTACCAAAAAGCAAAGATGTCTGAAGTTGGTTCTGCCTACGTATTCAGCTTTCAGGGATATAAAGCGAAGCCTGTTGGATATACACTTACGGATCCCGGAATTGAACCAACAAAAGTTGATAATAATACAATCAATGTAAATCTACAACATAAATTTAATGAAAACTGGAAGTTAACTTCTCAACTGACGTATGTCAATGAATATACAATGGGAAGTGATCTTTGGCCAAGTATGTTTGAGGGTAATCATATGATCCGTCGTTTAAATTACTGGGAAGCAGATAATACAATGAAATTTGGTCAGATTTTCTTAAACGGACTTGTAAAAACAGGACCCGTTTCTCACAAAATCTTGGCAGGACTGGATTTGGGAAGCAAAAAATACATGGCAGACTGGTCTCAAGGATACAATTTAGATAAATATAATGCAAACGGAGATTATGATGCACTAACAAATCCTGTAGCAGACAAAAGATACTGGTATAATGTGGATACATTAAACTATGATATCAATGGTTCCGGAAATTATGGTGGTCCAAATGGTACATACAAAGCATTTGACGGGAAAAGTAAATCTTTAACAGAAAGAGCAGGTGCAGGAAGTACTATCAATCAAAACTACACAGGTTTATATTTACAGGATGAGTTAGGATTTTTAGATGACGCTTTAAGATTAACTCTTGCTGCCCGCTACACGAATGTGAAAGAAACGAATTACGGTACAAAATCAGAGGCCAACAGAATTACTCCTCGTATTGGGTTAAGTTATTCTATTGATCAAAATATGTCTGCTTACGCATTATATGATCAGTCTTTCGTCCCACAAGCAGGTTTATTTAGAGATGGAACAACAGCGACACCACTCACGGGAGACAATATTGAAGTGGGTCTCAAAAAAGACTGGTTGGGAGGAAAATGGAACACTACCCTTTCATTATACAATATCAATAAAAATAATGAAATCACGGGAGATCCGGATCTGACAAACAATCCAAACGGTAAATATTCCATTCTTCTTGGAAAAACAAGAGTACAAGGAGTTGAATTTGATCTTAAAGGAGAAATTGTAAAAGGATTTAATGCCATTTTTAATTATGCCTTTACAGAGAATAAATTTACAGAAACTACAGCAACCAGAAAAAAAGGAGACAGAGTCCCTGGTTATGCAAAACATACAGCTAACGGTTGGTTGAATTACACCTTTAGCAATAATGTTCTTGAAGGGTTCGGATTAAGCTTTGGAGGAACTTATATGGCAGACAGAAGCAGTTGGGATTGGGGAAGCACCAACACATTACAAATGGCTGACTATGTTAAATTTGATGCAGGAGCTTCCTGGGAAAATTCAAAGTTCAGAGTGAACTTTAATGTATTTAATGTCTTTAACAGATATCTGTACTCAGGATCACCATATGCTGGTTATTACTATTACCAGGCAGATGCTCCGAGAAATTTCAGATTATCAATCGGATATAAATTCTAAAAAAATAAAGGTTAGCCCTTCGGGGTTAACTTTTTTCTATGAAAAAGAAACATCAACATAAGAAGAAAGTTTCCTTTACGAAGAAATGGTCTGCCAAACTGCATTTGTGGTTTGGCTTGTCCGTTGGTATCATTGTCTTCATTGTTTCTCTTACGGGAACCTTGTATGTTTTCAGAGAGGAAGTTCAAAATATCCTTCGTAAGGAAGCCATCTATATAAAACACGAAGATCTTGCTAAAAAAGCATTACCCCTCAATATTCTTCGCGAGAAAGTAAGTCTGGAACTCAATGAAAAATATCCATTGAGCTCTGTTGAGATTCCTTTAGACAAAAGCAAATCCTATCGTTTTTTATATTACGAAAAGAATAAAAAAGGCTGGAACTATTTCCAGGAAGTTCTCATCAACAAACAGGCATATGTCAACCAGTATACAGGAGAAATTCTTGCCGTTTACAATGAGAAATATGATTTCTTCAATATTTTAAAATACATCCATTGGGGGCTTCTTCTCAACTCTGACTGGGGAAAATATGTCGTAGGAATTCCTACTGTCCTTTTTATCATCATGCTGATTACCGGAATTATTTTGTGGTGGCCTAAAAATAAAAATGCCAGAAAAGGACGTCTCTGGTTTAGCTGGGAAAACGTGAAAACCTGGAAGCGGAAAAACTATGACCTTCATAATATTCTCGGATTTTATGCTTCGTTCATTGCTTTATTATTGAGTGTTACAGGAATTTATTTTGCTTATCCCTATATAAAAAACACATTCAATCTTGCATTGTCGGGATCTATGGATCTTCCGAAGGAAAAAGAAATCAAATCCCCGGATTCTCTGATGGTAAAAAATGATGCTGTTTTTGATCTTGCTGCAGCACAAACTCAAAAATTATACGCAGGATCATCCAGTTTGAGGATTTCTTTAAACGGAAAGAATAAAAAAGGAAAAGAATTGAAAAACCTGCCCGTTACTGTATACGGACAAGACGGAAGGTTTAGCGAAAGAAACCTGTTGACTTTTGACAAATACTCAGGAAAACTTCTGGCCAATAAACCTCATCAAAAGTTAAGCAATGCTGAAAAATATGCCAATGCCAACTATGACATCCATACCGGATCCTACTTCGGATTGATTGGAAAGATCATTTGGTTTGCAGCGGGCCTCATTTGCACCTCTCTTCCGGTGACCGGATTTCTGGTTTGGTGGGGAAAAAGAAAAAAACAAGGAAAGAAAATATAATGAAAAAAGCGTTTATATCAGCTGCCTGTCTGGGAACAACTATTGTTTTCGCTCAGGTTAAAGATACGTTACTTACCAAGAATGTAGAAGAGGTTGTAATGACCGCTTCAAGAAAAAAAGAAAATATAAAAGAAGTACCCAGTTCAATTACGGTGGTTGCAGAAAAGCAGATTCAGTCGCAATTGACGGTCAATTCAGATATTACGAGCATCCTGCAATATACAGTTCCCAGTTTAGGAACAAACTCAGGACAAACCTCCAACACCGGACAAACATTAAGAGGTCGTCAGGTTTTAGTTTTAATTGACGGAATTCCCCAATCTACCCCACTTCGAAACGGAGCAAGAGACTTAAGAGTAATCGATCCTTCAGCACTTGAAAGAGTTGAAGTCATTAAAGGAGCCTCTTCTATCTATGGAAACGGTGCCGACGGTGGGATCATCAATTACATTACCAAAAGGAGCAAGACCGACAAAAAGATTTCCGGGATATCACAGATTGGACTTACCGGTCAGCCTTATGGGGGAACTTTAGGGGTAAGAGCCAGCCAGCTTTTATCCGGAAAAGTTAACAAATTTGATTATACCCTTTCATTGGCTTATGAAAGAACGGGATATATGAAAGACGCCGATGGTGTTTACCTAAGTCCGACTTACAGCACCGCGAAAATGGATAACTATAACGGAATGTTGAAGCTGGGCTATGATATTAACGACAATCAAAGAGTGGAAGTTTCCTATATAGGATATTCTTCAAGATCGAATTTAAATTTAGGTTTAGGGACAGGTATATACGGACAAAAGCCCACTATTGGTGAAGGAGAAGGCAAAAGTCTTGAAACAACCCCACAGGGAACGCCAAAGAATCATAATATCAGGGTGAGTTATGATAATAAAAATTTATTTAAAGGAACTTCCCTTAATGTTAATCTTTATTATCAGGATTTTAAAACCGTTTACGGCTACAGTGACACCTTCTTTAATGGAGGACAATCCAATGTTCTTTCGAAAAAAGCTGGTGCGAGATTTAATTTTGATACCCAGCTTTGGAATGCTGCCAATTCACAGGGCGAAATTATATATGGTGCCGATATCCTCAATGATGAAACCGTTCAAAAACTGGAAGATGGACGTTTCTGGACTCCCAACATGAATATGACCAATATTGCCCCTTTCCTTTTGGTAAAAATCGACTTACTTAAAAAGTTAACGATCAAGGGAGGACTCCGTTATGAAAATATCAAAGTAAATGTAGATGACTTCAATACACTTTCAGTCATTAAAAGCGACGGAACTTTTACAAAGAGTATTCCGGTAGCAGGAGGAAAACTTAATTACAACGCATTGGTAGGAAATATTGGTATCCGATATAATATTGAGCCATTTATCAACCTTTTCGCAAGCTTCTCACAGGCCTACTCTATTAATGAATTGGGAAGAATTTTAAGAACATCAACTTCTGAAACGATTAAAAAT
The DNA here is from genome assembly GCF_003815875.1 of Chryseobacterium lactis. Classification (NCBI taxonomy): domain Bacteria; kingdom Pseudomonadati; phylum Bacteroidota; class Flavobacteriia; order Flavobacteriales; family Weeksellaceae; genus Chryseobacterium; species Chryseobacterium lactis. The sequence goes on from NZ_CP033924.1 coordinate 1,118,178, forward strand.
CTTGAAACAAAACCCATCATTGTCAATAATTATGAATTGGGAGCGACAGGACAACTTTCAAACTGGCTTAATTACGAATTGACTTCTTATGTAAGTACTTCCAAATTGGGAGCTTCATTTGTACAAAGCCCGGACAGAGCGTTAATGATCCAGAGATCTCCGGAAATAGTATACGGTGTGGAAGGGTTTTTACACTTTACGCCTGCCAGATGGATTCAGTTTGGTGGAAGCTACAGCTGGATGGAAGGCATTACTTCCATAAAGGATGACGGAGATTATTCAGCAAAAATCAACAACAGCAGAATCACCGCTCCTAAAGTACTTGCTTATATCCAGGCAAAGCCGATTCCTTCATTATCCCTGGGGATTGATATGCTTCATTCCTTCAAACAGGACAGGTTTACAACCAATGCGAAAGGGTTATATGCCTATGGAGAAGGTTTTGTACCTGATTATACCGTTTTTAATTTTAAATCAAGTTATGAGGTCAATCATAACTGGAAAGTTTCATTGGGTGTTGAAAATGTATTTAACAGATTGTATCAACCTTCTATTGCATGGTGGGCTGCGAGAGATAGTGATTACGTTAACTCACCGGGAGCAAGAGGAACCTTCATGATTGAATATAAATTTTAATTAATCTAAATAAAAAGTAAAGACTATCTTTGCCAAACCTTTAAATGTCCTATGAAGAAAAAGCATCATCATAAAAACAAACCGGGATTTTTTAAAAAATGGTCTTCCAAATTACACCTGTGGTTTGGATTGGGAATCGGATTCCTGATCTTTATTATCTCCATTACCGGCGCGCTGTATGTCTTTAAAGATGAAGTAGAAAACCTCACACGAAAAGATGTGATCTACCATCATGAGCAAAATATTGAGCAGAAACAAATTCTTCCTATACGGGTGATGGAAAAAGCGGTTGCAGAACAGGTAAAGGAAAAATATCCTATCCACTGGGTAAATGTTCCTATTGACAAGAAAATGTCGTACATGTTCTTCTGGTATGAGCACAATACCAAAGGATGGAATTATTTCGATGAATTTCCGGTCTATAAACAGGCTTACGTAAATCCATACACCGGAAAGGTATTGAGAGTCTACGATGAAAAGAACGGTTTTTTCAATATTGTTAAAATGATTCACTGGAGTTTTCTTCTGAAGCAAGATTGGGGAACCTATGTGGTGGGAATACCGGTAATTATTTTCGTAATTATGCTTATTACTGGGATTGTTTTATGGTGGCCAAAAAACAAAGCTGCTAGAAAGCAACGTTTTTCATTCAAATGGAAAAACATCAAAAGCTGGAAAAGGAAGAACTATGACCTTCATAATGTATTAGGTTTCTATGCCTCTATTTTTGCTTTAATATTTTCTATTACCGGACTTTTCTATGCGTTCTTTGTTGTTCAGGCGATGATCTACGTAATATTTTCCGGTGGAGAAACGAAGTATCCGGATTTCTCTCACATTAAAACCAAAGCTCCGATTGAGCTGAGGACAGAAGGAACACTTGACAAAATCATCAGTACAGTAAAAGCAAAATATCCGGATTCTTACGGTTTTGCAATAGATCTTGGCCATGAACATATGGATGATCATGAGCATCCCAACTTTGAAGTTTATGTAAAGCACTTATCTTATTCTTACCACAAAAGCAGCAGTCTGATCTTTGATGAAAATTCAGGAGAATTGCTACACACTCACGATCCGAAAGACAAAAACTTTGGTGAAAAGGTGGTTAATGCCAATTATGATATTCACGTTGGAGCGATTTTAGGCCTTCCTACAAAGATTATTGCCTTCATTGTAAGTTTGATCTGTGCATCTCTTCCTGTAACCGGATTTATGATCTGGTGGGGCAGAAGAAAGAAAAAACCGGTAAAAACTGCTTAAAACTTCAAATAATATCTGGTTCATAATCTATTAATACAATCTTTTTTATATTTTTAGACCTTAGAATTTAATAATAGAAATGTCATTAATAGATTTATCAAAACAAGTTGCCCTGGGAGTTGATATCGGTGGGACAAATACCAAATTTGGAATTGTAAACCATCGTGGCGAGGTTCTGGATAAAGGAAACCTGAAAACCGATGCCTATGACAAAGTAGAAGATTTTATCGATGCTTTATATGAACATGTAGCTCCTTTAATGGAAAAGCATGGTACTGAAAAGCACTTCGACGGAATTGGTGTAGGCGCACCGAATGCTAATTATTATAAAGGAACCATTGAGCTTGCCCCTAATCTGCCATGGAAAGGTGTAATTCCTTTTGCAGAACTGATGACTGCCAAGTTCAATTTACCTTGTACCGTCACCAATGATGCCAATGCGGCAGCTTTGGGTGAAATGCTTTTCGGAGCGGCAAGAGGAATGAAAGATTTTATCATGATTACCCTGGGAACAGGTGTTGGAAGCGGAATTATTGCCAACGGAAACTTAATCTACGGACATGATGGTTTTGCAGGAGAGCTTGGTCATACAATCGTAAAACCAGGCGGAAGAAAGCACTGGAGTACCGGATCAGAAGGAAGTCTGGAAGCTTATGCCTCTGCTACCGGAATTACCATTACAGCCAAGAAAATGAGAGCAGAATTTCCTGAATCGATCCTGAATCAGTATCCTGAAGATGAAATTAATTCTAAGACAGTATACGAATGTGCCTTAAAGGAGGATCCTATTTCTATCGAGGTTTTCAGGTATACGGGACAAAAATTAGGTGAAGCATTGGCTAATTTTGTCATGTTTTCATCACCGGAAGCTATTCTTTTATTTGGTGGGGTTATCAAAGCAGGAGACTTTATTTTAAAACCGGCAAAACTTCACATGGAAAGAAACCTTCTTCCTATTTTCAGAAATAAAGTAAAATTGGTATTCAGTGAACTTAACGAAGCAGATGCAGCCATCCTTGGCGCCAGTGCTCTGGTTTGGGAAAAATAACTGAAAGCTATTATAAATCATAGAAGCATCCTTTTTAGGGTGCTTTTTTGTTTACCATAAATTCCTTTACGAAGATGCTTCGTGAACTACGTTCGTAAACCTTTAGTTTATGCTCAGCATGACAATCGGGATACTTTCATAACCAATATTCTTTCTTTATTATTTGTGATAAATAATCGTGGCATTTGTGTTTAAAAACCATTTGCAACATCTATCATCGCAATTTGAGTTTAGCAGTCTAAAATCATATCCCAATGAAAAACTTTTTCATATTTTTGATTAGTTTTTTCCTGATCAGTATCGCATAACGGAAAAGACAATAAAACAATATAATTACCAAAAAATGGATAACAATAATTTAGAACAAATTACTTTCGGTGGTGGATGTTTCTGGTGTGTAGAAAGTTGTTTCAACATGCTGAAAGGTGTTGAATCGGCTGTTTCAGGATATTCAGGAGGACATAAGGATAATCCGACCTATGAAGAAGTATGTACCGGTGAAACAGGGCACGCTGAGGTTGTACAAATTACTTACAATCCTTCAATTATCTCTTATGAACAATTGATGGATGTATTCTTTTTCCTACACGATCCTACTCAACTGAACAGACAGGGTAATGACATCGGAACACAGTATCGTTCTGTTATTTATTATAAAGACGATACTGAAAAGGCAAAAGCTGAAGAAGCGATCAAAACCTCTCAGCAATCCGAAAGATGGGCGGGAACTTATGTAACAGAATTAAGCCCGTTCGACACATTCTGGCCTGCAGAACAATACCATCAGGGATATTATAATGAAAACCCTACGCAGCCTTACTGCAGTGCAGTAGTGGGGCCTAAAATCCAGAAGTTTAAAAAGCATTTCGGGGAACTGGGAATGCTAGATGCAGAATAATATACAGCGGAGAGAAATCTTCGCTTTTTTATTCTTCCACAGAAACCGGCGCACCGGCATATTTATCAATAATATATGGTGTTGAAGATCTGAGTTCTCGTCCATTATCCGGATCTACTCCATCCATTGTAAAAAACTCAACATTTCCGTTATACTTAGAATACCACGTCCTTCCTAATGCGTTGTCTATTGTAAGCGTATCTTTTCTTGTAATTCTTTTAAAGTATCTCAACTGTATGGTATCCTTAGGCATAAGGCTTCGTGTCGGATCTTTATCTTCACAATCTACCAGCTTATACTCATTTTTATCCCAATACATACAGCTTTTCTCATTGATTGGTCCGAAAAAGCCCAATGGGGTCTTGCTTTTTGATGAATAATAGTAGTTGCCAATAAATAAACTTCCAATCAGAAGAACCCCGGCAATTCCCAAGCCATTTTGCTTGACAAATTCAGGCATTTTGAAATTCTGTTCGTTAGTTATGGTAATAAAAATATTACCTAATTTTTCCGAAAATGATTCCTCATGTTCGTCTACTTTTATTTTGACTGTCGTCTTATTTGCCCTCTCATCCTCTTTGATAAAAGTGGTAGCGAAATCAAGAAAGTCTTTATACTCTAAGTACTGACAAAGTTTATTAAGTATAAGCCCATCTTTTATATCAGGCTCTCCGTTATCACGTATGCAGGCATTATAATACCTTACAAACGTTCTCTCGTTAATTATAAAATTCAACTCTTTATCAAAATAATCAGACAGTTCAGAAGCCCAGCCGCTCTTAGTATTTTCAGCTGGAAAGTCTTTCTGTGCTTTCTTAAACACTTCATGGATTAGTAGTTTTTTCTTGGACATATATAGTTTTTTGAGCCTTTACAAAATAGCTGATTTTCAATCATACCACATTACGGATTCCCATAAAGCACTCATGTCCATTTTGTGTCCATAGATGTCCAAACCGTGACTAACACTTGCGTCACGTTTTGTCGCATCTTTGCTTCAGAAATCAGTGACAAACAAAACATTACAAAAACAAAAGTACAAAACTGATTTCAAATTCACCTGATAAAACGGAGGAAAACTCCGGGTTGGGAAGCAGATGTTTCTCCTCCGTTTTTGAAGGTTCACTTCCCAAAAATTTAGAAGCGCTTCAAATTTTTTTAATCGTGTAGCTCTACCTGTGATCGGTTTCACTGGCAACTACAGAAATGCTCAAATTTTAAATTTTTAAGGAAATGATCCAGTTTATATTAATGCTATTAGGTTTAGCATTCCCAAATAATAACGCAAATACAACAACATCTGATAACAATCCGGCACCGGTCACAGTACATGCTTCTGTAGAACTGGGAGAGGATACGGGAGGAGAGACACTTCCGATTTTACCTCCAAAAAAATAAAATTATGAACCACTCTTATTTGAGTGGTTTTTTTTATTTTAGAGGATGGCAAGATTTATATTTTTTTTAATACTTTTATCGTGTATATCCTGTAAAAAGCATAAGATTACAAACGAAAACACTGAAATTGGAGATACCTTTTATACAAAAGGATCAGAACTATTTCAAAGAAATGACATAGAGGCTTATAAAAACTTTCAAAAAGCTATATCCTACTATAAATTATCACATGACTCTTCCAATATTTCTAAAGCTCTAATATTTCAAGCTAACATCCAAAACAATAAAGGAGATTATATGGGTGCTGAGGAAACATTAGTTGAGGCTCTTACCTACATGAAAGAAAATGACTCTAGCTTTTATTCTCTTTATGGAACCATGGCAAATATCAAGTTTGATCAAAAGGAATATAAGGAAGCAATTAAATGGTCCGATAAAACATTGTCTGAAAGCAACATAGAATATGACACAAAAGCAAGACTTTTAAATAATAAAGCAGTAGCATTTTCAAAATTAAAGGATTACAAAAATGCATTAAAAACACTTGAAAAAATCATTTTAGATTCCATTCAGAAAAAAAATACAATATATACTATAAAAGATAATAAAGAATATTTTCATTGGCTATTTGACAATACTTATGATGTACAAAACAGTTTGGAAGAAATCTTGAAAATAAAAATTTCACAAAATGATTCATGGGGAATGAATTCTAGTTACTCCCATCTATCTGATATTTATAAAGATAAAAATTCAGAAAAATCTTTAGTTTATGCAAAACAAATGTTGATTACTGCGACAAAAAATAAAAGTCCAGTAGATCGGTTAGAGGCTCTTGAAAAAATTCTAGTTGTTGATACCCCTAACAATGCTAAAAAATTATTCAATCAATATAAAATTTTATCAGATAGCATTCAACTTAGTAGGAACAATTACAGTAATCGCTTTGCTTATATCAAGTATGACAGTGAAAAAAGTAATGCTGATAATCAAAGGTTAAAAGCAGATAATTCTCAAAAGCAAAATAACATCTTACTCCTTTTGGTAGCCTTAATTTTTGCTATAATCATTATCATCTGGTTCCGTAAACGACAAATAAACTTAAAATTTGAAGTAAAAAATACAGCCCTCAAATATTCAAAAAAAGTTCACGATAAAGTTGCTAATAAAGTATATCACGTCATGTCAGAAGTAGAAAATACATCAAATATTGATAAAAATGAATTGTTAGATAAATTAGAAAACATCTATCATATTTCCCGTGATATATCTTATGAAGACAAAGATATTGCTATAGAAAAAGATTTTTCAAAACAACTCTCTCAAATGCTAAAATCTTATTCTTCAGATATTATTAAAGTTCCTATCATTGGAAATGAAGAAGAATTATGGAATGGGGCTTCAGAAACAGCCAAGATTGAAACTTTCTATATTCTTCAGGAGCTAATGACCAATATGAAAAAACACAGCAAAGCAGATCGTGTTATTATAGATTTTGAGCGAGAAAATAATATAATCACAATTGCTTATTCAGATAATGGAGTGGGAATGCATGGATATTCTCCCAAAAATGGTTTGAAGAATACGGAATCCCGTATAAATTCTATAGGAGGAACAATTAATTTTGAAACGACAACAGAAAAGGGATTAAAGATAAGCCTCTCATTCCCAGCCAAAAAATAAAATTATGTTTAAAAAAGTACTGATAGCCGAAGACTTTGAAAGTTTTAATATTTCCGTTCAAAAAGCAGTTGAAGAATTAAAAATTGAAACCATAGATAATGTACACTATTGTGATGATGCATGGATGAAAATAAAAAAAGGCATCCGGGAAAAAGATTATTATGACTTATTAATTACTGATCTCTCATTTGATACAGATCACCGGGAACAGCGTCTAACAAATGGACGAGAGCTAATTAACGCCGTAAAAGATGATGCTCCAAACATTAAAGTAATTACTTTTTCTATTGAAAGCAGGCCAGAAGTTATTGAGAATTTATTCACGATTCATCAAATCAATGGTTTTGTTTCCAAAGGAAGAGAAGATATAAAGGAGTTGAAAAAAGCGATAAAAGCTGTTTATAACAATGAAAAATATATTTCCTCTAATATAAAAGCTGCCATTAAAAATAAAAATGCTTATGATTTTACAAAGTTTGATAAAATACTTGTTTCCTTACTTTCTAAAGGAATGCTTCAAAAAAACATTCCTGACTATTTGAAGGAAAACAATATCAAACCATCTAGCCTTAGTAGTGTAGAAAAAACACTGAATAATCTTAAGGAATCACTGGGTGTCGCAAACAATGAACAATTAATTGCTCATTGTAAGGATTGGGGAATTATATAATCAAAATTTAAGACCTTTCGAGTAAATTCGAAAGGTCTTTTAATATTACGGGATCCCGTAAGGATTACCTCTTAAAGCGTTATACTTTTGGAGTATAAATAAAACTAAATAATGGACCTTAAAATAAAACTTGAACAACTACAGCAGAAAGTATCAGGATTAAAAGATCAAATTAGCACCGAAGAAGCTACTAAAAATGCTTTTGTAATGCCTTTTATACAGATTTTAGGTTATGATATTTTTAATCCTACCGAAGTTGTCCCCGAGCACGTTTGTGATATTGGAACCAAAAAAGGTGAAAAAGTAGACTATGTAATCAAAAATAATGACGAGCCTATTTTCATTATTGAATGTAAACACTGGAAAGAAAGTGCAGATGCCCACAATTCTCAACTTCATAGGTACTATCATGTATCCAAGACAAGGTTTGGAGTCCTTACAAACGGGATCATATATAACTTTTATACAGATCTTGAAAAACCTAATATTATGGATGAAAAACCTTTTTTTACCATCAATATTGAAGACTTAAAAGATAGCTCAATAAAAATACTCGAAAGCTTCACAAAAAAAGATTATAACCTGGAAAGTATTTTAGATTCTGCTGAAGCATTAAAATATATTAAGGCGATAAGAAAAGAATTCGAAAAAGAAATAGAAACTCCATCTGATGAAATTGTAAAGCTCTTAGTCAGCAGATTCTTTGAAAAGCCTATTACTGCAAACAGAATGATTTCTTTTAAAGAATACACTAAAAAAGCATTAACAACATCCATCAACGAATCTATCAGCTTCAGGCTTAAATCAGCATTAAATATCAATGAACAAATTGAAAAACAAGATGATGATGTAAAATCCGCGCAACCAATAGATGAAAATAATGAATCTAAAATCGTCACAACGGAGGAAGAGCTTGAGGGATTCCAGATTGTGAAAGCGATCATGCGTGAAAGAATTCCAGCAACACGAATCGCCTATAGAGATACCTTATCTTATTTTGGAATTCTCCTTGATGATAATAATAGAAAGCCACTATGTAGACTTCACTTTAATACGGCAAATAAATATATTGAAACATTTCACAATGGTAAAGATGCGGGTGAAAAAGTATTGCTAAGTGATTTAGATGACATCTATAAATTCAGAGAAGAACTTCACAAAACTTTAGAAAACTATTAAGCACTGTAATGAATACTTTTAAATAGATTAAACAATCATGAAAACCATTCTATAAATACTTACTTAAAAACCATCACTATGAAAAAACTACTTTTTACCAGCCTTTTAGGCCTGGGACTATTATTACCTGCTAACTTTTCAGCCACACCAAGCACGGTTTCTTTTGCGAAAGAATTAACCGGGAAAAAACCAAAAAAGAGCAAAAGCAGCAGAAAAAGTAAATCTACAAGCTCAAGATCTTCAAAATCATATTCATCATCCGGCAGTGGCGGATGCACTTATAATGGAAATCAATTATATGTAGGATCAAGAGGCGGTTGCTACTATTACTCAGGAAGCAGCAAGCAATATGTAGACAGATCTTATTGCTCAGGCTGCAGATAAAATTGGGACTGATAACCATGAAGCTCAGATAAAAAAACACTCCACATATAACCATTGAAAAAGGTATCCCTCATGAGATACCTTTTCTTTTATTTTCTAATCATTTCCGTGTGCGGAATGTCATCTTCCAGGTATTTTTTACCGGTATCTTCAAATCCGAATCCGCTGTAAAATCTCAACAGATAATCCTGTGCTGAAATCCTGATTTCAGAAGTGTGAAAACGGTTTTCAATAGTTTCCACAGCATATTGGATCAACAGTTTCCCTAAACTCTTACCTCTGGCTTGTTCCGTGGTCAAGACCCTTCCCAGAGACGTTTCATCATATTTTATTCCCTTATCAAAAACACGGCAATAGGCAAGAACCTGCCCGTCTTCCTCTGCCCAGATGTGAATTCCTTTCTGATCGTAATTATCCAGATCAGGATAAGGACAATTCTGTTCAATAACGAAAACATCTATACGGGCTTTCAATACTGCATACAGCTCAGGAACAGTAAATTCATCAAAGGTTTTAATCTTCCAAACAATATTACTCATCGAAACTTACACTATTATTTTTTAAAAAATCATTCGTTTTTTCTATAAAATCGAGAATATGATCTCCTCCTTCTTTCTTTTCTGCAGAGGTTACATATAGTTCAGGAAGATCTTCCCATGTTTTATGAAGCTCTGCTTTATAGTCTTCAACATTTTTAATAACCACATTAGGCTTTAGCTTATCTGCCTTTGTGAAAACAATTGAAAAAGGAACGCCACTTTCTCCGCACCATTGAATAAACTCAAGATCGATCTTTTGAGGACTGTGTCTCGAATCTACCAAAACAAAAAGATTCACCAGATTCCTCCTGTTAAGAATATAATTGGTAATCAGTTTTTCAAAATCCTTTCGCTGAACTTTTGAAACTTTTGCGTATCCATATCCGGGTAAATCGGTAAGGTACCAACTCTCATTCACCAAAAAATGATTGATCAGCTGAGTTTTCCCGGGAGTTCCCGAAGTTTTAGCCAAATCTTTATGGTTCATCATGGCATTGATCAATGATGACTTTCCTACATTAGATCTTCCGATAAAAGCATATTCGGGAATATTTGGTTCAGGACATTCCTGCCATTTTCCACTACTCTTTACAAACTCTGCTGTCTTAATAACCATTTTTGAATATATTTTAGAAAAATAAACCATTAAGAAAAGCTCCTAATGGTTATTTGTTATTTATTTTAAACTTTATCTTTTATCCAGTTGAAAAGGATTTCATTAAATTCATCCGGCTTTTCCATCATGGCAGCATGGCCACAATGATCAATCCAGAAAAGATCCGAATTCGGGATAAATTTATGCATATCTTCCGCAACTTCCGGAGGAGTTACATTATCCTGTTTCCCCCAGATCAAACAAGTGGGAGTCAAAATCTTAGGAAGATCGTTTATCATATTGTGCTTAATTGCACTTCTTGCCAACATTACTGTTTTTATTCCTTTCATTCTGTCATTCACCACTCCAAAAACTTCATCTACAAGATCTTCGGTAGCAACCTTAGGGTCATAAAAAACCTCTTCTGTTTTCTTCCTGATATAAGATCTGTCGTTCTTTCTCGGAAAACTATCACCGAAAGTTCTCTCATATAATCCTGAACTTCCTGTCAACACAAGATTCTTTACAAGATCCGGTCTTGCCAAAGTTAAGATAAGCCCCACGTGACCTCCCATTGAGTTTCCTACAATGCTCACAGGTCCGGAAATATGGCTCTCTATAAACTTGATAATATATTTTGCTAAAGTGGTAAGATTGGTATTGAGTACCGGCAAATCGTAAATCGGTAGCTGAGGAACATATACCTTATATCCTCTTTCCGAAAAAAAATCTACCATTTTATCGAAATTACTCAAACCACCCATTAACCCGTGCAACAGCACTAATGGATGTCCTTCTCCTGCTTCTACATAGGAATATTTCTTTTCTTTTTTTGTACTAAATATCATAAGTCGCCTTAATAAAGCCCTGCAAAAATACAAATTAAACCTCAAAAATATTTTGATTATCCTAATTTAAGATAAAAATAATACAATATTCTGCTTTTTAACTTTTTTTTTAAAAACCTCTTTATTATGGCTTAAATAGTACTTTTTACAACTTACAACATATCAGCATTTTACATTCTTGAAATCAAATCTTTAATAAAACTTATTAACATTGAGTCAAAAAGTGGGAAAAAGTGGGAAATTTTGGAAATTATTATATAAATTTGTCCCAAATGAAAAATTTCATTGGGACATATGAGTGTAAAATTGACGACAAAGGCCGCTTAAAAGTTCCTTCATCTTTAATTAAACAGATGGAAAACTTCGAAGACAAGGCATTTGTAGTCAAAAGATCTGTGTTCCAACCTTGTCTGGAAGTTTATCCTATGAATGCATGGGACAAACTGATGGGCAAAATTAATAAACTGAACAGGTTCATAAAAAAGAATGCTGATTTCATACGAATGTTTACGGCAGGAGTAAAAACAGTAGAATTGGATAATGCAGGAAGACTACAAATTTCCAAAGACCTGACGCTTTTTGCAAATCTTCAGAAAGATATTGTGATCACAAGCGCAGGAGAACTCTTTGAAATTTGGGATAAAGAAGCCTATGAAAAGGTAATTGCCACCAATGAAACTGATTTTGCAAGCCTGGCCGAAGATGTGATGGGCTCTTTCGATGAAGAATAACTGTTGAAGGTTATTAAGAATATATTGTAAATAAAAAACACAACTAAGCATGTACCATAACCCCGTTTTGTTAAAACAGAGTGTTGATGATTTGGTGACGAATCCTGACGGAATATACGTGGATTGCACCTTTGGTGGTGGCGGTCACTCAAGGGAAATACTAAGCAGACTGTCTGATAAAGGAAGATTGTTCAGCTTTGACCAGGATCTGGATGCGCTTAAAAATACAATTGATGATGCAAGGTTTACATTAATCAACCAGAATTTCAGATTTCTTGAAAATTCTTTGTTAATGTACGGAGCACCTCAGGTTGATGGTATTCTGGCCGACTTAGGAGTGTCTTCTCACCAGTTTGACGAAGCAGACAGAGGCTTTTCCACAAGAAGCAACGCTCCGCTAGACATGAGAATGAATGTAATGCAAGGTCTTGATGCTAAAAGAGTAATTAATGACTATGACGAAGCACAGCTTGCAGATATTTTTTATTATTACGGTGAACTAAGAGAAGCAAGAAAACTGGCAAGAGAAATCGTTCATCAGAGAAAAACAAAAAGTATAGATACTACTGAGGATTTAAAAAAGCTTTTCAGCTATATCCCTCCTCATAAGGTTAATAAATTCTATGCCCAGCTTTTTCAGGCCATAAGAATTGAAGTAAACCAGGAACTTGAAGTATTAAAAGAAATGCTGGTTCAGGCTTACAACGTTTTAAAACCGGAAGGAAGATTAGTAGTGATCTCTTACCACTCTTTAGAAGACCGATTGGTAAAAAGATTTCTGAAAAACGGAATGTTCGAAGGAGAACCGGAAAGAGACATCTACGGAAATTATAAAAAAGCGTTTGAATTGCTCAAAACCAAAGCGATTATCCCGGATGACCAGGAAATCGAAGATAATTCCAGAGCAAGAAGCGCCAAAATGAGAACAGGAATAAAAGTATAAATGATAACTCATAAGTGATAAGCGATATCAATTATCTTTTATCATTAATCAATTACAAACAAAGCTTTGGCAAAGAGAACAACAAATCGCCCACAGAAGAAACTCACTTTTATAGACATTATAAAAGGGAATTTTCTCAACCGCGATGAGATCAAAATACATTACAAGTATTTCCTCCTGTTGTTTGTCTTGATGATGGCTATGATTTACAGCAACCATCTCGTCAACAAGAAAATTAAAATTGTTAATGCTTTAAAAGAAGAAACAGAAGAATACAAATCGAGAAACGCTTACGCCCAGAGTAAGCTGATCAAAGTGAAAATGGAATCAGAACTGGGGAAAGAGGTTGCAAGGGACTCATTAATGACCCTCGAAAACCATCCCCATAAATTGCTAATAAAACTGGACAGTACAGATGCAAAAGCAAAATGAATACGACAATAAACGTAAAAAAACGTTAAGATGGGGCTACCTCTTCGCAGTGGTAGCTTTGTGCGTGTTTGTAATGTTCTTGGCAAGGATTGTAATCCTTCAAAACACCAATGTCCAGGAGATTAAAGACGATTACATTAATAAAAATTACCGCGAAGCCACTCTAAAGGCTGCCCGTGGTAACCTCTTCGCCTCAGACGGATCCATCCTCGCTACAACCGTAATGCGTTACGACATTTACCTGGATTTCAAAACCATGAAAGATACCGTTTACAGCAACGGCATCGGAGCATTGACAGATTCTCTAAGCAAAATGTTCGGAAAATCCAGAGGAGAATTCAGACAGAAGTTTGACGAGCAAAAGAAAAAGAAAAATCAATACTATACCCTGGTAAAAGGCCTTGATTTTGACCAATACGACAGAATCAGACAATTCCCTATCTTCAAAAGAGGTAAAAATAAAGGAGGTTTCATCGTCGACAGAAACTACAAAAGAGAACTGGCAACTTCAGAAATCGGAGCCGGTACCATCGGAATGGATAACGGAGAACTGAGATCCGGTCTTGAAGGTGCTTTCTCAAAATATTTAACCGGAACTGACGGTAAAAGACTAGAACAAAGAATCAACTCTTCCCAATGGAAACCAATCGACTTCTGGAAAGTTCAGGAACCTATCGACGGAGAAGACGTATATACTACTTTAGATCTTAGAATTCAGGACATTGCACACTCTGCTCTGGAGAAGCAACTGATCCATTACGAAGCAAAACATGGCACCGTAATCGTCATGGAAGTAGAGACAGGAAAAGTACGTGCACTGGTTAACTTAAGAAGAACGGAATCAGGAGATTACGAAGACTCTTACAACTATGCCTTAAAAGATAATATCGAACCCGGATCCACTTTTAAAACCATATCGCTTTTAGCAGCAATGGACGATGGATTCATCGATGAAAATACGACTGTAAATGTTGGTAATGGGGTCTGGACCTATGCCAAACAAAGAATTTCAGACGGCCACGGAGGAGGAACCTATGATATCAGTGATGTTCTGGCAAAATCAAGTAACGTAGGAACAGCAAAGCTGATCACAAAGTATTACGCTGAAAAACCTCAGATTTTCCTTGATCACCTGAAGCGTTGGAAGCTTTTTGATAAAATGGATATCGAACTTCCGGGAATCACAAAACCGAAAATCTTAACTCCACAAAATAAAAGATGGAATGCCGCTACATTAGCCTCTATTTCATTCGGATACTCATCCAATGTTAACCTGTTGCAGCTGACAACTTTCTACAACGGAGTTGCTAACGGTGGTAAAATGCTTAAGCCCCTATTCATCGATAAGATCATGAAAGACGGGAAGGTAATGTACACTGCAAAACCAGAAGTAATGGTCAACAAAATGGCTTCCGAAAAAGCAATTAAAATGATGACCAGCGCCTTAACCAAAGCCGTTGAAAAAGGAACGGGACGAAGCATTTTCACACCCAACCTTAAAATGGCAGGGAAAACAGGAACCGCAAGATTTGAATACTGGCTTCCTGGTCCAATGAAATATCGCGCATCCTTTGCAGGTTTTTATCCCGCTGATGCCCCAAAATATACCTGCTATGTCATGGTGAGTGAACCCAATACAGCAATAGGATTCTACGGAGGTCCGGTTTCGGCTCCGGTGTTTAAAGAAATTGCAGGAAAAACATTCTTAAAAACACCTCAGAATATCGAAAGAGAAATGCTTGTAGATAAAAAGGTAAACCTGAGCAAAATGGTTGAACCTAACGTAAAAATTGCCGTAAATGACAAACAGATGCCTAATGTGGTAGGATTAATAGGTAAAAATATAATTCCACAATTGGAAAACTTAGGCTATCGTGTAGATTATAAAGGAGTTGGAAGAATTAAAGAACAATTCCCGCTGGAAGGCACCACGATCAGTAAGAACCAGAGAATTTATTTATCTCTGCAAAATTAGAAAAATAGAGTCCCGAAGGGACGATTTAAAACAAGATAGGATGAAGTCCTATTGATAGAAAATGATAACAACAGAATTAGTAAACAGAATCCCAGTAGTAGAAATCCACGGTGACAGCAACCGTGAGGTTACTGAGTTGGTGATCGACAGCAGAAAGGTTACAGCGAACTCTCTTTACGTTGCAATGAGAGGAACTGTGGTGGACGGACATTCGTTCATCGCATCCGCTATTGAAAAAGGGGCTAAAACGATCGTTTGCGAAGAATTTCCTGAAGTACTGGATGAAAATATCACTTATGTAAAAGTAAAAGATTCATCAAAAGCTTTGGGACATATTGCTTCCAATTTCTATGGAAACCCATCTCATAAACTGAAATTGATTGGCGTTACCGGAACCAATGGAAAAACCTCTGTTTCTACCCTTCTTTTTGATGTATTCAAGAATTTGGGTTATGATTCCGCTTTACTGTCTACTGTTGAGATCAGAATCGGAGAAGAAATTATTCCGGCAACACACACCACTCCGGATGTGATTACCATCAACAGAATTTTAGCTGAAGCTGTTGAAAAAGGATGCGAATATGCATTCATGGAAGTAAGCTCTCATGGAATTGCCCAAAACAGAATCGAAGGATTACACTTCAAAGTGGCAGGGTTTACCAATCTTACTCATGATCATTTAGATTATCATAAAACATTTGAAGAATATTTAAAAACAAAGAAAAGATTCTTCGACGGACTTGAAGATACAGCCATTGCCATCACCAATGTGGATGACAAAAATGGAAATGTGATGCTTCAGAATACCAAAGCTAAAAAGAAATCTTACGCTTTGAAAACCATGGCCGACTACCACGGAAAACTTTTAGAAGCTGATTTCAACGGAATGTTGCTGAACTTCAATGGAAAAGAATTCTGGACCACCTTAACCGGTAAATTCAATGCCTACAATCTACTGCTTGTATTTGGAATTGCAGAAGAACTTGGTTTTGAACAGGATGAAATCCTGCAGGCCATCAGCAAGTTGAAAAGAGT
Source organism: Chryseobacterium lactis (assembly GCF_003815875.1). NCBI lineage: Bacteria > Pseudomonadati > Bacteroidota > Flavobacteriia > Flavobacteriales > Weeksellaceae > Chryseobacterium > Chryseobacterium lactis. The sequence continues at coordinate 1,134,435 of NZ_CP033924.1, forward strand.
TTCTGGAAGATTTGAAACCTTTAAATCTGATGGCGGAATCTTCTTCATCGTTGATTATGCACATACTCCGGATGCATTAGAAAACATCCTGGACAGCATCAATGATATCAGAACAAAAAATGAAAGGTTAATCACGGTTTTCGGTTGCGGAGGTGACAGAGATCACTCAAAAAGACCTGAAATGGGGAATATTGCCGCTAAAAAATCAACATTGGCAATTATCACTTCAGACAACCCAAGAACAGAAGATCCGGTACAAATTATAAAGGAAATTGAAGCAGGTGTTGAACCTCAAAACTTCAGCAAATACACTTCAATTCCGGACAGAAAAGAAGCCATTAAAATGGCCATAAAGTTTGCAGAACCTAAAGATATTGTTTTGGTAGCCGGAAAGGGCCACGAAAACTATCAGGAGATAAATGGTGTAAAACATCATTTTGATGACAAAGAAGTAATTAATGAGCTTTGGAAATTAATGAGCAAGTAAATCAGAAACGATAATTGATAAATAATAACCGATTTATCATTCGTCAATTATCAATGATCATTTATTAACAATTGAAACTATGCTATACTATCTATACGAATATCTAACCGACCACGGAATCCATGTTCCGGGACTGGGAATGTTAAAATACATATCCTTTCGTGCCGGCATATCGGTATTGCTTTCTCTTATCATCGCTCTTGTTTACGGAAAAAGAGTTATCAATTACCTGAGAGCAAAGCAAATGGGAGAATTAGTACGTGATCTTGGCCTGGATGGGCAAAAGCAGAAAGAAGGAACTCCTACCATGGGAGGACTCATTATTATTTTGGCAACCATCATTCCCGTATTGCTGTTTACAAGAATCACCAATGTTTATATTGTCCTGCTTTTGGTTTCAATGATATGGATGGGAGCCATTGGTTTCCTGGATGATTATTTAAAGAAAATCAAGAAAAATAAAGACGGCCTAAGCGGCAAATTTAAAGTAGTTGGCCAGGTGGGATTAGGGTTAATTGTCGGAGTTACAATGTATTTCCACCCCGACATCACCGTTAAAAGAAAATATGCTGATGCAAAAGTGGTCAACAGAAACAACGTAGAGCAGAACTTTATGCCTACCGAAAAAATTACAGTTTCCACCGTTCCGTTTGCAAAAAACAATGAGTTTGATTACAGCGGGATTTTATTTTGGATGAATGATAAAGATGCCCACGAATGGGCATGGGTTGTCTTTATCCCGATTGTTATTTTTATTGTAACAGCAGTTTCCAATGGAGCAAACATTACCGACGGAATTGATGGTCTTGCAGCGGGAACAAGTGCTATCATATTGCTTACACTAGCCCTCTTCGCCTATCTTTCTGGTAACATCATCTTTGCAGACTACCTCAATATTATGTTCCTCCCCAATATGGGAGAAACCACCATTTTTGCCGTCGCAATGGTAGGTGCCGTTATCGGGTTCTTTTGGTACAATACTTACCCTGCCCAGGTTTTCATGGGAGACACAGGAAGTTTGATGTTGGGAGGAGTAATTGCCGTGTTAGCAATTATTTTAAGAAAAGAATTGCTGATTCCAGTATTATGCGGAATCTTCTTAATTGAAAACCTTTCCGTAATGCTTCAGGTAATCGTTTTCAAATACAGAAAAAGAAAATATGGGTTGGAATATGCCCAAAACAATAGATTGTTCAAAATGTCACCAGTACACCACCACTACCAAAAGGTAGGATTTCACGAAAGTAAAATTGTGAACAGGATGATCATCATCGGTGTTATACTGGCTATTATATGTTTAATCACATTAAAAATGAGATAAATTTTGTATAACGTAGAAAGTTTTAACTCAAAAACCAAATTACATTAATACTTTTTACATTTTACACTTTACAAAAAAAAGAATATGAAAATAGTTGTTTTAGGAGGTGGAGAAAGCGGATGCGGAGCTGCTTATTTGGCTAAAAAGAAAGGTTTGGAAGTATTTCTTTCAGACAAGGGAGCCATTAAAGATAACTACAAGCAGTTTCTTACCGAAAATGAAATTGAATTTGAAGAAGAAAATCACAACGAAGAAATCATTTTAAATGCAGACTGGATTGTAAAAAGCCCTGGAATTCCCAAAAAGGCAGAGATCATTCAAAAAATTCATGAGAAAGGAATAAGACTTTCCTCTGAAATTGAATTTGCTTCTGAATTTACAGATGCAAAAATCATTGCCATTACCGGAAGCAACGGAAAAACAACAACCACTTCCCTGATCTATTATATCCTGAAAAATGACGGATTAAATGTAGGCTTGGGAGGAAATATCGGTTACAGTTTTGCCAAACAGGTCGCTGATGAAAACCATGAATATTATGTATTGGAAGTAAGCTCTTTCCAGTTGGATGACATTCAGAACTTCAGACCTTATATTTCTTTATTGCTCAATCTGTCTCAGGATCACCTGGACCAGTACAATTATAACTATGAAGAATATGCGCTGGCAAAATTCAGAATAGCAGAAAATCAGGAAAATGACAATTTCTTCATCTACAATAAAGATGATGAAATGAGTAAAAGCCTTCTTGAAAAGCTGGAGATAAAAGCAAAAATGATCCCTTTTTCAATCAAAGAGAAATTGTCTGAAGGGGGATTTATTAGTAACGATAACATTGTGGTAAAAATGAAAGATGAATTCTCAATGAAAGTTGAAGAATTATCACTCCTTGGAAACCATAACGTTGCCAATAGCTTAGCCGCATCGATAGCAGGTAAGATACTGGAAATCAACAATGAAAGTATAAGACATTCGTTAATGACATTCCAGGCAGTAGAACACAGATTGGAATTAGTAACTGAAATTGAAGGCGTTAAGTATATCAACGACAGTAAAGCAACCAACGTAAATGCTACTTATTATGCCTTAGAAAGCATGAAAAACCCAACCGTCTGGATTGTTGGCGGTCTCGATAAAGGAAATGACTATACCGAAATTGAAGATTTAGTCAAAAGAAAAGTAAAAGCAATTGTTTGCTTAGGAATTGATAACAAGAAGATCATAGATTTCTTTAAAGATAAAAAAGAATTTATTTATGATACTTCAAGTATGGAAGAAGCCGTGAAAATATCAAAATCATTGGCTAAAAACGGAGACACTGTTCTACTATCTCCTTGTTGTGCAAGCTTTGATTTATTCAAAAGCTATGAAGACAGAGGAAGACAGTTTAAAGCGCAGGTATTAAAAGCCAATGGCCATTAGCCAAAAGCCAATAGCATTACATATGGACGAACAGAACACAGAAAACAGATTTGAATTTCTAAAGGGCGATAAAGTACTTTGGATGGTCATTCTTGTGATCTCCATTTTCTCTATTTTCCCTGTTTATTCTGCAAGTTCAAATCTCGAATACATTGTTAATAACGGAACCACAACAGGTCACGTTATCAAACACATGTTCTTTGTAGTCCTTGGATTAGCAATTATGAGATTGGTAGGAACTATAAAATATGAATACATCGGAAAGCTCAGCAGTATCTTGCTTGGCCTGATGATCGTATTATTGGTAGTTACTATGTTCACCGGCCAGACCATTGACGGAGCCAGTGCTTCCAGATGGCTGAAAATACCGGGAACTCCCATCTCCTTCCAGCCCTCATCATTTGCATTCTTGATGTTAATCATCTATCTGTGCAGGTATTTAACCAAAAAGATAACAAGAGAGAGACTTCCGATAGAAAATATCATGTATATATTCGGCCCTATTCTTCTTGTTTTTGTGCTGGTGGCGAAAGATAACGGATCAACTGCATTAATGATCTTAATGGTATCCGTAGTTGTTTTGGTTATCGGCCAGCTTCACTGGAAGTATATTGCAGGATTTATTTCAGCTTCATTTGTAGCGATCGTTCTCTTCCTGTTAATTGCTTTAAATACCAACATGATCGGCGGAAACCGTGTTCATACCTGGATGAGCCGTGTAGAAACATTTACTTCAAGCAAAGCAAAATCTGCCGATGTAGATGATGAAAGTGTAAAAGCAAAAAACTATCAGGTAATGCAGGCAAAAGCAGCCATTGTACATGGAGGTATTACCGGAATGGGACCGGGGAAAAGTGCATTGAAACAAATGCTGCCACAGTCTGCCTCCGATTTTATCTTCGCAGTTATTGTAGAAGAATATGGAGTAATCGGCGCCGCTTTTCTGATCTGTCTCTATCTCATTATGATGATACGGATAGTAATGATCGCCAGTAAAATGCCGGCATTCTTCGGGTCATTACTGGTGCTCAGTCTCGGGGTGATGATTTTTATACAGCTTTCGGTTAATATTGCCGTGGCCATCAACCTGATCCCGGTAACAGGTCAGCCGTTGCCATTGATAAGTTATGGAGGAACTTCCATGCTGGTAACCTATCTACAGCTTGGAATTATCTTAAATATAAGCTCAAGAATCCAGATTTATGACGAAGAAGGGATGGGCAAGAAACAAAGTATAGCAGAAATAAACGATATCGCATAAACCCAAGAGTCCCGAAGGGACGATTTAACCAAAAATAGGATGAATCCTATTATATTAGACAATGAACAAAAAACTAAAAATAATACTATCAGGCGGAGGAACAGGAGGTCATATCTTCCCTGCCATCGCCATCGCTGATGAAATCAAAAAAAGATTTCCGGATGCAGAATTTTTGTTCATTGGAGCCAACGGTAAAATGGAAATGGAAAAAGTTCCACAAGCCGGCTATAAAATAGAAGGAATTGATATCGCTGGAATCGACAGAGGAAACTTGTTATCCAACCTGGGACTGCCTTTCAAAATTCTGAAAAGCTTATCCAGGTCCAAAAAGATCATTAAGAACTTCGCTCCGGATTTCGCAGTAGGAACAGGAGGTTTTGCCAGCGGACCCGCTCTTTATGAAGCGAGTAAAATGGGAATTCCAATTTTTATTCAGGAACAGAATGCCCATGCAGGAGTGACTAATAAAATTTTAAGCAAAAAAGCTAAAGCAGTTTTTACAGCTTATCCAAAAGTAGAAGGCTTCCCTGCAGAAAAGATAAAGTTCTTAGGAAATCCGATCCGCTCCACTATTGTTTCAGGTATGCAGGAAACAGCAATAGCGAAGGAAAAAATGGGACTAAACAAAGACAAGCTTACTATTTTATCAGTAGGGGGTTCTTTAGGATCCAGAACATTAAATAATGCCTGGAAATCTCATTTAAATGAAATTGTAAATAAAGATTATCAGCTCATCTGGCAAACAGGTAAGCTTGATTATAAAGATATTTTAGAAGAAACAAAAAATGTTGATACCAGAAATATCCAGATCCTTGAATTCATCAAAGACATGGAACTGGCATATTCTGCAGCAGATATCATTGTTTCAAGAGCAGGAGCCATTGCCATTTCAGAGTTGGCAGTAGCACAAAAACCGGTACTGTTAGTACCCTTCCCCTTTGCAGCGGAAGACCACCAAACTAAAAATGCCCTAAATCTGGTTGAAAAAAATGCAGCAAGAATGGTAAAAGACTCTGAAATGCAGGAAAAATTCTGGAATACATTATCAGAAATCTGCGGGAATGAAAGTGTAAGAAAAGAAATGTCTGACAATCTGAAGTATTTTGCCAAGCCGGACGCTGCAAAAGAAATTGTAGATGAGATATTTAAAATAATAAGATAAATAGGTAAGGTTTGTCATTCTGACCGAAACGTAGTGAAGCGAAGAATTTCCATTATTGAGATTCCTCGTTCCTCGGAAATCAAAGATTAGGCGTAGCCAATGACAAATGAAAAATTTTTAATAAATAATGAAGAACTTAGAAACATATCAAACTTTTTACTTCGTTGGAATCGGAGGTATCGGAATGAGTGCTTTAGCACGCTATTTCAATGCATCCGGGAAAAAAGTATTGGGATACGACAAAACCAATACAAAATTGACGCAAAATCTGATCAACGAAGGTATTGATATCGTTTTTGAAGACCTTATTGATGAAAAAATCACTTCTCTGCAAAAAAAAGATACGTTGGTCATTTATACGCCGGCTATCAAAACGCTTGGAATTCTCGATTACTTCAACCAAAATCAGTTTGAAGTTTTAAAACGCGCCAAGGTTTTAGGGTTAATTACAGAAAACACAGACTGTATCGCAGTAGCAGGAACCCATGGGAAAACAACTACCTCTACCCTGGTTTCTCACTTATGTAAAGAGGCAGACTTGCCTTTCTCATGCTTTTTAGGAGGTATTTCGGAAAACTTTAAGTCTAATTTTCTGTACAACGGATCAACGTATTCTGTAGTAGAAGCTGATGAATACGACAGAAGTTTTCTGAACCTTTCTCCGGACTGGGCGGTAGTAACCTCTACAGATGCCGACCACTTGGATATTTACGGAGATAAAAGCCATATTGAAGAAGGTTTCAGACAATTTGCAGCGTTGGTTCCCGATGACAAAAAATTATTTGTAAGAAAAGGAGTTGAAATCGGAAGAGGCCATCAAACCTATGCGGTAAACGAGCCTGCAGATTATTATTCTGACAACCTGAGAATGGATCACGATAAAATTTATTTTGATTTCCACACCCCAACAGAAACAATAAAAGATTTTGTTTGGGAAATCCCGGGAATTCATAATGTAGAAAATGCTACGGTAGCACTGGCTATTCTGCACAATTTAGGCGCAGATTTTGATACGCTGAAAAAAGCGATTGCTAATTTTAAAGGAATTAAAAGAAGATATACCAAGCATATTTATCAAAACGGTAAAATTTACATTGACGACTATGCCCACCACCCAACAGAAATTAACGCTGTAGTGGGTTCTATCAGAACATTTTATCCCGATAAAAAATTATTGGTGGTTTTCCAGCCACACCTTTTCAGCAGAACGAGAGATTTTGCAGATGGGTTTGCTGAAAGCCTGAGCAAAGCTGATGAGTTGATCTTGCTTGACATTTATCCTGCAAGAGAACTTCAGGAAAATTTTGAAGGAATTACTTCAAGCTGGTTGCTTGAAAAAGTGAATTTAGAGAAAAAAGAAGTATCCGTTTTATCTGATGCTTTTGAAAAAATAAAAGAAAAAGATTTTGATATCCTCCTTACAGTGGGAGCAGGAAATATAGACACCCTGTACGACCCAATTTGTGAATGGATAGAAAATTTGAGTTAAATAAAACGCAAAGTTCGGAGAGGAAAATTTAAAAAGAAAATATTTTCCGTTCGCGAAGGCGTTTCACTTAGCAATAAAAATACATTAACAAAGGCTGCTTTGTAAGATGTAAGAATAAAAATAATTTATAAAAAAAATCAGCCATCGTTGAGTAAAACGCCTCTGCGATCGGACTGAAGAACAGTAAAGATCTTTGTGAGTTTAGCGTTAAAGAAAAAATGAAAAATAAATACAGAATATTAAAAATTGTCGTTACCGTAATCATCCTTGGATTGTTACTGAGTTTCTCATTGAAGAGATTCGGGCATCAGCAGATTACGGACAATAAAATTTCTGTAAAAATGAATGAAAAAACTCCGGTTTATTTTGTTGATGAAAAGGATATCCGGGAAATTGTAAAAAAAGAGAATCCTTCAGGTAAAGTAGGTGATCTTAACATCCCCGCTTTAGAAAAGAGAATCAATACTCTTCCTGCTGTTGATAGTGCCAATGTCTATCTGAACCTCAATGGAAAACTAAATCTGGATATCAAACAGAGAGTTCCGGTTTTCAGGCTTAATAAGGACGGAAAAGACTTTTATGTAGATGAAAAAGGTATTGAATTTCCTATTTCAAGAACCTATTCACATCCTTGTATGCTGGTAACAGGAAATGTACAACCTGATGAATATGAGAAACTGGCAGAACTCGTCGGAAAAATCGATAAAGACGATTTCAGTAAAAAATTCTTTATTGGAATCTCAAAAAATAAAGACAGCTATAATCTCCTCACCAGCGAAGGAAACTACAGAGTAGAGATCGGGGATTTAGATAATATTGATTTTAAAGTAAGAGGATTTAAAACCTTTGTAGAGAAATACCTGGTCTATCAGGATCCTCAAAAATATAACATGGTTTCCGTGAAATATCAGAATCAGATTGTCACCACCCTGAATCCTTACTTCAAGGAAAACGACAGCCTTTTGAAAGCCGGGAAACTAGAATTGGCAAGAGCTCCGTCTCCGGCAGCAATGGCGAAAAAAACGGAAACCAAGCCAAAGGTTACAGAAGCGAAGAAAACAAATTCAACTTCCATAAAACCGAAAGAGAATACAAAACCAAAAACACACTCAAAAGAGGCAAAGAAAAAAGAAAAAAAATCCCCGGCGCCGGCACAGTCCAAGCCAAAGCCGAAACCAAAGGTGAAAATAGAATAAAAAAGAGTCCGAAGGGACGATTTAACACAAAATAGGACAAAGTCCTACCATGGAAAAAGTAGAAAAAATCAAATCGATATAAAAATGGAAAATCAAGAGTATTCAGTAGGTCTGGACATCGGGACAACAAAGATAGTCGCGATTGTCGGAAGAAGGAATGCACACGGGAAAATAGAAGTTCTCGGTGTAGGCAAAGCTAAAAGTCTTGGTGTTCATAAAGGTATTGTGAATAATATTTCACAAACTATTAATTCAATCAAGGCTGCAGTATCCGAAGCACAATCCAGTGCTGGGGTTCCTATCCGCAAAGTTACGGTAGGTATTGCAGGAAAACACATTCGTTCTCTGCAGCACTCCGATTATATTATGCGTGAACATCCTGATAAATTTATTACAGATGATGACATTGAAGCATTAAAAGATCAGGTAAAAAAACTGGTTATGCTTCCTGGAGAAGAAATTATACATGTACTTCCACAAGAATACAAAGTGGATTCCGAGGGTGAAATTCAGGAACCTGTAGGAATGCACGGAAAGCGCTTAGAAGCTAACTTCCACGTTGTAGTCGGGCAAATGGGAAGCATCCGAAATATTGCAAGATGCGTTCGCGAAGCTGGGTTAGAAATGGAAGCGCTGACCTTAGAGCCTTTGGCCTCTTCAGAAGCGGTACTTACCAAAGAAGAAAAAGAAGCAGGAGTAGCTATTGTAGATATTGGTGGTGGTACTACCGATATTGCGATCTTTAAAGACAATATCATCCGTCATACCTGTGTAATCCCTTACGGAGGTGGAATTATAACGGAAGATATCAAAGAAGGCTGTTCAATTATTGAAAAACATGCAGAACAACTGAAAGTAAAATTTGGTTCGGCTGTTCCAGAATTGGAAAAAGACAGTACTTTTGTAACAATTCCGGGGCTTCACGGCAGACCAGATAAAGAAATTTCTTTAAAAACTTTAGCACAGATCATCAATGCCAGAGTAGAAGAAGTGCTTGAAATGGTAAATACCGAGTTAAAAGCCTACGGAGCGTTTGAACAAAAGAAAAAACTGATCGCAGGAATTGTTCTGACGGGTGGTGGTTCAAACCTGAAGCATCTTCGTCAGCTGGCTAATTATACAACAGGTTTTGACAGCAGAATCGGTTTTGCGAATGAATATATCGCCAATGACAAAAACCAGTATCTGAAAGGTCCTGAATTTGCTACCTCTATCGGATTACTGATGGAGAGTTTAAAAATCAGAGACAAAAAGCAAAATGCTGATGATATAATGGAAATGGTAGTTGAACAGACTAAGCCTGAAGTAACTGTTACACAGACTGAAAACATTCAACCTTCACAACAGGCGACTCCTGTACAGGAACAACCCGTGATGAGCCAGCAGCAAGAGAACAGAAGAGCGAAGTTGACCTTTGGCCAGTCGCTTATGGAAAAAGTAAAAAAATTCTTTGAAGAAGTAGAATAAATTATAAATGATGTATGATAAGCGATAAACGATTTTTTCCTTATCAATTATCATCAATCAATTATCAATTATAATTATAAAAAGTATAGTTATGGAAAATATAGGTACACAAGGATTTTCATTTGATTTGCCAAAAGGAAATTCATCCATCATAAAAGTAATCGGTGTAGGGGGCGGTGGAAACAACGCTCTAAAGCACATGTACGAAAAAGGGATCCACGGAGTTGATTTCGTGATTTGTAATACAGATGCTCAAACTTTAGATAATAACCCTGTTGCCAACAAAGTTCAATTGGGAACTTCTATCACAGAAGGTCTTGGTGCTGGTGCTGACCCTGAAGTGGGTGAAAAATCAGCTATTGAAAGTATTGAAGACATCAAAGCAGCGATGGGACAGAACACAAAAATGGTGTTCATCACTGCCGGAATGGGCGGTGGTACCGGTACCGGAGCAGCCCCTGTTATTGCTAAAGTAGCAAAAGACATGGGAATCTTAACGGTAGGTATTGTTACCGTTCCTTTTAGCTTTGAAGGAAAAAGAAGACTTGATCAGGCCGAAAACGGTCTTGAAAAATTAAAAAATAACGTTGATTCACTTATTGTTATCAATAACGATAAACTGAGACAGCAGTTTGGAAACCTTGGGTTCAAACAAGGATTCTCAAAAGCAGATGAAGTTTTAGCCAATGCCGCAAAAGGAATGGCAGAAGTTATTACAGGTTATTTTGATGTAAACATTGACTTTAGAGATGCTAAATCTGTGCTTCAAAACTCCGGGACAGCTCTTATGTCCACAGGTACGGCTTCAGGTGAAAATAAAGCCGAAGAAGCAGTAAGAAAAGCTCTTGATTCTCCATTGTTAAATGATAATAAGATTACAGGTGCTAAAAATGTACTGTTGTTGATCAGAAGTGGTGCGGAAGAAGTAACGATGGACGAGATCGGTATCATCATGGATCATATCCAGAAAGAAGCCGGTAATACCGCAGATATTATCTTCGGAGTAGGTGCTGATGAAGAATTAGGAGATGCAGTAAGCGTTCTTGTAATTGCTACAGGATTCTCTAATGATAACAAGAAGTTTTCAGGTCCTACCGAAAAAATCAGAATCAGTCTTAACGATAGTTTTGATGCTCAAAAATCTTCTCCTTTCAAAACAAGAGAAGAAAGAGAAGCTACTCCTGAAGCAACCCATGATTTCGGAGGAAAAAACATGTTCAGATTAGATGACGAGGATCATGATGCTCCTTTCAATATGTCGTCTACTGAAAAAAAAATGATTATTGAAGAAGAGTATATCAAAAAAGAAATAAAATTCTTTGATAATGAAGATGATGCCTTAAATTCTCCTGAACAAGCCTGGAGAAATGAAGAAGAAGGAGATCAGGAATTCAGTTTATTCTCTATTGATGAAGAAAATGAAGATCCAAATGATCTGGAAATTCAATCTTTCTCATTTGATTTTGAAAATAAAAAAGAAGAACCTCAATCCGGAACTTCTTTTAACAACTCTTTTTCAGATGAAAAACCTGTTGAATTCAGCTTTTTTGTAAACGAGCCGGTAAGAAATGAGCCTAAGACAGATTTTGGCCAGCCTAAAGCAGAGTTTAATGCCCCGGCAAGTGCTGTAGCTGAACCTGCTCAAAAGATAGAAACATTCTATCAAAAAGAAGAGCCAAAGGCAGAAACAAAACCCGCTTTTGAAAACAAAAAAGAAATTGAAACTCCAAAAACTGAAGAATCAGAATTCACTTTTGTGAATAAAACGGTAGATCAGGAAAGAGTTATAGAAAGAAGAAATAAATTAAAAGAATTCAACTCACGTTATCAAAGTTTTGACAGCACTAGTGAATTCGAATCTATTCCTGCTTTCAAAAGAAAAAATATCTCTATCGACGGAAACAATGCCTCAGACCAGAATATTAACACATATCTGTCTGACAACAACGGATCTATGCAGATCAGAGAAAACAGATTTTTAAATAAAGATGTTGATTAATTAAAACAATGGGAACTTTAAGCACAAATACAGCATTAATTATTGTTGATATTCAAAAGGGATTTAATGACTTAGCGTACTGGGGAGGAAATAGAAATAATCCAAATGCCGAAGAAAATGCAAAAGCTATTCTGGAAAAATTCCGACAATTAAAGTTACCCATATTTTTTATTCAGCATTGTTCGCAAAATCCAGATTCTATTTTGCATGAAAGCAATGCAGGAAATGAGTTAAAAGATGGATTTGCTCCTTTAGAACATGAATATCTTATTAAGAAAAGTGTCAATAGCAGCTTCATTGGTACTGATTTAAAAGATCTTCTGGACAAATTATCGATTAAAAACACTGTAATTGTCGGTATTACTACAGAACATTGTGTAAGCACAACAACAAGAATGTCGGGCAATTTTGGCTACAATACCTATGTTATAGAAGATGCATGTGCAACATTCGATAAATTAGGTATTGATGGAAAAAAATACAGCGCACAGGAAATCCATATGATGGAATTATCCTGTTTAAATAATGAATTTGCAAAAGTTTTAACAACCAATGAGTTAAATCCTTTGCTTGAACAATAAGACTAAAATTAATATGTCACTAGAAAATATAATAAGTGAAGCAATAAAAACAGCCATGAGAGAAAAAGACAGAGTAGCTCTGGATTCTCTTCGTGCAGTAAAATCTCAAATCCTTCTTTTAAAAACTGAGGCAAGAGGTGCTGAAGTTTCTGAGGAACAGGAAATTGCCATTCTGCAGAGAATGATTAAACAACGTAAAGACTCTTTCGAACAGTTTACTGCTCAGGGCAGACAAGACCTTGCAGAAGTAGAAGATGCTCAGATGAAGGTCATTGAGAAATTTTTACCAAAGCAACTTTCTGCAGAAGAATTAGAAGCAGAAATTAAAAACATTATTTCAGAAACCGGAGCCGAATCTATTAAAGATTTAGGCAAGGTAATGGGAGCTGCTTCAAAAGCATTAGCCGGAAAATCAGATGGAAAAAGCATCTCTGAGACGGCCAAAAAACTTCTGTCTTAATTGACAGATTCAGTTGATTGATATAATCAACTATTTTATTAGGATATTCAACCTTTGCATATCGATTTGATTAAAGAAGCCCGGGACTTTTCAGTTCCGGGCTTCATTTTTTTAAATATTCAAATTTGTTATTCAGTTTATACAAAACTGTAAAAAAGAGTTGATTTACTATCATATTTCAGACAGTATTAAAAAAGGTGATTGCTTGAGGGAAAGCATTAAATGTTTTTTTCATGGTCATCGTTTTTCAGAATCATTTCAAATTTAACAATTATATTTTATTATTCCTAGCATTAATTCACTTTTTTTTGAATATAGTTGCAATATTAACATTCAGTTAATTTTATATGACTAAACTATTGATAGTTATTATATATTGAACAAACGCAAAGAATTCCTTAACTTTGTAGGGATAAAAAACAAAATATATGTATCCAACAGATTTGGTAATGCCCATGAAGGCAGAACTTACAGATAAAGGTTTCCAGGATTTAACGACACCTGCGCAGGTGGAAGATGCTTTGAAGCAATCGGGAACTACATTATTAGTAATCAATTCCGTATGTGGTTGTGCAGCAGGAGCTGCAAGACCTGGAGTTGTTTACTCTTTAACAGGAGATAAAAAACCTGATCATTTAACAACAGTTTTCGCTGGATTTGATACAGAGGCAGTAGTAGAAGCAAGAAAACACCTTGCTCCATTCCCTCCAAGCTCTCCATGTGTTGCTCTTTTCAAAGATGGAGAATTGGTTCATATGCTGGAAAGACATCACATTGAAGGAAATCCTGCAGGTGCTATTGCAGCAAACCTACAGGCTGCTTATGATGAATATTGCTAGAAACAATACACTACATAACAAACCGTTACAGATTTTGTAACGGTTTTTTTATTTAACTCCATAAAAAATTCTCTGAAAATTCAAATATCATTATATTTGTTGAAATGGCAACCAAAGCACTTTTCAATACCGTCGTCAATTGGTTTATCCGTCAAAGGATAGATCAGATACAGAATTTCATGGATCATCCTATTGAAACACAGAAGGGTATATTATTCTCCCAACTGTTTCATGCCGAGGATACGGAATATGGTAAATTACACGGATTCAATTCTATTTCAAGCTACCAGGACTTTAAAAATAAGGTTCCCATAGTCACTTATGAAGATTTTGAACCTTATATTGAAAAAGCAAGGCAAGGTTACAAGGATGTAAGCTGGCCGGGACTTATTAAACATTTTGCCAAATCATCGGGAACCACTAATGCGAAGAGCAAATTTATTCCTATTTCCACTGAAAGTCTTGAGTACTGTCATATGAAGGCTGGAAAAGACATGGTTTCCATCTACGCTAATAACCATCCGGAAAATCAGCTCTTTAATTATAAAAACTTACGTTTAGGAGGAAGTTCTGAGCTGTATGCAGACTTTAATACAAAATTTGGCGATTTATCGGCTATTTTAATTGATAATCTTCCATTTTGGGTAGAAATCACCACAACTCCGAGCAAGAAAGTGTCCCTGATGGGAGAATGGGAAAGCAAACTAAGAGCCATCACCTCCGAAGTTAAAAATGAGGATGTTGGAAGTATCCTTGGAGTACCAAGCTGGATGCTCGTTCTTTTACAAAGAGTATTAAAGGAAACCAACATTGGTAGTGTGTCTGAACTTTGGCCTAATTTAGAGGTCTTTTTTCACGGTGGAATAAGTTTTAAGCCCTATCGGGAGCAATTCAGGCAGATCATCGGAAAAAACATCAATTACTACGAAATTTACAATGCATCTGAAGGCTTCTTCGGAATACAGGACAGATCCAATAGTGACGAAATGCTTTTAATGCTTGATTATGGAATCTTCTATGAATTCATCCCGATGGATCAGTTCCATTTTTCAAATCCAAAAGTAGTAAGCCTGGAAGACGTCGAGATAGGAAAAAACTATGCGATGGTGATTACGACCAACGGAGGCTTGTGGAGATATTTAATTGGTGATACGGTCGTATTTACCTCTACGAATCCTTTCAGGATAAAAATAACAGGGCGAACCAAACATTATATCAATGCTTTCGGAGAGGAACTGATGATTACTAATGTAGAATCTGCTCTTTCTAAAGCCTGTGATCTTACAGGAGCCTGCATTACAGACTTTACCGGAGCTCCGGTATTTATGAAAGAAAATGAAGGGGGAGCCCACGAATGGATCTTTGAATTCAGCCAGCACCCGAACAGCCTGGAAAGTTTCATTGATATTTTTGATCAGCATCTGAAGACGATCAATTCAGACTATGAAGCGAAAAGATATAATAATATAACACTTAAAAGGCCTATTGTTCATATTGCAAAAAACAACCTCTTTTATCATTGGCTTGAATCAAAAGGGAAACTGGGAGGCCAGAATAAAGTTCCGAGATTAAGCAATGACAGAGAGTATATAGACCCACTACTGGAACTTAATAAATAATAGAAAGAAAGCGAGAGGCTTGCTCCAAATAAGGGAGAAACTTCCAGCTTCCAACTATAAAAAAGAAACCGCAGCTGAATTCAACTGCGGTTTTCTTTTTATTTGCTTAAATCTTCTTTTAATTTCTTGGCAGCATCTTCTACTTTTGCTGCTCCTTTCCTGGCAGCGTCTTTAGCATCTTTTCCTGCTTCCTGAGCTCCGGACTTAATATCCTTCCCTACTTTGTTAGCTTCTGTTTTGATATTCTGTCCCGCCTTGTTAAGGTCTTGTTTTGTTTTATCTGCAGTGGCATCAATTTTATCTTTTGCCTTTTGCGCTGCATCATCAATCTTGTCTCCGGCCTTATCTAACTTTGCGTTGACATCTTGTTTAGCCTGGTTCACTTTTGCAGAATCTACAACGTGAGGAGAGCTTTCAGTAACCGTGGTGGTTGTAGTGGTTACCGATCCATCAGCTCCTTCTACCTGTTCTGTCTTTGTCGTCGATTTTGTGCATGCTACAGCGAATACTGAAATCGCTACAGCTGCTAAGATTTGTTTTTTCATATTTTATATTTTTTAAAAATGTTTTGGATTATTCTGTTTTGGGCACATTGGCCGCGGGTGTTTCTGAAGTTTTAGCCTTCTTTTCAGATTCCGTTTTTTTCTTTTCTTCGTCCAGTTTCTTTTTATTTTCCTTTTCCAGCTCTTCTTTCAGCTTTTTCTCTTCTTCCTGAGCTTTTTTAGCTTGTTTTACAGAGTCAAGAAATTGTGGAGAAGACATTCTGATCTTACGTGCTATATCCACTGAAACAGCTCCTGTAGAAAAAGAATCGACAGCAGTTGTATCATAGTGAATCTTAACATCCTGTTCTGCACTAAAACCGGCAGATTCTTTTTTAGAACAGGCAGTACACAGAAGGGTTAAAATAAAAACCGCGAAGAGTAAATTTTTCATGGAACTAATTTAACAGAAATTCTGCAATTACAGGATAGTGATCCGATAATTCTACAGAATTGTCAACTTTATAGCTCAAAGGAATAATTGATTTTGAGGTAAAAATATAATCAATTCGTAAAGGAACCTTATAGTCATGGAAACTACTTGCACTTCCCCTTCCGGCTACTAAAAATGCATCCTGAAGGTTTTTACCCAAATTATAGTACTCATATGAATTGGGTACAGAATTAAAGTCTCCGGCAAGAATGACAGGATACGGGGACATATCAATTATATTTCTTATTTTTTTTACCTGATCTTCATGAGCCTGGAAGGTAGGAATCATATGGGAAAGCAAAGTCGATAAATTCCCTATTCCAAAAGCATCCAGTTTTGTAAACATGGTTTTATGAAGTCTGAAAGGCTCCAGATACACATTTACAATTCTGATAATTTTCCCATTGATATCTACATCGGCAAAGAAGGAATTACCTCGTGCATTGTCCTCAATAATTTCCGCCTGTCTTATAATTTTATGCTTGGTTTTAAGAATTACTGAAGGATACTTTACCAAATCATGTTTGATTGCACGGTTGGTATCTTTTTCCTGAACCAAAATAATATCTGGATCTTGTTCTTTAATATACCCTTTTATCTTATCCCATCCATATTCCCCATACTTTACATTAAAAGTTAACACTTTAATATCACGGATTGTTTTAAGATTTTCTGTTTTGGGTGAAAAATTAACCCATCTTCTTATCGGATTGTAAAAAATAAGTGTACCCAGTGCGAAAGCGATTGCTACTTTTTTCTTTTTAAAAATCCATACCAGTGTTAGAATGATGTGTGTCAGTATCAGATATGGGAAACCTAGAGAAAGCAGATTAAGATTCCCTAAAATATTAGGTGGAATCCATGCATTCCCCAATGTGCACAGCAATAAAACAGCAACAACGATATGTATAAATAGTAATATCTGATTCGACTTCATGAAAAAACGGTCTTGGTACGGAGTTTTTTAAGCAAAAACCCTACCAAGCAGTCAAATTTTAACTATTTTTATGATTATTTAGGTTCTACGGAGAATTCTGCAACAACAGGATAATGATCTGAAAGACTGACAGAACGGTCAACCACATAGGAAACCGGGCGTACAGATTTAGAAGAAAAAATATAATCTATTCTTATGGGAAATTTATAATCATGAAAACTGGTTGCACTTCCTTTTCCGGTACTTAAAAATGCATCTTCAAGTCCTTCAGACAAATGATAGTATTCATAAGAATTAGGAACAGAATTAAAATCTCCGCCTAAAATCACCGGATAAGGCGAATTTTCTACCGCTTCCCGCAAAAAACCAATTTGTTCCTGATGTTTTTTAAAGGTGGGAATAAGCTTTTTGATAACGTCTTTCACTTTCTGCTCATTGGCATCAGAATTTCCGTTAAGCTTTACCATTTCTTTTTCAAAACGAAACGGATGAAGATATACATCAATAAAACGGTAAACTCTACCTTTGATTTCTATATCGATTTGTACGCCGGGAATCCTTAGATCCTCATCCTGAGGCCTCAATACTTTCTGGCTGATAATTTTATGACGGGTCAGGACTGTAAAACCACCAAATGGATTTACTTTTTGATATCCTTCAATGTCATACCCTTTACCTTCTTCCTGTAAAAGAATCACATCAGCATTTTGAGATTGCAGAAAAGACTGAATTTTATCTCTTCCCAAACCACCCGATTTGGTATTTAAGGAAACCACCTTTATGTTGGGATTTCCCCTTTTATCTGTTGAATAATTGACCCATCGTTTTATCGGACTCAGGAAAATCAATCCGGCAAACATGAATACAAAAGCCCTTTTCTTCCAGCTAAAAACCCAGAAAAGCGTCAATATACAGTAAGTGATTATCAGTACCGGAAATCCCAGGGAAAGCAAATTAAACCACGGAAATATTTTAGGTGGAATATAGGCATTCAATAAAGTAGCCAGCAATAAAAATAAAATCCCAAGATGGGCTATGAAAACGATAAGTCGGAAAATCTTCACAAAATTGATTTAATTGAATCTGTACAAATGCTTTTTCCAAATTCGTGCCAACAGCCACCCCACTAAAGCTCCACCCACGTGAGCAAGGTGTGCAATTCCTCCTCCATTCCCTGAAACACCAAGATATACAGAAACAACAACAATGATCGGTAGCAGATATTTTACTTTTATAGGTACGGGAATAAACATAATTCCGATTTTAGAATCCGGATATAGTGTTGCAAAAGCTGCCACGACTCCAAAGATGGCTCCGGACGCTCCTACCATAGGAGTTGCTACAATATCTTTCAAGCTTCCTAAAAGCTCTTTTTGTCTAAGAACGGTATCTCCAGCTCCAGAAAACTCAACACTGGCTCCGGATAGGTAGGCACTTACATTAAATCCAAGTTGTTGCAATTCTGCTGAAATTTGCTGAACTTCTACAAAATTCCATAAGTTAAAAAGAAAAAAAGCACCCAAACCACTGGCAAAGTAAAGTATCAGATATTTTTTATCTCCCAGCGTTTGTTCCAGAATAGGTCCAAAGCTAAATAGGGTCAGCATATTAAATAAAATATGCATAATACTTCCATGCATAAACATGTGGGTAACAATCTGCCATGAATGGAAAAATGGTGAGAAGGGATAAAAGCCTGCAAGATAGCCAATCACCTGATTCCCCATTAAGGAAGTAACAATGTACACAATGACATTGATAATGATAATATTTCTGGTAATCGGCGGTATATTGTTAAACATATTTTTTAAAATTTGTTCTTAAAATCATTAAACGGAACTTCATAAAAGCATCTCTTTCCATCCGGTAAAAATTCCGGAAAGCCTAGTGCTGTAAAATCTTTGATGACTTGTTCCGCATCTTTTTTATAAATAAAATCAAATCTGGATTTCGACTGCATTTTACTCCATTGATTGTGGTAATACTGCATGAATTCATCTTCAGTCTTATATTCCAGAATCTCAAAAAGGTTCTCCAGAAACTTCATTGCCTGGGTTTCTTTGAGCCCTTCAGGCAGTGAATCTATTCTGAGTACACTTTCATGAGCAATTTTCATGTCAAACCCAAGTTCAGGAAGATATTTTTTAATAGAATTATATTTATTCTTTTCTATTTCATTCATATGATACTCGAGAGAGAAGAGTAACGCATGGCTGTTTGTATTTGATTTTCTGGTTGATTTATTACTTTCGGAAACCAATAACCTGTGCATTCTTCCGAGATCCAACATCAGGGTCACATCTCCTTTATTGAAAAGCCAATATCCGTTGGGAAGTCTCATCAGATCTTCATCAAAGTCTTCGTCTTCAAACAAATTGATTTTTGAAGGCTCCGCGGTAATATTCTGATGATACATTTCCGTAAGGTTCTGAATTTCTTCCGGGCGCACATTTCTTTCTTCCAAAAATGGATTGTAGTCTTTATCTACAATGATTTCAGGCATTTTTATAACACCGCTTCCCCCGCCGTTGCCTTTGCTGGGAATAGGTTTATTCATCATCTCATCCAGTTCGGGATCTCTGTCAAAATCAAGACTTGGAGAAACGTTATAAATCCCCAGAGATCTCTTAATTGTGGAACGAAGCAGAGCGAAAATAAGATGCTCATCTTCAAATTTCACTTCCGTTTTCTGTGGGTGGATATTAACGTCTATTTTGTCCGGATCAAGCTCTAAGAAAAGGAAAAATGAAGGTACATAACCCGGTTGAAGCAATCCTTCAAAAGCTTCCTGAACCGCTTTATTGAAATAAGGGCTTTTAAAATATCTTCCATTAACAAACAGGAATTGTTCACCTCTGGATTTTTTAGAGCCTTCAGGTTTAGCAACAAATCCGTGAAGTTTACACCAGATAATATCTTCTTTGATCGGAATTAAAAGCGGCTGCAATTTTCTTCCGAAAACATCTACTATACGCTGCATCTGACTTCCTTTTCTCAATCTGAAAACAGGTTCATCATCATGAAATAAAGAAAACTCCAACCCTTCATGAGCCAGTGCAACACGCTGAAATTCATCGATTACGTGCCTGAATTCTATATTATTATTTTTCAGAAATTTTCTTCTGGCAGGAACATTATAGAAAAGGTTTTTAACTAAAAAATTTGATCCTTCTGCAGTCTGAACCGGATCCTGAAACTGGAAAACTCCACCTTCAATATAGATATTGGTTCCTACAGAAGCGTCATTTTGTTTCGTTCTCAGCTCTACCTGCGAAACCGCAGCAATAGAAGCCAATGCTTCGCCACGGAATCCTTTTGTGGAGATCTTAAAGATATCTTCTGTTCCTCTGATCTTGGATGTAGCATGTCTTTCAAACGCCATTCGTGCATCTGTCTCAGACATTCCTTTTCCATCGTCAACCACCTGTATAAGGTTTTTTCCGGCATCTCTAACGATCAGTTCAATTTTCGTTGCCTCTGCATCTATAGCATTCTCCAAAAGTTCTTTTACGATGGATGCAGGCCGCTGCACCACCTCACCTGCTGCAATTTGGTTGGCTACATGATCCGGTAAAAGCTGAATAATATCTGACATAAAAACGTAAATCAACTTACAAAAATAGTTAATGAAAACGGGAATTAAAATACTAAAATCGTGATTTAATATTTAATTATCAACATTTTTCCATATTTATCCCCATTCGATTTTTTTAATGTTTGTAACGAAGGGCGTTAGCCGGTCTCTTCATTTAATTTGAAACCTTATGTCTGAATCAAATCTACACCTACTAAAGTCAGTATAAAAAACGCCCCTCTTTTACATCATAAAGAAGGGCGTTTACAGCTAGTTTATACAAAAAATTAATAGTGATATCTTTATTTTAATCTTCAAAGACAAGCTTTCTCTTCTTTTCTCTTTGAGGAATTCCATGGATCTTTTCATATAAGTAAGCCAGGACATTAGGCTTTCTGTAAATCCTGTTATACCTGTATTTAGTATTGAAATGTCTGATATGAATTTTATAAGCATCGTATCCGATGACAATCAAAAGACATACGCTGATCACATAAAACACCCTGAATTCCAGGTAGTAATATGTTAACCCTGAGAATACAGCTCCTAAAACATAGGCAAACATAATGCTCGATAGCAATTTCGCCCTTCCGATCAGCTCACCGTTTTTTCTATATTTTTTCTGGGTAAACATGGACACCAGAATTCCCAGGTCGGTTGTTGTTCCCGTAAGGTGAGTTGTCTTTACCGAGAAATTGGAGATACTTGCTGTTAATCCGTTTTGCAATCCTGTGGCAAAAAGCATTAATGCGACAAGATATTCTGTTTCTTCTAATGTTTTTTGGTAATAAAATTGTCCGTACACCCCTACAAAAAGAAGACATATGATTTCCAGCACAATCGGCATGGCGTGGGCGAAGTATTTACTTTTTTTATTAAAATTGATCACAATAAAGTTGGACAGGAAACTTCCGAAGAAGAATAAAAAGATCCATCCTCCTACTACAGCTACCTGTGCCCAGTTTGCTTTACTGATCTCTGCTGCCAAAATCGCATAATGTCCCGTTACGTTTGAGGTAAAGGAAAGAAATATCAATAGGGATGCTATATTTATAGTACCTGCTGTAAATGCAGTCAGCGTCCCCAACCTGATATTGTCTCCCAGTGTCCTGCTGTTACTATAATTTCTTAACATTTTTTCTTTTTTTAATTGTTCTTATTTTTTTAGACCTCCACAAAGATCTCCGCCAGTCTTCCTCTCTCCGGAAGTCTTTCCTGAACTTCAACTTTGATTTCTTTAGACTGCAGCTCTTTGCATTTTTTGATGTAAGGAATCAGATCAAATTTTCCTTTACCCTTACTTTTTATGGATGGAGAATAGTAAGCCTCTTCAATATTTTCTGACTCTACATATTGGTTAAATGTTCTTTGGAAACTTCCTGTGAAAACATCACAGATGATCTTATTAACCAGATGAGGGTATTTATTCTTAATGATCCCGTAGGCATCACAAAATTCCGCAGGTCTTATCTTATTGAAAACTGTGGTTTTGGTATTAAACAAAAGATCTCTGATAGAATCTCCAGAATCATATCCTGAAGTGAGAAGAATATTATATTGATTCTGATCTTCCGATGCGTCTTTTTCTTTTAATACTTTTTTTAATATGTTTAATGACTCAAGAGAGTAATCTGTTGCAATTAAAATTGTTTTAGCCATGTTCTTTATTATTTGTTTTGTGTTGATCTTTTTTGATGATACAAAACTAGAACGACCAAATTAGAAGCTCTTTGGAATGGAATTAAAATGTGATTAAAGAGATTAAAATGAGATTAGAAAATCGTTAAGAGGAATTAATATGGAGAATGAAAATAACAAATTGGCCACTGATGCAAGTCCATCAATGCTCTGTTATATAAAGTTTTAGAATAAAAAAGAGAAAAATATGCTTCGGGTGTTGCTACCCTTCCTGCTGCATACTATAAAAATTCGGGAAACGCATTTGTACGGTCGTACCCTGATTTTCGTGTGAGCTGACGATAAGTTCACCGTGATGCATTCTCACAATGTTTCTGGCAAGTGGAAGACCTATTCCGTACCCTTCGTAATTATTGGTATTGGAAGCTCTGAAGAACGGATCATAGATTTTGTTCATTTCCACTTTGGGAATTCCGATTCCGTTGTCTTTTACAATGATATAGACATCTGTATCTGTTGCTCCCAGGGAAACTTTAACCTGTTGAAAATTAGAATATTTACATCCATTACTGATGATATTGGCTACCGCAAGATGAA
Source organism: Chryseobacterium lactis (assembly GCF_003815875.1). Taxonomy (NCBI): domain Bacteria; kingdom Pseudomonadati; phylum Bacteroidota; class Flavobacteriia; order Flavobacteriales; family Weeksellaceae; genus Chryseobacterium; species Chryseobacterium lactis. The sequence goes on from NZ_CP033924.1 coordinate 1,157,459, forward strand.
GTAATTGCTCATTGCCCTGCACCTTCAGTTTTTTAGGATTATCCGGAAGCATACTGATATCCAGATAGATATTATTTCTGGAATCAATCCTTCTCAATGTTTCGATGACATCCCACAGCAGCTGGTCAATTCTCACTTTATCCATTTTCTGGATTTTACCGTCAAATCCGGTTTGGGCGATCATAAGCAGCGCTTTGATCTTTTTATCCAGCTTTTCGGCTTCATTCAGGATAATTTCCAGTGTATCCTTATATTCTTCCGGAGTCCTGCTGATGGAAAGAGCTACATCCGCTTCTCCCATAATGGAAGTTAAAGGAGTTCTTAGCTCATGAGAAACATTTCCAATCAGGTGATTTTGGGTTTCAAAAGAAGTCTCAATACGATTGAGCATATCATTAAAGGTATCTACCAGCTCATTAAGTTCTTTATTATCCGGCTGGGATTCGAGTCTTAAGTGAAGATTTTCGGAACTGATTTCCTTTACTTTTCCGGTAATCTTTAAAATGGGTCTAAAGAGTGTTTTCGATAAATAAAAAGAAAATATCATACTAAAGAACAGTGAAAGTACAATACAGGTAAGCAATGTTCTTTTTAAAAACCCAAGGTAGTAAACCACATAATGATTTTTGGCAGAAGCTATTGCAATATAGTCTTTATCATCATATCTAAAGCTCTGCCCGATATAATAAAACTCCTTATCATTGTAATTAGATTCTCCTTGTTTGATGATGTTTTTAAAGAAATAATCTGGAATATGAACCTCCTGAGAAATTTTTTTAAAATTGGAATCCGTGGGAACCGCAAAGACATAATCTTTTTCCATCGGAAGTTCCTCGTCGTTCAGGCTGCTGAGAACGTAATTTTCGGGAAGATCAAGATGGTCCTTACTTTTTTCGATCTGTATAATGGTAGCGGTACGAATTTTTAACAGCTCATAAAACCTCTGATGTGAAAAATTAACGATAGAAAAGTAAACCAACCCACTGAACAACAGAATAATGGCAGTAAAAACCAACATTAAAAGCACCATCGTTTTGGTTTGATTTGTAATCACTTTATTAAACATCCATTAATTTTTTTTCAAAACATATCCCATTCCAATGACGGTATGAATCAGTTTATTATCATCCTGGCTGTCCAGTTTTTTTCTTAAATAATTGACATAAACATCTACCACATTGGTTCCCAGCTCATAATTGACTCCCCAAACTGCATCCAGGATTTCTGCTCTGGAGATCACTTTTTCAGGATTGTTAAGGAAGTACAGTAACAGTTTGTATTCGGTAGAGGTCAGGGTAATTTCCTCTCCTGCACGGGTCACCTTTTTTGTATAATCATTCACCATCAGATCTGAAAACTGAAATACATGTTCATTATCAGGCTCAGGTTCTATCGTTTCCTGCGGACCATTATTATTGCTTCTTCGCAACAGAGACTTTACACGGGCTACCAGTTCAATAAATTTGAAGGGCTTTACCAGATAATCATCACCGCCGCTTTCCAGGCCCAGTACAATATTTTCGGAAGTACCAAGCGCCGTTAAGAATAAAATAGGAACACTTTGATTGGTTTTTCTTATTTCCTTACAGACATCCAAACCATTCATTTCTGGTAACATAATATCTAAAATCACCAGATCAAAATCATTACCCTGAACCAACTGTACACCTGTACGTCCGTCAAAAGCAACAGAAACTTCATACCCGTTTTCCTGCAGTCCTTTTTTAATAAAAGACACCACACTGGTTTCGTCTTCGATAAGAATAATTTTTTTCATAAATGAAATAAGGAGTTTTACAAAAATAGGGAATTTTTTTTGGGAACTAAAGGATAATCATTGTCTTCTTCCTTTTCTTCCCTATTCTATCCCATACAATAATTTTCAGTGAATTGATTCTGCCCCTTGTATATCCTATATAGAATAATACTACCTTTGTCTTTCTACTCATGACGAAATATAATTGAGGTTAAATTGAATACAGCATGAATGACTTCTTAATAGGGATCGGTAAAAGATTAAAGGATATTAGAAAAAAAAATAATTTAACCATTAATGAGCTGGCTTTCAGAGCCAATGTAAGCAATGGTTTGGTTTCCCGGATTGAAAACGGGAGAACGATTCCTTCCCTTCCTGTTTTGCTTGATCTTATTCAGTCTCTGGAAATTGATGCCAGCTATTTCTTTGAAGGCGTGGAGAAAAAATCCAATGCAAAATTCATTTATGTTCCGAAAGACAATCAGCAGGTGATTGAAAAAGAAGTAGAAGCTGAAGGCTTTAAGTATATGCATATCTTCAGCAAAAGTCTGCATTCCTTAGGTTTTGAAGCGGTTTTGCTAACTCTTGAACCCAATTCTAAAAGAGAAAAGGTAATTACAGATGCCTGGGAATTCAAATACATCTTAAAAGGAGAAGTTAAATACGTTATTGACAATGAAGAAATTATTCTCAAAGAAGGTGATTCTTTATACTTCAACGGAAAATTTCCGCACGTGCCGGTGAGCATCAGCAACGAAAGCTGTGTCATGCTCGTTCTTTATTTTTATACGGCATAGCTCCGTCTTTTTTTTTCAATTTTTTATTAAAAGCTTATACCTGTAATGGAATCAACTTAATTGATTCTTCACTTAACCATGCATAATGACAGCAGTTTTTCATTGAGGCGGCTGTACTCTTTGTATCCTTATCAATATGACGTTTGGAAAATCACGCTTTGCCTCTAAATAATATCATTTTTATTCATTTACTTATACATCATTCTTCAGAATTTGATATTTAACCCAGCACGAAGTTTACAAATATGCAACTTTTGTTTTCCAATTTTCTCGTCACATGAACGAAATATTAATCAAAATACACCAGTTTTAGGCAAAATCCAAATCTTATAATGTAAAAGAAATATTTACAGAAAACGTTGAAACAGTGCGCTCAAATCCATATTAAGATCATTTTTAGAACCTGATGGAAACGGCTTTAAAAGTAAAATAAGCGTAACAAACAGCATGTATTTATTAATTAATACTTAACATAAAATATTTATATATATTAAAATTATTGGCTTGATTTGCATAAAAAATTTAATATATGTAAAAATGAAAACAAAATTAGAGAAATTACTTACCCTTGTTTTTGTCTGTTTCATCATTTTTGTTTCGGCGCAAAAACAGTTAATTATAGGAACTGTTCTTGACGACAGTCAGCCCCTCCCAGGAGCTACCATAAAAATAAAAGGTTTAACCAGAAATATAAGTACGGATATTGACGGGAAATTTGCCATCAATGATATCAAAGAAGGCCAATACATCTTACAAATCAGCTATATTGGTTATGAATCAAAAGAAATCCCTGTTGATTTAAAATTAGAAGAAACTTCAGATCTGGGAATTATTAAGCTTTCCCAGCCCCGCAAAAATATTGATGAAGTTATTGTCACCGGAACTTTAAAAAATACAGAGGCAAGGGCATTAAACCTTCAAAAAAATGCCATTAATATTACCAACGTTATTGCTTCAGACGGAATTGGAAAACTTCCGGACAGAAATGCTGCTGAAACTGTTCAGCGGGTACAGGGAGTTTCTATCGAAAGAGATCAGGGAGAAGGAAGATTTGTTTCTCTGCGCGGACTTCCTCCGTTCTGGGCATCGACCACGATCAATGGAAACAGGCTGCCCACCGCTGAAGAGGAAACCACCTCCAGAGCAACGGCCTTCGATTTCTTTCCTACAGACCTGATCTCTTACGTTCATGTAAATAAATCCTTCACTCCCGATATGGAAGCAGATGGAATCGGTGGCGGAGTGAATTTCATCACCAAGACGCCTCCGATGAAAACGGAATTCAAAGCAACGTTAGGAAGTGGTTACAACGCCAAGGCAGATAAAGGTGTTTACAACATCGGATTGCTGTACGGAGGAAGAACAAAGGATAAAAAATTCGGGTATCTATTCAATTTTGCGCACTTTATCAGAAACTGGTCTACCGATAATTTTGAAGCAAGAAGAAGCGGTGATGAAGGAGTATTCAGAATGGAACTTCGTGATTATAACGGGGTGAGGAAAACAACCGGAATCAATACAGCATTTGAATATGTACTTTCTCCCAAAAACACATTGTATATAAAAGGAATGTACGGAACTCTTTCTGATGATGAAACGCATTACAAACACAGAATCAGATTTGACAAATTCAGTGCAGCCAACAATACAGCCCGTGTAGAGCTTCAAAACATTCATAATTTGCTGATCACGCAACTTACTTCTGTTTCATTGGGAGGTGTTCATAATCTGGATAAAGGAAAAATTGACTGGGATCTGTCATATTACGATAACCAATTCAAATATGGAAATATCCCTGACAAACAGAATAATTCTTATTATGTGATTAAATACACTCAGTCAGGTGTAGGAATCAATCCGGATTATATTGCAGATCACGGAAATGGACCGAGAGCTTACTGGAAGGCAGACGGAGGGAAACTGGATTATAAAAATACAGATGCCTTGTTTGGATTCTACAGCGACCCAAATTTTAAGATGGACGCTTCTCAGATGAGATTTACAGATCTTGAATTCTATAAGGTTTTTGTGGAAGAAAAAGATAAAATAGTGGCGACTTTTAACCATGAAATCAATGTTTCTGATCGATTGACGTTGAAATATGGGATCAAATTCAGAGATAAGGAACGTAATGCAAGGTTTTCAGACATTTTTTACAACTGGAGCAACGGAACCGCTCCTCTTCTTTCTGATTATTCCCAATATATTACGACACAGCCCAACGGACCGAAATATTTAAGTGAAATGAATGCTCATATCGGAAATACTTTTGGGCCGGTACTTTCTACAACAGGGATGAATCAGTTTTGGTTCGAGAATCAGAGGAACTTGAAAATCAATACTACCGATTCGGAAGCCCTGGAATACAATAAAGCGTTGGGCAGAAACTTCGATGTTTTTGAAAAGCACGCCGATGCCTACGGAATGGGAACTTATAAGCTGAACGATCAGATTACGATCTTAGGAGGAATACGATTTTCCAATACAAATACGAAGGTAAAAGGCTATAATGTGTCGGATAATGTTCTTATTCCGGTGGAACATACTAAAAATTATCTGGCTGTACTTCCCATGCTTCATATAAAGTATGCCCTGGATGATAAAACGAATCTTCGTTTCGCCGCCACAAGAACTTTTTCAAGACCCAACTTTGGTGATCTGACTCCTGGCGGAACTTATATTGAAGCCGACAATGAATTTAAAGGAGGAAATCCGAATCTGAATCCTACCTATTCATTAAACTTTGACCTGATGGGGGAATATTATTTTTCCAATGTCGGGATTCTGAGTGGGGGTGTTTTCTATAAATCAATTACTGATCCTATTTTCCAGGATTCTTTTATCGGAACCTATAACGGAATGTCCGGAGTACAGTTTTCAGCACCGAATAACGGCAGCTCTGCATGGCTAGGAGGTATTGAACTGGGAATCAATAAAAGGTTTGACTTTCTTCCGGGATTCCTTCAATATTTTGGAGCACAGGTGAATGCTACATTTATGACTTCAGAAATGGAGAAACCAAGCGGAAGAAAAGTAGCTCTACCGTACCAGGCTAAAGAATTGTATAACGTTCAGCTTTTCTTTGAGAAAAAGGGCTTTAATGCAAGGCTTGCTTACAACTATAAAGGCAAATATGCTGTAGAATATGCCGAAGACGATATCAACGATACCTATTACGGAAAGTACAGCAGTCTTGACTTTGGAGGCTCCTATCAATTTACAAAGTATCTGAGCCTTTATGCAGATGTAAATAATATTCTGAACAAGCCTCTTATTTATCATTTTGGTAAAAATGAAGACCGTCCAGAGCAGGTAGAATACTATGGTGTACGATGCAATCTTGGAATAAAACTGAATTTCTAAAATAGTAATATGGCCAAAACCATCAACAAACACACACTGGTAACACTGAAGGCAGCTTTTGCCGCTTTTGGTGTTTACTTCTGCATGTATGGCTTCAGAAAGCCTTTTACCGTAGCATCTTTTGAAGGTTTATCCTATTGGGGAGTAGATTACAAAATCCTGATTATCATTGCTCAGGCTGTAGGATATTTCATTTCGAAATTCATTGGAATAAAATTTATTTCTGAGCTAAAACCGGCAAAAAGGATATCATATCTGTTTTCTTTTATAGCAGTGGCAGAGCTCTCTTTATTGGGATTTGCCGTGACTCCCGCTCCTTACAACATTCTATTTATGTTTTTCAACGGGATTCCTTTGGGAATGATCTGGGGGATCGTTTTTTCTTATATCGAAGGTCGTAAAACCACTGAAATTATCGGTTTGTTCCTATGTTCAAGCTTTGTTGTCTCTTCCGGGTTTACAAAATCTGTAGGAAAGTTTTTGATGGATACTTTTTCAATTTCTGAATTCTGGATGCCATTTTCAGCAGGGTTGGTTTTTGTTATTCCATTAATCGTTTCGGGAATACTTTTGGAAAGAATTCCGAAACCTACTGAAGAAGATATTTTGCTTAAAAATAAAAGACAGCCCTTGAACGGTCATGAGAGAAAGGCGCTTATTCAACGATTCTTTGTTCCGATTGTCTGCATTATCTTTTTGTATATATGCCTGACGGTTTTAAGAGATTTCCGGGATAATTTCAACCGTGAAATCTGGGATGGATTGCATTTTAATTTTGACAGTTCCATTTTCACTCTTACTGAGATTCCGATTGCGATTATGGTTCTGGTGATCCTAAGCTTTATGGTTAAAGTAAAAAATAACAAAAAGGCTTTTGCTTATTATCATTATATTCTTTTTGCAGGAATTCTTGTCGTAGGACTTTCCACTTATTTATTTCAGCAAAATTTACTGTCTCCTTTTTTATGGATGACTATTTCCGGATTTGGAATGTACATTTGTTATATTCCCTTCAATGGAATTTATTTTGACCGAATGATCGCCGCATTTGAGATTAAAGGCAATGTAGGTTTTCTGATTTATATTGTTGATTCGTTCGGATATCTGGGAAGCGTTTTGATTCTGTTGTACAAGAACTTCGGTTCTGCAAAAACTTCATGGCTCAATTTTTATATCAGTCTGAATTATATTATCACCATTAGTGTTTTAATTCTTTCAATCATTGCTTTTCTGGCTTTCAAAAAAAAGGCAAAACCCAATTCAAATTCTAATCAATACATCAATTTCGATACTTCGAAAATTTTATAAATTATACTAAAATGACAACAAAATTTGATTTACTCGTTGTGGGAGGTGGAATTTTAGGAACATTCCATGCTTACCATGCATTGAAGAAAAATCTTAAAGTAGCTCTGCTGGAGAGAAATTCTTTACCTCAGGGAGCAACGGTAAGAAACTTCGGACAGGTCGTTCCTTCGGGGATGGATCTGAAGTGGCAAAATTTCGGAAGAGAAAGTCTCGCTATATATAATGAACTTCACAGCCAGGCCGATCTTACCATCAGGCAAAACGGATCTGTATATATCGCTTCCAATGATGAAGAGCTTCAGCTTATCGAAGAGCTGTTTGAAATCAACAGAAATAATAATTATGAATCGGTTTTATTATCAAAAAGCGATTGCATCAAACAGTTTGACGGTCTTCGTTCAGATTATTGTAAAGGAGGTTTATTCTTTCCACAGGAACTTTCCGTAGATTCTGCAGATATGATTGTAAAGCTTCATAAACTCTTGAAGGAAAAAATGGGCCTGGATATTTTTTACAATACAACGGTTATTGAAACACATGAAGATGATCAGAAATGCACAGCTGTTACAGCCGAAGGAACGGAATTTCATGCTTCAAAAATGATTATTTGCGGTGGTCATGAATTCAAGACCTTATATCCTGCGGTATTCAATGAAAGTGATCTGGAAGTAAGCAAATTGCAGATGCTTCAGACAAAACCTCAGGGAATTTATTCTCTTCCTGGAAATATTCTTACCGGATTGTCTATCAGAAGATATGAATCCTTTGGCCAATGTCCTTCATTTCAGAAAATCAAGGCTTCAGAAGATCCAAATTCGTTTGAAAAAAAATATGGGGTCCATATTCTCTTTAAGCAGGCTCTTGACGGATCTGTTATTCTGGGAGATTCTCATGAGTACGCGGATGCCAGAAATGCAGACGAACTGGGCTATGACCTCAACATGGAAATTGATGAGTTCATGATTCTTGAGGCTAAAAAAATTATTGATCTTCCTACGTATGAAATTCAGAGAAGATGGTTCGGAGTATACTCTCAGTGCAAGACAAAGGATATTTTCGAATATAATCCGTCTCCCAATATTCATATTATAACAGGTATTGGCGGAAAAGGGATGACGGGAAGCGGAGGCTTCTCTAAGTTTAACATAGACAAAATTTACGCATAAATTTCAATGAAAAATATAGAATTACTGGTTCTGGATATGGCCGGAACAACGATTGATGAAGATAATGTAGTGTATAAGACTTTAACGAATGCCGTTAACGAGCATGGGTATTCCGTAGGTCTTGATAAAGTACTTGTAAGCTGTGCCGGAATGGAAAAACTGGAAGCCATTACAAGTTTATTAAAAGAAATTAACGGAAATGAAACTGATGCCCAACCAATCTTTGAAAATTTCTCTGAAAAATTAAAAGAAGCCTACCAGAATCTGGAGGTAAAACCTATTAACGGAACAGAAAATTTTCTGCTTCATATGAAAGCTCAGAATAAGAAGGTAGTTCTCAATACAGGATATACTTATGCAATTGCCCGGCAGCTTTTAGATAAACTTCAGTGGAAAGAAAATGTACATTTTGATGCGCTGATCACGGCAGATGATGTTTCAGAAAGCAGGCCAAGTCCTGAAATGATCCGGCTGGCGATGAAAAAATTCAATATTACTGAGCCTGAAAAGGTTCTTAAAGCAGGAGATTCCGTGATTGATATAGAGGAGGGTAAAAATGCAGGCTGCGGTTTGACTATCGCCGTTCTTTCCGGAGCTCAAAACAGGGAAGAACTGGAAAAGGCTCAACCCGATTATATTTTAAATACAATTTCTGAAGCTGAAAATATACTTTAGAAACTTCTTTTTCAAACTTAATACAAATGGCACAAATGCTCACGAATATTTTAAGTGGTAGATGTGTCATTTGTTTTAACCACCCAGTCAACAATTCTTTGAATTTTCGCCACCCCTCCGCAGCAGTGGAATAATTACTCTATCGACTGAGTATTTGTCCATAAAATCTACTCATATTGTCATTCTGAGCGAAATGGAATGAGGTGAAGAAACTTGTGTTTTTAAGCTCTTATTTTCTACAGAAACTATTTATCATTTAATTAATCTTTCGTTCACATGTGTTTACAAATAGTAAACTAATTTTACAATTATTAAAAATAAATTACTATTTGTAAACTTTTTTCAAAAACATTTTTACCTCATGAAAACAAAACTATTCTCAATGGCAGTTGTAATGAGCTGTTTCCTTGGAGCTCAAACCAAAAAAGTTCTCTTTATCGGTATCGACGGATGTCGTGCTGATGTTATGATGTCTACAAACATTCCTAACATTCAAAACCTTATGAGCCAGTCAATTTATTCTGTTGACGGATTGTGCGCGGCTACCACATGGAGCGGAAATGGCTGGAGTACGATGCTTACAGGGGTATGGCATACCAAACATAATGTGCAGGACAATAATTTTACCAATCCGAATTATGTGAACTATCCCGATTTTTTAACAAGAGCAGAAACCTATAATCCTAATTTAAGAACTATTTCTGTTGTTAACTGGGCTCCAATTAATGATAAAATTATCAAAACGGCAGATGTAAAAAGCAATCTGGGAAGTGATCTGGCAGTGAAAAATGCTGCAATCAGTGCTTTACAGAATGATAATCCTGATATTCTCTTTGTAGATTTTGATGATGTGGATCATGCGGGGCATTCTTACGGTTTTTCTTCAAGTGTCCCGCAGTATATTTCGTCTATTCAAACCGCAGATTCTTATGTAGGTGAAATTGTCAATGCGATGAAAAATAGATCGACTTACAATAATGAAGACTGGTTGGTTGTTTTGACCACAGATCATGGGGCCATAGAAAGTTCTCATGGCGGAGGAAATCTTTCTGAGCGAAATATTTTTACCGTTTATTCCAATCCCGGATTTGTTCCTCAGCAGATCAGCAGAACAGTTCTCGAATCAAATAAAACCTTTAATCAACTTAGTTTCCCGGCAGGGATCTACGCAAAACCTTCCAATCAGGTTCCATTCAATTTTGGAACAAGTCAGGACTTTACTATTGAATTTTGGGTAAAACCTAACGCAAGCTATTCCAGTGATCCGGTCTTGATCGGGAACAAAAACTGGGCAAACGGAAAGAATAAAGGTCTTGTATTCTCAGGATATTCCGGGCAGACTTTTAAAATGAATATCGGAGACGGAACCAACAGAATTGATCTTGTCGGTGGAAAAGTAGAAACCAATAAGTGGAAACATATTGCTGCAAGCTTCGACAGAGACGGCCTTGTGACTCTATATGAAGACGGAGTTCCGGTCACTTTTGCCAAAATGAATACCATTGGAAATATTGACTCTGCCCTTCCTTTAACCTTAAATCAGGATGGAACCAATGTATATGGCCAAAATCTCGCGGCATCTTACAAGGATATCAGAATCTGGAAATCAGCACTTCCAAATGATGTGATTGTGAACTGGGCCAATCAGGATATCACCTCATCCCATCCTTATTATAATCAACTTTTAGCGAACTGGAAGTGTGAGGAACTATCCGGAAATACTTTAGCTGACTCAAGCCCGAATGCCAATCACATGACGATAACAGGAGCTGCTACCTACAGCGCCGGTACGGTTAATAATTTTAAAATATATAATTATACCTCAACAACGAGAGAAACAGATCACTTTCCCACTGTCTTAAACTGGTTATGCATTCCTGTACAGTCTGCTTGGGGAATTGATGGAGTTAACAGGATTCCGGTTTGTTCCAATGAGTCACTGGCAACAGGGGAAGTAAAGGAAACTGGTAATGATTTTAAAATATATCCAAACCCTGCATCAGGAGACATCACCATCAAATATCAATCTGAAGATCAACATACTAAGATCGAAATCATTGATGCTAAAGGAGCTCTTGTTTCAGCGAAAAGCATAAAGCCTTCCAATGGGAATTTTGAAGAGAAAATTAATATTGAAAACCTTCCATCAGGAATGTATTTTATAAAACTCAACGCAAGCAAAAAGTCATTGACCAAGACTTTTATCAAGAAATAAAATAGTAAAGCAATTAGATTTTAATTTTGATATTGGAACTCGGATGGTTATATCCTTGTTCCAATATTTTTTTTGATTATGATGTAAGATCCAGCTCCATCTGTACATCTACACGATCATAGCCGGGATTGGTAATTTCTGTATGTTTAAATCCAAGCTTTTCATATAACTTTATTGCGGGAACCAATATGGAATTTGTTTCCAGAAATACTTTTTCTGCTTGTAATTCTTTAGCTTTTTCCACAAGAGCATTGCCCAGCAAATATCCTATTTTCTTTCCTTGCGCTTTTGGACTTACAGCCATTTTTGAAAGTTCAAAACTCAGCGGTTCCTCTTTGGCTTTTACCAAGGCACATGTACCTACTGCCTCACCATTCAACAAAGCAAAAGCAATGTATCCACCCTTATCTAAAATGTATTCTTCAGGATTATCCAGTAATTTATAATCTCCGGGTTCCATTATAAAGAATGTTTTGATCCATTCTTCATTCAATGTTTTGAAAGCCTCTTTGTATTGAGGTTCGTACGCTATAATTTTTACTTCATTATATTTATCATCCATCTCTATATGTTTTAATATATTCTGTTTTTAATCATTTTTCCCAACTTTTCAAGGTCGCTTTCCACACGATCAGTCCATTCCAATGCATAATTCAGACGCATACAGTTCTGATACTGATTGTATTGAGAAAACATTCTTCCGGGAGCGAAGTTTACTTTCTGACTCACCGCTTCGTCATAGAGATCTTCAGTACAAATCTTTTTATCCAGCTCCAGCCAAAGCATAAAACCTCCTTTCGGTTCGGAAATTTTAGTATTATCAGGAAAATATTGGGTGATCGACTTCTGAATCTGAAGATAATTGGCATATAATTTCTTCCTGAACATCCGTAAATGATGATCATAGCCACCATGCTCAAGAAAATCCGCAATCACATCTGAAAATAAAGACGGACTTGAAACAGTCTGCACTAATTTCTGACGAATAATTTTTTCTTTAAACTTTCCGGGAGCCACCCAACCCACACGATAACCGGGAGCAAGTGTTTTGGAAACAGATCCAATCCACATCACAATGCCCGCTTCATCATAAAATTTACATGGTTTCGGTCTTCCTGCTCCAAAATAAATATTTCCATATACGTCGTCTTCAATGAGCGGAACATTTTGCTCGGTAAGCATTCTTACCAGCTCTTTTTTATTCTCATCAGGCATCTGAAAACCTAAAGGATTATTATAATTAACCACGAAGCAACAGGCAGAAATCTTGGGTAACACCTTACTCAAAGCATCCAGATCTACCCCTGTAATCGGATGGGTAGGAATTTCTACCGCTTTTAACCCCAACAGCTGTATCGCCTGGAGGATTCCAAAGTACACTGGACTTTCCACTGCCACCGAATCACCAGGTTGAGTCACCGCCATCAGGCAGTTATAAACACCATTCATCGCTCCGGAGGTAATCACAAGATCATCTTCCGTGATTTTTCCCTCCATTACCATCGCCCATTTGGCAATCTCCCGGCGCAGGCGCTCATTTCCCTGTACCGGCTCATAATTGGTACCACTGTCGTGCTTTCTCTTCATCACATTGATCATGCATTTCTTCATCTTAGCAACCGGAAGGAGGCTTTTTCCCGGAATCCCTAATGCAAACTGAGTAACATCAGTTCCGGCAATAGTTCCGAATACTTTACCGATCAAATCTTCAGGAGAATTCTTTCCCTCTGAAATTTTCATTTTAGCGATAGAAGGCAGCGCCAGTTTTCGTTGTGAGGTCTGGCTTACGTAATATCCGTACTTGGGACGGGATTCTACCAATGACCGGCTTTCCAGCTCCATATAAGCCTGTTTTACAGTATTCAGGCTGACATTGTAAAGTTTCTGGGCACTTCGCAGCGAAGGCAGCCTGTCTCCAAATTGCAGGGTTTCGCTTTTGATCTGCTCGGTGACAGCATTGGCTATTTTAAGATACAGGACATCTTTCGGCATCGGATTACAGTTTTTAGTAAATGTACAATTTATCTCAGCTTTATTAAAAATCCAGCCAGCTCATCATACTTTTGATACTGCTTTCTAATTGTTTGGGATTTCGGAAATTAGGAGTGGTGTTTCTTTTGAAATAGTTTTCAGCTTTTGCATAAAAATTCCTTTTTTCAGATTCTGTAATTTCTTTCTGAGCATAGATTTTAAACGCAATTTCACCTTTCTCACTGATAACAAGACTGGCAAATGACAGAATTTTATTTTTTTTCTTTGTTAAAAGAAACGGGATTCCGAAATCTGAGTTCTCCTTTGAAACATTCTGTTCCTGCAGAAATAGGTTTTTCAGCGCCAACATGTCTGAAATATAGACTTCAGCATATTGAAGTTGTTCCTGATGTTGTGCAATTGTTTCCATAGTATTTCTTCTTTAGCTTAACAAAATTATGGAGTCTTTTCATTAAGACACAGATACAGAAGTTAGTATTATTATGGATACAGATTATACTTTCATCAGATCTTTATTTAGACTTTCAGGAAAGGTTGCCTATAAATCTGTATTTTTATTTTTTGAATTCAAACGATAAAAATTAATTTAGGTACAATGACTGGAAAATTTTTGAGGTTTATCAACCTTCATTTTGGTGAGGAAGACAAGCAGAAAGTTCTTGAGAATATCACTGACAATATTTCTTTTCGTGGTTCTAATCTGTGGATTCTGGCCTGTGCTATCGTTATTGCTTCTGTGGGATTGAATGTAAATTCTACAGCAGTAATTATTGGGGCAATGCTTATTTCTCCTTTAATGGGACCTATTGTAGGAGCAGGATTTGCATTAGGGACCTATAATTTTCAGCTGCTTAAAAGGTCGATTAAAAATCTCCTGATTGCCACCATAGTCAGCTTGCTGGTATCTTTTATCTATTTTTTCTTAAGCCCTTTTAAGGAAACTCAATCTGAGCTTTTAGCCCGTACCTCACCGAACATTTATGATGTTTTGATTGCTTTTTTCGGAGGTCTGGTTGGTATTATTGCCATTACAAGAGTGAAACAGGGAAATCCGATCCCGGGAGTAGCCATTGCTACAGCATTAATGCCTCCTCTCTGTACTGCCGGCTACGGCCTTTCTATTGGTAACTGGAGTTATTTTATAGGTGCTTTTTATCTCTATACAATCAACTGCTTTTTCATTTGCATTGCTACATTTCTTATCATTAAATATCTAAAATATGAAGCCATAGAACTGGTTGACAGGAAATATGAAAGGCATATACGTTACGGAATTACGGCATTGATTATTATTATGATTGTTCCCAGTTCTTATCTGGCGTATAATCTGTTGAATCAGAAAAAGTTTACCCAGAATATTGATCAGTTCATTACCAATGAATTTACTCAAAAAGGATACACTATCATTTATAAAAAAGTAAATTATAACGCTTCTCCAAGAACTGTAGAACTGGCTTTTTTATCTAAAAAATTTGACAAAAATGAACTCGAAAACATCAATAAAAAGCTGGAAAATATTGGAATCACAAACACTAAATTAATCGTCAAACAGGATGCTACCGATCTTAAATCAGAAATCCTCAATGAAATCGGACAGCGAAATAATGTATTATCTGAAAAAGATATTGTCATCAATCAATTAAGGCAACAGCTTGATAAATATACGGTAAAGGACTCAAGCCTTATTAAAGAGATTACTATTTTGTTCCCTGATTTCAACCACATTTCTATCGGTAAAATAACGAATTTTCCGAATACGGATAGCGCCAACGTAAGCACTGTTGTTCTCTACCAGTCTGAGAAAGAAGAAAAGGGGCAGGAAGAAAAGATGAAACAATGGTTGTCTGAAAAATTGTCTGACAAAAATGCTAAAGTCATTCGTCAATAAATACAAAAAACAGCATCCTGCATAAGGATGCTGTTTTAATTTTATTTCTTCACAGAATTAAGATTCTCTTTTTAAAACTTCTTTTATTCCGTCAAGACCTTCGCCAAACTGAGCAAGGAGGGCTACAATCTGAGCCATTCTATCGTTTTCACCTAAGCCTTTTAATGTTTTATTTTTTACATAGGTCTTTTTGATTTCATTCCATCGTTCTGTTTCATCTTTTGAAATGGTATTGATCAGCTCCTTCAGTTTCAGCATATTGGCTTCTGCACCTGTTGTTAAGGTCTGTGATTCATTCTGATAATGATTCAGAACAATCTGTGTTACCTCATCGGTTTTTAAAATAGGCTGAATCTGTGCAATCAGCTTATTCATATTACGATAGGATCCCTGAAGTTTAAATGGAGGTTCATTTCTGTAATCATCGGACATTGCAGCAGATGCAATATATTCTTTATTTACCTTCAGAACTATATTTCTCACTCTGACGGTATTTTTCAGCACGGCTCTGAAATCCGATATTTCACCTGAACTAAAGTTTCCTTTCAGATTGTCTGCCGGATTATCTGTCAATACACAGTCATACAGTTCATATAAATTCTCCATTCCCGGCTGTGTCAGTCTGGTAAGATATTCGTTAGACATCAAAGCATTTTCAATAAGACTGAGATCAAAAAGATCGGTTTTTGAACCTGATATTTCTCCTAAATTATAGGTATCAGAACGGTTAGCCAGCATATCCGGAATTTTGAACTTTTCTCCATTTTCCGTGTAAGGATTTCCGGCCATCACCAGACAAAATCTTTTAGAACGAAGATCATATGTTTTGCTTTCCCCATTGTAGATTCCTTCTATTTTTCTCTGTCCATCAGCCAAAGAAATGAATTTTTGCAAAAATTCAGGATTGCAATGCTGAATATCATCGAGATATAACATCACATTATCACCCATTTCCAAGGCAAGATTCAATTTTTCAAGTTCCTGTCTTGCGCCTGCATTTTTAGCTTCCGCAGGATCTGTTGATACAATATCATACCCTAAAGACGGCCCGTTGATTTTCATGAATACCAGCCCCATACGCTCTGCCATATATTCCATCAATGTGGTCTTTCCGTATCCCGGAGGAGATACCAACAACAGCATTCCCATTCGGTCTGTTCTCTTATCTGAACCGGCTGTTCCCAATTGCTTGGCAAGATTAGCTCCTATTAATGGAAAATAAACATTATTGATCAGTTTATTTCTTACAAATGAGCTCAACACCTGCGGTTGGAAGGTATCCAGTTTTAATGCTTTTTTCTTTTCGTTGATCCAGCCATACTTCAACTCTTGAAGATGCCTGTATTTCGGGACAGTATGATCATTAAAATGTCTTAACCGAGATACGAATTCAAAATAATTAAGATCATATTCCGTGTCTTTTTCAAGGGACTTCAGATTCCTGATCGCTTCATGGTAAGAAATATGTTTGATATTTTTCGGATCAAACTTTTGAGTGATGACAAACCCAACGGTCTCTTCTATGGTACTTTTTTCAGCCTCCGGATTAAAAGCCTGCAAGGCACTTTCTGCAATATAATAGCAAGCCGACGGATATTGATACATGGCCTGGATCTGTGTTATAAATTCCAGATCCTTTCCTTTTTCTTTAAGTTCTTTCAGGAATAATTCATACAAAGCCAAAGCTTTTTCAGAAATAATAAAGTTTTCTTTGTCTTCCTCTTTCAAATAGGTTGCAGCGTTGATACAATCTGTCTCTTTAAAAATACCGTGACCTGATGCAAAAGATTTCATTTCTGTAGCAAGCTCTTTGCTTAAATATTCAAATCCCTGTTTTGTAACAAATGATTGGGAAATAATAGCTGCAGCATCAAGCTGTTTAGTATAATATTCTTTTCTTCCGGCATCTAAAAAGAACCAGAAAAGCTGAGCAAGGCTTCTTTCCTGAGCAGTAAACCTCATCAGTCCCAGTTCATTATGCATCTGCTGAAGTTTAGTAACGATAACTCTCGCGTCATGGTCATGAATTCCTTTAACTAATCCTTCCCCGAAATGTTCTGCTACAAATTGTAACACAGATTGCTCATTCTGTTGTTCCGTTACAATATCTTTATGAGTTGAAAATACATTCCAGGCAAGGTATTCGAATCTTTTTACCTTATTATTTTCTGAAATGAATTCCTGGTTCCACACTTCTTTAAATTCATCTATCGTGTTAAAATTCAGAGGCTCATAAAAGCTTGTTCCGGTAAGGTGGTAATAATATTGAGCATTTCTCAAGACCAGCGTAAGGTCAAGTTTCTGTTGATTAACTGCAAATTTATAGTCTCCTAAAGCAATAATACTTTCCCCATCCGCATAGATTTCTTTTTTATCTTTCAGCTTCCTGATCGCCTCCTGCTGGGATGTTTTTAAAAGAGTCAGGATCTCCTCTGATTTTGCAGAATCTTCCATTTCAGCCAATTGCCGGGCAAAGTCTCTTACCTTTTCAACCATTAAGTCTGAGGCAAAATATCCATTAATCTCATTTTCAGAGTCAAAAGAATCTCCTTTGGTCTGTATAGATTTTAGGATTCTTTGTGCCGCATCAAAAAGACTTTGGGTTCTTTTATTTCTCGATTCGGTAAGCTGTACTCTCTTATTCTGAAAATGCCCGTACACCTCCTCTCTCTTACTTCCTATTTTCTGAATAAATTCTTCGAAGTCGATAAATTTGGTTTCCATTTCTTCCAGCTGAATGGAAAGTTTTGTCAAATATTCATCACATTTTTCCGGTGTCTGGGAAAGTTCAAGGAAATTAATCACCGACTGATCAAACAAGGTAATCTGTGCCTGAAAATCCGAGGCAAGTTCTTTTCCTGAAATTTCTCTTTTCCTCTTGCTGAGCTCCAGGCGTTCCTGATTCAGGCGGGCAAAGATTAATGAAATATTTTCAATAATCTGCGTAGACTGGGAGGTATCTTCTATTTTCAGGTTGTTGACAATATCTACCAATAATTCAAGCTGCCCTGATAATGTACTGATATTTTCATCTATGCTTTTTGCATCAATTGCTTTTTGCAATCCGATAATTTCTTCCGAAATTTTTTGTGCCTTTTCTTCGTAGGGTATTAATGCCCCATCCTGCAGCAGAAAATCAACACATGCATTGGAAAGCTCCGTATATCGGTCTGCCAGCAATTTTTCAAGAGAATTGAGCAACGATTCATCAGCGTATTTAAGCTCTCTGGCTCCCGTTACTTCGCCTCTTAACGCTCTTATCTGGGAAAGCGCATCAATATATTCTGTAAGCTGAGAATAGTGGAGCCTTTTGGTGTCCTCAAGAATCTTGTCACAAGACTGCTTTATTTTTTCTAATGCTTCTTCTGTACTTTTTCTCTGTTCAACAACCTTTTCATACTCATTGATTGCAGAATGGGCAATGGCTCTGATCTCCTTCAATGGTTTATCCAGCTTTTGCACCTCCTCTTCACCCAAAAAATAATAGGTATCCAGAATGAATGTTGAAAGTTTTACAATATCATTATACAGCCCGCTGTAAGAATCTTTTTTATTTAAAAGCGTGATCAGTTCCTGACTTTCCGCCATCACTCTCACAATATCTTTGTTTCCGATCTTGTACAACAAACTATCTGCTTTTTCGGCATTAGGTTGTAATTCTTTGGAAAAAGGAGTCTGCCAGATCTGAGCCAGATGATGTTTAGTCGTTTCTATACTTTCTCTGAGATAGATCAGCCTTCCATCATTCAAAAAGGTAAAACCACTGCAACGGATGGGCGTTTCTATAGTTTGTGTGATGATATTATACGAAATCAGCTGATAATTATTCGTTTTATCATCGTAGAAAACGTATAAAAAGTTCTCTCCATTGGGCTCAATAACCGTTTTCAGATAATAAAGTCTGTTTTGCTCCTGAGAAATAACCTTGAGACCACCTGTTTGTAAAGCATACCCGTTCGAAAACAATATTCCCTGATTCTCAGGAAGTAATACGCCTGAGTATTTAAGAGCATCAGCTCTTGAAACTGCTTTTTCCTTATGGTTATAGATGAAATACCGTTCTGTTTCCTGATAGGGTTTTATTTTAAACAAAACAAGATTATCAAGATCACAGAAATGGATTTCAGCATCGTCAAGGTTCTGATCCTTATGAATAACATCTTCGGAATAAATTCCTTTTCCCGTATCTGTATTGTCTTCTACTTTAATAGTAATATCTCCACCGATACTTTCTACAAAAACTTTATCTGCAAGAGAGATATGAGGATGTTTTCCAGAACGTTGCATATCCCTTGTAGCTTTTGTCCATACAAAGTCATGTTGTTGAGGATAGGCCGTCTCAGAGGCACTTCTAGAATCTACATAGATCAATTGATTTTCTCTGACCAGCCATTTGAAAGCTTTAATGTCTGTAGTACTTTCCGAAAGCTGAAAAACCATATACAGATAGTTTTCCGTAAACCAGAATCGGGCAAAGAATGTATTTCTGTAGTATTTATAGAGATTTTTAAACTCATCAATGAAAACTTCATTATTGATTAAGGCATGATCCTGAGGTTCAAATCTGTTTTTATTGATCGTGTATATTGAAAATACATCCGAAATGTTAATCTCCGTCTGCAATCCCAAATGGGCATTGGATCCGAATATCAAATGATTACCTAAGGAATAAATATCCTTGGCAATACAGTTGTGTTCCGTAGAAATTCTTTCGTTGGCAATGAGAGAAAAGTCGATTCCACCGAATATATTTTTACGGTTTTCATTAAGCTGCTGAAGCCTCTGAATAAGGTTATTCTTCTGCTCATTCAGACGGTTTTGAATAATTTCGTAGGTTCCGGAATTAAGTTTTTCTGACATAGTGTTTAATTAAGTTGTAGTTCCTGCCATACAATAGCAGTTCCTCACAGTGTTGGTTAAAACCTTATAGGTTTTTAGGTCCTATAAGGTTTATGATGAGAATCAGATTTCTAACCATTTAATGAATCTCATTGAGAGTTTCATGAATGGTTTAAATGTGGTTATTATTTACCGGTTTATGATCTACACCTAAATGTTTTGCCATGTCAAGAGCTCTTTCCAGGATTCCGTTTTCCTGTTGATTAGCCACTCCTTTCAGTTTAAAAATCAGAGAGGCAATGCTCATATTCTTAATATCTTCAGATGAAATTTTGTATTTATCCACCATTCCCATCACTCTTCCGATGATATTTTCACCGTCTCCCAGAAGGTTTTCTTTTATAAGCTGTGCATTTTCGCTATGGTTGATGAATTTATCCAATCCTTTTCCTGCCGAAACCTGGCGGATCACATTGTCAAAGAAGGTGTTATCTCCGCCTACAATATCAATTTTTGCTGATTTGAAGGCTTCCGCCAATACTAATGACTGTGCATCTGCAATATCCCTCTGGATAGCGATTTCAGCCAATTCCACTTCTTTTTCTTT
Source organism: Chryseobacterium lactis (assembly GCF_003815875.1). NCBI lineage: Bacteria > Pseudomonadati > Bacteroidota > Flavobacteriia > Flavobacteriales > Weeksellaceae > Chryseobacterium > Chryseobacterium lactis. The sequence goes on from NZ_CP033924.1 coordinate 1,178,065, forward strand.
ATTCAGTTTCAGACGGAATTCTTCGTGATCTTTTCCTGCTTCATTCAGTTTTTTCATTGCTTCTGCTTTCTCCGTAATTCCTGCAGCCTCTGCCAATGCTTTTTCTTTGATCACTTCTGCCTGCGCAATACCTTCTTTTTTAATGGCATCCGCTTTCTTCTCAATCACTACTGCTTCAGCAATTCCCTGTCTTTCGGCAGCATCTGCTTTGGCATGCATTACCTGAGCTTCAGACAGCCCCACTGTTGCTTCTTCTTTTGCTTTTGCATCAGCAATAATTTTTCTTGCTTCCGCTTCTTTTTCTGCCGCATCTCTTTTCGCCTGTGCTTCGATTACATATTTCTGTGCATCTTTTTCTGCGGATAATCTTCTTGACTCTGCAGCTCTTGTTTCTTCGATCAGTTTTTTCTCGGCTTCCTGAGTGGCCACCGTGATTTCAACCTGCTTGTTTCTCTCTGCCGTTTTGAATGCTTCAAGATCTTTGATTCCCTGCTGCTCTTCCACCACCGTTTTTTCCATTGTTAAACGCTCACGGATTGCATCCTGAATACTTTTCTTCTCAAGTTCTATCGCCTTTTCTTTTTCAATCTGAGCAAGAGAAACAATTCTTTCTCTTTCTGTAGCTTCCAGCGCTTTGTCTTTCAATACTCTTTCCGTTTCTACCAGATCTGCTCTTTCCTTATTTTTAGCGGCAATTACTACCTGACGAAGTTTATTTTCTTCCGCAATCTGCAGCTTTTCTTCAGTAGCAATACGTACAGTTTCATATCTCAGGCGCTCTTCCTCTTCTACTTTTAAAATCTCAGCATTTTCACGGGCTTTGATATTGGCGACTTCTCTTTTTTGAGACTCCTGTTTCTCTGCCAATTGTTTTTCCAGCTCAAGTATAGCTTCGCGGGCTTCTACGTTTTGCTTCGTAATTGTTTTTTCTTCGTCTCTTCGAACCTGATTGGCTTTAATATTCTGTGTAGCTGTAAGTTCCGTAATCTTCTTAATCCCTTCAGAATCAAGGATGTTGTCCTTATCTAATTTGTCGATGGAAGTCTGTTCCAGATAATCGATTGCACAGTCATCCAACACATATCCGTTCAGATCTGTTCCGATGATATCAAGGATTTCCTGACGGAATTCACTTCTGGCTTCGTATAATTCTGTAAAATCAAATTTTTTCCCAACGGTTTTAAGGGCTTCCGAGAATTTGGCTTCAAATAGTTCTCTTAATGTTTGTGCATCAGAAGCTCTCTGACATCCGATTGTTTGAGCAACATTAATGATATCATCCAACGATTTATTAACCCTGATAAAGAAGGCTACCTGGATATCTGCTCTCATATTATCTTTACAGATCAATCCTGCTCTTCCTTCACGAGATATTTCCAGCTTTTTCACGGAAATATCCATAGATTCCATACGGTGAATAATAGGGATAACAATTCCGGCATTAAAGAAAACTTTTGTTCCTCCGTAGCCTGTTCTCAAAATAACGATTCCCTGAACGGTCTTTTTATACATGGATAGAATCCAGAAAATCAACCCTACTGTTGCTACTACAGCAACAATAATTCCAGCAATTAAAGGTAAATTCATAGTTTTATAAGTTTATATATAAGTGTGTTTTTGTTTTAAAAATAGAGGTACAAAACGTCCAAAATATAATTCAGTACAATAAGAAAGAGGTACAGCATATTTTTCGGTTTTAGGACCACATCGACTTTTGTACGTAGTAAATTCTTTTATCCGGTTCTTCGTCTACAATCATAACTTTTGTACCATGTTCCAGTCTGGTTCCGTCTTTACTTTTCACCATCAACGTCATCGGATCGCTTCCGATAAAAACTTCCATCATTCCTATTTTTCCATCCTGAATATTGGACTTCAGACGACCTTCTCTCCCCAAAAAATCATGAGCGACTTCTCCTTTGTGGTTAATCTCTCTGAAAAAGGGATTTAAAGGTTTAAGAATGATTTTAGTAAGCAGCATTCCCGCAATCATTAATGGTAGTATCACCAAAACCCCCAGCCAAACCGGCATCGGAATAAAATAATTAAGGTAAAACGACGCCAGCCAGGTAATCAAAAGTGACAATGTGAGAAAATAGGTGACCGGAACAATATCCAGATTCAGAAACTTCAGAAAATGCATCCATCCTGAAGGATTGTGATCCGGCGCATGAATATGGCCATCCGGAGCGTGAATATCTCCTCCCACATCCAGATCAGAATGAATTCCCACGTCAATATCCAATCCTGTAATTATGGTAAATAACCAATAGATCACTGAAAGTCCAAGCAATACGCTTAATATCGTATTCACCGGGGAAAACGCCACATTTAAAAATTCCTGAAAGGTCATATACTAGCCTTTTTTAAGGGTTTCTTTTAATCTGTTTAAAGCTTCTTCAGCTTCTGTGTCATTGTTGCTGACCAGGGCATCAATCTCTTCATCAATAGTTTTCCCTGATTTCGAAAGATCTGAATAAGCCTCAGCCAATGCCTCCTGTTGCACTACTCTATCTTTTAATTTTTCCAGCATGCTTACCGTACTTCCCGTATCCATCTGTGTCATTTTACGGTTAATATCCTTTGTAGCTTCACTTACCTGAACTCTTGCTTTAAGAGTTTTCAATTCATTTTCCCATTTGGCAATACTCGATTTCAGGTGAGCAATATTACCCTGCATTTTCTCGCATTCGACATGAAGTTTTTCATGTTCCTTAAGCAGAAGTTGTGCTTTTTCATGAGCAGAAGCTTGTTTTTTTAACGCTTCTTTAGCGAGACGATCAGCTTCTGAAGCCACAACATCTCCTTTTTCGGCTTTCTGAATAATCACGATCGCTTTGTTATAATAATCTGTAGCTGTTTGTTCCTCGGCTTCCGCTTCGTTCTTTTTCCGGATATCCAGTGCTTTAAGCTGTGCCAGTGCCTCAACACTTTTCCCCAGTTCTTCTTTCATTTCACGGATTCCCTGTTCCGTTAAATTGATGGGATCCTCAAAGCTGTCGATCACAGAATGGATCTCTGCTTTTCCTATTGTTAATAATCTTTTGAAAATGTTCATTTTAAATATCTTTTGTAAATTACTTACTCATTTCAAGCATTTCGTTGGTAAATTCTCCTACAAGAATTCCTAGTGAATTGATAGAAGCCATCACTTCATTTTGTGCCATATTATCTGTGGGAAGCGTATCTCTGAAAATTACCCTTCTTCCTGTACTGTCCAAAACGAAGGCTCCGTGTACAATATCTCTGTTTTTCTGAAGCAACCTCAGGAATGTTTTTTCGGATGGATTTTTGATTTCAAAAAGAAACTGTTCCATGATCAGAATAGAATCTGATATAATAAGGATCATATTTTTTATCCCGTTGGATTCTTTTTCGATGATCAGTATTCTCTGAGCCTCATCTTCCAACGTGATGTTAAACTCATAATCTAACAACCACTCTTTGACCGTTCTAAATATTTGATTTTTCATGATGACTGGCTTTAGTGTTTAAAATTCTTCTAACAAATATAACATAAAATTTTCAAATTGCAAATATTTTTAGCATTCATTTGTTTGAGATTCTCTATATTTGCAAAAAAGATTAGACAAAATGAGCTTCTTTGGGACTAATATTAAAAAAATAAGACAGGTTAAAGGACTGAGTCAGAAAGCTTTTGCTGATTTATTTGATTTAAACAGAGGAGTAATCAGTTCCTATGAGGAAGGTCGTGCCGAGCCAAAAATTGACACAATACTAAAAGTGGCCAATCATTTTAATCTTAATCTTGATAAATTATTAACAGAAATCCTGCAGGTAAACCAGTTAGTAAGCGTTTCAGACATTGATCAGCTGATGCTTTTTCCTGAGCTTGCCATACAAAACAGCCAGGAAGCCAACACTATAATTAAGGATAATTCGCCGAACGCCTTAATTATGCAAAAAATATTAGCATCCGTAGATCTGGTGTATGAATTTACCACAGAAACACCATTGCTGCCCCAATATCAGTATGGAGACATTTTGTTTTTGAATAAGGTTGATGCTAAAAAAGAGCTATCTCAGACCTTATTCGTACATACAGATGGAAAACTTACATATCTTTCTGACAATGAACAAATTAACTTTAAATCCACCGAGGTATTTAAAATGGTAGGCTATATTTCTACTGCTGAAAAAAACATTTTCACCAGCATCTTTGAAAGATTGGAAAATCTGGAAAGAAAGAACAGATAGCTGCTCACACAAAGAATCCTATATAAAAAATGCTCCCCGCCAATTATGAATAGCAGGGAGCATTTTTATTTGAAAGGTAATTTTTCATTACCTGAAATCAGAATTTTAAGAAAAACAAAAAGCCCTCCGTAATCCGATTACAGAGGGCTTTGTACCCCAGACGGGACTTGAACCCGTACGTCCTTGCGGACACAGGATTTTAAGTCCTGCGTGTCTACCAGTTCCACCACCAGGGCTTGGTTGTGGGCGAAAAAAAAGATTCGAACCAATGGCTCCAACCTTTAAAGGCTTACTTATCAGTGAGCACTTTTCGCATAGTGCGGATGAAGGGACTCGAACCCCTACGCCTCACGGCACCAGATCCTAAGTCTGGCGTGGCTACCAATTACACCACATCCGCTGATTATATTGATCTGTTTTTCTACAGATTCTATCGTTTCTCTTACAAATATAAGAAATTCTTTTTAAAGAACACCCTCTATAAAAACAAAAAACCCTCCGTAACGAAATACAGAGGGCTTTGTACCCCGGGCGGGACTTGAACCCGCACGCCAAAAGAGGCACAGGATTTTAAGTCCTGCGTGTCTACCAGTTCCACCACCAGGGCAGGTGTGGAGCGAAAAACGGGATTCGAACCCGCGACCCCAACCTTGGCAAGGTTGTGCTCTACCAGCTGAGCTATTTTCGCATAGTGCGGATGAAGGGACTCGAACCCCCACGCCTCACGGCACCAGATCCTAAGTCTGGCATGGCTACCAATTACACCACATCCGCTGGTTTTTTTATATTGTAAGTTTTAAAGAGCTTGCTTCGTTTTTGTGAGTGCAAATATAGGACAATTTCCTTTACCTCCAAACTTTTCAGAAAAAAAAATTAAAATTTATAGTTTTTTTCCTCGCGGCACATATTATTACAATTGATTTTATTACTTTTACATCGTTAATATTTTACGATATGGAATTACAAGGAACGGTAAAGAAACTTTTTGATGCTCAAACATTTGCGAGCGGGTTTCAAAAGAGAGAAATGGTTATTTTGACTCAAGAACAGTATCCACAGCCGATAAACATAGAATTTTTATCTGATAAAATTAGTTTATTAGATAACCTGAAAGAGGGAGAGAACGTAAAGGTAGGAATCAACATCAGAGGAAGAGAATGGGTATCTCCACAGGGAGAAACCAAGTACTTCAACTCTATTACAGGATGGAGAGTAGAGAAAGTTTCTGATAATGCATCAGAGCCTACTCAGGCTATGCCTCAGCAATCAGCTTCTCCTGTTTCTAATGAGAATCCGTTTGCCGGAGATGACGATGATGATTTACCTTTCTAATTAAGGAATAAAGATCTAAATATAAATCCTGCTTGCTAAAGTGGGATTTTTTTGCTCAAAATGATCCGATTAGACGAAAACGACATTTCATTCCCTGACCCCGAGCTTTATGACGGTCATGACGGATTGATTGCCTTTGGTGGTGATCTTTCTGTAGAACGCATCTGGTTTGCTTATCAATTGGGAATTTTCCCCTGGTACAATCCCGGAGAAGAGATTCTGTGGTGGTGTCCCGACCCAAGATTTGTCTTATTTCCAGCAGAAATAAAGGTTTCCAAGTCGATGAGAAAAATTTTAAACAGAAATACTTTTTCTTTTTCAGAGAATCAAAATTTCAGGGAAGTCATCAGAAATTGCCAGCAAGCAAATAGAAAGGGGCAATCCGGAACATGGCTTTCTGATGAATTGATGGAATCCTTTATTCAGCTTCATGAATACGGCCTGGCCAAAAGTATTGAGGTATGGCAGGACGGAAAACTTGTTGGCGGCTTTTACGGATTGCAAATCGGAAATGTTTTCTGTGGTGAAAGCATGTTTGCCAAGGTAAGCAATGCTTCCAAGGCAGGATTTATTCATTTTGTGGAAACCAATAAAGACCAGCTGGAATTAATTGATTGCCAATCTCATACAGAACACCTGGAAAGCTTGGGCGCTACAATGATTCCTAAACAAGAATTTCTAAAAATCTTACACGAAAATAATGAACGCAGATAAAGAAAAGTGGGTTCTTTTGATCATCCTGAGTATTATTTGGGGATCATCTTTTATTCTGATCAAAAAGTCACTGGAACATTTCAATCCGTTTCAGGTTGGATCTTTAAGAGTTCTTATTGCGGGAATTGTTTTGCTTCCCGTAGCTATTTCCAATTATAAATTATTTCCGAAAAAGCATTTGAAGTGGCTTATTCTGGCTGCTTTTACGGGGAATTTTATCCCCATGTTCCTATTTCCCATTGCTGAAACTGAGATAAGCAGCAGTATTGCCGGGATAATCAATTCTATGATGCCTATTTTTGTCATTATCGTAGGTGCTTTGGTCTGGAAGTTTGAAACGACAAAGAAGCAGATTATCGGGACTTTTATAAGTTTTACCGGAGTTTGTATTCTGGCCTTCGGTGGAGGTGACAGCGGTGAATTTAAAATGATTCCGATTTTGCTGTTATTGTTAGCCACTTTGTGTTATGCTGTGAGTACAACAACTGTAAAATCAAAATTGATGGATGTTTCTTCGGTCATTCTCTCAGGATTTATTTTTTCATTCGTTTTATTTTTACCTTCACTTATTGCCCTCACTTCTACAGGATTCTTTTCTGAGTTTACCTTTTCAAAGGACAATATGCTTGGTTTACTTTTCGTGGGCCTACTTTCTGTTTTCGGGACCGGATTAGCAATGACCATGAATTATCGTTTACTGAAAGTTTCCAGTCCTCTTTTTGCTTCAACGGTTACTTTAATTATGCCCATTGTTGCTATTATCTGGGGAATTGTAGATGGTGAAAAGCTTACTTACATGCAATTTATCTGTGCAGGAATTATCATTGCAGGACTGATATTTTTAAGAACAAATCAAAAAAAATAGAGTTTCATTATAAATTAAATTATATTTGGATAATCTAATTTATAACTATGAAAAAAACTCTACTATTGGGCTCTCTTGCCTTATTTCTTTTTTCCTGTGGGAATTCTGATGAGGAAACTCCATTTGATAATACCGATCCTGCCAATCAAAGCGTGATGCTTCCCGTGAAAATAACGATGGGTGGTTCTTCCATGAAAATCAATTACAATGGAACTAAGATTCTTAATTTAACCAGCATCAAAGATCCCGGATACCGTACAGAATTTACCTATACTGATGATTTTATTACCGGTATTAAAAGTTTCGAAAATAATATTCTTCAGAATACGGTTCAGTTTTCCTACTCCGGTCAACAGATGACCTCTTCAATCAATAAGAAATATTCTACTGCAGGTGCGTTGGAAAAAACAATCTCTTATACGTATACTCCTGTGAGTACAACAGAGATTAATGTAAAAAAGCAGGCTGACCTCGGAACCAATAATAATTATATCATCAACAGCGTATATACATATGGAAACGGCAATATGGTAAAGGTTACAGGCTCAGGAAATGGTAACAACAACGGAGTTCCGGTAACTTATACTCAAGACGGAGCTTATACTTATACCAATAAAAGCTATGCATTTAAAAATGTAAAAGGGTTTGATAAAATTATTTTCAACGGCGACGAAAGTGATGGGGTAACGGTTTTGTTTTCTAATATCCAGAATAGTTTAAGTTCCTACAAAGGAACACTTACCTCCGGTGGCAGCGGAAGTGCTTATGTAGGGTATGAATATACTACCATGTTTACTCCCAGCGGTTATCCTGCCACTGAAATCAGGCAATCAGTAGATGCAAGCGGAAATCCTACGACCACGCAACCGGATAAATTTATATACGATTACAATCATTAACAAAAAAAATCCTGCATTGCTGCAGGATTTCTTATTTAATTAAGTAATTTTTTAATTAATTCTTCTTTTTCACTCTGGCTTTAACCTTTTTCACCTCATCTTTGATAAACGGATATTTTTTCTGCATATCCTTCGCTAAAGATGAATCCAGATCCAGGGCTTTTTGAAGGGATTCCATTCCTTTGCTCTCGTCTTTTAAATTGAAAAAACAATTTCCAAGCTGGTAAAACAGTTCTGCACGGTGATGGTTTTTTACAGCCTTGTTCAAAACAGTTACTGCTTCTTCATACTCACCTAAAAGCATCAATACTTCGGAGTAAGCATACCAGTTGTAAAACCTCGACGGCTCTGCATCTACCAGTTTTTTAAGACAAGCAAGACTTTCTTCAAATTTTCCTGAATCAATGAACAGAAAAGCTAATCTTTTTTGATAATCCAGATTATTTTCATTCAATTGAGTGGCTTCTTTTGCAAAGTGCAAAGCCTCGGACATTCCGCCCATTTCTTCATACAGATAAGACTGTTCCATCATCGCAAGATAAAACTGCGGGTCTTCTCTCAATGACTTCTGGAACGCATTTAAAGCTACAATAGGTTGCTTTAATGCTTTGTTGCAAAGTCCGATCTTATAAAAAGTAAAAGCTTTTGTATATTCCAGCTCCAGCATTTCTTCATACGTTTCGATCGCTTTCTGATATTGTCCTAAAGCTTCGTAACAAGCTGCTTTATTGGCATATACACCAACAGAACTTGAATTGATGGCTAATAAATAGTCATACCCTTTTATCGCTTCATCAAAATTCTTTCTGTTGAAATAGAATTGTCCGTACTCAAACCATGCGGTTTCAGAATAAGAAAACTCATCTAAATATTCATTAAGAAAGGCAATTGCCTCCTCACTCTTATTCAAGTCGCTAAAGCACACCATACAGTTTTCTAATGCATACTCATCCGTAGGATCTTCTTTCAGTGCTTTTCTGTAATGTCTAAGAGCGTTAAAAGGATCTCCCAGATTCACATATTCATCTGCAATAAAGTTGTGAAGGAAGTTTTCTTCTTCCCCTAATGTTAAAGCTTGTTTGCAAATTTCAATGGATCTTTTAGGATTTCCTAAGTTCGAATAATACTTGGCGTAGCAAACCATAAAGTCTGTATTTTCCATGGAGGAACCTTTGAGCTCATTGATAAGCTCCTTCGCTGTATTATACTCTTCCCATTCCAAAAGAATCTCAAGTTTTTTAATCTTGATATCTAAAGAATTAGGATGAAGCTTCAGACCATAATTAACAGCCATATCGGCGTAATTAAAGTCACCCAGCTCCAAATAATAAACAATAATGTCTTCCAACTCTTCGGTGTCGAAGTAGAATTCATCATTGTTTTCCATCATTTCCTCGAACTTTTTTACAAGTTCATTTCCAAAATACTCTTCCAATAGTGTCCTCTTTGTCAACCTGATGTTTGAAATTGCTTACAAACCTCGGCAAACTTTTAATTAATAATACATCTGAAACTGATATTCAAATATTTATGCAAAGTTGCAACTTTTTTTTGAATTTTCCATTTCATAAATTTCTATTATAAAAATAGTAAAAAAAGAAAACAGATAAAAGGATTGTGGATAAAAAAATGAAATTGTGGTTAAATTCTTATCACCAGTCTTTTTCCGTTAGGAATTTCAAGATTCCAGGCTGATTCAATATTCTCAAGATCAAAGACTTCCGTTTCTATTTTAATTTTCCCGGCTACTGCTGCATCAAACATTTCCGGGATTATTTCTGAAAATAAAAGAGCTGATTCTTCTTTTGCCCAGCTTCCCAACCCTGATCCTGAAATACTGATGTCCGTTGATCTGAGAATTTGAGAAGACAATTGAATGGTATCTCCACTCATTCCTCCTATGGTAACGAGCTTTGTCTTATGAGAAAAGGAGCCATCGCCTTTCAGCGCTGATAATATTATTTCCACAGAATGACCCCAAATATAATCCACAATAATATCAATAGGTGTTTCCTCATGTATTTTTTTAATATTCTGCTTAAAATCTTCATCCTCTTTCAGTAAAGAGATTACCTCATCGGCTCCCAGTTCGAACAAAGCTTTCAGAGATTCTGCATTTCTACCGGTCACGATAATCTTGCGAGCACCATACAACTTAGCAATTTGAACGGCAATTCTGCCTGTAATACCTGTTGCTCCGTTGATAAGAACCGTATTTCCAGGTTGTATTCCCGCCTTGAATTTCAGCGCCATTGCAGATCCCATTACTGCATTGGGCAAAGCTGCTGCTGTAGAAAAATCAAGTTCTTCAGGAATAGGAACGATCATCTTTTTATCTGCCACCGCTTTTTCAGCAACAGTTCCTTTTTTACTGAAAAAATATACTTTATTTCCGTTTTCCAGATAGCCAGCTCCATCTGAACCGATAATTTTAGGCTGATGTGCTTCATTCTCGGTTGAATAATGGTTTCCACTTGCTCTTGCCCTGTCAAGGTTTTTAATAGAGGCCGCTTTTACGGATACCAATACTTCGTTTTCCTGAACGATTTCAGGGTCTAAAAATTCTGCATATTGTGGTATACCCCCTTTTTCAAATACAACTGCTGCTTTCATTATTTTAAATTTTTATACAAAATTAAGGTGGGGAAAGCGGGAGAGCAATAACATTTGTTATCAGTTGAAAGAAGAAGAAAAGGAAGCTGGGATAGGGGTGCTGGAAGTTGTTGAAGACTTTATTAATAAAGGTATGGTATAAAAACGCTAAGGCCACAAAGGTTGATAAATACCGTATTATTTTTCGTTCGCAGAGGCACTTCGTTCAGCAAAGAATGCGAACCTTTGCTAAGTGAAACGCCATTGTGGACTTTTTGAAGAAATTATTTTAAAATTATTTGCGTCTTTTGCGGCAAAATAAGATAAGTAAAATAGAAACGAATAAAGGGCCAGCAAAAACATCCAATCTCTGGCTTCCATATTTCCGGCTAAGAAAGTTTTTCTTTTAATATTTTGGCTTTTATCCTGCTGAGATGTACCGTTGTAATGCCCAGATACGAAGCGATATAATGCTGGGGAACTCTTCTGATAATCTCCGGTTTTTCATTAGCAAGATTAAGATATCGTTGTTGGGGTGAATCTTTAATAAATGAGAAAAAATGTTTCATATAATCAAACATCCTTTCAAAAAGAGCATCCATCAACAGCGTTCTGAGTTCCGGACATTCATACACTTCTTCCAGAAAAGCCTCTACATCAGGTTTTTTTATTTTATACAAAACGCAAGGTTCTATGGTTTCAAAAGAGACCATGCTTGGCAATCCTTTTTTAAAGCTTTCGAGAGAAGAAAACATTGTGTTTTCAATAAAAAACTGAAAGGTCACATCTTTCCCGTCATTATTATACCAGGCTCTTACCAGTCCTTTTTCAAGATAAAAGGCATTGTATGAAACGTTACCTTCCTGTAACAGTAAAGTTTTAGCCGGGACTTCCATCCGCTCAAAACCGCCCAGAAATTTTCTCCATTTTTCTTTGGGAAAGGGAAACTTATTGGTGATATGCTCAAACATTTCGATATAAAAAAAGAACGGAGCGCATCTGTTCCGTTCTTTTGTTTTTATTTAAATTAAACTTTTAATTTTTGCAATGATATCATCTCCCAGTTGATCTGCTTCTTCCTGAGATTTTGCCTCTGTGTAGATTCTGATAATGGGCTCCGTATTGGATTTTCTAAGGTGAACCCAGTTGTTTTCAAAATCAATTTTAACACCGTCAACGGTAGAAACCTGTTCATTCTGATATTCCTGTTCCATTTTGCTTAAAATGGCATCTACATCAATTTCGGGAGTCAGTTCTATTTTCTTTTTTCCCATGAAATAGCTTGGATATCCAGCTCTCAATTCTGAAACGGTTTTATTTTCTTTTGCCAAATGTGTTAAAAATAAAGCAACTCCTACTAAAGAATCTCTTCCGTAATGTAATTCAGGATAGATGATACCACCGTTTCCTTCGCCACCGATTACCGCATTTTTTTCTTTCATCAAGGTAACTACATTCACTTCTCCTACAGCACTTGCAAAATATTCTGAATTGTGAGTCTGTGCAACATCTCTCAAGGCACGGCTTGAAGAAAGATTGGAGATGGCTGCTCCGTTTTTGTTCTTTAATAAATAATCAGCTACGGCAACCAGGGTATATTCTTCACCGAACATCTCCCCTTTCTCGTCTATTAAAGCTAATCTGTCTACATCGGGATCTACTACAACTCCCAAATCTGCATTTTCCTTTTTAACCAACTCGCAGATATCTCCTAAATGTTCTTTTAAAGGTTCAGGATTGTGAGGAAAGTGCCCAGTTGGTTCACAGTATAATTTAATAGTTTCACAACCTAATTTATCTAATAACATTGGGATTGCAATACCTCCGGTAGAGTTTACCGCATCCAATACTACTTTGAAGTTTTTGGATTTAATAGCTTCCACATCAACCATCGGAAGCTCAAGGATTTGCTGGATATGAATATCAAAAGCATCATCTCTTGTTTCGTATTTCCCAAGATCATCTACTTCTGCATAATTGAAATCCTCATTTTCTGCTAAAGCCAATACTTCTGCTCCGTTTTCACCACTGATGAATTCTCCTTTATCATTTAACAGCTTTAATGCATTCCATTGTTTTGGGTTGTGAGAAGCTGTAAGGATAATTCCTCCGTCTGCCTTCAATTCCGGTACCATTACCTCAACAGTTGGTGTTGTGGAAAGTCCCAGGTCAACAACATTGATCCCTAATCCTTGTAAGGTAGCAGTTACTAAAGAAGAAACCATTTGCCCTGAAATTCTTGCGTCTCTTCCGATGACAAGAGTAAGGTCTTTTTTATTTTTATTATTCTGAAGCCAGGTTCCGAATGCGGAAGCAAATTTTACCACGTCAAGTGGTGTCAGATTATCATTTACTTTTCCGCCAATGGTTCCGCGAATTCCTGAAATAGATTTTATTAACGACATTATGTTTTTATATTTCTTTATTGTTTATATAATAATTTGTCCGAAACAAAGATACTTAAAAGAGTCTTATGTTATAAAAGAGGAATTGTTTTTTGCATTTTGTCGTAGGTCTTTTTCACCACTTTCGGTGGGCGAAAACGATAACCAATATACAATAGACCATAGATATAATTATTTTCTATAGTCTGATTTTTTTTCTCGTTATAAGCTGATGCATTAAAATTAATTTTACCTCCGAATAAAAACCGGTCGGTATTGTATCCGGCGTGAAGTCCTCCTTCCATGCGTATGGTCAGGTATTGGGTATGCTGTTTCTCACTATCTTCCAGGATATTACGATAACTCGCAAATTTGGCACCGACTCCAAGGGCAAGATAAGGGGCTATATTCACTTTTTTGCCAATTACCCAATTGTAGAAATAGCCCATATTTCCCCCAATTTTTAACTGAGTAACTTTATTTTTCTCATCGTTGGCTGTATTGCTTAGAATGGTAAAGTCGTAATCGATTGAAGGGATCCAGCTTCCGCCGCTGTTCTTCTGCCATTCGCCCTGGGTATAAATACTCTTTGCAGAAAAGCTTTTATTAAGGATATATGATGTAGAACCTCCGTAGCTCTGTACCTGAAGGCCAGGGAAACGAATATAAGGATCTTTCCCTTCTTCCCATCCGGGAACAAAGTCCTTCATATTTTCAACATAGAAGCCTTTGACATTTTTGTAATAAACGTTTTGAATAAATCTCTTTGGAAAAAGCCTGAACTGGAAATCGCTGTAGGAACTATTGCCCTTCAACTCATCATTTCCTCCGGAGATAAAACGCGGAGTCATAGTAATGCTGGCACTAATGACCTTGTAATCGAATGAAATAGAGGTGCTGGCTCTGTTATTAATTGACAGGACAGTCTTTTGTACGTTCGGTTCATTTCCGTTTGAAATAACAAATCCTTCGATATTGGTATCAAGATTTAAACGAATCATAATCTGATCCCTATACGACTTGATATTAGCAGTATCGTTTTGTGCTTTCGCTATTACAGCAAATGAAAAAAAGAATAAAACGAATGCTAGCTTTGAAAGACTCAAACTGGATATTTTAAATTAAAAAAATGAATTTACTACATTTTTTTCAATTATCCGGAGAAGTCTATGTTATGAACAGCCGCAGTCTTTATCACAATTTGTTCTTTTGGAACTGAATTTCTTGGGTGCAAAATTCTTTTTAAGCATCTTAAACAAAGAGTAACACGCAAATGCCACTACTAAGAAAATAATTACGTATTGAAAAATTAATGATGAATCCATTACTTTAAAATCTGATATGCTATCATCGACACAAAATATGCCAAACCTGTCATCATTGCTACCTGAAAGCCTGTCCATTTCCAGCTTTTGGTTTCTCTGTAGACTACTGCCAGTGTAGAAACACACTGCATTGCAAACGCGTAAAACAGAAGTACGGAAACTCCCGTCGCAAAACTGAATACCTTTTCGCCATTGGGTTTTACGTCTCTTCTCATCTTATCAATTACTTTCACTTCAGGAGCGTCATCTTCAAGACTGTACAACGTTGACATTGTTCCTACAAAGACCTCACGTGCAACGAAACTCGTAAGAATACCTACTCCCATTTTCCAATCATAGCCCAACGGAGCAATTACAGGTTCTATTCCTTTACCCATTTTCGCCAGGTAGGAGTGATCAAGGTGCACATTGGTTGCTACCAATTCATCCTGTTTTTGTTTTGGTCCGAAATAGCTTAAGAACCAGATGATGATACTTACAATAAAAATAATTTTCCCGGCTCCTGTAATAAAGTCCCATACTTTTCCTAAAACCATTTTGAAATCGTATCCGAAAAGTGGCTTTTTGTAAGCCGGAAGATCCATTACCAGGTATGTTTTGCCTTTATCTTTAATAAATCGTTTAAGAATGGCAGCAGAAAATAATGCGACAAAGAATCCTAACAGGTACATTCCCATCAGTACAATTGCTTTATATTTTATGCCTAAAAATGTGCCTTCCGAAATGATCAGTCCAATAATAATACTGTACACCGGAAGTCTCGCGGAACACGTCATGAAAGGAGTTACCAAAATCGTTAGTAATCTTTCACGGACGTTCTCAATATTTCTTGTGGAGATAACGGCAGGAATAGCACATGCGGTTCCCGAAACAAGCGGAACAATACTTTTCCCATTCAGTCCGAACGGGCGAAGAACTCTATCCATCAGAAACACCACTCTTGCCATATATCCGGAATCTTCCAACAGGTAAAGAAAGTATAGTAAAATCCCGATCTGAGGGGCAAATACTACAATTCCCCCGATTCCGGGAACAATTCCGTTTGAGATCAGAGAGTTGATAGGTCCCTCCGGAAGATGCTCACTGGTAAAGGCAGCAAGCCACGAGAAAAAGTTCTCAATCCAGTTCATCGGATATTCTGCAAGAAAAAATACACTTTGGAAAATAACCAGCAAAATCGCCAAAAAGACGATATATCCCCAGAATTTGTGAACCAATACTTTGTCAAGCTTTTCTGTAAGCAGCTCTTTAAACTGAGCTTTTTTAGAAATTACATTTTCTAATATTTTGTCAACATTCTGATATCTTCTCACAGTTTCCTGAACCTGTAATCTTTTAGGAACCAAACTTTTAACCTCAGAATCATGAATCTGTTCCATAACAGACTCTATTCTTCCAAGATCTGTCCCTAATGAAAGACTCATCCATGCTTTATACTCATTGGTAAAGCCTTTGTGTGCCGCCAGTTTCTGAATGAAATCTCTATGTTCATTCGGGGTTTCAAAAGATGTTTTATCGGTCTTTAGGAATTCATTGTTGTGAATTGCTTCACGCACTTCATCAATTCCTATTTTCTGTTTAGCATTGGTTTGAATAATTTTAATCCCCAGTGCTTCAGAAAATCTTTGAATATCTATAGTAATCCCTCTCCTTTCAGCCTGGTCGATCTGATTTACGATCAGAATCATAGGAACTCCCAGATCCTGGATCTGCTGGAATAAAAGCAGCCCTCTTTTTAAGCTTAATGCTTCCAGAATATAAACAACACCGGCATAATTTTCCTGCTCTTCAATCAGGAATTTAGAAAAAATAGCTTCATCTTCAGAGCTTGGATACACACTGTAAGAGCCCGGAAGATCAATAACCTCAACTTCTTCATTTTTATAAACATAATTTCCCGAATGACTTGCCACAGTAACTCCGGCATAGTTTCCCGTTTTCTGCTTTTTGTTACAAAGTGTATTGAAAACCGTCGACTTTCCTACATTGGGATTTCCAACTAAAAGGATCTGTTTTTTCTTATTTGCCTGCATTAATTCAATTCTTCAACAATGATATATTCTCCTTCTTCCTCACGAAGAGCAATCCGGCTTTTTTCTACTCCAAATTCCACATACATCGGCCCATTGAACGGAGCTTGGTATAAAATCCTGAAAACGGTCTCCGGAAGAAGACCCATTTCGATGATTTTATTGGGCATTTTCAGATGGTCATTATCATATCCCAATATCTTTCCCATTTTGTTTTTAGGAAATCCACTTAATTTATGTAATCCTTTCTCTTTCAAAGCCTAAATTTTAGTCCTGCAAATATACGTTATTTAAATTTAATCTAAATAACGTATGTCGTAAAAGAAATCACCCCAAATACATCGCTGTATCTGGGGTGACCTGAAATATAATTTAGTTGATATGAATGTGCTATTTTTTCTTTTTATCAGATATCTGATCTTTTTCTATTGGGTTATCGTTAGCATTGTAAAAATCTTTATATTGTTTTTCCTGCTTTTTCATCATGTCTCCTACTGTTCCATCCATTCCTGGTATAGTCTTTGAGAGCATTTCCTGAGTCATCATAGGGCGCACAGAAGAAAATGGATCTTTTTTGAAATCACTAAATGTTTTCTCAAACTTTTCTCTTGACAAATCATTCACTTTTACTGACATTTTCATTTGATTTTCAATATAGGATAATTCCGTGTAATCATTTACTTTTTTATTGCCCTGTAAAACCCATGAATAATTTTTGTCTGCATCTTCGATTTTGACGATTAAACCTGGAAGCCCATAAAATTTATATGGCCCGTCCTGAAAAGGAATATCTGTTGTAAACCAAGCCGTCCACTTTCTCCCGCCAAAATCAGTCGTTGCTTTTTGTGCATTATATTCTCCAATTTTTTGCTTATCAGCAAGAATATTCCAATTGAATTTTAAATTTTCAGTATAGCCAATGTTTGTTGGAGTAAAACCATTTGCAATTTTATCCACATACTGAACTTTCATTTCTGGATATGTTTTATATATTCTGGCAGAAATCTTTGGTGTTTTAAGTGATTTTGAAAAATCTTTCATCATTCCTGATTTCTTAATAGCCTCCATTTCAATTTTCATAATAGAATCTTGGGCTATTATAGTATAGTCTTGATAAATAGATCTGTTTTTATCAGTAATATCTAAAATAGTAATGACTTTATCCAGTTTAGCCGAATCTTTCTTTGGCTTAAAAGTAAGCTCATAGAAGAATCGGTTGGCCGTTTCCTTAGTTTCCTGTGCATTGGCAAAGGCAAAAAGAGTGATCAAAAATATTGAGAATAAATTTCTCATTGAATCAAGTTTTCCTAATTAGTACCCGTAAGTATCATTTTGTTACAACTTTTTTAAAAATTTATTTTTTCGGTAACCAACAATGGTGATTCATGAAAAAATTATGATTCTGTTAAAACATTTTCGGTTCTAAAAATCTTACCTTTAAGTTTCTAAAAAACAAAATATTATGGACACCTTATCTCAATTAAAATCCGAACTGGAGGGAGAATTTCAAACCACAAAAAAATTCATCAATTTGTTTCCTGAAGGAAAAAACGACTACGCTCCTCATGAAAAGAGCATGAAATTAATGCCTCTTGCCACCCATTTGGTAGAGGTTTTTGAATGGCCTAATACCATTTTGAATACTTCTGAACTAGATTTTGCCACAGGTGGATTTCAACCTACCATTCTTTCAACGAAAGAAGATCTTATCAAAAAACTGGACGACAGCTATGAGGCCGGCAAATCAGCATTGGAAAAGGCTTCAGAAGATGAGCTCAATCCAAGCTGGACCATTAAAAACGATGGCCATGAGCTGGCGAGCTGGAGCAAGTATGGAGCTATCCGCCATGCGCTTAATCAAATTACTCACCACAGGGCACAACTGGGTGTATATTACAGGTTAAATAATATTCCTTTACCGGGAAGTTATGGCCCTTCTGCAGATCAGCAAAGCTTTTAATACCATCAATATATCTCAACAAAAAACCAATCCGGATGGATTGGTTTTTATTTTATTTGAAATTAAATTTAACCGTAAACATTACCTGGCTAGGGCGCAACTGAATTCTGGTGTATGAATTATATGTTGCATTGACATCATATGTTTCAAAGACCTTTCTGTTAGCAATATTCATCCATTTCAATTCAAAATCAATTTTCTTTTTTGCCCAGGAAAACTGATAGGAAATGTCATAAAATGCATTGTTATATTTTTGGCTTCCAATGCTGCTATTCACCTGATCCCAGCTGAAACCTACCGTATGATTTTCAATCGGGTAAAAATATACTGCCAGATTGTGAGTAAAGCCATTCCTTGAGGTTTCATTGTTATATTCAGGAAGTAAACTTGTGCTGATTTGTTTTGTGAGAGAAATACTCGCGTTATAATCTAAACTCATCCAGCTGAAATAAGTGTTATTTAGCTTAAATCCATAGGACTGAACAATATTTTTATTCGTATACGCTCCTCTGTTGAGATAAGCATCTGACCTGGAAGTATTGTTACTATAGCTGACTGAAGCATTGGTTTTAAACTTAGGGAAGTATTTTCCTATTTCTGCACTGTAAGCATTGCTGATAGCATGATTATCCTGTTCTATATAACGACTGATTATTCCTCCCGCACTGTTTCGGTCCGGATCAGCAATCAGATTTCTTTTAACATCATTAAAGCGATAATTCACATTAAAAAACAGGTTATTTAATGGGTTTCTATATTCTAATCTTGTCCCTGTTGATTTAGTATTATTTTGTGGAATTGGATTATTAGGGTCCATTGCATTTATTGAACTGGGAGAAAGCATTACAAATCCAGCATACGCAGAATTTACTTCACCAAAGTTATTGCTGATGTTTCCGTTCACACTTGCTTTAAAGAAGGATGCAAATGAATACTGGACAAAAATATTCGGTTCAAAGGTAACTTTATTGGTTGTTCTTGAAACGTTCCTCAGTGGGTCTTCCGCCTTAATATTATTCGAATTTACCGGAAGATTGGCAAATAACATCCACGACTCGCTTTTGAAGTTTACTCCAAGACTTCCATATGGAATGGCTGTGGTATACGTAAGATCGTTATTAAATATTTCGCCTTGCTGCCCGTTTCCATATTGCAAATTGTACAGGTTTGAAGTCAGAGAGGTTCTTTTAAAGTTAAATCCAACTTCGGGAGTAAATGTCCATCCACTTTTTGAAAAACCTATATTGGCAGAATGGTTGGCTTCGAAGGTCTTCAACCTGAAATTTTGTATTACTGTTTCTGAATTGTTAACAGGAGTGAAAGCAGGAACTTCTAGATAGGAAGCGGGAGAAATATTTAATGTCTGTTTATCGGTCTGGTAGTTGATAAATGATCTAAGATTAACCATTTTTTCTTTCCAGGGAATAATCGTACTTAATGAGTTTTGAAAGGATGATGTGGGTGATTCTAATGCTTCTTCACCATGTCTGGTAGAAGTATTCAAACTGGTACTTACCCTATCGGCAATAGCTCTGTCTGCATTCCAAAACTGAGAGAAACTCGTTGTATTTTTAAAAAATCCTTTTTTAGCATTTTTAGTGAAAATTAACTCTCCTTTTAGTTTATCCGTGTAAAAATTATTGAAAATATTCTGGGTTACTTTTGAAGCAGGTACATTAGCCGTTGCAAAATAATCAGTTTGCTTATAACTTTCTCTTTCTACAGTGTTATTGGTATAGTTGGCATTGGCCTTTAATTCCCATTCTTTCTTTTTATCAATATTAACAAGATAGTTGGCTGACAGGTAATGAACATTATTCATTAAATATCTTCGTACCGGCAGATCTGGCGTACTTGCATTGTCAACATTCAACCAATTGTTTTGCCCGGCATTAATTCTTCTTCCTTCCCAGCTGCTTCCAAATGCCAAAATATTCCCTTCATTTTCTACCTGCTCACCCATATTATTAGTCTTGTAATTAACCACCCATTGACTTTTCTGTCCGAAAAACATTGGAGTAAGTTTTACATTCCAAAGCCATGGATCTCCAAAACCGGTTCCCACCTCTCCTCTTCCGGTCATGGTCACCGAGTTTTTCAACTTAATATTGATGGCGGCCTGATCTGAAGGGACTTTGTCCTGAAGGATCTTGACAGGTTGGTGATTTTCGAGGACTTCTACTTTCTGTACGGCGTCTTTGGGAAGTGAGTTGTTGATGGTTCCGTAACCACCTTCCATAAGGTCCTTTCCGTTGACGTAGAATTTATTGATCGCATTTCCCTGATATAGGATGGTTCCATCTTTATTGACTTCTATTCCCGGGATCTTTCTCATAACATCGGCCAGGGTTCGGTCATTTTTACTGTTGAACGCTTTAAGATCATAAGAAATGGTATCCCCTCTTGCGGTGATCATTTTGGTTTTCAGTTGTACTTCCTTTATTTCAGTAGCTTCAGACTGCATTTTAAAATTCAGGTTCTGATCGCTGTTGCTGATCTGTTTGGTAAGTGGTTTTTGATTGAATGCTTTCACTTTTAAATCCACATTGGATTCTGCAGAAGTGAAAGTTACTTTATATTCCCCTTTTGAATTGGTAATTCCGTAAGCTAAAATAGCATCTTTCCCCGGTTCTTCAATGGTAACACTTGCGCTTGGTATTGCCATTCCGTCATCATCGGTAATCTTTCCGGAAACCGTTTTCTGCGCAAAGGTGAGCACAGTAAAGAAAAGCATCAGAAATAAGGAAATATTTTTTTTCATATTTATTATTTGCACAATTAGTTTGTCAATTTTGTTTTTCGTTACACTTTTTTAAAGATCGTTTTTATCAGTAAAAGTTAAATTTATATCACTATAAAAATAGTTATATTTATTCTATGGTGAGCAGAAAAAATACAAAACACATGAAAAAAGTGTTTTAGAATCAAAATCAGGAGCCCGAAACACCAAATTAAACCCTTAAAACTCACAATTTCTTGAAATAAAATTAAATTTAAATTACACTGTATCAATTATTTAAAAACAATATTAAAAAAAGTAAATTTATTTTTAAACTTTAAAAATTTCTTAAGTCTTACTTTTTTTGAATTATAATTAAAAATTATTTCCCCATATTTTGAATTGATATAACTTATCTGCTATTTTCTATTTATATTATCAACTTTTCCTGAAGTTTGCTATTTAATTAAAAATAATACCTTAGCACCAGAATGGATTTTTATTCATCTATTTTGTGTTTTTGCCCTGTGATATTTATCGCAGGGTATTTTGTTTATATTCTTCAAAAAAAAGGGTCTTATCACTACATTAAAATTTCAATTTTTTAACTTAAAAAGGATCGTTAAATCTGATTTGAATCATAGATTAAAAAAAACTTAAACAAAGTGTCGTAAATAATTATTTAATAATTTTGTAACATAAAATTTACAAAATGGGAATTAATTTAAAGCCTATAGATATTGTAGATGATATTTCTAAAGAAGAATTCTACGAAAAGTATCTAAAGCCAAGGAGGCCCGTTGTCATCAAAAATATGGCAAAAAGATGGCCTGCTTACCAGAAATGGACGATGGAATATATGAAGGAGGTAGTAGGAGATGTGGAAGTTCCGTTATATGATAGTTCAAAAGCAGACCCTTCTGCTCCCATCAATTCCTCAGCTGCAAAAATGAAATTCGGAGACTATATAGATCTCATCCAGAGAGAGCCTACCGACCTGAGAATTTTCCTTTTTGATCCTATAAAATATGCTCCAACACTTTTAGAAGATTATATTTCTCCCAAGGAATTAATGGGTGGATTTCTCGATAAATATCCCAATATGTTTTTTGGTGGAAAAGGATCTGTAACGTTCCTTCATTTCGATATTGATATGGCGCATATCTTCCATACTCACTTTAATGGAAGGAAACATATTCTTCTTTTCGATTATAAATGGAAAGAAAGACTGTATCAGATTCCTTACGCAACCTATGCGTTGGAGGATTATGATATTGAAAACCCTGACTTCACCAAGTTCCCGGCGTTGGATGGTGTAGAGGGTATCGAGTGTTTCCTTGAACACGGCGATACGTTATTTATGCCGACAGGATGGTGGCACTGGATGAAATATCTGGACGGAAGTTTCTCTATTTCTTTAAGAGCCTGGGACAAATCATGGTCGGTAAAGGCACATTCTTTGTGGAACCTCACCGTACAACGTAAATTTGACGATATTATGAAGTCAAAATTCAAAACCCAGTACATGGACTGGAAAGAAAAAATGGCTGTTAAAAGAGCAGAAATTGCCTTGAAAAGGGGCTTACCAAGATAACTAAAAAGACGTTTCAGATTGAAACGTCTTTTTTAATTTTAAACACTCATTAACAATACATTACAAGACTCTGTAAACAGGATACTGTCTGAAAGTTTTTTCTTCAAAATAAGGTGAATGTCGGTATATCCAATCCAGCTGAGCAGTGCCGTCTTCCGAAAGTTTTTTGTCGGCTGCTTTTGCTGCTTCAAAATCTGCCTTGAGTTTTTTATCCTGCTTTACTAATTCTGCAGCGGTATCTTCAAATATATAGGCTGAATAATATTCTTTCTGTGCCAGAATACCATCAAAGAAATTCCAGTTAAAAAATGAGTCTAATGCCTCAGGTTCAAGGGTTTCAATAATGTACTTTACTCCAGGTTGATCAGTAGAAACCAAGTAGTCGCCGGTAGAAAATTTCAGGTTATCCGTCCTTTTATCTACCGTAGTTTCATAATGCAGATAGTGTCCTTCGTAAGGGTTTTTTACTGTTTTAAAATCCTTGATTTTATAAGATTCAACGGAAAAAGTACTGTCCTTTCGGATCGGTTTCATCTGAATCTGATTTCTATTGAATTCCTCAATCACCCGGTATTGAGACTTCGGAATCACATAATACTTAGGAATACTAATATATCCTGTAGGAACAGCAGTGGTAAACAGTTTTATATTTTTGGTAAAAGGTTTATTCCTGTCGTAATATAATCTTGGTTTTCCGGAGATCTCGCTGGGTTTATATTTGCCTTCATAGCCTTTAAAATCCATCGTTGAAAACTTCGTCGAGTCTATTTTCCAACGGATTCCGTACTGTTTGCCAGCCTGATATTGTTTTAAATTGTCAACGCGAAGTTGTTTTATTTTCTGATAATCTTTATCGAGATTTTTAAGATTTACCAACATGTATTTGTAGGTAGCATCTACCCTTTTATCATAAGGCTTCAGCATGTGTGTCTCAGGAACGGTTCCCAAAGAATTAAACAGAGAAGTATATCCTGTGGAATATCTTGGTGAGTCTTCAAAAGAGGCAAATCCAACCTCGGGAATATCGCCGTGAATGTTGACATAGGGTGTACTTTCATAACCTAATTTTTTCATATCATCAAGATTTTTAGCCTGATAATCATTATAAAAGTAAGTACCTAAAGTATTCCCCAATCGTTCTTTAAACGTAGAAATATAGGTAAATGTATATTGATAATCGGCTCCGTTGCTGACATGGTTATCAATAAAAACATCCGGCTTCAGCCATTGATAGATTTCCTGAAAGCTTCTTGCGTTTTTAGAATCTGCTTTGATAAAGTCCCGGTTCAGGTCATAATTTCTTGCATTTCCCCTGAAACCGTATTGCTCCGGCCCATTCTGATTAGCTCTGGAATGAGAACCTCTGTTGAGCATTCCACTTACGTTATAGGCAGAGATAGCAGCAATGACGAAGTTTTTTGGAGTTTCAATCTTTTGAGTTGCCAGGTCTCTCATCAACATCATCATTGCATCGATCCCATCAGGTTCTCCCGGATGAATTCCGTTATTTACAAAAAGAATAGCCTTATCTTTTCTCAGTTTTTCAATGTCTTTTTCGGGAAAAGGATTGTAAAGCACTACATAAATGGGTTGGCCATTATCATCTTCGCCCTTTTTAAGATATTGAATCGTTTTAAAATTCTTGGACAGATCCTGATAATACCTATTCATTTCATCATAGGTTACCGTTTGGTTTCCATTTCCTTTTTCAAAAGGGGTCGGAAAAGTTTTCTGGCCAAAAATTAAGCTTGAACTCAGGGTGAGCAGGAGATATTTCAATTTCATGGAAGTCATATTTTCAGACTTTAAAATTAAGTAATCTCATCTGGCTACAAAAGCAAAACAGCAAAAGCTGGCAGCAAATTTTCGAATCGATATTTTTTATCCTGCTAATTTCGCCCTTTCTCATTGGCGTATAGGGAAGGAAGCGGATCACTCTGCCAGAATTCTTTGGTATTGATATCCATGATAGACAATGCACCAGTATAGGCAGCTCCCGTATCCATGTTCCAGATATTGGCTTTATGGGCGGGGGTTGTAATTCCGATATCCAGAGTGGGAGTATGGCCTATAAATATTTCGTTATACAAAAGAAATCTCTTAGGGTATAATTCAGAATTCCTGGTTAGTTTTTTATCCATAGCTACTGCTGTTTCCCAAAGGGTTCTGTCCCATCGGTAATTGCTTGAATACACTTCTTTTTCCGGACCATGCATAGAAGCATAGCCGGCATGAATAAATAAACGGTTTTGATCGTCTACATAATAACTTTTCATTTTTTGAAAGAATTCAAAATGCGCAAGCTTCTTTTCCAAAGAGTAGTGAGCGTAACTTTCTACGGTCTTTTGTCCTCCGTTGAAAAGCCAAAGATCGGGAGCCAATCCGGATACCAGCCAATCTTCACACCAGGTATCATGATTTCCTTTGATGAAAATACAATCCTGATTTTCGGAAAATTCTATTAAAAATTGAATAATTTGTGAAGATTCACTCCACCCGTCTACATAATCGCCGAGGAAAATCAATTGGTCATTTTGTGTAACTTCAGCTCTTTCAAGAACTTGTTTCAAGGCTTTAAATCCCCCGTGAATATCTCCTATAACTAGTGTTCTGCTCATTTTTATTTTGAAATATATTTTGCATCTACAAAATCCGTCAACCAGACTTCATTGGCCGAAAGATAGAAAGATAATCCGTCTTCGTACATCTTTCCTGTTCTGATGGTGAGGATAACAGGCTTTCCGTGTCTCATTCCCACCTTTGTAGCAGTCTCTTTATCAGCACTTAAGTGTACATGTTGACGATTTCTTTTTTGAATCCCCTGATCTAAAATAGAGGAAATATTTGATTCTGCGGTTCCATGATATAAAAATTCAGGGGGTTGTTGGGCTTCTATAGCCAGATCTATATCAATAGAGTGACCCTGACTTGCCCTGATCATGGTTTTATCTTCATTGAATGCAAAACGCTTTTTATTATTGGTTTCTACCACCTCATCTAATTCTTCGGTAGTAAAATAGATTCTTTTTTGGGCTGATTTTGTTTTCAGTTCTTCAACATTTGCCCATCCGCTTTCATCAAGCTTTAACCCGATACTTTCAGGCTGGTGCCTTAAAATAAGGCTTAAAAATTTACTTATTTTTTTCTTTTCTATTTCGTTCATGGTTGGTATTGTAATTTAACAATTATAAAACTCAGGTGCAAAAGTAACGGGTACACCTAAAGTTTTGGATAAGATATCCGAGTATTGATCAAATTCATAAGTAATAGGAGAGGTCGTGAGCATCAAATATTTGCTATTGGACAGACAAACTAAAATATAAGATTCTCCAGAGCCTTTTCCCTGCAATATATTCTGAATTTCAAATCCTTTTACCTGATGCAGCGGAATGATCAAACTTTTCATATGGTTTGAGATGCCAAACCGGTCATTCCTTTTATCTATCCAAAGAACCGTATTATCATGCAGGATATCCAAAACTTCAGTTGGTGTTTGAAATAAGTGGTCTTTTGAATCCCGAACACTATTATTTCCCATTTCAATATACTGAATTATTTCAATGTCATCCTCATATTTTCGTAAAGGTTCAACCTGAGTGATATTCTTGGGATCATGACTGGAAAAGAAACCTGACAAGACTTTTAGAAAAAAATTCATGTTGTCTGAGGGTATTTATTTTGAAATCTATCACAAAGTTCTTCAATATCTTTTTTCCTCACGAGCTCAGCCACCCATTCCTGCGGAATATTTTCAAAGCCGTAATAAATTCCTGCAAGACCTCCCGTTATGGCTCCTGTGGTATCGGTATCTTCACCTAAGTTGACGGCTTTTAAAACGGCTTCTGCATAGCTTTCAGAGTTTAATAAACACCATAATGAAGCTTCTAAACTATGTAAAACATATCCACCACTTTTAATTTCATCTTCAGGATAACCGGAAATATCATTTTGCAAAACCCTATGAAAAAGCGCAACTTCATTTAAGCTAAACGATTGTTTTTCTGCATATTCCAGCACCGTATTTTGGGTATGCACATAAGCTTCGGTTTTATTTTTACCTTTTAACAATTGAATTGCAAAAATTACATAGATAAAACAGGCAAAAACGGAACGGAAATGACCATGCGTAATCGTTGAAACTTCTTTTACCGTTTGATATACCTTTTCGATGTTTTCTTCATCTTTAAGATAAAAAGCCAAAGGAAGGATCCTCATCAGAGAACCATTCCCATTGTCTTCTTCAAAAATATTTCCGGAAAATCTGGCACTTTCCCCTTTTATCAGTCTTGCAATGGCTTCTCTGGTAGTTAAGCCAATGTCAAAAAGTCTTCCATGGGCCGTCCAATGGCCATATTTATTCCATTTTACAAAGCTTTGTCCGATCTTTTCGAGATTATACCCTTTTGTAAGTTCTTCCGCAAGGCATAATGTTAAAGAACTATCATCGCTCCACGTTCCCTTAGGCTGATTATGGGAACCAAACTCCTGCATGTCCTTTACTGGAAAATTTTTTAAATAATCTCTGCTTTTGAACTCTACCGGAACTCCCAAAGCATCTCCGATGCAAACACCGAAAATTCCTGCCTTTATTTTATTTTCCATCAGGCAAGGTTTACCAGTTTATCAAATAACAGCTTCATTCCCTGGGTTGCTGTTTCTTTCATTACTACCGCTCTTTGACCATATCCAAATCCTGTTTCGTTAGGGTTGATCACAATTAAGAGACAATCATCTTTAATATCATGAATTAATCCGGCAGCGGGATATACCTGTAAAGAGGTTCCGATAACCAGTAAGATATCGGCTTCCTTTACCATTTCCCTCGCGGTCTGATATAGAGGAACATCTTCCCCGAACCAAACAATAAATGGCCTTAATTGGGCTCCGTCTTCTGCTTTATCCCCGATATTGATATCATCTTTTTGTTCGTAAATCAGTCCCTTATTATTACTGGAACAGGACTTTAATAATTCTCCGTGGATGTGTAAAATCCGGGTTGACCCGGCTCTTTCATGAAGATCATCGATATTTTGAGTAATGATCTGCACTTCAAAGTGTTTTTCCAATTCAGCCAGTAACTTATGGGCATCATTAGGTTCTACTTCATGAAGCTGACGTCTTCGTTGATTGTAAAATTCTAACACCAAAGTTCTGTCTTTTCTCCATCCTTCCGGACTTGCCACATCGGTTACACTATGATTTTCCCAGAGACCGTCTCCGTCTCTGAAGGTTTTTATTCCGCTTTCGGCACTGATTCCTGCGCCGCTTAATATCGTTAGTTTTTTCATCTTTTATTTATAATTTCATTATAATGAAAGTCTTTATAGGGATTATTGATACCAGCTTCTTCCCAATCTTCACAAACACTAATTATTGAGTTAGCATAATTAATATATTGTTCATCATTTTTAGGATAAATATCAATTAAAGGTTCTACCTCTTTATTATCAAAAATGTAAAGACTATTATTCTCTTTAATTAAAAAAGCTTCTCTAAATGCTAAAATAAATTCTTTTATATCTATTTCATTTTTGCTACCCTTATAAAGAACATAATATGATTCATGAGATACATTAATTCGATGTTTCAATATTTCAAAATCAAACTTATTTATATCATGTTTTAACTTTCTTTTGGTCTCATTTACTAGTTTAAAATCTAATTCAAAATTTGAAGGAAAAACTTCATAAAATTTCACATCATCATTCCCGAAAAGCTTGTAAAAATTTTCCTTTATTTTCTCCGGTGTCTTAATTCCAAAATAAATTCCCGTGATAGCCGAACGATGAATTTTTTTCATCCCATACTGATCAAAGATTAGACGTATTTCTTTTTCATGTTGCCATGCAGACTTCTTTGTAGCAAACATCTTTCTTATAAAGCCATCTTGCAAATTTATTAGGTCCTCAATTCCCAAAATTGGAATATTATCTTTATAATCTATTTCAAATTGATATTGAAAATCAAAATTTTGTCCTTTATCAACTAATTTGTCTAAGTCATATTCTATACAATATCCAAAATATGAAGTAGCATAATAGGCCCATAATTGTTCATTCAAAAAATCCGTGCTTAAACAATAAACCCCAATCTCTTCTTTAAAATTTAAAACTTCCCGAAATTGTTTTTCGAGGTTGTCCAATTCACTATGTGGAAACAATGTTTTCAAAAGATCTATAACTTGAGATATTTCTTCATTAAAATAAATATCAAACGGATCATTTAACATGCTATAGTTTGATGAGTAAAAAGAATTGTTACTTATAGTTTCGAAATCTCTTTTAAAGATATCTTCCTCTATTGACCGATATTTGTAAACTTTCATGATAATTCTTTTATTTTTCTATTAGGAAATAACTTCCTCAAACAGTTTCAGCATTTCTTCTTTCTTTGTAAGCACTGCAAAAACCACTCTCTTAAATTTATTTTTATATTTCCCCTGAAGATGTGTTTTA
Organism: Chryseobacterium lactis; assembly: GCF_003815875.1. Classification (NCBI taxonomy): domain Bacteria; kingdom Pseudomonadati; phylum Bacteroidota; class Flavobacteriia; order Flavobacteriales; family Weeksellaceae; genus Chryseobacterium; species Chryseobacterium lactis. The sequence goes on from NZ_CP033924.1 coordinate 1,207,152, forward strand.
AATAATCCCGCAATTTCCTTCGGGTCGTTTCTGAACACTCCGCATCCCCATGCTCCCAAGATTAAGACTTCATTTCCCTCGTTTAATGCTAGTGAAAACATTTTGTCCATTCTCTTCGCCATAGCACTTAATATCTCATCTATCCTTTCCGGTTCCTGGCGTTTTACAACACCTGCATTGACTGCAGGAGAAGTGATGAAATTACATAAAACAGGTTTATCAAGCAATTCCCCTTTATCTTTTCTGAAAACGGGAACCTGCGGGCTGTAAATCATATTATCCGTATAAAAACATGATTTCATATTGCGATGGGTGGTATAATAGTCCTCTGCCATTAACAGGGTTTCATATAAAGCTGAAGTCCTGGCCAGGCTTTCTTCCTGTGCTTCTGCGCCACTCATAAAACCACCACCCGGATTTTTTGCTGAAGCAAAATTCAGGCACATAAGTTTATCTTGATTTTCTTCTTCAGCCAGTTTTAAAATAGCTTTCAGAGAACTGCAATTCCAGGTTTCAATCCGAGTTTCAAAAGTGGGTTCTGGCATTGGGTTTTCTACCAATCCTGAAAGTCGTTCCGGAGTGTATAATGTAGTCCTTTTTTTACTGGACTCCATTTCGTTTGCTATACTTATTCTTTCGTTTTCTTTATTTATATAATATGTTTTGGCAAGGATTTCCAGTGTATCTTTTGCCATTCCTTTATTTGTCATGATTCGTTTTTTTATCACAAATCCATATATTATTTCGCTGTGAATTTGTGAAGATTATTGTAAAGTATTGATCAGGTTTTTTACTCCTTCATTTTCAGAGTCTTTAAAACTACTTCCTACAAATACTTTTTTTACTATTATTTTTCCCACAATGGCCTGATTAAATGTTTCCAGCTCTTCTGAAGGCACCCACAATTCATTATGATTTCTGGCACCAACATTTTGTGCAGGATATTGGTCTGCGATTTCTTTTATAATTTCAAATTCTGTTACAAAACCAAGGTAGTTACCAAATTCATCTCTGGTGTTCCATTTTTCAGCAATTTCCGCTGCATAGTTTTCATTCAGAACTGGATAAAAAATGGGCTACCATTCTAATCTGGGAGGAAACATTTTGTATCCATTCTCTATAATTAAGATCATTTCTTTTTCTCCTACGGGTCTGTATAATTTTATCGTTTGCATGATTTTTTTTTTTGTTAAATATCGGCTCCTATTCTCCGGGCCAGTTCTCCTGATAATGGATAATTTTTTTCCACAGGTAAGAGTTTTTTTGCCTTCTCAAATTCTCCGGACTTTGTCAAGTTTAAAATCTTCTTTACCAAAGGGTTATAATCTTCTATTTTGACGATCCAATCTTCATTAAATTCTTCTATCAGATGCCTGCTGATTCCGACCTGTATGGAACGGTAATTGAGTTTTGTACCTTTGATATTTCGTTCCGGATCCCATTGTACATATACGTTGGCATTTTCAAACTCTTCTTCCCAGATTTTGGGATTGGGATATGCTCTTTTTTCAGGAGAAGTTAAAATAGCCAGTTCCAGTGCTTTTTCCCAGGCTTCTCTTTTAATATGCAAGGCAAGCGTATATTCCTGATTCGGTTTTTGTCCGTAATTACTCCGTTCCATCATCCACAGAAAAGAAGGTTTAATCCACGTCATTCTGTTGAATGAAAACGGAGCTGTAAACTTCTGATTCTCTAAAGCAGCTTTTGCAATGACTTTATTATAGGCCTGATATACCACCAGGGTATCATTTTTATAATCTGCTCTTATTTCAAATTCTTTCATTGTTGTTCGTTTTATTCAAAATTTCTATAACCTTCCATTAAATATAAAATTTATGCCTCTACATCTTTCTATTTTACCGGATAAGATTTAAAAAAGCTGTTGAAAATCTTTTGAATAAGGAGAATAAGATCCAAAAATGGCATCAAACTTCATTTCCAGATTTTCCCATTTAAATTCCTTATCAATCTGATCCAGGCATGTTACTATCAGATTCTTTTTTGTTGAATTAACATAGGCACTATCAAGCTTTAAGGCATAATTCAGCAGGTTGTAATCCAGATCACCTAATCTCAGGTGTTTCTGATATTCATTAAATATACAGGTTTCTTCCTCATTATTTTTTAAATTCAATGGCTTTTCATTACTCATCCATCCGCTTCCATGACGCGTGGTATAACTTCTTGTCACATAGTACATTTCTATATTTTCAATCCCAAGATATTTGCATACCTCAAAGGCATTTTTTGAAGTGGTGCTGGCATAAGTCACATTGGGAAAAACTCCGTGATCCATATCCAATAAAATTCCCTGACTACCTTCAAAAATAAAATGATCAAAGGAATTAAGATAATGATAATCATCTATTTTCCAGTCGATGGCATCGATTGCTTCTAAAAAAGACTGCAATTGTTTTTCAACCTCGTCCTTATCTAAAAAACCATAGTAATAAGCAATGTTTTTCAGCTTTTCGACCAGCATTGCTTTTGGGGCAATCAAATCAATGGCAAATAGTTTATAAGGACTTTCATGTCTTTTCATGGTAGCTCCAACTCCTTTTCCGCAGGTGCCATCTTCCAGGTTTTTGGAGCTTGTTCTGTTTTGCCAGACATCAAAAGGAGTAGTTACTTTTGCCAAGGGGTGAATATGTAATTCTATATTTCCTCCTTTCTCTCTTAACTCTTCCCGTTCATTTAACAGGAAAACAGGATGAATGGTACAATGTTCTGTAAAATAAGAAGGCAGGCCTCGCAATGCTCCGCTCGCAAAACTGGAATGAACATGCTTTCTGTCGTCGATCATCACGGTATGGGCAGCCTGCTGTCCTCCTGAAAATCTGATGACCACCGCTTCCGGATTTTGTTGCGCCAGAAAATCAGTTGTAATTCCTTTTCCTTCATCACCAAAACCCAATCCTATAACGATTTGTGCCTTTTTCATATTTTTTTTACATTTTATATTAAATCCTATTTCATCCCAATTGTCGCTTATATTTTAGGTGACTATATAAAATTTACATCATTGTCATTGGCTACGCCGAATCTTAGATTTCTGACAAAGGAAGAATCTGATATGTGGCTAGATTCTTCATTTCACTTCGTTATATTCAGAATGACAGAGTCATAATAATTAAGATATCAGAATTAGTGTAAACTGTATATAATCACCATATTTTAAAGCATCTGAATCCCATCTAATCCTGACAGATCATTTGTTTTTAAAGCTTGATTTTTAAACTTATCACAGATAATTTCTTTAATAACATTGGGAATCTCACGGTGATCTTCAATGGAGATACAATTCTGTCCCAATAATTCTTTCCAGCCTCTATCGGCTCTGATGCCCTGATCAGAATGTAAAACACTGATGTGGTAGACCTCATATTTTTTCTTCGCCGCTTCCAACAATTCCAGATGAGTATAAGTTTGCTGACCTGATCCCATAATTTCTCTGATTGCGGAAGCGGAAAGCACCGGTAAACAAGGTTCATCACCCACTGTAAATAATAATCCTTTTTGATTTCTTTTTTCAAAGGCATCTGTTCTGGTGTGGAACGCTGCAAAATACCATGCCAGCAGATAACTTTCTCCTGCATTACCTCCGCCTCCGGACTCAATATAGGTACGGGTAAGCCACATATCCAGTTCTTCATCTCCTGATTCAAATTGTCCTACCTGCAACGGGTAACTGTCACATTCATGATCTCCTATACTCAGGAATAATAATGCAGGATCCGGGACTCCGCCCTGAATAATACCTCCCATGAGTTTCGGTAATCCTTCTTTAATTAATTCGTATGGAATATGTCCCATACTTCCCGTAACATCAAGTCCCAAAATAATGGGAATGGAATTCGGATGAACCTCAGAATCTCTGGATTCTCTGAAAGAAATGCCTTTAGGATTCATTGATTCATGAGCTTTTCTTTTGGCATTCTGAGTGAAAATCTCTCCTGCGGATTTTGTTCCGTAGCCTGCTTTACTTGCTCTGTCATAACGAGCGTCTATATCGTATCTTGTGCTTCCCATAACTAAAATGTTTTTCCAAATAAATATTCAAATCTTTTTCTGCTGACTTCGAGCTGGATGTTCAGATTTCTGATGGTTAATGATAGTTCCATATCTTTCTGAACAAATGTTTCGGAATTAAAATCCGCGAATGTCAGGCTGTTTCTATCCAAAGGACTGATGTCAATAAGCCCTTCCTGCTCTCTTTCGAGCTTCTTTATTCTGAGCTCGATATCTTCCACCCGTCGTCTGTAGATTAATTCTGAATCTTCTCCGATGGTACGCGCACGATCTTCTCTTATCTGATCATTATTTCTTTGTAATGATTCAATAAATCTTGGTTGTAATCTGTCTTCCATATCAAAACTTATTTGTGTTATTATTACGCTAATTAAAACAGGCACAGTTATGCCTTATTTTTTTCTTTTTTCTAAAAGGAATACATTATATCTGTTCTTAAGACATACTTAAATCCGGTGAGTAATGTTTTCCCTTCGTGTCTTAAAGGATGGCAAAATACTAAAGCCGTTCCTTTTTTAGGGGTAATGGTAAAGAGGTTTTCGAATTCAGTTTCTCCTCCTTCAAAATCATCATTCAGATAGATTAAAAAAGTGTAAAAACTTTTTTCCTTCTCATTTCGGATGTAGCTTCCGTCTCTGTGCATTTTAAATCGTTGTCCGGGAGAATACTTATACACTCTGAACATTTCATTAAAATTTAAAAGCGAAAGGCCTTCATGATAGTCTGGAAGAAATCCTGCTGCTCTTTCGAAGAGGTCTTCCGCTAAATGATTATCAAAAATCATCAGACGGTCATTATTTCTGACTCCTTTATTCATCTTCTGCTGCCCTTGAACGCCAACTTTTGCCTCCTCAAAACCTTTTTCCATGGAAAGACTAACGTATTGATCACATTCACTTTCAGTCAGGAAATCTTCGATCATAAATATCTGTGGGTGCAATTCAACTTTTTCCATAATTAATATTTTGTGTTTGGTTATTGTGTTTTTACCCTCTCAATTCATCCCGTACTTCCATCAAAGCAAACCCTAACAGGTTCTCTCCGTTCCATAGTAAAGGATTGTCTGCTCTTGTATCTGTTTCCAACATTCCGATTCCCCAAATTTTGTCGTACGGACTGGCTTCTACTAAAATTTTATCACCGGTTGACAAAAGAAAGTCTTTGAATTTCTGATTCTGAGAAAATTTTAAAAGATTTCCGTTTTTTACAATTTGATATTTATACTCATCCCATTTCTTAGGATCAAAATTTTTAACTTTTCTTCCTAAGCTTTTTGCCAGATTGGGAGTACTTGCCTGCAAAATTTCTTTCAACGTTTCAACATCATTAAATAAATTTGCTTTCCCCGCCATCATATAATGCTCAGCTGTTTTATATACTACTCCATTTTCTTCAATCCTTCCCGGAAACCATTGGCTGAAACAGGATTTGGTAATCTCATCTTTTGCTGAATGACCCCAGAAAAACAGAAACTTGATTCTTTCCTTTTTCTGAAATCTTTCTTTTGTATTTTGTAAGGTGTAGTTCATTATTGCGTTATTTTTACACAAATTTAAAAGAATATCATTTTACCAACCAAATTTATTTGTGTTAATTTTACACTAATGAACTTAATCAGTTGATTATCAATATAAAAAAATTAATCTGTAAAATACTATGATTTCTAATGTCCGGTAATTATGGCAGGTATGAAGAACTTTCGGTTAAAGCCAATGAGGGGTAATGTTATAAAAAAAACGGGTTAAAGCCCGTTGTAATTAAATATTTTTTAGAAGATCATCTATTGTAACAGCAGTTACTATCAAGGTATTTGTGCTATTCGTGTTTAAACAGTTATTTAATCTCGAAATAAAAGCCTTGTTCTTCCAGTTCCTTATATTTTTCCTGATTGAACGTAAAGAGTTTTCCGGGTCTTCCGCTGCCTTCTTTCTTTATGTTATTCGTTTCATTAAGTAATCCGTAGCTCATGATTTTTTTTCTGAAATTTCTGCGGTCAATTTCCTGACCTACAATTGTTTTATAGAGATTTTCAAGATCTGAAAACGGAAATTCTTCATTGAGGAGATTAAAACCGATTGGCTGATACTGAATTTTTGTGCGAAGTCTTTTTAAAGCAATGTCGATGATATTTTTATGGTCAAATGCCACTGCCGGAAGTTGGTTTACGCTAAACCACTGTGCATCGTCTGCATCAGAATCGGCGAAGAGTTCATGATAAGAAGGGTTTACAAGGCCTAAATACGCCACGGAAACCACTCTGTTTCTGGGATCCCTGCCCACATTACCAAAAGTATAAAGTTGCTCTAAAAAATCGGGCTTTATACCGGCTTCTTCATGCAGTTCTCTTTTAACGGCATCATCAAGGTTTTCATCATCAAGAACAAGACCTCCCGGAAGCGCCCACCCTCCTTTGAATGGTTCAATATTTCTTTTAATTAAAAGAATCTGAAGATCTTTTTTATCAAAATATCCAAAAATAACGGCATCTACAGCCACTTTTATATCCTGTAATTTTTTTGGAGACTCCATATATTAATTTGCGTTACGAATACACAAAATTACAATTTATCATTACAATAAAAAATAATTTATGAATAATAAAAATTTTATATTTTCGGGATCATATAATAAGTTATATAAAATTACACAATTATGAAAAATTCACTCATTGTTCTTTCACTGTTTATTGCTTTCACAGCTTGTGAAAAAACGAACAAAAAAAAGGCTGATAATTCCGGCAAAACTGCATCAGAGCCCACCTGGAACTCAGTAGATTCAGCTATGGCCGCTAAAACCTGGACGGATTTCAGAAGTCCCGGAGAAATGCATAAAGTATTGGAGAAATATAAAGGCAACTGGAAAGGCGAGGTCAGTACATGGATACAAGACAATGGAAAAGCAATCATCAGCAAATCTGAATGTACCAATACCATGATTTTAGGGGGTCGTTACCTTATCACCAACTATTCGGGAACTATTATGGGACAACCTTTTGAAGTAATGAAAACAATGGGCTATGATAAAGCCAAGAAAAAGTTTGTAAGCACTCTTATCGACAATATGGGAACAGGATTTATGCAAACCGAAGGGGAATGGAATGCTGCAAAAAAAACAATCAGCTTTAAAGGAAAAATGCCAGATCCTATTCAACCGGGAAAAGAATGGGAAGCAAGAGAAGTGTATACTTTTATAGACGACCAAAGCCACACCGTGGAAATATTTGGTCCGGATCCTAAAACAGGAAAGGTTATAAGAACGATGGAAGTAAAGTTTACCCGTCAATAAAAAAAACGCTTCAGATGAAGCGTTTTTTTTATTATTTAGTTAGTTTCTGATCCCAAAAGTGTTGGAATACTATTATTATTCAAATATCCTACATTGTATTCCTGAGAAGTCCAATTTCCTGTTTTTGCATTGAAAACGTATATTTTGTGATCATACCTGTCTACAAATATAAAGTTTCCGTTAGATCTGGTAATATCAGGAGAACTCAAATTATTGTTATAGTATGTAATGCTATAAGGCTGTGACTTCCATTCCATCGTTTTAGTGTTATAAACCACTACTTTATGGTCATATTTATCAATAAACGCAAAGTTACTTCCTGAAGCAAAGGTTGAAGGTTCAATATTGTTATTGGTATAGCCTATGTTAAAATCCTGTGAAGACCATGTTCCGCTCGTATAATTATAAACATAGATTTTGTGATCAAATTTGTCGATAAATAAGGTACTTCCGTTAGATAAAGCAAACAAATAAGGGATAATGTTATTATTGGTATAGCCCACATTATATGGCTGTGAAGACCACGTTCCTGCTCTGGAACTAAATATGTAAACTTTCCCGTCATATTTATCGATAAAAATAACATTTCCATTGTTGGCAGTCACTTCAGGTGTAGTATTATTATTGGTGTATCCGACATTATACGTTTGAGGAGACCAGATCCCTGTTCTGGAGCTTAAAACATAGACCTTTCCATCATATTTGTCTGTAAAAAAATGAGAAGTACTTTTACTTTCCAATATATCATCTCCGATCGACGAACCAGGAGAAGAAATATCGATTTTAGACGCAGTCATTGCATAAGGAACACTCATTAATTGATTGGTACCCACGCTCGTATAATTAGTTCCTCCTGCCGGATCTATTTCTACTTTAATAAATTTAGAATTTATGGCCCAGTTGATTCCGGAAAAAGTGCCTGAAACCGGTGTCCCCTGTCCTATATTCAAATTAATCAACCCTTTGGAATTGGTTGTTTTAGAATGTGTTTCCGTATAAAGATTAGTTCCGGTAACAGAATTATTTAAAATGCTAATTTTTACAGATACATTTCCGTTGGCTACAGGGTTTCCAGAAGGATTAAAGGCAATAGCCTGATAGGTAAATCCCTGAGGAACCTGAGCAAAGACAACAGCTGTTGTCATTGCCAGCAATAAAGTGTATAATTTCTTCATGATATTAGTTTATTTTTTAATGATTTTTATAGGTTTTAAGTCTGAGCTTTTAAAGGTGAGCAGATACACTCCATTAATGAGGGAAGAAAGATCAATACGATCGCCGTTGATTTCTTTTTGCATAACCAGTTTTCCGGACAGGTCATAAATGGAAACCTCTTTTGGCTTTTCTTTTGAAGAAATGCGAAGGGTAATATAATCTGCTGTAGGGTTAGGATAAACGCTGACTTTCTCCTGGTTCGCGACCACTTCATTAACGCCTAGGACATTTAAAACAGTTTGATAAAGCATTCCGAGGGTTCCGGAATTTTGCTGATCCGGATCATCAGGGATCACATAGATCTCGCCCACCGTATGCATAAGATTTTCATTGGATACTCCTCCGGAATTGACTCCTCCCATGAGACTTTGGGAATAGAAGGTGACAGATATTAAAACCCCTGTCAGAGCATAAAGTTTTTTCATGGAAATTAATTTTAACAAATATAAACTAAAGAAGGCTAAGTTTTTAAAATTTATTTTATGTTAAATTAATTCCAAACAACATTTATTAAAAAGAAAAAGACCGGCGATAAACCGGTCTTTTATAGTATAATTGTGATTGTTTTAATCATTAAGCTTTAATACAGCCATGAATGCTGATTGAGGTACTTCTACTCTTCCGATCTGCTTCATTTTTTTCTTACCTTCTTTCTGCTTTTCCAATAGTTTACGCTTTCTGGAAATATCTCCTCCGTAACATTTTGCGGTAACATCTTTTCTTAATGCCTTGATCGTTTCTCTCGCGATAACTTTCGTACCTAATGCCGCTTGTACAGCGATATCAAACTGCTGTCTCGGGATCAGCTCACGAAGCTTTTCACACATTCTCTTTCCGATATAATAAGCATTACTATCGTGAATCAGTGATGAAAGAGCATCTACCATATCACCGTTGATCAGGATATCCATTTTTACAAGCTTGGAAGCTCTGAACCCGATTGGGTGATAATCGAATGATGCGTATCCTTTAGAGATTGATTTCAATCGGTCATAAAAGTCAAAAACCACTTCTGCCAATGGCATATTAAAGATTAATTCAACTCTTTCAGATGTTAAATAACTTTGGTTTACGATCTCACCTCTTTTCTCGATACATAAAGTCATTACTGCTCCTACGAAATCAGATTTTGTAATGATAGAAGCCTTAATGAAAGGTTCTTCTACTCTATCCATTGTCGAAGGATCCATCATTTCAGATGGGTTATTGATCAAAATCGGAACTTCAGGTTCTTTTTTAGTATATCCGAAATAAGAAACGTTAGGTACCGTAGTAATTACGTTCATATTGAATTCTCTGTCCAAACGTTCCTGAACGATTTCCATGTGAAGCATTCCCAAGAATCCACAACGGAATCCGAAACCAAGCGCTGCAGAACTCTCCGGTTCGAAAACCAGGGAAGCATCATTCAGTCTTAATTTTTCTAATGAGAATCTCAATTCTTCAAAATCTTCGGAATCGATTGGATAAATACCGGCAAATACCATCGGTTTCACCTCTTCGAATCCATCAATAGGACCTTCAGCCGGTTTTTCAAAAGAAGTGATTGTATCACCAACTTTTACTTCTCTGGCATCTTTAATCCCGGAAACTAAATATCCTACATCGCCACATTCAACAATTTTCTTAGGAACTTGCTTCAGTTTTAAGGTTCCTACCTCATCAGCTCCATATTCTTTTCCTGTTGCGAAGAATTTAATTTTTTCATTTTTAGAAATACTCCCGTTTACTACTTTGAAATAAGCTTCAATTCCTCTGAAAGGGTTATAAACTGAGTCAAAGATCAAAGCCTGAAGCGGCCCGTCCGGATTTCCAACCGGAGGTGGAATTCTATCAACGATTTGTTCCAACAGATGATGTACTCCTTCACCTGTTTTTCCTGAAACTCTCAATACATCTTCATATTCACATCCGATAAGATTCATAATCTCATCGGTTACTTCCTCAGGATTGGCAGATGGAAGATCAATTTTATTAAGGATCGGAATGATCGTAAGGTCATTTTCCAAAGCCAGATAAAGGTTACTGATCGTTTGCGCCTGAATACTTTGTGCAGCATCAACAATAAGAAGCGCTCCTTCACAGGCAGCAATAGAACGGGAAACTTCGTAAGAAAAATCTACGTGTCCCGGGGTATCAATCAGGTTTAAAATATATTTTTCGCCTTTATATTCATAATCCATCTGGATGGCGTGCGATTTAATAGTAATCCCACGTTCTTTCTCCAAATCCATATCATCCAGCGTCTGAGACTGTAATTCTCTTTGAGTAACAGTATTGGTGTACTCCAAAAGACGGTCTGCCAAGGTACTTTTACCGTGGTCGATATGAGCGATTATGCAAAAATTTCGTATGTTTTTCATTTAAGAATCTTGTAATTTGCAAAGATAAAAAAAGAGAGCGATATATCTCTCTTAAATTCATTGTAATGAATAATTTATGATTCACCAGAAAAGTCATATTCTCCTGTAAGAGGATCAATATAGATCTTTTCGGCTTCCTGTTTTTTCATTTTTTTCTGTCTTTCTCCTTGTTCTATTGCTCCTGCAATACCTCCGATAAGACCAAACATCCCATACGTGCTGTTGGACTGTACAGGGAAAAGATGACCTCTGTTTGTTGTAACATAGAAGCCTTTTTCATCTCTGTTCAGCTCCAAAAAGCCAGAAAATGTCTGCTTGTAAGCTTTTCCTTTTTCTACATAAGCAAACATCTTGTATGAGGATATTTTACTTTTCTTTCCATCTTCTTCCTTCACGGCCTTTGTAATCTCCCCTTTGCTGTTGGTTTCAAGATTATACTTTCCCGGTTCCGGAAGCTGATCAAAAAAAGAAGTGTAACTTAAATAAATCCCATCTTTCAATTGCTCTTCCTTAAGCGCTGCAGCATTAGCCTTTACATATGACTCATAATCTTTGATATCATTGTCAGTAATTTTCTTATCTGAGGGATCTAATGTGTAAGATTTCTTAATGAAAGCTGAATAAATTACGGGAATATTTTTCACCATTTGCTCAGAAACTTCTTTATGATTAAAAGTAAATACCGTGTCTTTTTTATAGATAAACTGATATTTATCTCCTGCTTTTGCAAATGTTTGAGCAGAAAAATCCATTGTTCCTGTTGTGGTTTTTCCATCAGATTCACCTACGGAAAGTTTCAGTTTCTTTAAAACCAGCACAAATTCAACTTTCCCTTTATCCAGGTCATTCCCTTTGGCAAACCAACCGTTGAAATCAATAGCAGGTGTTGAAGGAAATACCACCTCTCTCATTTCCTTATTATCACCGAAAGGAATCTCTCCTATTTGTTTATCTTCTCTCTGATCGATTACCTTGATGCTTTTGTATGCATATTCAGTATAATTGACAATGTTTCCCTTTAGTTTAATTACTTCTTTTGCCTGTGAAAAAGAAATGATCGCTATACAAGTACAAACGATCTGCAATAATTTTTTCATTATTTAATTTTTCGGCAAAAATATAATTTTTAGAAGATAAAATTAAACGGCTCTCACAAAAAAATTTGTAAGAGCCGTCCAACATTAAAAAAATAAACTATTATGGGTTTTGTCTAGATCCCTGGTTCATATTATTTCCGTGAGGTTTTCTTTCATTCATTTTATCTCTCATCATTCCTTCGGATTGAAACAGTTTCAGGACTTTTTGACAGGGTATCACCTGTTGCATCTTATCTGCATATTTTTTTCTGTTATCCAGGAGCTTCTGCCCTATTTCAAAGCTTTGTTGCAACTTTGCTTTCGCTTCATCATCTGATAAAGTTTCGGGGTTAAAGCCCGGATCAAATTGACTTTTTATTTTTTTCTGGCTATCGAGATACTCGTTATAAAGTTGTGTAAATTCCGCTTTATTTCCGGCATCGATATTCAGGTTATCCACGATCATATTGTTTCTGAACTTCTTAAGAAGGTCTTTTCTTTCTTCCGGAGAAAGGTTGTTGATGACCTCTTTTCTTTCCTTAGGATCCATCTTTTTCCAGTCGTAATCTGATCTTTGAGCATTTAAGCCAAAACCATAAATAATAAAAAACGTCAATAATATCTTTTTCATCTTTCTTTATTAGTTATATAAATCCAAATAAACATCTTGAGTTGAATTACTTGCCAATTCTGCAATCTCAGAATTAGAGAACGAATCCAAATACTCATTCATTCGGGTATCTTCTTTTTTAGGTGCAGTTTTCACGGGTTTTGGTGAATCAGCTGCTTTTTCAATTCCATTTTCGCTTTTATAAGCGTAGGTAGAATTATTTTTCTGATTTTCAACAGTTTGATTATTATTTTCAACAGAAGTTAAATCAGCCTTTAAAGTTTCATAGGCTACCTCGCTTTCTGATTTTGGCTCACCTTTTTGGGAAGCAATTGTCGTTTTTGAATTCAAACCCTCTTCCACTGAATTGTTATTATCAGAATTAAAAACATAAGTCACTCCAAAGATCAAAGCCAGTGACGCTGCTGCGGCATACATCCAGTTCAGCCTAAAGACAGGTGCTTTTGTATCCGTCTTTATATCGTTCATAACGCTATCCTGAATACTTTCAAATAATTTATCAGGAACTGTGTAAATGTTCTTACGTTCTAGTTTTTCTATGTCGAACTCTTTCATCTTTGTTTTGTCAAAAATTATCTTTCGTAATTTTCTTTAATATACTCTTCAATTTTCTGCTTGGCATAATGATAATTCGTCTTTAACGTCCCTACAGACATATCTACAATTTTAGATATTTCTTCGTAAGGTAAATCATCATAATACCGCATCATAAATACAAGTTTCTGTTTTTCCGGTAAGCTTTGTATGGCGCTTTGCAACAGGATCTGTATTTCTTCGGCATCTCCTTCCGTATTATCGGCAACGAGATTCTGCATATGGTACTCTGCATCTTCATCCGTTTTTTTCATTTTATTCATTTTGTTGACCTGCTGTAATGCTTCGTTGGTAGCGATTCTGTACAGCCAGGTGTACAACTGACTATCATTTTTGAACTGATGAAAATTCTGGTAAGCTTTAATAAAAGTTTCCTGCAAAGTATCCTGGGCAAGATCTCCGTCTACAATAATTCTTCGAATATGCCAATATAATCTGCTTTGATAGGCATCCATCAAGGCACGGACACCTTTATCCTGGGTCCGTGGATTCTGCATCAACGAAATAATTTCCGCGTCCTTAATCTTCATAAATGCCTTTCACTGTTTTAGATTACAAAAATAACCGAAAGTTAAATTATTCAATCACTTTTTAATTTAAATATTAAAAATAATATGAGATAGTTACGCAATAAGCGTGCCTAGGCAAAAGTTGAGATTGATACCACCCCTCTCGTTTTTAAACTCGACTTAAAATCTTATATTTGTTAGATGCAAATTGTAATTATCGGTTCCGGAAATGTTGCCTATCATATGGCCAAAGCTTTCACTCAGAAAGGCATTCCTTTGACCCAGATTTTTGGAAGGAACGAAAAAGAATTGAATAAAATTTCTGAAGAACTCAACATCCCATACTCCACCGAAAATTTGGAAGATGCAGATCTATACATCATCTGTGTGAGTGATCATTCTGTAGAGAAAGTTTCTAAGATCATTACTAAGAAAAACTGTCTGGTAGCCCACACTTCAGGCTCTCTTCCCAAAGAAATCCTGGCAGGCGAATATAGAAAAGCAAGTTTTTATCCCTTACAGACATTTTCCAAATCAAAAGAGCTGGACTATGAAAAAATTCCGTTCTTCATTGAGACGGAGAATGAAAATGATAAAAAGGTTTTATTTGAGCTGGCTTCCGAAATTTCAAAAAATGTCATGGAAAGCAATCATGAAAAAAGAAAATACATTCACCTGACGGCTGTTTTTGCCTGCAATTTTGTGAACCACCTTTTTTCAAGAGCGAAAGAAATTTCAGATTCTCAGGATATTCCGTTTGATTATTTTTTACCCTTAATTGATGAAACGGTTCAGAAGATTTATGAAATTGAGCCTAAATTAGCGCAAACCGGTCCTGCGGTAAGAAATGACGTTAGGGTTTTACAGTTGCATGAACAGTTATTAAAAGGCGAAAGTCTTGATATTTATAAAGTAATGAATCATTCTATTCAGAAAATGTATGAGCTATAAAGAGAAATTAAAAGATATTAAAGCATTTGTATTTGATGTTGATGGAGTTTTCACAGACGGGAGTGTTTATCTTTTACCCGGAGGAAACATGTGCAGAGTAATGAATGTGCTGGATGGCTATGCAGTAGTTAAAGCATTAAAAAACAATTATTTAATAGGTGTAATCACCGGTGGAAACGATGACATGGTAAAACATAGAATCAATTACCTTGGAATACAGGATTATTATCCGAAATCTCATAATAAAATTGAAGATTTTGAAGATTTCAAAAAGAAGTATAATCTTAAAAATGAAGAGATTCTGACGATGGGAGATGATCTCCCGGATATTCATATCATGGAAAGTTCAGCGATTGCAGCATGTCCTGAAAATGCGGTACCGGAAGTTAAAGGAATTTCAGACTATATCTCTCCTAAAATGGGCGGAAGCGGAGCAGTACGTGATGTGATTGAACAGGTAATGAAAGTTCAGGGGAACTGGCATGATGATAATACTCAATCTGTATAAACGATCATGATGAAATTACTTTTAGCCTCACAATCACCAAGAAGAAAAGAACTGCTTTCAAGCCTTGGATTTGCATTCAAAGTGGTCAAAATTGACTGTGAAGAGATTATCCCGGAGCATTTGAAAATAGAGGAAGCGGCCGCTTATTTATCTGAATTAAAAGCAGATGCCTTCAGAAACTTGGTAGACGACGAAGTTTTACTGACAGCAGATACTGTAGTTGCCATTGATAATCAAATCCTTGGAAAACCAAAAGATAAAGAGGACGCTCAAAATATGCTTCGCCGTCTTTCCGGAAAAACACATCAGGTGTATACAGGAATTACGATTAAAACAGCGGATAAAATCTATACGGAGACCGACGTTGCAGACGTAACATTTGATGAAATTACCGATGAAGAAATAGAGTATTATATTCAAAATTATAAGCCGTTTGATAAAGCCGGAAGCTATGGCATCCAGGAATGGCTGGGAATGGCCAAGATTAAGACGATGACTGGAAGTTTTTACACGATTATGGGACTTCCTACTCATCTTGTGTACAAAATTTTGAAAGAAATATAAATATTATTCATTATAAAATTTTATTATTTTTACAAAATCATCAAACCTGCTGATAATAAAAAGCAGATTAGCGAGTTATATTGAATAATGAAAAAGAATATTTTGTTCCTTCTGGTCATATGTATTGTTGCTTCCTGTGCTACCAAAACAAAGAAGCCGGAACAGCGATCCAAGCTGCTAAAAGGATTTTCCACATATTATAACACTCTGTTTAATGCTAAAGACGCATTAAACAGTGAGTTTACGAACCGTGATAAAGGACATAAGGACAATTTTTATGCTCCTTATATCTCTATTCTCACCTTTGAGGAGCAACCTTTAGGAAGTGATCTGGGTCAGTCTGCTGCATTTGCCGAAAACTCCATGAAGATGGGCGAGGTGGTCAACAGGCCTTCGGGAAGAGGTAATTCCGGCATTCCGGGTATGCCCAATATACCTGGCCAGGGAAATAATAACTCCGGAAAACAAGAAGGAGATCAAGGTCCGGCGAAAGGAGCGACCACCCTTGAAATTGCAGAAGCTAAGGCCTTAAAAGCTATTAATAAGTATTCTGTTACGAGAAACGGGGAAGAGAAAAATAAGCAGATCTTTGATGCTTATATTATTCTGGCTCAATCAAGAATCTATCAGAACAAGCCTTTGGAAGCATTGGATGCCCTTAATTATGTTTTCACTCATATGAAAGATGATAAAAGAGTACCATTGGCAAGAATATATCAGGGAGTGGCTTACGATAAAATTAAAGATTATCACAGAGCCCATGAAACTTTTGCCAAGCTGAAAGGAGAGGACATCAATAAAAGCTACGGAAAGCTCCTGAGCATCTATTATTCTGAGTCTTTGCTGGATGCAGGAAAAAAAGAAGAGGCTGCCAAAGAACTTGATGTAGCTTATGAATTGAATTCCGACAGGAAACTGAAAAGCAGAATTGCTTATTTAAGAGGGCAGGTACTGGAAAATCTCGGACAGGTTGATAAAGCCAGAGAAAGCTACACCAATGCCTACAAATATGCCAATGATTTTGAATTTGAAGTAAAATCCCAAATTGCTATTGCCAAAACTTTTAACGGAAAAGGGGATTACAACGGGGCTAAAAATTACCTGGAAGGAATCAGTAAAAAAGGAACTTACGCTTCAAGAAAAAATGAGTTTTACTATGCTTTGGGTTTAATGGCTAATAAAGCCGGTAAAAAGGACGAAGCACAGCAGTTTTTCAGAAAGTCTTTATTTGAGAAAGTATCTGATCCTCAGATTCGTGGATTGGCGTATTATGAAATAGGGAAGAGCTATCTGGAGAAGAATGACTACATCGGGGCCGGAGCATATTATGACTCTGCACTTGTAGTAATGACCTACGAGCCGTCTAAAATTCTACTTAAAGACCAATCTGCCTACATCAAAAAAATCTCAAAAAATTACTACTTGATCAAAAAGAACGACAGTATCCTTTCTTTAGCAAAAATGAATGATGCTCAAAGAACTGATTTCTTTAGCAAGCATATTGCAAAACTTAAAATCAAGGAAGAGAAAGAAGAACTGGAGAGAAAACGTGCTGAAAGGAACAAAGGATTCGATACGGGAGATTATAATGCCAATTCAATTTTTGCCAATAGTGCCAATTCTTTCGAGGATTTCGGAGTGACTACCAAAGGATTTTATTTCAGTAATACCGGAACGGTAAGCAAAGGATCATCTTCGTTTAAGCAGGTCTGGGGCGAAAGAGCTCTTTCTGATAACTGGCGTTATTCTAAAAAAATGGCTTCTATTGAGGATATGAAAAATGAAGCATTGGGAGTAACTTCTGCACCGAACCCAAGACGTTTTGAACCAGCGTTTTATATAGAACAGATACCTACAGATCAGGGGAAATTATCCCAGTTAAAAAAGGATAGAGATACGGCTTCATTAGGGCTGGGTATGATGTACCAGAACTATTTTACCAATACTCCTTTAGCTACCAAAACATTGTATGATCTTGTAGAGGTAAAACCGGAAGAAAAGGTAATGCTTCAGGCATTGTACGAGATTTTTGCGATGAACTATGAGAAAACTCCTCAGGCTGCCGACAGAGCAAAACAAATTCTTTTAACAGATTATCCTTATACTTCGTACGCAGAGTTTGCAAGAAATCCTAAAAACAACTCTTTTGTAAAGTCAACGGCAGATGTTGAAAATGAATATAAAAAGGCCTACGCATTATATGAATCGGAGAAATTCGGGGAAAGTAAACAAGTGATTGACGAAACGCTTCAGAAGTTTCCAAAGGATGCTCTGGTTCCTAAGCTTTATCTCTTAAATGCCTTTAATGCCGGGAAATCGAGTGGGAAAGAGGTCATGATTCTGCAGCTTGAACAGATTGCTCTTAATTATTCTAAAACACAGGAAGGAGTAAGGGCTAAAGAAATGCTCAATTATCTAAAGAGTGACCTTGGCTTCCAAGCAACGGACAATAAGGGAAATGCTATCCCACAACAACCGGGAGTGCCTGTACAGCCTAACAATCAGAACCAGCAGCTGAATAATAATAATTCTCCAATGATGAATAATAAACAAGCTACTGATCTTCAAATGATAGATCCCACCCAGCAACAGCCAAACTCAAGTAATAATCAACAGCAGAAACTGAAGAAACTCAACAACTCAAATGCTCCTGCTAAGCCACAATAATAAAAAAAGCGAAGATATATTCTTCGCTTTTTTGCTTTTTTATTAAGAGCTGTTTATTCTCTGTTCGTACAGAATACTACGATTCCTTTTTCTTTACTCCGTGGAAATCTTTTAGATAAAAAGGCTCAAAATAGGCGATATCTTCCACCTTATTGTTTTTCAGTTTATCCAGTGAAGGCCTGATAAGGTATTGCGCAGAAGGGTATACGTCGTCCTTAAATTCAGCGTCAGGAAGATTTACAATATCCTTTGTTTTCTTGGCTCCGTCTCCTACAAACAACACTTTTTTATCTCTGAATTCTTCAAAAGAATTCTCGTCAAGAATTTTAGCCTCGGTCTTTGCAAGCTCTTTTCCGGTTTTACCGTCATAAACGGCCGTATAAACCTCCATTCTCCTCGCATCGACCAATGGAATTATAAAGTCATAGTTATGGCCTAAAAAAGGCTCTATCATGCTTTCAAGAGAATTCACGGCTACCAATGGAACTTTCAGTCCGTAGCAGAATCCTTTTGCAGAAGCTGCACCAATTCTTAAACCCGTGTATGATCCCGGTCCTTTACCCAAAGAAACAGCTTCGATTTCTTTAAGTGAAATTCCAGCGCCTTCCAGCGCCCATTCCACGTAGGTATGAAGGCTTTCGGATTGTTTATAATTTTCAGAAACTTCTTCACACAGACACAATAATTTATCATCATCAGATACGGCTACTGAACAGTTCTTTGAAGAGGTTTCGAGATATAGAATTTTCATTTTCTTGATTTAAACTAAACTGCAAATTGCAGGTAATATTTTACAAATTTAAAGCTTTATTTTGAGACTATTTGCGGTAGATCGTTCTTGGTTCAGCCTGAGCACTGGGATAGATGGTCATGTCGGAAATCGTCACATGTTTCGGAGCATTCACACAGTAGGCAATGGCATCTGCAATATCTTCGGCTTTTAAAGGTTCATATCCGGCGTATACATTAGCTGCTTTTTCAGAATCACCTTTGAATCGTACCATTGAAAAATCTGTTTCCACAGCACCGGGTTGAAGATTGGTTACTTTAATTCCAAATTCAGTAAGTTCCAATCTCATTCCTTCTGAGATAACATCTACTGCTTTCTTGGTAGCACAATACACAACACCATTGGCATAAGTTTGTCTTGCAGCAACGGAACTGATATTAACTACATGACCTAAGTTTTTAGTTTTCATAACCGGGATGATCATTTTGGAAACATATAAAAGTCCTTTTACATTCCCATCTATCATTGAATCCCAATCATCTGTCTTTCCTGCTGACAATGGATCTAGCCCGTGAGCATTACCGGCATTATTGATCAGAACGTCAATATCTTTCCATTCGTCCGGAAGGGAGCTGATGGCAGCTTCCACTTCGTTTAGTTGACGCACATCAAATATTAAACTAAATATTTCGGCATATTGAAAAAGCTCCGTTTTAAGAGATTCCAACACCTCCTTTCTTCTTCCACAAATGATAATTCTGTTCCCTTGTTTCGCCAATAACTCAGCAGTGGATTTACCTATACCAGAAGTCGCTCCGGTGATTAATATTGTCTTCATAAAGTAAGTATTAATGGATCAATCGGACAGTGTACGATACTGACAAATTGTTATTATCTTTTATTTATTAGTTGGCATCAAATGCCTGGAACGCATCGGGAATATGCTCAATACACAAGTTTCTCTTTTCATCAGGTAAAACGGAAATAATATCAAATCTCACTTCATTCTCTCTTTTAAATTCTTCCAGATAGTGATTGGCAGCGGAAACAATAGATCTGATCTTTGTTTTGGTGACGGCTTCCTGAGGCAGTATAAAAGCATCGGTAGATCTTGCCTTCACTTCGGTAATGATGATCAGATTATCTTTCTCAGCAATAATATCGATTTCTGCTTTCTGGAAACGGAAATTCCTGACCAGGATTTTATAGCCGTTTTTCTGAAGATAATCTGTTGCCATATCTTCTGCTATTTTTCCAAAATCATTGTGACTAGCCATCGTTTAAGTAGGAGAGTATTAAAATTCGATCTTTACATTGGTGTCAATTTTCACCTTTGCATTTCCTCCAATCAGCAGAGGTCTGTTATCCTTAATGTGACCATTGGGAAAGCCAAAAACTACCGGAAATTTATATTTCGAAATTCTTTCGGAGATCAGTTGATAGGCAAATTCATCAAAGCTTTCTTCGTAGCTTTTATTGTCTTTTTCATCACCCATATTGGTCATTCCACCAACGATAAGGCCTTTAATCTTTTTGAAAACTCCAGCCAGTTCAAGACTCATAATCATTCGGTCTAAGGCATAAAAGTTTTCTCCGATGTCTTCAATGAATAGAATCTTATCTTTAAAATCAAAAGAATAGGAAGTTCCCAAAAGGGCATAAACCAGTGCCAAATTGCCTCCGATAACTTCACCTTCAATATTTCCTTTTTTATTTAATTTATGGGGCTGCAGGCTATATTTTGGGGTCTTACCCTTTAAAATATCAAAAATTCCGTTGTAGCTTTCATCGGTTACTCCAAAACTTGATGTTTTAATAGTTTGCCCATGAATAGAAACAAATCCTTTTTTCAACAAATAGCTTTGTATAACCGTATTATCAGAATAGCCAATGTACCATTTCGGGTTTTCTGTAAAGTTTTTCAACTTCAGATGCTGAACGAGATGCTGACATCCGTAACCGCCTCTGGAAGCCCAGATTGCACCGATTTCTTTATCGTTTAATGCCCAGTTGATATCTTTTATCCTTTCCTGTTCCGTTCCTGCATAATTGTAGCCGTTAGAAAACTTAGTGTATAGATGTTTTCCCAGGACAGGCTCAAATCCTCTGCTTTTAATCATTTCTATTCCCTTTTCCAGTTGGGATGGCTCTACGGCTCCCGCTGGGGAAATAACGGCAATTTTCGCCCCTTTTTTAAGGGGTTTCGGAAAGATCATTTTTTTCATTTTGTTTTTTGGTATTTTACTTCTTTTTTCTCTGCTTCTTCCAGTCGTCTTTCAAACTGGTTAAACTTTTTGAAGCTTTGTAAAAAGATAAAGAAACTGAAAATAATAAGAATAACACCAACCACTCTTCTGATCTGGTTGGCCAGTTTCTGGGTAAGTTTATCGTGAAATTGTTTGGCAAGAAATATTTTAGCCAGATCAATACAAAGGTAGGTTCCGATTACAATTCCTATATATAAAACAAAGCTGCTAGTGTCCGGATATTGATTCCTTACGGAAATTACCGTTACCAGCCAGAAAAGAATGACACCTACATTTAAGAGATTAAAGAAAAAACCGTTAAAAAAAGTTTTAATATAGTTTTGACTAATAATTTTTTCTTCACCCGGCATATGCATCTTGGTTTTGGTAACCAGCATTACAATTCCGTAGACGAAAATAAGGATGGAAGTGATTCTGTAAAAACCGGGATGTTTATCAATTAAAGTGACGATATCCGCACTAGCATAATATGCCGCAAGAATACATAAGAGATCCGCAGTAATAACTCCGAGATCCAATGATAAAGCATGTTTTGGACCTCTGGAAAAGCTGGTTTCAATTAAAAGGAAAAAGATAGGCCCTATAAAAACCAGACTCAGCATGAATCCTAATATGACGGCAGATAATACAAGTTCAAGCATTTAATATATTTTAAAATGAACAAAAATTCATTTCGTTTAATACAAAGTTATACTTTATGATTTAATTATTCAATAAAGTTGTGATATATCAATAGTAATTAGCTCGTGTTTTGAACAACAGATTTTCAATGAATGTGCTGTAGAACCGAAAAAGAAAGTACCTGGAACTTAAAAACAAAAGACCGTCTGTTTTTACAACATAACGGTCTTTTTTCATTTTATATTTTATCCGAAGACAAATACTAATCCTACACAATCTTAAAATCCAATTGCTTTTGAATTAAATTGGCTTTTACCACTTTGATCTGAACCTGGTCTCCCAACTGGTATTTATTTCCGTGTTTCATACCGTAAACAGCATGTGTTTTGGCATCATACATATAGGAATCATCTACAAGATCTCTTAATTTAATAAGACCTTCCGCACCGTTTTCAGGAATTTCTACCCAGAAACCAAATTCTGCAACCCCGGAAATCACTCCTGTGAAAGTTTCTCCAAGGTGTTTTTCCATGAATTTCACTTGCATAAACTTAATGGAATCTCTTTCTGCATCGGCAGCTAATCTCTCCATTGAACTGCAGTGTTTTGCTTTTTCTTCCAGCTCAGGTTTGTTTGGAGATTTTCCTCCATCCAGATAATGCTGAAGAAGACGGTGAGCGATCAAATCAGGATAACGACGGATAGGAGAGGTAAAGTGACTGTAATAATCAAAACCAAGGCCGTAGTGTCCGATAGGTTCTGTAGAATAAACTGCCTTGCTCATACTCCTCATCGCTAATGTTTCAATCATATTTTCTTCCCCTTTACCTTTTACATCGTGAAGTAATCTATTTAAAGATTCCGCCACTTTTTTGGTATTGGCAAGATCCATTTTATATCCGAAAGTGGAAACAAAGTCTCTTAAAGCCTCAAGCTTTGCAGGATCCGGGTCATCGTGCACTCTATAGATAAATGTATTATTTGTAATCTCTCCTTTTTTCGTAAGGGATACAAATTCCGACACTTTTTTATTAGCTAAAAGCATGAATTCTTCGATCAGGTGGTTAGAATCTTTACTTATTTTAAAGTAAACTCCGATCGGTTCATTATTCTCATCAAGATTGAATCTTACTTCACTTCTATCAAATGTAATAGCACCTTTTCTGATACGTTCGCTACGCAAAATCTTGGCTAACCGGTCAAGCGTGTTGATTTCATCAACCAGATCTCCTTGTCCTGTTTCGATACGTTCCTGAGCTTCTTCATACGTAAATCTTCTGTCTGAATGAATTACTGTTCTTCCAAACCATTGTTTCTGAATTTCTGCCTGATCATTCAATTCGAAAACTGCAGAGAATGTATATTTATCTTCATTTGGACGAAGGGAGCAAACATCATTACTCAACACTTCCGGCAACATTGGAACTACTCTGTCTACCAAATATACCGAAGTAGCTCTCTTATAAGCTTCATCATCAAGCATCGTTCCCGGAACTACGTAATGAGATACATCGGCAATATGAACGCCAATCTCCCAGTTTCCATTTTCCAGCTTTTGAATTGATAAGGCATCATCAAAATCCTTAGCATCTTTAGGGTCAATAGTAAATGTACAGATACTACGCATATCCCGACGTTTTGCTACTTCTTCATCAGTGATGCTTCGGTCAATTTTATCTGCATCTAATTCAACTTCTTTCGGAAATTCATAAGGAAGTCCATATTCCGCCAGAATAGAGTGGATTTCTGTTTCATGTTCTCCCGGAGCACCCAGTACTTGGGTAATTTCGCCCTGAGGATTTTTATCACCTGGTCTCCATTCCGTCATTTTGACAATTACCTTGTCGCCATCTTCGGCATCACTGAATTTTCCTCTGGGAATAAAAATATCTGTATTGATTGATTTCTTATCACAAACAACAAAGCCGAAATCTTTGTGAGCAACCTTCTGAAAAGTACCTACAAATTCTGTTCTGGTTCTTTCTAAAACTTCGAGAACTGAACCTTCCAGCTTCTTACCTTTATAATGATAAGTTATAATAAGAACCTTATCACCCTGTAAGGCATCTTTCACATTTTTTGCATGAATGAAGACATCATCTTCCAATCCTTCGACACTTACATAGGCATTACCACTTTGATTGAAATCGATAATTCCCGTAAGTGTTCCGGCAATTTTCAAATTCACAATATATTTGCCTTTTTCTACTTCCTGGATCTTTTCAGAACCTTGAAGTTTATGTAGAGCCTGAATGACTAATTCTCGTTGTCTCGGGTTCTTATAATCGATCCCTTCAGCGATCTGTTTATAGTTATAAATTTTGGATGCATTTGCATTCATAAATCGGAGAATAAGTCTTCCGATTTCCATTAGTTTTAAATCATTTTTATGACTTATATATTTTCTTTTTTTTGGCATTTTAATTTTTTTAATTTGTTTTGGGTTCCATCAAAATAAACCCATCTTAAAATTTCTCTCTATATAATAATATAAAGGTAATTCAATTTTTGTTATTTAATTTGTTACAGTAAAAACATCAGCAATTCCATTTCAGTTTACTTATAACGGGAGCTTTAGTTCTGTATAAATTTACTACAAATATGGAGAAGAAAAGAGAAAAACCTTCTATTAAAATATCTCTTAATATGGAGAAGGATTGTAGAGAAAAATAGAATGTAATTTCTATTGGACAATGCAAATGTACGAATAAAAAATAAATAAGGCTTGTAATACGATTTACAAGCCTTAGTATATTTAGCAAACTGCAATTTTATCAACTCTGTTCTGGTGTCTTCCACCTTCGAAATCTGTTGAAAGAAATTTGTCTACAATTTCAAGAGCCAATTCTTTTGATATAAACCTTGCCGGCATAGAAATCATATTGGCATCATTATGTTGTCTCGCCAGTGTTGCAATCTCCGGCATCCAGCAAAGTGCGCATCTTATCTTCTGATGTTTGTTGGCAGTGATCTGAACTCCGTTTCCGCTTCCACAGATCAGAATTCCCAACTCATTTTCCCCATTTTCAACAGAGGTTGCTGCAGGGTGTACAAAGTCCGGATAATCCACACTGTTTGTGGAAAACGTTCCAAAATCCTGTACTTCAAATCGTTCTGAAAGATAGTTCTTAACAATCTCTTTATATTCATAGCCTGCATGGTCTGCTGCAATAGCAATTTTTCTTTTCATAATACTTGTATTAAGTCTTTTTAGATTTTATTTCATTACAAAGGTAAGGATAATAACAATTCGTGTTAGTAAACCGGGGATTAATTGTTAAAAGGTATGTTAATAAGTGTGGAAAACTTTTATCAACTTTCTATTTTTAAAGATCAATTTATTTCGTAATGGAAAACTCTTCCGGAAATTTTGACCACAACTTTCCAGATGTTTTCTTCAGCTATCCCCAGGCTTTTCCATAAAAAAATAACTAAGAATTGGTATTTCTCAAAGTTATCAACAATTGTGAATAAGTGTGTGAAATAGCCTATTTACAGCCTTTTACATTGTGAGTTAAATATGAATTGAGTAGGAGTTGAGTATTATAAACTTTAAGCCTAAAACTTATCCCCGATACTAACAATACATAACAACAACAACGTTATTCTTTTTTTTAAAGAGAAAGAATTTGTTGATTAATGGGTGATTGGGTTCGGGGAAAGTTTTTGAAAACTTTTATTTTAATCAATCTGTTGAAAAAGTTTAAAACCTTACATTTGTGAAACGAAAATTCAAATCAAATTGATGAAATTGCCCCAGACAAAATATGCCGAAAGGCAAACCATTTTAACCAGGGCGATTGCATTCGATCTCAAGAAATAAAATAAATCTACATATGAAAACAATCAATGATTTCAATTTTAAAGACAAGAAGGCTCTGGTAAGAGTGGACTTTAATGTTCCGCAGGATGATCAACTCAACGTATCTGATAACACAAGAATCGTAGCGGTGAAACCTACGGTTGAGAAAATTCTTAATGATGGCGGTTCTGTCATTTTAATGACACACCTTGGAAGACCGAAAGGAGAAGTGAAAGATGAGTTCTCTTTGAAACATATCGTTGGTGAAGTTTCTGCTGTTCTTGGAAAAGAAGTGAAATTTGTTGATGAATGTATAGGAGAGAAGGCTGAAAAAGCTGCAGCTGAATTGAAGCCGGGTGAGATCCTATTATTGGAAAATGTACGTTTTCATAATGAAGAAGAAAAAGGCGATGAAGGATTTGCTGAGCAACTTTCGAAATTGGGAGATGCTTTTGTAAATGATGCATTTGGTACTGCGCACAGAGCTCATGCTTCTACAGCTGTTATTGCCAAGTTCTTTCCATCAACTAAGTTTTTCGGTTTATTAATGAATAAGGAACTACAGGCGATTGATAAAGTATTAAAAAGTGGTGAGAGACCTATTACAGCCATTTTGGGTGGTTCGAAAGTTTCAACTAAAATTACCATTATAGAAAATATCCTTCCTGCGATAGACAATTTAATCATTGGCGGAGGTATGGCTTTTACCTTTATTAAAGCTCTTGGTGGAAAAATTGGTAACTCTTTAGTAGAGGAGGATAAACTTCCTTTGGCCCTTGAGATTTTAGGAAAAGCAAAAGAACATAAAGTAAAAGTATATCTTCCTTCAGACGCTATTATTGCTGAAAGTTTTAGTAATGATGTTGAAAGAAAAGAGACTGATATCTATGCAATTCCTGAAGGTTGGATGGGATTGGATGCAGGTCATAAATCCAGAGATCAGTTTAATGATGTGCTATTGAACTCAAGGACAATACTTTGGAACGGTCCGATCGGTGTTTTTGAAATGTCAAATTTTGCTGGTGGAACTGTTGCATTGGGTGAGAGTATAGCTGAAGCAACAAGATTGGGAGCTTTCTCGTTAGTAGGAGGTGGTGACAGTGTTGCTTTCGTTAAACAATTCGGATATGCTGATCAGGTGAGTTATGTTTCTACAGGTGGAGGAGCAATGCTTGAAAGTCTGGAAGGTCTTGAGCTTCCTGGAGTAGCTGCTATCAATAATTAATATTATTTTTTCAGATATAAAACCTGCTAATTTTATTAGCAGGTTTTTTTATTTTTTGATGTTTTTTTCCTATAATTTAATTGTATTTTGTGCTTTAGAAAAGTGCTAAATAGGGCGTAAATATTGGGATTTTCACAGATCTGAACTGAGATTTTCATGTGTATTCATATTGTATTATACATACATATTTTGATTATTTCTTATGATTATTATAATGGATGTTTTAATTTTGAGAACATTAATACCTTAAGGTTTGGTTTCATTGTTTAAGGATATGTTAATATTGGCGCTTTTACTTGGTAAACGTTTTAGATATTTTTACCACGATTTGTTATGGATTTTCTTTATTTTTGAAGAATTGATGCTAGTATAATAAGCAACCGTAAATACTTAGTTATAATTATAAGTTATAACTATAATGGTTGGATTTTTAGCTTTAATCGGGAAATTGTTGTTTATATTTGGTAGCCAATCTTCAATTTTTTCAACGGTGCAAAGCAGGAATTAGTGATATAAAAAAATTTAAATTCAGCTTTGTTCGTTTTTCTTGAATGAATAAATTCCAAATTTTCACATTAGTTTTTCATATGTATTTTCTCAATTCTTTGAAGGTGCATTGAAGAGTTATTGAAAATTGAAATGATGTTATTTTTTTATTTAGAATTTGTGAGCTGATATAAGTATACTATTTCTTAGTAGAATTTTAGATTTTTAATCTTACTTAGTAATCAACTAAATTTTTTTTAAAAGCTCCTAAGTTTGGAAAAATACTATTCTTTGATTTAATGTTATAAGAATTTTGTTTTAACGAAGTTTCGTTTTTTTTTGCGAATGCATAGAGTAGGGAAGCAAATGATTATTATTTTTTTTTATGGTAAAAAAGTAACCTTCAGAACTGGTGTTTTTACGTAATAATTTAATTCTTACCTATTAAATCCTATAATTTTTGATTTGAGGGATAATAAGGGTGTTTCTGTATGAATTATTTTCGTTTTCTATTTTTTTTACTTTTAAAGCTTTCTTGTGGCTTTGTGTAATTTTTCCATCGGGTGCTTACTATATTTTATGGTAAACTTTGATATGTGGTTTAACGCTGTTGATAATTTTTTTTTAATGATATCAAATTAAGGGGTAGGGGAGTTCTTTAAAATATAAGTCTTTGATTTTATGTATTAAATTTTTTCTTTTTTAAGATCTTCATTTTTTATCCATCGTTTGATTATAGTTCCAAATAAAAAAACTCAGGAGATTTTCCTGAGTTTCTATATTTTTTGATTCAAAAGGCTGAAATTTGACCTTCATAAATGGCTTAAAAATCGATTTTCTATCTTTTTTCGATAATATATATCAAACTTGAAAATTCGGACGAAAAAATGCCCTTTATATTAGAAATTGTTCCGTAAATGGTTGCTTTCAGCCAAAAAAGAGGTGATTTTTTATATTTTTCGCTTAACATAGAGATGTAATAAGAGTCAAGGACCAATGGTTTGATTTTTCTCATTTTCCAATTTGGATTTTTAGAAATTAGATTTTCCATTCCATTTTTTGAAAAATGATAAATATGTCTTGGTACATCATAAGCCGCCCAATATTCTTTATAATGTTGAGCATCATAAGAGGTGGGGTTAGGAACAGCTATAATAAGTAATCCTTTATCTTTTAATTTTTCATGAAAGAGGTTGAGCATTTCATCCTGGTTTTCTATATGCTCAAATACATGCCATAAAGTAATAGCGTCTAAACTTGTATTTTCGATTTTTTGGATATTATCCAAAATTTCTGCTTTGCTTATTTTACTTTGTGCTGCTGTACGAGCGTCAGAATCCGGTTCAAATCCGAAAGTTTCAAAATCATTTTCTATATATTTTACAAATTCTCCGGCACCACATCCATAATCCAAAACACGGGATCCTTTTTTTATACGATCCAGCAGAATATTTTTCTTATACTGCAGATTAAAGGATTGAAGGAATTTATATAATTTTTCTTTTATGCTTCCGGAATCCTGATGATGGGAAATGTAATCTTCACTTTCATAATATTTGGAAATATTGGATGGAATAGGGGAGGTTTTGAATACTCCTTTAGTTTCTGTTTCTTTGATTTCAAATATTTCCTGTGAAAGAAAATGATCTTTTATTTTCATTGAAGTCGTGATCTTTTATATTAAAAAATTAAGATATTCAGAAGCTGCTTGTAAGCTTATAAATACCTTAATTTTTATTTTAAATTTATATATGTTTCACGTGAAACATTTTTATTTTTAACGTCCCAAATACACTAGTAAAACGTTTATATCAGCTGGTGATACACCGCTTATTCTTCCTGCCTGTGCAATAGTTTTCGGACGAACGTTGGACATTTTCTGTTTTGCTTCTGCAGAAAGGCTGGAAAGGTTAGTATAATCAAAGTCTTCGGGAATTTTAATGTTCTCCAGACGGTTTAATTTGGCTACATTTTCTTTTTCTTTCTCAATATACCCCTTGTATTTGATATTGATTTCTGCTTGTTCTCTTACTTCATCGTTATATTTTGATGAAATTTCTTTGATGAAATCAATATTATCCAACTTTTCCAACGTCATATTAGGTCTGGTAAGGATCTGAGCTGCTCTGTAAGCCTGATCTACCGGGTTACTTTCAATAGATTCCAGAATTGGATTGATAACACCTGGTTTTAAAGAAGTTTCTCGTAAAAACTCTTCAAGTGATTGACTATCAGATATTTTGGATTCTACTTTTCTTAATCTCTCCTCTTTTGCCAGTCCTAATTGATACGCTTTTTCTGTTAATCTGATATCGGCATTGTCCTGTCTTAATAAAAGTCTGTATTCTGCACGTGAAGTAAACATTCTGTAAGGTTCTTCAGTACCTTTTGTAATAAGGTCATCAATTAAAACTCCAATATAGGCTTCATCTCTGTTTAAGATAAAATCCCCTTTTTCATGAACTTTATTATGAGCATTGATTCCTGCAATTAATCCCTGACCAGCTGCTTCTTCATATCCGGTTGTTCCATTGATCTGTCCTGCGAAATATAAATTGTCAATCAATTTTGTTTCCAGGGTGTGCTTCAATTGGGTAGGAGGGAAGTAGTCGTACTCGATAGCATAACCCGGTCTGAAAACTTTTACATTTTCAAATCCTGGAATATGTTTCATTGCTTTGATCTGTACATCTTCAGGAAGAGAAGAGCTGAATCCGTTTACATAGATCTCCACAGTTTTCCATCCTTCCGGTTCTACGAAAAGTTGATGCCTGTTTCTCTCTGCAAAACGATTAATTTTATCTTCAATACTTGGACAATATCTAGGTCCTAAACTTTGAATAGTTCCATTAAACATTGGGCTCCTATCAAAGCCTTCTCTTAAAATATCATGTACTGTTTCGTTTGTGTAAACGATATGACAGCTTAATTGTTTGGTTAATTTTGGAGTATCCAGATAACTGAACTTTTGAGGATTTTCATCTCCTTTTTGTTCTTCCATTTTAGAATAATCCAAACTTCTTCCGTCCACTCTCGGTGGAGTACCGGTTTTCATTCTTCCGGCTTCGAAGCCTAAATTTACCAATTGTTCGGTAATTCCGAATGCTCTTGGTTCACCCATTCTTCCTCCGCCTAATTGTTTGTCTCCAACATGGATTAGTCCGTTAAGAAAAGTTCCGTTGGTAAGCACCACTGATTTTGCTTTGATCTCAATTCCTAAAGAAGTAACAACTCCAGTTACTTTATTATTTTCAACAATCAGTTGTTTCACCATATCCTGAAAGAAATCAAGATTGGGAGTATTCTCTAATGCCAATCGCCATTCTTCGGCAAAAAGCATTCTATCATTTTGGGTTCTTGGAGACCACATGGCAGGACCCTTTGAAAGATTCAGCATTTTGAATTGGATTGCAGATTTGTCTGCCACAATTCCGGAGTATCCTCCCATTGCATCAATCTCTCTTACGATTTGTCCTTTTGCGATTCCACCCATTGCCGGGTTGCAACTCATCTGTCCGATGGTCTGCATATTCATAGTAACAAGTAGGGTTTTTGAACCGAGGTTGGCTGCTGCTGCTGCTGCTTCACAACCTGCATGTCCGGCACCGACTACTATTACATCATATATTTCTGAAATCATTTTTCTATCTCGCTTATTAAGCTTTAAACCTTATCTTTATAATCAATGTTTCACGTGAAACATTTTTGGAGAATGCACTCTAAGTGATCTTGTATTATTGCTATATTTGAGCACTTTACATATCGGACTTTAAGTGATTGTTCAATTTAAATCCTTGAATCCCTATATTTGTCTAAGTACAAATCTTCCATTCTTCGCATCTCTTTTTCTTCCTCTTCCGTCTTATCTTTATACCCCGCCAGGTGTAGAATTCCATGGGCTAAAACCCTTCTTAATTCTTCCTCGTGATCTCTCGAAAGGGTAGAGGCGTTATCAGAAATGCGCTGCAAAGATACGAAAATCTCAGCGCTTATAGTTTTGCCTTTTACATAATCAAAAGTGATGATGTCGGTGTAATAATCATGCTGTAAATAATCCTGATTAATCTTTAAAAGATATTCATCATCGCAGAAAATATAATTGATTTCGCCTAGCTTTTTTCCTTCTGAAAGAATAAGATCTTCCAGCCATTTTTTGTAATCTGTATTTACCGACTCCGGTAAATTTTCGTAAAAGAAC
The DNA here is from genome assembly GCF_003815875.1 of Chryseobacterium lactis. Lineage (NCBI taxonomy): Bacteria > Pseudomonadati > Bacteroidota > Flavobacteriia > Flavobacteriales > Weeksellaceae > Chryseobacterium > Chryseobacterium lactis. Next base: position 1,238,873 of record NZ_CP033924.1, read on the forward strand.
TGTATCATTTTTTTAAAACCAGTGCCCTAATATCACACTGAATATACCTTTTTGATTGTTTTTAAGTGAGTGGCTAAAGTTTACTTTAATTTGCCCGAAAGGAGATTTATACCCTGCGGTAATCCCTAATGAGCTATAATTTACTTTAACGGCATCCTCGAATTTTATATCATTGGAAAGGTTGGCAAAGCTAAAGTTTCCGCTGACAAAATAGTTTTTGTTAAACCTGAACTGGATATCATTCGAGGCAATAATCACATTATTAGTGTTCAGCTGGGCAAAATAAAATCCACCAAAGCTTCTGAAATTAATAATATTCTGCTCAAATATTCCACCCAGTCTGTACTGGTAGTATTGGGGGAGATGTTCCCCTAATGTTATTCCACCAAATAAATTAAGACGATAAGTAAATTGTTTCCAGAGAGGAATATTTATCCTCAGATCGGCCTTTATCTGGACGATCCTTTTATCTACCTCGGATTTCAGAAGATCAATGACCTTTCCTTCCGCGGAAAAGTAAACTCCTTTTGTTGGAAATTCTTTATCATCCTGTGTATCGCTTTTTAAGAATATATATGGATTTAGAAAACGTCCGTATCGCTTATTATCACCGTTAATTTCGGCTCTGAAATAGTCGTGGCTTATTCCACCTCCAATAGCGAATTTATCCTTCCAAATAGACTGTATATAGGCCTCGTTTCTGGTCCAGGCCCATTTATCCATGACATTATTATCCGCATTTTTCAAGTCGAAACTCATACCGGAAGAGTAAATACCGAATCCCGGAATATATCCGTTGTCAATAAAGTAATTCAGATAATATCTGAGTCTGTCTCCTACAATGACATCTACTGAAAGATTGGAGTTTTTAAATAAAAGTCTTTTCGCTGAATAATTCAACAAAAGACCTGTTTTGAAAACTTCGTCATAATGTAATCCGAATTTTAAAAAATGGCGCGCATCGTCTTCTGTGACATACAGCTTTAAGTAGTTGGCGTTATTTTCCTGAACAATATCATAGTTAATGAATTTATAGTTATTGGTAGCAACCAATTTATCAATCATTTTGTTGACATTGCCGTAGGTTTGAAGAGAGGGGAGACGTAATCCCATTTTCCCTAAAACATAGTTTTTACCGTAGATTTTGCTTCCTTCAATGGATATACTGTCAATCTTATATACATTGGAGTATATTGGGTTTATTTGCTGTCTTAGACGGTCAAAGGGACGTTTAGGAAGCTCATCCAGTATTTTCGTGTATTTTAAGCCTTCTGCATACCCGCTATCGAGGATTTTTTTCTTATCATCATAACTGGTTGCAGACATTCCTTTAAGGTCAGGCTTAATGTTAATATCTGTGTATCTGTACTGTTTTTTTGTATCTCTTTTTATTCCGAAATCGATCACCTGGTTCAGGATGGATATAATATTGTTTAAATCTTCTCTTTTGGACAGATCCTGGTTCAGGTCAACACCGATGACGATATCAATTCCCTTGTCTTTTAAAGGCTTTGAAGGATAATTTACCGTCATAGCACCATCAATATAAATACTGTCTCCGATTTTAACGGGATCCATTAAAGATGGAAACGCTGAGCTGGCCATGATGGATTGTACAAGATCTCCTTTTTCAAATATCTGCATATTTCCACTTTCAAGATTGGTGGCAACACATAAAAAAGGAATGGGCATTTTAGAAAAATCATCAATATTTGAGACATTTTTAAAAAGCTCTTTTAGCAAATAGACATTTCGTTGCCCTGTACTGATGGAAGAGGGAAGTGTAATTTTTCCGTTTTTCAAAGGAATAGATAACAGATATTTATCTACAGATTTATTGAAAAAACTGGCTTCCTGCCTGGATTTTGGATCCATAATCAGAGAATAGAAATCTGTATCCATTACAATTTTTTCTATTTCTTTCCCTGAATAGCCGGAAGCGTAAAGTCCTCCAACAATGGCTCCCATACTGGTTCCGGCAATATAATCTACTTTTACTCCTAGCGAATCTAATACTTTAAGTACTCCAACATGTGAAAAGCCTTTGGCACCACCACCTGCAAGTGATAATCCTATTTTGGGATTTTTCGGAATCACTAAGTTCTTTTTTACCTGAGAATGGATCAAAAGGAGCTGGAATACGAAAAGAAGAATCAGGAGTTTTCTCATAGTTAATCTTTTATATAAATCCGTTTCACCCGAGGTGAAATGGAGGTTAATACTTCATAGGTTATAGTTTTGCAGTAGCCTGCGAATTCTTTTAAGCTTGGTTTGGCATTGAAAACAGTTACAGTATCTCCGTCTTTTACATTCGGAATATTGTCAACATTAATCATCATCATATCCATGCAGATATTTCCAACGATAGGAGCTAACGTTTTATTAACGCCTAAACTTCCTACCTGATTTCCGATTAATCTCGGGATTCCGTCTGCATAGCCAACAGGAATGGTAGCAATCTTTGTCAGATGATCTGCTTTATATTTTCTGCTGTAGCCTACCGATTCTCCGTTTTCAACCATTGAAATTTGTGAAATTACAGTTTTAAAGCTAACTACAGACTGCAGTTGATTTTGTATCTTCTCGTCCGGTGATTCTCCCAACATTCCTATTCCTATTCTCACCATATCATACTGATGATCAGAATAGCTAGTAATTCCAGAAGAATTCAAAATATGACGAAGTGGAGCGTAACCAATTTTTTCTATTAAATAACTTGAATTTTTTTCGAAAATCTCAAACTGCTTTAAAGTAAACTCTTTTTCTTCGGGCATATCTGAAGATGACAAGTGGCTGAACATACTCTGTATTTTCAGATTTTTCTCACTTAAAGTTTCACTAAGCTGATCCAATTCAAAATCTTTAAAACCAAGACGGTGCATTCCTGTTTCCAGTTTGATATGAATCGGATATTTTTTATCGTATCCGGATTTCTGTACCGCTTCATAAAATAGTTCGAGCACTCTGAAACTGTAAATTTCTGGCTCCAGGTTGTATTCAATAATAGTGTGGTAGCTGTGTTGCTCAGGATTCATCACTATAATAGGAGTGGTGATTCCTTTTTTACGAAGCTCCACACCTTCGTCTACATATGCTACACCAAGATAATCGATGTGATGATACTGAAGAAATTCAGATATTTCGTAGCTGCCCAATCCGTAAGCGTTGGCTTTTACCATGGCCATCATTTTTGTTCCGGGCTTCAGCAGTGATTTGTGATAATTGATATTATGAAGAATAGCATTCAGATTTACTTCCAGTACGGTATCGTGTTTTCTGAGTTCAAGGATATCTTTAAGTTTTTCAATCTCAAATTTTCTTGCTCCTTTCAGTAAAATAATCTGGTTTTCTATTTCAGTAAGGTGTTTGCTTTCAATCAACTCTTTGGTATCAATGAAAGTAAATGTTTTACTTTTAAATAATTCACTAAACTTTGAAATTTCATCGCCGATCAGGAAGACGGAATCAAAATGTTGCTCGTTCACCAATTCAGAAACCTCTTCATACAGTTCTTTGGAATTCGCATTCACTCCTACTATATCTGTTAAGACCAAAGATTTCTTTTGTTTATTGTATTCATTCAAAAATTGAAGGGCAGTCTTTAAAGAATCGAGATCCAGGTTAAAAGAATCGTTGATGATAATATTCCCTTTATTTCCTTCGATCGCTTCAAGCCTCATTTCAACGGCTTTTAAAAGGTTGATTTTTTCAACGATCTTTTTATTTTCGATATGTAACTCCTTAAGGACTGTGATAAGCGCCATAGCGTTGGTTAATGTCGCTTCGTCTCTTTGATGAGCAGGAAAACTGATTTCTTCACCAAAATATTCAACAATGATGTTTTCATCTTTGGAAATATTGTTTTTGATGAAGACATTATTTTCTTTTTTAAAACCGTAAGAAATTAATTTTTTATCAGCATATGAATTTTTAATTTTTTCATCAACCAAAGGATGGTCACCATTATAAATGATCACCTGCGAATCTTTGAAAAGTTTAATCTTTTCATCAATCAACTGTTCTTCGGAAGAAAAATTGGCTGCATGGGCAGTTCCGATATGGGTAAGCAATCCGATCTGAGGATGGAAAATATGTTTAAGCTTTTCCATTTCGTTCGGATGAGATATTCCTACTTCAAAAATTCCTAGTTGATGAGAACTGTTGATTTGAAGAAGAGAAAGGGGAAGGCCAATCTGAGAATTAAAACTCTTGGGACTTTTTACAGTAGCAAATTCATTCCATAAACATTGGTATAACCATTCTTTTAAAATAGTTTTCCCGTTGCTTCCTGTGATTCCGATCGATTGTAGATGAGAATTTTCAAAATGATATTTTGCTAATTTTTGAAGAAAATCTATAGAATTTTCAACAATGATCCACGTGATATTTTCAAACTGTGGATATTGACGTTCAGAAATAATGATATTAATTCCCCGGTCAATTGCAGATTCAATATATTTTTCACCCGAATTTTTCGGGGTATTAATCGCAATAAAAGCAGTGTTTTTTATCGAATAAATAATCCTGCTGTCATATGCGATATTTTTAATCATTAAACTTTTGTCTCCAATAACCTGACTATTGGTGATTTCTGCAATGTGTTGTACTGTATAGTTCATTGGTGCCCTTTCTGCTTTATTTTAATAGCAAATTTGCTAATCAGTTTTTATGAATATTTTATTTTCTCTTTAAAAGTACTTCATCAATAAATACGCGGCGGCTTACTGCTTCATAACTCTCGGTTTCTCCCAGTTCTACGAGATTATCTCCTTGTGAAGTTCTCATGGAATAATTGGCAAGATTACCAGTTCTCTTACAAATAGCATGCACTTTTGTTACATATTCTGCCGTAGCCATTAAGTTGGGCATCGGCCCGAACGGACGTCCCAGAAAATCCATATCCAATCCGGCTATAACCACTCTTATTCCACTATTGGCAAGTTGGTTGGCAACATCTACAATACTTTCATCAAAAAACTGGGCTTCATCAATGGCTACTACATCACAATTGGAAGCCAACAGCAGAATTTCATTAGGATTTTCTACTGCGGTACTACGAATTTTATTCTGATTATGAGAAACTACATCCTCTTCAGAATACCGGATATCCAGTTTCGGTTTAAAAATTTCTACATTCTGTCCCGCCATTTCTGCTCTTCGCAATCTTCTGATCAATTCTTCAGTTTTACCAGAAAACATAGAGCCACAGATCACTTCCATCCAACCGCTTTGTTTGGAATGATTAATTGTATTTTCTAAAAACATTTGTTAAATTAGCCGTATATTTTTAACATCAAAAGTAAGCAATTTTAATAAGAATCTTATTATGCAAAATATCCAAGATTTAAAGGAAAAGATTTTTTTTGAGTCCATGAATATCATTGATAATCTGGATAAAATAAATAACGTAGACGAATTACTTTCCAAGCAAGATCTTGTAGATGAGCTTGCTAACAGGATTTCTTTTTTGAAACTACTGGAAAAGAATATTGAATATTTCGTGGCTGATGATCATCTTCAGCATTCGGAAAATAAGCACGTTTCTTTTGCCTCGGGAGAACAGGATCATCATCATGACCATCACAACGAAGTAACAGAAGAAGAGGCTATTTTTAATAACGAGCTAAATGAAATTGACGAGCATGAAAATGATCATTTCCTTCATGAAAGCAATGAGGAAGAAGCCGTATTCAATAACCAGCTGAATGAGATTGTTGAAAATGAATTCCATGAGAATATCGTAAGTTTTGCAGCAGAAAACTATGAAGGGAAGCCGGCTGAAAATAGTGAGGAAACCCTTCCTGATCCTACAGCAGAGGATGATGATGTTTTCAATAGCCAGTTGAATGATATCGAAAATGAATCTTCAGAAACAGAGCCATACGGAGCTGTTATGAGTTTTGTGGATGAAGAAAAAATTCTTTCAGATGCTCACCCGGATTCAGATGAAGATATCAATGAAGAGATGTTTACTGATGACGTGACAGAAGAGGAGGCGATATTTAATAATCAACTGAATGAAATTGATCAGGATGAGAACATTTCTGAGCCTGAATCAAAAAACGATGCAGATCATGCCGAAATAACTCAAATCAGAGAAAATACAGTAAAGGAAACGATTCCAAGTATTTTTGATACGGAAACCCTTGATGATGAAATGCTGATTGAAGAAAGTGAAGAACAATTCAGTCCATCAAATTCCTCCATAGAACAAGGAGAATTGGTTACTGAAACTTCCAATGTAGATAATATCCTGAGTGAGATTAAAAACGATCATTCAGAGGAAGAGAAAAAGGAAAATATACTTGCAGAAGTATATGACAGGAGAAAAATTGTTGAGATAGACAAACCTGTTCCCGAAGAAACAGAAATACATCCTTCTGATGAAAGTTTTGAAAATCTGGACGAATATCATCAGGAGAAAAAAATAAAATTATCCAATATCAAAGGACTGAAAGCAGTGCAGTCACTTTTTGACGATGATCCTCTGGAAAGAGAAACTCCAAAGGAAATCGAAAATCCAGCTGTAAAAGAAGATACGGGAAGTATTCTTAAATCTAATATTCCAACCAATTTTATGGAAGCCGAAAAGCAAAAACCGGAATTTAAATTAGATTTGAATGACAGAATTGCTTTCTCAAAAATGTTATTTGAAGGAAGTCAGACTGATCTTAATGATGCCATAGCGCAGCTGAACCATTTCAGAACATTGGAAGAAGCTAAAGAATACCTGAGCGATCTTTATTACGACAGAAAGTGGAGTAAGGTGGACGAATATGCACAGAGACTTTGGATATTGGTGGAAAATAAATTCTTATAATTTTGAGCGGAATCTTATATTTTGTTCCCACACCAGTCGGGAACCTTGAAGATATGACTTTCAGGGCGGTGAATGTCCTTAAAGAAGTTGACTATATTTTATGCGAAGACACCAGGACTTCAGGAATACTTTTAAAGCATTTCGAAATCTCCAAGCCTTTAAAATCGTATCATTTACACAACGAGCATCAGGCTACGGAAAAAGTGATTACAGACCTTAAAAACGGTCAGAATATCGCTATTATCACAGATGCCGGAACACCCGGTATTTCAGATCCGGGTTATCTGCTGGCAAAAGCCGGTGCAGATAATAATATTCAGATGATCTGCCTTCCGGGAGCAACAGCATTGATTCCTGCATTGGTAGTCTCAGGTCTGCCGAATAATGAATTTTTATTTGCAGGTTTTTTACCTCAGAAAAAAGGAAGACAGACAAAACTGAAGCAGCTTGCCGAAGAAAAGAAGACTATTGTTTTATATGAAAGTCCCCATAAAATCAATACAACTCTCGAGCAGATTAAAGAATTCTTTGGAGAAGAAACAAAAGTAAGTTTAAGTCGCGAGATTTCTAAGAAGTTTGAAGAAACAAAACGTGGAACAATCAATGAACTAATTGAATTTTCCAAGTCGAAAACTTTAAAAGGAGAGATCGTTCTTATTGTCAACAATTCTATCTGATTTCATTGAAAAAATTACTTTTCGTATTATGTTCTGCAGTTTGTACGGCACAAACTAACCAGTACATGAAGGTTATCCTATCCAAAAAAACCGGACAGGAAGTAAACTCCTATGCTGAAGGATATGGAACTGTTTATGATCCTGCTTCAAAAAAGCAGGGTATTGTAGACTCTTTGGGTACTATTACTTTTGAATCCCCTTACAAAGGCAGCATTTTACATATTTTTAAAAACAGATTTATCCTATATTCGGATGAAGCCAATACCAGAAGAAAATCTGCCGTTATTGATGAAAAAGGGAATGAATTGATTCCCTTTGATGATCATGATTTTAATACTCCCTGGTGGAGTAAGGAGAGAATTATTTCTTCCAAACAGGCAAAAGAAGCGGTGTATGATTATAATGGGAAAGAAATTATCCCATATTCAGACAGAATCCGCTTTTCGGGAAAGAATCGTTTTTTTGTTTTAAGAGATAAAAAATGGTTTCTCTATGATTTGAATGGTAAGCAGATCAGTGAAAGAGGATTTAAAGATGATTACACCTTTAACGATGGCAAAGCATTGATTGTTAACGACGATAATCAAAGCGAAATCATTGATAATAATGGGAAAACCCTGCATGTCTTTTCAAAACAAATCTCAGATATCAATGCCTATCCATTTTTAATCACCAGAAATAAAACTACCGGTAAATACGGCCTGATCGATGTCGATGAAAATATATTGGCTGAAGAACTTTTCAATGATATCACCCCTGAATATTTTGGTAAAAGAGAATTTATTTATCTTAGAAAAGGCGGTAAAACCACAGTTTTTGCAAAAAAAGATAAAAAACTTTATCCAAATAGTTTTAAATATCTAGACCCTTTATCAGACAATCTTTTCAGCGCTTACACGGATAAATCTGATAAATTCGGAATTGTTGATCTGCAGGGAAATATAATTCTTCCTCAGGAATTTGATTTTATTAAGAGTTTTACCATTTCCGGAAAGGATTTTATTTACCTTAAAAAAGGAAGAGAGGAAAAACTTTTAGATAAGGAACTTAAAAATACAATAATTGACGGAGCGCAGATTATGGGCTTTTATCCTCAAAATGTAATCATCAGAAGAGCGGAGAAATACTTTAAATTTTCGGTAACGAATCAATCAATAACGGAGCTGAAGGATATCAACCTGATAAAAAACCAGGATATGAACTACTTTAATCTCCTTAATCAATATTCAAAACCTCTTGTTTGTAAAAATAATGCCAATTTTTATGGTATTTTGGATGGAAAGGGTACGGAAATTGTTCCGTTCGAATACGAAGATATTATAGCGTTTGAGAATGCTGAGAATGAGGTTGTAGTAAAAAAGGAAGGGAAATATGGAGTTTTAAACTTTCAAAATGAGCCATTAAAGGAGATTATCTATGATTCCTACCTTTGGCAAAAGGAAGCGTTAAGGCTGGATAAAAACAAAAAATCTGATTTTATTTATTTCTCAAGATTTAAAAATAATTCACTGTAATTGTAGTTAAATCATAAAAAACTATAAAAAAATCATGTATTTTATTGATTTAAATGTATTGAATAACAATTTATAATATCTTTGCAAACCGTTTAATTCCAGAAGAGAATTATAGATACTGAATGATTCAGCTCTCACAAGCTGAACAAGTTATAAGAAAATAATTGTTAAGAGATATGAAATTATTAGAAGGAAAAGTAGCACTAATTACCGGAGCTACAAGAGGAATCGGGAAGGGTATTGCTGAAATGTTTGCTCAACAGGGGGCAAAAGTAGCATTCACCTACGCAGGCTCTGTAGACAAAGCTAAAGAATTAGAAGCAGCTTTAAGTTCTGTAACCCAAATTAAAGGATATCAGTCTGACGCATCGGATTATGATGCAGCTCAAAAATTGGTGGATGAAGTAATGACGGAGTTCGGCCAGATTGATATTTTGGTAAACAATGCAGGGATTACAAAAGACAACCTGTTATTGAGAATGTCCAAAGAAGATTGGGATCAAGTAATCAAAGTAAATTTAGATTCGGTTTTTAACCTTACAAAAGCTGTGATCAAGCCAATGATGAAGGCAAGATCAGGATCTATTATCAATATGACTTCAGTAGTTGGAGTAAAAGGAAATGCAGGACAAGCCAATTATGCTGCATCCAAAGCAGGTGTTATCGGATTTACGAAATCTGTAGCACTGGAATTGGGTTCAAGAAACATCAGATGTAATGCAATTGCTCCGGGATTCATTGAAACAGAAATGACTGCTGTTTTAGATGAAAAGACAGTTCAGGGATGGAGAGAAGGAGTTCCTATGAAAAGAGGGGGACAGCCTGAAGACATTGCTAATGCATGCGTGTTCTTTGGAAGTGAAATGTCAGCGTATATTACCGGGCAGACATTAAACGTTGATGGAGGAATGCTGACTTAAAAATAAAAAAGAGGTTATACAATTTGTGTAACCTCTTTTTCCTATTTCAAAGGTTAAGTTTTTAAAAAACTAGTAAGTTTCATTATTGAAATCCTTAGCTAAAAATTTGATTTTCCTGTTCCTGAACCCTGATAAAAGTAGTTCTTTTGGAAAGTTCTTTAAGCTTGGATGCGCCTACATAGGTGCAGGTAGAACGTACTCCGCCCAGGATATCTTTCACCGTTTCCGAGACAGGTCCTTTGTAGGTTGCTTTTACTGTTTTTCCTTCAGAAGCACGGTATTCGGCAACTCCTCCGGAATGTTTATCCATCGCTGTTTTTGAACTCATCCCATAAAACAGACGGTATTTCTTACCATTTTCTTCAATCATTTCTCCGCCACTTTCATCATGACCGGCAAACATTCCGCCCAACATGACAAAGTCGGAACCGCCTCCAAAAGCTTTGGCAACATCTCCAGGTACCTTACAGCCACCGTCTGCAATAATATGACCTCCTAACCCATGTGCGGCATCAGAACATTCAATGATAGCAGAAAGCTGAGGATAGCCAACTCCTGTTTTTACCCTCGTTGTACAAACGGAACCCGGCCCGATACCTACTTTAATAATATCTGCACCTACCAAAAGAAGCTCTTCAACCATTTCTCCCGTAACTACATTTCCGGCTATGATAATTTTATCTGGAAAATTGGCCCTTGCCCGCTTCACAAAGTCAACGAAATGCTCCGAATAACCATTGGCAACGTCAATACAAAGAAATTCGATTTTTGGGTGCTTATCGAGGATCAATCTGATTTTTTCTTCATCTGCTTTACCCGTTCCGGTACTCAGGGCAATATATTGATGGATGCTCTCGGGCTGGCTCTGCAGAAACTGATGCCATTCATCCGGAGTATAGTGTTTATGGATGGCGGTAATAATTTTGTCTTTAGCCAGTTCTACAGCCATTTCAAAAGTTCCTACCGTATCCATATTAGCGGCAATAATGGGAACGCCTTTCCATTTTTTTCCTGTATGTTTAAAAGTGAATTCTCTCTCTAAATCTACTTCTGAACGGGATTTTAAAGTAGAACGTTTCGGGCGGAACATTACATCCTTAAAACCCAGTTTTATGTCATATTCTATACGCATCTTGTAATTTATTTATCAGAATAAAGGTAGTAAATAAGTATGAAATAGATTATTTTTGAAACCATGGATTTTCCTGTAACATTTCATATTTTCGGTCAAACAATTCTTGCGCATCCTCTTTTTGAGGCTGTCGGGATGTTTTTGGGGATGCGATTTTATTTTTACCTTAAAAGAAAATCTAAGGAGAAATTATCATTCAATACTTCTGCTGCGGTTTTGATCGGAGCTACTGCAGGGGCTTTAATTGGTTCCAAGCTTATTGGCAATCTGGAAAGTCCGTATGCTTTATTTGAAAATTTCAGTATTAAGAAATTCTGGTCCAATAATACGATTGTCGGGGGCTTAGCCTTTGGTCTTCTGGGAGTTGAACTCGCGAAGAAAATAGTAGGTCATAAAGAAAGTACGGGAGATCTGATTGTTTTTCCTCTGATGTTTGCAATAATCATAGGAAGGGTAGGATGCTTTCTTACAGGGATTTATGAGGAAACCTATGGGGTACCCACCAATTCAATCTTTGGGATGCATTTGGGAGATCAATATTTGCGGCATCCGGTTGCGCTGTATGAAATCGGGTTTTTAATTGTTCTATGGATAGGTTTACAATATATTCAGACCTGGAAAAAATATCCACCAGGATTTCTTTTCCAGGTCTTTATGCTAAGTTATTTTACGTTCAGATTCTTTCTGGATTTTATAAAACCGAGAGTAGAAATCGTAGGAAATCTGGGAACTATTCAGATTGTTTGCATTAGTGTAATTATTTACTACATTTATATTATTAAAAATACCAGATCTCTGTATTTAAAATATTCAAGATGAAAACTTTAACCATTTTAGAAGTAGGTGATTTAACCGGAGTGGTCGTCATGATCGTCGGGATGATTATCTTAGGAGCACTTTTTATTTCTCTGGTGGTCACTTTTGTTGCTAAAATAATTTACGAATGGAAAGGTGACCGGAAATTCAGCAAAAAACAATTTATACAAACCATGTTGATATGTCTTTTAATCTGTGGATTGATTAGCGGATATATTTGTGGGGGAGGATTTTAAAAGTTTAATTATGCCAGTAAGAAATTATACCTATTACGATTATACAATCAGTCTTTGCCCGGAATGTCTTAAAAGAGTCGGCGCAAAGATTATTATCGAAGATGAAGCGGTTTTTATGACCAAAAGATGTCCTGATCATGGCTTTTTTAAAACAAAAATTGCCTCTGACGTACATTATTATAAAAACATAAGAAACTACAATAAAGCTTCCGAGATGCCCGTTCATTTCGGGACTGATGTAGAATACGGATGTCCTTACGACTGTGGACTTTGTGTAGATCATGAGCAACACAGCTGTCTTTCGATTGTGGAAGTTACCGACCGTTGTAACCTGACTTGTCCTACTTGCTATGCGATGTCTTCTCCGCATTATGGCAGTCACAGAAGTCTGGAAGAAATAGAAGCGATGTTTGATACCATTGTGAGAAACGAAGGAGAGCCGGATGTGGTCCAGATTAGTGGGGGAGAGCCTACGATACATCCTGAGTTTTTTAAAATAATGGATATTGCAAAGTCAAAACCCATTAAACACCTGATGCTGAATACCAACGGAATCAGAATTGCCAATGATCCGGGATTTGCAGAACAACTGGCGACTTATGCTCCGGAATTTGAAGTATATCTCCAGTTTGATTCCTTCAAACCTGAAGTTCTGGAAGATTTCAGAGGCAAAGATCTTACGGCTGTCAGAATGAAAGCCCTGGAAAAATTAAATGAACTTAATCTTTCCACAACGTTGGTTATCGTCCTTCAAAAAGGGAAGAATATAGATGAAATCGGAAAGATTATCGAATTTGCCCTGAAACAGAAATGTGTTAGAGGAATTACTTTTCAACCAGTGGAAATTGCCGGAAGAAACAGGGAAGATTCTGCTCATGAAAAAATAACCTTAACGGAAGTAAGACAGGAAATTCTGAATCAATTCCCATTATTAAATTCTGATGATATTATTCCGGTTCCGTGTAATCCGGACGCTTTGGCGATGGGTTATATTTTAAAACTTCAGGGTGAAATTATCCCTTTGACCAGATATATCAATCCTGCCGATCTTCTGAATAATGAATCGAGAAATACAATTGTTTATGAACAGGATAAAGGCCTTCATATGCAATTGCTGGATATATTCAGTACCGGGATTTCTGTAGATAAAGTACAGCCAAAGGTTAACCAGTTACTTTGCTGCCTTCCGGAAGTCATTGCTCCGGATCTGGATTATGACAATCTGTTTAGAATTATTATCATGAACTTTATGGATGCTCACGATTTTGATGTAAGAGCCGTAAAAAAGTCCTGTGTTCATATCGTCAACAAAGACCTGAAACTAATTCCTTTTGAAACCATGAATCTTTTCTACAGAGATGATAAGAAAAGTTATCTTGAGGAATTAAGGAAAGAAGATAAAGTACTGTTTTAGCCCCATGGGAGTAAGTCTTATTTTTTACCACAGATGACACAGATTTTCACAGATGATCGCGTTTGAGCTACTATTAAAGTAAAATAAATTTGTGATATCACCTCAATCTGTGATGAGAGTTTTAAATAAAAAAGCGTGAAATCTGATTTCACGCTTTTTCTATCTTTAGTTCACAACTTTTACTTTGCTTCTTTCACGCTATCGAAAGCCATTACGTCTTCCAGTGTTTTCATGTATTCATACGCTGTAAGGTCAAACTTTACAGGGACGATAGAGATGTAGCCATTGGCCAAAGCCGTTTCATCAGCATCTTCAGATTCATCCATATTGTTGAAGTAACCTGTCAGCCAATAATACTTTTTGCCGTGTGGGTTTACCCTTTCATCAAAGCTTTCTTCCCATTTTGCATGAGCCTGCTTGCAAACTTTTACTCCTTTTATTTCTTCTGCAGAAAGTTTAGGGATATTGACATTCAGGACAATTCCTTTTGGCATTGGGTTTTCCAGCGTTCTTTTTACAATATTCTGAATATATTCCTTAGCCTGAGTAAAATCTGCTTCCCAGCTGAAATCCAGTAATGAAAATCCGATGGCAGGAATTCCTTCTACACCAGCTTCAACAGCGGCAGACATCGTTCCTGAATAGATGACATTAATGGATGAATTGGCTCCATGATTGATTCCGGAAACAACAATATCCGGTCTTCTTGTAAGAATTTTATCAAGAGCCATTTTTACACAGTCAACGGGAGTTCCGCTGCACGAAAAATCAGTTTGTGGGCCATCCAGATTTACTTCTTCGTAACTTAAGGTAGAATTTATCGTAATAGCATGACCTTTCCCGCTTTGAGGAGAGTCTGGAGCTACAACAATTACTTCTCCTATTTCATTCATAAAATTGACAAGATTTCTGATACCGGGAGCTGTAATTCCGTCATCATTAGTAACCAGAATAAGTGGTCTTTCCATAAATTATTTTTAATTTTTTAATTCAAATACAGTGCTGTATGCCCATCTTTAAAATGGGACAATAAGAATTTTCAACACATCAAATGTAGTTAAAAATAAGCTGCTATAAAACAGATTATTTATGATAATATGAGGTGAGTTAAAACTAAATACAACTGTATTTCAATCAAAAAAGACTGCCGAAGCTTAAAAATTTTATGTAAAAATCTGTTTTTAGACCAGGAACTTTACTTTTGAATTTTTAAAAATGAAATAGGATCTCTTCCTGTAAAAGATGGCCCGATATTAAACTTTGCTTTTAACAAGGTAACCCCTAGTCAAGAGGTTTTCTACCTGTAATGATGTTGTAAAGAACAACAATAATAGCAATGACCAGAAGAACATGAACCAGGTAACCTGTACTGATTCCGGGTATAATTCCCAACATTCCTAAAAGCCATACAACAATACAAATGACTGCGACTAACCATAATAAACTTCTCATAATGATATTTTTTTAAAGTTATCTGATGAATTACCTGCATATTTTATGCCTTTTTGGATTATAATTAGTTTTTGTGGTATCTGTTTTAAAATTTTAACGAAAATTAAACTTTTTAGTAAATCATTTGAAAAGTAGATAATTATTTTTCTTATCTTTCAATAAATGCTTTGATTATCGGCTAGAACAGAAATAAGATTTGTTATTTACAAATCTCTTCCAATAAAAAAGATCAAAACTGCCTGATATTTGTAAATAAGGTATTAAATTTGATCGTTTGTAACGACCCGGTAGTTCTTGCTACTAATTACAGTACGTATTTTTTAAAAATTAATAAATAAAGACAGTTTATGTGGAAAAATTTCAAACTGAATAAATTTTTACTACTAATTCCATTAACCAGTCTAATGTTTTGTTTCAACTCGCCAAAGAATGACGATGAAAAGATGCAAACAATAATGGTGAGCGTAAAAAACACACTTTCTTATCTTCATTATAGCCCGAAAACTATTAATGATGCTTATTCGAAGGACGTTTATAAGCATTATTTTGAGTTAGTAGATCCCGCTAAAAGATATTTCCTTCAATCTGATATGGATGAGTTCAGCAAGCATGAAACAAAGCTTGATGACTATATTGGGCAAGGAGACCTCTCATTCTACAAAGTTACAATAGACAGGCTTTACCAGAGAGTTGATGAAATTGATAAAATTACTCAGGATATCCTGAGCAAGCCTATTAATCTTCAGGAAGAAGAGAATCTTACTTTAGAACCAAAGCTTAAAAAGGTACCTGCCAATAAGCAGGAACAGTATAATGAATGGAAGAAGTTTATTAAATACAACATTCTTCTTGAAATGGAATCTATGAACAGCAAGGAAGAAGCCCAAAAGGAAAAGAAAGATTCTGTTCAGAAATATAAATTAAAAGACACGATTAAGTTTAAGGCGCTTAGTCAGGATGAGAAGCTTAAAAAAGCGACAGATGAAGTGAAAGATCTTGTAAAAGATACATTCACAAGATTCAAAAAGAGAAAGAAAATGGATTGGTTTACAGTGTATATGAATGCCTACACAGAGGTATTTGATCCACATACCAATTATTATTCTCCAAAAGATAAAGAAGATTTTGATACCCAGTTTACCGGTAAAGTAATTGGGATTGGTGCACTTATTCAGGAGAAAAAAGGAAATCTTTTTCTGGGAGCTCTTACGATCGGAGCACCAGCCTGGAAGTCTAAGCAGCTTTCTGAAGGCGATAAGATTTTGAAAGTGAAATCTAAACCAAAAGATGATGCTGTAAACGTTGTGGGAATGCTTTCTGATGAAGCCGTAAGACTCATCAGAGGAGAGAAAGGAACTCCTGTTACCCTGACAGTTCAGAAAAAAGACGGTAGCATCAAGGATGTAACCATGATCCGTGAAGAAGTTGCTATTGAAGATACTTTTGCAAGAAGTATTGTAGTGAATGCTCCAAACGGAAAAAAATACGGGTTTATCAACTTACCTAGCTTTAATGCTGATTTTGAAAATGCAAAAGGAAGAAATGCTTCTGATGATATTAAAAACGAAATTGTAAAGCTTAAAGCACAAAATATCGAAGGTATTATTCTTGACCTTAGAAATAACGGCGGAGGTTCTTTAACGGAAGTAGGCGATATTATGGGACTTTTCATGGATGCAGGACCTTATGTTCAGGTAAAAGATGGAAACGGGAAAATACAGACCTTAAAAAACAAATATGAGACTCCGATATGGACAGGTCCTCTTGTGATTATGCAAAACGAACTGTCGGCATCAGCTTCGGAAATCTTAGCCGGAGTAATGCAGGATTACGGAAGAGCAATGATTATAGGGTCGCCACAATCTTTTGGGAAGGGAACTGTTCAGACCTTTGTGGATTTGAACAGATTCTTAAATACGGAAGATGATTTCGGATCTTTAAAATTAACGATTCAGAAGTTCTACAGAATTACCGGAGAATCTACCCAAAGAAAAGGAATTGTTTCAGATATTCAGATGAAAGATTTCTTTACCTATGCAGAAGTAGGAGAGAGATATGATGATTATGCGCTGGCTTGGGATAAAATTCCGCCAACAAAATTCGAGAAACTGAACTATTTCAATATCCAGGCTCTTGAAAAAGCAAGTGCCGACAGAATGGCCAAAAACAGCAATTATCAATTATTGCTGGAATCAGCTCAATGGAGAGAAAAACTGGACAAAGAAGAAAACATTACTTTGAATATCAATAAATTCAATGAAGTGATGAAGCATAGAAAGGCTCAGATTGAAAAGTTTAAAGTTCTGACAAAATTTGAGAACGGACTTCAGTTTACGATGTATCCGAGTGAAGTTGAAAGAGAGAAAAAAGATGAAGCGTTCAAGAAAAAATCTGAAATGTGGATCAAGAATCTGAAAAAAGATCTTTACCTGCAGGAAGCAATGAATATTGTATCAGAGATGGGAACAAAATCATAAAATAAAAAAGACCCGCTAACGAAATTAGCGGGTCTTTTTACAGAGTAAATTGATTACTTAATTTCTACACATCCTACTCTTCCTCCTGCATTTCCAGTTGGCTGAGTATGGAAATCGTCTGCCGCAGCATGTAAAATAAGACCTTTTCCGATAATGTTTTTAGAATCATCTGTACAACCAAGACACCATTTGTCAGTCTTGAAAGTAAGCGTTGCTTTACCACTTTGGTCAGCTACCAGATTTCCTATATCTCCCATATGGAAGTGTTCTGCACCCCATTTTCCGTGATCATCTTTGCCTGGGTTCCAGTGTCCGCCTGTAGATGTTCCGTCTGCTGCTGAACAGTCTCCTTTTTCATGAATATGTACGGCATGAATTCCAGGGGTAAGGTTCATCACATCAAGCTTCATAACGACTTCATTTCCCTGTTGGGTAAACTTGGCCGTTCCTTCCGTTTGAGTTCCACTCTTGGCATTTACGGAGTACGTTTTTGTTGTTCCACATGAAGCGGCCAAAAATGCGCAACCTGCCAGTAATGCTAATGTTTGTACTTTCATTTTTTAAATGATTTTATAGTGATTTGATGTTAAATTTAAAAAAGATTTTCCAAAGCGCTTTATGATTTCAGTCTTTTTTTCAGAAGTTACTTGAAAGGAGAGTTTAGATTGAGGCAATTTAATAGGCGTATTTCGAACGGTGAGGGTCATTAGTAATTGTTTTGTAAGGAGTGAAAAATTGTTTATTTTTAGCTTGCTGGCAAATAAGAAAATTTAAATAAAGTATGTTATCTGAAGAATATAAAAGAGTAGTAATTCTACATGCATTCATTAATGAAGAAAAGCATCAGGATCTTTTAGACAGATATTTAAATGCATTTTCTGAAGATTTTAAAGCGAATATTCTTAAGTACAGAAGATGGCAGGATGCTCAACTTTCTCTACTGGGGAGGATCCTTTTGCGGCATGGTTTAAATACCTACTTTCATCTGGCAGAATTTGAAGTTTGTACATCATCTAATCATAAACCCTATTTAAAAGAGAACCCGGTTTATTTTAATATATCGCATTCCGGGGATCTTGTAGTGTGTGCAATTGCTCAGTTTCCCATAGGAATTGATATTGAATTTTTAGACAGGAATATTAATTATCTCGATTTCCGATTTCAAATGACGACGAATGAATTTGAGGAAATTCAACATGCTGAAGATAAAATCGGGAGTTTTTTTACATATTGGACGAGAAAAGAAGCCGTTATAAAGGCTCATGGTGATGGGATGATGATTCCTTTGAATTCTTTTGAAATTTTAAATAATGAATGTGAAATTGATGGAAATAAATTCTTTATAATGGATGTTCTTGTGGATAATAATTACCAAATTAGTCTGGCGTCTACAGATAAAAATATTAAAAATATGGTACCTTTTTTTGTCCCTTATAAAATTTGAGTTAATTGAAAATTACCTCTTGTACCGCCTATTATACCGATGAAATCCAAATGCTTAAAGTAAAATAAAAAGTCCTTATGCAGTGATAAAAGCTGCAAATTTTGCGGATTTTTTTTTGCACATTCAAAATTAACATATATCTTTACTCGGAGAAAAAAATTATTTTAAACACTAAAAAACATTTACAAATGATGAAAAACGTATGTGTGCTGATTACTTTCGGCATCAGTATGCTTTCCTTTGCACAGGTTGGCATTAAGACGGATAAGCCTTATCCCAGTGCAGACCTTGAACTAGGTTCAAACGACAAAACTTTAATTTTAAACAGAGTTCTTAACACCAGTGCCATTGCCAATCCCGTTGATGGGATGATGATTTATGATAGGTCTGAAGAATGTGTAAAAGCATATCAAAACAAGAAATGGTCAAAATGCCTTGGTAAAGGTCTCAACAGCAGGAGTGCCATAAGCTCTATTTCTTTGTCATGTAGTTCTGCGACAATCTCACCTGCTCCAACTTCTGGAAAAACATATAAAGGAACCTTAACTATTCCTTATACCGGAGGAAATGGAAGCTCTTATGAAAGTCAAATAGTCAAGACCAATGGTTTGAGTGCTGTATTACCTGCAGGAATGTTTTCGCAGGGCAGCGGAAATCTGCAGTATTCGGTAACGGGTACGCCTGATCAAACGGGAAACATAACTTTTAACGTTAATGTTGTTGGAAATACCTGTTCAGTTGCTTCCCGGTAATCCGATAGAAATATGGGTGGCAGGTTTCAATTAATACATTTTTAATATCTAATTCATGCATTTTATTGAATGCAGAAAGTAGAATTTGCCTTTTGCAGGCAGGTTTCTGATAATTACGGAGGTATTAGTAATTCATTAGAGCATATTTTATAAAACACAGTTGAACCTATCTACCTGGCTTTTCTATCCTATTTTCATGGCAACTTCGTTGAGGAAATATTTTATAGACAAATTTTAAAACCACAAAAAAAATTCAAAAATGAAAAAAAAATTATTACTAACAGTCTTTTTTTGTTTTAGCATTTACTTGCTAGCACAGGTTGGGATTAATCAACCTAATCCAAATCTCAGTGCTGATCTTGAATTGGGATCTACAAACAAAAGCTTACTATTAAACAGAGTTCCCAACCCTGGCGTAGTAAAAAATCCGATTAACGGTATGGTGATTTACGATGTGTCAGAGCAATGCGTAAAGGCTTATCAGGGAGGAGCATGGTCAAAATGCTTCTGGAAAGATAATCCCAATTTTGCACTAACCTGTGGCTCTGCTGTATTTTCACCCGCTACTGCAACACAAGGACAACTTTATAATGGGACGCTAACAATTCCCTACACCGGAGGAGACGGAAGTGCTTATCCCGGGCAAACTGTTCAGGCTAATGGATTAACCGCCACCTTAGCACCCGGAACATTTGCTGTAGGTCCCGGAACATTACAATTTACAGTTACAGGTTATCCGATTAGCTCGGGAAGTGCAGTTTTTAGTATTACAGTGAATGGTAGTACCTGTTCTGCAATCTCTCTTCCGGTAAATCCTGGAACACCAGTGATTCCGACAAATATTACCATTGAAGGTAGATATTTTATTGCTTCAATTTATGATCAGGACTATTCACCATTTACGCTTCCAACTGGACCGGCGACTACGGCAAGACCTGTTGCAGCCGATGGAATCAATGATACACTGGTAGATCTTCAGGGAATTATCCCTACATCAGGCCTTACCGTTTATATTCCTGCTACAGCCACCGGAAGTGGAACTGTCGGAGCATGGAGCCAAACTATAAATATCCCTGCAAATCTTACTGAAGACGGTATTTCCAGAAATATCACTCTTTCATGGAACTCGCAGTCTTATAATGCCTCTACTAAATCGATAACGGCAACTCTAAAATCTGAAGTAGGCACATTAAATGCCCGTAAGCTGGATGTAAATGCCGGAATTGGAAATGATTACCTGGGAGTATTGCTGGGAAGATTTGTGCTGCCAAATTCCGGAGCTCAGAAAGGATATGAGGTTCGTATTATTGCAGCTATCCCTGATAGAATGTTTAATGAACCGGATGTTCAGGGTAACTTTAATCATAATTTCCTTTATCTGCCGGTACAGGGTGAAGATAATAATGTATGGCTGAATCATAACTTAGGAGCAGATTATACTGATATCAACAGTCCTAATTTTAATCTTGGACAAAAAGCAACTTCTTCATCAGATTACCGTGCTTACGGATCGTTATTCCAATGGGGAAGAAGACCGGATGCACATGAATTGATTAAATGGACAGGGCCTAATAACGGAACTCCTGTAAACGGAATAACCGGTACGAAAAGCGATGTTCCTGCTAATCCATTATTTATAGCTGTAGGAGGCGATTGGAGAGTAAATCCGAATTCGAATTTATGGGATAATTCAACTTCAACGAATAATCCATGTCCTATCGGATTTAAAGTTCCTACAAGAGCTCAATTGTCCAGCTATCTGGATGCCAATGTAATCAATGGATCATCCGGAGCTTCATCAAATAAACTTGGACTCACGGTTCCTGGAATACGTGATGCCGGACAGGGAACACTTTCATCCATATATACCGGACAACAAGGATTTTACTGGAGTAGTTCAACTGATGCCGTTGCTAATCCTGCCGCCTATGTTCTTCAGATTCCAACATTTGGAACTGCTAATACTACCAGCGGATCTACGAAATCACAAGGAAATTCAGTTCGTTGTATTAAAGAGTAAAAGTAAAAATTGACATATATCCATTGAGTAGCTGCCAACATTTGTTGGTAGCTATTTGATAGATTAAATAATTATTAAATATGTAAAGACAAGATTGTGATTGTAAGAAAAAGTTGCAATATTGGAGTATTCCTTTTTTTTAAAAAAACACTTAATAGATAAAATAA
The DNA here is from genome assembly GCF_003815875.1 of Chryseobacterium lactis. Classification (NCBI taxonomy): domain Bacteria; kingdom Pseudomonadati; phylum Bacteroidota; class Flavobacteriia; order Flavobacteriales; family Weeksellaceae; genus Chryseobacterium; species Chryseobacterium lactis. The sequence goes on from NZ_CP033924.1 coordinate 1,260,714, forward strand.
TCATCTTTTTCTTGATGATTTCGGGTTTGCTGTACGCTGCTTTGAAATCTATTCAATCTGGTCTTATATCCTTATATGTAAATTTTAAATAATGTTAATATAAAAATAGGCATTGCTATTATAAGTAAAATGCATATTGAAATGTTATTGAGAAAGACACCAAACAAAAAAAATTATTTCTTTCCTGATGAGGTGAGTCTTTATGGTTTGTGGGCTACGGATGTATGTCTTAAAATCAGTTCCTAACTTAATCTCATGTAACTTTTTCACCTTGTAGCTTCTTGTTGGCAAGCCTCGTTATTCATCTTTTATAAAAGTAAAGTTCTTCAGATACGGTATTCTCGTTATGCCTGGGATATTTGAATGGACGAACATTTTACATAGCTGAATGAATAAGAAATGTACCTACACCTAACCTAACCTGATATCCTTTCGGATATATTTTCTATGAAGCTAACACCATACCAATCAACATTTTATCATGAATGGATACTGCATCCATCCAGAAGTGACTACAACATTATTTTTGATCAGTCCATGTCAGGGCATCTGAATATTCAAAGATTGAACGAGAGTTTAGTCAGATTTGTAAACAATAATTTACTCGTAAACAGTAATGTTGTAAATGAATCAGGAGATTTGTTTTGGAGACACAGACCATTGCTTTCCAAAGATGCTCAAATACTGAATTTCATTGCTCAGGAACCAAGTGACGAAGAAGTATTAAAGATTGCCTTACAACCTTGTGACCTTGAAAAAGAACTGCTTGCAAAGTTTTATGCGATTAAACAAAATAACGGAGATCATAGGATTATTTATATTATTCCTCATATTCTTTTGGACGGATTAAGCATTGATCAGATGTGCGAAGAATTAAGTCTGTATTATAATGACCCGAATTATAAAAACAGGTTTGATCTTACGGAACAAAAGCAATTACACGAAAAACTAAGCGAAAGTCTGGATGCTACTTTACATCATCATGGAACAGAGATGAAAAATTTCTGGAGTGATTATATGCAGGGTGTTGAAAATATTGATCTGAATTTTTTAAAAGGTGGTAAGTCTTCTCACTTCAAACCCAATGATAGTAATATCCCATCAATATCTGAGTTTCGGTTTACCTTTTCTGACCTGGTATTTGAGAAATTAAAACAACTAAATCAGAGTTTTCAGCTCACGCCTTACACCTTTGGAAAACTGGTATTTGCGATAATATTGCATAGAATTACAGGGATTGATGATTTAGCAATTAGCTATCCAATCGGAATTAAGGAAGGTAAAGATTTTATTTTTGGCTCCCATGTCAATACGATCTTAAAAGTATATAGATTTACCGCAGATACGAAGCTTGAAGATATTATTAACGAGAATATAGCTCACCTTCAGGAATCCAAAGTTAATAAAGCAAAATATCTTCCCATTGGAGATTTAATCAGATATACTCCGGGATTGAATGTTTTCGAACTTGCATTTATTCAAACCAACCTTAAAGACGGGGCAATTCAGTATGAAGGAATCAATCATTGTACAATTAACAAAGAACTGAATGTTGATCTGGTCGGGAAATTATTGTTTGAACAGGAAATAAAGAATGAACAACTCAACTATAGAATTAAGTTCAAAAATGATGAACTTGATCAGGAGTTGGTTTTCAATTTTGCCAATATGTACAAAAGAGTATTCATTGAGGTTCTGGAAGATCTGTTGAAAGGGAATTCAGATAAATTGATCACTCAATATGAACTTTTGACTCAAGACACCCATGATGTTATAGTAAATGCCTGGAATTCAATTGGATTAAATGATCAGTCCATAAAAACTCTTCATAAACTTTTTGAAGAACAAGTTGTAAGAACACCAGAAGCTATTGCTTTGGTTTATAAGGATGTTAAATTAACCTATAAAGAGCTTAATGAGCGTTCAAACCGCTTAGCAAATTATTTAATTAAAACCCATGGGTTGCAACCGGATGATTTAGTTCCATTGTATCTCGACCGGTCAGAAAATATGCTGATCGCGATTTTAGGAGTCTTAAAATCCGGAGCAGCTTACGTTCCGATGGATCCTTCTTATCCTGCAAATAGAATAGAACATATTATTCAGGATACCGGAGCTAAGGTGGTACTCGCAGAAGAAAATACAATAGAAAAACTGAATCAACTTTCTGTAGAGCCGGTTTCTTTAAATGGACTGAGATTCTGTGAAGTTTTAAAACAACAGGAATCAACCAACCCTTCTACTGAAACCAACCCAACCCATTTGGCTTATGTCATTTATACCAGTGGAACGACAGGACTCCCAAAAGGAGTAATGGTAGAGCATAAAAGTGTTGTAAGTGTACTGGATAAGGTAAGGGAAGCTTATGGTTTTTCGGAAGGTGAAAGGATTACTGCTTTTACTTCCTATGTTTTTGATGTATCAGTATCAGAGTTTTTTAACACGTTATTGTACGGAAATGAGCTTCACCTTTTAGATGAGGTTACAAAAAGAGATGCTGAGGCAATAAGCAAATATTTGTTAATCAATGAGATTGCTTATGCCTATCTTCCGCCGGTGATATTATCTGTTTTGCCACGTGTAGATTATCCTTTGTTGAAAGGACTTCTCTATGCCGGAGAGCCTTGTGATTATGAAACCGGAAAATACTGGTCGGAAAATAAAATAGTATATAATCTGTATGGCCCTACTGAAGCCACGATCTATGCCACATACAAAAAGATAGACCGGGGAGATGTTCACTTAATTGGTCGTCCTGTCGAAAACAGTTCTGCTTACGTATTGGATGCTTCACATCGTTTACTACCTGTTGGAGCGGTAGGAGAGCTTTATTTGGGAGGTACAGGTATTGCCAGAGGATATTTGAACCTTCCCGAACTTACCAGAGAACGCTTTATTGACAATCCTTTTCAAACGAATGAGCAGAAAGAAAAAGGAGAGAATGGCCGGCTATATAGAACCGGAGACCTGGTACGGTGGCTTTCGGATGGAAACATAGAATATTTCGGAAGAAATGATTTCCAGGTAAAAATACGGGGGTATAGAATAGAGCTGGGAGAGATTGAAAACAGACTTTCACAGTTTCCGAAAGTGAAACAATCTGTAGTTCTCGCCAAAGAGAATGCTGCCGGGATGAAATATCTGGCAGGTTATTATGTTGCTGAAGAAAAGATAGAAGCTGAAAAGTTAACAGATTATCTGTCTGAAGCTTTACCTGAATATATGCTGCCGGGAGCTTTTGTACATTTAACTGCCTTGCCACTGACAATAAATGGGAAGTTGGACAGAAACCAGCTTCCTGAACCGGAATTCACTGAAAATAGAAAATACACAGGACCAGAGAACGACCAGCAGCAGAAACTCTGCAGGATTTACGGAGAAATTCTGGGACTTGATCCGTCTGCCATTGGGATTCATGATGATTTCTTCCGGTTAGGAGGAAATAGTATCATGGCTATTAAGTTGATCAGTAAGATTAAACAAGAGCTAGGAATACAGGTAAATATAACGATGGTATTTGCTCACAAAACAGTTGAGTCATTGTCTGATGTACTTGATGAAGACAAGTTATCCGAGGAAGCTCTATTGCATGCTGTAAAAGTATCTTCTCCGGAAGAACAGCGTTTGTCATTTGCACAGGAAAGGCTTTGGTTTATAGAATCTTACGAAGGAGGTAGCAGCGCTTATAATATTCCCATGATTTTTAAACTCAGAAGACAGCTTTCATTAGATCTTCTTCAAAATGTGTTTGAAAAACTAATGCAACGTCATGAAGTATTGCGAAGTATTATTCTTACCACTGAGGAAGGAGTAGGATATCAGGTTGTTACAGATCAGAAACTTCATATTCATTGTATTCATGCCAATTCCAGGGAAGAGCTTGAACAGGTAACGGATCAGGCAGCCGGTAAAATCTTCAGTTTAAATGAGGAACTTCCGATACATGTCAATGTTATACAATGGGAAGATCAATACTATTTGTCGGTGGTGATTCATCATATTGCTTTTGACGGATGGTCTACAGAAGTCTTCATTAAAGAATTTAATACAATTTATCAGGCTCTTGAAGAAGGAAGAAATATTGAACTCCCGGAGCAGGCGTTTCAGTATAAAGACTTTGCATTATGGCAGCGAGATTATCTTTCCGGGGAGATTCTTGATCAGCAAATATTGTATTGGAAAAGTAAGCTCGAAGGTTCTCATACGCTGGATCTTCCTTTAGATTGTAAGAGACCTACCCATATTTCCTATGCGGGGGCTACAACCTATTTTGAGGTGCCTTCAGTTCTCGCTTCGGATTTAAAAAAGCTTTCTAAAGATCTTGAAATAAGCCTGTACAGCATCATGCTGAGCGGGTATTACCTGATGCTGTCTGCCTACTCAGGCCAGGACGATATTGTGGTTGGAAGTCCGGTTGCCAACAGACACCACGCCGGCCTTGAAAATATGATCGGTTTCTTTGTCAACACCTTAGCTTTAAGAGAACAAATACATCCGGAGCAAGACATAAAAGACTTTATTCTCCAAGTATCACAGTCGGTGACGGAAGCTCAGTCTCATCAGGATCTTCCTTTTGAAAAATTAGTGGAAGGACTGGGAGTTGAACAAGATACATCAAGACATCCTGTATTCCAGGTTATGTTTGGAATTCAAAGTTTTGAAGCAGAAATACATTCCAAAAATGATAAAGCAATCCTTCTTCCTTTTGACGGAGATATAGATTATAAATCAGCAAAGTTTGATCTGACCATGATAATCGATGATCATGGGGAAAAAGTTCGGGGAATCTTTAATTATGCCGTTTCTCTTTTCAGTTTTGAGACCATTTTGAGGATGAAAGAGACGTATCTGCTCATTCTGAAGCAGTTCGTTGAAATTGGAGTTTCAAAAAATACTAAGATTAATACTCTTCGTTTTTTAGAAGAAGAAGACTATAAAAAGATAACTGAGAATTGGAATCAAAATGAATCTTCATATCCTGAAGGATTTACCATTCATCAATTGTTTGAAAATCGGGTAACAAAGTCTCCTGATGCTACAGCGTTGGTCTATCAGAATACCAGGCTTTCTTATAACGAATTGAATGAAAGAGCCAATCGTCTTGCAAATTATCTGATCAGAAAATATCATCTTCAGCCTGATGACCTGGTTCCTTTATGTCTCGATCGTTCAGAAAATATGCTTATTGCCATCCTGGCCGTTTTGAAAGCAGGAGCAGCCTATGTTCCAATGGATCCATCATATCCTGCAGAAAGAATAAGTCATATTTTGAATGATACTAATGCAAAAATAGTCATCACAGGAGAGACTTTGATAGATGATATTTCACAAGAAAATGTAGATATTATTTCTTTAAATGATTTGTCATTCAGAACAATTCTTGAAAAGGAAGATTCTCATGATCCAACTACAACGGTTACTTCCAATAACCTTGCCTACGTCATCTATACCAGTGGGACGACCGGTATGCCTAAAGGGGTTATGATAGAACATAAAAATGTAGTCAATGTCATTTCCCAGATCAGAGTGGCCTATGGGTTTAGTGAAGGAGAAAAGATAACCGCTTATACCTCTTATGTATTTGATGTATCTGTATCAGAATTTTTCAATGCGTTGTTGTACGGAAATGAGCTGCACCTTCTGGAAGAAAGCATTAAAAAAGATGCAGATTCTATAAGCCATTACCTTTTAAAACATAATATTGCGTATACCTATCTGCCGCCGGTAATGCTTTCTGTTCTGCCGCGAATAGAATATCCTGCGCTCAAAGGAATCTTATATGCCGGAGAACCTTGTGATTTTGAAACCGGAAAATACTGGTCGGAATATACATCCCTTTACAACCTTTACGGACCTACAGAAGCTACCATTTATGCAACCTATAAAAAAGTGGAACACGGTGATGTACATCTGATTGGCCGTCCCATAGGGAATACTTCTGCTTATGTGTTGGATAGCAGCCATCGTCCGGTTCCTGTTGGAGCAATGGGGGAACTTTATCTTGGAGGAAACGGAATTGCGAGGGGATATTTAAATCAACCGGAACTTACTGCCGAACGTTTCATTGCAAATCCTTTTCAATCTGCAATACAGGGAATGAGAGGAATAAATAGCAAGCTGTACAAAACCGGTGATCTTGTTCGCCTCCTTCCGGATGGAAATATCGAATATATAGGCAGGAATGATTTTCAGGTTAAAATCAGAGGCTACCGCATTGAATTAGGTGAAATAGAAAATAAATTGCAGCAGCATATTGCAATACAACAAGCGGTTGTACTTGCTAAAGAAAACAAAGCAGGAATGAAATTTCTTGTCGGATATTATGTATCTGATACAACGATAAGTGAAGAAAATCTCTCTGCATTCCTGGCCAAAGTTGTACCGGATTATATGATTCCGGCTGTATTTGTGCAGCTTGAAAATATTCCGTTAACGATTAACGGAAAACTCGACAGAAAAGCTCTTCCGGAGCCGGAATTTACCGGAATCAGAGAATATACAGCCCCACAAAATACACTTCAGGAAAAACTTTGTCACATCTACAGTGAAGTGGTAGGACTGGATTCCGGGACTATCAGTATCCATGACGATTTCTTCAGGCTGGGAGGCAATAGCATTATGGCAATCAAACTGATCAGTAAAATTAAAAATATCCTGGATAGGCATATTCAGGTAAGCACTGTTTTCACCTACAAGACTATAGCTTCCTTATCCACTTTCCTGGAAACCGGGTATAAAGATGATCAGAATATTGTAATAGAACCGATTGAGGTTTCTTCAGTTGAAGAGCAACGTTTGTCTTTCGCACAGGAAAGAATTTGGTTTATAGAGGCTTATGAGGGGGGAAGTAATGCTTACAATATTCCGATGCTATTCAATCTGGATGAAAATGTGCAATTGGATGTACTTCAAAAGTCTCTGGAGACCGTTATCATACGTCATGAAGTGCTTCGTTCTGTGATCAAAACAACAGAACAAGGAGTAGGATATCAAATCGTCAGCGAGCTTGTTCCGGAATTTAAAATGGTAGAAGTAAATACCAAAGAAGAACTGTACAATGCAATCAGTGCTTGTGCGCACAAGGTTTTCCGCCTTGAAGAGGAGCTTCCTTTGGAGATTACTTTATTAAAGCTGAACGATCTGCATTATCTTTCAGTTGTCGTTCATCATATTGCTTTTGACGGCTGGTCGATAGATATTTTATTAAAAGAGGTACAGACGGTTTATGATGCTTTGATTAAAAATGAAAGGCATCAGCTTCCTGAGCTTAAAATCCAGTATAAAGACTTCGCTCTTTGGCAGAGAAACTACCTGACAGGAGAAATACTTGATCAGCAAATTACGTATTGGAAAGATCTGCTAAACGATTTTGAAGCCCTCAACTTACCATTGGATTTTAAACGTCCGGCGACTATTTCTTATGAAGGAGCAGCTATTTATTTTAGTCTGTCAGATGAAGTAGCTTCAGGATTGAGAAAAATTTCGAGAGACCTTGGTGTCAGCTTATACAGCGTGATGCTGGGCGGCTATTATCTTATGCTATCTGGCTATTCAGGACAGGAAGATATTATACTTGGAAGTCCGATTTCAAACCGTCATCATGCAGGTCTTGAAGACATTATAGGCTTTTTTGTTAACACATTGGCTTTACGGGGAAATATCCGTCCTGAGCAGAATCTTAAAGATTTTATTTTTCAGATATCAGAGTCACTAGCAGAAGCACAATCACATCAGGATCTTCCTTTTGAAAAATTGGTTGAAGAATTGGGAGTAGAACAGGATACGTCCCGTCATCCGGTGTTTCAGGTAATGTTTGGAGTTCAAAGTTTTGGAAGGGAAAGTAATGCCGGATCATTATTCTCTCTTTTTGATGGCGAAACTGATTATCAGGCAGCCAAATTTGATCTGACCACGATGATTGATGACGGTGGAGATACCATTAAAGGAATGTTCAATTATGCTGTTTCTCTTTTTAGTGAGGATACCATTTTAAGAATGAAAGATACTTATGTTCTGATGCTGGAACAAATGGCAGCCATAAGTATTGAAAAATATAAATCGTTTAAAATCAGCGAATTCAATCTTTTGAAAGAAACTGATCAACAAAAAATAGCAGAAGACTGGAATAATACGGTCTCTGAGTATTCTTCAGATAAGACCATTCACCGACTTTTTGAAGAGCAGGCCGCAAAGACTCCTGATCGTATTGCTATGGTATATGATGATACTAAGCTGTCTTATAAAGAGTTGAATGAAAGATCCAATCGATTTGCCCATTATCTTATCAGAACTTATGACATTCAGTCTGATGAGATAATTCCTGTATGTCTGGAACGCTCTGAGAACATGCTCATTGCCCTATTGGGAGTCCTGAAATCAGGAGCTGCTTATGTACCGATTGACCCTTCATATCCTTCAGACAGAATAAAACATATTCTTCACGATACGCAGGCAAAACTTGCGATAGGGCAGGAATCTACAAAAGGAAAACTAGAAGGACTGAATACAGACATTATTTCTTTGGATGAGGTTTATTGTAAAGCACAACTTGAATTGACGGATTCAAATAATCCTAAAACGGCTACTGGTCCTGAAAATTTAGCTTACGTCATCTACACAAGTGGAACAACAGGAATCCCGAAAGGAGTCATGGTTGAGCATAAAGGTGTATCTAATCTGATCGCACAGTTCGCTATAAATCTGGATCTTGTCTTTGGAGAATCTACGCCTAAAAACTGCTTATGGTACTCCAATTATGTCTTTGATGCCCATGTTGCGGAGCTATATCCGGTCATCACCCAGGGCCACTGCATTTATCTGCTGGATAAAGAAAAGCAAACCGATATTGTCGAATTGCAACAGTATATCAGTGAAAATAAGATTTATACAGCAACCATACCACCTGTACTTCTTACTAGGGACTATATTTTGCCTTTAAAAAAGCTTATAGTGGCCGGAGACATTACCAATCCACAACTGATGGCGCTTTATCAGTCTGAAGGCGTAGATGTTATTAATGCTTACGGGCCTAGTGAGGGAACCGTATGTTCAACGTTTCACTACTACAAAGATGACAATAATCCATTAAATATTGGCGGCCCGATCGGCAATATGACCTCTTATGTGTTGGATGGGCAATTACGACCGGTTCCAGTCGGAGGAATAGGTGAACTATATATCGGAGGAGCCGGAATTGCCAGAGGATATCTGAACCGTCCCGAACTTACTGCCGAACGATTCATTGCCAATCCTTTCCAGACTTTAGAAGAAAAAAGAAAAGGCGAAAATATAAGATTGTACAAAACAGGAGATTTGGTACGCTGGTTATCTTATGGTGAGCTTGAGTACATGGGAAGAAACGATTTCCAGGTAAAAATCCGTGGTTATAGAATTGAATTAGGAGAAATTGAAAATACATTATTAGGGTATCACGGCGTTCGCCAGGCTGTTGTTTTAGCAAAAGAAAATAAGAGCGGCTTGAAATATCTTGCCGGATATTATGTATCAGATCAGGAAATAGATTCCAATCTGCTTTCTGATTACATATCGGATTCCTTGCCGGAATATATGATACCAGGTGTTTTTGTTCATATGAAGACTTTACCGTTGACTATCAATGGAAAACTGGACAGAAAGCAATTACCTGAACCCGAATTTACAGGGAATAAAAATTATACTGCTCCGGAAACGGGTCTCCAGACCAGATTATGCCAGATTTATGCAGATGTTCTCGGTATTCAGGTAGAAAGTATCGGGATTCATGATGATTTCTTCAGATTGGGAGGAGATAGTATTATCAGCATCCAGCTGGTTGGAAGAATCAGGCAGCAACTGAATACAAGAGTAAGTGTAAAAGATGTTTTCGCAGCCCGAACTGCAGCTTCTTTATCTATATTGATTGAGGAAAAAGAACAGAGCGAAGCATCCGAAATAGTATCAGAACAAGGCGTATTGGAAGGGAATGTACCTCTGCTGCCTGTTCAGGAATGGTTTTTCAGTGAGAAAGAATCCACCAATCTGATAGATTTCAATCATTGGAATCAGGCTTTTTTGATTCATGTTCCTAAGCTTGACAAAGAATTGCTGGAAGAATCTATACAATATCTGATAGAAAGGCATGATGCGCTCAGATTTAGATATGAAAAAAATGACGAAATATATATTCAAACCTATGGAAATACTTCAAACATTTCAAAGATCAAGTATCTCAATGCTTCAGGTCTGGATAAAGATGGCTTATCTACAATCTTTACAGAATGGCAATCCGGATTTGATATTGAAAAAGGTTCGTTATATCAGATAGGTTATATTGATGGTTATGAGGATGGTAGTGCAAGGATTTACTTCGCTTTTCACCATTTGATTATTGATGCGGTGAGCTGGAGAATTATTACAGAAGATATTAAAAATATTTATCAATCTCTTGAAAAAGGAGAGAAACAAGCAATTGTTTCCCATACAAAAGGAACCAGTTATCGACAGTGGGTTAATGCTGTAAAAGCATATAAATCTGATGATACGGAGTCCAGATTACAGGAATTATCATACTGGAATACAGCCGCAGATATGGTAGAATCGGGTAACAACTCCCTTGATGGTTTCTTAACTCAGAGCCAGCATCATGAAAGTCTGATCGTAAGTAAGGACATTACCGAATCTTTGATCAGAAAGACGCATCATGTGTATCACACACAGATTAATGATGTATTACTTGCTGCACTCGCACTTTCTCTTTCCGAGTTGACAGGAGAAGAAAATCACTCTGTGATATTGGAAGGGCATGGTCGTGAGCAAATATTTGATAATGTTGATATTACCCAAACTATAGGTTGGTTCACGACGATGTATCCTTTACTTCTGAAAAATGGGAATGATCTAAAAGATACGATAGTTTTAACCAAAGAAACATTAAGAAGTATTCCTAATAACGGAATCGGTTATGGAAGTCTGATGGGTTATTCTGATCGTGAATTGCCAAAGATCAGTTTCAATTATTTAGGGCAGCTGGATCAGGATTCGGATCATAAAAGCTGGCATATCACAGCAGAAGACAGTGGTGTATCCATAGGAAATAACAACAGAAACAGTCATTATATCAGCATCAACGGAGCGGTTATAGACGGTCGGTTAACCTTTGAAGTAGCAGGATATTTATCTGAGGAAAAGATCAGGTTTCTATCCGAAAGGTTTAAAACCAATCTTGAAAATATTGCTGAGATCCTTTCCTCGGAAAAGCGAACTTATCTTACTCCTTCCGATGTAGAATATATTGTTGATAAAGAGCAGTTAACGGGTATTCAGAAATCAGAAGAAATAGACGGAATATATCTTGCCAACAGCTTACAGGAAGGCTTTGTTTATCACGCTCTGAATCAGGGAGAAAAAGATGATGCCTACAGAGTTCAGCTTATCTGGGATTATCTTTCTGAAATAGACGAAGCAAAACTTAAAAAATCATGGGAAATTACCCAGACAAATTATCCTACGTTGAGGATGAGGTTTGACTGGAGTGGAGAAATTGTTCAGGTAATCAATAAAAAAGGAAATGTTGACTGGCGGTATGAAGATATAAGTGATTTAAGTGAAGATGCTCAGGGTGCGTTGGTTAAAGATGTTACTCAGAATGATCGATTTGAAGCCTATGATCTTTCTAAAGGAGATCTTTTCAGAGTATATCTGTTCAAACGCTCAAAAAACCATTTTACCTGTTTATTCAGTAACCATCATGCAATATTGGATGGCTGGAGTATGCCTGTCATTCTTAACAGTATTCACAATAATTATCTGAGTTTGGTTAAAGGCGAAGAAATTTCCTTGGTACCGGACATTGCCTATATTAATACTCAGAAATACCTTCAGGATCATAAAGAAAGTGCACGCAGCTTCTGGAATTCTTATATGAATTTGCTTGAAGATCAGGAAGATGTAAGCGGATTAATGAAGGAAAGTCAGAGACAGATTGATTTAGGAACCTACCGCCATATTCAGGATCACAGGTCTCAAAAATTGATGATAAATGGTGATCGATACCAGTTGCTGAAAGATTTTACCAAAACAAATGGGCTCACCATCAACGCTGTATTACAATACCTTTGGCATCAGCAATTAAGAACGTACAGCGGATTAAATACGACGATAGTTGGAACAACGGTATCGGGGCGAAATTTACCAATAGACGGGATCGAATCATCAGCAGGATTATATATCAATACTTTACCATTGATTGTTACTCATCAGGAAGGAAAGGTGGTTGAACATATCAGGGAAGTCCAGAACAGAATCAGTGATCTGAATACCCACAGTGATATTAATCTGGCAGAGCTTCATCACGATGGACGCCGAGTCTTCAGCAGTCTGTTTGTGTATGAAAATTATCCTGTACCAAAAAGCAGCAATGATAACGAACTCGCGTTCGTATTCAGACACTCAGTAGAAAAACTGGATTATCCACTCGGAATAGTAGCTTATGAACGAGGAAATGAAATCTCATTAACCCTAAACTACGAAGGGCATCTTTTTGAAAACGAAATGATAAATCAGGTTGTAGAAGGGATGGAATTCATCCTTGATCAATTGCTTGATAATCAAAATATAACATCCGAACATCTTTCCCTTCTTACAACAGAGAAATATAAAAAGATTGCTGAAAATCAGAATACTACCTGGAATGAAATTTTCCCCAATCACACCATCCATGGATTGTTTGAAGATCAGGTTTTAAAAACACCGGACCAGATTGCTGTTACCTATCAGGATATTCATTTATCCTACAAAGAATTGAATGAACAGGCTAGTCGTTTGGCCAATCATCTTCTCGAAACATATGGTATTCAACCTGATGACCTGATTCCTTTATGTCTGGAACGTTCAGAACAGATAATCATTGCAATACTGGCAATATTAAAAGCAGGTGCTGCTTATGTACCGATAGACCCATCTTATCCTATAGAAAGAATAAAACATGTGTTGGAAGATACGAACCCCAAAGTTGTTCTCCATCAGGAAAGTACCCAGGAAATAATAGTTGCCGTTACATCGGGACAAGCCGAAACAATATCTCTGGATAACCGATCTTTTAAAGCTATTCTTTCAGAGGCAAGTGCAAACAATCCTGTTACTGCTGCTACTCAGGAAAATCTGGCGTATGTAATCTATACCAGTGGAACGACGGGGCTTCCTAAAGGAGTAATGATAGAACATAAAGGGGCAATCAACCTAATGCAGGATCTTTATCCGCGTTATGGTTTAAATAGGACAGACGTTATCCTTCAGTTTGCCAATTACGTTTTTGATGCCTCGGTAGAACAGATTCTGTTAGCCTTATTAAACGGAAACAAATTAGTGCTGATAGAAAATCAAAAAATAGTAAATGAAGAAGATTTTGTAAATACCCTTTCAGAAAATAAAGTTTCTTATATCCACCTTACTCCATCAGTATTGCAGAGTATAGATATTACTCAGGTTAAAAGTCTACGTATTTTAAACTCAGGAGGAGAAGCACTGCCAGCCGATCTGCATCATAAACTAAAGAACGGAAGCTTTAAACTTATTAATTCTTACGGACCAACAGAAACGACCGTTACCTCAATTGTGAATACCAATATTGAGGTTAATACGATTGGGCGCCCAATCAGCAATACAAGTGTTTATGTATTGGATAATCATCATCGTCCAGTACCTGTAGGAGCTATAGGAGAATTATATATCGGCGGAACAGGCGTGGCCAGGGGATATCTGAACCGCCCTGAACTGACTACAGAACGCTTCCTGGAAAACCCGTTTCAAACAGAAGATCAGAAAGAAAAAGGAGAAAACGGGCGAATATATAAAACCGGAGATTTAGTACGATATCTGACCTCAGGTGACCTGGAATATATTGGAAGAAATGACTTCCAGGTAAAGATCCGTGGTTATAGAATAGAATTAGGAGAAATTGAGAACAGGATGCAAAAGTTTCCTGAAGTGAGGCAAGTAGCAGTACTGGCCAAAGAAAATAAGTCCGGGTTAAAATATCTTGCCGGGTATTATGTTTCAGATTCCTCTATAGATTCCGGGCAGCTTACATCATTTTTATCAGAGACGTTGGCAGAGTATATGATACCTTCCGTATTTGTACATTTAACCTCACTTCCATTAACCATTAATGGAAAACTGGACCGAAAAAGCCTGCCTGAGCCAACATTTACAGGAAGCACAAATTATATTGCTCCTGAAAATGATCTTCAGAAAGCACTTAGTGAAGTCTATGCCGGAATTCTTGGACTGGATTCAGCAAGTATAGGAATTCATGATGACTTCTTTACACTGGGAGGAAACAGCATCATGGCTATAAAACTGATGAGCAGAATTAAAAAGATTCTGGATATCAGAGTAGAAGTGGCTGCCATTTTTAGTCATAAAACAATTGCCTCTCTTTCTCAAATTTTGACCGATGAATTCCATACTGGAGAAGATACAATCATTAGTCCCGTAAAAGTCAATTTTCCGGAAGACCAAAGATTATCCTTTGCACAGGAAAGGCTGTGGTTTCTGGAAACATATGAAGGAGGAAGTAATGCTTACAACATTCCGATAACATTGGTTCTTGAGGAAAAGATAGATATTTCAGCATTATATCAGGCTTTTGAAAAGGTGATCAAACGTCATGAAGTGTTGCGTTCTATGATTAAAATTACTGAAGATGGAGTAGGATATCAGCTTGTTACAGATCTTCTTCCAGAGTTTAAAGTGACGGAAGCTGGCACCAGAGAAGATTTAGAGGAAAAAATTGACAAATCGGTCAACAAAACCTTCCGTCTGGATGAAGAAATTCCGATAGCAGTCAACATTTTCAAATTCAATACCCGACACTATCTTTCCGTGGTTATTCACCATATTGCTTTTGATGGATGGTCCACAGAGGTATTCCTCAGAGAATTGCAAATGTTTTATGAGGCTATTCTCAATAAAGATCAGGCTTTCGAACTTGTTGACTTACAGATTCAATATAAAGATTTTGCGCTTTGGCAACGAGATTACCTTACCGGTGATCGCCTCAATAAACAAATTGATTATTGGAAAGATCAACTCCATGATTTTGAGAATCTGGATCTCCCGACAGACTTCAGAAGACCTTCTCAGATTTCTTATGAAGGAGAAAATATTTATTTCAGTTTGAATACTGAAGCAGGAGAACAATTGAGAGCACTCTCTAAAGAATTGGGAATAAGTCTTTATAGTGTCCTGCTCAGTGGATATTACCTGATGCTTTCTGCTTATTCCGGACAGGATGATATCGTAATCGGAAGTCCGATTGCCAACCGACACCATGCCGGCCTGGAAGATATGATCGGCTTTTTTGTGAATACGCTTGCGCTAAGAGAGAAGCTTGATCCCGATCAAAATCTTAAGGATTTTCTCCTTCAGGTTTCAAAATCAGTGACAGAAGCACAGTCTCATCAGGATCTCCCATTTGAAAAACTGGTAGAAGAACTTGGTATTGAACAGGATACCTCAAGACATCCTGTGTTTCAGGTGATGTTTGGACTTCAGAATTTTGGTAATGAAACATTGAAAAATGATCACGGAAAATTGTTCTATCCTTATGAAGGGGAGATCGATTATCAGGTTGCCAAATTTGATCTGACGACAATGATTGATGATGGAGGAGACAATATCCATGGAATGTTTAATTATGCTAAAGGGATCTTCTCAAAAGAGACGATTCATAACATGATCCGTTCTTATGAGTTTTTGTTGATTCAAATAGCAGAGCAAAAAGACATCAAGCTTTCCGAATTAAGCCTTATTCCGCAGGATCAGTACAAAAAAGTAACAGAAGGCTGGAATAATACTCACCAGGAATATTCAAAAGATATTACCATTCATCAATTATTTGAAAATCAGGTGAAAATGACTCCTAACCAAACTGCTTTAGTATATCAGGGTGTTCAACTTTCCTATTTTGAATTGAACGAAAGAGCCAATCGCCTCGCCAATTATTTGGGTGAAAAATATAATCTGCAACCAGATGACCTGGCTCCGTTATGCCTGGATCGTTCAGAAAACATACTGATTGCAATACTTGCTGTCTTGAAATCAGGGGCAGCTTACGTTCCGATGGATCCATCCTATCCCACGGACAGAATGAAACATATTCTTAAAGACACCAATGCAAGATTTGTCATCGGGAATCAAAGCGCCATTGAACAATTAAAAGATATAGATGTTGAGGTTCTTTCTTTAGAGGATATTAATCTTAAAGCAGAACTTGAAATAATATCTTCTCAGAATCCTGATATTCAGATTAATTCACAAAACCTTGCCTACGTCATTTACACCAGCGGAACAACCGGGTTGCCAAAAGGAGTAATGATAGAACATTCGGGAGTTATAAATCTCATTGGATCAATGATTAATGCTCACCGACTTCAAGAATACAACGAAGTAGGATGCTATTCAAACTATGTATTTGATGCTTTTGTATATGAAGCCTTCCCTGCACTTTGTAATGGGAATACTTTGTGGCTATACAGCAATGAAATCAGAACATCAGTGAATGAACTTAATCAATATATTAAAGAAAACAATATTGAAGTTTCCTTTATTCCTCCGGTTCTGTTAAGAGAAGTTGTAGAAGGAGGAACAAGTTTGAAACTGATTTTTGCCGGAGGAGAAGCTTTCCCTGCTTTAAACAAGACTGTTCATGATATCATTTTTGTCAATGAATATGGTCCGACCGAAGCAACGGTTTGCTCTACGCTACATCATTACAAAGAAAATGATAATCCGTTGAATATCGGAGCTCCTATTGTGAATACAAATGTATATGTTCTTGACAATCAGTTCCGACTGGCACCTGCGGGAGCAATTGGTGAACTTTATATTGGAGGAGCAGGTATCGCAAGAGGCTATCTGAACCGTCCTGAGTTAACGGAAGAACGTTTCATCAGTAACCCGTTTCAAACCGCTTTTCAAAAGGCAAAAGGTGAAAACGGAAGATTATACAAAACCGGAGATTTAGTACGCTGGCTATCAAATGGCGAGCTGGAATATGTTGGAAGAAACGACTTCCAGGTAAAAATCAGGGGTCATCGTATCGAATTAGGAGAGATTGAAAATACCTTGTTAAGCTATCCCGATGTTCGTCAGGTAGCAGTATTGGTAAAAGAAAATAATGCGGGATTAAACTATCTGGCAGGCTATTATGTTTCTGATAAAGAAATTGAACCAGCATTACTTTCAGAACATTTATCAGTCTCTCTTCCGGAATATATGCTTCTGGGAGCATTCGTTCATTTAACGACTTTACCATTGACGATCAATGGTAAATTGGATCGAAGAGCTTTACCTGAACCTGATTTTACAGGAAATAAAGAATATTCTGCTCCGGAAACGGAACTTCAGGAAAAGCTTTGTCAGATATATGCTGAAGTATTAGGAGTAAATGCAGAAAGCATCAGTATTCATGATGACTTTTTCAGGCTGGGAGGAAACAGTATTATGGCTATAAAACTGATCAGTAAGATCAGGCAGGCTTTAGATCTTCAGATAGAAGTTGCTAAAATATTCAACCATAAAACAATTGCTTTACTTTCGCATATTTTAGAAGATCAGGTTAATGATAGCGAACAGATAATCATTGCACCGGTAGCAATACAATCTCAGGAAGAGCAGCGGTTATCTTTCGCTCAGGAAAGACTTTGGTTTATAGAAAACTATGAGGGCGGAACTAGTGCTTATAATATCCCTATGATTTTCCGTCTGGATGAGAAAACGGATATTACGGTGTTGTGTAAGGCTTTGGATGCTATTGTGATACGCCACGAAGTGCTTCGTTCTGTTATTCGGACGACTGATGAAGGAAAAGGCTGGCAATATGTTGTGGATGATATTCCGGCTATTCATCAGCATGAGGTCAGAACAATGTCAGAACTGGAGGAAAAAGTAAGCGAAGTAGCCAATAAAATCTTCCGTCTGGAACAAGAACTGCCGATAGACATTAATATCTTTAAACTGGATGATATATTCTATTTGTCGGTTGTTATTCATCATATTGCATTTGATGGCTGGTCATCCGATGTTTTCCTAAAAGAATTAGTCACGATCTACCATGCCATTAAAGAAAATAAACCTCATGGAGTACCGGTTTTAAAAATTCAATACAAAGACTTTGCCTTATGGCAGCGGAATTATCTTAGTGGGGAAAGGCTTGATCAGCAAATCGGTTACTGGAAAAACAAGTTAAGTGCTTTCCAAAACCTTGATCTGGCTTCTGATTTCAAAAGACCTGCCCAAATATCCTATGAAGGAGAAAATATATACTTCGACCTGGATGCAGATCAGACGAGAAAGTTAAAAAATCTATCAAAAGACCTTGGAGTAAGTTTATATAGTATACTTCTGAGCGGATATTATCTGATGCTCTCTGCCTATTCCGGTCAGGATGACATTATTGTGGGAAGCCCGATTGCCAATCGCCATCATGCCGGACTTGAAGATATGATTGGGTTCTTTGTCAATACATTAGCATTAAGAGAGCATATTAATCCCGATCAGCGTGTGAAAGATTTTATTTTACAGGTGGCTCAATCGGTAACAGAGGTTCAGTCTTATCAGGATCTTCCATTTGAGAAATTAGTAGAAGAATTGGGAGTTGAGAAAGATACGTCCCGTCATCCTGTTTTTCAGGTAATGTTCGGACTTCAGAGCTTTGGAGAGGAAATGTTGCCGTCTGAAAATGAAACCACCTTATTACATCCTTTCAACGGAAATGTAGAATATCAGGTAGCGAAGTTTGATTTGACCACGATGATTAATGATATTGGACATACTTTACAGGGAATGTTCAACTTTGCCAAAACAGTTTTTGCAAAAGAAACGGTTCAGAATATGTTGAATTCTTACCTCTTCTTACTTGAACAAATTGCAGAAACTGACCAACAAGATGATCGTACAT
Source organism: Chryseobacterium lactis (assembly GCF_003815875.1). Taxonomy (NCBI): domain Bacteria; kingdom Pseudomonadati; phylum Bacteroidota; class Flavobacteriia; order Flavobacteriales; family Weeksellaceae; genus Chryseobacterium; species Chryseobacterium lactis. The sequence continues at coordinate 1,279,651 of NZ_CP033924.1, forward strand.
TATCAGGATTAACACTTATTCCTCAGGCACAATATCATGAAGTTTCTAGGCTCTGGTCTTCAGGAGTTAAGTATGCCGATCACAAAACAATTCATGAGTTATTTGAAGCACAGGTTGAAACTACTCCGGATCATACAGCGGTAGTGTATCAGGATATAAGATTGTCATATCGTGAGCTTAACGAACGTTCCAACCGACTGGCAAATTATCTTGTTAAAACCTATACTATTCAACCCGATGATCTGATTCCCTTATGTTTTGAACGTTCCGAAGAAATGCTTGTTGGGATTCTAGCTGTCTTAAAATCCGGAGGCGCTTATGTTCCGATGGATCCATCATATCCGGCAGATAGAATTAAACATATTTTAAAAGATACCGGAGCCAAAATAATATTGACTGATGCTGTTTCAAAAGACAGTGTTGTTGAAGCTTGCGAAGAAAGCATTTCCATGATTGTTTTGAACAGCCCTGAACTTGCAACAATTCTTGAAAAACAAAGTGCTGAAAATCCTGTCACTCAGGTAAATTCATCCCATCTTGCTTACGTCATCTACACGAGCGGAACTACCGGAATGCCAAAAGGAGTAATGCAGGAACACCGAAATGTGGCACGGCTCTTTAGCGCAACAGATCATTGGTATCACTTTAATGAAGGTGATGTTTGGAGCTTATTCCATTCCTATGTCTTTGACTTCAGTGTTTGGGAAATCTGGGGAGCCTTATTCTATGGCGGAAAGCTATTAATCCCATCCTATGAACAGACCAAAGACACAAATTTATTCTTCAGTTTATGTTTACAGGAAGGATTAACCGTCCTGAATCAAACCCCGACAGCTTTCTACCAATTTATAGATACAGCACTTCAGCGGGAAGAACAGCTAACAACCCTTCGCTATGTAATCTTTGGAGGGGAAGCATTAAATCTGGCCTCGTTAAAACCTTGGTATGTGCGATATCAATTCTCTCCGGACTTAATCAATATGTACGGAATTACTGAAACAACCGTCCATGTAACCTATAAAAAACTAAGCGTTAAAGACTTAGATAAAGCCTCGCTAATTGGTGAGAATATCCCTGACCAAGGGATGTATATCCTTGATAAACACCTTCGTGCAGTTCCTGTCGGAGCAGTAGGAGAGTTGTATGTAGGCGGAGCCGGTATTGCGAGAGGCTATCTGAACAGAGCTGAATTAACGGCCGAGCGTTTTATCAGCAATCCGTTCCAGACTTTAGAGGAGAAAAAAGAAAATAAGAATGGGATCCTTTACAAAACCGGAGATCTGGTTCGTTATCTGGCTGATGGCGAGCTGGAATATATTGGTAGAAATGACTTCCAGGTGAAGATCCGTGGGTATCGTATTGAGTTGGGAGAGATTGAAAACAGGCTTCAGGAATATTCCGAGGTAAAACAGGGAGTTGTTCTGGCAAAAGAAAATAAAGTCGGAATGAAATATCTTGTCGGATATTATGTGTCAGAAAACCTGATAGATACGAATCAACTTGCAATTTTCCTCTCAGAGACTTTACCGGAATATATGGTTCCTGCTGTTTTTGTTCATTTAACCCAATTACCATTAACGATTAATGGCAAACTGGACAGAAGAGCCTTACCGGAGCCAGAATTTACAGGAAGTAAAGAATACACAGCTCCTGAAAACGAATTGCAGGAAAAACTGTGTCAGATCTATGGCGAAGTTCTGGGATTGGATGCTTCAGGAATTGGTATTCATGAGGATTTCTTCAGATTAGGAGGTGACAGTATTATCAGTATTCAGTTGGTCAGTAGAATAAGACAACGACTGGATATAAGAGTAAGTGTTAAGGATATTTTCACTTCAAAATCAGTGTCAAAACTTTCGGAACTGATTGAAAATAAAGCCAAAGAAGAGCAAACCCAGATTCTGACGGAACAAGGTCAGTTGACCGGAAGTTTATCTTTCCTTCCTGTTCAGGAATGGTTCTTTAATCTTGTAGAAGAGGGCTTTGTAGGAAATCTTAATCACTGGAATCAATCTTTTATCATTAAAGTTCCTGAACTTAATCCTGAACTTCTGAGACACAGTGTACAACTGCTCATTGAAAAACATGATGCTTTCAGAATTTATTATCCAAAAGAAAATCAAGTCTATACACAACAATACGGAACAGAAACAATACCTGAAATTAACGATCTGAATATTTCCGGGATGGCATCAGAAGCTATTTCAGCGGTGCTTACAGAATGGCAGTCTCATTTTGATATCGAAAATGGGCCATTATTCCAGATAGGATATATCAGTGGTTATGAAGACGGAAGCTCCGGAATTTTCTTTGCCTTGCATCACCTTATCATTGATGCCGTAAGCTGGCGAATTATTACCGAAGACCTGAAAAACATTTACCAGACTCTTGAAAATGGAGGTAAGATAGAGGCTTATACAAAAGGAAGCAGCTATCGCCAATGGGTTGAAGCGGTAAAAGGGTATTTGAATGAAAATCAGGAAGTCAAAGCAAATGAAATTGCCTACTGGAATAAAACAGCCGATACTGTTACCCAAAATAATAATATCCTTACTGAATTATCTTCAGCCGATTATCATTTCGCCAATCTTACTCTGGAAGAAAAATATACCGAAAAATTAATCAGAGAAGTACATCATGTCTATCATACGCAGATCAATGATTTATTATTGTCGGCACTGGCTTCCGCACTTTCTGACCTTACGGGAATATCCGGACATACAGTTCTTCTGGAAGGACATGGCCGTGAAGAAGTATTTAATAATCTGGATATTACAGAAACGGTAGGGTGGTTTACTTCCATGTACCCGGTATTGCTCGAAAAAGGAAAAGATATAAAAGACACCGTCATTCTTACCAAAGAATCCCTGAGAAATATTCCCAATAATGGAATTGGATACGGAAGTCTTGTAGGATATACGGAACGAGCGCTTCCTAAAATCAGTTTCAACTATCTGGGGCAGCTTGATCAGGAAGAGAGCACAGGAGAAAAAACATGGTACATTTCCGGGGAAAATACAGGAAATTCTATGGGGGATCAAAATCTTGACAGCCATATTATTAGTATCAACGGAGCCATTGCAGATGGACAACTTCGTTTTGGAATCTCAGGATATCTGTCACAAGATCAGATTAATCTGCTCACAGAAAAATTTAAAGAATATATAAAAAGTACTGTTGACGAATTGGCAGCAGAGCAAAGAAGCTGGCTGACTCCATCAGATACGGAACATATTGTTGGAAAAGATCAGCTGATGCACATCCAGAAATCAGGGGTTGTTGAAGGTGTTTATCTTGCTAATAGCTTACAGGAAGGATTTATATACCATGCATTAAATCAAGGAGATACAGATGATGCTTATCGTGTGCAGGTGATTTGGGATTATCTTTCTGAAATGGATCTTGACCAATTGAAAAAAGCATGGATATATACTCAGGATCAGCTTCCTACCTTAAGATTAAGATTTGACTGGAGCAAAGAAATAGTTCAGATTATTGACCAAAAAGGAATCCTCGATTGGCGTTATCACGATATAAGTGAAATGAGTGAAGTCGATAAAGAAGATTTTATTACAGAAATGACTCAAAAAGATCGTTTTGAAGTCTATGATTTGTCTAAAGGAAGCCTCTTTAGAATCTATTTGTTCAAGCGTTCAGAGAAGCACTACACCTGTATTTTCAGCAATCATCATGCAATTCTTGATGGTTGGAGTATGCCTGTATTCCTGACGCTTATTCATGAATCTTATCTGAAATTAATTAAGAATCAGGAGCTTTCACCCGCCCCGGATACCGCATATGCAGAAGCACAAAAATATCTTCAAAAAAATAAAGACAGCAACAAGAGTTTCTGGAAAAACTATCTGGGATTGCTTGAAGATCGTGAAGACTTAAGCGGACTCCTAAAAGAATCTCAAAAACATATTGATCTTTCTGAATATAAGCAGATTGTGGATCATCGTTCCACAAAAATGTCAATCACAGGAGAACAATATCAGGTGTTGAAGAAGTTTACTGCAAAGTATGGCTTCACGATCAATGCGGTACTTCAATATCTGTGGCATAAACAGCTGGGAATCTATAGTGGTGGCGTTACTACTGTAGTTGGAACCACTGTTTCCGGAAGAAGTATTCCTGTTGATGGAATAGAATCTTCTGTAGGACTTTACATCAATACACTACCGTTGATTGTAACCCATACAGATGGAAAAGTGGTAGATATGATTTCTGAAATTCAACACAGAATCAGTGAGCTTAATACCCACAGCAGTGTAAATCTGGCAAGCCTTCAGCATGATGGGCACAGGATTTTCAGCAGCTTGTTTGTCTATGAAAACTATCCTGTTCCGGAAGCAGATGAAGAAAGCGAACTGTCTTTTGCCTTCAAAGGTTCTGTTGAACGTCTGGATTATCCTCTTGGAATTGTAGCTTATGAAAGTGGTGATGAAGTTATATTAAATATTAACTATGAAGGGCATCTCTTCGATGATAAAACGATAAGACAATTGATTGCAGGAATGAATACTGTTTTAGAGCAAATTCTTGAAAATACAGAGATTTCATCAGATCAGTTAACGTATCTTACCAACGAAGAATATCATGAAGTTTCGAGGCTGTGGTCTTCAGGGGTTAAGTATGCCGATCACAAAACAATTCATGAGTTATTTGAAGCACAGGTTGAAACTACTCCGGATCATACAGCGGTAGTGTATCAGGATATAAGATTGTCATATCTTGAGCTTAACGAACGTTCTAACCGACTGGCAAATTATCTTGTTAAAACCTATACTATTCAACCCGATGATCTGATTCCCTTATGTTTTGAACGTTCCGAAGAAATGCTTGTTGGGATTCTAGCTGTCTTAAAATCCGGAGGCGCTTACGTTCCGATGGATCCATCATATCCGGCAGATAGAATTAAACATATTTTAAAAGATACCGGAGCCAAAATAATATTGACTGATGCTGTTTCAAAAGCCGGTGTTGCTGAAGTTTGCGAAGAAAGCATTTCCATGATTGTCTTGAACAGCCCTGAACTTGCAACAATTCTTGAAGAACATAGTACTCAAAATCCTATCACTCAGGTAAATTCATCCCATCTTGCTTACGTCATCTACACCAGCGGAACTACCGGAATGCCAAAAGGAGTGATGCAGGAACACCGAAATGTGGCACGCTTATTCAGTGCAACAGATCATTGGTATCACTTTAATGAAGGTGATGTGTGGAGCTTATTCCATTCCTATGTCTTTGACTTCAGTGTTTGGGAAATCTGGGGAGCCTTATTCTATGGCGGAAAACTATTAATTCCATCCTATGAACAGACCAAAGACACGAATTTATTCTTTAGTTTATGCTTACAGGAAGGATTAACCGTCCTGAATCAAACCCCGACAGCCTTCTACCAATTTATAGATACAGCGCTTCAACGGGAGGAACAATTAACAACCCTTCGCTATGTAATCTTTGGAGGGGAAGCATTAAATCTGGCCTCGTTAAAACCTTGGTATGAGCGTTATCAATTCTCTCCGGACCTAATCAATATGTACGGAATTACTGAAACAACCGTCCATGTAACCTATAAAAAACTAAGCGTTAAAGACTTAGATAAAGCCTCGCTAATTGGTGAGAATATCCCTGATCAGGGGATGTATATCCTTGATAAACACCTTCGTGCAGTTCCTGTTGGAGCAGTAGGAGAGTTGTATGTAGGCGGAGCCGGTATTGCGAGAGGCTATCTGAACCGAGCTGAATTAACGGCCGAGCGTTTTATCGGTAATCCGTTCCAGACTTTAGAGGAGATAAAAGAAAATAAGAATGGCATCCTTTACAAAACCGGAGATCTGGTTCGTTATCTTGCTGATGGCGAGCTGGAATATATTGGTAGAAATGACTTCCAGGTGAAGATCCGTGGCTATCGTATCGAGTTGGGAGAGATTGAAAACAGGCTTCAGGAATATTCCGAAGTAAAACAGGGAGTTGTTCTGGCAAAAGAAAATAAAGCCGGAATGAAATATCTTGTTGGATATTATGTATCGGAAAACCAGATAGATACAAATCAACTTGCAATCTTCCTCTCCGAGACTTTACCGGAATATATGGTTCCTGCTGTTTTTGTTCATTTAACCCGATTACCATTAACGATTAATGGCAAACTTGACAGAAGAGCCTTACCGGAGCCAGAATTTACGGGAAGTAAAGAATACACGGCTCCTGAGAACGAATTGCAGGAAAAACTGTGTCAGATCTATGGCGAGGTTCTTGGATTGGATGCTTCAGGAATTGGTATTCATGAGGATTTCTTCAGATTAGGAGGAAACAGTATTATGGCCATTAAACTGATCAGTACCATCAAACGTGTCTTGAATATACAAGTCGGAGTGGCAACGGTATTTGGTCATAAAACGATTGTCTCTCTTTCGCATGCATTAAATGATAAAAATAATATTGATGAAGAGGTTGCCATTATTCCAATAAAAGTTAGTACTCCTGAAGAGCAGAGGTTGTCCTTTGCTCAGGAAAGACTTTGGTTTATTGAAACCTATGAAGGAGGAAGTAGCGCTTATAACATTCCGATGGCTGTTCGTCTCGATGAGAAAACAAACATTTCCGTTATAAGTAAAGCGCTTGAAACCATCGTAATACGACATGAAGTATTACGAACCATTATCCGTTCGACAGACGAAGGAAAAGGATATCAGTTGGTTCTTGATCGGGTTCCCGAAATCCGTTTACATCAGGTAAACAGCAAAGAAGAACTCGAAAAGGAAATCAACAGAATTTCAAACAAAACCTTCCGTCTGGATGAAGAACTTCCTATAGAAATTAACATTTTTAGGTTAGGAGACCACCATCATCTGTCAGTTGTGATTCATCACATTGCATTTGATGGTTGGTCGACGGATATTTTCTTACAAGAAATACAAACGATTTATAAAGCTCTTATTAAAGGAGAAACTCCTCAGCTTGCTGAAGTCAAAATACAATACAAAGATTTCGCATTATGGCAGAGAAACTATCTTTCAGGAGACCGACTCGATCATCAGGTTGGATATTGGAAAAGGAAGCTGGAAGATTTCCAAAATTTGACATTACCTGCCGACTTCAAAAGACCGGCTCAGGTATCCTATGAAGGAGAAACTGTCCATTTCAAATTAGACCCGGCAGTTGCTCAAGGTCTTAGAAATGCATCTAAAGAATTGGGTGTTAGTCTGTATACGATGATGCTGGGAGGCTATTATCTGATGTTGTCAGCCTATTCCGGGCAGGATGATATTGTGGTGGGAAGTCCTATTGCCAATCGTCATCATGCAGGACTTGAAGATATCATCGGATTCTTTGTGAACACCCTTGCGTTGAGAGAAAAGGTTGATTGGCGGCAAAATTATAAAGACTTTATTCTTCAAATATCTCAATCAGTGACAGAGGCACAGTCTCATCAGGATCTTCCGTTTGAGAAACTGGTGGAAGAACTTGGAATAGAGCAGGACATGTCCCGTCATCCTGTATTTCAGGTGATGTTTGGTCTTCAAAGCTTTGGAAGAAACTCAGGTGTTGAGGAAGCATTATTTCATCCTTTTGAAGGAAACATGGATTATCAGGTGGCCAAATTTGATCTGACAACGATGATCGATGATGGGGAAGAAACCATTCAGGGAATGTTCAACTATGCTAAGGCACTGTTTTCAAGAGAAACGATCGACAGTATGATCAATTCTTACCTATATCTTCTTGAGCAGATTTTTGGAGCAGATAAGATTCAGTTGGAAAATATCAGACTTTGTGATCTTCATCTGATTCCGGCACAAGTACGTAAAAAAGTACTGGAAGAATGGAATGATACTGAAACAGATTATCCATCTGATACCACCATTCACCATTTATTTGAAAAGCAGGTACAAAGAACCCCTGATCATATCGCGGTAGTATATGGGGACATAAAGTTATCTTATCAGGAGCTTAATGAGCGTGCAAACCGTTTGGCAAATTATCTCATTGAAACCTATGATCTCCAGCCGGATAATATTGTTCCTTTATGCCTGGATCGTTCTGAGCAGATGCTTATTGCCATTTTAGCAGTATTAAAATCCGGAGCAGCATATGTTCCTATGGATTCCTCATATCCCGCAGAAAGAATAGAGCATATTCTTCAGGATACCGGAGCGGGATTGATATTGGCAGAAGAAAGCACAACACAAAAACTTCAAAATGCAGAAGTAGATATTCTTTCCTTAAATCATGTAAATTTCCAGGCAATTCTTGAAACAATGCCTTCAGAAAATCCGGCAACTAAGGTATGTCCGGCAAATCTGGCCTATGTTATTTATACCAGCGGTACAACAGGACTGCCAAAAGGAGTAATGGTTGAGCATGGAAACGTAGTGAACCTAATCCACCAGGAAGCAAAAGAATTTGGATTGATATCTGAAAAAGTGATTCCTAAAAGATGTCTGTGGTATGCCAACTATGTATTCGATGCTCACGTATGGGAATTGTATCCATCTATCACCCATGGTCATACTATTTACATTCTTGATAAAGAAAAACAAACGGAACTTCCTGCTTTACAAAAATATATAAAGGATCACAAGATTAGTATTGCTACAATACCGCCGGTACTTCTTACTAAAGATTATATTCTACCATTAGAAAAACTGGTCGTTGCCGGAGATGTCACAAACCCTCAGGTGATGCTTTTGTATAAGGAACATGGTGTAGATCTGATTAATGCCTATGGACCTACAGAAAGTACTGTATGTGCCACATTGCATCGTTACAACAAAGATGGTAACCCATTGAATATCGGAGGGCCGATTGGGAATATGACAATTTATGTTCTGGATAATAATCAGCGTCCGGTTCCTGTAGGAGCAGCGGGGGAACTCTACATTGGTGGAGAGGGTATTGCCAGAGGTTATCTCAACCGTCTTGAATTAACGGAGGAACGCTTTATAGCAAACCCTTTCCAAACTTTAAAACAAAAGGAAAAAGGAAGAAACGAAAGACTATACAAAACAGGAGACCTTGTTCGGTGGTTATCTACCGGCGAGCTGGAATATCTTGGTAGAAATGACTTCCAGGTAAAAATCCGGGGCTATCGTATTGAGCTGGGTGAGATTGAAAATACCCTGTTAACCTATCCGAAAATCCGTCAGGCAGCGGTTTTGGCTAAAGAAAATAAAGCTGGAATGAAATACCTGGCAGGATACTATGTTTCTGATGCAGAGATTGATTCAACATTGCTTTCAGAGCATTTAGCGGTATCCCTTCCTGAATATATGGTTCCCGGAGCATTTGTTCATCTTGCCGCTTTACCATTGACTATCAATGGTAAACTGGACAGAAGGGCTTTACCTGAACCCAATTTTACCGGAAATAAAGAATATACAGCTCCTGAAACGGAGATTCAAAAGAGTCTCGTAGAAATTTATGGAGAAGTCCTGGGAATTGATGCTAAAAGTATTAGTATTCATGATGATTTCTTCCGATTGGGAGGTGATAGTATTATCAGTATTCAGTTGGTGAGCAAAATAAAACAACAATTGGATACAAGGTTGAGTGTAAAAGAAATTTTCTCATCAAGAACGGTTGCTGCCTTAGCATTGTTGATGGAAAGCAAAGAATCCTCAACGGGCATTGAAATCCTTACAGAACAAGGACAGCTTACAGGACTTGTTCCACTTCTACCGATCCAGGAATGGTTCTTTAGTGAAAAAGAAAGGGGGTACCTGGCGGATTCGAACCATTGGAATCAGTCATTTTTAATCCATGTCCCGGACTTAGACAGAGATCTTTTAGAAAAAAGTATCACACTTCTTATTGAAAAACATGATGCATTCAGAATGTATTATCCTCTGGAAAATGGAGTGTTGAATCAACAATATGGAGGAGTAAATCCAACTGTGAATATCAATTATCTTGATGCATCCGGAATGAGCGGGGAAGAACTTTCCAATACCCTGACAACGTGGCAGCAACAGTTTGATATAGAGGAAAGTCCTTTGTATTGCATAGGGTATATAACAGGTTACCAGGATAAGAGTGCAAGAATTTTCTTTGCTTTCCATCACCTCATCATTGATACGGTGAGCTGGAGAATTATTGTGGATGATCTTAAAAATATATATAAGACTCTGGAAAAAGGAGAAGATTTTAAAATACCTCAAAAAGGCAGCAGCTATCGCCAATGGATAAAAGCCATAAAAAGTTACAAATCCGATGATGCCGAATCCAGACATAAAGAATTGATATACTGGAATAAGACAACAGAACAGGTTGGTGAAAGTAATAGTCATCTCGAAGTATTGTCGGGTTCAGAATACAACCACAGTAATCTTATTTTAGATAAAAACTATACAGAACAACTGATCAGAGGCAGCCATCATGTATATCATACCCGGATCAATGATTTGTTGTTGTCAGCACTCGCATTAGCGCTCACCGAGTTCACAGGAAAATCTCGTCACGCGGTTGTGCTGGAAAGTCATGGTCGTGAAGACGTGTTTGGAAATATGGATATTACGGAAACGGTAGGCTGGTTTACATCAATGTATCCGATAGTATTGGAGAAGAAAGAGAATTTGAATCAAACCATCATATCGACTAAAGAAACACTGCGATCGATTCCTGAAAACGGGATCGGTTATGGAGGTCTTATCGGATATATTAGTCATGAACTTCCAAAGATCAGTTTCAACTATCTGGGACAACTCGACCAGGAAGACCTTTCAGGTGAAAAAACATGGTATATTGCAGCAGAAGACAGTGGAGTTGCCATAGGAAATAATAATAGAAACAGCCATATTATTGGGATTAATGGTGCTATCATTGATGGACAACTTCGGTTTGATATTTCGGCATATTTGTCTCAGAAACAAGTCGGTGATCTGGCTAAATGCTTTAAAAATCAAATTATTGCAATTATAGAAGAGCTTTCACAAAGCGCTCGTAGTTTCCTTACTCCTTCAGATATCGGATATATCACAGGTCATAAACAACTCACATATATTCAGGATTTTGGAGAGATAGAAAAAGTATATCTTGCCAACAGTCTTCAGGAAGGGTTTGTATATCATGCATTAAATCAAGGCGATACGGACGATGCTTACCGGGTTCAGTTGCTATGGGATTATCTGTCTGAAATCAATGGTGATGTCATGAAACAAGCCTGGTCATACACACAACAGCAATTTCCTGCATTGAGACTCAGATTCGACTGGAACGGAGAGATTATTCAGGTCATAGATAAAGCAGGGATTTTGGATTGGCGCTATCTTGATTTATGCGAAATGATGGAGATTGAGCAGGAAGAGTTGATCCGTGAAACGACTCAAAATGATCGTTTTGAAGTCTATGATTTGTCTAAAGGAGGACTATTCAGAATCTATCTGTTTAAGCGCTCAGAGAAACACTATACCTGTCTCTTTAGCAATCACCATGCTGTTTTGGATGGATGGAGCATGCCTGTAATTCTCACAAGAATTCATGAGATCTATCTGAAACTCATGAAAAAGGAAAAGCTTACCCTTGTGACGGATCATGCGTATACCAATACTCAGCACTATCTTCAGCAGCATAAAGAAGAGAGTCGTGTTTTCTGGAAAGACTATATGAAACTTCTGGAAGATCGTGAAGATCTCAGCAGTCTGATCAAAGAATCCCACAGGCATATTGATCTGGGAACCTATCGTCAGGTCAGAGAGCATCGCTTTGTAAAAATGATCATTGCAGAAGAAGAATACCAGCAATTGAAAAAGTTTACCCTTGAGAATGGGTTTACCATCAATGCCGTGCTTCAGTACCTGTGGCATAGCCAACTTAGTCTGTATGGAGGAGTGCAAACAACGGTTGTAGGAACAACCGTGTCCGGACGAAGCCTTCCAATAGACGATATAGAAGCTTCAGCGGGTCTTTTCATCAATACATTGCCGTTAATAGTTCAGCATAATGATGGAAAAGTAGTGGATGTTATTTCTGATATTCAGCAAAGAATCAGTGAATTGAATACCCATAGTGATGTGAGTCTTGGAGAACTTCATCAGGATGCACGACGTATTTTCAGCAGTTTATTTGTATATGAAAACTATCCTGTACCAAAAGGAGGCGATGATAATAATGAATTAGGATTTGTTTTCCGTGATTCAGTTGAAAAATTAGACTATCCGTTAGGGATAATGGCTTTTGAGCAAGGAGAAAGTGTAACGATGAAAATCAATTACGAAGGCGTTCTCTTTGAGCAGCATACTATGGAACAAATGATCGAAGGAATGAAGACTGTTTTACATCAAATCCTTAAAAATTGGAAAGTAAATGCTGACCAACTTTCATACGTTTCTGAATCCCAGCTCAACCAAATGCTGCTTTGGAATGCTACAGAATCTGATTATCCTTCTCATAAAACAATTCACACATTATTTGAAGAGCAGGTAGAAAGGACACCGGACGAGATCGTATTGGTATATCAGGATACTAAACTTACCTACCGTGAATTGAATGAAAAGTCAAATCGTCTGGCTCATTATCTGATTAAAACGTATGATCTTCAGCCGGATAATTTAGTCCCTTTATTGCTTGATCGTTCCGAGCATATGTTGGTTGCAATCCTGGCCGTATTAAAAGCTGGAGCTGCATATGTACCTATGGACCCATCCTATCCGATAGAAAGGATTGAACATATTCTTAAGGATACTCAAGGAAAACTGATCATTGGGCAGGAAAATACAATTGAAAAATTACAAATGCTCAATGCGGATGTTATTTCCATAGATAATGCAGTATTCCAGGTGATTACCAGAAGGATGTCGTCAGAAAATCCTGTTACGGAAGTGACCTCAGACCATCTTGCATACGTAATCTTTACAAGTGGAACAACCGGATTGCCTAAAGGCGTAATGATCGACCACAGGAATGTGTCCAACTTAATTGAACAGGAGGCGAAAGAGTTTGGTTTATTCCATAATGAGGAAATTCCTTTCCAACAAAAAAACTGTCTGTGGTATGCCAGCTATGTATTTGATGCCCATGTTTGGGAACTCTATCCGGCTATTACCCATGGACATCGTATCTACTTGTTGGAGCAGGAAAAACGGATTGATCTCTCTGCATTACAAGAATATATCAAAGAAAATACTATCAGCATAGCGACAATACCACCTGTTCTTCTGGCAAGTGATTGTATCCTGCCACTAGAAAAGCTTGTGGTGGCCGGTGATATTACAAATCCGCAAATCATGTCTCTGTATAAAGAAAGTGGAGTAGACCTTATCAATGCCTATGGTCCTACGGAAAGTACAGTATGTGCAACTTTACACCATTATAATGAAGATGGAAACCCTTTAAATATCGGAAAAGCGATTGGTAATATGACGGTGTACGTTTTGGATCGGCATCAGCGTCCTGTACCGGTAGGTGCCGTTGGTGAACTGTATATCGGAGGAGCAGGTATTGCGAGAGGATATCTTAACAGACCTGACCTGACGAAAGAACGATTTATAGTAAACCATTTCCAAACTTTTAAACAAAAAGAAAATGATGATAACGGAAAATTATATAAGACGGGTGACTTAGTTCGGATGTTATCCAATGGTGAATTGGAATATATTGGAAGGAACGACTTCCAGGTAAAAATCCGTGGTTACCGTATCGAATTAGGTGAGATTGAAAATACCCTGCAAAGTTATCCTGAAATTCGCCAGGCTGCCGTATTGGCAAAGGAAAATAAATACGGATTAAAATATCTGGCAGGATACTATGTTTCAGATCCAGTAATTGATCCGGGATTGATTGCAGAGTTTTTGTCAGCATCTCTTCCGGAATATATGGTTCCTGAAGCATTTGTTCATTTGAAGGCTCTGCCATTAACCATTAATGGAAAATTAGACAGAAGAGCCTTACCTGAACCTGATTTTAAAGGAAATAAAGAATATACAGCACCGGGAAGCGATCTTGAAGCCGTATTATGCAGGATCTACAGTGAAGTGCTGAAGTTAGATCCAGACAATATAAGTATCCATGATGATTTCTTCAGATTAGGAGGAAACAGCATCATGGCGATTAAACTGATCAGTAAGATCAAGCAGGATCTCAATATACAGGTCAGTGTAGCTGTAGTATTTAATCATAAAACCATTGCTTCACTTGCAGGTATTTTGAAAGATAAAAACCATTTTGAAGAGCAAATTAATATTGTTCCGATACAGGTTAGTGCTGAGGATCAACAGCTGTTGTCCTTTGCACAGGAAAGATTATGGTTTATTGAATCTTATGAAGGAGGAAGCACTGCCTATAATATTCCGATCACGACGATATTAAATGAAAATATACAGCTTGATCTTCTTCAGCAATCTCTGGAAACAGTGATTATGCGCCATGAAGTTCTTCGCTCTATGATCAGAACAAATGAAAAAGGAGTAGGCTATCAGGTGGTTACAGATCAGATTCCTGAATTCAACATCATAAAGGTAGAATCAAGACCAGAACTGGAAAATGCAATCAACAGAAGTGTTAATCAGATTTTCCGGTTGGATCAGGAAATCCCTGTTAAAATTAATGTTTTCAAGTTTGAAAATCGTTATTACCTTTCAGTGGTGATTCATCATATTGCCTTCGATGGATGGTCTACGGACATCTTCCTGCAAGAAGTAGCAACGATTTATGATAGGCTATCCGGAAAAGAAGCACCGGAATTACCGGAATTAAAATTCCAGTATAAAGATTTTGCATTATGGCAGCGTAATTATCTTACGGGAGACCGCCTTGATCAACAGATTAAGTACTGGAAAAATAAATTTGACAACTTCGAGAATCTTGACCTGCCTGCCGATTTTCAAAGACCACCTCAAATATCTTACGAAGGCGAAAATCTATATTTCAGCCTGAATAAAGAGCAAGGCGAAAAGCTGAGATCGCTTTCCAAAGATCTTGGTGTAAGTCTTTATACGGTAATGCTAAGCGGGTATTACCTGATGCTCTCCGCCTATTCCGGGCAGGATGATATTGTGGTGGGAAGCCCTGTTGCAAATCGTCATCATGCCGGTCTTGAGAATAGTATTGGGTTCTTTGTCAATACTTTGGCTTTGAGAGAGAAAATCAATCCTGTACAAACTATCAGAGAATTTATTGTGCAGGTTTCCACATCAGGTACGGAGGCTCAGGCTCATCAGGATCTTCCTTTTGAGAAGTTGGTGGATGAACTTGGCGTAGAGCAGGATACCTCAAGACATCCTGTGTTCCAGGTAATGTTTGGTCTTCAGAATGTTGAAGGTGAAACAAAGGATCATGGAGAAATATTATTCTATCCTTTTGATGGTGAGCTAGATTATCAGGTAGCCAAATTTGACCTGACGACCATGGTAGATGATGACGGAAAAGGAATTAATGTCATGTTCAATTATGCAAAATCTCTGTTCAGAAAAGAAACCGTCATTCGTATGGCAGATTCTTATCAGCTTTTCTTAGATCAGATGATACAAGGCAATGCCGCTGGCAGTATGACTCTGATTTCCGAAAAAGAAACTCAACAAATTATAAATGATTGGAATAATACACAGCAAGAATATCCAAAAGAACTGACTATTCATCAACTTTTTGAAAGCCAAACGAAAACAACTCCTGACCAAACCGCTTTGGTATACCTGGATACAAAGCTTTCTTATCGGGAGTTAAATGAAAGAGCCAATCGTCTGGCTAATTATCTGATTGAAAAATATAATCTTCAGCCTGATGATCTCGTTCCAATATGTTTAGAACGCTCTGAAAATATACTTGTAGCAATGCTTGCTATATTAAAATCCGGAGCGGCGTATGTTCCAATGGATCCGTCGTATCCGTCAGACAGAATACAGCATATTTTAACGGATACCTCAGCCAGAATTGTTCTTGCACAAAAAGGCTCTGTTGATAAAATAGGAACGGAAAACGTTGAGGTTCTTTCCTTGGATGATGTTAATCTTAAAGCAGCACTTGAAATAGAAGCCTCTTATAATCCTGTTACAAAGGTACATTCACGGAATCTTGCCTATGTGATTTATACCAGTGGAACAACCGGGCTGCCAAAAGGCGTAATGATAGAGCATTCAGGAGTCATAAATCTCATTGGATCAATGATCAATGCTCACCGACTTCAAGAATATAACGAAGTGGGATGCTATTCCAACTATGTATTCGATGCTTTTGTATATGAAGCTTTTTCAGCCTTGTGTAATGGTAATACCTTATGGTTGTACAGCAATGAAATCAGAACATCAGTCAATGATCTTAATGATTATATTAAAGAAAATAAGATTGAGGTTTCCTTTATTCCACCTGTATTATTGAGAGAAGTTGTAGAGAGTGGAACAAGTCTGAAACTGATTTTTGCCGGTGGAGAAAGTTTCCCTGCTTTACGCAAAAAAATAGAAAATATTATATTAATTAATGAATACGGTCCTACGGAAGGTACCGTGTGTACCACTCTTCATCACTATAAAGATGATCAGAATCCACTGAATATTGGTGCTCCGATTGCCAATATGACGACTTATGTTCTCGATCATTATTTACGCCCTGTGCCGGTAGGTGCGGTAGGAGAGCTTTATATCGGAGGAGCAGGAGTTGCCAGAGGCTATCTGAACCGTCCTGAGTTGACCGAAGAACGTTTCATTAGCAATCCATTCCAAACTGTAAAAGGGGGAAATGCAAGATTATACAAAACCGGGGATTTAGTACGCTGGTTACCAAATGGAGAACTTGAATATGTGGGAAGAAACGATTTCCAGGTAAAAATTCGGGGGCATCGTATTGAATTGGGTGAGATTGAAAATACCTTGCTCAATTATCCCGATGTTCGTCAGGTGGCAGTATTGGTACAAGAAAACAAATCAGGATTGAAATATCTTGCAGGCTATTATGTTTCCGATAAAGAAATTGAACCGGGATTGCTTTCAGAACATCTTTCAGCATCTCTTCCCGAATATATGGTTCCCGGAGCTTTTGTACATTTAACAAGTTTACCACTAACGATCAATGGTAAATTAGACCGAAGAGCTCTGCCTGAACCTGATTTTACAGGAAATAAAGAATATGCTGCCCCGGAAACGGAACTTCAGAAAAAACTTTGCCGAATTTATGGTGAAGTATTAGGATTGGATACGGAAACAATAGGGATTTATGATGATTTCTTCCGACTTGGAGGCGATAGTATCATCAGTATCCAGCTTGTAGGAAGAACCAGACAGCAACTGGAAGTAAAATTAAGTGTTAAGGAAGTCTTTACTTCCCGAACAGTTGCTTCATTAGCTCTGGCTATTGAAGAGAAAAAAGATAATTCAGAAACTCATATTCTGACCGAGCAGGGAATACTAACAGGCGAAGTTCCTTTCCTTCCTGTCCAGGAATGGTTCTTCAGCCAGAAAGAACAAGGGTATCTGAAGGATTTCAACCACTGGAACCAGGCATTCCTGATCCATGTTCCACAGCTGAATCCGGAATATTTAGAAAGGGCAATACAATTATTGGTGGAAAGGCATGATGCTTTCAGACTCTATTATCCTAAAACAGAAGGAAGATACGGACAGGAATATAGAGAAAACACTTCTTATCAGGAAATCTCCTTCCTTGATATATCAGGAGCGGATCAGGAAGCAATTTCCCAACAATTGACAAAATGGCAAAACAATTTTAATATAGAAAATGGACCATTATATCATATTGGTTACATCAATGGTTATCCTGATGGAAGTTCAAGAATTTTCTTTGCCCTTCATCACCTTATTATCGATGCGGTAAGCTGGAGAATTATTACCGAAGATCTTAAAAATATGTACCGATCTGTTGAAAATGGAGAAATTGAAAATATTCGCTCCCACAGCAAAGGAAGCAGTTATCGTCAATGGGTCAATGCTGTAAAAAGCTATAAATCTGAAGATAAAGAATCGAGAGAAAAGGAAATAGCCTACTGGAATGCAATCACAGACATTGTAGAAGAGAACAATAGTCTCCTGACTTCATTATCCGGCTCTGAATCTCATCATGGACACTTTATTCTCGATAAAGAAACAACAGAGAAATTAATCAGAAAGACCCATCATGTGTATCAAACCCAGATCAATGACTTATTGCTGTCGGCATTATCTTCTGCATTGACAGATCTAAATGGGAATACCAAACATGCCATTTTATTAGAAAGTCACGGACGGGAAGAAGTCTTCGGAAATCTGGATATTACCGAAACTGTAGGCTGGTTTACCACCATGTATCCACTATTACTGGAAACAGGTGAAGATGCAAAAGACACTTTAATTTTTACCAAAGAATCCTTGAGAAATATTCCTGATAATGGGATTGGATATGGCAGCCTTATAGGATATGTAGATCGTTCTCTTCCAAAGATCAGCTTCAACTATCTGGGGCAGCTGGATCAGGAAGAAACAAAAGGTGAAAAAACCTGGTTTATTGCTGCTGAAGACTGCGGTTCAGGAGTTGGAAGCAATAACCGGGACGGCCATCTGATCAGTATCAATGGTGCAGTGGTTGATGGACAACTTCGGTTTGGAATATCCGGATATTTGTCTGAATCACAGGTTTTAATGTTGTCAGAAGATTTTAAAAAACATATTGTTGCGATCACCAACTACTTGTCCGAAGAAACAAGAAGTTATCTGACACCTTCAGATGTAGATCATATTGTCGACAATGACCAGCTGCAGCATATTCAGGAATCGGGAGAAATAGAAGGCGTATACCTGGCAAACAGTTTACAGGAAGGGTTTGTATATCATGCTTTAAATCAGGGAGAGAAGGATGATGCCTACAGGGTACAGCTGATGTGGGATTACCATACTGAAATTAATCTGGAACACCTTCAGAAATCATGGAGGCTTACTCAAGATCATTATCCTTCTTTGCGATTAAGATTTGACTGGAATGGGGAAATCGTCCAGATAATTGATAAAGAAGGCCGTGTTGACTGGCGTTATAAAGATATCAGTCATCTCAATGAAGAAGAGCAGGAAGCTTTGATGACAGAAGTAACAGCTCAGGATCGTTTTGAAATCTATGATTTATCCAAAGGAAGTTTATTCAGAATTTATCTGTTTAAACGAAATGAAAAACAGTACAGCTGCTTATTCAGTAATCACCATGCCATATTGGATGGTTGGAGTATGCCTGTGATACTGAACGGAGTTCATGATACTTATCTTAACCTGATAAGAAATCAAGCTCCAAATCTGATAAAAGATGAAGCGTATCCTGTAAGTCAGAAATATCTTCAGAAACATAAAGAGAGCAGCCGTACTTTCTGGAATCAATATATGAACCTGCTTGAAAATCATGAAAACCTGGGCAATTTGGTTAAAGAAGAGCAAAAACAGATTGATTTGAGCAATTATCGACATATAAAAGACCATCAGGTTTTACAGATGTCGATAACCGGAAACCAGTATCATCAATTGAAAAGCCTTACCCAGGAACACGGATTTACAATAAATGCTGTTCTTCAGTATCTGTGGCATCAGCAGCTAAGTATTTATAACAGAACAGGAAACACGGTTGTAGGAACTACAGTATCAGGAAGAAGCTTGCCGGTAGATGGTATTGAGTCTTCAGCAGGTCTTTATATCAATACCCTGCCATTGATTGTTACCCATAAAGAAGGGAAGGTTGTAGATCAGATCACAGAAATACAAGAGACAATCAGTGATCTGAATACCCATAGTGATATTAACCTTGCAGAACTTCATCATGGGGGACGCAGGATTTTCAGCAGTTTGTTTGTATACGAGAATTATCCTGTACCGAAAGGAGGAGACAGTAATGAACTTGGTTTTGTATTCAGGGATTCGGTGGAAAAACTCGATTATCCGCTAGGTATAATGGCCTCTGAACAAGGCGATAAAGTGATCCTGAAAATCAATTATGAAGGTGATCTTTTTGAATCAGACATGATAGAACAATTGATACAGGGAATGTCATTTGTGCTCAATCAGATTGTAGAAAATCGGAAGATTACATCTGAAGAAATTATATATGTTTCAGAAAATCAGTTTATTCTGATGCGAAATTGGGATAAATCTTCAGGTTATATTTTAGATGATTCCTATCGCTTATTACCGGTTGGTGCCGTAGGAGAACTTTATCTCTCTGAGGAAGATTATCTGAATCAAGCTGATATAAAATTAGAATACTTCATTATTAATCCTTTCCAAACTGCTGAAGAGAAAAATGAAGGAAGAAAGAGCAAGCTGTATAAAACAGGAGATCTGGCACGATACCTTCCGGATGGAAATATTCAAAACATGGGCAATGCTGATCTTCAGATGGAGATCAATGGGAAATCCTTAGATGAGCATGAACTTACCGAAGATCGGGAATATGTAGCCGGAGAAAATGAGTTGCAACGGAAATTATCCCATATTTACGGAGAAGTGTTAGGAATTGCACCGGAAACAATAAGTATCCATGATGATTTCTTCAGATTGGGAGGAAACAGTATCATGGCCATTAAGCTGATCAGTAAAATTAAGCAAAAGTTGGATGCTCATGTTAATGTAGGGATGGTCTTCAACCATAAAACAATCGCGTCCATGGCGAATGCGATGGGTGAAGAAAATATTGAGCAGATTGTTATAAATCCGGTAAAAGTCGATTCTCCTGAAAAACAGCGTTTATCTTTTGCTCAGGAAAGACTTTGGTTTATAGAATCTTATGAAGGTGGAAGCAAGGCTTACAATATTCCAATGACTGTTTTATTAGATAAGGAGTCTGATATTTCACTTCTTTCTACTGCCTTTGAAGCTATCATCATGCGTCATGAGGTACTTCGTACAATGATTCATACCACAGAAAATGGGGTGGGTTATCAGGTAGTTACAGACGTCGTGCCGGAATTTAGTATAATAGACGTAGAGACAAAAGAAGAACTCGAAGAATCCATAAACAAATGCGCCAATAAGGTTTTCCGTCTGAATGAAGAAATTCCGGTGAGTATTACTATATTCCGGCTGGGAGACGAACGTTACCTGTCAGCAGTTATCCATCACATTGCTTTTGACGGATGGTCTATTGACCTGTTTATGCAAGAAGTTACCATAATCTATGATGCCCTTGTAAAAGGATATATGCCGAAACTTCCGGAATTAAAAATCCAGTATAAAGACTTTGCATTGTGGCAGCGTAATTATCTTACGGGAGAACGTCTTGACCGTCAGATTGAATATTGGAAAACCAGATTTGATGAGTACCAGAGTCTTAATCTGCCACTTGACTTCCATAGACCTGCAGAGATTTCTTATGAAGGAGAAACGATTAATTTTAACCTTTCCGGAGATCTTGCAGAAATACTTAAAGAAGTCTCTCAAAACCTTGGTGTAAGTTTATATAGCGTAATGTTAAGTGGATATTACCTTATGCTTTCTGCGTATTCAGGGCAGGGTGATATTGTGGTCGGAAGTCCGATTGCCAATCGACATCATGCAGGTCTTGAGAATATGGTGGGATTCTTTGTGAATACGCTGGCATTGCGGGAAAAAATAGACACCAAACAAAGTATCAGAGATTTTATTATGCAGGTTTCAAATTCTGTGACAGAAGCTCAGTTACATCAGGATCTTCCGTTTGAAAAATTAGTGGAAGAGCTGGAAGTAGAACAAGATACCTCAAGACATCCTGTTTTCCAGGTTATGTTTGGTATTCAAAGTGCCGGAAAAAGCAAATCTTCTGCTCATGAGAATCTGACGATATTCCATTCTTACGATGGCGAAGTAAATTATCAGGCGGCGAAATTTGATTTGACTACCATGGTCAATGAAAGTCCGGAAGGAATACTGCTCACATTCAATTATGCAAAATCTCTGTTCAGAAAAGAGACGATCATCCGCATGTCGGATTCTTACCAGTTGCTTCTAAGTCAGATGGTACAATCCGGTGTGTTGGAGTCAGAAAACACCGTAATTGGTGATCTTTCTCTGATCTCAGGAGAAGAGTCGAAACAGATTATAAGCACCTGGAATGCTACAAATAAAGAGTACCAGTTAGAAATGACGATCCATGCATTATTTGAAGATCAGGTTTTAAAAACTCCGGAAGACACCGCATTAGTCTATCAGAATATCAGGTTGTCTTACAGAGAATTGAATGAGAAATCAAATCGACTGGCCAATTACCTTATCAAAACCTATCAGCTTCAGCCGGATGATCTGGTGCCATTATGTTTTGAACGTTCAGAAAATATGCTTATTGCGATGTTGGGGGTGTTAAAAGCCGGTGCAGCTTATGTTCCGATGGATCCGTCTTATCCTGCAGATAGAATAAAGTATATTTTAGAAGATACAAAAGCAAAAATTGTACTGACTGAGCTGAGCACCGGAAATACAATAAGAGAAACTGAAGTCATATTCCTGGATGAAATAAAAGAGGCCCTTGAAACATCAGATCCAAAGAACCCGGTTACCGAAGCGCGCTCAGAAAACCTTGCTTACGTAATCTATACCAGTGGAACAACAGGGCAGCCAAAAGGTGTGATGATTGAACACAAAGGTGTAATCAACCTTATCGAATCAATGACGGAGGCTCATCGTCTTGATGAATACAAACAAGTAGGCTGTTTCTCAAACTATGTATTTGATGCCTTTGTGTATGAAGCTTTCCCTGCTTTGTGTAAAGGGAATACCTTATGGTTATACAGTAATGATCTTAGAACCTCTGTAGCAGAACTTAATGAATATATTAATGAAAATAAAATAGAGGTCTCCTTTATTCCGCCTGTGTTACTGAGAGAGGTAATAGACCATGGAACGAATTTAAAACTGATCTATGCCGGAGGTGAAAGTTTCCCCGCTTTAGATAAAAATATAGAAAATATTACTCTGATCAATGAGTATGGACCGACTGAGGGAACTGTTTGCGCCACTCTTCATTACTTTAAAGAAGATAGAAATCCGTTGAATATCGGAACCGCCATTTCTAATACCACCTTGTACGTCCTGGATGGTGATCAACGTGCTGTTCCTGTTGGAGCAATCGGAGAACTTTATATCGGCGGAGCAGGTATTGCAAGAGGATATCTGAACAGAGAAGACCTTACAGAAGAAAGATTTATCACAAATCCTTACCAGACGTTAGAACAGAAAGAAAGAGGCGAGAACGGACGTTTGTACAAAACGGGAGACCTGGTACGCTGGTTACAGAATGGAGAACTTGAATATATTGGAAGGCAAGACTTCCAGGTGAAAATTCGGGGGTATCGTATCGAATTGGGCGAGATTGAAAATACCTTACTCAGTTATCCCGATATCCGCCAGGCAGCCGTGGTAGCAAAAGAGAATACAACTGGAATGAAATACCTTGTAGGATATTATGCTGCCGATCCGATGATTGATCCACAATTGCTTTCGGATTTCCTGATGAGATCCCTTCCGGATTATATGATTCCGAATATTTTTGTTCATCTTGACCGTCTTCCGGTAACCATTAATGGTAAATTAGATAGAAAACAACTGCCGGAACCTGAATTTACAAGCATTACAGAATATGCCGCTCCGGAAAATGCACTACAGAAACAATTGGCAGAAATCTATGGAGAGGTTTTAGGCCTTGATTCTGGCAATATAAGTATTCATGATGATTTCTTCAGATTAGGAGGAAATAGTATTATGGTGATTAAGCTTATCAGCAGAATCAAAATGGTTTTGGATGTTCAAATCAAAATCCTGGATATTTTCAAAGAGAAAACAATCCATAAACTATCTCTGATCATTGCCAGACAAGGAAAGGAGTATAAGGCCATATCAATATTGGGAAGCATGAATAATAACCCGAATATATTCCTTATTCATCCAGGAAATGGAGGGAGTGAGGTATATCAGTCTCTAGCAGAACAATTAAAGATAAATTATGACTGCTATGGAGTAGATTCTTATAACTTGTATCACGAAGAAAAAATTGATGATCTGAACAGCCTCGCAAGCTATTATCTGGATCACATTGATCTGATACAGCAGGAAACAAAGCAGGAAGAATACATTCTGTTAGGCTGGTCTTTAGGAGGAAATATTGCATTGGAAATCGCTTCTCAGCTGGAAAGCAGGGGACAGCAGAAAATTACAGTTTATCTGCTGGATACCATTTTGTATGCTTCGGATCAGAAGTTAGTAGATTTTCTGTCATTTCCTACAGATGAAGAATTAAGTAACAGATTGGATGTTCCTGTTGGTGACAGCCATTTTGTGTCTACTAAAAAATTTATGTCTGCAGAATTTGCCATTGCCAAAGCACCTGTTTCCAATACTCTTCATTCCACAAAAGTGGTATTGTTAAAAGCAATGCTGAGTGGAGAGCCATTTAATGAGGCATTTAATGACTATATGAAAATCTCGACGTACAACAATGTGGATTCAATCATCGATAACAAAGAACTTCTAAGCGTTTATCCGATTGAAGCGACTCACCAGTTGATGTTGGAAAAAGAAGAACAGATCATGGATATTATTAATAAAACAACAGTGGAACACTAAAATAAAGAAACTGTATCAGTGTCATTCTGAAAAAAGGTAGTGAAGAATCTTAACCCTTTGTTTTTAAAGATTCTTTGCTGCTCTCGGAATGAGAAAAGTCTTACATTGAAAACTTTTTATAGGCTCAGGCATAAAAACCATAAAGAAAACTTATGAACACAATATCATCAAAACCACAGCTGTTTTTACTGCATTATGCAGGAGGGGACAGAAACTCATTCCGTCCATTACTGGAAAATCTGCATTCTTATTTTCAAATAGAAACGCCGGAGCTTCCTGGCAGGGGAAATCGTATGGCAGAACCTTTTCTGAAAAATAAAAAAGAAGCAGTAGAAGAACTGTTAGATCAGATAAAAAAAACAAGACAGAAAAATGTACCCTATCTCATCTACGGACACAGTATGGGAGCTATACTCGGCCTTGAAATCTGTCGTATCATGGAAGAAAATGGAGACGGCCCGGAATATTTTATTCCCACAGGATATCCAGGTCCCAACATTAAAAACAATGCTCCTATTGCAGGACTTCCAAGAGCTGAATTTTTTGCTGAGGTTAAAAAACTAGGCGGATTATCAGATGAGGTCATGGAAATAGAAGAGCTGTTGGATTTTTTTGAACCGGTACTCAGAGCCGATTTCGGATTGCTTGAAAATAAAGAGAACAAACCGTTCGAAGGGAAAATACAAACGCCTGTTTATGCCATCATGGGAAAAACAGAACAATATGCACTCAACATCAGGAATTGGAAAAATTATACCGATGCCGACTGTGAATGTCATATTGTAAACGGGAACCACTTCTTTATCAATCAGAATTTTAATTATCTGGCTCAGGTTATTAAAAATCTGATAAACATAACCTTAGCTAAATAACTATTATGACTAAGAAAAAAGAACACGCACTGGCATTTATTTATATTACCATTCTGATTGACATTATCGGAATCGGAATTATTGTTCCCGTTTTACCGGGATTGATTTCAAAACTGGCGCATGCAAAAGATTTAAGTGTCACCGCGCAATATATCGGATTATTTGTTTCCGTTTATGCTTTAATGCAATTTTTATTTGCCCCTATTTTAGGAAATTTAAGTGACCGGTATGGGCGGCGGCCTGTTCTTTTATGTTCTTTGCTGGGACTTGGGATCGATTATCTCATTCTTGCCCTCGCTCCCAATATGGTCTGGCTGTTCATCGGAAGGCTGATTATTGGTATTATGGGATCCAGTATGACGACTGCAACAGCTTATGTTTCAGACATCAGTACCCCTGAAAAAAAAGGACAGAACTTCGGAATGATAAGCGCTATTGCCGGAATCGGATTTATTATTGGTCCTGTAATTGGCGGGTTGCTAGGACAGTATGGGGAACGTGTTCCCTTTTATGCTGCAGCTGCACTAAGCTTACTTAACCTTATCTACGGATTTTTTGTTCTGCCTGAATCCCTTACAGAAGAAAATAGACGACCCTTTTCCTGGAAAACCGCTAATCCAATTGGAGTGATGAAAAGTTTAAACAAAGAAATATTAGCTCCCTCACTGATCTTTGCCTTTGTTCTTATTGCCCTGGCCGGACATGCCATACAAAGCACATGGAATGTCTATACTATGGAAAGATTCAGCTGGAAAGAAGATATGATCGGATATTCACTGGGATTTCTTGGGCTTTTGATTGCAATCTTTCAAGGAGTACTGATCGGTTTTTTCATCAATAAATTGGGACAGGTGAAAGCAATTGTGGTCTTCCTCTCATTCTATTGCGTCAGTCTTTTATTATTCGGATTGGCCAATAAAGGATGGATGATGTTTGTGATCATGATTCCTTATGCACTGGGAGGAATGGCTTCTCCCATACTGCAGGCCCTGATTTCTTCAAAAGTATCTGCAAACAAACAAGGTCTTTTGCAGGGTGGATTATCAAGTGTTCTCAGCATTACCTCAATTTTTGGTCCTTTACTGATGACCGGAATATTTTCCTATTTTTCTTCAGGACAAGGGAGTGTGGTATATAGTGGAGCCCCTTTTATTTTAGGTTCTGTCCTGGCTTCTGCAGGAAGTTTATGCATTTATCTGGGAATAAAAAATGAAAAACCGGTGGAAAGTGCAATAAAAGACAACTAACCTATTCCGCAGATTGATACCTTTGTCTATCAACGCTTTTGAATTGGAAGAATATAAAAAAAGAATTGTAAAGACCATCCGGTACATTGATGAAAATCTGGATGCTGATCTCTCTCTGGAAAAAATTGCCGGGATCAGTGCGTATTCGCCATTTCATTTTCACAGAATTTTTAAATTGATCACCGGAGAAACCCTTCAGAACTATATCATCAGAAAAAGAACAGAAAAAAGTGCCTTTTTTCTGGCGCTGCGCAAAGACGTGGGAATCAAAGATATTTGCTTTGAACTTGGCTTTTCAAATCACTCGGTTTTTACCAAAACATTTAAAAAATATTACGGAGTTCCTCCTTCAGAATTCCGTAAAACATCTCCCGAAACATTTCACAAGATTTTACAATTACAGCGCAAGAACGGACAAGTCGATACGGTTTTCAGCCAATACATTTGCAATATAGAAAACCTGTTAAATTGGACTACAATGAATTTAAAAATCGAAGTAAAAGAAATGCCGGAAATGAATCTGGCGTCTGTAATGAGCTTAGGAATTGTAAATGTGGAACCGTCTTTCAATGTGTTAGTCGACTGGGCCGTAAAGAAGAACCTCTTTCCCCGGGAAAACGTCAAGATGATTTCTGTATATCACGACAGTTTTAAAGTAACTCCACCCGATAAGGTTAGAATTCATGCCTGTATGCTGCTTAAGGAAAAGCTTGAGAAACAGGAAGGAGAAATATTTTCTGAAACCCTTGAGGGCGGAAAGTATATCGTGGGCAGCGGAGAGGTCACCCTCCACGATTTTGAGCAATGCTGGGTTTCCCTCTTTTTATGGATGAATGAGCATCATTATTCCATGCGGCGAGCGTTTCCTTTTGAGATCTATCACTCAAATTTTAAAGAACATCCTGAAGGAAAAATGATCGTGGATTTTTGTATTCCGGTTTATTAATTTCCCGTTCGGAAACAAAAGAATACCTTTCAGTAGAATTTTTTTTACATAAAGGTATTCTTCGTATTACTTTTGATCCAGAAATAAATAACTATGAAAACTCAAGGACAAAAAATACTATTTCTGATCTCCTTTTTTGCTTTTATAATAGGATATTCCCAGATAAAAGTATCGGGGAAAGTTACCTTTAAAAACAAAGGGATACCTGAAGTAAATGTCACTTTAAAAGATACATATGACGGAGCGACTACTGATGCGCAGGGTAATTTCTCTTTTGAAACTTCAGAAAAAGGGAGCCGGATATTAACATTTATCCATCCCAAATATGAAGAAGTTGAAAAAAGTATTAATGTTGACAATCAGGAGGTTGTAATAAGTGTTTCACTTAAAGAGCAGATCAGTGAAATTGATGCAATCGTGGTTTCTGCGGGTTCCATTGAAGCCAGCGACAAAAAAAGAGCAACGGCTTTGCTTAGCCCTATTGATATCTATACCACTGCCGGTGCAGACGGGCAGATTTCTTCAGCTTTAACTTATCTTCCGGGAGTTCAGAAAGTTGGTGATAAGGAAGGGCTATTCATCAGAGGGGGTACGGGAACAGAATCCAAAATCTTTATGGATGGAAGCTTAATCAACAATTATTTCTCTAATTCTATTCCGGGAATTGCGGGAAGAGATCAATTCAATACTTCTCTCTTTAAAGGAAATATATTCTCAAGTGGCGGATATTCTGCATTATATGGGCAGGCTCTTTCCGGAGCTTTATTGTTGGAAAGTGTAGACCTTCCGGATCAGAGTTCTTATGATGTTGCAATTTCTCCTATCTTTTTAAGTGGCGGATTTCAGAGGCTTAGTAATGATAAAACCCACTCTTTTGGAGCAACGTTAGGATATTCAATGTTAAATCTGATGCAAAAAGCTCTTAACTTCAATACCAATTTCATTGATGCACCACAAGGTTTAAACAGTGATTTTAATTTTAGAATAAAAACAAAATCCGGCGGATTTCTAAAATATTACGGGATGTACAACTCCAATAAAATGGGGGTGAAAACGGAAAGCCTGGAACCCGGATATGATTTTGCCCTGGTAAGGCTCAACGGAGAAAATACCTATCATAACTTATCTTTCAGACAGAAGTTCGGAAAATACCTGCTGAATGTAGGAGGTTCTTATTCATACAACAGATCGGATCTTAACTTTTCTACGGAGACGAATGATGCAGAATCAGGGAAGACAAGATTGCTGACAGATGGAAATTATATCAACTTCAAAGCTGTTTTAGAAAGAAAAATTAATAAAATAAGTGCTATCAGAGGCGGTTTTGAATTAAATAACACCGATGAAAAACTAAACTTCGGAGACGTCAATAAACAATATAACGACCTGATTTCCTCCGCTTTTGTGGAAACTGATCTGGGCTTTAGCAATGCCTTATCTGCAAAGATCGGAGTAAGGGCAGAAAACTCATCTTTTTTAAACAAAAGCAATATTGCACCTCGTTTAGCATTAGCCTACCGCTTTGCAAAAGACTGGACCTCTTCTTTCGCCTATGGTCTTTTTTACCAGAATCCCGAAAGCAAATATATCAACGGTCCGGCAAATCTGGATTTTCAAAAATCACAGCACTATATTTTTCAGGTGCAGAGAGCTTCAGAGGGAAGGACTCTACGTTTTGAAGCCTTTTATAAAAAATATGACCAACTCATCAAGACCTTTAATATCAATCCTGGAAAAGAACAGAATCAACAGATTCAGACTGCTTTAAATAATGACGGCTACGGCTATGCAAAAGGATTGGAGTTATTTTGGAGAGACAATAAAAAAACTTTTAAAAATATAGATTACTGGATCACTTATTCGTTTCTGGATTCAAAAAGGGACTTTCTGAATTATCCGGTGAGCTTAAAACCAAGCTTTGCAGCAGAACATACACTGTCAGCAGTAGTAAAAAGATTCATCCCTGAATGGAAACTAGGTGTAAATATGTCATATACCTACACCAAAGGACGTCCTTACTATGATATTGCAACTCAGTTTGACGAGGGAAAATCCATCAATTATGTAAGAAATGAAGGCAGACTGAAAGATTATAATGCTCTTAATTTTAGTTTCAATTATCTGCCTAATCTAGGGAAAAAAGATGCCAAAGCATTTATGGTACTGGTATTGAGTGTTACCAATGTTTTAGGATCTAAAAATGTATATGGATACAATTTTTCTGTAGATGGATCCCGAAGCTCAGCTGTTGTTCCTCCTGTAAATACATTCGTTTTTGTGGGCGCTTTTATAAGTTTTGGAACAGATAAAACAGAAGATGCGATTAATAATAACCTATAAAAACATAACTTTAAAGAAGACAATATCAATAACTTTAAAAATTAATATAATGAAAAAATACCTT
The DNA here is from genome assembly GCF_003815875.1 of Chryseobacterium lactis. Taxonomy (NCBI): domain Bacteria; kingdom Pseudomonadati; phylum Bacteroidota; class Flavobacteriia; order Flavobacteriales; family Weeksellaceae; genus Chryseobacterium; species Chryseobacterium lactis. The sequence continues at coordinate 1,309,608 of NZ_CP033924.1, forward strand.
TTAAGCTTTGCTTTAGCTTTTATGAGCTTAACCGCTTTTGCTCAGACTGATTATGAAAAAATAATGACTGATAAGATTGCAAAAATCGAAACCTGTAAAACACCGGAAGATTTCCAGACTCTGGCGAATGACTTTCAAAGGATTGGAAGTAAGGAAAGCTCACAATGGCTTCCACAGTATTATGCAGCTTTTGCTTCTATTCAAAAAGGAAGAGTGATGATGAGAACAGGAAATATGATGGAACTTGATGCGATTGCATCACAGGCAGAGAAATACCTGGGAATGGCACAGAATCTTGCTGGAGCAGACAATGCAGAGATTCATTTGTTGAGAAAAATGACCTTTTCTCTTAGAATGATGGTCAACCCTCAGCAACGTTATATGACCGATGGGGCAAGAGCGTCAGAGGAACTTACCGTTGCCGAAAAACTGGAACCGGGTAATCCAAGAATAGCCTTGATTAAGGCAGAAGACACCTATTTTACCCCGGAACAATACGGAGGAAGTAAGACCAAAGGAATAGAACAGTTTAAGGCAGCCCTGGCAAAGTTTAATGCTTATAAGCCAAAAACAGCTTTAGATCCGAACTGGGGAAAATCTGAAGCCGAATACTTCATCAGCCTTCCTGAAGAAAAAGCAAAGTAAATAGAATTGTTTATTCAACTAAAAAAAGCCTTCATCCAGTGAAGGTTTTTTTGTGCAGTTCAGTGTAAAAAAACAGCCCTTCGGTAAGAAATAATTTTTGATACCTTTAATAAAAACTAATTTTGAGCTAAGAAAATGATCATGAAACGTAAATTCATTAAAATATTACTTTGGACCTCTTTGGGAACTACTTTGTTCTTCTTTTTATTCTTTAATGAAAAGAATCTCCACTCTTTTTTGATCACACTGCTGCTCTCCACAATGTATTCCTTTGTATTGGGAATGGGAAACGGATTTATTAATGAATATCTTAATAGAAAATTCCCCTGGTCTGAAGCCACGAAAACAAGAGCGGTCCTGAGTATTATTTCAATTGTTGTCGGTAATTTTATTCTTGTTTATTTCTGCAACTTTATGAATTATGTTGTGATTCAGAAAACTGCCACTATTGAAGAGTTTTTCTCCCAAAAATATGGTTTGACCAACTGGTTTATGATCAATATTGCGCTGCTGATTACTACTTTTCTTCATGCCAAAGGATTTATGGAGGAGCTTAAAAAGACTTCCAGAAAAGAAGTGGTGGAACAAAAACTGATTGCCAAGTCTGCCAATGCACAATTTGAGAGTTTAAAAAACCAGCTCGATCCTCATTTTCTTTTTAATTCATTAAATGTTTTAAGCTCTTTAATTGACGAAAACCCGCAGCAGGCACAAAAGTTTACCGCTTCAATGTCAAAGATTTACCGGTATGTACTTGAACAAAAAGATAAAGAACTGGTAACGGTGGAAGATGAGATAGAATTTGCGAAAACCTATTGTGATCTTTTAAAAACAAGATTTGAAGACAGTGTAGATTTTACCTTTGAGGTGAAAAAAGAAGATTACCGAGAATATGTAGTGCCGCTTTCTTTACAGCTCTTATTGGAAAACTGTATCAAACATAATTTTGCAACGTCTTCAAGACCTTTGATGATAAGGATATTTTCAGACAATGATATCCTCTGTATTGAAAATAACCTTCAGGTACGGGAGCAGATCAAAGAAAGCTCGGGAATAGGGCTTGCTAATATTGTTCAGCGTTATGCACTTCTCACCAGAAGAAATGTGTTTATCGAAAAATCTGAAGATTATTTTAAAGTAAAGCTTCCGATGTTGTCATCTAAGCCTAATGTTGTCAGTGTTCAACAGGATGATGAATCCAAAGCTTATCAAAAAGCACAAAAAAGAGTGAAGGAAATCAAGGGATTTTATACCAACCTGATTTCTTATTGCATTATTATTCCGTTCTTAATTTTTATCAATCTTTTTAGCCGAAGTGGAAACTATTGGTTTTGGTTTCCAGCCGTAGGGTGGGGAATTGGATTGGCTTCTCATGCATTTCAGGTCTTCGGCGTAGGAGGATCCTGGCAGGAAAAGAAAATAAGGGAGATTATGGATAAACAAAAAAACAAACATCATGGAAAGCTTTAACGAAGATGATATTCAATATCAGCAGGCTAAACGACAGGTGGATCGCTTAAGAGGTTTCTACAGCCATTTATTCGTCTATATCATGGTCAATAGTATTATTGTCTACTATAACTATGAAAGCCTGAAGCCGGGCGAAAGTTATTTTCAATTCAAAAATTTCTTTACTGCCACATTCTGGGGAATTGGTCTGCTGGCTCATGCTGTCACCGTTTTTTTATTTAAAAGTGATATGATTAGAAAATGGGAGAACAAAAAAATTAAGGAAATTCTCGAAAGGCAAAACAAACAATAATTACCAGGCACATGGAAAATTTAGAAACAGACGATATCCGCTATCAGGAGGCGGAAAAAAGAGTAAAAAGGATCCGCGGCTTCTATATGTTTATCTTCATTTACATAGCTGTCAATTTGTTTATTTTATTTCTAAACTATAGAGAGCTTAAGCCTGGCCAAACGATCTGGCATATAAAATATTTTCTGCTCCCTTTTTTCTGGGGAATGGGATTGATAGCTTATGGAATGAGAGCTTTTCTGCCCGGGTTTATTCTCGGCAGTAAATGGGAAGAAAAGAAAATAAAAGAATTAATGGAGAAAGAGAAGGATATTGAATAGTAATATGTATTCAATTTGTTAATAATCAACAGTTTTTAATCTTAAAATCATACAGAAATGAATATTCTAGAAACAGTTTTTGCCATTTCAATGGGCGCATGGTTTGTAACCGAATTTTTGTATAAAAATATACTCAAATCAGGTAAAGAAGATAAAAAAGGAAAGGATAGATCTACCCTGAATATCCTTTGGCTGGCCATTCCTTTTTCTATCGCAGCTTCTATTATGATTTCTTCTTACACTGTTTTTCCGATCGTAAAGGGTACCTGGATTTGTTATCTGGGCGAATTCTTTATTCTGATAGGAATCATTTTCAGGTTCGTCATTATCAGGTCTTTAGGAAAGTATTTTACAGTGGATGTGACCATAAGAGATGATCATCAAATAAAAAGAGAAGGATTTTATAAATACCTGAGACATCCGTCGTACGCTTTTTCTCTGTTGACCTCATTAGGGCTTGGTTTATATCTTAATAACTGGCTGTCGCTGATATTTGCTTTTGTGCCTCCGTTTCTGGCTTTTGCCTACAGAATTAAAGTGGAGGAGCAGGCTTTGGTGGAACAGTTTGGTGATGAATATATCGAATACAGAAGTAAGACCAAGAAACTCATCCCGTTTATTTACTAGTTTCTGTCATTGTGAGCCTAAGGCGAAGCAATCTTTGTTCAGCCTATCATTTCCGTTAGTCCTAAGCTTTTACCTTTCGGATAGCAAATGTTACCGTTCGGTAATATAAAATTGATCTGAGCCTGTTTTCCGACATACCTTTGATTCAAGAAAAAGACAAACTAACCTTTAAAACAAAACATTATGGAAATTTTATCCAACAAAGAAACAGTCGCTTACCAGAAAGCTTCAAAAAGAGTTAAAGAATTAAAAGAGTTTTACGGAAACCTTACCTCTTACTGTATTGTGATTCCATTTCTGGCAGCATTAAACCTTTTGACAGCTCCGGGATATTTATGGTTCTTATGGCCGATGTTAGGCTGGGGAATAGGAGTTGCATTTCATGCCGTAAACGTATTCGGACTTGGAAAAAGCTGGGAAGAGAAGAAGATAAAAGAATTGATGGACCAGGAAAGAGGAAAAACAAAAACATTATAATCACTATTAAAACTTATATAATCATGAACTATCCAGCTGCATATGCAAGAACCAACAGTCTTAAAAGATTTTACAAAAGCCTTCTCTTTTTTGGGATCGTAGCGATTGTAATACTTCCTTCCGACCTATTTGAAAGCAATATTTTTGAAGATCATATTGTAAGAATCAGATTGTTTGATGGCTATACCATACTGGCCATCTGGGCTCTTATTTTAACCATAAAAGCAATAAAACTCTTTCTTTTTGACAACAAATGGGAACAAGATATGATTGAAAAAGAACTTCAAAAAGACAAACAACCGATAGACTATTAATCTGCCTGCTTTTATCTATCTTTATTTCCTAAAAATCTGAAAACCAAAATTAAAACTCAATGATCAAGACTGTCATTATCGAAGATGAAAAACCGGCTTCAAGAAAACTAGAGAGAATGTTAAGTAACTTTCCTGAAATTGAGGTAATTGCCAAGATAGAATCTGTAGAAGAAGGCGTGGAGTGGTTCACTGAAAATGAACATCCACAATTAATCTTTTCAGATATCGTCCTTGGAGACGGGCTTTCTTTCGATATATTTGAGAAAGTTCCCACCAAAGGATTTATCATCTATACAACAGCTTTTGATCAATATACCCTGAAAGCTTTCAAATTAAATAGTATCGATTATCTTTTAAAACCCATTTTAGAAGAAGATCTTGCCGGAGCTGTGGAAAAATTCAAATCCTTTATTCCTGCCAACGATACTTTTGGTTCTCAGGATATAAAACAGCTCATCAGAAAAGAAAAATCTACCCTTTCCAGGGTGTTGGTAAAAATCGGATATAATCTGAAGATTGTACAGACACAGGAAGTGACTTGTTTTTACAGTGAAAACAAAATCGTATACCTTCAGACAGAAGAACGTTCTTTTCCCTCAGATTTTACCTTGGACGAACTGGAAGATGTTCTGGATGGAAAGAAATTTTTCAGGGTCAACAGGCAGTTTATCATTAATTCAGATTATATTAAAAATATCCACACTTCCCCTTATTATAAAGTGGATCTTGAGTTTCAGCCTCAGGAAGAAATTACAGTAAGCCGGGATCGCGTGAAAGATTTTAAAGATTGGCTGGTCAGTTAAAGATCAGTATTTCTTCCCATTTCAAAACCAATGCTGCACCCCAAACTCCGCACCTTATAACCCGAATCCCAAAACAATAATACCATGGTCCTTCTACTCTTAATTTTTAAATTATTCCTTTCAGTCTTTGGAGCTTAATGATAGGCTTATTGAGTAAAGAAACTACTTGCAGCCCCCACAAACTGCCGGAATGCCTCAGTAACTTCTTTCTTATGTTTATGCGTTAAAGGAAAAGGAACCATATGAGAATATTCGTAGGGGAAATCCTGTATTTCAACTTCTGCACCAATATTCCGGTAGCCGCCTTTTAAAGTATTTAAAGCTTCAATCGGAGGAGCCACCGCATCTTTTTCCAGGACATAAGCCTTGATTTGAGATTGAATTTCACGCATCCTTTCCTCTCTTTCATTTTGAAAATAGTTGTAGCGCAGCATCTTTTTGAACCAGCTTTCTTCAGGATGTAAATTCTCATTCTGATAATGCTTTAACCTTCTGTCAAACCGGAAATCAGAACTTAAGAGTTCAGTAAAGGCAGATAGCATTTTAATCGTAGCTTGGGCATCCATAATATATTTTGAAATCGGAAACATCCGGTCAATCGTCATGCCTCCACAAAAACAAAATACTTTCGACTGCGTGAAAAACTTTTCCGGATCTGCCATTTTTATAATCATAGAAAGAAATGAACCTATGGAATACCCGAATAAATCTAAACCGGCGTCAGGGGAAATACTTTGTATTTTGTTTTGCTTAATATCCTTCACTACTTCAATGATATCAGAATACGTTTGCAACCCTGACCAGAAAAGCCTCTGAGGATGCGCTTCAAGTCTGGAACTTATAGCCGCATTTACATAAGAAAAATGGGTGTTTTCAGGATATCTCTTTTTTCTGAAATTAACAATTTCCGTCATATGGTGACGGTCACTCCAGATCGGTTCTGCCCGATTCATATGAAAAGCAATCGGGAACAGAATAATTGCTTTACGGGTTCTTTGGGCCAGCTCATAAGCCCACGGAAGATATTTGTCCCATTTCTTTTCATTCAACCCGTGGAAAAAAATAATACATCCCTGAGCTGTTTTCACATCGGCTCTTTTAAGAATATAATATTCAAATTTCTTATTGCATTCTATGTCAAAATCCTTAATATCTACCGATGGCTGATCATAATGGAGATAAGTGTTCTCATCAATTTCCAGTCGCTGCCGATGTTCGGTACAGTTATGATTGTTCGAACCATGAAGGGAGTCTGAAGCCTTAGAAATAAAAGGAACAGATTCAATCGTTACATTTAAGTCTTTGATCTCCACATACTCTTTCCCGGAATCAAAGTGACTTTTCAAAATTTCATACAACTCATAATATTCCATAGCAAAAATAACTGAGGTTCATAATTAGAACTTTTAAATTAGGTAATTATTGCGGTAATCTGTTGATTTTGAAAGGTTAAATGTATTCTAGGCATAAGAGAAAACAAAAATATTGTTCATAATAGAATAAGCTCTTTTCATCTGATTTTCAATGATAAAATTTCCAGTCTTAATTAGTTTAACTATCTGTAATCTATTCTGTTAGATTCAGTGTCTTCCAGCTGTTTTAAAATTGATTCCGGGATCTCATCGCTGTCGATCGGGAAACTTATTGAATCTGAAATAAAGGTCTTCCGGTCTGCCTTCCGGAAAATTTCGAACAAAGCAATCGGTTCCTGGTTAAAGCTGATACATGTACTGATAAAATGCAGCTCATGCAGCTTGTAGCCTGGGTTTTTAAGCTTTTCTTTAATATCTTTTATCCTTGAAATAAAATGCCTTTGCCTAATGAAGGTATTGCTGTTCATAATGATAAACACATAATCGGAATATGCCGTTACCTTTCCGAAATACTTATGATGGTCGCCACCGCTTCGTTCTACAAAATACTCGCCTGTAGTTTCAGACTTATAGATTTCCATTGCAGAACGCCAGATTCTGTCTTCTCTGGCCTGGGAAGGATTTTCCGGGAGATTTCTGTTATAAGAATACCAGCATCCGATCAGGCGGTCCAAAAGAGCTGTATTCAGGCTTACATTATTCATGTCAATCCTCAGATCATTAAAATTAAATGCCTCGGTATTGGAATTAATAAAATCAATATAATTTGAATATCCCAACACTTTCACAATCAGACTGAGTTTGGCCAGATTGGGCTTGCTTGAGGGGATATTTTCATTGTGTTTAAACTTCTTCAGTTTATTGATTATCAGATGTTCGTATAAATAATTGATTCCTAAAAGATCCGGCTCTTTTTTTATCCCTTTTTCCAAATGATCATTGGTAATAAGGTCATTCAGTTCCGCACTGATATAAGACCATTCCGTTTTTGTGACGTCTTCCCACTGGTTTTTCTTTAAAAACTGGCGGCTTAAGAAATTCATCAGTTTCTCAAGATGCAGGATATCTTCTTTTTTCATCAGGTTATTTTAATTTTTATTGTAAGACTAATTTAAGATTTTTATCAAACCAAAAGAGACTATTGAAAGACTTTTATATTTTAAAATCAAAAGATATTTGAGTAGAAAAATAAACGATAAGACAATGGAAACAAGTATGTTATTAAAAGATGAATCTCTTTGGGACAGAATCCTTGGATTTTCTTTAGATGCTCCGGATGCTGCTTTTCCTTTCTCAAAAAAGTTGGCAAAAGAAGAAAACTGGAGCTTAGATTTTGCACAGAAGGCCATCGAAGAATATAAAAAATTTGTCTACCTCTGCTGTATCCTTCCCAATGGAGCCTCGCCGAGCCAGATAGTGGATAAAGTGTGGCATATGCATTTGATCTACACTCAGAACTATTGGGAAGATTTTTGCCCCAATATTTTGAAAAAACCGCTTCATCACCATCCATCAAAGGGAGGAATTACAGAAAAACAAAAACATCAGAACTGGTTTGATGATACGTTAACGAATTACCGGAAAGTGTTTCAGCAGGAAGCACCTGACGACATCTGGAAAGAACAGAAGAAAAAATCTAAATTACAATCCTGGATGAAAAAGATGTCTTTTTTTTCTCCAGCCTTTATCTTACTGCTGTTATTCTCATGTACAGACGGAGTTGGTTTTACCGGGCTTTTGGTTACAGGAGTGGTATTTGCAATTATTTTCATTCTGGGAACAATAGGAGCAATAGTAGGAAATAATGAGGTCTCTGATCCCAATAGAAAAGACCAACAAAACAATAACGGAAGCAGCTGTGGAGGCTCAAGTTGTAGTGGTGGTGGAGGTTGTGGCGGTGGCTGCGGCGGTTGTGGAGGATGCGGTGGCTGCGGAGGATAAAAAATAATAAGTATGAAAAAAGTTATCATTCATTCAGCTCCGGTTGTGATAAGCCTGATATGGCTTTGGGCAACTCATCAGACATTTAATCCCATTATTCTTAAGGGTCCGGACTTTCTAAAGTTCTATGTAATCCTGTTACTGGGATTCTACGCTTCGGTTTTTATTTTAAATTCCTTTAAAGAAAGTGTTTCAAAAACAACACTTTACTTCGCGGGTTTCATCTTTTTATTAGGAATTATAAAGCTGATAAGAGGAGTCATGCTGGGGAAACCTATCGGTTTTCTTATCATGATTTTAATAGCAGAAAGTATTATAACACTGGTTTTTATGCTGAGTTCAGCCAATAAAAAGTGAAGTAAAGATCAATAAAATAATAAACCCGAAACAATAATGTTCCGGGTTTTATATAGGTTAATGATTTTAAATATCATTCTTCTTGTCTTTTATGGGCTTATAACCATACTTTCGAACCATAACGGAGGTTAGAACCACTAAAATAAGGGTCAGAGCAATGTTTGATTTTTCCGGATGTACAATGGCCTGGTAAAGGTTATAACCAAAAACAGCGGATACAACTGAAATCAGGATATTGTTTGCATAAGCATACTGGTTTTTTGTAGTCGTTTTCATAGTAGTATTTTTTATTGTTATTTACTCAGTAAGTATGATAACTTTAAAAACGTTACAGAAAAACTTTATTTTCCTTAGAAAGCAATAACACTACATTTTCCGGAAGCCCGAAACCTTACGAAATCACGCCACTTCCGATCAATTCATCATCAATATACCATGATGCAAACTGGCCTTCAGCAATAGCAGATTGAGGTTCATCAAATTCTACATAAAGGGCATCTTCAAACTGATAAAGCGTAGCTTTTTGCAAAGATTGTCGGTATCTGAATCTTGACAATACTTCTAGGGAAGCGCCATTTTCAAGCCTAAGATCTTCACGTACCCAATGCAGTTCCGAGTTATCGATCCTTAGGGCTTTCTTGTAAAGTCCCGGGAAATGACTTCCTTCTCCTACAAACAGGATATTATTTTCCATATCTCTGGAAACAATAAAGCAGCTTTCTTTATGGCCACCTATTCCCAATCCTCTGCTTTGTCCGATCGTAAAGAATTGTGCTCCCTGATGCTTTCCGATTACCTTTCCGTCAGCTTTTTTATAATTGATTTTTCTGGATAAAAATTTCAGCTCTTCCTCTTTAGAAGAGAATACAGGTGTTTCTTCCTGGAATAAAGGAGAATCTTTGAAAATTTCTACAATCTCACCTTCATTGGGTTTCAACTGTTGTTGTAAAAATTGGGGAAGACTTACCTTTCCGATAAAACATAATCCTTGCGAATCTTTTTTATCAGCGGTTACTAATCCGATTTCTTTTGCGATTTCTCTTACCTGAGGCTTAGTCAGTTCTCCGATAGGAAATAAAGCCTTAGACAATTGATCCTGGCTTAGCTGGCAAAGAAAATAAGACTGATCCTTATTATTATCTTTTCCGGCCAGAAGATGGAAAATCTCTTTTCCGTTTTCATCAAAAGTCGAATTGACCCTTGCATAGTGACCTGTTGCCACCTTGTCTGCACCCAGAGACATTGCCGTTTTCATGAAAACATCAAATTTTACTTCTCTGTTACACAAAACATCCGGGTTTGGAGTTCTTCCTTTCTGGTATTCATCGAACATATAATCCACAATACGTTCTTTGTAAAGTTCGCTCATATCGATCACCTGGAAAGGAATTCCCAGTTTCTGTGCCACCATCAGGGCATCATTGCTGTCCTCAATCCAGGGACATTCATCTTCTAGTGTTACCGAAGCATCATTCCAGTTTCTCATAAACAATGCCACTACCTCATGGCCTTGTTGTTGTAGCAAATATGCTGTAACGCTGGAGTCTACACCTCCTGAGAGGCCTACTACTATTTTCATTGTATTTCAATTTTACGAAACTCTTAACGGGAGTTCTTAGTTTGATGCGGCAAAAATACAATTAAAAAATTCGTAAAAAAACCATAATTTTAAACATTGATAAAAACGATAGTCCTATCAATCGCTATTATTTAACACCAATTCAAATGCAATGACGAAAGGATTTAACCAGTAAACAATAAAAATATACATATGAAAAAGTTTATTATTCCGTTAATGCTTCTGTTCTCAGGAACCGTTTTTTCACAAATTTCTGTGGGAACGCCAACTCAAGAAAATAACAAATGGACCTTTGGAGGAGGAATCGGGCTAGGCTTTGGAAGCAACAGCTCATTTTATCTGCAAGCTTCTCCAAGAGTAGGATACAGGCTTACAAATGATTTGGAAGCAGGGGTCGTGGGAAGTGTTTCCTGGCAGACTTCAGATTATTTCAGATCAACAATGTTTGGAGTAGGTCCATTTGCCAATTACTATATCGGAAGATCATTTTATCTGGGTGCCAATTATCAGCATTATTTTATTAATTATAGAGATAAATACTATGATTATAAATACAATAGAGAAGAAAATGCATTGTATCTCGGTGGTGGATATATGCAAAGGATAGGCAATAATTCTTTTATGCAGATAGGATTGATGTACAATGTACTTTATAAAGAAAGAACAAGTGTATTTTCAAGTGGTTTAATTCCTAATATCGGCTTTGTGGTGGGACTTTAATCATGATATAAAAATCTTTTGCGTTGATGTTTTTCAACAAAATTATGTGTTTAAATATAACAGAATTCATCTAGCAAGCATAAAATCAATTAAAAACAAAAAGCACCGGAAACTTCCGGTGCTTTTCTATGGTATAAATTATTTAATTATGATTGAGAAGACTTTTCAGCAGCTGATTTTTTCGTCTTCTGCGTTTTTCCTATTAATGCATCTTTAGCATCATTAAGATCAAGAACTACGGTTTCTCCTTCATTTAATTGTTTGTTAACCAGCATTTCTGCCAATAAATCTTCAATATATTTCTGGATTGCTCGTTTCAATGGTCTTGCTCCAAAATCTTTATCCCATCCTTTTTCAGAAATAAAGTCTTTTGCTTCCTCAGTTAATTCTACTTTATAACCTAGTTTTTCAAGTCTGCCATAAAGCTTGTTCAGTTCAATATCAATAATTTTCTTGATATCATCCTGTACCAGAGAGTTGAAGATCACAATGTCGTCAATTCTGTTTAAGAATTCAGGAGCAAATGCTTTCTTAAGGGCATTTTCAATTGTACTTCTTGCTCTTGTATCCGAACTTGTTTTTTTAGCTGAAGTTCCGAATCCTACACCGTCTCCGAAATCTTTAAGATCTCTTGTTCCGATGTTGGAAGTAAGAATGATAATTGTATTTCTAAAATCAATCTTTCTACCTAAACTATCGGTAACGTGTCCTTCATCCAGAATCTGCAACAGAATATTGAATACATCCGGGTGAGCTTTTTCAATCTCATCCAAAAGAACCACAGCATAAGGTTTTCTTCTTACCGCTTCCGTTAATTGACCACCTTCTTCGTATCCTACATATCCCGGAGGCGCACCAACTAATCTCGAAACAGCAAATTTCTCCATGTATTCACTCATGTCAATTCTGATCAGAGATTCATCAGACTCGAACAGCTCTCTCGCCATTACTTTAGCAAGCTCTGTTTTACCAACCCCGGTTGTACCAAGGAAGATAAAGGTACCGATCGGACGATTAGGATCTTTAAGACCGGCTCTGTTTCTTTGAATAGCTTTCACTACTTTTTTCACAGCATCTTCCTGACCAATTACTTTTCCGTTCAGCTTCTCGTCCATCTGAGCTAATTTATCAAGCTCATTTTTGCCAACTTTCGTTACAGGAACTCCACTCATCATGGAAACCACTTCAGCTACATTTTCTTCCGTTACGGTTTCTTTTTTCTCTTTTACATCCTTATCCCATTTTTCCTGAGCTGCATTCAGTTCCATCTGAAGACGTTCTTCTTCATCTTTAAGCTTTCTCGCCTCAAGATAATCCTGAGCTTTTACGGCTTTCTGTTTCATTTCTTTGATGTCCTCGATTTTTTTCTCGAAATCAATGATCTCAGTCGGAACTTTCATGTTTTTAATATAAACACGGGATCCAGCTTCGTCCATTGCATCAATAGCTTTATCCGGTAAGAAACGGTCTGTAATATATCTCGATGTCAGATTGACACATGCATTAATGGCCTCAGGGGTATAAACTACATTGTGATGTTCTTCATACTTATCCTTTATCTGATTCAAAATCTGAATGGTTTCATCAATGGAAGTAGGCTCCACCATTACCTTCTGGAATCTTCTTTCTAAAGCTCCATCTTTTTCTATATACTGACGATATTCATCCAGAGTGGTTGCCCCGATGCATTGAATTTCACCTCTTGCCAAAGCGGGTTTAAACATATTGGATGCATCTAAACTTCCTGTAGAACTTCCTGCACCTACAATGGTGTGAAGCTCATCAATAAATAAGATGACATCTCTGTTTTTTTCCAGCTCCGTCATGATGGCCTTCATTCTTTCTTCAAACTGACCACGGTATTTTGTTCCGGCAACTAAACTTGCCAGATCTAAAGTGATCACACGTTTTCCGTAAAGGACCCTGGATACCTTTTTTTGTTGAATTCTTAAAGCTAATCCTTCTGCAATCGCAGATTTACCAACTCCCGGCTCCCCGATAAGAAGCGGGTTGTTTTTCTTTCTACGGGATAAAATCTGAGAAACTCTCTCGATTTCTTTTTCACGCCCGATTACAGGATCCAGTTTTCCATCTCTGGCTAAAGACGTTAAATCTCTACCAAAGTTGTCCAACGTTGGGGTTTTGCTTTTTGCTGAGCCTAAGTTTCCTGTAGGCTTTCTCATTTGCTCAAATTCCTCTCTTTCATCATCGTCATCATAAGCACTCATCTGTGGTGCCTGACCGGAATTTTTAAGCATCGTCTGGTATTCTTTTGAAACTCCTTCGTAGTCGATGTCATAAGCTCCCAGAATATTTGAAGTAGGATCCTCATATTTATATAGAATACCTAAAAGCAGGTGAACGGTATTAATTTCATTGCTTTTGTATTGTCGGCATTCTAACTCCGCACGTTTAATGGCATGATCCGCCATTTTGGTGAAAGAAATATTGGTAACCTCCTCAGAAATAGGATTTAGACTTGCTGTATTTAGAGTTTCAATTTTTCTTCTGATTTGTGTTAAATCCGCATTAAGGTTTTGAAGGATTTCTTTTGCAGAGTTTTCCGTTTTTATAATACCTAAAAGTAGATGTTCTGTATTAAGAAATTCACTTTTCAGCCTTTTAGCTTCGCTTTTGCTTTGTTTGAACACTTGGCTCAAACCTTGTGAAAACTTATAATCCATAATATATCTCATTAGAATAATGGCAACGTTGCCAATTATTCATTATCTAAATTACAAATATTTTACCAAAAATCAATTAATGACTTTATGGCAGTAAAAAATTTTATTATCTTATTGAAAATGATTAAGTTTGTTATCCTTAAAAATTCGTCATGAGCCCTGAAATTACTACTTACATCGGATATTCCGCCTCAGTTTTTATCGTACTGAGTTTCATACTGAAAGATGTGAGAAAAATCAGAATCGTTAACATGATTGGCTGTTTTTGTTTTGTCATTTACGGTTTCTTTAGCGGGCCTTTATGGCCGGTTATTATCCCTAATGGATTAATCTGTTTCATTCAGATCTACCATTTAATAATAAGAAAGAAAGCCTGATGAAGAAAAAAATACTCACTTCAGCTTTTAGTAATCTGTATACAGACCAGCGAATAGAAAAGGTTTGTAAAACCCTTTTTGATAATGGATATCCTGTAGAGCTGATCGGGAATGACTGGGGCGGAAGTGAAAAAATGGAACGCCCATATCCTTTTTCCAGAATACAAATAAAATCTACCAGTTTAAAAACGGCCTATTTTGAGTTTAATTGGAAACTGTACCATGAACTGAAGAAAAAAGCTGACAAAAACACAATACTTCATGCCAATGACATTGATGCAATTCTGCCAAATTATCTCATTGCGAAAAAATTGAATATTCCATTGGTTTTCGATAGTCATGAAATTTTCACAGAAATGCCGGCCATACAAAACCGATTTTCACAGAAATTCTGGCGGGTGCTGGAAAAAAGTATTCTTCCTAAGATTCAGTTTATGATGACTGAGAGTGAAAGCTATGCGGAGTGGTTTCATGAAAAATATAATGTTAATGCGGTTGTTGTAAGAAATATTCCCAGAAAACTTCCTCCTATAGAAGAAGTGCCGGATAATAATCCTAAAATAATTCTGTATCAGGGCGCAATTAATCAGTCCCGTGGTATTGAGAAAGTGATTCTGGCTATGCATCATATGAAAGGCGCTGTTTTGAAAATAGCTGGTGATGGGCCTAGGAAAAAGACTTATGAAGATCTTGTTATCCAGGAAAGGCTTCAGGATAAAGTAATTTTTCTTGGTAAGCTTAAGCCTGAAAATCTGAGAGAAGTGACAAAAACGGCAGATGTAGGCTTCAGTCTTGAAGAAAACAATGGAGTGAGTTACTATTATTCGCTTCCTAACAAGGTATGTGATTATATTCAGGCCAGAGTGCCACTGGTGATGATTAATTTTCCGGAAATGCAGCGCATAAAAAATCAATTTGATGTTGGTGAAATGGTTACGGATCATCAACCCCTTACCATCGAAAAAGCGATTCATAAAATACTCGAAAAAGGAAGGTTATATTACAAAACTGAACTCGATAAAGCTGCAGATGTTTTCTGCTGGGAGAATGAAGAAACAAAAATTCTTCAGCTTTTTGAAAAAGCATCAGGTAAATAATCTTTACAAAATTGGTTATCTTTGCATAAAGAAATTTGATTAAAGATGACCATAAAGGAAAAACAGCAGGAAATAATTGATGAATTTGCATTTCTTGAAGATTGGGAGCAGAAATATGAATATATTATCGATCTTGGAAAAGAACTGAAAGGGCTGCCGGAAGACAAGAAAACCGAAGAAAATCTGATTAAAGGTTGTCAAAGCAAAGTATGGATTGATGCCGAATTTAAAGAGGGTAAGCTTTTCTTTGATGCAGATTCTGACGGAATTTTACCTAAAGGGATTGTTTCTCTTCTGGTAAGTATTTATAGTGGACATTCTACCCAGGAAATTCTGGATTCTGACTTTGCTTTTATTGCAGAAATCGGCTTACAGGAATTTCTTTCACCATCCAGAGCCAACGGTCTGATGGCGATGACCAAACAAATCAAATTTTACGCTGTTGCTTATCAATTGAAATCATAGTTGTGACCAGAATTTTAGCATATCGTTTTTCTGCATTTGGAGATGTTGCCATGACGGTTCCTGTTTTCAGAGAGCTTCTGGAACAGAATCCTGATGTGGAAATTGTCATGGTTTCAAGAAAAAACTTTGAAGCTTTATTTGCGGGCATTCCAAATGTTATATTTAAAGGAATAGATGTAGACGATTATAAAGGATTTTTTGGTCTAAGAAGGCTAAGTAACGAGCTGATCAAAGAATTTAATCCTGATTTTATTGCTAATCTTCATGATGTGATCAGGACTAAAATCATAGACAAAATTTATAGAAGAAAAGGACTAAAGGTTTTTAAAATAGATAAAGGAAAAGAGGAAAAAGACCACCTTACCGATGTTTGGAATCTGAATAAAGTTCAGCTGGAAAGAACCGTTGAACGGTATGCAGATGTTTTCAGGGCGATGGGGTTTAAAGTGGAGCTTTCACAAAAACTGAGGCCAGCTTCAGGATCCAAATCAGGAATAGGTTTTGCTCCTTTTGCTCAACATAAAGGCAAAATGCTTCCCCTGGAAAAATCCTATGAATTGGTTAGAATTTTAGCTCAAAAACATACCGTATATTTCTTTGGAGGAGGAAAAGCCGAAGCCGAAACTCTTGAAAGATGGGAACGTGAGATTCCTAATACTAAAAGCCTTGCCGGTAAGTTGAATCTTACAGAAGAACTTAATAAAATCGCCGGATTAGAAGTCATGGTTTCAATGGATTCTGCCAATATGCACTTAGCAAGCCTTGTAGGAACCCGTTGTGTTTCGGTATGGGGAGCGACTCACCCTTACGCAGGATTTTTAGGATTTGGTCAAAGCGAAGAAGATGTGGTTCAGGTAAAAGATTTAACATGCAGACCGTGTTCCGTTTTTGGTGATAAAGAATGTTACAGAGGAGATTGGGCGTGTTTGGAAGAGTTTGATATTCAAAAAGTGATTGAGAAAATCTTGTGAAATGAAGCTTTCCATCTGTATTCCGGTTTATAATTTTGATGTTCGTGAATTAGTTTTTGATTTAAAAAAAGAAATTAAAGCGTATCATATTGATGCTGAGATTATTTTAATTGATGATGCTTCAAAAGAACATTATAAGCAAATTAATCAACCCTTACAGAATGAGGTTTTTAATTTTATTTTTCTTGAAAAAAATATAGGACGATCCCGGATTCGTAACTTATTCTTACAATTTTCTACAGGTCAATATCTATTATTTCTCGATTGCGACGGGAAAATCGTCAATACTAATTTCTTACGACAATATATTCAATTTATACTGGAGAATCCCAGTGCCACTGTTATATATGGCGGTAGAAAGGTATCAGAATTAAATCCGGATCAGGATCATTATTTAAGATGGAAATTTGCAGTTGAAAGAGAAAACCTTCCTGTAGAATTACGTAAAGAAAAACCCTTTTTAAGCTTTCAGACTAATAATTTTATGATCCGAAAGGAGGTATTGGGAAAAGTAGGCTTTAATCCTGAATTTCAGAAATACGGCTATGAAGATCTTCTTTTTGCAATGGATTTAAAAGCGGAAAATGTCAAAATTGATCATATTGATAACCCGATTCTTAATAATGATCTTGAAAGCAACATCGTTTATATCGGTAAAGTAGAAGAGTCTGTGGACAGTTTATCCAATATGCTTAAAGATCAACATTTGAGTTTGAAACTGTCAGAAGTAAAGCTTGTAAAAATGTATTATAAGTTCAAGAAGATGCCCTTTAATGCTGTTTTTAGTTTTTTATTTACCATGGGAGAGGGAAGTGTCAAAAGAAAGCTTACAAAAGGAAATGTGAGCCTCCGTTATCTGGATATATATAAGCTTGGACTTCTTTTGAGAATGATGAAATAAAAAGTTTCAAATGATTTAAAAACAAAAAAATCTCCCAGTTTCCTGAGAGATTTTGTGGGCCCTGAGGGATTCTCCATAATTCTTATTTTCTCTGTATTCATCATACTTTGTAAGGATTTCATTTCTTGGGTATGCCTAAAAGTATGCCTTTATGATAAAAACTACTAACATAATAGAGTATTATATATTCTGTTCATAGTCTGACTTATTCCATATTGTATAGTTATGGTTCTTAATTTATAAATACACCAATATTCAATATTTTTAGTTTTGTATTTATTAATAATTGCTCTTTTATTTTTGAGCACTTCTGATTGCCCAAACTTAGTTTCCAGAGCATTTAATATTTTATAGTAGTATTCTATGTCTCTATCTAGGAAAGTCAGAATTACAGTATTTAAAATGTCCCAATAAAATATAAGCTCTGTCCTGTGTGGAGGGAAATTTAAGAACATTTTAGTTTCATTTCCAACCCAAAGATAGCTTATATATAGATCATTTTCTGGGATTCTGTCTGGTAGGGTTATTACATCTAGCTCCCAATTATCATATTGGTAGCCTATTCTAAAAGGTATTTTTGGTTTCATAAAGATTTAAGTATTAAAAAACCACTCTACATTGAGTGGTCTTTGTTTTTATTATTTCTTAGTTGCCTATTAATATTTATGTACTGCCTGATTATAAATATTATTATTGTAGTTATAAAAATATAGACTGAGACTCTAAATGAAGTGTAGTATGTTACAAAATCTGTTGTTTCTGTGTTGTAGCTTCCTTCTTTAAAAATCTTGTTTATATCCCCTATAAATAAATAGTATAAAGGAATTATTGAATTAAGTAACATGTATAAAAATGCACCTATTAACCAATGGTATTTCTTATTCATATTTAATATACTGTCAATAATATCTTTTGTAATACATGAGAATATTTGTACAACAGAATTAATAAATACATAAAACTCAAATGTTAGCCTAGATTTAAATGATTTTTTCACTTATTTTCTTCTTGGTTTAAATATCCAATAAATAAAAGCTACAAATGCAGAGAGTACAGCAAGTAATATAAGAAGTATTAAAATGTGTTGATAATGGAGGGATAAGATTGTTTTCATAGTAACAGATTTAATTTAAAAATTTAACATTGTCATAAATGACATTATAAACAGTAAAAATAGAAATTAACTTTGAATTATCATATATGACAAGTTGGAGAAATCAGAAATTTTAAAATCAGTAGGAAATAAGATTAAGGAGATAAGACTAAGTAAAGGTTTTTCTCAGCTTGATCTTGTAGGAAAAATGGAGGGTAATATTGATGTAACTAATATTTCAAGAATAGAACAAGGAAGAACTAATCCTACTGTTTATACCCTTTTCAGAATTGCAGATGCTTTGGAAATTCATCCTAAGGAATTCTTTGATATAGAAATTACAGAAGCTTAAAAAGGCTATTTATATAATATCTTTATATTTTGATCTAAAGGATTTTCCATCCAATATCCCCTCTATGTTGAATCTACATGTGAGTCTCTAGGGTAAAATATACTATTACATTCATTACATTGCCATGATAATATGTACCAGATTTTGTGATCTTACTTATATAGGTGATTACAAAACTTGATACAATAATAAGATTTAATAAGAAATACCACCCTAAATTAATAAGGTGGCATTTTATTAAGCATTTTCTAGCTGTAGAGTATCAGCTACAAATTCTTCAAAATCCTCTGAGGAATCTACCTTTACTATCCTCAGCTTACCTACAAAATCACTAGCTTGCAATGTCTCTATAGCAGATAATTCCTTAGATATTGCCATGAAGTTAAATTGTCTTCCATACAAAGGATCTGATTCTATTTCATTAGCCTGAAACAGATATATACTTCCTTCATATATTCCCATTCTTTGAGCTACAGTACCACTAATAACAGTTTTACTAGGGATTTCTCCAGCAATGCCTATTAGAATTACAGGCATAAGCCCATTCTTATCTTCATTGGCTCTTTCAGATTTTAACATTTCAACCTTAGCTACAAATGATTTAAATTGTCTTTTCATAATTTATATATTTTTGAGTTAATACTCAAAATATGTTAGAGATGATGAAGAGTTGTGGGTGGCAGTGAGCCAGAGTAAAAAAAGATGAGGTGATTCTTAAGATGTAAAATAAATCAGAATATCTTTATTTCTGTCCAGAGAATTTATCTCAATAGGCTAGAGGGGGGTGGGGGAGTTTAGAAAATTTAGAAAGGGGGTACTTGATATGAGGGGAACCTATGTATAAACAACTCCTCAAAAAAAATTAAAATTTTAAAATTTAGGGCTAAGATTCCTTTTTGTAGTACTCTAAATAATAATATTTAGCTTTCCTTACTAAGATGTCTAGTTTATCCAGTGTAGAGTAATAATCTTCTTCATCTTCAAGTATAGAATGTTCAAATGCTAAAAAATCAGCCATATCATCAAATATATGTGTTGTTGGGTGGAAGCTTTCAGAGACATTAAATTTAAGCTGTATTCCATTGAGAATATATTCCAGTGTTATTTTTTTCTCATCCATTTCTGCAATTGTAGATATTTATACTTTAGAGGCTATGTAATTTATACTGATAAATACTAAGGATTAAAAAAATATTATTTTCTTCCCATATTACCCCTTATAGAGTCTATTAATATTAGCTCTTCTCCTTTGATTTTATAAATATATTCAGGATACATTGCATCATTAATTACAAAATCTTTAAAAGTGAATTTATCTAAGTTTTTTTTCTTGTATTCTTTAATAAAGTTCTTCCCTATCTTACTTTCATCAATAATATAAGTTGGCTTTAAATTAATATCACTATAGACTCCATAAGGGTTGTATACTTGTTTTACACCCCTTGGTTCTAAAGTAATATGTATCAATGTGTCTTTCTCTTGCTTGTCAAAAATTAACTCAAAGATGTACTTTTCATCTTTAGGGTTAATGAATGGTGTTTTCTTTTTTATCTCTTCATCTGTGGGAATAGGATTCTTTTTCTGATAATCAAGAACTACTTTATATAAGTCATCTTGCAAACCTGATTCTTGTTTACAGGATAAAAATATCAATCCTACCAGTACTAATAGCAGTTTTTTCATTCTGTTTTATTAAGATATTCTTTTGGAGGAGGAGGAGGAGCAGGGATTTCATATTCCTTTATAGGATAGAAGTACTTTCTTAAATCTCCTTTAGCTATAAGTTCTAAATGATTGACATCCTTGATTTTATACATAACACCCTTTTGATAATCATCACCATTGTAGGCTAATGGGTACTTTTCAATATCATTCTGCTTTAGCTTGTTGGGGGTTTTAATAAGTTGAAACTTTGGGTAATATGGCTCAGTAACAATAATTTTGCAACTGTCAGTATAAAAAGTTCCTTCTTTCTTTATCATAAAAGTAGGTTTAATAACATTTTCATATTTAACAGAAAGAATAATTAAGGTGTCATATCTGTTCAATACATAAAATAAACTTGCTTTTTTTGAAATTTCTTTATGTACTATATCAGTACTTTCTATGACTTTGTCATAGATTTCATCAGAAGTAAAATAAGGATTTTTTACCTCTTCTTTACAAGAATATAATAACATTAAGCCAAGTAGAGGAACTACTAATTTATTCATTTTCTTATATTACATTGTTGGGGCAGGTGGCATAGGTATTTCATACTCAGGGATTCTATGGAAGTACTTTGTTAGATTACCTTTATCTATTAACTCCAAATGGTTTAAATCTTTTATTTTATAAATTAGTCCTTTTTGATAATCACTCCCATCATAATAAGGATATTTTCCTTCATATTCTTTAATAGGTATAAGTTTATTATTTTCTTTTAAGAACTGAAATGTAGGTTTGTAAGGTTCAGTTACTATAATTTTATTTTTATTATATTTAAAATAACCTTCTTTTTTTATTGTT
Organism: Chryseobacterium lactis; assembly: GCF_003815875.1. Lineage (NCBI taxonomy): Bacteria > Pseudomonadati > Bacteroidota > Flavobacteriia > Flavobacteriales > Weeksellaceae > Chryseobacterium > Chryseobacterium lactis. The sequence continues at coordinate 1,330,974 of NZ_CP033924.1, forward strand.
TGGGTTGGTTGTAGTATATCCTCATGTTCAGATGACATTACTATTAGTGTATCATATCTGTTGAAAACATAAAAGATGCTGTCAGCTTTGGAAATATCTTTTTTTGCTGTATCAACCCCCTCTATTACAGTTCTATATATTTCATCAGATGAAAAAATGTTGTTTTCATCTTGATTCTTACTGCAAGATGAAAAAAATAATAAAATAGAAAGATATATAATATTTCTCATAATTACTTTCCTAGATTTTTCAAATTAATTGTACTTGTACCTAAATCCTTTTTATATATGTCTTTGTTTCTCCAATGATACATCCATAAATTACTTTTTCCTTTGCTAGGAGCATAGTATAGGTAATGAGAGGGGTAATCTGTTTTTCCTGTAGTTCTATAATAATAATTATCTCCTCCTCTTGAAATACCATAATCTCCATTAGTTTGTCCATTTATAGGAGAAGGTCCATTAACATCTTTGTGGGAGTGGATGTTAAATAATGACTTTGAAGGAGACTGATTAAAAAAATTAGGAGGAGTAGAATCATCATCATGTCCTGTAAATACAGTATAAGAAACACCCTTTCCTACTTGAAAAGCTTCTAATCCCCATTCTACATCAGAATTTTTAGCTGCAAACATAAATACATTAGCAGCATCTGTAGGATTTGTTGTTCTTCCAAAATTAATACCTTTAGGATATCTAGGTTCAGCTAATCCATAATCAGTAGCTAGGCTACTAATAATACTTCCATCATTTGGTTTAGCTTTATCTACTATAACTGGAGCTGTATTTGTCACATTTCCTTTTTTGTCAGTAGCAAATAGTCTATCATCATTTCTTTTCTCACTTCCATCATTTGGGTCAACTCTGGTAACTGTACCATCCTGTAAAAGTTTAAAATCAGTAAAAACCTGCCTTCCATCAGGGTCAATATTACTTATAGGATTATTCATAACCATGTTATAAGGAGACCAACTGGAATATTCTTCACTCAATGGATCAGGAGAAAACCATCTCCCTGCTGTATCTAAGTAGGGTTGTGCATCTGGGTCACTCAAATCTATCTCCCTAAACTCTGTAATCTCTTTGGTTTTCTTATTGTACTTTATAGAACCAATATTAACTACTGTATCCATATCATGAAATTCCAGATATTTTCCTTTGCTCAGTGTTGCAATCTTAGGATAATAGCCATATTTTTTAAAAGGATTCCCAACAGCAATATTCTTTCTTCTTCTTTCTGCTTCCTCTGGAGTTAAAGTATCTCTGGTTTTAAGAACTTCATCCATATAAGGTCTACTTCTTTCTTCTTTAGTAAGTTTTACAGGATTAATCCATTTCTTTTCACTTGTTGGCTTAAGTTGGGTTTTCTTAACCTGAGCCTGTGTAATTCCAGTGAGAAGTACACATCCAGTCAGTACAATTCTTTTCATAGTCATTTGTTATTTTGTAAAGTTATTCATTAATTTTTTATTCTCATATTTATCTCTCTCAGTTCTAAGAGAAACAAGCCAGTCTAAATACATTTCCTCTGGCATTTGTCTGTAACCTATGTCATAAATATGTCCATATTCCTGTGTCATAAGCTCCATGAGTTCCTTTGCTGTAGAGTCTTTCTGCTGAATTATTTTCAGGTTTTGTGGATTGTCAGTTTTGAGATTGTATTTATCCATTAACTTAGTAAACTGCTCTTTATGTGTTTCAGCCCTAAGAATAAGAGCTTTGGCAAAATTGGGGTAAACCTCTATTGCCCTGTTTACAGCTTTTAATACAAATTCTCCATCATTGCCAGGGAAATTCCTATTGTAAGCCTGTGCTAAATCAAATAAGCACAATGCTAAACTTTCCTTATCATTCAAAGCCTTCATAAACACACCATTTTTAATGGCATCTAGGTGTATATATCCAGAAGCCATGAGCCATGAATCCTGAGGGAACATCCCACTGGTAAGCTCTGTATTGTACCATCCATCAGATTTAATCTGATGTTTAATGTACACATGATTAGGAGCTAAGGCTAAATTGGCTGTTTCTCCTAATTCTTCTGCCAAAATCTTATACAGGTAAGGCATAGAATTACAATTTCCTTTCTTGGTAGCCAACAATTTTGAAACAAACAAATTAGTAATATCATTATGCCCAAATACATCATTAAAATCATAATTGAAAGGCTTATACTGTATTACTGTATCTTTTACAGCAATAGGCAAAGTCTGGCACATAATAGAGTATATTGCTGCATATTTGCTTACTCTGTCTTTATCAGACTGTTTGTAGGTTAAATCCCTGTTAGCTACAATAGTTTTGGCAAACTTTGTTAAGAACCTGATTTCATTATTGAGCTGTACTGTGTCTAATTTCCCCTGATAATAAGCATTTTCCACACTGAATACAGCCTCTTTGAAGCTGTATTTTTGCTTATTATTCAGCATATTGTCAATGGTCTGGTAGGAATCATTGTAGAACTGATTATTTTGAGCCTTGACTATTCCTGAACTTAGCCATACAAATACTAAGGATATAAAGGATATAGTTTTATGAGATAAATATTTTTTCATTATAGTTTATTAGGGTCTATAGGGAAATACTGTGGTTTCTCTGATTCTTTTTTCTTTTGTTCCTGAGCTTTTCTTAAAGATTCCTGTTGTTTCTGTTTTTGCTTTTCAGCATTAATCTGTTTCATTCTTTCAGCAAGAGCTTCACTTTTTTGTCTGTTGGCTTCACCTTTCATATTCCCCAACCACTCTTCATAAGCTCCTTCTGGCATGGGTATATAACCCAAATTGTCAATATTATTAAACTGGGCTTTAGTTTCCTGTAACAGAGCCAATGCTCTTGGATAAAATCTGATATTTTGTAGTTCCTCAGGATTTTCAAGGTTCTTAATTCCTAATTGACCTGCTACATATTGCAGTTTAGCTTGTTGAAAAGTTGATTTTAGCAGGTTTGCATAAATATTTTTGGGTGAATATTCCAGAGCTTTATCCAAAGTCTTACCCACAAACTCATCCATTCCATATTTATGGGCATAGCCATTAGCTAAATCTGCATAGAATTGGGCTAATAGCTCTTTTTTGCTCTGTTCTTTCATATAAATATCATTCTGCAAAGCTTCTGATTTTATATAGCCTGATTCCAGAATTATTGAGCTTGTAGTAAATATACCATTGGTTAATTCTGCATTTTGCCATTCCCCCTCTTCATCCTTAAACTTGACATAAGTATGGTTTGGAGCAAAGGCTAAATGAGCTTCTGCATTCATTTCCTCTGCCAGCATCAAATAATATAAAGGCATGGAGTGACATTGCCCAGAGCCTGTTTTAAGGAGTTTGGAAACAAACATTTTACTCCAATCCTTTGCACCCATGTAATCCTCAAAGTCATACTTGATAGCTTTGTGCTGAACTCCTCCAAGCTTCATACCTTTAGAAAGATATTCAAAAATCATCAGATTTTTATCTGTATTACTTTCAAGATCCTGCTTTCTCTCTTTCATTTTCTGTAAGAGTTGTTTTGCTGTTTTCTGAATTCCAGATTTAAACTGATTATAATTTTGTTTATCTCCATAATAAGCATTCTCCACAATGAAATTAGCTTCACTTATAGAGAAATTATTACTATCAAGTCCAGAAAGTTTATTAAAGGCATCATAATAAGATTGTGTTCCTGCTTTACCTGAAAATGAAGGGAGGTTATAATAAGAATCTTCTAAGGCTTGTTGTCTGTAATAGTTCTCCTGTTTATTTCTGAGTTCCTGCTCCTTAGCTACTTTCCTAAAATCTTCTTCCATCATTCTTGCATTCTGTTGCTGAATCTGTGAGCTTCTAGAATTGTACAACCCACCATGAGGAACAGAGGGAACTACAGACTTTGCTGGACTGATATAATTCTGATTAGAGTAATTATGAAAACTACTGGCATTAGGTCTTGATGTAGTAGGTAAATTAGGAATTTGCCCCAATCCACACATACTGATACAAAACAAAGGCAAAATAAGTAGCTTTTTCATCATATATATTTCTGTGTTTTAGACATGTTGCAAGATAAGAAAATTCTCTAATACAAGAATAATTTATTGCCATTTGTGACATGTTTATTGTTGGAAGTATAAAAGAATAATGTTGATATTTGCTCAATCAAATTAACTTATAAAATTAATTAATATGTTAAATGAACTTATTCAATTCTATTATAAGAACTTAACTTTAACAGGCTTAATAAAAAAATATTTTTCTTTTTATTTCTATCTTGTTATAATTATTTATCTTATTCTAGGGGCAGGTATTATATATTTATTCATTATAAAGGATAATCTTTGGTGGTTTTCTCTTATTGTTCCATTGCTTGTAGCACTTATGTATGTTATGAAGCTTCTTAGTTATTATACTCTACTAAAGGTATTTCCAGAGTGTACTAAGAACAAAAGTTATGACTTAAAAAAATTGAATACTTATTTTTTTGAAGAGTTAGAAAAATATTTAAAAAGTCAACATTTGATTGAAATGGAAGATAACATTATATCTCTATTGAAAGAAAAGTCACAATCATTGAAAATCCCATTTATATTTATTTCAGGAATATTCTCTGTTCTTTCACTCAGTGTTTTTAATTCTTTGTGCCAAAAATTATATGATATTAGTGAAAAAAACTTGAAGGAAATCCTGCTAACAACCATTTTGCTATTTATGATTATTGCATTAGTTATTCCAATATTGTATTATGTCAGAGATTTTTATTTTAGCTATTATACCCAATATACTAAAATTAACAATTTAATTAACATGTTAGAAGAACACAAACTGAAAAAGAATAGAGAATCTATAAAAAATAAAAACTACCCCATAATAAACTAAATTATATGGGGCAGTCTAGCTAACTCAAAAACCAATGATAATCTGAATTACCATTAAGTGCTTTCTGAATACCCTTAGTAAACTCAAAGGCATTCAAATTTCTGTCAAGGAAAGTATCTATATAACTACTTTTATTAGCTTGTGTAAAAAGATTATAAACATCCCAGAGATTAATCCTTCCATTATCTTCTCTACAGAAATTCTTATCCTCATAGTAATCCTTAGCCATAGTATTAATATGGCTGTCATTGAAATTAAGTAGAGGAATATTCTGTTTCTCTGTTTTAGGTAAATGTTGATACAACCTACTCTTACCTATAAGCTGGGCAAATTGATGTTCTGATAGATAATCCTGTGTAAGCTCCTTCATCTCTATGAGATGTAGCTCTGCATTATAGTTCTGTATAGTTTCTACTGCTTTGCTGTATAAATCATTAGCATTAGAAGTTCTTATGTCTTCAAGGAATCCATCTGTAGATACACAAAGGTTACAACATACTTTATTCTGAAATCCAATGAAGAACTTGAACTTTTCTAAGGATTTCTTACTGTAGAGATTCTCCTGATTGTATGCTCTTACTCCACCAATAGTTAGAGAAAGTTCATTACCATTCACTATTTCAGTAATAGAAGGAACTTTAATAATAAATGCCATTCTTTCATAATAGTTAGTCTTTTCATGCTCTAAAAGCTCTTTTACAGGCTTATAAATAGCTGAAGGAGTTCTGCCTTTAATTTGATGAGATACCCTAATTTCAGGGGCTGTAATGCTTTGGTAAGGAAAAGTTTTATTTACAGCACTGATAATACATTCTATAAATTCCTGATGAGCAATAGTTTTTTCATTGTCTCTAGAGAATACAGGAATAATACAATCATTCTGTAAGTGATGTAATGTAGCTTCCAGTGTATTAGCCATAATAAATGGGCTGGGCTGATTATTTCCAGCAGTCATATCAGTAGAGTGACTTTCTACTTTGAGATTGGACATAAAAGAAGCCTGAACTACATTTAAAGATTCAGGCTTATTATCTACTGTGCTGGATTCACCTTTGGGCTGGTCAGGAATATTCATCCTGCTTGGATAGAATATTTCTGCATCTTCAAAATCCTCATTATCAAGGAAAATATTACCTAGAGATTTATTATCAGATAAATCATTCACTCTCTTAAGCTGTAAATCAGGTGGAATAGAAGTATTCCTATGATTTATCTCTATTATGTTAGTAGTTTTTGAAATCTCTACATCAAATGCTTCCTCTAGAGAAGCAGGGTTAATTTTATTTTTCATATCCATTTCTACTGAATTGATTATTAGGGTTAGTTGAGTGAATTAATAATGTTTTCCTAGCTTCAAAGTCTGGCTTTAAAGTCTTATGATATTGGGGAAACTCTTTATATAAAGTTAAAAGTTCAGCTATAGAATTACATCCCAGAATAGCTTTATATACCTCTTCTTCTGTAGAGACTCTCTGCTGAATTTGGGAAGGAATTTCCATAGGAATAGATTCATTTTCAGATTTTATGCCTGAATTACACCAATCTAAAATCATCTTTCCTGTTTCAGAGGTAATGATAAATTCAGGTCTGTTCATGAAGAGTCCTGTCCTGTCTTTACTAGCCTTTGCTAAATGGTTCTCATTCACTAGCTCAAAATTAATAGTAAGTTCATATTCAAAGCCATCTCTGGTAATTTCCTTAGTACCATGCTTTACTACTTGGGTTTTTCCATTACTAGCTACATCTAGAGAATAGTCTATCTTTCTTCTTGTAGTGGTTATGACATGGCATGTTGACTGTAATATCTTATTAATAAAAGCCTGATGTCTTGGTGTAACATTAGCCCAGTCTTGGAATCTTCCTCCCAACTTTTCATGAATATCAAGACATCCACCTGTACCATTCCACTCATGGGTAATAGAATCTATAATAATTACTTCAATTCCAGAGTTTTCACATAGTTCTATGGCCTGTATGTATCTTTCAGGAGAATAAGGAGCTTGTAAATCCAATACATTGTAATTCCCTAAGTCTGAATATAAAGAAGCAGAGGAATTTTCTGTATCTATAACAGCTATTTTACTCCAATCCTGTGTCATTCCATAGGCTAATAATAAGGCTGATTTGGTTTTTCCAAATCCAGAAGCACCAGATAATCCTAATCTGAGTTTTACTTTTTTTCTTTGTGATTGTTTTAATTGCATAGTTTTTGTTTTTATAAGGTGATTTTATTTAGGAAGTTCCTTTATATTTCATTGCATATGAGTTTGATAACTCACCCATAGTGGACAGCCCCTAGTGAAATGGGGCTATGTTTAATAGAAAAACTGGCTCTGCATTAATATCCAGTTTAAATAATAATTATAGCCCAAATCAGAATGCAGGATTTGTTAGTAATGGCTATGAGAGAAGAAGTTCTTTAACTTTATATGTTCCAATGAAAATTGACATAGATGAGATACTGCTTAGAAATCCACCAGATTTTGAATATGACAGGGATAAATTTGTATATATTCTTCATTTAATAAGCTCTATACCATCAAGAAAGAATAATGTTTTAGATAATAATGCAGGTTATACTCCTGTTAATAAAAGATTATTACAAAGAAGAATTCACAATTACTCTAAGTATATTGACTATTTGGCAGAAAAAGGGCTGGTTGAAGTAGATAAACAATTTATTCCAGACAAAAAGTCAGGAGGGTTAAAATTCTCAAAAGAATATATTTCTGTTTTAGTTCCAGTTGAAATAACTAAATGGACATTAATAAAGAGTATATTATATCTTAATCAGAACAAAAATAATCTTTTAACAGAGGGTTTAACATTTCTGAAGAAGTGGTTTGAAGATGGAAAACTTACAGTTAACTTTGAGGGAGCAAAAGAAGAGCTAAATAAGTTAGCAATTGAAGAAGAGGAATTAGGCTTGCCTAATATTCAGGAAAGATTTAATTCCAGATTAGTTCCCTTGCTTGAGTTAATGTCTGATTATACTGTTTTTGGAGTAGATAATACTGGTTATAGACTTCATACATCTATTACAAGGTTAAAGAAAGAACTGAGAAAAAACATTAAATATGATAACAAGACTCTTGTTTCCATTGATATTGTTAATTCACAGCCTTTTTTGACCCTTCCTCTTTTTGATTTAGAAAAGATTCATACAAATGATATCTTGTCAAAAATTAAGAGTCCTCTTTATTTTCCAAATTCTGAAATGTCTGATACATTATTAAAGACTATAGAAATGGTAAAAGATGAGGAAGATGTTAAAATTTTCATTGATTGTGTTTGGAGTGGTAACTTTTATGAGAAGTTTGGGGAGATTCTTCAAAAAGAAGAAATTTTACCAAATGAAAGTTTTCAAGGACTAAGAAAAAAGGTCAAAGAGATTACCTTTGAATCTATTTATAGTCCTAACACCTCTATTGCTTACAGTAGCTGTGTAAAGATTTTTAAAAGTACATTTCCAAATGTTTACAAGATTTTTGAGTTAATAAAAACTGGTAGAGGAAATCATCCTGCTTTTTCAATTATGTTACAAAGACTTGAATCTGAATTAATTTTAGAGAAAGCTTGTAAAATAATAAACAGAATAAATCCAGAGATACCACTTTTTACTATTCATGATTCTATTGCAACAACAGAGGAACATACAACTTTTGTTGAAAATATTATGACAAAGGTTTTTACAAAGTATATAGGAAAATCTCCTAAATTTAAATTAGAGAGGTGGGATTAACCACCTCTTTTACTGTAATTTAGAATTTAACCTATTCATCTGTTCACCAACTTTTTCCTTTACAACCTTAGCATAATGTTGCTGAGTAATTCCAATCTCTGAATGACCTAAAAGCTCAGATACTATCTCCATAGGTACATCATTATAAAGTAGAATAGTGGAAGCAAAGGTTTTTCTGGCTATATGATGGGTAAGAGTCTTATTGATACCTACAATCTCAGCTATCTCCTTTAGATAAGAATTGAACTTCTGATTAGTTATAACAGGGAGAAGCTGAGTTTCTGTTCTGTATTTATTCAAAATACTTTCAGCTTTAGATAACAATGGAATGTCATAATCTCTCTTAGTTTTCTGTCTATGAATATGAATCCACTTATTACTATCATAGCCTGTCTGAATATCATTTGCCTTTAAGTTTGACATCTCTGTATATGCTAATCCAGTATAACAACAGAAAATAAACATATCAGCAACTTGTTGTAATCTTTCAGATGCAAATTGGTATTTCTCCAATGCTTCCAACTCTTCTTTAGATAAGAATACAACTTGTTTCTTAGGTTTCTTGTTCTTGTAGAGTAGGAAAGGGTCTTTAGCTAAGTAGTCCAGTCCTACAGCTAACTTAACAATCTGTTTGAATCTTTGTATAGTTTTATGAACTGTGTTCTGCTTAAACTGCTTCTCAGCCTTTAGATAGAACTCAAACTCAGTAATAAATGCCATAGTCATGTCTATAAGAAGGTAATCAGATTTTTTGTACTGATGCTTTATGAAAGACTTTACATGAGCCTGTGTCTGGTAGAACTTAGCTACAGATACTTTAGTGGTAGAAATACCTATCAGCTTTTCCTGTTTAGTGATATGAAGGAGGAACATTTCAGTAATTGATTTATCCTGCTTGATATTTTCTCCTTTGTACTGTTTGTAAATATCATCTACATCAAAGTCCTTTTCCTGAACTTGTAGGAATAAAAAAGCCTGATTAATGTCTTGTTTAATCAGGCTTAGTTGAGTGTTGATTTGATTATTTATTTTATTAGGAGGAAATGCCTTTTGCTTTGCAGCATTCCAAGAATTTGGGTTTATAAAAACACCTGTTGAGAAAGGTTTTCTTTGGCTGTCTAAAGTGATTCTACATTCAATTGCACAGACTCCTTTTGTGTTAATTCTGTTTCTTCTGATTAAAAATAGTATTGAAAGTTTCATAGTATTAATGAGGGTTTGAGTTGGTAACCTGAGAATTTTTTGGTAACTTAATTGGTAACCTGAGTTTAGATTATTAAGGTGAAATATTAAGTAAATTAAATAAGATAATTCACAAAAAATAAGGATGAATTTTTAATATGGTAACCTGAAAGAAATTATGGTAACCTAAAATTCTGCCTTAAAATTGAAAAATAATGAGATTTAAAAACTTAGGATTTAAATAAGAATTGCTGTAAACTCCCATGAATAGAGAAGAAAAGTTTTAAAACAAAAAAATCTCCCAGTTTCCTGAGAGATTTTGTGGGCCCTGAGGGATTCGAACCCCCGACCCTCTGGGTGTAAACCAGATGCTCTGAACCAACTGAGCTAAGAGCCCTGAAATTTTTTAAAAGGCTTCAGTATCCTTTTTGTGGGCCCTGAGGGATTCGAACCCCCGACCCTCTGGGTGTAAACCAGATGCTCTGAACCAACTGAGCTAAGAGCCCTCTATACTTGTTCTCTTGTTTAGAGTGGTGCAAATATACGACTTATTTAGAAATCTCCAAATTTTTTTCTAAAAAATCTCCAACAACAAAGTTGCTTCCGCCGATAAAAATCATTTCTTCATTTGTACAGCGCTCTTTAGCAGAAAGATAGGCTTCCTGTACAGAATTGAAAATTTTATAAAAAATTTTCGCCTCTTGTAGTAGGTTTTCATAATCTTCCGGGTGCCTGCCTCGGTTGACAGAGGGTTTTGCAAAATAAAACTCAGAATTTTCAGGGAGTAAACTCATTACTTCATCTATTTTTTTGTCGTTGACAAATCCCAAAATGACATGCTTGTGCTTGTCAATAGAATTCAATTGGGAAAAAACATATTCCAAACCTGCCTGGTTGTGTCCTGTATCACAAATCGTCAATGGATTTTTTGAAAATTCAAACCATCGGCCAATAAATCCTGTATTTTGGTGAACGTTCAGTAAGCCTGCTTCCAGATTTTCTTCAGAAATGGTAAACTGAAGCTTTTTTAATTCTTCAACAATGGCCAAAACAACACGGATGTTCTTCTGCTGATAATTTCCTTTGAGATCAGAAATAAATTCGGTGTGCAGTAGGGTAGCATCAATAAAAGGAGCGTTTTCCTGAGCCGCTTTTTCTTTGATAATATTTTTTACCACTTCATTTTCATCTCCAGAAATAATCGGGATGTTTTTTTTGATGATTCCTGCCTTTTCTCCAGCAATCTCCTCAATAGTGTCTCCTAAAATGTTTTGATGATCCAGTTGAACATTGGTAATAGCCGAAACTAATGGTGTAATAATGTTGGTAGAATCCAGCCTGCCTCCCAATCCAACTTCAATCAAAGCAAAATCTGCCTGCTGCTGATGGAAATACTCAAAAGCCATGATCGTTGTAAACTCAAAAAATGAAGGGCGGATGTCTTCGGGGATGTTTTTAAGCTTTTGGATAAAATCAAAAACGAATTCTTTATGGCAATTCTTTCCGTTGACTTTAATGCGTTCTGTGAAATCGATCAGATGGGGTGAATTGTATAACCCTACCTTATAACCTGCTTCCTGAAGTACTGAAGCCAGCATATTGCTTGAAGATCCCTTTCCGTTGGTTCCGCCAATATGAATGCACTTTATCTTATCCTGAGGATTTCCAAAGAAAGCGCAAAGCTTAGTAATATTATCAAGCCCCGGCTTATAGGCTTTCTGCCCGTCCAGCTGATAGTTGGGCATTTGTACAAAAAGCCAGTCGATGGCTTCCTGATATTGTTCTTGTGTCATCATGATACAAAATTCTCAAAAGTTTTATAAAAATGAAACAATAATTTTTTTTAACTGTAACTTTTTTATATTTAAGTCGTCTAATAAGGAAAAATCTTAATATGAAATCGGTGTGATTTACAAGTATAAATACTGATGAGATGACACGATTCCATATGACCACTAAAAAACAAATAAACATATACATATGAAAAAAGTTTGGATTATCGTTTTTGGATTAGCCTGTTTGGGATTGAACGCCCAGAAGAAATGGTCCTTAAAAGAATGCGTAAGCTATGCAGTGGAGCATAATCTTCAGGTTATCCAAAATCAATATAACAAACAGTCTCAAGATGCTAGCCTTAAAATTGCCAGAAAAGGATATCTGCCTTCTGTTTCAGCAGGAATGAACAATTCTGTCAGCTTTGGGCAACTTTCACTAGGAACAGGAAGTATCAGAAACGACAGATTCAGTAACAGTGCTAATCTGGGAGCTGACATTTTAATATACAATAATGGAAGGCTTGAAAAAAACGTTAGAAAAGCTCAATTTGATGTAGAGGCAAGCCAATATGATATTGAAACGATCAAAAATGATATTTCTCTCCAAATCGCTCAGCAATATCTGACGGCACTTTTAAACAAAGAGATTGTGAAAATTTCTCAAAGTGCGGTAGGAAATGCTCAAAAGCAATTTGACAGGGCAAAAATAACGACAGATGTGGGAACTACTGCCCAAACTGTTTTGGCAGAAGCAGAAGCTGCTTTGGCTAGAGAAAAACAAAATCTTAAGACCGCAGAAGTGAATGTGGGAAGAGCTTTATTTGCTATTGCTCAACTTTTACAGCTTCCTGACTATAAGGGGTTTGATGTTGAAGATGTTAATGTTCCCGATGCGTTAGAGTCACAGTTGCAATCTGCTGACGAAGTATTGGCTACGGCATATGATATTCAGCCTCAGATTAAAGCTGCAGAAAGCAGGATAAGATCTGCAGAAGCGCAGACGGAAGTGAGTAAAACCGCATTCTGGCCTACACTTACAGCAAGTGCAGGAATTTCTTCCTTTTATAATAACATATTAAATGGAGCAACCAGTGGCACTACTCAGCCTGGTCTATTTGAACAATATAAAGATAATTTCGGACAGAGTGTAGGGCTTTCTCTGAATGTCCCTATTTTCAACAAAGGAATTACTAAATTGCAGGTAGAGCAATCCAAAATAAATGAAAGCCTGGCGAAAGTTACTTTGGAGCAACAAAAGCAGACGGTAAGACAAAATGTTCAAAAAGCACAGTTTGATGCCGATGCGAATTATGAAAATTACCTTGCAGCGGTAGAAGCGGAGAAGAGTACAAAATTGGCTCTTGAATTTGCTGATAAAAGCTACACTGCAGGGAGAACAACCATTTATGATGTTAATATTGCCAGAAATAATTATGCAAATGCACAGGGATCAGTAGCGCAGGCGAAATATAATTATCTTTTCAGTCTTAAACTATTGAGTTTCTATGCAGGAATTCCATTAAGTTTGTAAAATGTCTATCCAATCGTTAGAAAAATATTTACCTCAAAATACACTTAAATATCTAAGAATTTGGTTTTCAGAGTACTATATCCACATAAAAGTTACACGAAACAGAAATTCTAAACTGGGAGATTACAGAAAACTTCCGGATAATTCTCATGAAATTACAGTAAACTCAACACTTACTCCTCAACTTTTTTTCTTTGTGCTGACTCATGAACTGGCCCATTTAATCGCCTTTGAAAAATATGGACGAAGAATCTCTCCGCATGGAAATGAATGGAAGGAAACCTTTAGAAATATGCTTGTAGAAAGCCTTGAGATCTACGATGAAGAATTAAAGCCAATTATTGTTCGTTTTTCAAAATCACCGAAGGCAAATTTCATGGCAAGTCCTGATCTGGTAAGATATTTTCACACTGAAAAACAGGATGATAACCTCCGTTTTATCGAAGAACTGGAAAAGGGAGAATTTTTTATATATCGCAACGAAAAGTATTTATTGGAAGGTCTGATCAAAAAGAACTATCTTTGTAAGAACCTGGCTACTGGAAGGAAGTATTCTTTCAAACCTTTAGCGAGAGTAGAAAAATGTAGCTAAGAATGTTAAAATCAGATAGATACTGTGTGATAATGGCGGGAGGAATCGGAAGTCGGTTCTGGCCAATGAGTACGCAGAAATTTCCAAAACAGTTTCAGGATATTTTAGGGACTGGCCGTACGATGATTCAGCAAACTTATGACAGAATCAGTAAGGTAATTCCTAAAGAACAGATATTTGTAATCACAAATAAAGAGTATGTAGCGCTTTCTCATCAGCAGCTTCCGGAAATTCCTGAAGAGAATATTGTCGGTGAACCGTTGATGAAAAATACGGCGGCATGTAATCTGTACATGGCCAACAAAATTGCTGAAATTGATCCGGATGCTACGATGATCGTTTTACCGGCAGATCATCTTATCCTTAAAGAAGATGTATTTTTGGAAAAAGTAGAGCTTGCATTTGATGTAGCTTCAAAACATGACTATCTGGTGACCCTGGGAATCACTCCTACAAGACCCGATACCGGATATGGATATATTCAGTTTGTAGAAAAAAAGGGCTCAGAATATTTTAAGGTTAAAACATTTACCGAAAAACCGATTCTGGAAATTGCTCAAAGCTTTTTAGAAAGTGGAGATTTCCTTTGGAATGCAGGAATATTTGTATGGAATGTAAAGAGTATTCACCATGCTTTTGACCTATATCTTCCTGAAATGATGCAGCATTTTATGGCTTGTGAATACAATTCAGAAAAAGAAAACAGCTGTATTGAAACCATTTACCCGAAGGTTCAGAAAATATCTATTGATAACGGGATTTTAGAAAAGGCAAAGAACGTATATGTAATTCCGTCCGATTTGGGATGGAGCGATCTGGGAACATGGACTTCGGTTTATGAGAATACAGATAAGGATAATGACGGAAATGCTGTGAAACTGAAGCACTTGCTTGCTTACAATTCAAAAGGAAATATTATCCGTTTAAAGAACAATAATAAGGCAGTGATCATTGATGGTCTCGAAAACTATATTATTGTAGATACAGATAAAGCACTTCTGATTTGTCCTCGTGACAATGATCAACTGATTAAAGATTATGTGCTTGATCTGAAAAGTTTCAAAAAAGGAGAGAGATTTATGTAATATTTGGTATATTTTCTGCTGAAATTTAGGCTATGATTAAAAAGACAACGCGATTTTCGATTTTTGTGTTCCTATTTTTAGGGATCTTAGCATTTTCTCAGGAGAAGAAAAAGTTTTCCAGTATTCCAAATGTTTTACAACAGATAGAACCTAATGATAGAGTAGATTCATGGGTATTGGTATACAATAGTTATGGAAAAGGTCAGGAAATTAAGACTTCCGGTGGAAAGTTAAGCTATACTCCGCAGTTTTCAGGATTCAATCTGTTTCCTACTGAAGACAGTTTTTATTATATAGCTTATTCCCAGGGGGGGAAGATCAATTATGTAATTGATGTGGAAGCCCTTAAAAAATTCGTAGGAAAGATAGATAATGCCCAGGAAGCTGCCATCGTACTGGCGGCAGATGGCTATATCGTTGATGAAGAATTTAAAGATCTTGCAGGTAATTATCATGAAGATCGGTCAAATTATTATCTGGACTTAGGTAAACTGACTTCAAAGGAATGTCCTTATCAGAAAACACATTATACTTTAACAATAAATAAAGCTACAGGAATTACAACCAATGTGAAAGACAATGGAACTTATATTGAGCTTTACAATAAAAAATGTGCTAATAACCCGAGACTTTTAAAGATCGAAAAAAAGGAAGAACCTAAGAAAGATGAGCCTAAAAAAACAACCAAACGCAAATAAAAACTACGAAACCGAGCGATTGATCATCCGTCCGATGTCTTTGGAGGATGCCGAATTCATTTTTGAGTTATATAACGCCCCAAAATTTATCCAATATATAGGTAATCGCGGTGTAAATTCCCTTACTGACGCAGAAAACTACATTAAAAACAGATTTCTTCCACAGATTGAAAGATTAGGTTACGGAAATTATCTGGTGATTACCAAAGAAGGAAATCATAAAATAGGAGGAGTGGGAATTTTTGAAAGGGAAGGGCTTGATATCGTTGATATCGGATATTCTTTATTAGAAAAATTTGAAGGAAAGGGATATGCCTATGAAGCTGCACAAAAAGTAAAGTCGATAGGGATGGACGAATTCGGATTGCCAAAAATATCTGCCATTATTTCAAAAGATAACGTTTCTTCTCAAAAATTGATTGAAAAATTGGGATTAAAATTCAAGAAACATGTTACGCTTCCCGGTGAAGATGAAGAACTGAACTACTATGAAACAGAATAGAACTTCAAATAGTTCTTCTGAATTGTTTACAATAAATAAAAACGGCGGCCATTTGGCCGCCGTTTTATTGTTTATGGCAAAGATTATTTTTTAATAATTTTAAGCGTTTTTGTCGTACCATTTTCAAGCTGGAAGGTAATCATATACAATCCGGTAGTCAAATCACTTAAGTTGATTTCCGAAGCAGGAGCAAGTGTTTTCACGCTTTTTCCGGAAAGATCATTGATTTGGATCGCTTTAATTCCTTTTACATCTGAAATTTTAATTACCTCACTGAAAGGGTTAGGGTAAACAGAGATCTGCTCTTTAGCCTTAGCATTCACATCGGATACACCTAAAGCTGTACTTGTAAATTCATAAGCGCCCATGTCCGGAACAGCTCCTCTTAACGTTCCACTGAAGTCTGTAGTAACTTCCGGAAGAGAGGTTCCTTTATTGTCTAAGCCTGAATTTGAGCTAGGATCTAAATGTAAATCCGTTGCACTTACAAATACCGGAGCAATGTTAAGAGAATTTACATTTCCTCCATATCCGGTTTGAATATCCGTTAATGCCGTTTTGTCAGATCCGATAAATCCTAATGCAGTACCGGTGGTAAAATAATCGTTATAATTTATATTACCAAAAATGGTATTAGAAGCACCGGATGTATAGATTGAATATCTGCTACCACCCGTTTTGTTATTAGCTAAAATATTGTTTCTGACATCCAAAGCACCCGCAGCAGTTACATTCGTAGAGTTTACATAAAAAGCGGCAGATATTCCTGTCTCCGAGTTGGAAGTATTAAGATTTACCGTATTGTTATAAATTTTATAACCCGCTCCTGAATAAACAAATATTCCTGCAGCTTGTCCTGCGCCTGTTGCCAGAACGTCAGAAATAACGTTATTGTAAACCAGTGTATTAGCTGTAGTTGATGAAGAGCCTAACACAATAGCCTGCATTAAGTTTCCTGTAAGAGTATTTTTAAGACCGGACATCTTATTAGAATATACTTTTACGTTAGGAGTTACACCTCCCACATATACTCCGCTGCTGTTTACATAGGTTAGCGCTCCGCTGATTTCTGTAATGGTATTATTGTAAACATTCGTGGAAACATTGGTTGTTCCTGGTGAAATAGCGATTCCCGATACATAATTAATGCCACTGCCTGAAGTGTTTTTAGCACTGATTGTATTGCCGTTGATTGTAGCATTGTTAGTTCCGGCGCCTAAGTTAATTCCTAAAGAACCTGCTGGAGTGGTTGAAGAACCTGCATCCGGACGGGAAATAGCAATAGTGTTATTACTAATAGTGGACGTTCCGCCTACTCCTGCAACATAAATTGCATTTTGAATAATATTATTGGTTACGGTATTTCCGGTTATTAGAAGGTTGTTTCCATTTCCGGCAGCGGTGTTGGCAAGAACAAAAATACCATTAAATCCGGTTCTGATATCGTTATTTTGAACCGTAATATTGTTAAAATATCCTGCTACCGTCGATCCGTTTGCAATGATTAAGTTCGTAGAACCTGTGGTCCCGTTAAGGAGAATCGAATTTTTAATAGTCACATTCGTAAGTGGAGCCGCACTTGCTGCAGATCCCATATAAATAACGGAAGAGCCTGTTGCTGCAGTATTACTGATGGTAAGATCTTTCGTTGTTCCTCCAACAGTGGAAGACCCATCAATCGTAACATTAGAACCCTGAATGTTGACAAGAGGTGCCGATGCAACAGCTCCACCAATGGTAGCCGTAACGGTGGGCTTAATGATAATTGAAGAGTATGTAGTAACTGCATTTAAAGCTGCCGTTGCTGTCTCTGTGGTATTGGCAGTAATGCTTAAATTGATATTTCCCTGATGCACTCCTGTATTAATTGCATCAAAGGCACCTTTCAATGTGGTGTAAGTAGCGGTTGCTGTTCCTGAACTTGCTGTCACGTTAACCTGTGCATTTGCATAAAGGCCTAGTAATACCAGACCCGAAAGTAGAGCTTTTTTCATGTGAATTGAATTATGGTTTTTACCAAATATATAACAAATAATTCAATGCGTTAAGGTTTTTACATGAAAATTTACTTTAAATCGGATATTTTGTAAAATGAAATAAGATTGACCTTTATGCAGGTGCAAAAATTCCCAATATTAATAGGAAAAGAGAAGTTTTATCCTTCAAGTATTTGATCAGCAGCTGTTTTGGAAGTTACTTTTTCAATAACTCTGGTACAGATTCCTTTTTCGTCGAAAATAAAGGTAGTTCTTACAATTCCCATATAAGTTTTACCAAAAGTTTTCTTCTCCTGCCAAACTCCAAATTTCTCAATGATACCTTTATTTTCATCAGCAATAAGATCGTATGGGAAAGCAAATTTGCTGTGAAAATTTTTCTGCTTCTTTACAGAATCTCCGCTTATTCCCAACAACTGAAATCCTGCTTTTTCAAGTTTAGAATAATTGTCGCTCAAATTGCAGGCCTCCACCGTACATGTTGGAGTATTGGCTTGTGGATAAAAGAATATGACAAGCTTCTTTCCGATTAGTTTTGATGAAGTTATTGTTTCTCCATCCTGATTGATTCCTTCAAATTCTGGTAATTTGTCTCCAACTTTCAGCATAATGATTTAATTTTGTTCAAATTTAAGGGTAAAATGACAAAAAAGCAAAGAGCCGAGCTCGTTCAAGTAGAACTGGATAAATTGTATCCTACCACACCTATTCCTTTAGACCACACCGATCCATATACATTAATGGTTGCCGTAGCACTTTCAGCCCAGACCACAGATAAAAAAGTAAATCAGGTGACCCCTGATCTTTTTGCTGTAGCAGGAACTCCACAAAGAATGGCCAAGCTGGAAGAATTTGAAATCAAAGAACTGATCAAAGAAATAGGATTATCCAACACCAAAGCCAAGAATTTGAAAAGAATGGCAGAGCTCCTATTGGAAAGACATAACGGAATTGTTCCCCAAACCTATGAAGAACTGGAAGCATTGCCCGGAGTAGGGCACAAAACGGCTTCTGTGGTAATGAGTCAGGGATTTGGATTTCAGGCTTTTCCTGTAGATACACACATTCACCGTCTGATGACCCAATGGAAACTTACATCCGGAAAAAATGTCGTAGAAACTGAACGTGACGCGAAGAATCTTTTCCCAGAAGAAGTGTGGAATAAACTTCACCTTCAGATTATTTTCTACGGAAGAGAATATTCTCCTGCCAGAGGAAAAGGAGAAAAAGATTTTATTACTAAAATGTTGTTTGATTAACCATGTCAAGGTTTTAAACCTTGACATGGTTAAAAGGAAGGTATTTAACAATCCAATAACCTTCTGTGATAGTTAATCTGTCCCAGATGATAATCCAGGTGAGCAATCAGAT
Source organism: Chryseobacterium lactis (assembly GCF_003815875.1). Lineage (NCBI taxonomy): Bacteria > Pseudomonadati > Bacteroidota > Flavobacteriia > Flavobacteriales > Weeksellaceae > Chryseobacterium > Chryseobacterium lactis. The sequence continues at coordinate 1,350,298 of NZ_CP033924.1, forward strand.
GAATCAGGAAGTAATCGGTGGTCATTTTGCTTTCAAAAACAACCAGAGGATATTCTTTTTTCAGATCATCTTCCGATAGCGTACCCAAAACTGAATCGATCATTTCTATGGTTCCCTCCACTTTTTCTATAAGCTCAGCTTTTGGAACGTCCTTTAGTGAGAATTCAAGGTCACGCTGTCTTACATAATCGGTATTTCCGAGGTGTGTTCCTACAAAATGATTGAGGTTTCCTACCAGATGAAGACATAGATTTCCGGCGGAATTGGCTATGTTTTTATCTGTTTTCCAAAGATTTTCTTCGTTTTGATAAGCTTCTATCTCTGTTTTTAGTTTGTTTAAATCTCTGTTGTAAAGAGATCTCAGGCTTTCTGTGATCATATCAGTTTTTGTTTTAAATTTTTGCTTTTTACAATATTCTTAATTAAAAAGGCACTGATTGTAAGTCAATGCCTTTTAGTATTTATTTCTGTTTCTTTGCCCAAAGCTCCATCTTTCTGTTCAGAACATCCAATGGAAGGCATCCCTGGCTCAATACTTCATCGTGGAAGCTTGCCAGATTGAATTTGCTGCCAAGTTCTTTTTGGTATTTTTCTCTCAATTCACGGATTCTTAAAGACCCGATTTTATATCCTAAAGCCTGTCCCGGCATTGCCATATATCTTTCTACTTCTGCTACAGCAGCTCCTTCATCATAAGAAATGTTGCTTAAAAAGTATTTGATAGCCTCTTCTCTGGACATTTTTCCGGTGTGAAGGCCTGTATCTACCACAAGTCGTACTGCTCTCAGCATCTGGTCGCTCAGATAACCCATTTTCTGGTAAGGATCTGTATATAACCCAAATTCAGGGCCTAATGTTTCACAATAATGTGCCCATCCTTCACCATACGCTCCAAACCATCCGAATCTCATAAACTTAGGAAGCTTTTCATTTTCCTGTTGCAGAGAAACCTGATAATGATGCCCCGGAATAGCCTCATGAAGGAAAAGAGACTCCATTCCTGAAGTTACATTAAACTTGGTAGGATCAGGAAGCGGTACATAAAATATTCCTGCTCTTTTTCCGTCCGGAGTTCCAGGAATATATTCTGCACTGGCACTTGCTTCTCTGAATTTCTCTGTCTGCCTGATTTCAAACTTTGTTTTCGGTGTTACGTTGAACATCGTTTTCAGTTTCGGAGTGATTTTCGTTAAAATACTGTTGAATCCGTTCAAAACATCCTTAGACGTTTTATAAGGCATTGCCTTCGGATCTGTTTTTACATGAGTAATAAACTCTTCCAGGGTTCCTGAAAATCCTACTTGTTGCTTCACTTTTTCCATCTCTGTACGAAGCATGGCAACCTGCTGGAGCCCAATCTTATTGATTTCCTCCGGAGATTTCTTAGTAGTTGTCCAGCTTTTTACATAATAGCTGTAAATTTCATTTCCATTGGGAAGGCTGTTGTATCCATCAGTATCTCTTCCTTTTGGCAGATATTCTTTTTCTAAAAAGGTTCCCATTTTGGTATAAGCGGGAATGATCTTTTTGGTAATAGCGTCTTTATAAAGTGCTGAAAATTTATCTTTTTGGGCTTGGGTAAAGCTTTTCGGGAAGTTTTTAATGGGCCCGTAAAAGATATTCTTTTCCATATCCGGTGTAATGATTTCCTCAGCTTTCATTTGAGGAATCATTTTAATAACCAGTTTCTTAGGAAGAACGACTTTATTGTTGATTCCCTCACGGAAGTTTTCTGCTGCTGCATCCATCCATTGTGGGAATTTTTCCATTCTTTTCAACCAGTCACTATAATCTTTTTCAGTTTTAAAAGGCTGGCTTCCCTGTCCGCTTCCATACAATGGGAAATTTAAAGGAAGACCTCCAAATTGCGTGAAAGGAATATATTCCGGATGATAGGCATAGGCTTCTATTTTATCTTTTAAGGTATAATCAAGCACATCATATACTACCTTATCTTCATCAGAAAGAGTTTTGTAATCTACGTGATCCAGCTGTTTCTGCACCGAATTATAAAAGGCAACTTCTCCTGAAATAAAATCTTTGTCGATATTAATGGGGAGTTGATCATTGTATCGGGTATCTCCCTGAGAAGTAGCATCTAAAGGGTATAATTTAAGGTACTGCTCATAATAATTAGCAGCAATAGAATCCAGATTACTGGGGGTTACTTTGGTAAGAGGAGAGTCCGACTTCCTGCAAGAAGCAAGAGCAAGCATCAATCCCAGTCCTAAAATACTTTTTGATACAATATTTTTCATTTTCAGAATCTTTATGAAACAAAAATAGGTATTATTAGGAGATTCAGGCCCATTGACTTACCTGATTTTAAAAAAATAATTTTCAAAATCCTTTTAACTTTGAATCAATTTTTTATCTTTGTCCAAAACATTTAACAATCATATTATTACAGTTCTTTTTTAAGAAAAAATGAAAGGGATTTTAAAAATTTACCATCCGGAGGAAACGCTAAAATACAATATCAGAAATACTTATTGTAAGGCAGTTTACAGCAACCAGCAACACTTTTTAGAGGTTGAAATTATAACGGATGACAGTTTGGATCACGTAGACGATGATTCTTTACAGTACAAGTTTCCGCAGCTTTCACTTGAAGTTTTCGATTTCCCGATCGAATCGGCGGAAATAGAAGGAATAACAATAAAAATCAATGACTCTGATGAGGAAAATTACACAGAGGTAGATCTTTTCGATGACGAAGATGCCTACATCTATGATAACGAGCTTCTTTTTGAGAAAAATGAAGAGGGCGAGCTTCAGGTCATTTGGAAGGGAACCATTGATGATTTTTATACCGGGTCCGATACACCGATTCCTTTTAGGTTAAAATGTGAATTCAGCCAGGATGATATTGACGTAGGCGAAGATTAACAGCCGTCTGCTTCATTTTTTATAACAAATTTCTTTTCAAAATTTCTTTTGGAAAGAAATTTGCTATTTGTAAATTCTAACAAAATTTAAGTTGTTTTTAAGCAATTTTTAAGATATCAATTCATAATATTCCACTACATTTGTCGTTGAAACTTTAATAAAATTCACATTTAATGCTGTTAACGGAACTTTCTCAGATTTTATTTGCACAAATCGCTACACCCGCAGTTGCTACAGACAATTTAGAGTTCTCATTTTGGAAGATCATGTTCCATGGAGGTGCCTTCGCTAAAATAGTGATGGCCACGGTTTTACTATTGGGAGTGTTTTCTCTGTATCTGTTTTTTGAAAGATTTTTCTTTATTAGAAGACTGACTTCAAAGACAGATTCCAATTTTATGAACAATATTGAGGACTTTATCAAAGCCGGAAAAATAGAGGCTGCTTCAGATTATTGCAAAACACAAAATTCTCCGGAAGGTAGAATTCTTGAAAAAGGAATCTCAAGATTGGGACGCCCTGTTTCGGATATTGTAAGTGCGATGGAAGCTCAGGCTCAGGTAGAAGTTGCCAATATGGAAAAGAATCTTAACCTTTTAGCGGTAGTACCAAGTATTGCCCCGATGTTAGGACTTTTAGGTACGGTTATCGGGATGATTATCGCTTTCTTCAACTTGTCTCATGCAACAGGATCTTTCTCACCAAAGACCCTTTCTGAAGGTATTTATACTGCCCTTGGACAAACGGCTGTAGGTCTTGCGGTAGCTATTCCTGCAAACTTCTGCTACAATATTCTGTTAACAAGAATTGATAGATTTGTATTGAAAGCACAAAATATGTCAGGAGAATTTTTAGATCTTATCAACAAACCTTTATAAATCTTTCTTATGAAATCGCTGTCAGGAATGTTCTTATAAGGAAGTATTTAAGTAAGCGATTCCATCTGACCATTAATAAATATTAGAATAAACAGATGAAAATTCAGAGAAGAAATAAAGCAAATCCGGAATTCAGTTTAGCAGCGATGACAGATGTTATCCTGTTGATGCTGATCTTCTTTATGATAACGTCTTCTGCCGCCAATCAGAGTGCAATAGACGTGAATCTGCCAAAGGCCGGAACTACAGAAGATAATATTCCTAATCCTCTGACAGTAAGTATCAAGCCTGACGGATCTTTTTTCGTGGATGATAACCCCGTGAATAAAGGAGAACTGGAGCAAATTATTGTAGATAAATTAACCAGTCAGACCAATAAGTCTTTTACCATCAGGGCTGACGAAAATACATTGCATAAAGATGTTGTTTTTGTGATGGAAATTGCTGAAAAACATAAATTTAACATTGCAATTGCAACGGTAAAAGATAAATAACAATCCGGTTTTTCCGGAAAGAATCATTATTGTAAGATGAGAAGCTATACAGCAAATAGAAATGAAGAAAATAAAGATAGAGTAAAAAGCGCTTTGCTTTCTATTCTTATCTGGGCTGCCATTTTGCTTTTTGTTTTTTTATATAAATTAAAACCCGAACTGGATAAGGATCCGGAAACGGTGACAACGATGCTGGTAAACTTCGGTGACAACAGAAATGGAAATGGTGTTGAAGAACCCGCAGAACAGCCGGGAAGCTTAGCTGCAGCTACTGAAGAAGTAACTCCGGAGCCTGCAGAAACCCCTGTTCCGGAAACTAAAACGGTAGTAAAACCGGAACCTGCGCCGGAACCAAAGAAAGTTGAAGCCAAGGAAAAGGTTATTACCGGAAACAGCAAGAAAAATACAGTTCCTAAAAAGGAAGAATCTAAAAAAGCTGAGAAAAAAGAAGCTACAAGTACCAGTGCTTCAAAAACCAATAAAAAATCCGGAGCCGCCACAGCAAATGCTAAAACAGGAAATGGTGACGGAAAAGGAAATGCCGCTATTGGAAATCTGATAAGAGGTAGAGGAACAAAAGCGGGAAGCCAGGGAACAGGAGACGGAATCGGGAATGCAGGAGATCCTTTAGGCGGAGATGGAAACGGAGACAGTAAAGTAGGAATAGATCGAAAATTGGTAGGCTATATTCCGGGAACCATGGGAAGAGGAGGATCACAACCATCTCACAGTTGTACAGCAAGCGGATCGATTACAATTGCTTATACGGTAGACAAAGCCGGAAATGTAGTTTCTGCAAGACGATCCGGAGGAGTTTCGGATCCTTGTGTATCATCCACATCTGTAACGTGGGTTAAGAAGTATGTGAAGGCAGAAAAAGCTGCTACATCCTCTACCGGAACTTATAAAATTACCTTCTAAAATATAAAAGCACTTTATTCAAGTGCTTTTTTTAATTCATTTATTCTGTTGATTATCGGTAAGGCGAAGATTCCACTTGTCTGGAGGTAAAGCTCATAAAAAGTCTTTGCTTTATCCTGAAAATCTTTATCCTGAGCCTCTCTGTTCTTGAAGTAAAAAAGATTACCCAACATTTCGTAATAATCTTTGTGGTCCCTTTCTTGTCTCTCGTTGACAATCTCTATTATTTCTTCTTTGGTTTTGGAAGAAATTTCTGTGAAATTCATTTTGAAAATATCTCTCATTAAGGTGTCAAAATCCAGTTCTTTTTGCATTAAACTTTCTTCAGGTTTGTCTAAAATGAGTTTTTCCAATGCCTGGGTTAATTGGCGAATAAGTCTGAGAGTGAATTCTTTATCTGTAATCATAACGGGATAATTTTGTTGCTAGTTGCTAGTTGCTAGTTGCTAGTTGCTAGTTGCTAGTTGCTAGTTGCTAGTTGCTAGTTGCTAGTGGGTTAGTTATGTACGCCAGTTTAATTGGACGTATTTTATAAAATTATTTATTTTTCCTCCTAAGAGTTTATATTGTTCTGATTTTTCTTTAAACCCTGAATTTATTTGGGGGTAGAGCCTTGTGATCTTTGAAAGGTGACACACTGTTTCGTCACAGCTGGCTTGAGAATAAGTCAGGAATTTGATAAAATCTCCTTTGTAAATTTTTCTCCCATAGCCTTCCACAATATTAGTAACAACGGAATCTGCAGAACGTCTCAATTGACTGCCCAGTTCATATAGTTCATATTTGGGTAATTGAAGCGAAAGTTGGTGAGTTTCTATAAACAACTCAAAGGCAATGTTATAAACATCAAGTTTTTCGTAGCTCATAATATAAATATTTTAACAATAAAAATAACTAGTAACTGCCAACCAGCAACTTTAATTAGGCAAAAAACAAATATGCCAACGCAATGGAAGTAATAATACCAACCAGATCCGCCAGAAGCATTGCAATTACGGTATATCTCGTATTCTTTACGGCTACGGCACCAAAATACACGGCAATCACATAAAATGTCGTATCTGAGCTTCCCTGAAGAACCGCTGCCAATTTACCCTGGAAGCTGTCCGGGCCAAATGTAGACATCGTATCTACCATCATTCCTCTTGCTCCTGAACCGGATAAAGGTTTGATTAAAGCTGTTGGAAGTCCGTCAACAAATCGAGGGTCAAGGTTTGCGATATTCGCTACCCATTTCATCCCGTCAATTACCACATCAAAAACACCTGAAGTTCTTAATAGTGAAATAGCAATGAGCATTCCCACCAGATAAGGGATGATCTTTACACAGGTAGTGAAACCTTCTTTTGCCCCTTCAATAAAAGCATCAAAAACGTTGATTTTTTTATAAAGAGCTCCAAGTACAATTGCTAAGAAAATAAAAAGAATAAGCGCGTTACTTAAGACCTGGCTGAAAATATCCAGTTCACTTTTGCTAAGTCCTGTAAGATACCATACAAGAAGACCAATAATTAATGAAACTCCGCCTATGTAAATAAGAACGGCTGGTTTTAATAAATTGATTTTCTGATATAAAGAAACGATGATCATAGCTGCTAAAGTAGCTGCAAACGTGGCGATCATACAGTATAGGAAGATATCTGTAGGATTTTTTGAGCCTGCAGAAGCTCTGATTGCAATGATAGAAACGGGTATAAGTGTCAGTCCTCCGGCATGTAGACAGAGGAACATAATCTGTGAATTGCTGGCAGTATCTTTATTGGGATTTAGGGTCTGGAGGCTTTCCATAGCTTTTAAACCAAAAGGAGTGGCCGCATTATCCAAACCAAGGAGGTTCGCACTGAAATTCATCAGCATATGCCCGAATGCAGGATGGTTTTTCGGGATTTCCGGAAATAATTTGGAGAAAAATGGCTGGATCAGACGGCTTAAGAGATTGATACCTCCTGCTTTTTCTGCGATGCTCATAAAACCCATGAATAGAGTCATGATTCCAATAAGTCCAAGGCAAATTTTTACTGCGGTTTCTGAGGTTCCAATAACCCCATCAGTTTCCTGAACACGATAAATCTGTACCTCTTGTTTTAAAGAATCTGTTTTATAATGGATTCTGCTGTCTGCAAAATCGTTTTTTTTCATCAGATTATCTTTCACAACAGGAGAAAGGGCTGCTATAGGCTGGGATGTAATCTTCACTGTATCACCGCCTTTTCCTACTACCATATCGTTGAAAATGGTTTTGTAGTTGCTTGATGAAATATATTTTATACTGGCAATGGCAATGGCAATAATAATAAAAGCCGACCAAATTCTGCTAAGAACCATCTGATTGATTTAATTGTTTAAACTTATCAAAAATACTTCAAACCACAAAAGTCACAAAAGATTTTATTTTTAAAACACTTTAGTCCACTTGAGTACGTTTAAAATAATGCAACATAAAAAGTTCACATAAGATGAAAATCAAAGATTTTTAAAAAGCTTAAGTGTTCTTCTCAGCAGCATTTTATCTATTTTATAAAAACTTAAGTGTTTAATTCTTTTGTGAATTTTGTAGTTGAAATAAAGAGGTATTTACTCTTCGAGGTAGACAAGATGTCCTTCAAAATTATCATCCAGATTTCTCAAAACCTTCGCATCATCCATTTTTTTAACCAATTCATCAATGAAAAAGTTTTTCTCAAAAAACTGGCGATGAATTCCGGGAAGGAGTTCCATGAAGAAATCCATGCCGATTTTGTTGTTGTGAAGATCCATTTTGGTTTCTAAAGGCTGATTGGGAAACAGTTCCTCATGCATATCGGTCATTCTTTTGCAGAATTCTAGAGCCTTTTTAGGAGAAGAGATTTTACAGCAATACATCATAATGAAACAACACCAGAGTGCATGTCTGAAGGCATTTCCGATGCCATTGGTGGATGCGGTCTTCGGGAATTTTTTCTGTGCAATAGTATACGCCTTTAAAGTGGCATGAAAGCTCAATATAGCAAAAAGAGGATGGGGGAGAACAAGTGACAAAAGACGGATAATCTTTTTAAAACTCATACTCCTGATGGTATTGAAAAATATCTTAAAGGTCCTCATAAATAAAAATCTCTCCCCAATTAGAGAGAGATTGTATTGTTTTTGTTACAAATCTTATGCCTTTACAGCTAATAAATTAACCGTTTTTGCAACAGTATCCTGAATTTCAGTTCTTTTTACGATGAAATCTACAAATCCTTTTTCCTGTAAGAATTCTGAAGTCTGGAATCCTTCCGGTAAGTCTCTACCGATTGTTTCACGGATTACTCTAGGTCCTGCGAAACCGATCAATGCTCCCGGTTCAGCCATAATGATATCAGCGGTCATCGCGAAAGATGCTGTAATTCCTCCAAAAGTAGGGTCACAAAGGTAAGCGATGTATAGAAGTCCCGCTTCTGAAAGCTGAGCAAGCTTAGCTTGTACTTTAGCCAACTGCATCAAAGAATAGGTTGCCTCCTGCATTCTTGCTCCTCCGGACTGACAAATGATCATGTACGGAAGTTTGTGCTCAATACAGTAATCTATAGCTCTTCTGATTTTCTCTCCCATTACGGAACCTAAAGATCCTCCGATAAAAGCAAAGTCCATACAAGAAACTACCATTTCAGTTCCTTTTACAGTTCCTACCGCATTTCTGATGGAATCGGTAAGTTTTGTTTTTGCTTTTACTTCTTTTAAACGGTCTTTATAAGGCTTTGTATCTTTGAAGTTTAAGATATCGATACTTTCAACATTGGCATCCAGTTCGGTAAATTTACCGCCGTCAAAAAGGATGTCAAAAAATTCCGCACTTCCTATTCTTACATGAAATCCATCTTCAGGAGAAACGTAATTATTCCTCTTTAGTTCATCATGTTCCACAACTTTTCCTGATGGAGTCTGATGCCATAGGCCTTTGGGAACGTCCTTTTTTTCATCAGTAGAGGTGGTAATGTTTTTTGCTTTTCTTTTAAACCAGTCGAATGCCATTTTTTATGAGTATTAATGTATAAATGTAAAATGTACCAATGTAAATGCATTCTCATGAATACTTTTTACATTGGTACAAATGTACAGTTCTTATTTTAAAGTATTTACGTTATTTAAATCTTCAAATGCTTTCACCAATCTTGAAGAGAAAGTATCCTCACCTTTTCTTACCCAAACTCTTGGGTCATAGAATTTTTTGTTTGGTTTTTCTTCTCCTTCAGGGTTTCCGATCTGAGCTCTTAAATAGTCGATATTGTTTACCATGTAGTCTCTAACGCCTTCTGTATAGGCAAACTGAAGGTCAGTATCGATATTCATTTTGATTACTCCGTAATCGATTGCTTCTCGGATCTCTTCTAAAGTAGATCCTGAACCACCGTGGAATACAAAATTAACCGGCTTAGCAGCAGTTCCGAATTTCTCCTGAACGTATTTCTGAGAATTGTCAAGGATTTTCGGAGTAAGTACTACGTTTCCTGGCTTATAAACTCCGTGAACGTTACCAAAAGCAGCAGCAATAGTAAAGTTGTCAGAGATAGCTCTTAATTTTTCATAAGTATACGCTACGTCTTCAGGCTGAGTATATAGTTTAGAATTATCTACATCTGAATTGTCAACACCATCTTCTTCACCACCAGTCACTCCGATTTCTACTTCAAGAGTCATCTGAAGTTTAGCCATTCTTTCAAAATATTTAGCAGAAATTTCGATGTTTTCTTCTAAAGGCTCTTCAGAAAGGTCTAACATGTGAGAAGAGTAAAGAGATTTTCCTGTTTGCTTGAAGAATTCTTCGTTAGCATCCATTAATCCGTCGATCCAAGGAAGTAATTTCTTTGCACAGTGGTCTGTGTGTAAGATTACTGTTGCTCCGTAAGCTTCTGCAAGAGTATGAATGTGCTTCGCTCCGGCAATTGCTCCTAAGATTGCAGACTTCTGTCCGTCATTGCTTAATCCTTTCCCTGCATTGAAAGCAGCTCCACCATTTGAAAACTGGATAATTACAGGAGAATTTAATTTCGCTGCAGTTTCCATCGTAGCGTTTATGTTGCTTGATCCAATTACGTTTACTGCAGGTAATGCAAATTTGTTTTCTTTAGCATACTGAAAAATATCAGTAACTAACTGACCTGTGGCAACTCCTGCCGGAAAAATTCTGCTCATGTTTTACTTTTTATTATAAATTTATTAGGTGTTTTAATTTCGTGTAAAGGTAATCATTTTTGAGGAATGCCTAATTTCTTTTGTCTTTACCCCAAAGCAGCTTCTGACGGATGGTTTCGTAGAAACTTAAATTATTAGGCTGTACCAGAAGAAGCTGGAAAGCAGCCTTTTTGATAATGATTTCCTTGTCTGTTTCGATGTGTATCAATCTTGAATCTAATGAAAGGGAGTATTGTGGTACCCGGCTTTCTACACGGAATTTTATTTCTACTTTGTCATTCACAACCAGCGGCCTCACATTCAGATTATGCGGAGCGATTGGAGTGATGACGAAGTTTTCGTTATTAGGTGAGATGATAGGTCCGCCACAGCTTAAAGAGTAGGCTGTAGATCCGGTTGGTGTAGAGATAATTACTCCATCTCCCCAGAATACATTTAAAAATTCATCATTGATGTAAGAATCAACAGTGATCATTGATGTGGTTTCTTTTCTGGAAACCGTAACATCATTCAATGCATAAGGAAAAGACCCTTCCAGTTTTGGAGAGACAACTTCTATGACTGAACGGCGGCTTGTTTTTACATCTCCTTTTAATATTGAATCCAGTTCCTTGAAAGCTTCTTCTTTGGTGAAAAAGGCCAGGAATCCTAGTCTACCGGTGTTTACACCTACTACAGGAATTTCAAGATCTTCAATAAAGGTTAGAGAATTTACAATGGTTCCGTCGCCCCCAAAAGTGAAAAACAAATCCACTTCTTTATCCACAAGATCCTGCTTACTGTTAAAGGTTTCGAAAATCTTTGAAAACTGAAGTGCTTCAGCCATTTCATCATACAAAACAGATTTTACGCCTCTGCTTTCAAGCTCAGAGATAAACTTGCTTAAATATAAAAAAGTATCAAGATCTTTTTTCTGAGAATATATGGCTGCCTTCATGTTATATTTCTATGAATTTTTGGAAAAAACCGAATCGATCTTTAAACAGATCGGTTTTCTCATCAGAATAGTATTTTTCAACAATTCTGTAATCGTACCGGTCAAAAGTAGCGTCTATCGAGCTTAGATTTTCATTGCTGATCTTTATGGTTACATGAATTACTTCATCAGACATAAAACTTATGAATCCCCCATAGAATTTGGAATTATTGCTCTCTACAATATTGGCAATCTCTGTCATCGAATATTTTCTGGAAGGAGTTTCTATGGTAAGAATGGCTCCCGATTCTGAAAATAGCGGATAGCGTGACAAATCCTGAAAAATATCATCACAGGTAATATAACCCAGATATTTTTCATTTTTATTGATCACCGGAATGACATTGGAGCTGAACGTATAAAACAGACGAATACTGTCCATGATATTATGGTCTTCCAGAACAGCAAATCGTTCAATCTGATGTTCCAGATCTTTCAGTGTACCACCGTCTTCCTCGTAAAGAAAGTCCTTGGCAAGAGCTCCGTAAAAATGATGGGATTTTTTAATGAAAATGTGGGAATATCCAAAATCCTCCAGCATATTTCTGGCCGACTCTATTGAATCAGACAGGCTAAAACACGGGAAGTCTTTTGAGATATAGTCCTTGATAAACATTGTGCTAATTTATAAAAAATTAAATGAAACTTTTTCTGAAATCACCACTTTTTTTGAGCTTAAATGAAAAAAGTGATTCTAAAATTTGTTTGTAATGAAAAAAAAAGTACCTTTGTCGCCTTTCATTTTTACTTTTTATTAGATTTATTTCAAACTGCACTGTCTGTTAATGACATATGCAGTTTTTTTATTTTAGGGCTTTTGCAAATTCCCACATGACAATTCCGGCACACACACTTACATTCAGAGAATGTTTGGTTCCAAGTTGAGGAATTTCCAGGAAAACGTCTATATCAGGCAATACTTCGTCACTTATTCCTTCCACTTCGTTTCCTAAGACCAGGGCATATTTTTTTGATTTGTCAATTATAAAATCAGTAATTAACTGGCTATCGGTCGTTTGTTCGATTCCTATAATTTCGTAGCCTTTGCTTTTTAAATCTGTGATGGCTGTATTCGTATCTGGTCCATGAGACCAGTCCACACTTTCTGTAGCTCCCAGTGCTGCTTTATGAATTTCACGATGAGGAGGCTGAGGCGTAATTCCGCAAAGGATTATTTTTTCTATGAGAAAAGCATCTGCTGTTCTGAAAGCTGCCCCTACATTGTGCATACTTCTGATATTATCTAAAATGATAACCACGGGAACTTTATCAACCTTCTTGAATGTTTCTACATCGATTCTGTTAAGTTCCTCCAGTTTTAATTTCTGTACCAATTGTTTTATTTTGTTGAGATTAATTTTCCGTCTTTATAGACTTCTGTCTTTTCAATGCTTCCGTCCTCCCGGTAAAATATCCTTTTACCGTTACGTTTATCATTGGCTAATTCTGTTTCACGTTCTAATTTTCCGGATGGATAATACGTTTTCCATATTCCTTCAGACAGTCCTTTTTCATAGCGTCCCTGTTGCTTTACCGTTTTTCCATCTTCATGATAAAGGGTGCTCTCACCGTCCAGTTTCCCGAATTTATAATTGGAAACCTCATTTATTTTCCCATTGGGAGAGTAGAATGTGGCCGTAGAGTTATCATCATAGATGTTCTTTTCGCCATTTCTGTAATATTCTTTCGAGAGAAGAACTCCATTTTTGTCGTAATACTCCCAGTCTTTATATTTATATCCTTTTTTATTTTCTCCCTTGGCTTTTACTTTTCCGTTGTCATGGTAATAAACGGCATCACCATCTATCTTTCCTTTTTTCCATTCCACGACATTTTTTACCTGCCCGTTGTCAAAGAATTCCTTACAGGATCCTTCCTGTAATCCGTCTTTAAATCCGCATGGTTTCTGCGCCAACATCAAAGTAGAAGCAGAAAAAAATAATAGAAAAACGTATTTCATAGCTATTTTTATTTCAAAAATACTAAAATACTTATATTTGACTCAAAAATATACTATGAAAAAATTACTTACTTTATTCATATTAATGTTGGGCTTCACCTACTCACATGCTCAAAATACATATTATCCTCAAGCTTTTTTTGATAAAAAAATGGCTCGCGATATGCTGGCATTCGGGAATTCTGCTATTGAAGGAGTAGCTTCTACCAAACAGAAAACGGCTTTAGGAATCAAACCTTTATTGGGAGAAAAGCATTATGCAAGACAAGGAACAGTTGTGATGCTTTTTCCGGTAACGCCATATTTTCAGGAGTTTTATGATATGAGAAGAAAATATGAGAACAAGAAAACCACCGTATACATGTCTGAAGAAGCTTTTAAATACAGAGTAGAAGCATTAACAGATGATCGCGGAAGATTTAAGTTTGAAAAACTGAAACCCGGAAAATATTACCTTGAAACCATTATCAATTTTACAGCGTCCGCAAGCTATCAGAAGCAAACCGGTACAACAGATACTTATAATGGTATGGGAGGATATATGTATTCCACACCTATATATAACACCTTTTTCTACGGCTATTCAGCGGCCAACAGGGAGAGCAAATTTGTAGAAATAAAACAGGACGGAGAAATGAAAGAAATCAAGCTTTAAAGCTTGATTTTTTATTTTCTGTTCATAATCTGATGCACATTTTTCTCGATATTCTGAGCTAATGTTTCCATAGGAATATCATTTTCATCATTGTTGAAAGGATCTTCAATTTCTTCAGCGATCAATTCAAGACTCATCAGAACATAATATACAAAAACGGTAAGCGGGATCATAAAAAGACCGATGGTAATGACATAGGCAATGGGTAATGCAAAAACGTATAAGATGATAAACTTCTTGATGAAAGAAGAATAAGAGTAGGGAATGGGCGTATTTTTAATTCTCTCACAACCTCCGCAGACATCAAGAAAACCTGAAAGTTGAGTATCCAGATAAAGCATTTCTACATCTGAAATTTTACCTTCTTTTTTAAGCTGATTCAGTTTATGGTTTAAAAGAATTACGATTTCGCTTGGCCCATGGTTTTTTAAGGTCTTTTCGATTTCAGAATAATCTTCGTCCAAAGCCAACCTCGTTGATTCCTTGGAAAGATGTTTGGCTAAAAAGTGAGGGAAAAATTTTAAGTACCTTGAAATCTGTTCTGCATCCTGACGGTTGTCTCCAAGAATTGTATTGATTTTTATAGCAAAATTTCTGGTATCATTCACCAGTTTGCCCCAAAGCTTTCTCCCTTCCCACCATCTGTCATAGGCGGTATTGGTTCTGAAGACCAGCAACAAAGAAAGCACAAATCCCAATAGAGAATGAATCATTCCCACATTGCTGATCCCCGATTTTGAAGTAAGATGGAGATATTCTACCTCCAGATATTGAATCCCCCAGGAATATAATCCTATAAGAATCATGCTTGGAAACAATATTTTTAAGGTATCGCTTTTGTGTAAGCTGAAAAGGATTTTAAGGAAATGTTTGGTATTATAGGCTCTCATAAATTCGCTAATGTTGTCTTTAATTTTAAAATGTAGATTGGAGATATTTTCTAGTCCTTCTTCTTATTTCCGGGAGTTACTTTTTTAGGTTTGGGTTGCCCAGATTCTGAACTGTGTTGCTTTAGTTGAATTTACCCTGTACCCAACTGAAATTATTGCATCTAAATTATAAAATTCTATTTCCCTACTTATAGTTCTATTTCCCTCCTGCTGAACTTGTGCAATTTTTGCACTTGTTGAATCCTTTTGAAGTTCATTTACTTCATAAATATTGCCTAGATGCTTGGTGATAACACTTCGCTCAACACCAAACAGCTCAGCAATAGACTTTTGAGGCAGCCATATAGACTCATTATGTAATAATACATTAAGTTTTACATCTCCATTTGAAGTTGTATAAAGAATAAAATTTTGAGCATTCTCCTCCATATGGGTAAAGTTCTAAAAAAAAATCTAAAAAATGAAATTTTGAATTTTATACCGAAGTAAAATCTTTCGGAAACTTTGGCCATTGGTTTTTACTGGCTGTCTTAGTTCAGATTTTCTCAATTTTCAAAAAAACACTATTTTTATTTCGCATTAAATACAAAATACATGATCCTCGAAAACGTAGATGTTATCAATGATATCAGTAAAGAAGATTTTCAGAAGAATTATTTTAAAAAGCAGAAACCTCTTTTGATCAAAAATTTTGCAAGTCGCTGGGAGGCTTTTGATCTTTGGAATCTTGATTATATTAAAGAGAAAGCAGGTGATCAGGACGTTCCGCTCTATGATAATAAGCCAGCCAATGCTGCTAAAAGTTCCGATGCTCCGGTAGCAAATATGAAAATGAAAGAGTATATTGATACAATCAAATCCAGGCCTTCAGACCTTCGGATTTTCTTTTATATCATTACAGACAGACTCCCTGAATTATTAAAAAACTTTACCTATCCGGATCTGGGAATAAAGTTTTTTAAAAGACTTCCTACCTTGTTCTTCGGAGGAAGTGAAGCTCATGTTTTGATGCATTATGATGTGGATTTGGGAGATTTTATGCATATCCATTTCGAAGGAAAGAAAAGGATTTTATTATTTGACCAGAAACAGTCTGCCTTTTTGTATAAGGTTCCGCTTTCCGTTCACACCATTTATGATCTGGACTATGAAAATCCTGATTATGAAAAATTCCCGGCCTTACAATATGCAAAAGGCTATGAAATTTTTATGGAACATGGAGATGCGCTCTTCATTCCCGGAGCATTCTGGCACTTCAACAGATACTTGGAGCCTGGCTTTTCATTATCATTAAGGGCACTTCCCAACAAACCGAATGTTTTTGCCAATATGCTGTATCATGTTTTCATTATGAGATATACAGATAAGCTTATGCGTAAACTTTTTAAAGCTAAGTGGGTGGATTACAAACAGAAATGGGCTTACAGGAAAAGTACCGAAGCATTGGAAAAACATTTGAGAGAAGGGAAGTAGTTGTTTCCAGTACCTTAAGTCTTATTTATTAATCAATCCAAAAAGCCTGGCATCCACAAATTTTCCTTTTTCAAAAAAATAATCTTTCATTGTTCCTTCTTCCTGAAAGTTTAAGGAAGTTAAAAGTTTCTCAGAAGAAATATTATCCGGATCAATAAAAGCATCTACACGATGTAGCTGCATACTTTCAAAACCAAATGTTAAAATAGGAAGAATGGCTTCTTTCATAAAGGATTGTTTCCAGAAAAGGGGATTCAGTTCATATCCGATTTCAGCTCTGAAATGCTCACGATACCAGTTGTGATAGCCACAAGTACCGATGACTTTTTTTTCGGATTTTAATTCCAATGCCCAACGAAATCCTTTTCCATTTTCAAACTCCGTGTTGAAATGTTCAATAATATTCCTGGCATCCTCTAGTGACTTGAATGCTTCCAGATCATAATATTTCATGACCTGGTCCTGAGAAAAATACTCAAATACATCTTGTGAATCACTAAGAGTAAGCTGTCGTAAAATAAGTCTTTCAGTCTCTAATACAGGAAATTCCATTGAATATATTTTAAGGTGAAAATACAAATAATTCCTGATAAGGAAAAGGGAGTTAAAGATAAACCATGAAACAATTCCGAAACCCTGAATTTATTTTTCTAAATTTGGGGCTCATTTTTTACTATGGCAAAATCGAAGAAGGAAACTCCACTCATGACGCAGTACAATACCATCAAGGGCAAATACCCTGATGCACTTTTGCTTTTCAGGGTAGGGGACTTTTATGAAACTTTTGGGCAGGATGCTGTGAGAACATCTCAGGTATTGGGAATCGTTCTTACAAAAAGGAATAATGGAGAAGGAAGTGTTGAACTTGCAGGATTTCCACATCATTCGATAGATTCTTACCTTCCAAAGCTGGTAAGAGCAGGAATAAGGGTGGCAATCTGCGATCAGCTTGAAGATCCGAAAATGGTCAAAGGAATTGTAAAAAGAGGGGTAACTGAATTAGTTACACCAGGAGTTACCTTCAATGATCAGGTGCTGAATTCAAAGAAGAACAACTTCCTCCTTTCTTTACACAAAGAAAAAGAGAAATACGGAATTGCTCTGGTAGATATCTCCACAGGAGAGTTTCTGGTGAGTGAAGGAAATCTCGAAAAGTTGTTGCACATCGTTAATACCTTCGATCCCAGCGAAATTGTCTTCCAGCGAAGCATGCAGCTTCCTGAGCAGATTAAAAATAAAAATGCCTTTAAGCTTGAAGACTGGGCGTTTCAGTATAATTTTGCCTACGAAAAATTAACCAATCACTTTAAAACCAATTCTTTAAAGGGGTTTGGAGTAGAAAATCAACCATTGGCGATTACAGCCGCAGGAGCTATTTTTGCTTATCTGGTGGAAGATACGCATCATAATCTGCTTGCCCACATTACAAAACTTCAGATTATTCCTCAGGAAGATTACCTGATGATGGATAATTTCACCTTGAGAAATCTTGAAATTGTTTATCCAAGCAACCCGCAGGGAAAGTCACTATTAGATATTATCGATAAAACATCTACTCCGATGGGAGGAAGATTGTTGAGAAGAAGAATTATTCTTCCTTTAAAATCAGTGGATGAAATTGCAAGAAGATTGTCTCTCATTGATTTTCTGAACGAAAAAGACAGCCTTAAATATGAAATCTGCCAGCTGCTTAAATCTATCTCTGACCTGGACAGGCTAATGGGAAAACTGGCTGCTGAAAAGATTTCTCCTAAAGAATTAGGGTATCTGCGCCAGAGTTTAATAAATATCCATACCATAAAAGCATTACTGTATCCTCATGCAGAAGTTCTGGCATGGCTGGATCCGTTATTTGATCTTGATGAGCTGATTAAATTTTTACAAAACCACCTTAATGAAGAACTTCCGGTAAGCATTGCCAAAGGAAATATCATTAAGGAAGGGGTTTCTGATGAGCTGGACCGATTGAGAAATCTTCAGAGCAAAGGCCGCGGATTCCTCGATGAAATGTGTCAGAGAGAAATTGAGAGAACAGGTATTTCCAGTCTTAAAATTGATTTTAATAATGTTTTCGGATATTATATTGAAGTAAGAAATACCCATAAGGATAAAGTTCCTGATGATTGGGTAAGAAAGCAGACACTTGTGAATGCCGAACGATATATTACCGAAGAACTAAAGGAATATGAAAGCCAGATCCTCGGTGCTGAAGAAAAAATAGGGGTTTTGGAAACTGCGCTGTACAGAAATGTTTGTGCTGAAGCAATGGTTTATATCGATCAGATTCAGGGGAACTCCAATATTATTGCTCAGCTTGATGTGGCCGGAGGATTGTCTGAACTCGCTGTTTCCGAAAGTTATACAAAGCCTATTCTGAATGACGGGTATGCCATTGATTTAAAAGAAGCAAGACACCCCATTATTGAAAATGCACTTCCGTTAGGGGAGAAGTATATTCCTAACGATATCTTTTTGGATAAAGATTCACAGCAGATTATTATGGTTACCGGACCAAACATGGCCGGTAAATCGGCAATTCTGCGTCAAACGGCGATCGTTTGTCTTCTGGCTCAGATCGGAAGTTTTGTTCCTGCAAAACATGCCGAAATCGGAATGCTGGACAAAATCTTTACAAGAGTCGGAGCTACCGATAATATTTCGGCTGGAGAATCCACTTTCATGGTAGAGATGAACGAAGCGGCCAATATTTTGAATAATATTTCAGAGCGAAGTCTTATTTTGCTTGATGAGATCGGACGTGGAACTTCCACCTATGACGGGGTTTCTATTGCCTGGGCCATAGCAGAATATCTACATCAGCATCCCACTCAGGCGAAGACTTTATTTGCTACCCATTACCACGAATTGAATGAAATGACGGTGAACTTTGAAAGGGTGAAAAATTTCCACGTATCCATACAGGAGAATAAGGGGAATATTATCTTTTTAAGAAAGCTGATTCCGGGAGGCAGTGAACATAGTTTTGGTATCCATGTGGCAAAATTAGCAGGAATGCCTGCAAAGGTTGTCAACAGGGCCAACGAAATCCTTAAAACGCTTGAAGCAAGCAGAACTCAAGGTGGTGGAGGCACTTCAGAAAGTATCAAAAGAGTCACCGAAGAAAATATGCAGCTCTCTTTTTTCCAGTTGGATGATCCTGTTCTGGAAAATATCCGCGAAGAACTTACCAAGATAGATATTAATACCCTGACACCGATTGAAGCTTTAATGAAGCTGAATGCGATAAAAAAAATGATTGGAGGATAATCCAATCATTTTTTTTACAAGTTACTTGTATTTTCTAACAGCAAAATTCGTCCTGAACTCCCGGAACTCCTGAACGTTCTATTCCTGTTCTCCGGTCAGTACAGCTTATTACAATATGGCAGATAGGACCCGCTCCTTTAATTTCTCTCAATTCTCTTTTGGAGAGTTTTCTTGTTTGAATGATTGATTTTTTCATAATACTATTGATAGGTTTGTGTTTAGTTGTAAAATTTCAGATTAGCAACAATATCCGTCATTGCCTCTCGGGCCAATGATCAGAAAGTGATTTACTCCTCTCAGTTTACAAAGGCCTTCTGCGCATGCCGTAGCTCCTCCGTTAATCTCTTTCAACTCATTTTTTGTGAGTTTTGCTTTTTGAATGCTCATTTTTTTCATAATATTTTGATTGGGTTATTTTGTGTAATGATGCTAATGTGTTGAATATTTTTGTGTTATATCCTTTTTCGCCAAGCTGGCAGTAAAGGAATATGATGAAAATGACCGGAAATTCATCCGGCCATTTTTATGGTATCGTAAGTTTAGCAGCAAGGGCCATCCTGAATTCCGTGAACACCATACATTTCCTGTCCGGTGCTTGGGTCAAAGCAGCTTACTACCAATGGGCAGAATGGTCTTGCTCCACTGATTTCTTTCATTTCTTTTTTGGTAAGTCTTTTTGTTGGAATGGTTGATTTTTTCATAGTAAGTAATTTAAATTGGGTTGTATTTAACTTGATTTTTTTAATTAGCAACAAAATCCATCTCTTCCAATAAGTCCTGGAATCATCTCTCCTGTAGAAGGATCTTGACAGAATCCTCTCAAACATAGAGGGCGTGCACTCCCGTTAATTTCTTTTAATTCGCTTTTAGTGAGCGCTTTTTTTTGAATGGTCGATTTTTTCATAGTAATTTGATTTTATGATATTAGATGGTAATTAACAGCAGTATCCGTCTTGACCGACAAAACCTCTGAAAAGGTCATCTGATCCGGGAACCATACAGAATCCTCTGAAACAGGCAGGAGAATTACCTCCGTTGATTTCTTTTAATTCCGACTTTGTAAGTTTTCTTTTTTGAATGTTTAGTTTTTTCATGGTATTTTTAATTTGATTGTAAGCTAAATTACATTTTATTTCGAATAACTCAATATTTGGTGAAAGAAATTAATGTAATTATTGAAATTATTAACAAAGTTTAACAAATTGATATTCACTAAGAAAGAATGCATTTGTTAATTTTGAGTATGAAGACTTTAATAAAGATATTGACTGTATTTTTGTTCTGCACCATTTGCAAAGCTCAGCAGACTGAAGTGTCTGTGATAAAGTATGAAGATCTCGAGAAACGGATCCAACAGGAGAAGGCAGAATTGCTTGTGGTCAACTTTTGGGCTACAACTTGCGCTCCCTGTGTAAAAGAGCTGCCTCACTTTATGGAGGTAAATAATAAAAATGATTCCAATCCGAAATTCAAAATGCTTTTAGTTTCATTAGACCGGCTGGCAGATAAAGAAAGAGTATTGAAATTCATCAAAAATAAAAACCTGACTGCTGAAGTAGTTCTGCTGGATGATATTAAAAGAATGAATACCTGGATTCCAAGATTTGAAAAAGAATGGGACGGAAATATCCCGGTAACGTTGTTTTATAAAAATGGGATGAAGGTGCATTTTAATGACGGCGAAATGAGTAAAGAAGAACTTGAAAAAACAGTTAGTGATAATCTACAATAAATAATCTATTATGAAAAATCTGAAAACTTTAATAGTGGCATTCTGTATGGGTATGGGATTACTCAGCTTCACAACCACCGATCACGATAAAAATAAACCACAGAAGGAAAGCTCCGCTGCAAAAGGCTATGAAGTAGGTGATGCCGCCGCCGATTTTAAACTTAAAAATATTGATGGGAAAATGGTTTCCCTGAGTGATTTTAAAAGTGCAAAAGGATTCATTGTAATATTTACCTGTAACCACTGTCCTTACGCAAAGAAGTATGAAGACAGAATTATTGAACTCGATAAAAAATACAGAGATCAGGGATATCCTGTGATTGCTATTAACCCTAATGATCCTAATGTACAACCCGAAGACGGTTATCAGCAAATGATCGAGAGGGCAAAACAGAAAGGATTTACGTTTCCGTATTTAGTAGATGAAGGACAAAAAATTTACCCGCAGTATGGTGCTACAAAAACACCACATGTATTTGTATTACAGAAAGAAAGTGGTAAAAATATCGTGAAATATATTGGGGCGATCGACAACAATTATGATAATCCGAATGATGTGTCTGAATATTATGCACAGGATGCCGTGAATGCTCTGATAAAAGGAGAACCTGTGAAAATGACAAAAACAGTTGCCATTGGATGCACAATCAAAATAAAGAAATAATATATTTGTCTAAAATAAAATCGGTATTCGTGGAATACCGATTTTTTATGCCCTGAAGTATCATAACAATGAAATTAACATTCAATCTTAAATATTTTCTTCTCACCATAGTTATTTTTCTGGTGGAGGTTTTAATAGCAACAAAGCTTAAAGACATTTTCTTTGTAAGAGCGTATCTTGGTGATGTTATTGTGGTGATGCTTCTTTATACTTTTGTTAAAAGTTTTATCAGGACAAATAACCAAAAACTGATCCTTGGAATTCTGATTTTTTCCTGCATTATTGAATTTGCACAGTATTTTAATATTGCAGAAAAATTAGGCTTCCGTCCTGGAAGCCTGATGTATATTGTGATCGGAAATTCTTTTTCATGGATCGATATCCTCTGTTATGCCGTAGGCTGCTTATTGCTTTATATAGTAGCAGGAATGGGAAAGAATGAGACCTCAGCCATGAAATCCGCAAACTGATTTCTATCTTCCAAAACTGTCATATTTATCTTCCGCATAGGTGATAAATCGGTTCAATAATGCTACGTTTTCTTTTTCCATAGGCGAAAGCTCATTGTCTACATTATTCGAAACGGGGATGTACCAATCTGTTTGCTCGAAGAAATCTCTGTACGTTTCTTTCTTGAAAGAATAGCCATGTCTTGCAAATACAGAGTTTTTGATGATCTCAAGATCTAGTTTTCTTAAATTTTTAATGTCTTTTTCACCCAATTTTTGCTTAGAGGCATTCAGCTTAAAGACTGCATCGGAGGCGACTCTGTTCTTAGAGGTAGTATAGCTTTCAGTTTTCCCATCATTATCTGTATATTTTTCTACAAAATCCTTTGGATTGTTCCAGTCTACCAGATTGGAGTCCGGATCAAGCATAAAGTTGGGGTTGTAAACAAAATTTTTCTTGATAAGCTTAAGGGATTTTGAAGGTGCTTTTACAGCCTTTTTGTTGAATGCATTCCATTTTCCCGTTAAGCTGTCGCCATTCAATTGTACTTCAAATCTGCCATCTGTTTTGTCATTTCCCGGCTCATCCAGTACAAAAGATTTTGAAGACTCATTAAAAATACCTTTGAAAGGACGTTGATTACCATTGACAATACTTTGGCCAAATACACTGTCTTTTGTAATCCGGTTGATCTTTAAAGAGATTTTTTTGTACACGTTTTCATCATACTCGGAACCGTCCCCATCGTCAATCATTTTTTGCATACCGGCAAAATCACCGGTATAAACACCATAGTACTCTTTATGAATTTCGGGAATCAGGACAGAATCTTTTTTTGCAGTTAAAGAATCTTTCCCGGTCACATTGGTTTTTCCCTCTTTTTTGCAGCTCAGTAAGGAGACTGCCAGTAAAGAAATAAATGCGTAATTTAAAGTTTTCATATCTGTTTTTTTGTGATTAAATATTCAATTAAAAGGATATTGGGAATCCAACCCAGCCATGCAATGATCTGATAAACATCCATAGGATTGGGATGGAATAAATATACAATAATAACTTTCCAAAATCGTAATGTGATGGCAGAGACGGTGAAAGCAAAACTTCGCCACATCCATTGTTTGTGTTCTGTGAATTTTTTCTGTCTCGCCAGTTGATAGGCTTTAAAGGTAGAAAACCACCATGAAATTCCTAAGACTACAAAAGATATTTTGGATGAGATTCCACCATTGGCAAAAAGCCCCATATAAATTCCTGAAGGTGCCGCCAGAATCAAAATGAGAAAAATATAAATTTTCCCTATATTCTTATGGAAGCTTTTCCATCCGAAATCTTTCCGAACTATGGCCAGAAACCCAGAAAGAAGGACAAAAATACTGGTGTAAACATGCGTGTAGAAAAAATAGAGATATTCTGGTCTCTGTTCCACTTCAGTCTGTTTGATCATCAGGAAACTGATATTGGGATCCAAAGGAATATACTCCAGCGTGATTTTGAGCATCAGCCAAAAAAAATATACAAATCCTAGGATGAGAAGGATTTTGAAAAATGTGATATATCTTTTGGCTGAAAACATATCCACGTTTTAATCAAAACTTATTGATATTGGAAGGGTGTACCAATAGTCGACAGGTTTATTTTTATAAACCGCGGGCTCCCATTTTTTGTTTATGGTATTGATGGCCCTTATCACTTCTTTATTAAAGCTTTCCTGTTCTCCGTTTGCCGTCACAGAGCTCAGTTCCCCCTTGGAATCAATTATAAACTTTACCTCTGTGCTTGCTGATTCTGTAATGATACTGAAATCTAATTTGCTCATAATGAGTGTTTTGAATACAGTGATTCCTCCTGGGAATTCAGGCTTTATATCTGCTTCATTAGTGTAATCTTTTACAGGGGATTCTGTCCGGTCCTGTTTTGCCTGAGAAAAACATAATGTGAACCCAAGCGTAAATAGTAGAAATATTAATTTTTTCATGTGTCGTTATCCTTATTTTTAGTGATTTTTATAGAGTATTCAAATCCTGTGCAATCAGCCATCCTTCACTCCAGCATGCCTGGAAGTTGAATCCTCCGGTTACAGCGTCTATATTTAAAACTTCTCCTGCAATATAAAAATTAGGAAGTAATTTTGAGGACATGTTTTTAAAGTTAATTTCCTTTAAATCAACGCCTCCTGCCGTTACGAATTCATCTTTAAAAGTGGATTTTCCGGTAACCTGGAATTTTTTTCTGCAAAGATTTTCAATAATCGTCTGCATTTCTTTTCCGGAAATATTGGCTACCTGCTTATTCAGGTCAACTTTTGAAATCTCTAAGATTTTCTGCCAGAATCTGTTGGTGATATCAAAGATTTTGGACTGTCCGACGGTCTTTTTCGGATTGCTTTGTTTAAAGTTATGAAATGTTTCCTCAGCATCTTCCGTCGCTATTGAGATAAAATTAACCTCAATTTCAAAATGATACTTCACCTTAGCCAGACTGATGGCTTCCCACGCAGAAATTTTCAAAACTGCCGGCCCGGAAAGTCCCCAGTGGGTAATCAATAAAGGGCCGCTTTCGTCTGTCTTCAATTTAGGAATCGAAATCCCTGCATTCTCAAAACTTGTTCCCGGAAGGTCTTTCAATAATTCATCTTTGATATTAAAAGTGAACAGGGAAGGTACCAGATCAATGATTTTATGGCCCAGATTTTCCACGATCTTTAATGATTTGGGAGAACTGCCGGTGGCATATACGATATAATCTGCCTCAAAATCGCCCGAATTGGTCTTTACAAGATATCTTTCACCGTGTTTTTCAATCTCTTTTACAGAACATTTTGTTTGAACGGATACATTTTTCTTTTGAACCTCATTCAGAAAAGTGTTGATGATCGTTTGTGATGAATTGCTTTCGGGGAAAGTCCTGTTGTCATTTTCAATCTTTAACGGAACATTCCGCTGATCAAACCATTCCATCGTGTCTCCCGGCTGAAATTTTGTGAAGACACTTAAAAGTTCTTTATTTCCACGAGGGTAAAACTGAACCAGTTCTCTGGGGTCAAAACAGGCATGGGTGACATTGCAACGCCCGCCTCCGGAAATTTTAACTTTCTGAAGAACGTCAGAATTCTGTTCTAAAATCGTAATACTGTATTTCTTTTCGTCAAGGTTCGATGCACAGAAAAAGCCTGCAGCACCGCCTCCGATAATAATGATCTGTTTCATGTATGGGTAATCCTATGCGGAAGATTATTTTTCCAAAATTACAATTTTTATAAACCATCTTATTTGAGTATTTTTGAAGATTATTATTTTAATATTACCAAAAACGATTTTCTTATGATTTTCTACCATAAATTTGAAGTGAGATGGAGTGACCTTGATGCCAACAAGCACTTAGCCAATTCATCCTATGTACAGTATTGTGCGCAAGCCAGAATGGCCTTTATGACTAAAGAAAAAATGGGAGTGACCCAACTTAGCAGATGGGGAATCGGACCGGTTATCCTGCATGAAAGATATTCTTTCTTCAAAGAGATTTATGCAGATCAGATTGTCATTGTAAGCGTAGAAATCGATGGATGTTCAGAAGATTCTTCCATCTACCGTTTTGTACATAAATTCTATACACCGGAAGGCGTACATTGTGCTACTGCAGAAGCTACAGGAGTATGGATCGATATGATGCTGAGAAAAATGACCACTCCACCGGATGATGTAGTGGAAGCAATGAATAAATATAAAAGCCCGGATACGGTGGTGTTGTCTAAAGAAGATTTCAAAAAGCTTCCTTTCCACCCACACAATATTGATCCGGCAGAAATTAATATATAAATGATGAATGAGGGTTGATCAATGATATCAATATAAGCATTGTATTCTTGATACATCAATTATCATTTATCAATCATCACTTATAAACAGAAATTATGTTTGAAGATAAATCACAGGAGCTTACGCCCATTTCGAAATTAGGAGAGTTTGGCCTTATCAAACACCTGACAGAGCATTTTCCTTTATCCAATGAATCTTCGGAGCTTGGAGTAGGAGATGATGCAGCGGTTATTAATCCTGATAATAAAAAAGTTGTTTTAACAACGGATGTCCTGGCAGAAGGAGTTCACTTCAACCTGGGTTATGTTCCTTTAAAACATTTAGGATATAAAGCTGTTGTTGTAAACCTGAGTGATATTGCTGCGATGAATGCAACGCCCACTCAGATTTTGGTTTCTTTGGCCGTTTCAAACCGTTTTCCGGTAGAGGCTTTAGAAGAGATCTACTCAGGAATTCAGGCAGCTTGTACCAGATATAAAGTTGACCTTATCGGAGGAGATACCACAAGTTCCAATGCGGGATTGGTGATGAGTATTACAGCTGTAGGAATCGAAAATGAGGAAAATATAGTAAAGAGAAGCGGTGCAAAATCCAATGATCTTTTGGTGGTATCAGGAGATTTGGGAGGTGCTTACATGGGGCTTCAGATCCTGGAAAGAGAACATGCCGTTTATCTTGCTGATCCTAATATGCAGCCGGAAATGGAAGGCTACGATTATATCCTGGAGCGTCAGCTGAAGCCTGAAGCAAGAACAGATGTTAAAACAATTTTAGAAGAGCTGGATATTAAGCCAACCTCTATGATTGATATTTCTGATGGCCTGGCTTCTGAAATTCTTCACCTTTCAGACCAATCAAAGGTAGGATTCAGATTGTATGAAGAGAAAATTCCTTTAGATAGTCTTACGATCTCTACTGCAGATGAAATGAATTTGAATCCGGTAATGACGGCTTTAAGCGGTGGTGAAGATTATGAATTGCTGTTCACTATTTCGCCTAACGATTTTGATAAGATTAAAAACCACCCTGACTTCACGATTATCGGTCATGCTGTGGAAAAAGAAGACGGAAATTTTATGGTTGCCAGAGGATCCAATCAGCTTGTTGCGCTTACCGCTCAAGGTTGGGATGCCTTTTTAAACCAATAAGATGTATACTTTTACAATTTTGCCATCTCTTGTTATTATTGCTTTTATAATAGTAACACTATACAAACATTATGTGAAAAAACGAAACCAGAATCTTAAAGAATCATTCATTTTTGTATTGTTCTTTGTAGCAGTCTGGAGTACGATTTATTATTTTGTTTTTAGTTAAAAGAAATACATCCATACTATTGAAAAATTATTTTTAATTTTAAATATTGTAGAAAACCGCAGCATTTTTTTGCTGTGGTTTTTGTTTATTGCCCGATTCTTTTAAAATACAACGATGATTACACCAGAAAAAGAAATCCCGGTTCACCATCTGACATCTGAAAAATTCCAGATGAGTACTCTGATAGCAGCGGGTCCTGAAAATTTTCATGATGTTCACCGGCATAATTTTTTTGAAATTATCTGGTTCAGAGAAGTGCATGAAAGCAGCCGCTTAGAATTGGATTTTGAAAGTTATAAACTAGAAAATAACCAAATTTGCATTATTGCACCGGGCCAGGCATTCAATATGAAAATAGAAGGAGAGGTGGGTTACGCCATGGCGATAAGCCGGGAAATTTTCAACGAAGCCTGCGATATAGAATCTGTACTCACAGGAGGAGAGCTTCCCTTTTCTTTGGATCTTAAAAATGAAAAAACCTGTACTACAATCATCTCGTTGATTGAGCAGGAATATAAAGGAGCTTCAAGGACTGAACTTTTAAAAGCATATCTGAAAGCCTTTTGTATCCTCATCGGAGAACAAATTAAACCTCAGGAGCCTTTATTGAATGATAGGCAGCGCATTCAGGAGTTGGTGGGGCATATTGAGAAGCATTATATATTGCATAAAGAAACCGGTTTTTACGCTGAAAAACTAAAGATAAGCACCCATCATCTCAATGACATCGTCCGTCTTTTGAGAGGAACTACGGTAAAGAAAATGATTAATCAACGTCTTGTTCTTGAGGCTAAAAGAGAACTTAGTTTTGGAGCTCTAACCGTTAAAGAAATTGCTTTTAAGTTAGGGTTTAGAGATGCTTCTTACTTCTCCCGTTTCTTTAAAAAACATACAGACCAGAACCCTGATCGTTTTAAATCCGGAAATGGTTAGTCCTCAGAATGTTCCGTTGTATTAGGTTTGATATGGGTTAATTTATTATAAATGTATAGATGAATCTTCAATTTGTGCTAGTCTTCCTTCAGTTCCTGTCTTGAATGCTTTTCATTTTTTAAGCAATTTTGCAGGCATTAAAAATAGCCTCTGAAGGCTCGTACTGTTTTATGAAGAATTTGAATATTGTAGTGTTTATCTTAGCACTGCTCAACACGCTGGAGTCTCTTAGTATAGACCTTTATCTGCCTGCTTTTCCCAATATGGCTGAAATTTTTAACACGGATATCGGACATATTCAGATTTCCATTTCGGTGTTTTTTGCCGGATTTGCTTTCGGACAATTATTATGGGGACCGTTATCAGATAAAAAAGGCCGTAAACCTATGTTGTATTGCGGACTTTTACTTTTTATTATAGGTGCCACTGCGATCTATTTCACCTCAGATATTTATGTTTTATGGGCGATGCGTTTTCTGCAGGCTTTCGGAGGAAGTGCGGGAATTGTTATTGGCAGGGCGATTATTATTGATCTTTATGATAAACAGAAATCTGTCACCATTTTTTCCCAACAGTCTCAGATCAGCGGTATTGCTCCGATTGTTGCTCCGCTATTAGGAAGTGTATTTCTAAAATATTGGGGTTGGAACAGCTCTTTCGCATTCTTGTGTATCATGGGAGTAATCACATTTTTTATGGTGTATAAATATGTTCCGGAAACCAATACAAGGATTACCCTTCCGCAGGATTTTAGCGACGAAAAAGGATTAATGGATCAATTGAAAATGATCATTTCCAATAAAGATTTTATCAACAGTACGATGATCGGAAGCGTTGCATTTGCCTCACTGATTATCTACATTTCGAATGCTCCCTTCTTATTTATGGAGATTCACGGATTCTCGAGCAGTGTTTTCAGCTTTATATTTGCTTTTAATTCATTAGCCTTGATTACAGCGGCTTATATTACCCCAAGGTTAATTAAAAGAATAAGCAATACCAATCTTTTATTGGGAGCTACGATCATTTTATTGAGTGCCTGTGTACTTCATATTTTAATTGCTGCCGGAAGTCTTTCCGTAGCACTGGAAATTGCAATGTTGTATGTCTCGTTATTAGCGATAGGGATTTTATTTCCTATTACTTCAGCACATGCTTTGTCTCCTTTCAAAGAAGGAAGGGGTACGGCAGCTGCACTTCTTGGGTTTATGCAGTTGATGGTTACTTTTTTAATGTCAGGTTTGATTGGTCTTTTAGAAGCAGACTCTATTATTCCGATGGTTGTTGTACGAGCGGGAATTGCTTTGATCGCGGTCTGGTTTGCTTACCGTATTTTTAAAAGCAAAAAAGTGGTGGTGCAGGAAAAGGTCGCTTAGATTTTTTTAGCTGAATCAACTTAACATTAGTTTATCCTCTTATTTTTCCTTTTGGTCATAGCATGTAGACACTTAATCAAGTAATTTTTGAAAAAGGCAGGCAATAGGCTCTCTTTGCATAAAAATTTAAATTATGAAGAGAAGCCTTCTGGCAGCTTTCGGCTGTTTGTTATTATCAGGAAGTTGGGTGAATGCCCAAACCGGAATATCTGCTGAATTAAAAACAGAGTACATGCCTTTTTCCAGCTATATTCGCCCGGAAGACAGTGTGAAAACAAATTCCAAAAGTGATTTTAAAAGAGTAGACTTTAACCTGAGCATTCCATTATCTGTAAAAAAAGATAGAAGTGGCAGACTACGTTCGTGGTCTATGCTGATGGGAGGATCTTATGCAAAGATGTCTCATAAGAATTATGAAACTCAGCTATTTCCTGATCAAATGCTGAATGCACAGGTAGGTGTACAGCATATGAGGCCGCTAGGAAAGAAATGGAGTATTATGATGACCGCTTCGGTAGGTGTGTATACAGACCTGACGAAAATTGATTTTGATGATGTATTGGGACAGGGTGGAGTTTTATTTATCAGACACTTTAATCCTAATCTTGCCTTAGGAGCGGGGCCGGTTCTTACAACAGCATTTGGGGTTCCGATGATTTTGCCATGGATTTATTTTGACTGGAAAACAAATGGAAAAGTCAAGTTTAAGATCAACTTTCCCGAAGGAATGGAAGCCGGCTATCTTTTCTCTGATAAATTTGCTTTAAAAGCTGTCGTCAACATGAGCGGGATGACGGTAGAAAGAAATAAAGACGGAAAATCTATGTTACTGGGATATCAACAGATTACTGCGGGACTCAGACCGGAACTGAAAATCAATGATAAGCTTACTTTACACCTTACCGGCGGAACAGCCTTGCTGAGAGGTTTCAGTGAAAATGACCGAAAGATCAAAAATATTTTTAAAGAAAAAAAGATGGCTGATCCAAGGTTTGCAAGCTCTTTTTATGCAGCGGTATCACTACGCTGGAATTTGCCATAAGGTTTGAAAATAGGGAAGTTATGACCAATTAATTCAGGATTCATCATAACTTCCATTATTTATTTACTAATCAATTTCTTATATACCACCTGATTGAGCAATTCTTCTTTTCGGGTACGGGAAATAGGAAGCTCTGTTTTATTGATAAATAAACGTCCTCCCGAAATCATATCGATGTGTGTAATATTGATCAGATATGATTTGTGAATTCTGAAAAAATGATCAGAGGGAAGAGACTCCTCAATAGCCTTCATGGTCTGGTGAATGATCAGAGACTTATCTTTAAAGT
The DNA here is from genome assembly GCF_003815875.1 of Chryseobacterium lactis. NCBI lineage: Bacteria > Pseudomonadati > Bacteroidota > Flavobacteriia > Flavobacteriales > Weeksellaceae > Chryseobacterium > Chryseobacterium lactis. The sequence continues at coordinate 1,381,473 of NZ_CP033924.1, forward strand.
GAAGCTTCGTGTAATTCTGCATACTTTCTACATACAGAATATCTACCCAGGAAACTTTGATGAAGCTATCAGATTGTCTCACGTATAAAAAAGGATCATCTAAAGGACTGTTTTTTCTTAATTTTTCACTCACAATAAACTGCTGCTGAGCCTTATTTACCGACTGATAAAAACGATTGAATGCGATTGGTTTCAAAAGATAATCCACTACCTGAAGACGGAATCCTTCCAGAGCATATTCAGAATAAGCTGTGGTAAGAATACATAAAGGAGGGTTCTCAAGTTGCTCAAGGAATTCAAGGCCGGTAAGATAGGGCATATTGATGTCAAGGAAAATAAGATCTATTTCATTTTCCTTTACCATAGAATCGGCTTCCAGAGCACTCGCACAGGTTCCTGTAACCGTTAAAAAATCAATCTGGTCGGCCAGTTCCTTAAGATGGAATCTCGCCAATGGCTCATCATCTACAATCAGGCATTTCATTTTAGGGATATTACTGCTCATCTTCTTCAGCTAATTTTAAGGTTAAAGTTACTTTATAAACAAGATCATCAGATTCAATCTTTAGATCATGGGAATTTGGATATTGTAGTTTTAAACGCTTTTTTACATTCTGAAGACCTATTCCGCCCACTCCTTCTTTCTTTTTATGACTCATGATATTAGAGTATGAGTTTTCTATATAAAAAAAGAGCACATGATCTTTTTCTTTGCATGATATGGAAATATAGCCTTTATGTCCCGGAAGCCGGCATACATATTTAAATGCATTTTCAATAAAAGTAACCAGCAGGAGAGGCGCAATAAATGCTTTCTTATTATTGATTTCCCAGGTGGTCTTTACATCCAGCTCATTCCCCCATCTTAATTTTTCTACTTCTACCAGATTCTGAATATGTTCCATATCTTTATCTAAAGGAACAAGGTTCTGATTACAGTTGTATAATTGATAGCGCAGGATATCGGAAAATTTAAGCAGTAAAAAATCAGCTAGCTGAGTATTTGTTCGCATCAAAATGTGGATATGATTCAAAATATTAAAAACCACATGCGGATTGATCTGATCCTGTAATAGCTTGAGTTGATTTTCCAGATGAGCCTGCTGCAAAAGAATATGATCACGCTCTATTTTCCCGTGTTCCTGGTAAAATTTCACTCCGCAGGCGGCTCCATTAATTAGAAAAGAAGCGGGAAGTGCAAGGTAAAAGCCTTTCCATAAATGAGGAATCTGTCCTGAAAACTCAGCAGGAATTGGAGTTTCTCCACTCCCTTTAATATAGGTGAAAATCAGGGAATATATAAAGCTTAAAGCGAAAATAACCAGTGTTGCCTGGATCAGAAAGAAGCCCATTTTTTTTGTGCGCAAAGCCTTGGGTAAGAGCTTGGTCGTAAGAAAATGAGTGAAGAAGAAGGACGTTATGGTAAGGACAAAAGTTTGAAAGGCGGCAGTGTATGCATCTGAAGTAGCCTGGAAATTGATCCAGATTGCCGCCGCAAAAACAAGCCAGAAAATGATAACGAAAGTATGTTTTCTTACAACGAAAAGTTTTGTCATGGATAGTTATAAAAATGAATATATAAACAAAATTAGAAACCGCAGGGGAAGCAGTTTCTAATGAGTAAAGATAATTTAAGTTATTTAGAATAAGAAATAACCTATTCCCAGACTGAAGCTGTGGGGTTTCGACTTAAATTCTTTACTGATATTGGAAAGTCCGTTTTCATATCTCAGATCAATCGTGAAGTTCTTATAATCTACACCCAAACCTCCTGTAATACCGATATTGGATTTATCAAAGCTTTTAAAACCTTCCATGAACGCCTGTGAAGTTGATATCTGATTATTAAAAGCATAGCTGTAAACACCACCGGCAAATACTCTCAGATTAAAATCATCGGCTGTTACTATTTTATATCCTACTACCACCGGAATATCAATGGCATTCCATGTCAGTTTTGCAGAACTCCCGTCTTTGGTATCGTAGGAAGTTTTTCTTTTGTTGAGTAAAGCTTCGCCTTGTACATAAAGCCTTCCGATATCCATTCTGGTCATTACTCCTGCCTGATAACCGAAGCCGTATTTCCCTTCCAAGGAAGAAGATTCCGTTGAGGTTTTGGTAAAATTTGCACCTCCTTTTACTCCGATGTGAAAAGCAGGCGTCTGTTGAGCCTGGATTTTTATAGCACAGATGCATAATAAAAATGCACTTAATGCCAAAAATTGTTGTTTCATAAAATGATAATTGTTAAAAATCTGATGCAAAACAACAACACCCGGAGATGAGATGGAATTTTATTTGATGAACGGCTTAAATGCTTTGACGAGGATCTGTTTCCGTATGAAAATAAAAAAATCGGAAGTGATTATACTTCCGATTGACTATTATTAATAAGGTTCTTCTACACAAATGGTTGGGGGAGTACATCCACCGGTACCGCCTCCTCCGGGATTTCCTCCTCCAACTGCGATACATTGACCCGGGCTGCCGTCTTCATACATTTCGCAGGCTTTTCCCCAGGCACACTGGCAGTCACTTTGGCAATTATAAGAATCTCCGCCCATATGGCAGCTATCATTTCCGTTGCCCAGAATCGTTGACAGATCCCTTCTCAAAAGTTTTTTCATTGTTTTCATGATGCAATTTGATGTTTAAAAATTAATAGTTTGTTTTTATACGTAGAGTAAATATAATAAAAAAAATGAACCATAATCTTTTTAATCAACTGTAAATAAATGAAATATAAGCGAGTGGGAAAGGTTGGTAAAAAATAAACCCGCAGTAGAGCGGGCTTATTCTATTTATTTTTTAAATTTTAAAAGTAAAGGAATCGAAACCGCAGATGAGGTCGCTTTCCCGCTAATTTCAGCAGGTTTCCATTTGCCTTTATCCTTGATGCGGTAAAAAGCAGCCTGGATGAATGCATTTAGGTCATCGTTATTCCCTTTTATCTGGGCATCCAATGCATTACCTTTAGAATCTACTACAAAATTTAATGTGGCTTTATAAGAATCCGAAGAAGAATTAAAAAAAGCAAGATCAACAGCTTCATATAAAGAAGCTAGAAAAGCCGGCTTTCCAGTTTGATATTCTGCTTCTTTAGTAACCTTGCCCTTTGTGGGCGGGTCTGCTGAGATCATTTTCTTGTCTTCAAGGGATATTTTATCCAAAGCATCTTTATAGGAAGTTATCTTGTCTTCGGTAAGAAGCCATTCCTTTTTTGTTCTTAAATCATTAGGCTTAGGATACTTGCTGTACAGCGCTGATTTTTTTCTTTCATACCGGGAGTCTGCCCTCTGGAATTCAGAAACCTGAGCATTACTGAAGACAAAACCGAAAATGAATGCCAATGCTAAGAACTTTTTCATAATTAAGCTTTTACGATATTAATGATTACTTCTGTTGCTTTTTCCATGCTTTCCAGCGCTACATATTCGTAAGGTCCATGGAAGTTGATTCCTCCTGCAAAAATATTCGGGCAAGGAAGTCCCATATAAGAAAGTTGAGCACCGTCTGTTCCTCCTCTGATCGCCTTGATTTTAGGCTCAATACCTGCTTCTGTCATTGCTTTTGCAGCAAGATCCACGATGTGCATTTTACCCTCAAACTGCTGTTTCATGTTTCTGTACTGTTCTTTGATTTCTACTTCAGCAGTACCTTCACCATGCTTTTGGTTGAATTCAGCAATTTTTTCTTCTAAGAATTTTTTTCTGGCTTCAAATTTATCAGCATCGTGATCACGAATGATGTATTGAAGTTTGGCTTCAGATATATCAGCCGTAATGTCCATTAAATGGTAGAATCCGTCAAAACCTTTGGTGGTGGCCGGTGTTTCATTAGCCGGAAGCGTTTGTGCAAACTCAGCGGCCAGAAGAGCAGCATTGACCATTTTACCATATGCATATCCCGGGTGAACGCTTAATCCATGGATTTTTACAACAGCTCCTGCAGCATTGAAGTTTTCATATTCCAATTCTCCAACTTCTCCACCGTCCATGGTGTATGCCCATTCAGCTCCGAATTTAGCTACATCAAATTTGTGGGCTCCTCTTCCGATTTCTTCATCAGGAGTGAAACCGACAGCAACTCTTCCATGCTTAATCTCAGGATGAGCAATCAGATATTCTGCTGCTGTTACAATTTCTGCACAACCTGCCTTATCATCTGCGCCAAGAAGTGTATTTCCGTCAGTAGTAATTAAGGTTTGGCCGATATATTTCTTTAAACTTTCAAATTTTGAAGGAGATAATTTAAATCCGGTTGTCGTGTTCAAAAGAAGGTCATTCCCGTCATAATTCTCCCAAACCTGAGGCTTTACGTTCTCTCCGCTGAAATCAGGTGAAGTATCGTAGTGAGAAATAAATCCGATAGTCGGTCTGTCATCATTTTCCAGGTTAGAAGGAATATATCCCATAATATACCCGTTTTCATCTATTGAAACATTTTCCAAACCGATTGTTTTCAGCTCTTCCGTAATGTAATTGGCAATATCCCACTGGCGCGGTGTAGAAGGAGTCGCTTCACTTTCTGCATCGCTGGTTGAATATATTTTTACATAGCTTAGAAAACGGTTCAGTAATTTCTCTTTCCACAATGGGTTGAATTCTATTGTACTCATCAGATTTATCATAAATTTAAACAAAGTTAGCAAATTTGACGTTCAGAATACGTTATTCGCTACTGAATATCAGTTATTGAAATTTTAAATCAGATATAAATCTTTGAAAATCAAAATAGTGTTAGCTTTGTATGTAGTGCTTATCAAATTATTTAGTTTTATTATATTTGAGAAAATCAAAAAGTAAACATGTTTCTTACAGAATGTCCTAGAGATGCCATGCAGGGATGGGGAGAGTTTATCCCTACCGATAAAAAAATAGATTATATCAACTCCTTGATGGATGTTGGCTTTGATGTATTGGATTGCCTGAGTTTTGTTTCTCCAAAAGCAATTCCACAGATGGCTGATTCTGATGAGGTCGCTGAAAATATTGATAAATCCCGTTCCAATACAAAGGTTTCTGCGATTATCGGAAATTATAGAGGAGCTGAAAAAGCATTGAAGCACCAGTCTGTAGATATTATCGGATTTCCGTTTTCTATTTCTGAAACTTTTCAGCACAGAAATACCAACAAGAGCCAGGAAGAAGCTTTTGATGAAATCATCAGGATGCTTGATCTCGTAAAAAGCGAAGGAAAACAGCTGAACATCTATTTTTCAATGGCCTTTGGAAATCCATACGGAGAAATGTGGAAATGGGAAGATGTAGACCAATGGGCACAAAGGTTTTCAGAAATTGGAGTGAAAGATATCCTGCTTTCTGATACTACCGGTGTGGCCACTCCTGAAACGATTGCTCTTTTATTTGAAAAAATTCCTTCAAAATATCCTGAAATTAATTTCGGGGGGCATTTTCACAATCGCTATGAAGACTCGTATTCAAAATTAAAGGCAGCCTATGATCAGGGATGCAAAAGATTCGACAGTGCTATTAAAGGAATTGGCGGCTGTCCGATGGCTAAGGATGATCTTGTGGGAAATATGCCCACAGAGCAGGTTATCAACTTTATGAGTGTTGAAAAAGTAGATCATAAATTGAATTTACTTCACTTCGAAAGTTCATATAATAAAGCTAAGGATATTTTTCATTTTTAAAAAGAATTAAAGAATATCGCACAGATTTTATAGATTAAAATATCAATGGGAGCGGGCTTTAGCCCGCTTTACTATATAAAAATTCATTGGCTTTAGCCAAAACCTAATAACATTCAACCAAAAAATCAACAAAATGTCTCCAATAATTTCATCTTTAGAGTTAAAAAGTATTTCCTCAGATGGTCTCATCATTCTTGATGCCAGAGCTGGAAAAGATATTTATAAAAATTACCTTGATAAGCACATTAAGGGAGCCCGGTTTATTGATTTGGATAAAGATCTGGCTGAGATCGGTGATGATGCCGCATTTGGAGGCAGGCACCCATTACCGGATACTGAAAAATTTGCGGAAACGATTTCCAACCTTGGAATCTCCGATAGCTCACATATTGTTATCTATGATGATAAAAATGGCTCAAATGCTGCGGCAAGAGCATGGTGGATGTTAAGATCTTTTGGGTTTGAAAAAGTTCAAGTTCTTGACGGAGGAATGCAGGCAGCTGAAAAAAATGGAGTAGAATTTTCATCAGGAGAAGAAGTATTTGAAAAAGCTTCACTGATAAAAAAGCAAAACTGGTCTCTTCCGGTATCAACGCTGGAAGATGTTGAAAATGAGTTGAAAAACAAGACCTCGACTGTGGTTGATGTAAGAGATGCTTACCGGTATAAAGGAGAGTCAGAACCAATAGATTTGATTGCCGGACATATTCCTGGAGCAATCAATATTCCTTTTTCTGAAAATCTGGATGAGAACGGAAACTTTTTAAATAAGGAAATCTTAAAAGAAAAGTATAAAACCTTGTTGGAAAATAAATCGAAGGATTTAATCATTCATTGCGGATCGGGCGTTACAGCATGCCATACTATTCTGGCACTTGATTATGCCGGGTTTCCCATTCCGAATCTCTACGTAGGATCCTGGAGCGAATGGAGCAGAAGAGAAGGAAAAGAAGTGGCTAAAGATATTTAAAAAGCAAAACCCCAGATGAGTCTGGGGTTTATATTTATTGGATATATTCCATTATGTTAAGAGGAAGCTGAGTGTATTATTTAAATGGTAACAAGTAATTAAGTCATCCTGCCTCATTCTTCCGGCTTTTAAAGCATTCCCAATTCAAACTTCGCTTCTTCACTCATCATATCCTTGTTCCAGCTCGGTTCGAAAGTAAGCTCTAAATCAACACTTTTTACATGATCAACTTCTGCCACCTTATCTTTCACCTCTTGCGGAAGGGTTTCTGCAACAGGACAGTTAGGGGTAGTAAGTGTCATTATAATTTTTACATCAGCGTCATCGGAAATCTGAACATCATAAATCAGCCCTAATTCGTAAATATCTACCGGAATTTCAGGGTCGTATACGGTTTTTAACACGTTGATGATTTCTTCACCAATGTCAGCAATTTGATCGTCTGTAAATTTCATTTTTTAATCTAGATTGATATTCCTTTTCAACAAATCTTCCTGACGCATACGTCGGAAAATATTTGCCAAAGTTAAGACATCTTTTTCACAATAGTCAACAATTCGCTGCAAGTCTTTTTCTATGTAGTAAATTGATGAAACCATTGAACCGTCAATATCATCCTTTGGAGTAGGAATACCAAAGACATGAGCCAGCAGTTCCAGTGATACAAAACTTTTATAATCCCCGAACTTCCAGAGCTCCATCGTATCGATATGAGGGATTTCCCAAGGTTTTTTTCCAAACATCTGAAACGGGGCAGGAGGCTGCATCCCGTTGATCAGGTATCGCCTGGCTATCCATGGAAAGTCAAATTCTTTTCCGTTGTGAGCACAGAGAATGACATTATAAAGCCTCGGACTATTGAAAATTTCTCCAAATTCCTGAAGCATTTTCTTTTCATCGTGACCGGAAAAACTTTTTATTTTCAAGGTATCATTTTTCTCAATCATTCCTATGGTGATGCAGATAATTTTTCCGAACTCGGCCATAATACCTGCTCTTTCGTAAAAATCTTCTGCAGAAACATCATCTTTTCGCTGGAACCTCGTCTTTTTGTCCCAGAGATATTGATCGGTTTCCGATAAATCATCCCACGATCCGGCCTGTGGAACGGTTTCAATATCAAGGAATAATACTCTTTCTAATGGTATGGTCTGTATCATGTGTGTTTTTTTATTTGGCTATCCTACCTGCATTCCGTTTTTTGTTGGTAATGAAGGGGCTAAAAGTGTAACTTCGTTTTTATCTTCTCCATATAATCCTAAAACCAGGCACTCGCTGAAGAAGTTGGCAATCTGTTTCTTTGGGAAATTAACCACTGCTAAAATCTGTTTTCCAACCAGTTCTTCTTTCTGGTATAATGAAGTAATCTGTGCGGATGATTTTCTGATCCCCAAATCTCCGAAGTCGATTTCCAGTTGGTAAGAAGGATTTCTCGCCTTTTCAAAATCATTAACTGAAAGAATGGTGCCGCATCTGATGTCTATTTTTTCAAAATCTGCCCAAGTGATATCTGGTTTTGTGGTCATGGTAATGTATTAATTAAATGTTCTACTTCTGTTTTCTGTTCTGCATATTTTTGTTGTAGTGCTGAGTCTTCACCCATTCTTTTATAATATTCCAGCGCTTTACCTCCGAAGAATTTTTTATGAAAGTCCGAAACCTCCGGAATCTGCGGGAAAGCTTTATGAAAAAGCATTTCATAATATGCCTGAAATTCTCTTTCATTTTTATCCTCTATTACTTGTCCGGGTGCTTTTTGTCGTACATGAAGCATCTCGTGGGCGATCATATTCAGGACAAGGTTCAGGTCAAAATCAAATAAATTTCTAGGAATCATCACCGTCTGCGGGCCTCCCAATTCTCCTTCTGCTGTAAGAAGCATCGAAGTAGGAGAGAGTTCCTGCCTGAATCCAAATCCTGCAAAGTTTTCGTGCTCCAGATTGAAAGAATGGATCAGATACTTCGCCGCATCCAAAATCTGGTTGTGTTCTTTGTAGGCATTAAGGTGTAGATTAACCTGCTCGAAATTCATTTGGAATATGTTTGATAACAAATGTATTAAAATATTGAGAATTAAGGAAAAGGTTTGCTGATTAAAGAATACCGACAATTCTGGTGAATATAATTGATCTTAATTGTATCCCTCAAAATAAAAAAATCTGTGTCTGTGCTTATTCATGCGATCTTCCGAACTTTATCTAAGAAATCATTCAAAATAAAGAAGTATGAAAATCACCATAGTAGGCTACAAAAAAGAAGCGAAATTTTCACAGGGCGTTGTCAATGATGAAGATACAGACCTGATTGATTTTTTAACCGGTAAAGGACTGGATGTTGTCTCCACAATCTGGAATGATGATATGGTTAATTGGAGCAGTTTTGATGTCGTAGTTATTAAATCTCCGTGGGATTATCATAACCATTTAAATGAATTTTTGAACTGGCTGACTGGCCTTGAAAAACTGGACGTTAAAGTTTTAAACCCTGTCGAAATTATCAAATGGAACAGCGATAAACATTATCTCAAAGATATTGCTCAGAAAGGGCTTCCCGTGATTCCTTCCGGATATATTGAAAGAGGAGGTCGTTTTGATCCCCAATTTTTTGATCAGTTTAATACAAATAAACTGGTGGTAAAGCCATGTGTAAGCGCCGGTGCACAAAATACAATTACTGTTGATAAAAACAACATTGAAGAACGTTCAGTTGAGATAAAAGAATTGTTGAAAGAACAGGATTATTTGGTACAGCCATTTGTGGAGGAAATTAAAGAAGGTGAGTGGTCATTCTTATTTTTTAACGGAAAGTATAGCCACTGCTCACTAAAGACTCCTAAACAGGGCGATTTCAGAGTACAACATTATCATGGCGGAAGCATCAGTTATCCCACTCCTGATCCTTTGCATATAGAACAGGCAGGAGCCTATTTAAAAAGTTTGCCGCAGTCGACATTGTATGCCAGAGTAGATGGTGTTTTAATCGGAAATTCATTCCACCTGATGGAACTGGAATTGATAGAGCCTTACCTATTCCTTAACGGAGATAAGAATCTACTGGAGAATTATTACCAGGCGTTGCTGTCCCTAATTTCCTGATAAAATATAAAAAGGGCCGGAAATTTTTCCGGCCCAAACAAACAAGATTAAGTATAAAATTTAGCCTTTAAAGGCAAAAAGGATAATTCAAATGTTTACAGATTTTTATTGAGTCTTAATCTATGTTTAAGGGGATTGATAATAAAGGGACTTTATTTTTATAAGCCATGATGGCTGTTTTGCTTCTGTGAAAAATAGATTCTACAAAATTATATTTGTGCGGAATCATGGTGAGTAAGTCGGCACTGGTTAATTTCACTTCTTCTTCAATTGCTTTAATGACTTCAATAGCTTGAATCATCTTAAAGCTGTATTTAATATCCTCCAGGTCATGCCCTGAATTCAGGTCGATGTCATGCATCACTTCGGTAAAGTCCTCTATTCTCTCACCTACATTGAATACTTCAACCTCAGAACTGAACTCGTTGATGAAATTATAAATGTCATTCATCGCCGACCAGGTCATATTTTTATGAGTATCACAGGCAAACAAAATCTTTCTGATGCCGGTATATTCTATATGGGAAGGCACAATTAAAATCGGTTTTTTAACGCGGTGAATCGCCTTTATAATGGTACTTCCGAAAAGCCTTTCCTCAAGCGTTTTATCAGCCATACCCATCACAATGAAATCTCCGTTTTTAACCTGTATGCAATTTTCAAGCTCTTCAATAAAATTGCCCGAGGCCAAATGATGATCCGTGTCAACGTTGTATAACCTACTCAGTTCCGCCGCAGTATCTGCAAGTTTCTTTTGATTCTTAAGAGTTTGTGTATAAAAAAAATCTGCAGAGGCCTGAGCATTTAACGCATGAATAGAGACGCTCTGCAAATTAAAAAGCACTATTTTATATTTATTTTCTTTCGCCATAGACGCAGCGTAATGAGTAGAATTTTCTGCTTCCTGGGAAAAATTTGTACATATAATTATTGTCTTCATCCTGTTGAGATTGGTACTGCAAATCTAGGATAGAGATTATAGGTATGGTACTAAAAATAATGTGACGTTGCAGAAACTGGTGTTGAAATGTACTTTTAAGGTGATGAAACGTTTATTTCCATTTTAAGTCTTCTACAGTACGCTTCATGTTCCGTTTTAGCGGTCTCGTTCAAAATAGGAAAGGAGCATATAAAATCTATTTTTATATTTACATTCACAAAACCTAGTGAATGAACAGGACTTCTACGATCAGAAAAAATATAATACGATATAAAAAGATTCTTTCAGCCATGAAAAGGAGGCTGGCTATCTGGGCGGTAGCCATTTTTACCTTTTGTATCTTTTCTTATCTTATTGATCCCTTTGATCCTGTGTGGCAAAACTATTTGCAGACGCCACTCAAAATGTTTGCGGAAGACGCTCTCTGGGTATTCTTCTTTTCAGCGATTATCTCGGAAGTAAGTATATTGATTGACAGGAGTTTAAATAAATTGCTTCCCTGGAAAGACAGGACGGTAAAGAGGCTGTTGATTCAGGGTTTGCTTCAGATCGGGGGAAGTGTATTGATTGTCATTATTATTAATTCCATTGTAGAATGTACTTCAGACAGTATCCCCGAAATGGATTCCCGTAAAGAATATACATTATTAGGACAATGGATAGCCACCAATATTGTTGTTTCATTGACAATCAGTGCATTTAATACAGTAGATTACCTGCTTCAAAATTGGAAAAAAACCGCTGTAGAAGCCGCTCAACATAAGCTGAGAGCATCAAAACACAAACAGGCCGCCATGGCAGCAGAACTACAAGCCTTAAAACTACAGATAGATCCCCATTTTATCTTTAATAATTTGAGTGTATTGTCTGAACTTATTTTGGAAGACCAGCAGTTAGGCTACGACTATTCAGAAAAATTTGCGCGGGTGTATCGGTATTTGCTGGTGAATTCCAAGAAAGATATTATTGTACTGGAAGAGGAACTGAAGTTTTTAGAATCTTATATTTTTTTAATTGAAAAAAGAATCGGAGAAGGAGTGATATTTAAAATTGATATTCATGAAGAGTTCCGAACGATGTATACTCTTCCCTTATCACTACAGTTATTGGTTGAAAATGCTATTAAGCACAATCAAACCTCAAAATTAAACCCCTTGGAAATAGACGTCTATACTACTTCAGAAGGAGAGCTAGTGGTTTCCAATACCTTTTTACCATTAATCAATAAGCCGGATTCTTCTGGAGTAGGACTTACCAATATCATTACCAGATATGAAATCCTGGGATATAAAAAACCGATTATAGAAAAAACTGAAAATAAATTTATTGTAAAACTTCCATTGATATGAAGATTAATAAAATTTTAATCGTCGAGGACGAAAGACCTAATGCCGACCGGTTAAAAAGATTGTTGCTAAAGCTGAGACCCCATATTGAAATACTTTCCGTAGAAGATTCCATCACCTCAACCGTTCATTGGCTGAAGAATAATATCGTTCCGGATGTCATTATGATGGATGTTCGCCTGGCCGACGGGCTTAGCTTTGAGATATTTAATCAACATGAAATAAAAAGTGCCGTCATCTTCACCACAGCTTATGATGAGTATGCGGTAAAAGCTTTTAAATACAACAGTGTAGATTATCTTCTGAAGCCCATAGAAGAAGAAGAGCTGGATGCCGCTTTAAAACGCTATGAAACCTTTATGGAATCTGTTCCCGTACTAGGATCAGCGATCGAAGGGCTTCTTAATTATATTCAGCCCAAAGACTACAGAAAACGTTTTCTTATTCCTCACAGAGATGGATATAAGACCGTTTTGGCGGAAGATATTCTCTATTTTTATACCGAATTGGGCATCAGCAAAGCCATGTTGAATACAGGAGTTATTGAAAACATTCCCCAAACACTGGAAGAACTGGAAAAACAGCTCGACCCGAAATTCTTTTTCAGAGCCAACAGACAATTTATTATCCACATCGATTCGGTAAAACAGATTTTTAATCATTTTAATGGAAAACTGAAACTGGAGCTGCGGAAACAACCTGATATGGAAGTAATTGTAAGTCGTGAGAAAGCTTCCATCTTCAAATCCTGGATGGATTATTAATCAAAAAAAAATAATTAAATACCAAAAGATTGCTGTACTCTAAGGCAATCTTTTTTATTTTAAAAGCCTTGAACTCATCATGAAAAATCCCCCCATGAATGACTCATGAAGGGATCAGGATATAAAGAGAGTTATGTGTTTTGGTTTTACTTAAGACAGCTGGCTACAAAGGAATCGCATATCCCAGGGAAATGGCAAAACCTCTGTTTTTCACATTTACCCCTTTCTCATCCGAAATATTGCTCAATCCCAGGTTATATCTTCCGTCTACAATCAATTTTCCCGGGCCAGCAGGAATTGCCAAGCCTGCACCCATCTGTAGTCCAAAATCTACAGTGTTCGTCTTTCCGTAAGCGGATTTTATTTTGTCGCTTTTTCCCATAAGAAATCCTATGGAAGGACCTGCATTTACATATATCGGTCCAAAGCTGTATTTCGCCAATACCGGAATTTCTATATAATTGAAGTTGTAAGTCTGGCTTCCAAAATTGTTTTTAATCTTAGTTCCTTTACTCATAAAGTTGACTTCAGGTTGTATAGAAAAATTTCGCAATCCGGTTTGTATATTAACTCCTAAACCAGCCTGGAAAGATGTTTTGGATTTCTCACCGTTCACATTTTTAATAGACTGAGTCGCAATATTAATTCCGGCCTTAGGGATCAGTTCTATCCCTGAATCTTTTTTCATTTCTTTAGTGTGCTGAGCTTGTATTCCTATCCCTAATACAATGGCTGTGATGGCTAAAAACTTTTTCATTTGATAAAAATTTAAATTATTGATTGTTTTTTTGATTGATTAATACTGCGAAATTAGAAGCAGAACTGATCCTCACCTCCAGTTTAAAAAGTGAACCGTAGAAATTAAAAGGTCAACCGTATTTTTAAAATAGTAAGGCGAAAAACACCTTTAATTACGAATTTTATTAAGCTAAATAGCACCTTTTCTTTTCATTTTTGCTATCATACGCTTCACCTGCGATTAATTACGCTTCACCATATTTTTGAATGTATATCCTTATTATATGAGCTTATTTTGTTGCTGTAAAATTTAAAATCAAATGTTATGAATTACAGAAAAGGATATTGGGTACTTTCACTCACAGCTGCAGCTATATTGTATTCCTGCGGTTCCGGGAGTGCCCAGGAAAACCCACAGCAAATGCCGGCGTTACCGACCGATTTTATCCAGGTGAAATCAGGAAATGAAGATGTATCAACCGGATATCCGGGAAGTATTGAAGGGCAGGATAATGTTGAGATAAAGGCACAGGTAACGGGATACCTGGAAGCAGTATATATTAAAGAAGGACAATACGTTAGTAAAGGGCAGACCTTATTTAGAATTAACCCTTCAGTTTATAATGAACAGGTTAATACCAATCAGGCAGGTCTAAAAGCAGCTTTAGCAGCCCAGGAAACCGCACGACTGGAGATTGAGAAACTAAAGCCCCTTGTGGAAGGAAAAGTAGTTTCCGATATGCAGCTTAAAACAGCTCAGGCAAGCTTTAAAGCAGCTTCAGCGCAGGTAGCACAAGCACAGTCTTCATTAGGATCGTCAAAGATTAATGCCAACTTTACCTATATCAAAGCACCGGTAAGCGGATACATCGGAAGAATTCCAAACAGAGTAGGAAATCTGATCAGTCCTTCTGATCCCTCACCTTTGACGAGTCTTTCCAATATCAATACGGTGAACGTTTATTTTTCGATGAACGAAGCAGATTTTATTGCACACAGTAAAGCCACGACCGCTGGAAATAATGCAGAAAATGTAGAATTGATTTTAGCAGACGGTTCCACCTATTCTTTTAGAGGAAGATTGGAAAGTGCCAGTGGAAACTTTGATAGAAATACCGGAAGTATCCAGATGAAAGCCGTTTTCCAGAACCCGGACAAGTTATTGAGAGCAGGAGGTACTGCCAGAGTGATGATTCATAATGCACTAAATGGAGTTGTTAAGCTTCCGAAAACCTCAGTGAAAGATATTCAGGACAGATTCTTCGTGTACAAACTGGAGGGTAAAGATAAAGTGAAAATGACTCAGATTAAAGTCTCAGGAGGTACTTCCCAGGATTACTTTATAAAAGAAGGAGTGAATGCAGGAGATAAAATTGCAATCAACAGGATTGATGCCCTTACAGATGGCGCTCAGGTGGTTGCTAAAGTGATTCCTTTGAAATAATTTTTATAATCATTCTTAGAAAATTCGAAAATGTTAAAAAAGATAATAGATCGTCCGGTACTGGCGACGGTGATATCCCTTATTATTGTCATTTTAGGGATAATTGGATTAAACCAGCTGGCCGTGACCAGATTCCCGGATATTTCGCCGCCTACCATCACTGTTTCCGGTTCCTATCCGGGTGGAAACAGTGAAACCGTAATCCGTTCCGTGGTAACGCCTCTGGAAGAGCAGATCAACGGGGTAGAAGATATGGAGTATATGAAATCTACCGCAAGTAATGATGGTACATTCTCCATTTCTATCATATTTAAACAAGGAGTAAATGCCGATCAGGCCGCTGTAAATGTACAAAACAGAGTACAACAGGCAACTCCGATACTTCCTCAGGAAGTGGTTAGAATGGGGTTGACAACCTCCAAACAGCAAAACAGTATGGTGTTGATTTTCAACATTTATACGGAAGATAATAAGCAGTATGATGAAACTTTTCTGCAGAACTATGCCAATATCAACCTTATCCCGCAGGTAAAAAGGATAAAAGGAGTAGGACAGGCGATGGTTTTCGGGATTAAAGACTACTCCATGAGAATCTGGCTAAATCCTCAGAAAATGTCTTCCTATGGACTTGAGCCTGCAGATGTATCGAATGCTATTGCCGATCACAGTTTAGAATCTGCTCCGGGTAAGCTTGGAGAAGAATCGGATGCCGCTCTCCAATATGTGATTCGATATAAAGGAAAGAAGAACAAGCCGGAACAATACGAGAATATTGTTGTTAAAAATACGGGGACTCAGGTAATCAGGCTTAAAGATGTAGCCCGTATAGAATTTGGAGCTATTTCGAATACCGGAGATAACCTTTCCAATGGTAAAAATGCAGTTACCGTTGCCATTATGCAGACGACAGGATCAAATGCAAACCAGATTGAAATAGGAGTGAATAAGGCCATCGACCAACTGTCAAAATCTTTCCCTCCCGGTATAAAATATACCAAGGTAATGAGTACCAAAGAAAGATTGGATGAAGCAACAGGACAGGTGAAATCTACTTTGATTGAAGCTTTTATCCTTGTATTTATTGTCGTATTTGTTTTCTTACAGGATTTCAGGTCGACGATTATTCCGGCGATTGCGGTTCCGGTAGCTATTATTGGTACATTCTTCTTCCTTTTGGTATTAGGATTTACCATCAATGTACTGACGCTTTTCGCCCTTGTACTGGCCATTGGTATTGTCGTCGATGATGCAATTGTTGTAGTGGAAGCTGTCCACAGTAATATGGAAGGAACTAATCTTTCCGGAAGAGATGCTACACATAAAGCGATGAGTGAGATTACGGGAGCCGTTATTTCCATTACGTTGGTGATGTCAGCAGTATTTATTCCGATTGGGTTTATGTCGGGTTCTGCAGGGCTGTTCTATAAACAATTTGCCTATACACTGGCTATTGCTATTATTATTTCAGCCGCCAATGCATTAACACTGACTCCGGCCTTGTGTGCTGTGTTCCTGAAAAATCACCATGCAGAAGAAGGAGGTAAGCCAAAAGGATTCGGGCAAAGATTTTCTGTGGCCTTTAATGCCGGGTTCAATAATATGACCGATCGTTATGCAAAAGGAGTAAGGTTTCTGATAGGTCGTAAGTGGATTGCAGGAGGTATGGTAGCTGCTATTATTGGAGTAGCAGGATGGCTGATGTTCACTACACCGAAAAGTTTCGTTCCAATGGAAGATGATGGATTCTTCATGTATACGCTAAGTATGCCACCAGGAACTGCACTGACAAAAACCACCGAAGTTTCCAATAAGATTAATGCAATTTTAAAAGATATTGATGCTGTTAAGGAAAATACTTCCATTACAGGATATAACTTATTAAGTAACAGTGCCGGCCCGGCTTACGCAATGGGATTTGTTAAACTGAAGCCTAAAAAAGAAAGAGGTAAAGTTCAGGACATCCAGGAAATTGTAGATATGGCTAACGGAAAACTGGCTGCCATCAAAGAAGGTAGTGTGATGACGTTCAGAATGCCACCGGTAGAAGGGTATGGAATGACGAATGATGCAGAAATCGTACTACAGGACCGTATGGGAAGAGATCCGCAGGTTCTTAAAGCGAAGGCAGATGAGGTGATCGGGCAACTGATGCAGATTCCTGAAGTAGCATTTGCTTATACCATGTTCCGGGCAGATTACCCTCAGCTCGAACTGGAAGTGAATGAAGATAAAGCTAAGCAGTTAGGAGTAAGTATTTCTAGCCTGTTGGGATCTGTGCAGACCTATTTCTCAGGAGACCAATCTCAGAATTTTTCAAGATTTGGGAAATTCTATAGAGTGAATATCAAAGCTGACGGAGTTTTCAGAATGGATGAACAGGCCTTCAATGATATTTTTGTCAAGAATGATAAAGGTGATATGGTGCCGGCTAATACATTGATTACTTTGAAAAAAGTCTATGGACCGGAATACGTTCAACGTTACAATCTTTATAACTCACTGAACATTAACGTGTCTCCGAAGCCGGGCATCAGTAACGGAGCTTTGATGGATAAAATGGAAAAAACGTTAAGCAAACTGCCTTCCGATTATAGTTATGAATGGACAGGGCTTAGCTTGGAAGAAAAATCAGCAGGAAATCAAACCGTTGTTATCCTTGGATTGTGTTTGCTTTTCGTATATCTGCTTCTTGCAGCTCAATATGAAAGCTATATTCTTCCATTGGCAGTAATGCTTTCCATTCCGACAGGTATTGTGGGTGCATTCTTAGGAATAAAAGCAATCGGATTAGACAATAACATTTACGTACAGGTCGGTTTGATCATGCTTATCGGTTTGTTAGCGAAAAATGCAATCCTTATTGTTGAGTTTGCGGTGCAGAGGAGAAAAGCCGGCTTGTCTATCTTAGACTCTGCATTGGAAGGAGCAAAGGCACGACTACGTCCTATTATCATGACTTCACTGGCATTTATCGTGGGGATGATTCCATTGATGATTTCCACGGGGGGAATGGCTTCAGGAAACAAATCAATGAGTGTAAGTGCAGCGATAGGAATGTTAAGCGGAGTTGTTTTAGGAGTATTTGTAATTCCTGTACTTTATATGTTTTTCCAGTATCTGGACGAGAAAGTTTCATCCAAGAAGAAGTATAATACCATCACAAATCAATTGACAAATGAAAATATTTAAGATAAAGAATTTCCTTATTTCAGGCGCAATGGCATCGTTACTGGTGTCTTGTACCGTGGGAAAACCTTATGCGAGAACAGATCTTCAGGTGCCTGGCAATTTCAAAGAATCGGTACAGGTGACAGGAGATACGGTGGTGCTTCCATGGAAGACTTTCTTTAAAGATCCTAAGCTCATCGGATTAATAGATAAAGCACTTACCAGAAATACAGAAGTAAATGTAGCGCTGAAAAATATAGAACAGCTTGATCTGATTTATAAGCAGGCAAAACTGTCTCTTATGCCTACTCTTGATTTCAGTGCAGGAGCTACCAGAAGCTGGGCATCCCAGAACAGCCTTAACGGTTCCTTGAATGAGCAGTTTTTGGGAACAAAATATCTGGACGACTTTAATGCTACTCTTCGACTTTCATGGGAAGTGGATATTTGGGGAAAAGCAAAAATGCAGAAAGAATCTGCCGCCGCTGAATATTTTGCTCAAAAGGAAAATCTGAATGCTATTAAAAGCCGGATTATTGTACAGGTAGCACAAGCTTATTATAACCTGATAAGTCTGGATGAGCAGCTTAACATTGCAGAACAAAATATTGAATTGAGTAATAATACACTTAAAATGATGAACCTGCAATTTACAGCAGGACAAATCAATTCATTGGCAGTTCAGCAGTCCGAGGCACAAAAGAAAACAGCAGAATTGTTGATTCCGCTTGCCAAACAGAATATTTCCATTCAGGAAAATGCATTGAGCATCCTTTGTGGAGAATATCCTTCCAAAATTGAAAGAGAAGGTAGCCTGAAAGCAATGATACCTGAAAATAAGTTAACAGAAGGACTTCCTGCACAGCTATTGAGCAGAAGACCGGATTTAAAAGTGGCCGAATTTAATGTGATCAGCCTGAACTCAAAAACAGGATTGGCAAAGGCCGCCATGTATCCCAGTATCAGCCTGAGTCCGCAAATTGGAGTGAATTCCAACAAATTCAATTCATGGTTTGATATTCCGGGATCCATTACCAAAGCGATTGCGGCAAACCTTGCAGCTCCGATTTTCCAGAAAAAGCAACTTAAGACTGCCTATGAAACAGCCTTGATTGAACAGGAAAAAGCGGCGATCAATTTTAAACAATCCGTAATGATTGCTGTTGGTGAAGTTTCTGATGCGATGGCGAAATCCAAAGGCTCCTCTGAGCGATTAGAACTCTTGGAACAGAGAACGGCGATTTTAGATAAAGGAATTAATGATGCACTAAAATTATATAAAAGTGGTATGGCTACTTATCTGGAGGTCATTACAGCACAGAATAATAAACTTCAGAATGATCTTGAGGCCAATAATGTGACCCTCGAAAGATTAAATGCTGAGGTCGATCTGTACCGGGCTCTGGGCGGAGGAGTACAATAAAATGTAAATAATGAAGAGGTAAAAGGAAGTTACGTAATGTAGCTTCCTTTTTTTATTTTAATAACGAAAATTAGGAAAAGGAGTAAATTTTTTTTATAATAGGCAAAATGGGTGATGATTTTTATTCTCTTTAAATCAGTTGTTTAAGAAATAAATTATCTTTTTTTTGAAATTTCATGCAAGATTTCTGAAAAAGCAGATTTATATAAATGAGTACTCGAAATAAATTAATGTTTAATGAAAAAATAATGTAATGAAAAAATTTACAGTACCCCGTTTTTTAATAGCTGCTTTAATCGTAATGACAGGCCTTGTTTTATCCTCATGTCTTAATGATGACAGACAGGAAATACCACCGGTAAAACTGGAAGATGTGAAAGGAAGTTATAAAGGAAAACTTATTATCGTACAGGGAAATATTAAAAAAGAAAAAATACAGGATTTTAAAGTTAAAAAAGATACCATCTCATTTGCCGAATTTCCTGTTGAAGAGATAGTAAAAAATGTTGTGAAAGATCCTGTAAAAGCGGAAGCGGCATTAAAAACAATGGGAAAAATACCTTATGATCTTAAATATACGGCTTCGGTTAATACAGCCAATAATGTAGTAGAACTGGTTTTTGCACCAAAAACTTTGGAGCTTAAGATTCCTGTGGACGGAGCAATTAAAAATACAAGTGTGGTATTGGCTGCCAAGCAAAAAGGCTTTTTCGTAGGAATGGATCAATCACTAAGATACGCTTTAGTCGCGGATAAGATCACAGTCGATGGGACGGCACTAGCTCCTTATGAAGCGATCAATTATAATTTTCCGTTTTGTATAAAAACTAACTAGTAGAAAGAGTCCTCAATAGATTGCATCTTAGAAATTGCAATCTATTGTTGCTCTGAAATTTAATCAATATTCAATCAGATACTGCGGCAGTACATGGAAGAAAGCAAAGAACAGATTTTGGTAAAGCACCTTTTGCAAAAGGAGGAAGCTGCCTGGAAAGAGCTTTTTGGAGCCTATTCCGGAAATCTGGTTTATGTCTGTTCCCGTTATGTTGCTGAAAAAGAGGATACCCATGATATTCTGCAGAATAGTTTTATCAAAATGTTCCGTTCCATAGAGTCATTTGAATATCGGGGAGCTGGGTCTTTAAGGGCCTGGATGACCAGGATTACAGTCAATGAAGCATTGAAACATATCAGACAGAAAAAGGATTTTACATCAAACGTAGAAGTTCATGATCTCCCGGATATGCCTAATGAGGAAGAACCTGATTTTGAAGAAATCCCGAAGGATGATATTATGAAAATGATACTATCGCTGCCGGAAGGATATAGAACGGTTTTTAATCTGTTTGTCTTTGAAGAAAGAAGTCACAAAGAAATTGCCGGGCTTTTGGGAATTGCCGAAAACTCTTCTGCATCACAATTTCATCGGGCAAAAGGACTGCTTGTTCAGAAAATAAAAGAATTTAAAACGTCAAAAAAAGCACAATATGAATAATGAATGGTTAAATAACCTGCGTAGCAGAATGGAAGACCATGAAGAAGATGTTCCTGATGGGTTGTGGGATGATATCAGAGATGACCTGTTCTCCGAAAATGACGAGAATATGATCATAACCGATATCTCTTCTGAGGCTAAAGCTGTTGAAAAGCCAAAAGGAGACGTTAGGAGAAATGAAGTGAGCAGATCTTTGATTTATCGCATCGGAGGTATTGCTGCAGCGATTGCGTTGCTTTTTTTGATGTTAAAAACAGACTGGTCAAATGATAATACCAATCAGAAACTTTCTCAGAAAAAGACTGATTTGAAAAAAGAATCCAGAGAGCATCCAAGGTTAAAAAATGCAGAAGAGATCGGTAATTCAATAGGACTAGAAAACGCGAATTCTGGTATTTCTGTGGCAGAAAATATATTGAATGCTATTGTTCCCGAGAAAATTATTAAACATAGAAGTCTTAAAAATTCTTTGGAACAAGGGATACATCAAATCGCTAATATTCAGGAAATAAAGACTGCTGATGTTGCTCAAAAAGGAGTACAGGAAAATAAAACTCCCGAAAGCTTACCTCTGGCTCAAGAAAAAATTAATGATGAACCGGCGAAGACATCAGAAAATGAAATACTCTTTACACCTGAAAAGACAAGCGAAAAATATGCAGAAAATACACGGCATAAAGATGTGAAATCGCGGAAGGGAAAAACATGGATGCTGAGCATGCTTGCGGGAAATGCTTCATCCAATGCTGCAGAACAGCAATTCCCCGGATACGCTTCCATTACCGGAAAGCCTATGAATATTCAGGAAGTTTGGACTGCTACGACCTACGATGATAATCCGTTGACCGAAATACTGCTGGCCAATCAAAGCCAGCCTGTAGAAGCAAGGATAAGACATAAAGTGCCGGTTACATTTGGGCTGTCACTTTACTATAATCTGGGGAAGAAATGGGGAATAGGAACAGGATTGAATTATACAAAACTGGCCTCTGAACTTCACTCGGGAAGCAATGCCAACTATATAAAAAGCGACCAGTCTGTTCATTACATCGGAATTCCGGTTCAGGTAAATTATAATGTTATTCAGAAAGGACGATTTACAGGATATGTAACGGGTGGAGCATTGGTAGAAAAGCCTGTAGCAGGAAGTATTACAACTACTTATGTTGTAAATGATGAGGTGAAAGAAACGTCGAAGGAGAATTTAGAGCATAAACCATTACAGTTTTCTGTTAGCACTGCAGTTGGGTTTCAATTAAAGGTGATTGACAAGTTGGGAATTTATGCGGAACCCGGAGTCGGATATCACTTTAAAGATGAAAATGCTCCCAATACCATTTATAAAGAAAAACCTTTACACTTCAATGTCAAGTTCGGGCTCAGGCTGCTGCTTGATTGAATATAAATTTAACATCAACACCAAATATTACGATATGAAAACAAAACTAATTTTTTTCGCTTTTTTAGTATTCAGCATAATGAATATTAAAGCACAATGTAATCCCACAATTACCAGCCCACGACTTGGACTAAAATATCCGGATAAGATTTTGTTCTGTGAAACAGAAGATGAAATACTTTCTACACAGATATTTGGCACCTATCAGTGGTACAAACAGGCATGGACATGGCAAACGCCCAATAATAATCCTTGGGAAATTATTCCGGGAGCCACCTCACAACAGTTAACCATTAGTGGGAATGATCAATTGTATTATTTTAAAGTAGCAGTAACTCAGGGCGACTGTACAGCCGAGAGTCCTGCGATCATGGCCGATGGCTTTGTGTATGCACTTCCTGCTATGATGACGACCCTTACACCAGGAACATACGAAGACCTGGGAGGGGGAGAAATAAATGTTTGCGAAGGAGCTTCCGTAAAATTTGATGATGCTTTTCCCATTGTTTACGGAGTACACACATGGTATCAGTGCTTTCCAGGTAATATTCCTCCTGTGGCAGGAGATCCATGTATCATCAGTGGCGTTACGGGAGATTCTTATACCGCTACGACTTCCGGGGAATATGGATTTTACGCTTGT